>CAYYDJ010000025.1:0-52312 GCA_964470565.1 uncultured Rubrivivax sp.
AGCAGTGTCAAGCATGGCGGCGAGCATTGCAATTAGTGTTAACAGACCCTAGTCCAACGCCAGCACGGCCTCGCCGACGATCTTGTCCTCGCCGTACTGGTTGGTGCACTTCAGCTCGACCTTGACGCGGCGCTCGCCGCCGGCCTCGAACTTCTCGGTCACCTGGCCGGTGCAGGTGGGCTGGTGGCCGAGCTGCGTGATGCCGGTGAAGCGCAGCGAGAGGCTGCGCAGCCGCTGCTGCGGCGCCCAGTCGGTGAGCAGCCGCGCGACGTAGGCCGCCGACAGCATGCCTTGGGCGAAGACATCGGGCATGCGCGACTTGCGCGCAAAGTCGATGTCGATGTGGATCGGGTTGTGGTCGCCCGATGCGCCGGCGTACAGCGCCAGCGTCGTGCGGTTGATCGGCGGGACTTTCAGCGCCGGCAATCGGTCGCCGACCTTCAGCGCGTCGTAGCGGATCTCGTTCATCGTCTGCTCCTTTCAGGCGTTGCGCTGCACCAGCGTGCCGCGCAGGTCGGCGACGTGCTCGCCCTTCTGGTTGGTGACGCGCGTCTGGTTGGCGACGAACAGCAGTGCGCCGCCCTTCTTCTCGTAGACGTCGGCGACCTTGGTCTCGAAGCTCAGCGTGTCGCCGGCGTAGGCCGTGCGGTGGTAGTCGAAGGCCTGCTCGGCGTGCAGGATGCGGCCCAGATCGAGCTGCAGCACGTTCAGCATCTCGACCAGGTTGCCGATCTCGCTGTTCAGGCACATCAGGAAGGTCGGCGGCACCGGCAGCGTCGGGTGGCCGGCGTCGCGCGCCGCGGCCTCGTCGCTGTAGACCGGGTCGTGCTGCCCGGTAGCCTTGGCGAAGAAGCGCAGCCGCCCCTTCTCGACGTCGACCTTGCCCTGCGTCAGCACGCGGCCGATCAAGCTCTTGTCTGCCATTCGTTGGCTCCTCGTGGATGGATTGAAGTGAAGGTGATCAGCCGCGGCCGTACAGCGTGACGACGCAGGCGCCGCCGAGGCCCAGGTTGTGCTGCAGCGCGAGCTGCACGCCGTCGACCTGGCGCTTGTCGGCCGTGCCGCGCAGCTGCTGCGTCAGCTCGTAGCACTGCGCCAGGCCGGTCGCGCCGAGCGGGTGGCCCTTGGACAGCAGGCCGCCCGAGGGATTGGTGACGACCTTGCCGCCGTAGGTGTTGTCGCCGTCGCGCACGAACTGCTCGGCGCCGCCCTCGGCGCAGAAGCCCAGCGACTCGTAGGTCAGCAGCTCGTTGTGCGCGAAGCAGTCGTGCAGCTCGGCGACGCGGATGTCCTCGGGGCCGACGCCGGCCTGCTCGTAGACCTGCCGTGCCGCGTTGCGCGCCATGTCGAAGCCGACCGCGCGGATCAGCGACGGCGGCGCGAACGAGCTCGGCACGTCGGTGGTCATCGCCTGCGCCAGGATGCGCACGCCGGTCGACAGCCCGTGCTTGCGCGCGAACGCTTCGCTGACGACGAGCGCCGCGGCCGCGCCGCAGGTCGGCGGGCAGGCCATCAGTCGCGTCATCACGCCCGGCCACACCGGCTGGTCGTTCATCACGTCCTCGGTGCTGATGACCTTGCGGAAGATCGCCAGCGGGTTGTTCGCGGCGTGGCGGCTGGCCTTGGCGCGGATCGCGGCGAAGGTTTCCACCTTCGTGCCGTAGCGCTGCATGTGCTCGCGCCCGGCGCCGCCGAACATGCGCAGCGCCGCCGGCAGGCCGTCGACGTCGCCGGTCAGCTCGCGGATCACCGCGTTGCCCTTGGCCATCGCGGCCGGGCGGTCGTCCCAGTGCGACTTCAGCGCGCCGGGCTGCATCTGCTCGAAACCCAGCGCCAGCGCGCAGTCGACGGCGCCGCTTTGCACCGCCTGGCGGGCGAGGAACAGCGCCGTCGAGCCGGTCGAGCAGTTGTTGTTGACGTTGACGACCGGGATGCCCGACAGGCCGACCTCGTACAGCGCCGACTGGCCGCAGGTCGAGTCGCCGTAGACGTAGCCGGCGTAGGCCTGCTGGACGTGCTCGTAGCCGACGCCGGCATCGGCCAGCGCCTGGCGCGTCGCTTCAGCGCCCATCTCGACATAGGAGCCGCTGGCTCCGGGCTTGGTGAACGGGATCATGCCGACCCCGGCGACGACGACGGTTTCTCTCATGCTCGAACCTCGGTGGTGGTGAAGGGGGTGGAACGGGCGGCCTTGGGCGGCACGGCCGTGGTGGTGGGCGTGGCGGTGTCGATGGCGACGGCCGCACCGTCGACCTCGGCAGCGGCGTCGGCCGAAGCGGCCCATCGCGCCAGTTGCGCCGCCACCGTGGTGGCGCCCTGGCCGGGCGCATGGCGCACCTCGGGCACGGTGCGCGAGAAGCGCGGCGCCGGTGCCGGCTGGGTGACGCCGTCGATCTGGACGAAGCTGCGGCGCGCGACGTTGTGCGCGTGTGCCGGCGCCTCGTCCATGTCGAGCACCGGGGCGAAGCAGATGTCGGTGCCCTCCATCGCCTCGACCCATTCGGCGCGGCTGCGCGTGGCGACCGCGGCCGCGACCTGCTGCTTCATCTCGGGCCAGTGGCGACGGTCCATCTGCTGCGTGAACGCCGGGCCGGCCAGCCCCAGGCAGTCGATCAGCTGGGCGTAGAACTGGGGCTCGACCGAGCCGATCGCGATGTACTTGCCGTCGGCGCACTCGTACGTGTCGTAGAACGGCGCCGCGCCGTCGAGCAGGTTGCTGCCGCGGCGCGCGCTCCAGGCGCCGGCGGCCTTCATGCCGTAGAGCATCGAGCCGAGCAGCGCCGCGCCGTCGGTCATCGCGGCGTCGATCACCTGGCCGTGGCCGCTGGCGCGCGCCTCGACCAGCGCGCAGGCGACGCCGAAGGCCAGCAGCATCGCGCCGCCGCCGTAGTCGCCGACCAGGTTCAGCGGCGGCGCCGGCGGCTCGTCGACGCGACCCATCGCGCCGAGCATGCCGCTCAGTGCGATGTAGTTCAGGTCGTGGCCGGCGGCCTGCGCCAGCGGGCCGAACTGGCCCCAGCCGGTCATGCGGCCGTAGACCAGCCGTGGGTTGCGCTGCAGGCAGACGTCGGGCCCCAGGCCCAGGCGCTCCATCACGCCGGGGCGAAAGCCCTCGATCAGCACGTCGGCGTGGGCGATCAGCTCCAGCGCCTGCGCGACGCCGGCTGCGGACTTCAAGTCGACCTGCACCGTGTGCTTGCCGCGGCCATTGACGTCGAAGCGCGCCTCGCCGTGGCCGGTGGCGCCGACGCGGTCGATGCGCACGACCTCGGCGCCCATGTCGGCCAGCAGCATGCCGCAGAACGGGCCGGGGCCGATGCCCGCCATCTCCACCACTCTCACGCCACGAAGGGGTCCGCTCATCGTCTTCCTCGCCTTGGCTGCAGGCCGATCGCCGGCCGTGGAATGCATTGTTCGATCGGCGCCGGCGGCGCGAATCGTCCGAACGTGCGGTTTGTGCGCCGGTGGCCCTGGCCGCACGAATCACCCGTTCGGACGGCGCGGCGCGGCGGCCCGTTTCCAACAATGACGCATCGATCGACGGCTGCCCCGCATCCATGGCGCGCAGCTACCGGACCCCGGCGCAACCGCCGCCGTGTCGATCGCAACGCGAGGTGACGATGAAGGCATTCCAACTGATCCGGCCCGGCGAGATGGGGCAGCTGCGCAGCGTCGACGTGCCGACGCCCGGCCACGGCGAAGTGCTGGTCAAGATCGGCGGCGCCGGGCTCTGCCACTCGGACCTGCACTTCATGCACGGCGCCTTCCCGCACGTGCCGTACCTGACCGACAACGTGCCCTTCACGCTCGGCCATGAGCCGGCCGGCTGGGTCGAGCAGCTCGGCCCCGGCGTTGCCGGGTTCGAGCCGGGCCAGGCGGTGATCGTCTACCCGATCTTCGGCTGCGGCCGCTGCGCCGCCTGCCAAGCCGGGCAGGACCACCTGTGCCGCGTGCACGCCGCGACCGGCCCGGCGCTGGGGCTGGGCGTGAACGGCGCACTGGCCGAGTACATGCTGGTGAAGTCAGCCCGCCAACTGATCCCGCTGGGCAAGCTCGATCCACGCCAGGCGGCGCCGCTGACCGATGCCGCGCTGACGCCTTACCACGCGATCCGCCGCAACCTCGAGCGGCTGCGGCCGGGCGCCAGCGCGGTCGTGATCGGCGTCGGCGGGCTGGGGCAGATGGCGGTGCAACTGCTGTCGGTGCTGTCGGCGGCGCAGGTCATCGCGGTCGACCGCAGCGCCGACAAGCTGGCGTCGGCCAGCGCCTTCGGCGCGCAGGTCACGGTGCCGGCAGGCGACGGTGCGGCGCGCGCGGTGCGCGATGCCACCGGAGGCCGCGGCGCCGAGCTGGTGATCGACCTGGTCGGCATCGACTCGACGCTGAAGCTCGCCGCCGCCAGCGTCGCTGCCGCCGGCCGCATCGAGGTGATCGGCGTCGGTGGCGGCAGCTTCCAGTGGGGCTTCGCCCGGCTGCCGCTCGAAGCCAGCATCGGATCGAGCTATTGGGGCACGCCGACCGAACTGCGCGAGGTGGTGGCGCTGGCCGAGGCCGGCCGCATCCACAGCAAGGTCCAGTGCTTCGACCTGGCCGATGCGGCGCACGCCTACCAATTGCTCGAGGACGGAACGATCGACGGCCGCGCGGTCGTCACGCCGCACGGCTGAAAGCGGTGCGCCGCCGGCCGCCGGGCGCGGCGGCGTGCCACGAACGACACGACAACACACGACAGGAGATGACGATGGACATGGGTGCGATGCTGGCCGGACAGCGGGTGCTGGTCACCGGCGCGTCGTCCGGGCTGGGCGAGCATTTCGCGCGGCTCGCCGCGCGCTGCGGCGCCAAGGTGGTGATCGCGGCGCGGCGCAAGGCGCGGCTCGACGCGCTGGCCACCGAGCTGCCGTCGCTGGGCGCGGCCGAGGTGCGGGTGATCGAACTCGACGTCGCGTCGCAGGATTCGGTGCAACAGGCATTCGCGACGCTGGACGCCGCCGGCGAGATGCTCGACGTGGTCGTCAACAACGCCGGCATCGACGGCCACGGCTTCGCGCTGAAGCAGCCGGTCGAGGACTTCGACCAGGTGTTCGCGACCAACGTGCGCGGCGTCTGGATGGTCTGCACCGAGGCCGCGCGGCGCTGGAAGGCCGCCGGCCGCGGCGGTGCGATCGTCAACATCTCGTCGGTGATGGGCGAGCGGCTGCTGGCCGGCGCCGCCGCCTACTCGGCGTCGAAGGCCGCCGTCACCCACATGAGCCGCGGCCTGGCGCTCGAATGGGCGCGCTTCGGCATCCGCGTCAACACGCTGGCGCCCGGCTACATGGATGCCGGCATCGCCGCAGGGCTGCCGGGCATGCGCGAGGCCGAGGCCTTCGTCCGCCGCATCCCGATGCAGCGCCTGGGCCGCGCCGACGAGCTCGACGGCGCGCTGCTGCTGCTGGCGACGCGTGCGTCGTCGTGGATGACCGGCGCGCTGATCACCGTCGACGGCGGCCACCTGGCGGCCTCGCTCTGAATTCCTGTTTCTCCACCCGAAGGACCACCCGGAACAACCATGGCGAACGCACAACGACCAGCTGGATCCACTCGCGCCGCAGCCGCAGCCGCAGCCGCAGCCGCAGCCGCAGCCGCTGAAGCCAACGGGGCGACCGGTATGCCGCGGCCGCGGCGCAGCGCGCGTCCCGACCGCACGACGCGCGCGCTGCTGCGCTGGATGAACCTGGCGCAGCGGCGGCCGATGGACGGCATCTCGCTGCGCCGCCAACGCCAGGCCTGGCGGCTGGTGGCGCTGGCGATGGGCCGCCGGCCGGAGGTGGCGGACGTGGCCGAATGGAAGATCGCCGGTCCCGGCGGCGCGATCGAACTGCGCGTCTTCACGCCGACGCGCTCGAAGCAGCCGCGGCCGGCCTTCCTGTGGTGCCACGGCGGCGGCTTCGTGGTCGGCGACCTCGACACGGCCGATTCGATCTGCCGCGGCATCGCGCTGGCGGCCGACTGCATCACGATTGCGGTGCGCTATCGCCTGGTCCCCGAGCACGACCTCAACGCCAGCCGCGAGGACTTCATGGCCGCGCTCGAATGGGTCGCGCGCAACGCCCAGACGCTGGGTGTCGATCCGACCCGGCTGGCGATCGGCGGCGATTCGGCCGGCGGCAACATCAGCGCCGCGGTGGCGCAGGAGTGCATTCGCCGCGGCGCACCGAAACTGGCGCTGCAGGTGCTGGTCTATCCGGCCACCGACCTGCTCGAAGAGTTCCCGTCGCTGGCCGAGAACAGCGAAGGCTACTTCCTCACCAATGCCGCGATCGACCACATCAAGCGCCACCTCGCCGGCGTGCTGCAAGGTGCCGAGCATCCCTCGCTGTCGCCCCGGCGCGCCGCCGACCTGAGTGGGCTGGCGCCGGCGCTGATCGTCACCGCCGGCTTCGACCCGATCCGCGACGACGGCCTGGACTACGGCGCGCGACTGCGTGCCGCCGGCGTCGGCGTCGAGCTGCTGCACTACGGCGGCCAGTTCCACGGCTTCGTCAACTTCGATTCGCTGCTCGCCGCCAGCCGCGACGCGCAGCAGCGCATCGGCGAGAGCCTGGCCGCGGTGTTCCGCGGCGAGCCGGCGCACGACCGCACGCTGGTGATCGGCGATGCCGCGCCGCGGCATGCGCGGCCCGCTGCCTACGGCAGCGCGGCGGACGTGCTCAGCACGACGCTGATGGCGTGGATCGCGCTCGGCCGCTGGGGCGACACGCTGCTCGGCCTGGCGGCGCCGCGCACCAGCGCGGCCGCGCGCTGGCTGGCGCGCCCGGTGCTGGCGCCGGTGCGGCTGGTCGGCCGCCGGCTCGGCGCCCGGCTCGACCGGCTGGCGGCGCACCAGACCTACCCGGCCGCGTGACGCCGCCGGCGGCCCCACTCAACGCTTCAAGGACATGAATCATGGGCCTTCCAACGATCCCCGATCCGTTCCAGCTCGGGCGCAAAGGCCTCGACCAGCTCGAGGCCCGGGTCAATCGCCTCGCCACGCGCAAGATGATGGAGTCGCCCGATTTCGCGCTGCAGCTCGAGCGCCTGGCCAAGGTCTCGCTGGGCCTGCACCATGTGTTCGCGAAGATGCTGGCCGGCGTCTACGAACGGCTGGACCTGCCCAGTCGCAGCGAGCTGCGCGAGCTGGCGGCGGCCGTGCGCCGGGTCGAGGACCGGCTCGACCAGCTGCTCCCGGTGCGCACGCCGCCGTCGGCGCTGCCGAAGCCGCCGCGCACGCGTCGGCCGGGCACGGTGCAGCCAGCGGCACGCACGCCGGCACCAACGACGGCCCCGGCCGCGCCGCCGAAAGCCCCGCGTGCGGCCGTGAAACGTGCGCGCACGGCCGCGAAGCAGCGGTCGGCCACCAGCCGCGCAGGAGCCTGACGATGGCCGCACCGCCTGACGCCAAGCCGGCCGCTGCACCGGCCGCCGCCAAGCCGGCCGCCGCACCGGCCGCCGCCAAGCCCACACCCGCCGGCTGGGTGCGCACCGAAGTCGAGCGCACGATCCAGCGCGCGCTCAAGGGCCTGGACTACCTCGGCTCGGCCGCGCCGCCGGTCGGCCAGACGCCGCGCACGCTGCTGCAACGCCGCGGCACGCTCGGCCTGTACCACTACCAGCCGAGCGCGGCCGAGCTGTACCGGGTGCCGATCCTGTTCGTGATGGCGACCTCCAACACGGCCAGCATCTTCGACCTGGCCAAGGGGCAGAGCCTGATCGAGTTCCTGCTGCGGCGCGGCTACGACGTGTACGTGATCGACTGGAACCCGCCGACGCGCGACGAGAAGCACCTGCGCATCGAGGACTACACGCTCGACTTCATCCCCGACTGCGTGCGCCGCGTGCAGCAGCACTCGGGCGAGCCCGACCTGACGCTGATCGGCTACTGCATGGGCGGCGTGCTGTCGACGATCTATGCCGCGCTGCATCCGGGCGGGCCGCTGAAGAACCTGGTGCTGTTCACCACGCCGACCGACTGGCGCAAGACGCCGCTGGCGATGGCCATGGCGGGCACCGACAAGCCGTCGTTCGACGTCGACCGGCTCGTCAACACGCTGGGGCTGATCCCGCCGGAAACGATCATCCGCGCCATGGACATGCACCGGCCGCTGGCGCAGGTGACGAGCCAGATCCGGCTGTGGGACAACATGTGGAATGACGCCTACGTCAAGGGTTATCGCCAGATGGCCCGCTGGGGCGCCGACACGCTGCCGATGGCCGGCGAGTACTTCCGCCAGCTCGTCAAGGAACTGATCTGGAAGAACGGCCTGGTCGAAGGCACGCTGCGCATCGGCGGCCGGCCGGTGCTGCTGAAGACCATCGAGGTGCCGCTGCTGCACGTGATCGCGCAGTACGACCACCTCGTGCCGCCCGAGTGCGCGCAGCCGCTGGCCGCCGGCGTCGGCTCGCGCGACAAGGAGGAAATCATCCTGCCGGGCGGCCACGTCAGCCTGGTGGCCGGACCGAACGCCGTCAAGCGGATGTGGCCCGCACTCGATCAATGGTTGGAGAGCAGATCCCTATGAACACCACCGTTTCGCGCGTCTACCCGCGCTCGTTGTCGTTCGATGACGCCGCTGTCGAGGTCGCGCTGATGACCGCCGCCGACGCGCCGGCGCTGGCCGCGTTCGTCGAGACGCTGCCGGCCCACGACCTGCTGTTCGTGCGCCGCGACCTCAGCCACCCGAAGGTGCTCGACGCCTGGGTCGAGGCGCTGGCGCAGGGCCGCATCACCAGCCTGGTGGCGCGCGACGGCAAGGCGCTGGTCGGCTGCTCCGCGATCGTCGTCGACCCGCTGTCGTGGTCCAGCCATGTCGGCGAGTTGCGCGTGCTCGTGTCGCCGGCCTGGCGCGGCCGCGGCCTGGGCCGCTCGCTGATCCAGGAGAGCTTCGCGCTCGCGCTGGGGCTGCACCTGGACAAGCTGACCGTGCAGATGACGATCGACCAGCGCGGCGCGATCGCGATGTTCGAAGAGCTGGGCTTCCGCGCCGAGGCGGTGCTGCGCAACCACGTCAAGGACCGCGACGGCGTCGCGCACGACCTGGCATTGCTCGGTCACGACGTGGCCGAGGTCAAGTCGCGGCTGCAACTGCTCGGCGTTGCCGACGCGCTCAGCGACTGAGCGGCGATGAGCACGTCCCCAGACCGCGTCGCGATCGTCACCGGTGCCGGCTCGGGCATCGGCCGCGCGACCGCGCTGAAGCTCGCCGCCGGCGGCTGCCGCGTCGTCGCCGCCGACATCGACGCGGCGGCCGCGGCCGGCACCGCGGCGCTGGTCGAGCAGGCCGGCGGCGCGGCGTTCGCGGCGACCACCGACGTGACCAGCGACGCCGCCTGCGCCGCACTGGTCGAGGCGACGCTCGAGCGCTGGGGCCGGCTGGACGTGGCGTTCAACAACGCCGGCACCGCTGGCTACCCGTTGCTGACCGCCGAGCACAGCGCGGCGCAGTGGCAGCGGGTGATCGACGTGAACCTCACCGGCGTCTTCAACTGCCTGCGCCACGAGCTGCCGGCGATGCAGCGCGGCGGCGGCGGCGCGATCGTCAACACGGCGTCGATCATGGGCTTGCGTGGCGGCGTCGGCGGCTCGGCGTACTGCGCGTCCAAGCACGGCGTGATCGGCCTGAGCAAGGCCGCGGCGCTGGAATACGGCCGCGACCGCATCCGCGTCAACGTCGTCTGCCCGGGTTACATCGGCACGCCGATGACGCAGGGCGAGGACTCGATCTTCAGCCAGCGCAAGCTGCAGTCGGGCATCGCCCGCGCTGCCATCCGGCGCCTGGCCGAACCCGACGAGGTCGCCGACATGGTGCTGTGGCTGGCTTCGCCGCAGGCGTCGTACGTCACCGGCGCGACATTCACCGTCGACGGCGGCGTGACCGCGGGCTGACGCGTGACCCATCACGCTTGCCGAGCTTTCAACGATCCCGGAGGAATCCCGATGAGCGATGACGACTACCAGACGCTGACGTTCAGCCGCGATGGCGCGGTGCTGACGGTCAGCCTGTCGCGCCCGCAGGCGCTGAACGCGGTCAATGCGACGCTGCACACCGAGCTGTCGCGCGTCTTCGCCGAGATCGCCGCCGACGCGTCGGTCGACGCGGTGGTGCTGACCGGCGAGGGCCGCGCGTTCTCCGCCGGCGGCGATCTCGAATGGTTCCGCCGCATCACGCCGCAGCAGCTCGACACGCTGTTCGTCGAGGCGCGCAAGATCATCGTCGACCTGGTCGACCTGCCGCAGCCGATCGTCGCCGCGGTCAATGGCGTCAGCGCCGGGCTCGGCACGACGCTCGCGCTGTTCTGCGACGTCGTCTACGCGGCCGAAGGCGCGCGCCTGTCCGACCCGCATGTGGGCATCGGCGTCACTGCGGGCGACGGCGGCGCCGCGATCTGGCCGCTGCTGGTCGGCCCGGCGCGCGCCAAGCAGTACCTGCTGACCGGCGACAGCCTGAGCGCGACCGAGGCCGAGCGCATCGGCCTCGTCAGCCGCGTGTTGCCGGGCGAGCAGCTGCAGGGCGAGGCGCAGGCGCTGGCGCAGCGGCTGGCGCGCGGCTCGCGCATCGCGATCCGCTCGACCAAGGCCTCGGTCAACCGGCTGGTGCGCGACGCGGTGCAGCAGGTGCTGGACAGCTCGCTGGCCTGGGAGAAGGAATGCTTCTCCAGCGAATTCCACAAGCAGGCGCTGGAAGCCTTTGCAACCAAGCGCTGATTCAAAGGAGCAATGAGATGAACACGAGAGCCCTGGGCAAGATGGTGGTCGGCAACATCCTCGCCACCGCCGCGGTTCGCTTCGGCCAGCGCGAGGCGTTCTACTGCAGCTCGACCGGACGGCGCTTCAGCTTCGCGCAGACCAACCGGCGCTGCAACCGGCTCGCCCACGCGCTGGGCGCGCTCGGGCTGCGCAAAGGCCAACGGGTGGCGTTTGTGTCCACCAACCGCGCCGAGATGGTCGAGATCTATTTCGCGCTGGCCAAGACCGGGCTCGTCGGCATCCCGCTGAACTACCGGCTGGCGCCGGCCGAGATGATCGCGCTGGTGCGCGACATCGGCGCCGATGCGTTGCTGTTCGAACGCCGCTTCGCGCCGGTGGCCGCGCAGATGCGCGACGCGCTGCCGCAGGTGCGGCTGCAGCTCGGCTTCGGCGACGGCGACGGCGCGGCGGGGCCCGAGCACGACTACGAGGCGCTGCTCGCCGCAGCCGACACGCACGAGCCCGAGGTCGAGATCGACGAGGCCGACCCGTACTACTTCAACCTGACCTCGGGCACCACCGGGTTGCCGAAGTGCTACTTGATCAGCCACTACAACAACAGCGCGCTGGCGCCGATGTTCCAGGCGATGGACGTCACCAGCCAGGACGTGATGCTGACCGCGTTCCCGATGTTCGGCCGCGTCGGCATTTGCTGGGCCGCGGCCGGCCTGATGTACGGCAACCGCAACGTGCTGGCGAACTTCGACCCGGCGCAGGCGTTGGCGCTGATCGCGAGCGAGCGCGTGACGATCACCAACCTCGTGCCGACGATGGCCGCGATGCTGCTGGCGCAGCCCGAGCTCGAAGGCTACGACCTCGGCTCGCTGCGCGCGCTGGTGCTGGCCGGTTCCCTGCTGCCGGCGCCCGTGCGCCGCGGCATCGCGCAGCGCCTGTGCCCGCGCATCTACGAGTACTACGGCATGCAGGAGAGCGGCGCGCTGGTGCTCAGCACGCCCGAGGATCGCGCGCAACGGGCCGATTCGGTCGGCAAGCCGCTGTTGTTCTCGGAGGTCAGGGTCGTCGACGACCGCGGCCGCGACGCCGCACCGGGCGAGTCGGGCGAGATCATCGGGCGCTCGCCCGGCGCCACCACCGCGTACCACGACAACCCGGAGAAGACCGCGCAGACCTTCCGCGACGGCTGGATCCACACCGGTGACCTCGGCCGCTTCGACGAGCAGGGCTACCTGTTCATCAATGGCCGGCTGAAGGACATGATCGTCACCGGCGGCCAGAACGTGCATGCCGGCGAAGTCGAGGAAGCCATCCTCGGCTGTCCGGGAATCGCCGATTGCGCGGTGGTCGGCCTGCCCGATCCGCTGTGGGGAGAGAGCGTCACCGCGGTGGTGGTCGCCAAGCCCGGCGAAACGGTCGACACCGACGCGGTGATCCAGTGGTGCCGCAAGAGCCTGGCCGGCTTCAAGACGCCCAAGCGCGTGTTGGTGCAGCCCGATGCCTTGCCGCGCACGCCCACCGGCAAGGTGCAGAAGTTCCTGCTCGTCGAGCGCTACGGCGCAAAGGCGAACGGCCCGGCCGACGGGGGCGCGTGATGGCTGCGCACTCCCCCCTGCGACCGGTGCGCTGGCAGCTCGACGACGGCGTCGGGCAGATCATCCTCGACCGTGCCGACGCCGCCAACGCGCTCGATGCAGGCTGCGCCGAAGGTCTGATCGCCGCGATCGAGCAGGCCGGTCGCCCCGAGGTGCGCGCGGTCGTCATATCGGCGCGCGGCCGGCAGTTCTGCGCCGGCGGCGACATCAACGAGTTCCTGCGCCGGCGCGACGAACTCGATGGCGCGATCGACGACGCGCTCGACCGCATGCTGCCGCCGCTGCTGGCGCTGGCGGCGCTGCCGGTGCCGGTGATCAGCGCGGTGCAGGGCTCGGTCGGCGGCGCCGGCATCGCGCTGGCGCTGTGTGCCGACATCGTGCTGGCGTCGAGCGCGATGAAGCTGCGCGGCGGCTATTCGGCGATCGGCTTGAGCCCGGATCTCGGCGCTTCGTACTTCCTCGCCCGCCGTGCCGGCGCCGCGCGCGCCAAGCTGGTGCTGATGACCAACCGCGCACTCGATGCGCAGCAATGCCTGCAGTGGGGGCTGGTCGACGAGTTGCACGCGAGCGACGACGTGCTGCCGGCCGCGCTGGCGCTGGCGCGTCAGCTCGCGCAAGGCGCGGCGCAGTCGCTGGCCGGCATCAAGGTGCTGTGCGACACGGCGCACGGCCACGACCTGGCCACCCACGTCCAACTCGAACGCGACGCCCTGCTGCGCTGCGCCGCCAGCGGCGATGCGCGCGAGGGCGTGGCCGCGTTCATCGAAAAACGCGCACCGCGCTTCGCCGCCCGCCGCGGCGCATGACTGCAAGGAGACGAAGTGACCCCGAACCCGAACCTGCACGGTCGCGCCGCCGGCGCCGCCGTCCGCCATCCGAGCGCGCCGGCGCAGCGCCGTTCGTGGCACGCCGCGCTGCTGGCGCTGGCCACCGCCGCGTTGCTGCCACCCGCGGCATCCGCTGCCGACGCCGCGGCCACCGCGACCGCCGCCAGCACGGCGCCGGCCGCCGCCGCGACCATGAGCGCCGAGCAGGCGATCGAGGAGAACGCCTACACGCTGGGCCTGCAGGCCTACCTGTGGGGCTTTCCGCTGCAGTACTACGGCGTGCGCACGCCGCGCTCGATCGAGCTCGACGTCTCGCGGCTGAACTCGTTTCGCAAGTACACCCAGCTCAAGACCGCGAAGGACCGCACCATCGTCACGCCGAACAACGTGACGATCGACGCCTACGGCAGCTACGACGTGTCGAAGGAGCCGGTGGTCGTGCAGGTGCCGGCGCTGGCCGAGCCGCGCTGGTACCTGGTGCAGATCGGCAGCCGCTTCGACGAGGTGGTGCGCAACATCGGCGGCATCCACGGTGCCCAGCCGGGCGCCTACCTGATCACCGGCCCCGACTTCCGCGGCCCGGTGCCGGGCAACATGATCCAGGTGCCGACGCCGACGAAGATCGGCGTCGTCGCCGCGCGCGTCTTCATCGCCGGCGACGCCGACGTGCCGAAAGCGGTGCGCGCGCAGCAGGGCTTCCAGATGATGCCGCTGTCGGCCTATCTGCGCGAAGGCGCCGCCTGGCAGCCCAAGCAACGCGCCCAGCTGCCGCGCTTCCAGGGCGAGGTGCCCGCGGATCTGCGCTACTTCGCCGAGCTGGGCTTCTCGATGCAGCAGTCGCTGTCTCGGAATGCCGACCGCGACGACGCGATGGTCGCGGCGCTGCACCGCATCGGCCTGTCGGTGGCCGATGGCTTCGACTGGGCCTCGCTTGACGCGCCGACGCGGCGTGGCCTGGCGCGCGCCGCGAAGGCCGGCGCGCAGATCGTCGACAGCACCTGGAAGTCGCTGCCCACCATCGACGGCTGGCGCTACACGATGGCCGGCGGCCGCGCCGGCCACGACTTCGCGCTGCGCGCGGCGATGACCAAGTTCGTCGTCGGCGCCCAGCTTGCCGAGGAAGTGGTCTATCCGAATGCCGCGGTCGACGACAAGGGCGAGCCGCTGAACGGCGCGAACCGATACGTGCTGCACTTCGACAAGGACCGCATCCCGCCGGCGCTGCAGTTCTGGAACCTGTCGCTGTACGGCGACGACATGTACTTCGTCGACAACGACTTCGGCCGCTACAGCATCGGCAGCACGACCGATGGGCTGAAGAAGAACGCCGACGGCTCGGTGACGGTCCTGATCCAGAAGGACCGCCCGGCCGACACGTCCAACTGGCTGCCGGCGCCGGCCGGCAGCTTCAACCTGACGATGCGCTTCTACGGGCCGACGCCGCAGGTGCTCGACGGCTCGTACCGGCTGCCGGGCGTGCGGCGCGTGCAGTGACGCGTCCGGCGCTGCGAGACGTCAACAACAAACCCATCGCTTGCCTCTGGAGACTGGCATGACACCCGATACATTCGCCCGCAAGACCCTCTGCGTGATCGCCCTGGCGTGTGCGGCCACTGCCGCTGCGGCGCAAACGGCGCCCGCGCAGGCGTCGTTCACCCCGGCCCAACTGGCCGAGCGCACGCTGCAGCGGCGCGCGGTCGAGGCGGCGATCTGGGGCATGCCGCTGGTCAACTTCGATGCGATGCGCCAGGCCTACTTCCGCGACGCCGGCGCGCGCTACAACGACGTGATGTACTGGTCGCGGCCGTCGGACTGGAAGAACCAGACGACGACGCCGAACCACTCGACGATCTACGTGATGTTCTTCGTCAACCTGAAGGACGGCCCGGTGGTGGTCGACATCCCGGCTGTCAAGGAGGCCGGCCTCTACGGCACGCTGATCGACTCGTGGACCATCCCGATGATCAACGTCGGCAACACCGGTCACGACAAGGGTGCAGGCGCGCGCTATGTGCTGTTGCCGCCCGGTTGGAAGGGCACGCTGCCCGCCGGCTTCGTGCCGGTGCAAAGCGAGACGCTGAACAACTACAGCCTGCTGCGCGTGATCACCAAGACCACCAGCGATGCCGACCTGGCCGGTGGCGTGGACTACCTGAAGGCGCTGAAGATCTACCCGCTGGCCGACGCGGCGGCGCCGCGGCCCGTCCGCTACGTCGATGTCGCCGACAAGGTCTACGAGGGCATCGCGCGCTACGACGCCAGCTACTACGAGTCGCTGGCGCGCATGGTTGCCGAGGAGCCGGTGCAGCCGCGCGACATGAGCATGATGGGCCAGCTTCGCTCGCTGGACATCGGCAAGGGACTGACCTTCGCGCCCGACGCGAAGCGCAGGCAACTCCTCGAGCAGGGCGTGGCCGAGGCGCATGCGCTGATGGTCGAGGGCTATGCGCAGTCGGGCCGTCCGCTGTGGCCCGGCAAGCGCAACTGGCGCACGCTGGCCGATCGCGGCCTGGCCTACGGCACCAAGCTGACGTTCGTGCAGCCGGGTCAGGGCGTGTACATCGACGAGCGCGCCTACGCCTGGTTCGCGATGTTCGGCCCGACGGTGCCGCCGGCGACGAACCTGTATGTGAAGACCTACGAGACCGGCAAGGGCGAGGCGCTGGACGGCAGCCGCAGCTACCGGCTGACGATCCCGGCCAACCCGCCGGCAAAGGAGTTCTGGGCGGTCAACGTCTACGACGCGGCCACCGGCGGCTTCATCCGCGAAGCCAAGGTCGTCGGCCTCGATTCGTACAACCAGAAGGTTCAGAAGAACGCCGACGGCAGCGTCGAGCTGTACTTCTCGCCGACGCCGCCGGCCGGCCGCGAGGCGAACTGGATCAGCACGAAGCCGGGCCAGCGCTTCTTCGCGATGTTCCGCATTTACGGGCCGGACAAGGGCGTGGTCGACGGCAGCTGGGTGTTGAACGACATCGAACGCATCGATTGACGGCCTCGGGCCACCGCCGCGGCCGGCCCCATCCGACGCTGCGGCGTCAGTCGATCAGCCGGTGCCTGCGCGCCAGGTTCGCCGCCTCGGTGCGGTTGTGCGCGCCGAGCTTGGCGAAGATGTTGCGCAGGTGCGAGCGGATCGTGTTCTCCGAGACGAACAGCGCATCGGCCATCGCGGCGTTCGACTGGCCGCGCGCCAGCAACTTGAGCACGTGGATCTCGCGGTAGGTCAGCGGCTCGGCCAGCGGCGATGCGCTGTCCGCGGCGGGTGCACCATCCGCCTCGTTGGCCTCGGCGGCCTCCGCCGCGAGCCCGGCCACGCCGGCACAGACGCGTTCGAGCGTGGCGACATAAGCCGCGCTGATGCCGGGCGGCGGCTGCTGACGCACCGTGCTCGATCGGCACCAGCCCAGCACCAGCGCAGCGACCGCCGGGCCCTCGTCGACGAAGGGCTGGATCACGCCCTCGGGGCCACCGCAGCGCAGCGCCTGGGCGATGCGCGCGCGCGCGGCGTCGGCCTGGCCCGTGGCCTGCAGCGCCTCGGCCGCCAGCAGCTCCAGCACCAGCACCAGCCGCTGCTGGCCGCGGGCGTCGGCGCGTGCGGCCGCGGCCGGCAGCTCGGCCAGCGCCCGCTCGGGGTGGCCGCTGTGCACCCACAGCCGCAGCCGCGCCAGCGCGGTCGATTCGACGTCGTGCAGCGGCTGCGGCGGGTCGGGATGTTCCGCGCCGGCCTCCTCGGCGCGGCGCAGGTAGGCGGCCGCGCCTTTCAGATCGCCGCGCAGCAGCGCCAGCCGCGAGCGCTCGACCTCGGCGCTCTCGATCATGCGCGCGATCTCGTCCTGCCGGCCCAGGTACTCCAGCTCGCTGAGGAAGCCGAACGCGCGCTCGGGCTCGCCGCGGTGCCAGGCCAGCCGCGACAGCGTGATGTGCGCCAGCACCAGGTGCTGGAAGTGGCCGACCTCGCGCACCAGCGGCATGCTGGCGGCGAGGATGCGTGCGGCCTCGTCGAGCTGGCCCACCTCGTACAGCGCCTGCGCCAGCTGCACCGCGCCGTAGGGGTTGCCTTCGACCTGCGCCGAGCCCTCGGCGCCCGGGTGGTTCATCGCGACCCGGAAGCGCGAGATCGCCTGCTGCAGCCGGCCTTCGCGCAGGCTGATGAAGCCCTCGATGCTCTCGGCGACGACCAGGCTGAAGGTGCTGCCGATCGCCAGGTGCGAGCGCCGCGCCTGGTCGAGCAGCGCGCGCGCCTCGTCGCTGCGGTTCTGCGCCGCGTGGAAGCCCGCCAGCGTGTTGGTCAGCAGGCTGTACGGAAAGCGGTAGCGCGGGTCGAGCCGCGCATGGCCGCGGATCGTCAGCTCCAGCGCGTCGCCGCGGTCCATCAGGTTCGACAGCATCGGCCGCAGCGCCAGCATGTGCGCGCGCCATTCGGCGTCCCAGTCGTCGTCGGCGGTGCGTTGTCGTTGCTCCAGCTGTTCCAGCAGCTCCAGCGCCGCCTGGTGGCGATGGGTGAAGGTCAGCGCCCAGGCGTGGACGATCGCCAGCATCGGGTGCGCCTCGCCCACCGCCGCCGGCAGGTGATCGAACAGCCGCGTCAGCAGTCGGAAGCGCCCGGCGTGCAGCAGCCCCGGCGCGTGCGCCAGCAGCAGACGCGCCGCGTTGTCGGTATCGCGCGAACGCAGCGCATGCTCGATCGCCGGCACCGGGCGACCTTGCGACTCGTACCACTGCGACGCGCGGCGGTGCAGTTCGCCCACCGCGGCCGGCTCGCGCTGCGCGAGTTGGGTGCGCAGGAAGTCGGCGAACAGGCTGTGGAAGCGGTAGGTGCCCAGGCGCGGATCGGCCGGCGTCAGGAACAGCGTGGCGCGCTCGATCTGCTCGAGCATCGCGGCGCTGTCGCCGCGGCCGAGCACCGCGTCGCAGGCCGCGGCGCTGGGCTGCTGCAGCACGCTGGCACGCAGCAGGAAGTCGCGCACCGGCTCGGGCTGCTTGGCGAGCACGTCCTCGGCCAGGTATTCGGCGATTGCGACATGGCCGCCCGAGAAGGTGTCGAGAAAGGCGCGCGGGTCGGCCCGTCCTTCGAGCGCGACCGAGGCCAGCCACAGTGCCGCCACCCAGCCCTCGGTGATCGCGTGCAGCCGTGCAACCAGCTCGTCGTCCAGCGCCAGGCCGCGGCGCTGGCGCAGGAAGTCGGCGGCTTCGGCGAGCGAGAAGCGTAGCTGTTCCAGCCCGATCTCGGCGACGTGGCCATGGGCGCGCAGCCGCCCGAGGCCGAGGTTGGGCACGGTGCGCGAACCGATCACCACCTGCCAGCCGGCCGGCATCGTCTCCAGCAACTGGCGCAGCAGCTCGGGCGCGGCCGAACCCTGCACGGTCTCGAAGTCGTCGAGAAAGAGCGTGAACTCGCCGCTGGCGGCGGCGATCGCGGCGAGCAGCGACAGCGGATTCGCGCCCACGCGCTCAGCGCCGGTGGGCAGCGCGGCCTCGACCGCGGCCTGCAGGTGCAGCATGAAGCGGCCGAGGTCGTCGTCGCCGCTGTCCAGCGTGATCCAGGCGCTGGCCCGGCCCTCGTCGGCCAGCCGTGCGGCGTGCTGCAGCATCGCGGTCGTCTTGCCGAAGCCGGCGGGCGCGCGCAGCACGACCAGGCGTGCGCCGCGGGCCGCAGCGATGCGGCCGCCGAGGCCGTCGCGCGGCAACTCGTACGGGCTCGCGCGGGGGGCCGTCAGCTTGGCGCGCAGCAGCAGGTTGGGAGTCGATTTCGGCATCGGTGCGGCGGCGGGGTCCGTGCGCCGCTCGGCGCGCCGCGCGTCATCGTAAGGGCAAGTCGGTGTCCAACTCGCGATGCTGCGCCGATGCCAGCTTTGCGGCAGGTTGCGAAAGCCCCGACACTCGACAGGAAAGCTGCCGATAGCCAGCGTTAGCGGGTCGCACAGCCCCGCACGCGAAGGCGACTCGGTCGGGGCCGCGGTCGGCCGCGCGCTCGCATAACGCCGGCGTCTGGCCGCGGCGACACGGCTTCGAGTCGGCGGCCCCGCGGGCGGCAGCGGGCGCCTGACCCGTGCCGCCTGCCGCCGCGGTCAAGCCTTCACTTCGACCACCGGAACGAAGCCGCCGAAGATCATGCGCTTGCCGTCGAAGGGCATGGGCGGGTTGCCGGGCGTGGACGGATCCATGCGCGGGTCGTCCATCATCGTCTTCATCGCGGCGTCGCGCGTGGCCTTGTCCGGCCATTCCACCCAGGAGAAGGCCACGGTCTCGTCGGCCGTGGCTTGCACGGCGCGGCGGAAGTCGGTGAGCTTGCCGTCGGGCACGTCGTCGCCCCAGGCCTCGATCACGCGGATGGCGCCCAGCTCGAGGAACAACGGGTCGAGATGGCGCGCGTGCTCGATGAACTTCTGCTTGTTGGCCGTGGGCACGGCGATCACGAAACCATCGATGTAGGACATGGGTTCATTCCTGTGGGTTGACGAGCGGTCGCTGCGCCCGTCGCAAGGCGCCTCGTCCCGCATCGACGATCGACAGCATGCCAAATCGACAGCGCGGCTGCCCGTGGCGGGCGGACAGCCGATCCAGCGCGCGCGGCCGCGTCAGGAGGAGGCCGTGACGACGCGATTGCGGCCGCCGTGCTTGGCCGCGTACAGCGCGGCGTCGGCCTGCGCGATGACCGGCTCGAACGGCTCGCCGCCGACCAGTTGGGCGACGCCGATCGAGACCGTGATGTCCAGTGCCCGCGAACCCAGGTTGACCGGCGTCTGCGCCACCGCCAGGCGCAGCCGCTCGGCCAGTTGCACGGCGCCCGCCGCCGGCGTGTGCGGCAGCAGCACCATGAACTCCTCGCCGCCCACGCGGGCCAGCACGTCGCTGTCGCGCAGGCCCTGCTGCAGCCGCCGGCTCACCTCGCGCAGCACCTCGTCGCCGGCCGGATGGCCATGGTTGTCGTTGACGCGCTTGAAGAAGTCGACGTCCAGCAACAGCAGGCCCAGTTCACCGAGGCTGCCCTGGGCGCGCCGCTGGCCGCCGGCGACCGACGCCTGCCAGTCGGCCAGCAGCTTCATGCCCTGGCGCCGATTGAGCACGCCGGTGAGATCGTCGCGCGTGGCCAGTTCGCGGATGCGGTTGGCGGCGCTGTGCAGCGCCATCGCCAGCGCGCTGGCCTCGAAGCGCTTTTCGATGCCTTCCACCAGTTGCGCCGATGCCTTCCACAGGTAGAAGTTCAGCGACACCAGCAGCACGCCGGCGCCCACGGCCATGCGCAGATGGCGTTCGCTGGGCTCGATGAGCAGCGTGCCCAGCGGAATGATCCAGATGCACAGCGTCCAGACGATGACGGCCTTGCGAAACGGCAGCATGGCGATCACCGCGATGGTGTTGACCACCACCAGCACCATGGCGCTGTCGACCTCGGCCTGGGGCAGGGGACCGATCAGCAGGACCTGACTGCCCCACACCAGGCCGGCCAGGCCTTGCAGCGCGATCTGGCTTTCGCGCCAGCGCAGCATGTCGGCTGGCGTGCGCAGCTGGCGGCCGCTCAGGTACAGGCTGGTGTGGATCACGGTGCAGCTGTCCACCAACAGCAACAGCACCCACCAGCCCACCAGCCAGCGGTGGTCGGCAGCCGACCAGAGCACCCACACCAGGTAGGCCGAGGCGAGCGGCCCGTTGGCGGCGGTGAACCGCTGGCGCGTCATGTACTGGCGCATGCGCTCGCCCAGTACCTGGTCGCGCAACGCGTGGTGGTCGATCGGGGCCTCGGCGAAGGCCAGGGTGTTGCTGGGCATCGTGTCGCGTGGCACACAGAGACAGCGCGTGTGCTTGGCCGTGCCTATCGGTCGGGCGGCGCAAGACTTGAGCCCCGCGGCCGCCTCGCCGCGCACGGTTCGGCAGGCGCTCACGAACGGCGGCGCGCGGCCACGCACGGCTGCCCGCCGCTGCCGCCGGCTGCCGTGGCGACGAGGCAATACCCTACACGGTTCCCGTGTCTTGACCCGGCATCGTCGTGGCCGGCCTCAATTTCCGACGGCGCGTGCCGAAATGCCGACCAGATGCGTGCAGCCGTCGGCTGCCTGAACCGGACCCACCAGCATGAAGATCGGCCTCACCTCCTACCGCAGCGACAGCGGCTGGAAGCATTCCCTGCCCACCGCGCCCGCAGGCGCGGCAACCTGGGTGCTGGCCTTCGGCGGCCGGGCCCTGGTGGCGGACGCGCGCCCCTTCGACGATCTCGCGGCGGCCTACCCGGGTGCCGCCTTCTCCGGCTGCTCGACGGCCGGCGAGATCTCGGGCGTCGAGATCGATGACGCGAGCCTGAGCGTCGCCGTGGTGAGCTTCGAGCACACCCGCACCGTCATGACGCAGTGCGTGGTGCAAGGCCCCGATGACTCCGGCCATGCCGGCGCGCAACTGGCGGCCGGGTTGCCGCCCGAAGGCCTGCGCGCCGTCTTCGTCTTGTCCGACGGCCTCAAGGTCAACGGCTCGGCGTTGGTGGCCGGGCTGGCCCGCGGCTTGCCGAAGGGCGTGCCCATCAGCGGCGGGCTGGCCGGCGACGGCAGCCGTTTCGAGCAGACCTGGACCCTGGTCGGCGGCCGGCCCCAGGCCGGCCACGCCTGCGCCGTCGGGCTCTACGGCGAGCGCCTGTTGACGGGCAACAGCTGCGACGGCGGCTGGCACGAATTCGGGCCCCAGCGCCGCATCACGCGCAGCGTGGGCAACGTGCTCTACGAGCTCGACGGCCAGCCCGCGCTGGAGCTCTACAAGACCTACCTCGGCGATCTGGCCGCCGGCCTGCCGGGCTCGGCGCTGCTGTTTCCGTTGTCGATCCGGCGGCCGGGCACGCAGGGCAAGCCCTTGGTGCGCACCATCCTCGGCATCAACGAGGCCGAGCGCTCGATGACCTTTGCCGGCGACGTGCCGGTCGGCTCGGAAGCGCGCCTCATGCGCAGCACGGACGAGGGGCTGATCGGCAGCGCCGCCACCGCCGTGGCCCAGGCGCGCCAGGGGCTGCCGGCGCTGGCGCAGTCGCTGGTGGTCTCGGTCAGCTGCGTCGGCCGCCGCCTGATGCTGGGCGAGCGCACCGAAGAGGAGGTGGAAGTCGTCTTCGACGGCGCCCCCGAGGGCTGCAGCCACATCGGCTTTTATTCCTACGGCGAAATCGCGCCCTCGCAGCAAGGTGTCTGCAGCGACCTGCACAACCAGACGATGGCGGTGACGGTCTACGGCGAGGCCTGAGCGATGGCGCTGCACCCGCTGCTGCAGCGCCAGCTCGAGCGGGTCGGGCTCGGTGGGCAGGGCGCTGCGCCCGCGCCCGCACCCGCGGCCTACGCGAAGCTGCTGGAGCGCATCAGCCGCGCCTACGCCGATGCCGACCAGGGCCGCTACCTGCTCGAGCGCTCGCAGGAAGTGTCGTCGCGCGAAATGACCGAGCTCCATGCCGAGCTGCGCGCCAGCCAGGCCCGTCTGGCCAGCCTGGTCAACCTGTCCTCGGACTGGGTCTGGGAGCAGGACGCCGAGCTGAAGTTCACCTATGTCTCGCAGCATCTGGTCAGCCACGGTGTCGATCTGGCGGCCTTGCTGATGGGGCGCCGCGCGGTCGGCGAGCTGGCCGCCGCCAGGCCCGGCGATGCCGCTGATTTCGAAAGCCAGGTCGCGCGCCGCGAGGCCTTCCGCGACTATGCCTGCGGCATGGTGCTGCCCGACGGCCGGCCGTTCTACATCCGCATCAGCGGCGAGCCGGTGTTCGACGACAGCGGCAGCTTCACCGGCTACCGCGGGGTGGGCTCGGACGTCACCCGCTCGACCCTGGCCGAGCAGAAGGTCCAGCACCTGGCGCATCACGACGGCCTCACCGGGCTGCCCAACCGCAGCCTGTTCATGGCTCAGCTCGACCGCGCGTTGGCGCGGGCGCGGACGGCCGGCAGCTCGCTGGCGGTGTTCTTCGTCGACCTCGACCGCTTCAAGTGGGTCAACGACACGCTGGGCCACGACGCCGGCGACGAGCTGCTCACGACCATGGCGACCCGGCTCACGCGCTTGCTGCGCGGCGCCGACACGGTCGGCCGGCTGGGCGGCGACGAGTTCGTGGCGCTGCTCGAATCCGGCGCCGAGGTCGCTGCGCTGTCCAAGGTCGCCAGTCGCATGCTGACGGTGCTGAGCGAGCCCATCACGCTGGCCGGCCGCCCGGTGCAGATCAGTGCCAGCATCGGCGTTGCGCTGTTTCCCTCCGATGCCGCCGACGCCGCCGCGCTGCTGAAGTGCGCCGACACCGCGATGTACCAGGCCAAGCAAACGGGCCGCAACAACCTCCAGTTCTTCACGCCGGCGCTGGCCCAGCGCGCGGCGGCGCATGAAGCCCTCGAAGGCGAACTGCGGGCCGGCATCGCGCAGGACCAGCTGCGTCTGCACTACCAGCCCAAGTTCGATTCGCTCAGCGGCCAGCTCTGCGGCATCGAGGCGCTGGTGCGCTGGCAACACCCCGAGCGCGGGCTGCTGGCGCCGGCCGAGTTCGTCAACATGGCCGAGGAGAGCGGCCTCATCGTGCCGATGGGCCGCTGGGTGCTGAAGGAAGCCTGCCGGCAACTGCGGCGTTGGCGCCAGGCCGGGCTGCTGCCGCCGCGCTGCGCCGTCAACGTGTCGGTGCGGCAGTTCGCCAGCGCGACGCTGTTCGAAGACGTGCTGGAAGCGCTGGCGTCGACCGGGCTCGAACCCGGCGCCATCGAGATCGAGATCACCGAGAGCGTGCTGGCGGCCGACTCCGAGCGCGGGCAGCAGGTGATCCAGCGTCTGCACGCGCTGGGCGTGCGCATCGCGATCGACGACTTCGGCACCGGCTATTCGTCGCTGTCCTACCTGAAGCACTTTCCGGCCCAGACGCTGAAGATCGATCGCTCCTTCATCCGCGGGCTGCCGACCGATTGCGGCGACATCGCCATCACGCAGGCCGTGATCGCGCTGGCGCACAGCATGGGCATGCAGGTGGTGGCCGAAGGGGTGGAAACGCCCGAGCAACTGCAGTACCTGCGCCACCTGCGGTGCGACGCCGTCCAGGGCTTCCTGCTGGGCAAGCCGGTGCCGCCCGAGCGCTGCGCCGCCTGGATGGCAGCGCCCGTCCTCCCGGCTGCCGAGCTGGCCACGCCGGCCTGAGCGCCCTCATCCATTAGCCGTCAGGCGCCACCCGCCAGCCGCCCGCCGGCGGGCGCGGCGCCACCGGCACTCACGCCGCGCTCACGACACGATTCCTGCCGCAGGCCTTGGCTTCATAGAGCGCTGCATCGGCCCGCGCCACGGTGGCCGTCGGGGCGCTGTGGTCGCTGCGGGTCACGACCCGGTAGCCCACACTGACGGTGACCGTGGCCTGCAGGCCGGTCGACGCGTCGACCACGATGGGCTGCTCGCCGATCGACCGGCGGCAGCGCTGCGCAACCAGTTCGGCGGTGGCCAGGTCACCGTTCTCGAGCACCACGAGAAACTCCTCGCCGCCCACCCGGCCGACCGAATCACCGCCACGCACGGCGGCCTTGAGTCGCCGGCCGATCTCCACCAGCACCGCGTCACCGCCCTGATGGCCAAAGCGATCGTTGATCGCCTTGAAGTGATCGACGTCCAGCATCAGCACCGCAACCTCGCCCCCGGCGCGGCGGGCGCGGCTCAAGGACTGGTCCAGCTGCGCCAGCACGGCCGGTCGATTCCAGAGTCCGGTCAGGCTGTCGTGGCTGGCCTGGTGGCTCAGCTCGTCGTACGCGGTGCGCAGCTTGTCGTTGAGCTCGTCGATGCGGCGGGCCGCCAGGCGCAGCTCCATCTGGTCCATGACGATCGCCGCCAGGTCCTTGAGCGCCTGCAACTCGTGCGGCTGCGTCTGTCGCGGCACAAAGTCCAGGCAGCACAGCACGCCGAGGTTGAAGTGGTCATGCGTGCGCAGCGGAATCCCGGCGTAGAAGCGCAGGCCGAAGTCGCCCGCGACCAGCGGATTGGCCAACGAACGGACATCGCTGGCCGCGTCGCCCAGCACGTAGGCCTCGTCCTTCAGGATTGCAGAGGCACACAGGCCGGGGTCGCGATCGATCTGCGGTACATCCAGGCCGTGCCGCGACTTGAACCAGATCCGGTCGCGGTCGACCAGGCTGATGATGGCGATGGGCGTGCCCAGGATGCGCGCCGCAAGAGAGGTCACGCGGTCGAACGCGCCATCTTGCGGCGTGTCGAGAATGTCGTAGCGCCGCAGCGCGTCCAGCCGCGCGGCTTCGTTCGGCGGGGTGATGGAAGGGTCGATCATGATGTGTCCCGGTGGTCCCGGTCAGACCCTGCGCAGCTTGCGTCGCTCCGACCGCATGTCGCCACTTCTTCGGCACATCGGCGGCGGACTGAATGGCCGTTACACGGTCTGCCAGCCGCACGCGAGCGGCTTCGCAAGCTGTCCCCGGGGATCGACCCCAGGAGCGACGTGGCCCTGCCGCTGGACAATTCGCCCTGTGCTGAAACTTCGCCGTTCAAATGGTCATGTCAGGAATCATCGTCCCGGGGTCTGATGTACCGCCCCAGCGCCTGCAAGGTTCTCGGGCAGCAAGCCATGCAAGCTGACCGCGCTGCGCGCCAGTGGGTGGCCGAGGCGGTGCGCCGCATCGAACGCGATTTCCAGCGCTCGGCCGACACCCACCTGATGCTGCTGGAACTGCCCGGGCTGCCCGGCATCGCCTTCTACATCAAGGACGAATCCACCCACCCGACCGGCAGCCTCAAGCATCGGCTGGCACGGTCGCTGTTCCTCTATGGGCTGTGCAACGGCTGGATCCGGCAAGGCACGACGATCGTTGAAGCGTCGTCGGGCAGCACGGCCGTGTCGGAGGCCTACTTTGCCCGCCTGCTGGGCTTGCCGTTCGTGGCCGTCATGCCGCGCGGCACGTCCGCTGCCAAGGTGGCGTTGATCGAGTTCTACGGTGGCCGCTGCCACCCGGTCGACAGCGCCGAACAGGTCTACGACGAGGCGGCGCGAATCGCGCGCGAATGCGGCGGCCACTACATGGACCAGTTCACCTACGCCGAGCGCGCAACCGATTGGCGCGGCAACAACAACATCGCCGAATCGATGTTCGAGCAGCTGAAGAACGAACCCGACGCGGTGCCGCGCTGGGTCGTGCTGGGCGCGGGCACCGGCGGCACGTCGGCGACGATCGGCCGCTACATCCGCTATCACGGGCACGCGACGCAGTTGTGCGTCGTGGACCCGGAGCACTCGGTTTTTCTCGACTACTACCGCGAGCGCAACGCCGGCGTCACGAGCGCGCGGCCGGGCCGCGTGGAGGGCATCGGGCGGCCCCGCGTCGAGCCGTCGTTCGTCCCCGACGTCATCGACCGCATGCTTCGCGTGCCGACCGTGGGCTCTTACGCCGCGATGCGGCTGTTGCATGAGCTGACCGGCCGCCGCTTCGGCGGGTCGACCGGCACCGGCTTCTTCGGCGCCCTGAAGCTGGCTTGCGAAATGCGCGCCAGCGGCGAATCGGGCGCCGTCGTGATGCTGGCCTGCGATGCGGGCGAGCGCTACCTGGACACCTACTACGACGACGCATGGGTCGCCGCCGCCGGCTGCGAGCTCGGCCCCGTGTTGCAGGCGCTGCGACAGGTGTGCGCGGCCGGGGTCTGGGCCGAGGCGGCCGCAGCGTCTTGAGTCGGCAGGAACTGCTTAGACTGCGGCATGAACTCCCCACCCGCTTTCACCGACGCCGCAGCGACCTGGAACCGGCGCTACGCCGGCGACGAGTTCCTGTTCGGCACCGAACCCAACGCGTGGCTGCGCGAGCACGCCGGCGCCTTGCCGCCGGCAGGACGCGTCCTCAGCGTGGCCGACGGCGAGGGGCGCAACAGCGTCTGGCTGGCGCGGCAAGGCTTCCAGGTCGATGCCTTCGACGTCGCCGAGCGCGCGGTCGAGAAGGCGAGCGCCTTTGCGCAGCGCGAGGGCGTGTCGGTGAACTTCGCGCTTGCCGACGTCGATGGCTTCGCCTGGCCCGAGGCGGCTTATGACGGCGTGGCGGCGATCTTCGTGCAGTTCGCCGATCCGCAAACCCGCTCGCGCCTGTTCGAGCGCATCGTTCGCAGCCTGAAGCCGGGCGGCGTGCTGATCCTGCAGGGCTACACGCCCAAGCAGCTGGACTATCGAACCGGCGGACCGCCGGTTCTTTCGCACCTGTACACCCGCGAACTGCTGGCGTCGGCCTTCTCGGACCTGTCGCTCATCGAGTTGCGCGAATACGAGGCCGATGTCCGCGAGGGCCAGGGCCACAGCGGCCGGTCGGCACTGATCGGGCTGGTGGCGCGCCGCTGAGCCTGGCGCTCTGCCCGTCGGCCGCGACGCGCCAGCGCGGCGACGGCATCGTCGCGATCGACGGGACGCTGCGCAGCGTCACCGGGTGCGACGTCAGCGCCGGCTGCCGCGCACCGGCAGCGGCGGCAGCGTGAAGCCCTGGTTGAAGCCGGCGCGTGTGACCAGCATGAACTTGAACAGCGCGCCGCCGGCGACCGCCAGGCCGCCGGCCAGCACCTGCAGCAGGGCCGTCAGCGACGGTGGCAGCGGCGCCGCCAGCACCACGACCGCCAGCGCCAGCGGCAGCAGGCTGCCGGCGTTGTAGCCATGGCCGGCGCCGTTGACCGCGCGCAGCGCCGCGGGATGCAGCGTGGCGGCCAGCCGGCGGTACCAGCGCGCGCCGATCGCGAAGCGCAGGGCCAGCAGCGCGCCGAAGCCGATCCAGGCCGCCGCGTTGCCTTGCCCCCAGGCCGGTGCCACCAGCCAGTACAGGCCGGCGCCTTCGGCGACGCCGGTCGAAATCAGCAGCGGCACGATCAGCGGCTCGCGCCAGGCCGGTATGCCGCGCGCCGCGTGGACGATGCGCGCCTGGCAGTACAGGAACGCGCCGGCCAGCAGCGCCGCGGTCGGCTGCAGCAGCGGCCAGACGATCGCGGCGCCGCCGCAGCCCAGCAGCAGGGGGGCCAGCGCGGCCTCGCGCGACGTCCACGCGCTCTGCGGGTGCAGCAACACCTTCGGTGCGCGCCAGGGGCGGCCGATCTCGGCCCACGCGCACAGCAGCCCGGCGGCCACCAACAGCAGTGCCAAGGCCAGCAGCGCCTGACGCAGGCCGCCTTGTGCGCTGGCCAGCGCGGTGAACACCAGCAACCCGCAGCCGGCGCCGCCGCCGATGACGTGGCCGGCGAGTTCGACGTCGCGCAGCACGCTGGATTTCATGCGTCGTCTTCGAGCTGGATCGGAAGCATTGGGTCCCCGAATGCGGCTGTCGGGATTGATCCAGTGCAAAGCCGCTGGCCGGCGGCGGGCAGAACGCCCAAAGAAAAGGGGCCGCCCATCGGCAGCCCCTTGCAATCACATGGTGGAGACGAGGAGGATCGAACTCCCGACCTTCGCATTGCGAACGCGACGCTCTCCCAGCTGAGCTACGTCCCCAGTGAAGCAAGGAGTCTACCATTGCCCAACCCTCACCTCTTGCGGAGACCGAGCCGATGCGTCCTGAGGACGACCCCGCCTGGCTGGACCGGCAGTACAACAACCGACTGCTGGTGCCCGACTACGCCAGCCATTTCGACAAGTGGCGCCAGGCCTCGGCACACGCCCGCGCGCATGCGCCCTGCGTGCTCGATGTGCCCTATGGCGACGGCGCCGGCGAGACGCTGGACATCTTCTCCGCCGCCGCGCCGGCGGCGCCTGTGCTGGTGTTCATCCACGGCGGCTATTGGCGCGCGCTGGACAAGGCCGACCAGAGCTTCGTCGCACCCTCGTTCACGGCCGATGGCGCGCTGGTGGTGGTGCCCAACTACGCGCTGGCGCCGGCCGTCACGCTGGAGCACATCACGCTGCAGATGGTCAAGGCGCTGGCCTGGGTGTGGCGCCATGCGGCCGAGTACGGCGGCGACCCGTCACGCATCGTCGTCGCCGGGCATTCGGCCGGCGGCCATCTGGCGGCGATGCTGCTGTCGTGCCGCTGGAAGCAGGTGGCCGACGACCTGCCGCCGCAACTGGTGCAAGGCGCGCTGGGGATCTCGGGCCTGTACGACCTGGAGCCGCTGCGCCACACGCCGTTCCTGAAGGACGACCTGCGGCTGGCGCCGCTGTCGGTGGCGCGGCTGAGCCCGGCCTTCTTTCCGCGGCCCAAGGGCAGGCTCTACGCGCTGGTGGGCGCCGACGAGAGCGAGGCCTTCCTGCGCCAGAACCAGTTGATCCGCGATGTCTGGGGGCCGACCGCGGTGCCGGTCTGCGAGCCGGTGCCGCGGGCCAACCACTTCTCGGTGCTCAAGCAGCTGGCCGACCCGCAGGCGCGGCTGCACGAGCTGGCCTTGCGACTGCTGGGGCTGCGCTGAGCCGGTGTCGATCAGTGTCTATCGTTGAGCCTTATCAATTTGTTGAATTCAATCGGCCGGATAGAAGCTTTGTATTGGCTCCCTGAGAGCCCCTTTGCTACGGTTGGCGGCGTGGTCCGCTGCCCTTGCGCAGCTGCTATCGTGGACCCGACCATCACGTGACAAAGGAGCACATCATGGCTTTGAAAGGCTCGAAGACCGAGCAGAACCTGAAGGACGCCTTCGCCGGCGAATCGCAGGCCAATCGCCGGTATCTGTATTTCGCAAACAAGGCCGACGTCGAAGGCCAGAACGACGTGGCCGCGCTGTTCCGCTCGACGGCTGAAGGCGAGACCGGCCACGCCCACGGCCACCTGGAGTTTCTGGAGCACGGCTCTGGCGACCCCGCCACCGGGCTGCCGATCGGCAACAGCCGCCAGAACCTGAAGGCCGCCGTCGCCGGCGAGACCCACGAGTACACCGACATGTACCCCGGCATGGCCAAGACGGCGCGCGACGAAGGTTTCGACGAGATCGCCGACTGGTTTGAGACCTTGGCCAAGGCCGAGCGCTCGCACGCCAACCGCTACCAGAAGGCCCTCGACGCGCTGGTCGATTGACGAGCGCGGCCAACGCCACGGTCTGCGCGCCGGTCGACTGAGGACGACCTTGCGCTGACAGCGCTTGAACAAGGGGCCTCGCAGCCCCTTGTTTTTCTTTCGCACCCACCGCAACGGATCAAGCCCCATGCGCGAAGGCAACCTCCAAGCCCCAACCCGCCACCCGATCGACTGGAAGAACCCCGATTTCGGCGACGAGACCAAGCTGTTCGCCGAGATGGAGCGGGTGTTCGACATCTGCCACGGCTGCCGCCGCTGCGTGAGCCTGTGCCAGAGCTTCCCCAACCTGTTCGACCTGGTGGACGCCACCGCCGACGGCGAGGTGCACGGCGTTGCCAAGGCCGACTACTGGAAGGTGGTGGACCAGTGCTACCTGTGCGACTTGTGCTACATGACCAAGTGCCCGTACACGCCGCCGCACCCATGGAACCTGGACTTCCCGCACCTGATGCTGCGCGCCAAGGCCTTCAAGTTCAACAAGGGCGAGGTCAAGAAGAGCGAGCAGTTGCTGGCCTCCACCGACGTGCACGGCCAGTTCGCGGGCATCCCCATCGTGGTGGACCTCGTCAACCGCGTCAACGCCACCCGGCCGATGCGCGCGCTGATGAACCGCGAGCTGGGCGTGCACCCCGAGGCCTGGATGCCCACGCTGGCGCCGCAGCGTTTTCGCTGGGGCAAGGCGCTCAACAACCCGGCGTTCACGGTGGTGAACGGCCAGCGCACGCCGGGCAAGGTGGCGATCTTCGCCACCTGCTACGTCAACTACGACGAGCCCGGCATCGGCAACGACCTGATCAAGCTGCTGGACCATAACGAGATTCCTTGGGAGATCGTCGACAAGGAGCAGTGCTGCGGCATGCCCAAGCTTGAGCTGGGCGACCTGCGGGCGGTGGAGCGTGCCAAGGACGCCAACATCCCCGTGCTGGCGCGCTATGCGCGCGAGGGCTGGGCGATCGTCACCGCGGTGCCGAGCTGCACGCTGATGTTCAAGCAGGAGCTGCCGTTGATGTTCCCCGACGAGGCCGACGTGCAGCTCGTCAAGCAGTCGATGTTCGACCCGTTCGAGTACCTGGTGGCGCGCCACAAGGACGGGCTGCTGAAGACCGACTTCCAGGCCGCGCTGGGCCGGGTGAGCTACCACATCCCCTGCCACGGCCGCGTGCAGAACATCGGCCGCAAGACCGAAGAGCTGCTCAAACTGATCGGCCAGACGGTCGAGCTCCAGCTCAACACGGTGGAGCGCTGCTCGGGCCATGCCGGCACCTACGGGGTGAAGACGGCCACGCACCCGATCGCGATGAAAATCGGCAAGCCGGTCTTCAAGAGCATGGCGCGCGACGAGCCCGACGTGATCAGCAGCGATTGCCCGATGGCCGCTCACCACATCGCCCAGGGCATGGACCAGGCCGGCACGCCGGCCAAGGCGGTGCAGCACCCGTTGACGCTGGTGCGCATGGCCTACGGATTGGAGTGAACGTGATGAACATCCGCCGCGACAGCCTCCTGACGCTGGAGGCCTATGCCAAGGTGCGCGGCAGCAGCCGCGCCGAGGCCATCGTCCACCGCCGGCTGCGCAGCGTGCGCCTGGGCGAGCACATGACGCTGCAGTTCGAGGACGAGCACACCATCCGCCGCCAGATCCAGGAGATGCTGCACATCGAGAAGATCTTCGACGAGGACGGCATCCAGGCCGAGATCGACGCCTACGCGCCGCTGGTGCCCGACGGCAGCAACTGGAAGGCGACGATGCTGATCGAGTACCCCGATCCGCACGAGCGCAAGCGCGAGCTGGCGCGGCTGATCGGCGTCGAGGACCGGCTGTTCGTCGAGGTCGAAGGCCAGGCCCGCGTCTACGCGATCGCCGACGAAGACCTCGACCGCGAGAATGACGAGAAGACCAGCTCGGTGCACTTCGTGCGCTTCGAGTTCAGCCCGGCGCAGTGCCAGGCCATCCGCGCCGGCGCCGCGGTCAAGATCGGCTGCGACCACACCCACTACCCGGCCCACGTGACGCTGGCACCGGAGACCTTGGCCAGCCTGGCGGGCGACCTGAAAGCGACCTGAATGCGGCGTGAGGGCTGACTCGTGACGCCTGTTCCTCAGGTCAGCCTCAGGATCTCCACCCCGAACGCGCGCTCGACGAACCAAACCGCCGCCAGCGCGGCGATCAGCCACGAGCCGCCTTGCAGCACGGCGCGGCGATAAAAGCTCGTGGCGCGCAGCGCAAAGGCCAGCGGCAGGAAGACCGCGACGATCGCCAGCTGCCCCAGCTCCACGCCGCCGTTGAAGGCCAGCAGCGCCAGCAGCAGCGCGCCCTGCGGCAGTTGCAGCTCGGCCAGCACGGTGGCGAAGCCGAAGCCGTGGATCAGCCCGAAGCCGAAAGCCACCAGCCAGCGCCGGCCGTGGAACAGCGGGTACACGTTGTTCAGCGCCGCCAGCACCACCGAGGCGGCGATGGCCGACTCCACCAGCGCCGACGGCAGCGCCAGCACGCCCAGCGTGGCCAGGCTCAGCGTGATCGAATGCGCCAGCGTGAACGCGGTGACGATCTTGGCGACGTCGACGACCGCGTCGCGCAGCCGCGGCACCGGCTGCCAGCGCGGCGGCACCCACACCAGCACGGCCGGCAGCAGCAGCGACAGCAGGAACAGGATGTGGTCGAAGCCGATCCAGATGTGCCACACCCCTTCGCGCAGAAACTGCCACAGCGTGGCGGCGGTGCCGCTGGCGGCACCTGCGCTGCCCGCGCGCTCGAAGCGCTGCGGCGGCCCGTTGGGGTCGAGCACGGCGGTGCGCGTGCCGCCGGCATCGGTCAGCCGCAGCAGGCCACGGTGCGAGGGGTCCACCGCCGCGAACAGGCCGTAGCGCAGCTCCAACGTTTGAGGTGAGGTGGGACAGTCCAGCGTGAACGGCAGCACCGTGTAGGCGCCGTCGGTATGCTCGTCGACGAGTTGCTCGCCGGCCGTTGCGCGGCAGGGCTGGCCGTCGGCCAGCACCTGCAGATGGGCCAGCGCGTGCGCGGCGATCTCGGCGTGGCGCGCCTTCAGCTCGCCCCAGGTGATCTGGCCGTCGCCGTTGGTGTCCAGCCCGATGTCGGCATCGAGGTCGCGCAAGGCGATGTCCCAGCGGCCTTTCAAGTGCTGGCCCTGCCAGTCCAGCCCCAGGTAGCTGTCCGAGGGCTTGTGCGCCGCCGCGTTGCCGGCCCAGCCCAGCAGCAGGGCCGGCCACAGCAGCAGGAGGATCCACCACGCGGCGGGGCCGCCGCGGCGCCTGGGTTGCATCCTCGACGTCACGGCAGGGCCTGCACCTGGGCCGCCAGATCGGCCAGCACGAGGCTTTGGAAGCCCGACTCGCGCAGCCAGGCCAGCACCGGCGCGGCGGCGGCCTTGCGGCGCCCGGCCAGCGCCGCCTGCAGCAGCACGCGGGCATCGGCGGCCTCGCGCTGCACGCGGTAGTTGGCCTCGGCCAGCGGCAGCGCCTGCGCCGCGTCGCCTTGCAGCTCCAGCAGGAAGCGGGCTTCCTCCTTTTGATGCGCGGTGTCGCCGCGCTGGCGGGCGGCGTCGAAGCGCGCCGCCAGCATGGCCTGCCAGGCGGCCGCGCGCTCGTGCTTCAAGGCCCTGGCGGCCAACGCCAGGCGCAGCAGGTGCAGGTCGTTGCGCTCGCGGTCCTTCAGCAGCGCCAGCACCTCGGCGGGCCGGTGCTGGTCGAGCAGGAAGTCGGCATAGGCCGCCAGCAGGTAACTGTCTTCCAGGCCCAGCGCCAGCGCCGCGCGGTAGGCGCGCTCGGCGGCCGCGGCCTGGCCCAGGCGCTCGTGGATCTCGGCCAGGCGGGTCAGTGCCCACAGGCGTTGCGCCGGCGTGGCCTGGCGGTCGGCGGCCAGCGCCGCCTCGAGCCGGGCCAGCGCCGGCACGGCCTGGCCGGTGGCGGCTTCCACCTGCGCCAGGCAGCCCTGGGCGGGCAGATCGGGGCCGTCGCCCAGGCCCTGCTCGCAGGCCTGGCGGGCCAGGTCGTAGCGCGCCTGCACCATGTGGATGGCGACGATCCAGGCCCAGGCGCGCTCGTCGTCGGGGTCTTGCTCCACCACCGGCTGCAGATCGGCCAGCGCGCCGTCGAAGTCGTGGCGGAACTGCCGCAGCACGGCACGCGCCACGCGCAGATCGGCCGGCGGCGCGGGCTGCGTCCACCACGGCGCCAGCGCGGCCTGGGCATAGCCGGCGTCGCGCGGGTCGCCTTCGGCCAGCAGGCGTTGGATGTAGCCCCAGGCCAGCGCGCCGGCCGGCCCTGGCTGGCCGGGCGCCTGGTCACGCTGGCGGCGCAACTCGGCCAGCGCGCGGCTGCGGCCGTCGGCCGCCGGCGCCGGCAGGCGCAGCAGCACCTGGGCGTCGTCGCGCGGCTTGTAGGGCTCGGCGGCCGATGGCGATGCCGCCAGCACGGTGAGCGCCGCGATGACCGGCATGACCCGCGTCAACGGGCTGAGGAGCAGGCGGCGGGTCGGCAAGGCGAGGGGAGGGTGGTGAGCGTGGAGAGCGAGGCGTGGGCGGCCGTCCGCAGCGGCCGCATCATAGGCGCGCGATTTTGTTGCCGCGGCCGTCAACCGGATGCCCGCGACCGCGTTGTAGCGAGGACCGTAAATCGTCCGCCCTGGCGCGAACGGACGGCCAGACCCCTCCAGTCCAAACTTCAATCCAACATCGGAAAGACTTCCATGAACAAGCTGTTGACTGCCCTGATCGTCGCTGGTTTCGCCCTCGCCGGCCTGCCGGCGCAGGCCGCTTCGCACACCGGCGCGATGCCCGCCGCGAGCGCGCCGGCCAAGGCCAAGACCAAGAAGGCCAAGGCCGCCAAGAAGACCAAGGCCGAGAAGCCCGCCGCCGGCGCTTCGAGCCCGAAGTGATCGCCTGAGCCCGGTGCCGCGCAGGCACCGGGTTCTGCGGATCCAAAACAAAGGCAGCGGCCCAAACCGCTGCCTTTGTCGCATCTGAGCCGGGCTAAGCCCGGCGCATCGTGCGCCGCAAGGCGTCGGCGCTGTACAGCGCCAGCGCCGCCCAGATGCAGGCGAAGCCCACCAGCCGCGCCGGCTGCATCGGTTCGTTGAACACCCACACGCCGAGGGCGAACTGCAGCGTCGGCGACAGGTACTGCATGAGTCCCAGCGTGGCCAGCGACAGCCGCCGCGCCGCGGCGGCGAACAGCAGCAGCGGCAGCGCGGTCAGCGGGCCCGAGAGGGCGAGCCAGGCGTCGAGCGCCCAGTCGCCGCGAGCCAGCGCGCCGCCGTGCGCCGTTGTCCAGGCCAGCGCCGGCAGCACCAGCGGCGCCAGCAGCAGGGTTTCCAGCGCCAGCCCTTCCAGCGCGCCCAGGTGGCCGGTCTTGCGGATCAGCCCGTAGATCCCGAAGCTGATCGCCAGCACCAATGCCACCCACGGCAGCCGCCCGGTCTGCCAGGTCAGCCAGGCCACGCCGAAGGCCGCCAGCGCCACCGCCAGCCACTGCGCGCGGCGCAGCCGCTCATGCAGCACCAGCACGCCCAGCAGCACGCTGACCAGCGGGTTGATGAAGTAGCCCAGGCTGGCGTCGAGCACGTGACCGGCCTGGACGGCCCAGACGTAGACCATCCAGTTGCTGGTCAACAGCACGGCGCTGGCGACGAAGGGCAGCATGCGGCGCGGCCTGCGGATCACATCGCCCAGCCACTGCCAGCGCCGCAGCACGGTCAGCACCACCAGCAGCAGCAGCAGCGCCCAGGCCGAGCGGTGCAGCACCACCTCCAGCGGCGGCACCGAGGCGAGCCGGCGCAGGTAAAGCGGAAACAGGCCCCAGATCCCGAAGGCGAGGCCGGCGTACAGGAGGCCGGGATTCATCGTCGGCCGGGATTGTCGCCGCGCGGCGGCGGCGGGCACCGACGAGCGACGCGGCGCCGCTTCGACACAGGCTTTCCCGCCTTGCCGGCAGCCAAGCCGCGGGCCGATGATGGACGCCATGCCGACCGTGGCCTTCACGCCCCAGCTGCGCCGCTTCACCGAGACGCCCGAGCTCAGCAGCCCGGCCGCCACGCTGCGCGCCGCGCTGGAGGATGCCTTCGCGTTGAACCCGCGGCTGCGCGGCTACGTGCTGGACGAGCAGGGCCACCTGCGGCCCAACGTCGTGGTCTTCATCGACGGCCGCCGCTGCGACGACCGCGTGCGCCTGGCCGACCCGCTGCGGCCCGCCAGCCGCGTGCACGTGATGCAGGCCTTGTCAGGAGGTTGACGAGATGAACGATGACCGCGCCTGGGTGGCCACCCGCAAGGGCTTGTTCGAGCTGCAGCGCAGCCGCAGCGCTGCCGGCGGCTGGCGCATCGCGCGCAGCAGCTTCGTCGGCGAGCCCGTCACGCTGATGCTGCCGCCCGACGGCCAAGGCCGCATGCTGGCGGCGCTGAACCTGGGGCACTTCGGCGTCAAGGTGCATGCTTCCGACGACGCCGGCGCGCAGTGGCGCGAGGTGGACACGCCTGCCTATCCGCCGCAGCCCGAAGGCGCCGCCGGCCCCGAATGGAAGCTGGTGCAGATCTGGGCGCTGGAGGCCGCGGGCGGTCGCGTCTGGGCCGGCACGCTGCCCGGCGGGCTGTTCAGCAGCGACGACTTCGGCGCCAGCTGGCAGCTCAACCAGCCGCTGTGGCAGCAGCCCGGCCGCGTGGACTGGTTCGGTGGCGGCTACCCGTGCCCGGGCATCCACTCGATCTGCCCGCACCCGCGGCGCGCCGATGAGTTGCTGCTGGGCATCAGCTGCGGCGGCGTCTGGCACAGCACCGACAACGGCGGGCGCTGGGCGCTGCGCGCGGTCGGCATGCGCGCCGACTACATGCCGCCCGAGCAGGCCTTCGACGCCAACATCCAGGACCCGCACCGCATCGTGCGCTGCGCGGCGGCGCCCGAGGTGCTGTGGTGCCAGCATCACAACGGCATCTGGCGTTCGGCCGACGACGGGCAGCAGTGGCACGAGCTGCAGGCGCCGCGGTCGAGCTTCGGCTTCGCGGTGGCGGCGCATCCGCGGGATTCGCAGACCGCCTGGTTCGTGCCCGCCGAGGCCGACCAGCGCCGCGTGCCGGTGAACGCGGCGCTGGTCGTCAACCGCACCCGCGACGGTGGCCGCAGCTTCGAGACCCTGCGCCACGGCCTGCCGCAGCAGGACTGCTACGACCTCGTCTACCGCCACGGCCTGGAGGTCGCGGCCGACGGCCGCACGCTGCTGATGGGCAGCACCACCGGCGGCCTGTGGACCAGCTTCGACGGCGGCGACCACTGGCAGACCGTGTCGCTGAACCTGCCGCCGATCGCGGCGGTGCGGTTCGGGTGAGGCTTCAGCCGACGTCGCCGTCGACGTAATACCAGCGTCCGCCCTCACGCACGAAGCGGCTGGTCTCGTGCAGCCGCTGCGCCCGCCCGCCCAGCTTGCTGCGGGCCACGAACGCGACTGTGGCCGAATCGTCGCCCTGGCGGCTGCTGCGCCGCACGTCCAGCCCCAGCCAGCGCAGCCCCGCGGGCGCGGGCTCCAGATGGGCCGGGCGGGTGCTGGCGTGCCAGGTGGCCAGCAGGTAGTCGCGCAAGTCCAGCACGTAGGCGCTGTAGCGCGACCGCATCAGCGCTTCGGCGCTGGCGGCCGGCGCCTCGCCGGCGTGACAGGGTCCGCAGCAGGCGCGGTAGGCCTTCGGCAGGCCGCAAGGGCAGGGCGCTTCAGGGCTCATGCCGTCGATCTTCGCCGATCGCTGCTGAAAATCATGCGGCCTACACTCCGGCAGCCACCGACCGGAGACCGTCCCATGCTCGACCCCCAAGCCCGCGCGCTGATCGACCTGATGATCGAGCGCGGCGTGCCGCCCACGCACACGCTGTCGCCGGCCGAGGCGCGGCGCATCTACGTGGAGCGCCGCAGCTTCACGCAGCCGGCGCCGCCGGCCGTGGGCCGCGTGCACGACCTGCATGTCGCCGGCCCCGGCGGCGCGCTGCCGCTGCGCGTGTACGAGCCGGCACAGGGCACCTGGCCGCATCCCGTGCTGGTGTACTACCACGGCGGCGGCTGGGTGATCGGCGACCGCGACACGCACGACGTGGTGTGCCGCACGCTGTGCGCCGAGAGCGGCTGTGCGGTGCTGTCGGTCGACTATCGGCTCGGGCCCGAGCAGCGCTTCCCGGCGGCGGTGGACGACGCCCACGCCGCCGTGCGCTGGCTGCGCGAGCACGGCGCCGCGCACGGGCTGGACGGAACGCGCATCGCGCTCGGCGGCGACAGCGCCGGCGGCAACCTGGCCGCGGTGACGGCGATCTCGATGCGCCAGGCGGGCGAGGCGCCGGCGCGGCTGCAGCTGCTGATCTACCCGGCGACCGACATGCGCGCGGTGGCGCCGTCGCACACCGCCAATGGGCAGGGTTATGTGCTGACCGCCGACACCATCGCCTACTTCCGCGGCCACTACATCGCCGACCCGGCACAGTGGACCGACTGGCGCGCCTCGCCGCTGCTGGCCGAGGACCACGCCCACCTGCCGCCGGCGCTGGTGCTGACCGCCGGCTTCGACCCGCTGCGCGACGAAGGCCGGCAGTACGCCGACGCGCTGTCGGCCGCCGGCGTGCCGACGCAGTACGTCTGCTTCGAGCGCCAGATCCACGGCTTCATCACGATGGGCCGCCTGATCGACGAAGCGAACACCGCGCTGGCGCTGTGCGGCCTGGCGCTGCGCCGCGCGCTGCTGGCTTGAGTCAGCCCAGCTTGCGCTGCAGGTCGCGGAAGGGCGCGAACAGCCACGAGCGCAGACCCACCACCATCGTGTAGCCGTCCTTCTTGTGCGGCGGCAGCTTCTGGTCGGCCAGGTGCTGCTGCGCGAAGTCCTGCGCCAGGCGCTGCACGCGCTCGACGAACATCGCGGCCTGTGCCTGGGCGACCTGGCCGTGCACCAGCATCAGGGTCTCGCCCTCGCCGTCGAAGCCGCCGGCGAAGTAGTCCTCCACCACGTGGCGGCGGAAGTAGTTCATCACCGGCCCTTGCGCGCGCCAGCGGAAGGTGCGGTCCAGCTTCAGCCGGTAGCGGTTGAGCGGGCGCAGCTCGATGATGCCCAGCCGGTCCAGCGCCGCCAGCCGGGCCACGCACTCGGCGTCGCTGATGCGGTAGGTGGAGACGATCTGCTCGAAGGTCCAGTGGCTCAGCACGCTGATGGCCACCAGCAGCAGCTTGGGGTCGGCGACCACGGCCTTCTCCTGCGCCGGCGTCAGCTCCTTGACCATCGGCTGGGCGTGCACCACGCGCGCGGCCAGCTCGGCGAAGTCCATCTTCAGCACCGCCAGCACCTCGTCGATGCGCGACAGCGGCATGTCGCCCTTGGCGAAGATGCGCTTGACGCTGGACTCGGCCAGCTTCAGCTCGCGCGCCAGCCGCGCGTAGGTGATGCCGCTGGCGCGCAGCTCGGCCTTCAGCGCGGTCACCAGGTCTTGCGTGCTGCTCATCGCCGGCCCTCCGGAAGTATCGGCGAATGATACTTTTCGGCGCAATTCGATCGACGCTTCCTGGAGCGCTGGATACCGGCGACCGGCGCGGGCAGGATGCGCGCCATGTTCAACGACCGCCGCGAGAACCGCATGTCCCGCACCGCGATCCACCCCGAGGAGCGACACGTGAAGACCCTGCCACGACGACTGGCCTTGATGTTGAGCGCACTGGCCCTGGCGGCCGGCGCTGCCAGCCTGCCGGCCCGCGCCGACGGCGGCGGGGCCTCCGAGCTGAGTGCGCTGTCGATGCTGCCGGTGGCGCTCTCGGTGGCGGCGCCGCTGGCGCTGCTGTCGGCCGGCACGGCGCTGGCCGTGGTGGCGGCGCAAGCCACCTCCGACGGCACGCTGTGGGTGCTGGAGCGCGCCTCCGACGGCGCCCGCGCCAGCGTGCTGGTCAGCGGCCAGCTGGCCGGCGGCCTTTCGCTGGCGGCGGGCAGCGCGGTCCTGGTCACCGCGATGAGCACCGGCTGGGTGCTGTCGGCCGCCGGCCGGGCCATCGCCTTCATCCCCAACGAGCTGGGCAAGGCCTTGCTCTACAACGAGAGGATCACGCGATGATCAAACGCCTCGCGCTCGCCGCCGCGCTGGCGGCGGCCCTGCTGGTGGCCGCCGGCCCGCTGCAGGCCGGCCAGACCTGCGAGCCGCGGCTGCCCACGGCGGCGTCGGTTGAACGTTCGATGTCACTGGCCGAGCGCACCGCGCAGCGGCTGGACGACAGCGGCGCCGAGGTGGTGGTGCTGGCGCGCAATGGCCAGGACTTGAGCCGCTGGGGCCTGCGCTGGTCGCACCTGGGCCTGGCCTACCGCGAGCGCGGCGCCGGCGGCCAGCCGGTCTGGCGCGTGGTGCACAAACTCAACCACTGCGGCACCGCCGAGGCGCAGCTCTACCGCCAGGGGCTGGCCGAGTTCTTCCTCGACGACCTGTTCGACTACGAGGCCGCGTACGCGGTGCCCGTGCCGGCCGTGCAGCAGCATCTGCTGGCGCTGCTGCAGGACAACCGCCGCGTGGCGACGCTGCACCGCGCGGCCTACAGCATGGTGGCCTACCCCTGGGCGCAGACCTACCAGCAGAGCAACCAGTGGGCGATCGAGACGCTGGCGCTGGCCGAGGAGCCGACGGCCGACAGCCGCGAGCGCGCCCAGGCCTGGCTGCGCTTCAAGGGCTACGAGCCCAGCACGCTGGCCATCGGCGCGCTGACGCGGCTGGGCGCGCGCATGAGCCGCGCCAACATCGCGTTCGACGACCATCCGAACGAGCTGCGCTTTTCCGATCGCATCCAGACCGTGACCGTCGACTCGGTCTTCACCTGGCTGCAGCGCAGCGGCCTGGCCGGCGCCGTCCGGACCGTGCGCTGAGCCCCTACAGTCATGCGGCCCACCCTGGCCGACCCGGAGCGTCCTTTGCGCAGCAACGCCCACGATCACCCGAACCAGTTCGCGCTGCTGCGCCAGCGCCGCTTCGCGCCCTTCTTCTGGGTGCAGTTCCTCGGCGCCGGCAACGACAACCTGTTCAAGTTCGCCTTCACGGTGATGGTGACCTACCAGCTGCAGGTGAGCTGGCTGCCGGCGGAGTCTGCCGGGCTGGTGATCGGCGCCTTGTTCATCCTGCCCTTCCTGCTGTTTTCCGCCACCAGCGGGCAGCTGGCGGACAAGTTCGACAAGGCGCTGCTGATCCGCTTCGTCAAGTCGCTGGAGATCGCGATCATGGCCATCGCGGCCTGGGGTTTCGTCGCTCGCAACGTGCCGGCGCTGCTGCTGTGCGTGGCGCTGATGGGCTTGCACTCCACGCTGTTCGGGCCGGTGAAGTTCGCCTACCTGCCTCAGCATCTGAGCGAGCGCGAGCTGACCGGCGGCAACGGCATGGTGGAGATGGGCACCTTCGTGGCCATCCTGCTGGGCAACGTGGCCGGCGCGTTGCTGATCTCGCTGCCCGAGACCGGCGCGCGCGACACGGCCTGGGCCTGCGTCGCGCTGGCCGTGCTGGGCCGGTTGCTCGCGCAGGCGGTGCCGGTGTCGCCGGCCACCGATCCCGGGCTGCGCATCAACTGGAACCCGTTCTCCGAGACCTGGCGCAACCTGAAGCTGGCGCGCGAGAACATCGTCGTCTTCCGCTCGCTGCTGGGCATCAGCTGGATGTGGTTCTTCGGCGCCGTGTTCCTGAGCCAGTTTCCGGCCTTCGCGCGCAACGTGCTGCACGGCAACGAGCAGGTGGCCTCGCTGTTGCTGGTGGTGTTCTCGGTGGGCATCGGCACCGGCGCGCTGCTGTGCGAGATGCTCAGCCGCCGCCACGTGGAGATCGGCCTGGTGCCGCTGGGCGCCATCGGCATGAGCGTGTTCGCGGTCGACCTGTACTTCGCCTCGCGCGCGCTGCCGCCGGCATCGGGCCTGACCTTGGCCGCCTTCGTTGCGCAGCCCGCGCATTGGCGGCTGATGGCCGATCTGGCGCTGCTGTCGATGTTTGCCGGCATCTACAGCGTGCCGATGTACGCGCTGATCCAGATGCGCAGCCAGCCCACGCACCGCGCGCGCATCATCGCGGCCAACAACATCCTCAATGCGCTGTTCATGATCGTCAGCTCGATCGGCGTCGGCGCGCTGCTGGGCGCCGGCTTCACGATCCCGCAGGTCTTCCTGATCACGGGGCTGCTCAACGCGGTGGTGGCCTTCTACATCTTCATGCTGGTGCCAGAGTATTTGCTGCGCTTCGTGGCCTTCATCGCCACGCGCTGCATCTACCGCTTCAAGGTGCGCGGCGACGAGCACATCCCCACCACCGGCGCGGCGGTGCTGGTGTGCAACCACGTCAGCTTCGTCGACGCGGTGCTGCTGATGGCGGCCAGCCCGCGGCCGATCCGCTTCATCATGGACAGCCGCATCTTCCGCATCCCGGTGCTGGGCTGGATGTTCCGGCTGGCCAAGGCGATCCCGATCGCGCCGCAGAAGGACGATCCGGCCGCCTACGAGGCCGCGTTCGCGCAGGCGCGGCAGGTGCTGGCCGACGGCGATCTGCTGTGCATCTTTCCCGAAGGCGCGATCACCCGCGACGGCCAGCTGGCCGAGTTCAAGGGCGGCATCATGAAGATCCTGCAGACGCATCCGGTGCCGGTGGTGCCGCTGGCGCTGCAGAACCTGTGGGGCAGCTTCTTCTCGCGCGTGGAGCAGGGCGCGGCGATGGTGCGGCCTTTCCGCCGTGGCCTGTTCACCCGCGTGGGCCTGCTGGCCGGGCCGGCGCTGCCGGCGCAGGAGGTGTCGCCGCAAGGGCTGCACGAGCGCGTGGCGGGGCTGCTGGCTCAGCCGGTCTGAGCGGCGCTGCCGCCGACGCCGGCTGCAGGGCTGCCGGCCGGCGGCGGCACCTCGGCGCGCAGCCGCGGCAGGTGCTGCGGGTACTCGCGCTGCATGAAGTCCAGCAGCCGTTCGCGCACGTGGCAGCGCAGGTCCCAGGCCTTGGGGCCGCTGGCCGCGGTGACCAGCGCGCGCAACTGCACCGCCTGCTCGCCGGCCTCGGTCACCTGCAGCAGGCAAAAGCGCCGGTCCCAGTCGGGGCTGGCCTCGCAGGCCTGGCGCAGCGCCTCGCGCAGCGGCTCCAGCGGCATGCGGTAGTCGACCCAGAAGAAGACGGTGCCGATCAGCTCGCTGCTGGTGCGGGTCCAGTTCTGGAACGGCTTCTCCACCCAGTACTGCAGCGGCACCACCAGCCGCCGCTGGTCCCAGATGCGCACCACCACGTAGGTGCCGGTGATCTCCTCGATCACGCCCCATTCGCCTTCGACCACCACCACGTCGTCGAGGCGGATGGGCTGGCTCAGGCCGATCTGCAGCCCCGCGATCAGGTTGCCCAGCACCGGCCGCGCCGCGAAGCCGGCCACCAGCCCGGCCAAGCCCGCCGAAGCCAGCAGGCTGGCGCCGAGCTGGCGCACGCCGGGCAGCACCATCAGCATCAGCGCGGTGCCCACCAGGCCGATCAGGCCCGCCAGGGCGCGCGCCACCACGCGCGTCTGCGTCTGGATGCGGCGCGCCTGCAGGTTGTCGGCCATCTCGACCGGGTTGCGCGCCACCACCGCGTCGGCAAAGGCGTTGACGGCGTTGATCAGCAGCCAGGTGGCGCTGCCGATCAGCACCATGCCGACCAGGCGGTGCGCGCTGGCCAGGCCGCGCAGGTCGTCGGGCGCGCCATTGAGCATCAGCGCCAGCGCGAGGGCCGGCACCAGCAGGTGGGCCGGCCGGCGGATGGCGGCCAACAGCAGCGCCGCGGTCGGCGTGCCGGCGCTGGCGCGCCGCAGCACGCGCTGGCCGAGGCGGAACACCGCTTCGGCCAGCAGCAGCGCCAGCGCGGCGGCCGGCAGCACCGGCAGCCACTCTGCCAGCCAGGACGGCGCCCAGGTCATCGAGGACAAATTTTCCATCGTTGCTTGAGCGGCCGCCGCGGGCCTGAGTTCCGCGTCAGGCATTTCGGATTGCATTGAAGACTGTATGAACGTACAGTATTCTCGTGCCTCCTTCCCCCGATCTTTTTGCCGCCTTGCCCGAGCCCGAGTGCCTGCACCCGGCGCTGTGGCGCGCGCATCAGTTGGGGCGCGAGCAGCCGCCCACCGTGGCCAGCGGCTTTGCCGAGCTGGACGCCGAGCTGCCCGGCGGCGGTTGGCCGGCACGCGCGCTGACCGAGCTGCTGCTGCCGCACCCGGGCCTCGGCGAGCTGCGGCTGCTGGCGCCGGCGCTGGCCGCGGTGCAGCGCGGCGGGCGCAGCGTGCTGCTGTTCGAGCCGCCGGCGCGGCCGCAGGCCTGGACGCTGGCGGCCCTGGGGCTGGACCTGGGCCGGCTGCTGCTGGTGCAAGGGGTGCACGGCATGCAGGGACCGAAGGCCGCCGCCGCAGCGCCGCTGCCGGCGGGTGATCTGCTGTGGGCACTGGAGCAGGCCTTGAAGAGCGGCCATGCCGGCGCCCTGCTGGCCTGGCTGCCGCCGCGGCTGCCGCCCGAAGCCTTGCGCCGCCTGCAGTTGGCGGCGCAGACGCACGACGGGCCGGCCTTCGTGCTGCGCGCGCAGGCGGCGCAGGGCCGCCCCAGCGCCGCGCCGCTGCGCCTGCGGCTGGCCGCCGCCGGCCCTGACGAGCTGGCGCTGCACCTCGTCAAGCGTCGTGGCCCGCCGCTGGCGCAGCCGCTGCGGCTGGCGCTGCCGCCGGCGCTGTCGGCGCCGGCGCGCGAGCGCGCGCTGCGTCTGGCAGCCGAGCAGGCCGCGGCGGCGCTGCCGCGGGCCCTGCAGACGCAGCCGCGCGCGGCGTCGGCTTCGTCCTGATCGCAATGCACGGCCGCGCCTGCCCATGCTGTGGTTTGCCGTCCACCTGCCCTGGCTGTCGCTGGAAGCTTTTGCCGCCGCGCTGGACGAGGCGCAGCGCCGCCAGCCGCTGGCGCTGCTGGCCGGGTACGAGGTGCAGGCCGTCAACGCCGCCGCCGCGGCCGCCGGCGTGCGGCCCGGCCTGCAGCGCGCCACCGCGCTGGCGCTGCGGCCCGACCTGCAGTTCGGCCAGGCCGACGAGCGCCGCGACGCCCAGGCGCTGCAAGCGGTGGTGCACACGGCGCTGGCCTTCACGCCCGCAGTGGCGCTGGAAGGCCACACCGTCTTGCTGGAGGTGGCGAGTTGCCTGCGCTACTTCGGCGGTGCCGATGCGCTGCTGGCGCGGCTGCGCCGGGCCTTGCAGCCGCTGGGGCATCGGCTGCGGATCGCCGCCGCGCCCACCGCGCTGGGCGCGGCCTTGCTGGCCCGCTGGCGCGACGGCCTGCACGAAGGCCCGCAGCGCGACGACCTGAAAGCCTTGCAGCGCCTGCTGGACGAGGCGCCGGTGTGGCTGCTGGGCCCTGGCCGAAAGCATTGGGAGGCCTTGCAGGGCATGGGCCTGCAGCGTCTGTCGGATCTGCTGACGCTGCCGCGCGCCGGGCTGGCGCGCCGCTTCGGCGAGGCGCTGCTCGACGAGTTGGACCGCGCCCGCGGCACCCGGCCCGACCCGCGGATCCGGCTGAGCGCGCCCGAGCGCTTCAGCGCCCGGCTCGAGCTGGCGCAGCGTGCCGAGCATGCCGAGCCGCTGCTGCACGCCGCGGCCCTGCTGCTGCAGCAGCTCGTGGCCTGGGCGCGGGCGCGCCAGTCGCGCGTGCTGGCCTTCAGCCTGCAGATGCGCCACGAAAGCCGCCATCGCGCCGACGACCACGCCGTGCCGCCGGCCACCACGCTGCGCGTGGAGCTGGCTGACGCCTCGGTCGACGTGGCCCATCTGCAGTTGCTGCTGCGCGAGCGCCTGGCCCGCGTGGTGCTGCCGGCGCCGACGCTGGAGCTGCAGCTCGACTGCCACGAGCTGCGCCGCCAGAGCGCGCCCAATGCCGAGCTGTTCCCCACCCGGCAAAGCGAGCAGGCCGGGCTGCAGCGGCTGCTGGAGCGGCTGCGCGCCCGCCTGGGCGACGACCGCGTGCTGGCCCTGCAGGCGGTGGCCGACCACCGGCCCGAGAAGGCCAGCGTGCTGGTGCGCGCCGGCGCGGCGCCGACATCACCACCACCGCCGCCGGCCACCACCCCGGAAGACCTGCTGCCGCACCCCGTGTGGCTGCTGCCCCAGCCGCAGCCGCTGGCCGAGCGCGAGGCGATGCCGCTGTTCCAGGGCCGTCTGCTGCTGCTGCTGTCGGGCCCCGAGCGCATCGAGACCGGTTGGTGGGACGGCGAGGTCGCCACGCGCGACTACTTCATCGCCCAGGCGGCCGACGGCGCGCTGGTCTGGGTCTTCCGCCAGCGGCTGCCGGTGCGCGACCCGGCCGAGCCGCTGTGGTACCTGCACGGCTGGTACGGCTGAAGAAGACGGCCCGAAGGGCTTGCCGCGCCCGACGCTAAAGGCCGAGGAAGGCCTTCACCGGCTGCACGCTGCGCACCGGGTCTTCCTCCTGCGGCACGTGGCCCAGGCCGGGCAGCAGCACCAGCGTGCTGCCGGCGATGCGCTGCGCGAAGTCGCGCCCGGTGGCCGGTGGGATCAGGCGGTCGCGCTCGCCCCAGATGATCAGCGTCGGCTGGCGGATCGCGGCCAGCCGCGGCGGCGCGTCGCTGCCGTCGCCCAGCTGGCGCAGCCGCTGGCTCAAGGCGCGCCGGTTGCCCTCGCGCAGCGTCAGCTCGAAATAACGATCGACGAGCGCCGACGTGAGGCGCGAAGGATCGCCATAAACGCTGGCCACGCCTTGTGCCACCAGTTCGCGCGGCAGCAGGTGCTGGCTGAGCCAGCTGATCACGGGCAGCCGCGCGGCGACGAAGGCCAGCGGGACGGCCTGCGGCGAGAACGGCAGCCCCGAGGCGTCGACCAGGATCAGCCGGCTCACACGCTCGGGCGCCAGCGTCGCCACGCGCCAGGCGATCTCGCCGCCCAGCGAGTTGCCGCCCAGCACCACGCGCGACAGCTTCAGCGCGTCCAGCAGGTCCAGCACGAAGCGGGCGTAGGTGTCGCCGCGGTAGTCATCGGCCGCGTACTGGCCGGTGAAGGGGCCGGTGAGGCCGAAGCCCGGCAGGTCGAAGGTGATCACGCGGCGGCGGGCCTTCAGCTCGCGCACCCAGCCTTCCCAGGTGTGCAGGCTGGCGCCGGTGCCGTGCAGCAGCACGATGGGCTCGGGATCGCCGGGCGGGCCTTCGTCGCGCAGGTGCACGAGCTGGCCCTTCAGCTCGATGAAGTCCGACGGCGGTGGCGCCCAACGTGCGACGAGCGTCTGCACCGGGCGGTCGGGCGCGCGCGACAGCGCCACGACCAGCGCGGTGAGCATCAGCACGATGCCCAGCAGGCGGACGATCCAGGCGCTCATCAGGACCGCCCGGCCGTTCCGAAGGTACTGAGCGCCCCCTCGGGGGGCCGCGAACGAAGTGAGCCTGGGGGCACCATGCGGCATTGTAGGAAGCGGCGTCGAGCCTCAGGACGAGTGTCAGGACGGCAGCCAGCCGCGCAGCCCCGCCGGCAGCCGCTGGCGCAGCGCGGCCCGGATGCGGTCTTCGTGCCGCTGCCACCCGATGCCGCAGGCGATGACGCCCAGGCCGATGGCCGTCAGCGCCAGCGGGAACAGCAGGCTGTCCTTGAACAGCCGCGAGCTGAGGTCACCCAGGTACAAGGCCACGCCCAGGCCGCCGCAGACCGCGAACACGCGCCGCTGCAGCAGCGCCGACAGGCCGATGAAGCCGAGGTTGAGCAGCCCGTAGAGCAGCTTGCTCGGCTCGCTGTCGGAATGGCGCATCGTCAGCGCGCACCAGAAGGTCAGCATGCCCATCAGGTACGGCCAGAACGCATAGTCCCGCCGGCTGCCCTGCGCGGCGCGGCTACGCGCGTCGACCCAGAACGCGAACAACAGCATCAACAGCCCGAAGAAGAGCGAGAAGTCGCGGTAGAAGGTCCAGGACTCGGCCTCGCCGGGGGCGACGATCAGCCGCGCCAGGTCCATGCCCAGGTACCACAGCGTGACGGCCACCGGCATCATCAGGAACGGATAGCGCAGCCGCCACAGCGCCACCGCAGCGCCGGCCAGCGTGGCCAGCTCCAGCGTCAGCCAGCGCCAGTCGATGCGGGTGTGATAACTCGCATAGCGGGCGGATCCGCCGTCGGGCCACAGCCCCAGCCCGTTCTGCGCCGCCCAGGTGGACAGCGGCACCAGGCACACGGCCAGCGTGGCGATGATGCCGGCCGGCACTTCCAGCCCGCGCGCCGCCAGCCGGCCCGAAGCCCAGACGCAGCCCGCGCCGTAGAGCAGGCTGATCACGAACAGCCCCCACGGCCCGAGGCGCTGGAAGCCTTCGTTCAGGAACAGCGTGGCCGCGCCGATCGCCAGCGCGCCGCCCAGGTGGTACAGGATGTTGGTGACGACGAAGCGCGGCCCCTGCAGCGGCGCTGCTGCCGTGGCGCCGCGGCGCAGGTGCTGCCACAGCGGCTCCACTGCCGCGTCGGCCAGCAGCCCGGCGCCGGCGGCTCGTTGCAGGTCCTGGCGGCTGATGGCGATGCGGTCGATGCGATTCATCGGCGGGGCTTTCGAGGCTGCGATGGCGGGCAGTATCGGCGGCGCCCGCGAAGCGCGGCGGCCGGCCTGCTGCGGTGGCCTGCGCCGAGCCGCCGCGTATCGCCGGCCGATACCGGAAGGCGGCCGGATAATCGCCCGGATGAGCTTCGTCCACCTGCGTCTGCACAGCGAATACTCGGTCGTCGACGGCACCTTGCGCATCGACGACGTGGTGGCCGCGGCGCGCGCCGACGGCCAGGCCGCGCTGGCGATCAGCGACCTCAACAACCTGTTCGGCGCCATCAAGTTCTATCAGGCCTGCCGCGGCAAAGGCATCAAGCCGCTGATCGGCGTGGACCTGCTGATGGAGCCGCTGGAGGCCGGCGACAAGCAGCCCAGCCGCCTGCTGCTGCTGGTGCAGGACGCCAGCGGCTACCACCACCTCAGCGAGCTGCTGGCCCGCGCCTGGACGCGCAACGCGCAGCGCACCCAGGCCTGGGTCAAGTGGGAGTGGCTGGCCGAACTGGGCGGCGGGATGATTGCGCTGTCGGGCGCCGACCTCGGCGCCATCGGCCAGGCGCTGCTGGCCGGCGACGGCGAGCGCGCGCGCGCGCTCGCCGAGCGGCTGGCGGCGCTGTTCCCGCAGCGCTTCTACATCGAACTGCAGCGCGCCGGCGCGGCCAGCAACGAGCCGCACGTGCGCGCTGCCGTGCCGCTGGCGGCAGCACTCGGGCTGCCGGTGGTGGCCACGCATCCGCTGCAGTTTCTGACGCCGGACGACTTCGAGGCCCACGAGGCGCGCGTCTGCGTGGCCGAGGGCGAGACCCTGGGCAACGCCAAGCGCGTGCGCCGCTTCACGCCGCAGCAGCACTTCAAGACGCGCGCCGAGATGGCCGAGCGGTTCGCCGACCTGCCCAGCGCGCTGGCCAACACGGTGCAGATCGCACGGCGCTGCAACCTGAGCCTGGTGCTGGGCAAGCCGCGGCTGCCCGACTTTCCGACGCCGGACGGCATTGCGCTGGACGACTACTTCCGCCAGGCCAGCCACGAGGGGCTCGAGAAGCGCCTGCAGGCCCTGTTCCCAGACCCCGCGGAGCGCGAGCGCCAACGTCCGACGTATGTCGAGCGGCTGGCGTTCGAGATCGCCACCATCATCAAGATGGGCTTCCCGGGCTACTTCATGATCGTCTCGGACTTCATCGTCTGGGCCAAGGCCAACGGCTGCCCGGTGGGGCCGGGGCGCGGCTCGGGCGCGGGCTCGCTGGTGGCCTATTCGCTCTTCATCACCGACCTCGACCCGCTGCGCTACCAGCTGCTGTTCGAGCGCTTCCTGAACCCCGAGCGGGTGTCGATGCCCGACTTCGACATCGACTTCTGCCAGGGCAACCGCGACCGCGTGATCGACTACGTCAAGGACAAGTACGGCCGCGACGCGGTGAGCCAGATCGCCACCTTCGGCACCATGGCCGCCAAGGCCGCGCTGCGCGACGTGGGCCGCGTGCTGGGCATGGGCTACGGCCACGTGGACAGCATCGCCAAGCTGATCCCGGCGCCGCCGGGCAAGACGGTGACGCTGGCCCGCGTGCCCGAGGAGCCCGACAACGGCATCATCTACGCCCGCAAGGAGGCGCCCGAGCTGGAGCAGCGCGAGGCCGCCGAGGAAGATGTGGCCGAGCTGCTGCGCCTGGCCACGCGGGTGGAAGGCATGGTGCGCAACATCGGCATGCATGCCGGCGGCGTGTTGATCGCGCCGGGCAAGATCACCGACTTCTGCCCGCTGTACCAGCAGCCGGGCAGCGACAGCGCGGTGAGCCAGTTCGACAAGGACGACGTCGAGGCCATCGGCCTGGTGAAGTTCGACTTCCTGGGCCTGGCGACGCTGACCATCCTGGAGCTGGCCAAGGACTTCATCCGCGCGCGCCGCAAGGGCCGCGAGGACTTCGACTACGACAAGCTGCCGCTGGACGACGCGCGCGTCTATGCGCTGTTCACCAACGGGCAGACCGAGGCGGTGTTCCAGTTCGAATCGCGCGGCATGCAAGGCATGCTGCGCGAGGCCAAGCCCACGCGGCTGGAAGACCTGATCGCGCTCAACGCGATGTTCCGCCCCGGGCCGATGGAGAACATCCCGAGCTTTTGCGCGCGCAAGAACGGGCGCGAGGCGGTGGTGCACCCGCACCCGCTGCTGGCGCAGGTGCTGGACGAGACCTACGGCATCTTCGTCTATCAAGAGCAGGTGATGCAGGCCGCGCAGGTGATGGGCGGCTACAGCCTCGGCGGCGCCGACCTGCTGCGCCGCGCGATGGGCAAGAAGAAACCCGAGGAGATGGCCAAGGAGCGCGGCAAGTTCCGCGCCGGCGCGATTGCGCAAGGCATCAGCGAGCACAAGGCCGACGAAGTCTTCGACCTGATGGAGAAGTTCGCCGGCTACGGCTTCAACAAGAGCCACGCCGCCGCCTACAGCCTGCTGGCCTACCACACGGCCTGGATCAAGGTGCATTGCACGGCCGAGTTCTACGCGGCCAACATGACGATCGAGCAGGACAACACCGACAAGCTCAAGGTGCTGCTGGCCGACGCCAGGTTGTTCGGCGTGCGCTTCGAGCCGCCCGACATCAACCGCGGCGTCTACCGCTTCGAGCCCATCAGCGACAGCGTGGTGCGCTACGGGCTGGGCGCCGTCAAGGGCACGGGGCAGGGCGCGATCGAGGCCATCGTCGCCGCGCGCGAAGGCACGGGCGGCCAGGGCGGCGGCCCGTTCCGCAGCCTGTTCGACTTCTGCGCGCGGGTCGACAAGCAAAGGGTCAACAAGCGCGTGGTGGAAGCGCTGATCAAGGCCGGCGCCTTCGACGCGCTGCACCCCGACCGCGGCTCGGCGCTGGCCAGCGTGGGCCTGGCCTTCGACTGGGCCGAGACGCAGGCCGCCAACGAGGCGCAGGCGGGGCTGTTCGACTTCGGCGACGACGTGCACGGCAGCAGCAGCCAGGAGCCGGCGCTGGTGGCCGTCGAGCCCTTGGGCATCCGCGATCGGCTGATGCAGGAGAAGACGGCGATCGGCTTCTACCTCTCGGGCCACCTGTTCGACGCCTACGCCGGCGAGGCGCGGCGCTTCTGCAAGCGCTCGATCGCGGAGCTGACCGATACCCGCGAGCCCACCGCCGTGGCCGGCATCGTCAGCGAGGTGCGGCTGGTCAACGGCCGCAGCGGCCGCGTGCTGATCTTCAGGCTCGACGACGGCAGCGAATCGATCGAGGCCGTGGTCAACGAGGACAGCCTGGGCCCCGCCCAGCGCGAGCTGCTGAAGGAAGACGAGTTCGTCGTCGCGCAAGGCAAGCTGCAGCCCGACCGCTTTGCCGGCGGCCTGCGCCTGAACGTGCAGCAGGTGTGGGACCTGGCGGCCGCGCGCGCGCGCTTCGGCCGCGCGCTGCTGGTCGACCTCAACGGCCACCTGCCGCCCTTGATGGAGCTGGTACAGCTGTCGCCCGCGCGGCGCATCGACAGCGAGCACGGCGCGCTGACGCAAGGCCTGCCGGTGCGCCTGAAGCTGCAGCGCGAGCACGCCACGGCCGAGATCGACCTCGGCGACGATGGCCGCATCTGGCCGACCGACGAAGCGCTGGCGCGCTGGCGCGCGGTGGCGCAGGCCGGCGTTGCAGAAATCGTCTACGACTAGGGTCTGTTAACACTAATTGCAATGCTCGCCGCCATGCTTGACACTGCT
>CAYYDJ010000026.1:0-52052 GCA_964470565.1 uncultured Rubrivivax sp.
GTAGCTGCGCAGTTCCTGGCGCGCGATGTCGGTGATCACCTCTTCGCTGGTGGGCTGAATCACGAAGTCGCGCTCGTGCCGGTCCTGCACGCGCATCAGTTCGGGGCCGTAGGCCTGGAAGCGGCCGGTCTCCTGCCACAGTTCGGCCGGCTGCACCACCGGCATCAACAGTTCCACCGCGCCGGCGCGGTTCATCTCCTCGCGGATGATGGCCTCCACCTTGCGGATGACGCGCAGCGCCAGCGGCATGTAGCTGTAGATGCCGGCGCCCAGCCGCTTGATCAGGCCGGCGCGCATCATCAACTGGTGGCTGACGATCTCGGCGTCAGCGGGGGCTTCCTTGAGCGTGGAGACGAAGGTCTGGGAGGCTTTCATGGCGCTGGGGCTGTCACACCGGCGCCGCCTGCGGCGTGATGCGGGTTTGCGAGGAATCGCAAGCTGCACACTGCCGGTGCAATAATGATTTCAATCACGAAAATTGGGGTTCGATTATGCTCGACAGGGACGGCTTCAGGCCCAACGTCGGCATCGTCCTGCTCAACGCGCGGAACCAGGTGTTCTGGGGCAAGCGGCTGCGAACGCACTCCTGGCAATTCCCGCAAGGCGGCATCAAGCATGGAGAGTCGCCCGAGCAGGCCATGTTCCGCGAGTTGCACGAGGAGGTCGGGCTGATGCCCGATCACGTGGAGATCATCGGCCGCACGCGCGACTGGCTGCGCTACGAGGTGCCCGACCACTTCATCCGCAGGGACGCGCGCGGCCACTACCGTGGGCAAAAGCAGATCTGGTTTCTGCTGCGCCTGTTGGGCCGCGACAGCGACATGAACCTGCGCGCCACCGAGCACCCCGAGTTCGACGCCTGGCGCTGGAACGAATACTGGGTGCCGCTGGACGTGGTGATCGAGTTCAAGCGCGGGGTCTACGAGATGGCGTTGACCGAACTGGCGCGTTATCTGCCGCGCGTGAACCACCACAACCGCTACCTGCGTTCGGGCATGCGCCATGCGCGGCACGAGGATGAGGCGCCGGCCGAGCAGGCGCAGCCGCCGCTGCCGCGCGACGCCACCAACCAGACCAACTGATCCCGCCCCGCGCCCGCGCGTCAGACGCGCACCAGGTTGTCGCGGTGGATCATCTCGGGCTCGTTGGCGTAGCCCAGCAGCGATTCGATGTGCACCGATGAACGGCGCGCGATGAGCCGCGCTTCCGCCGCGGAGTAGTTGGCCAGGCCGCGCGCGATCTCCACGCCCGCGGCGCTGCGCACCGCGATCACGTCGCCGCGCACGAACTCGCCGTGCACCTCGGTCATGCCGATCGGCAGCAGGCTCTTGCCGTCGTCGCGCAGCTTGGCGACCGCACCGTCGTCGACCACCACGGCGCCGCGAAGCTGCAGGTGGTCGGCCATCCACTGCTTGCGCGCCGCGAGCTTGGCCGTGCCGGCCAGCAGCGCGGTGCCGATGGCCTCGCCGGCGGCCAGGCGCAGCAGCACGTCGCGCTCGCGGCCCCAGGCGATCACGGTGCTGGCACCACTGCCCGCGGCGCGCTTGGCGGCCAGGATCTTGGTCAGCATGCCGCCGCGGCCGATCGCCGAGCCGGCGCCACCGGCCATGCGTTCGAGTTCGGGGTTGCCGGCCTGCGCCTGGTCGACGAAGCGCGCCGCCGGGTCCTTGCGCGGGTCGGCCGCGTACAGGCCGCGCTGGTCGGTCAGGATCACCAGCGCGTCGGCCTCCACCAGGTTGGCCACCAGCGCGCCCAGGGTGTCGTTGTCGCCGAACTTGATCTCGTCGGTGACCACGGTGTCGTTCTCGTTGATCACCGGAATCACGTTCAAGCGCAGCAGGGTCAGCAGCGTCGAGCGCGCGTTGAGGTAACGCTCGCGGTCGGCCAGGTCGCCGTGCGTCAGCAGGATCTGCGCGCTGCCCATGCCGTGCTCGCGCAGCTTGGTCTCGTACATCTGCGCCAGGCCCATCTGGCCGACGGCGGCGGCCGCCTGCTGTTCGTGGATCTCACGGGGCCGCGTCGACCAGCCCAGGCGCTTCATGCCTTCGGCGATGGCGCCGCTGGACACCATCACCAACTCGCGCCCCTCGCGTGCCAGCGCGGCCAACTGGCGCGCCCAGTTGCCGATGGCCTCGGCGTCGATGCCGCGGCCCTCGTTGGTGACCAAGCTGGAGCCGACCTTGACGACGATGCGCTTGGCGCCCGCCAGCGGCTTATCCATGATCGGTGGGCTCCTGGGTGAAGCGGGGATCGGGATCGTGCTCCTCGCGATGGTGCTGCGCCACTTCCTTGTAGACGCGCTCGACCAGCGGCTTGAGTCCCTCGCGCGCCAGCGCCGAGATCTCGAACACCGGCCCCTTCCAGCGCAAGCGGCGCACGAAGTCCTTCACCCGCGCGGCGCGCTCCTCGGCCGGCACCATGTCGAGCTTGTTCAGCACCAGCCAGCGCGGCTTGGCATGCAGCGCGGGGTCGTACTTCTTCAGCTCGGCAACGATGGCGCGCGCCTGCGCCACCGGATCGACGCTGTCGTCGAAAGGCGCGAAGTCGACGATGTGCAGCAGCAGCCGCGTGCGCTGCAGATGGCGCAGGAACTGGTGGCCGAGGCCGGCGCCTTCGGACGCGCCTTCGATCAGCCCCGGGATGTCGGCCACCACGAAGCTCTGCTCGGGCCCCACGCGCACCACGCCCAGGTTCGGGTGCAGCGTCGTGAACGGGTAGTCGGCGATCTTGGGCCGCGCATTGGAGATCGCCGCGATCAGCGTCGACTTGCCCGCGTTGGGCATGCCCAGCAGGCCGACGTCGGCCAGTAGGCGCAGTTCGAGCGCCAGCTTCTTCTTCTCGCCCGGCCAGCCGGGCGTCTTCTGCCGCGGCGAGCGGTTGGTGCTGCTCTTGAAGTGCAGGTTGCCGAAGCCACCGTCGCCGCCCTTGGCCAGCAGCACCTTCTGCCCGTGCTCCAGCAGCTCGACGATCAACTCGCCGCTGTCGGCGTCGCGCACGATGGTGCCCACCGGCATGCGCAGCACGATGTCGTCGCCGGCGGCGCCGAACTGGTCCGAGCCGCGGCCGGGCTCGCCGTTCTTGGCCTCGTGGCGGCGCGCGTAGCGGTAGTCGATCAGCGTGTTGATGTTGCGGTCGGCCAGCGCCCAGACGCTGCCGCCGCGGCCGCCGTCACCGCCGTTGGGGCCGCCGAAGGGGATGAACTTCTCACGCCGAAAGCTCGTGCAGCCGCTGCCGCCGTCGCCCGCGGCCACGTCGATCGTCGCTTCGTCGATGAACTTCATGCGTCACTCCTTGAGCCGGGGCCGCAAACGACGAAGCCCCGGCGGGCCGGGGCTTCGGATTCGCGAGCCGAAGGCCGGTCAGACCGCGGCCACGAACACCGTCTGGTGATTCTGCGCGCCCTTGACCTCGAACGATACGGTGCCATCCACCAGCGCGAACAGCGTGTGGTCGCGGCCCATGCCGACGTTGGTGCCGGCGTGGAAACGGGTGCCGCGCTGGCGAACGATGATCGAACCGGCCGAGACGACCTGACCGCCGAACACCTTCACGCCTAGCATCTTCGGCTTGGAATCACGGCCGTTGCGGGTGGAGCCGCCGCCCTTTTTCTGTGCCATGGTTGAAGCGCTCCTTTAGCCGTTGACCGAGCCGATCTGCAGCTCGGTGTAGGTCTGGCGGTGGCCGCCGTGCCGTTGATAGTGCTTGCGGCGGCGCATCTTGAAGATGCGCACCTTGTCGTGCTTGCCGTGCGCCAGCACCGTGGCGCTGACGCTCGCACCCGCGACCCAGGGCGTGCCGACCTTCAGCTCAGCGCCGTCTCCGACGGCGAGCACCTGGTCGATCACGATCTCCTGGCCCACGTCCGCAGCAATCTGTTCTACCTTGATCTTTTCGCCAGCGGCAACCTTGTATTGCTTGCCGCCGGTTTTTATGACCGCGTACATGTGAACCCTTTCGAGGAAGATTCGCGCCGCGGCTCGAAAGTGGCCCCTGGGAGAGGCAGCCGGCGGCGAGAAAAGCTCGCGATCGTAGCACAGCGGGCCAGGCAAGGGGACCGCGGCACGTTCTGCTTCCTATAATCTTGCGGCCCACAGCCCGGACCCATCTTGCCCCACGCCACCATCGACGTCAGCGCCGAGCCGTCCATCGACCCGATGGCGGCCGACATGCAGCAGGTCGACGCCGTGATCCGCGAACGCCTGGCCTCGCGGGTGGCGCTGATCAACCAGATCTCCACCTACATCGTCAGCGCCGGCGGCAAGCGCATCCGGCCGCGGCTGGTGCTGCTGTTCGCCCAGGCGCTGGGCTTCGAGGGCCCGGAGCGCTTCGAGCTGGCGGCCACGGTCGAGTTCATCCACACCGCCACCTTGCTGCACGACGACGTGGTCGACGAGTCATCGCTGCGCCGCGGCCGCGCCACCTCCAACGCGCTGTTCGGCAATGCAGCCAGTGTGCTGGTGGGCGACTTCCTGTACTCGCGCGCCTTCCAGATGATGGTGTCGATCAGCCGCATGCGCGTGCTGGAGGTGCTTGCCGACGCCACCAACGTGATCGCCGAAGGCGAGGTGCTGCAGCTGATGAACATGCACGACCCCGACCTCTCGGTCGAGGACTACCTGCGCGTCATCCGCTACAAGACGGCCAAGCTGTTCGAGGCCAGCGCCCGCCTCGGCGCCGTGCTGGCACAGGCCGAGCCGGCGGTGGAAGAGGCCTGCGCCACCTACGGTCGCGCGCTGGGCACGGCCTTCCAACTGGTGGACGACCTGCTCGATTACGAAGGCAGCAGCGACGCCTTGGGCAAGAACGTCGGCGACGACCTGCGCGAAGGCAAGCCCACGCTGCCGCTGCTGCTGGCGATGCAGCGCGCCACGGCCGAGGAGGGCGAGCTGATCCGCCGCGCCATCGAGCACGGCGAGGTCGATGGCCTGCCCCGGATCATCGAGCTGGTGCGCCACACCGGCGCGCTGGACGACACGCTCGCCGCGGCCGAGCGCGAAGCCGATGTGGCGCGCACCGCGATCGCCGGCCTGCCTGCGTCGAACGCGCGCGAGGCTCTGCTAGAATTATGTGTTCGGGCCGTCCACCGCTCTTCGTGAGCCGGGAGCCGCGCCGCAAGAAGACATCGGGGTGTAGCTTAGCCTGGTAGAGCGCTACGTTCGGGACGTAGAGGCCGGAGGTTCGAATCCTCTCACCCCGACCAATTTTTCAAGCCGCCTGCGGGCGGCTTCGTCGTTCGGGCCGTCGTTCATCAGCAGATGTAAGCCGATGTGCCACCGGCACGAGTCGTGCTTATGCACCGTTTACACCTGCGGACGGATCGGCGATGATCGATCGGATATGACTGCCGCTCGACGACCGAACTAGATGGCTGCGGAAACAGCGCTCGAGTCGCCCCCGAACGCCTTGTCCGGCGTCGCCCGCGTGCTCGTCAATGCCGGCCGGATCAGCGGCAAGGCCGCCGAAGAGCTGCTGAAGTCGGCGCGCGAACGCAAGGTCAGCTTCAGCTCGGCGGTCGTGGCCGCCGGCGCGGTTTCGCCCACCGACCTGGCGCACACGCTGTCCACCGCGCTGGCACTGCCGCTGCTCGACCTCAACGCGGTCGACCTGCAGAAGGTTCCGAAGAACATCCTCGACCAGAAGACGGCCTCGCAGTACCAGCTGCTGGTGCTGGGCAAGCGCGGCAGCCGGCTGTTCGTGGCCACCGCCGACCCCACCGACCAGGAAGCGGCCGAGCGCGTCAAGTTCGCCACCCAGCTCAGCCCCGAGTGGGTGATCGTCGAGCACGACAAGCTGGCCAAGCTGGTGGAAAGCCAGGGCGCCAGCGCCACCGAGGCGCTGGAGGCGATCGCCAGTGCCGAGTTCGACTTCGACGTCACCGAGGACGAGTCCGCGCCGTCCGAGCAGGACATCGCCACCGAGGTCGAAGACGCCCCGGTCGTGCGCTTCCTGCAGAAGATGCTGGTCGACGCGATCAACATGCGCGCCTCGGACCTGCACTTCGAGCCCTACGAGTACACCTACCGCGTGCGCTTTCGCGTCGACGGCGAGTTGCGCGAGATCACCCAGCCGCCGATCGCCATCAAGGAGAAGCTGGCCTCGCGCATCAAGGTCATCTCGCGCATGGACATCGCCGAGAAGCGCGTGCCGCAGGACGGCCGCATGAAGCTGAAGTTCGGCAGCAAGGCGATCGACTTCCGCGTCAGCACGCTGCCCACGCTGTTCGGCGAGAAGGTGGTGATCCGGATTCTCGATTCGTCCAGCGCCAAACTGGGCATCGACGCGCTGGGCTACGAGAAGATCGAGAAGGACCGGCTGCTGGCCGCCATCGGCCGTCCCTACGGGATGATCCTGGTGACCGGGCCCACCGGCAGCGGCAAGACGGTGTCGCTCTACACCTGCCTGAACATCCTCAACCAGCCGGGCGTGAACATCTCCACGGTGGAGGATCCGGCCGAAATCAACCTGCCGGGCATCAACCAGTGCAACGTCAACGACAAGGCGGGGCTGACCTTCGCGGCGGCGCTGAAGTCGTTCCTGCGGCAGGACCCGGACATCATCATGGTCGGCGAAATCCGCGACCTGGAGACCGCCGACATCGCGATCAAGGCCGCTCAGACGGGCCACCTGGTGATGAGCACGCTGCACACCAACGATGCGCCGACCACGCTGACGCGGCTGCTGAACATGGGCGTGCCGCCGTTCAACATCGCCTCCAGCGTGCTGTTGATCACGGCCCAGCGCCTGGCGCGGCGCTTGTGCGAGAACTGCAAGTCGCCCGCCGAGTACCCGCGCGAGGCGCTGCTCAAGGCCGGCTTCGCCGAGACCGATATCGACGGCAGCTGGAAGCCGTACCGCGCCGTCGGCTGCTCGGCCTGCAACAACGGCTACAAGGGTCGCGTCGGTCTGTACCAGGTGATGCCGATCACCGAGGCGATCCAGCGCATCATCCTGGCCGAAGGCACGGCGCTGGACATCGCCGGGCAGGCGCAGAAGGAAGGCGTGCGCGACCTGCGGCAGTCGGGGCTGGTCAAGGTGAAGGCCGGCGTCACGACGCTTGAGGAAGTGATCACCGTCACCAACGAATAGCACCGTGCAGACCGGGCCCGGCCCGGTCGGAGGATCCATGGCAACTGCAGCACTGGCAAGCAAGAACCCGAAGGACGCCATCTTCGAGTGGGAAGGCAAGGACCGCAACGGCAAGGTCGTGCGCGGCGAGATCCGCGCCGGCGGCGAGGCCGTGGTCAGCGCCAGCCTGCGCCGCCAGGGCATCCTGGTCACCAAGATCAAGAAGCGCCGCACGGCCGGCGGCCGCTCCATCAAGCAGAAGGACATCGCGATCTTCACGCGCCAGCTGGCGACGATGATGAAGGCCGGCGTGCCGCTGCTGCAGTCGTTCGACATCGTGGGCCGCGGCAGCACCAACCCGCGGATGACCAAGCTGCTCAACGACATCCGCTCCGACGTCGAGACCGGCACCAGCCTGTCGTCGGCCTTCCGCAAGCATCCGCTGCACTTCGATTCGCTGTACTGCAACCTGGTTGAAGCCGGCGAGGCCGGCGGCATCCTGGAGGCGCTGCTCGACCGCCTGGCCATCTACCAGGAGAAGACGCTGGCGATCAAGCAGAAGATCAAGTCGGCGCTGATGTACCCGGTCGCCGTGCTGGTGGTCGCCTTCGTGGTCGTCACGGTGATCATGATCTTCGTGATCCCGGCGTTCAAGGAGGTCTTCACCTCCTTCGGCGGCGAGCTGCCGGCGCCCACGCAGTTCGTGATCGCGATGTCGGAGTTCTTCGTCAGCTACTGGTGGGCGATCTTCGGCTTCCTGTTCGGCGGGCTGTACTTCTTCTTCGAGTCGTGGAAGCGCTCGGAGAAGATGCAGATGTTCATGGATCGGCTGCTGCTGAAGGTGCCGATCTTCGGCGACCTGATCAACAAGTCGGTGATCGCGCGCTGGACGCGCACGCTGTCGACCATGTTCGCCGCCGGCGTGCCGCTGGTCGAGGCGCTCGATTCGGTCGGCGGCGCTTCGGGCAACGCCGTCTACCAGCAGGCCACCGAGCAGATCCAGAAGGACGTGTCCACCGGCTCGGCGCTGACCACCTCGATGACGCAGACCGGCGTCTTCCCGGTGATGGTGCTGCAGATGGCGGCCATCGGCGAGGAATCGGGCTCGCTCGACCACATGCTGGCCAAGGCCGCCGAGTTCTACGAGGATGAGGTCGACGAGATGGTCAAGGGCCTGTCCAGCCTGATGGAGCCCTTCATCATCGTGATCCTGGGCGTGGTGATCGGCGGCATCGTGGTCTCGATGTATCTGCCGATCTTCAAGCTGGGCGCCGTCGTGTGATCGAGGCGCCGCCGCTCGAACTGCTTTTGTCACCCTGGGTCCTGGCCCTGCTGGGCCTGGCCATCGGCAGCTTCCTCAACGTCGTCGCCCACCGGCTGCCGATGATGATGGAGCGCCAGTGGTGGAGCGACGTGGCCCTGCAGCTGCGCGACCGCGACTCGTTCCGCCGCACCTTCGCCGCCGAGGCGCCGCCGGGCCTGCAGCAGGCCGGCAGCGCCTTGCAGCGCACGATCAACGCGCTGGGCGCCTTGAGCCTGATGCGGCCAGGCTCGCGCTGCCCGTCGTGCCAGCACCGCATCCGCTGGCACGAGAACGTGCCGCTGCTGGGCTGGCTGCGCCTGCGCGGCCGCTGTTCGGCCTGCGGCACGCGGATCTCGCCGCGCTATCCGGTGGTCGAACTCGTCACCGGGCTGCTGTTCGGCGCGCTGGCCTGGCGCTTCGGCGCGCAGCCGGTCACGCTGCTGTATTGCGGCTTCGTCGCCGCGCTGCTGGCGCTGACGCTGATCGACTGGGACACCACGGTGCTGCCTGACCTGATCACGCTGCCGCTGCTGTGGGCCGGGCTGATCGCCGCCGCGCTGGGCTGGCTGCCGGGCGTGCCGCTGAAGGCCTCGCTGTGGGGCGTGGTCGCGGGCTACCTGTCGCTGTGGTCGGTGTACTGGCTGTTCAAGCTGGCCACCGGCAAGGAAGGCATGGGCTTCGGCGACTTCAAGCTGCTGGCCGCACTCGGCGCCTGGCTGTCGTGGCAGGCCATCCTGCCCATCGTGCTGATGGCTTCGGTGCTGGGCGCCATCGTCGGCCTGCTGATGAAGCTGCAGGGCAGCCTGCGCGAAGGCCGTTTCGTGCCCTTCGGCCCCTTCCTGGCCGGCGGCGGCATCGCGGTGCTGCTGATCGGCCTGCAGCCCATTCTCGAATGGATGGGCTGGGCCTGACGGCAGCGCGGCCGGTGGCGGCGGTGCGCACGATCGGCCTCACCGGCGGCATCGGCAGCGGCAAGAGCTCGGTGGCGCGGGTGCTGGTCGACTGCGGCGCCTGGCTGGTGGACACCGACGCCATCGCACGGGCGCTCACGCTGCCCGGCGGTGCCGCCATCCCCGCGATCGCCGCCGCCTTCGGTGCGCAGATGATCGGCGCCGATGGCGCGCTGGACCGCGACCGCATGCGCGAGCAGGTCTTCGCCGACCGCCAGGCCAAAGGCCGGCTGGAAGCCATCCTGCACCCGATGATCGGCGCCGAGGCCCAGCGACAGGCGACCCAGGCCGAGCAGGCCGGCAGCCGCTGCATCGTCTACGACGTGCCGCTGCTGGCCGAGGCCAGCCGCTGGCGGCGCATCGCCCAGCGCATCGTGGTCGTCGACTGCGGCCCCGAGACCCAGGTGCAGCGCGTGATGCAGCGCTCGGGCTGGACCGAGGCCGCGGTGCGCGCGGTGATCGCCCAGCAGGCCACGCGCGAGACCCGCCGCGCGCTGGCCGACGCGGTGATCCACAACGACGGCATCACGCCCGCTGAACTGGCCCGGCAGGTGCGCGGCTTGTGGGGCTGGTGGGTGGGGCCACGGCACGCCGGCGCCTGACGCTGTGGAACAATGGCCGGCAGCGACGAAAGCCCGGCCCTTGGTCCTCTACGAGTATCCCTTCAACGAAGGCACCCGCACGATGCTGCGGCTGGAGCACCTGTTCGACCGGCTGGCCCAGTTGCTGCCGCGCGAGGCCCCGGTGGACCACCATTTCGCGCTGGTGACGATGTTCGAGATCATGGACGTCGCCTCGCGCGCCGACCTCAAGTCGGATCTGCTGAAGGAGCTGGAGCGCCACCGCGCGCAGTTCCTCGCCTACCGCGGCAACCCGGCGATCTCGGAGGCCGCGCTCGACGACGTGCTGGGCCGCATCGAGCAGGCTTACGCCGGGTTGAACCAATTGCAGGGCAAGGCCGGCCAGGCGCTGGCCGCCAACGACTGGCTGATGAGCATCCGCAGCCGCATCAGCATCCCCGGCGGCACCTGCGAGTTCGACCTGCCCTCGTATTACGCCTGGCAGCAGCACGGGCCTGAGCGCCGCCGCGCCGACCTGACCGGCTGGGTGGGCACGCTGGCGCCGCTGGGCGTGGCGCTGCAGACGCTGATGAGCCTGGTGCGCGACAGCGGCGCGCCGCAGCGCATGGTGGCCGCCGGCGGCCAGTACCAGCAAAGCCTGCCGCAGAACAAGAGCTATCACCTGATGCGCCTGCGCCTCGACGGCTCCGGCGGCCTGGTGCCCGAAATCAGCGGCCACCGGCTGCTGGTCTCGGTGCGCATGATGCGCGCCGACGGCGAAGGCCGGCTGCGCCCGGCCGCGGCCGACGTGCCCTTCGAGCTGACGCTGTGCGCCTGAGGGCCTGAGGCAGCAGGCGGAGCACGCGATGGCCGACGGCAAACCCTTGAAGGTGCCCTGCCCGCACTGCCGGCGGCCGGCGCTGTTCAGCCCGGCCAACCCCTGGCGACCGTTCTGCAGCGAGCGCTGCCGCCAGCGCGACCTGGGCGCCTGGGCCAACGAGGAATACCGGCTGGCCGAAGCCACGCCGCAGGACGGCGACGCCGAAGACGACGGCGCCGCGCCGCGGCACTGACGCCTCGGCACCGACGCCGCGGCGGCAACGCTGCGCCGCGCTAACCCCGCATTTGCTGTAACCGTTCGGCCACCAGCGCCGTCCCCTGGTCGATCAGCGGCCCGCGCGGGCGCTGTGCCGAAGTGGCCATCCACAGCGTGGCCACCAGCGGCGGCGGCCCGATCGGCCGCAGTTGAAAGGCGTCGGCCTGGCCGCTGCCGCGCACCGCGTTCTCGGCCAGCACCGCGTGGCAGCCGCCTTGCAGCACCAACTCCAGGATCGCCGGCACGCTTTCGATCTCCAGCGCCACGCGGGCGCGGCAGGCCTCGGCGGCCAGCGCGGCTTCGAGCAGCATGCGCATCGAGTGCGGCCGGCTGGGGATCACCAGGTCCAGCTCGGCCACCTCGCGCAGGCCGATCGGCCGGCCCTGGCGCGCGCCGCGGCCCTGGCGCGCCGACACCAGGTACAGCCGCTCGTTGAGCAGCGGCTGCAGGTCGATGGCCGGCGACGGCGTGACGTTGTAGACCACCGCGCAGTCGACGCGGCCGATCGCCAGCCATTCCAGCGCATAGGCCGACAGGCCTTCCACCACGCTCAGCGTCGCGCGCGGCAGCCGCTCGCGGAAAGCGCGCACCAGCGGCGCCGTCAGCGTGCGGCTGACGCTGGGCGGCAGCGCGATCGCCAGCCGGCCGGTGGCCGCGCCGCGCTGGTCTTCGAGGTCGTCGCGGGCGCGCTCCACCTGCTGCAGGATGCCGCGCGCATGCGCCAGCAGCCGCTTGCCGGCCTCGGTCAACGTGACGCCGCGGCCGTTGCGGTCGAGCAGCGGCTGGCGCAGCTCCACCTCCAGCGAACGCACCTGGCGCGACAGCGCCGGCTGCGCCACCCGCAGCAGCGTGGCCGCGCGCGTGAAGCTGCCCATCTCGGCGACGTGAACGAAGTACTCCAGCTGCTTCAGATCCATTCCGGCATGGTATAGCTGCTAGTGGCGTTATCGCATTGATGACGGATCACGCGCGGCCGACAATGCGCTGCGTTGCAGGAGATGCCCGCCATGATCATCGACATCCACGGCCACTACACGACGGCGCCGAGAGCGCTGGAGACCTGGCGCAACGCCCAGATCGCGGGCATCACCGATCCCGCGGCCAGGCCGCGGGTCGAAAGCCTGGTGATCACGGACGACGAGATCCGCGAGACCATCGAGGGCAACCAGCTCAAGCTGATGAAGCAGCGCGGCTCCGACTTGACGATCTTCAGCCCGCGCGCCAGCTTCATGGCGCACCACATCGGCGACTTCGAGGTCAGCAGCACCTGGGCGGCGATCTGCAACGAGCTGTGCTTTCGCGTCAGCCAGCTTTTCCCCGCGCACTTCATCCCCGCGGCGATGCTGCCGCAAAGCCCCGGCGTCGCGCCCGAGACCTGCATTCCCGAGCTGGTGAAGTGCGTCGAGCAGTACGGTTGCGTGGCGATCAACCTCAACCCGGACCCCAGCGGCGGCCACTGGACCAGCCCGCCGCTGACCGACCGCCACTGGTACCCCATCTACGAGAAGATGGTCGAGTACGACATCCCGGCGATGGTCCACGTCAGCACCAGCTGCAACGCCTGCTTCCACACCACCGGCGCGCATTACATCAATGCTGATACCACCGCGGTGATGCAACTGATCCAGGGCGACTTGTTCAAGGACTTTCCGGCGCTGAAGTTCATCGTGCCGCACGGCGGCGGCGCCGCGCCCTACCACTGGGGCCGCTACCGCGGGCTGGCGCAGGAGCTGAAGAAGCCGCTGCTGAAGGACCACCTGCTGAAGAACGTCTTCTTCGACACCTGCGTCTACCACCAGCCCGGCATCGATCTGCTGACCAAGGTGATCCCGGTCGACAACATCCTGTTCGCCAGCGAGATGATCGGTGCCGTGCGCGGCATCGACCCCGAGACCGGCTTCAACTACGACGACACCAAGCGCTACATCGAGGCCAGCACGCAGTTGAGCGCGGCGCAGAAGCACGCCATTTACGAAGGCAATGCGCGGCGCGTCTATCCGCGGCTGGACCGGGCCCTCAAGGCGCGCGGTCTGTGAAATCAACCTGACCGGGCGGCCCGCAGGGCCGTCCCGCTCTCCATCGAAGGGTCGACATGTACGAGATGGGCGTCGTTTATCGCAACATCACCCGCACCGACGCGGCCACCGCCGACGCGCTGGCCAGGTTCGGCAGCGCCACCGTGCACGAAGCGATGGGCCGCGTGGGCTTGCTCAAGCCCTACATGCGGCCGATCTACGCCGGCGCGCAAGTCAGCGGCACGGCCGTCACCGTGCTGCTGCACCCCGGCGACAACTGGATGATGCACGTCGTCGCCGAGCAGATCCGCGAGGGCGACATCGTCGTCGCGGCGATCACGGCCGAGTGCACCGACGGCTTCTTCGGCGACCTGCTGGCCACCAGCTTCAAGGCCCGCGGCGCGCGTGCGCTGGTCATCGACGGCGGCGTGCGCGACGTGAAGACACTCACCGAGATGGGCTTCCCCGTCTGGAGCAGGGCCATCAGCAGCAAGGGCACGATCAAGGCGACGATCGGCTCGGTCAACATCCCCGTGGTTTGCGCCAGCGCGCTGGTGCACCCGGGCGACGTGATCGTCGCCGACGACGACGGCGTGGTCTGCGTGCCTCGTGCAGCGGCCGCGCAGACGCTGCAGGCCGCGGCGACGCGCGAGGCCAACGAAGGCGACAAGCGCGCCAAGCTGGCCAGCGGCGTGCTGGGCCTGGACATGTACAAGATGCGCGAGCCGCTGGCCAAGGCCGGCCTCAAGTACATCGACTGACGCCCATGAAGATCACGCTGATCGGCTACGGCGAGGTCGGCCGCATCCTCGCCGAAGACCTGCGCCGGCAGGACCTGGACGTCACCGCGTTCGACCTCAAGCTGCACGGCGCAGCCGGCGAGCCGCTGCGCGAGCATGCGCTGCTCAACGGCGTGACGCTGGCCGACTCGCACGCCGCCGCGGTGCGCGGCGCCGAGCTGGTGATCTCGGCCGTCACCGCCAGCCAGGCCGTGCCGGTGGCCCAGGCCTGCGCGCCGGGCTTGAGTCCAGGCTGCTGCTTCCTCGACCTCAATTCCGCGTCGCCGGGTGCGAAGATCCGCGCCGCCGAGTTCGTCAATGGCGTCGGCGGCCGGTATGTCGAAGGCGCGGTCATGACCTCGATCCCGCCCTACCGCATCAAGGTGCCGTTGCTGCTGGGCGGCCCCGATGCCGCGGCGCTGGCGCCCAGGCTCAACGCCTACGGCTTCGCGGCCCAGGTGGCTGATGAGAAGCTCGGCATCGCCAGCGCCACCAAGATGTGCCGCAGCGTGATGATCAAGGGCCTGGAGGCGATGGTCATCGAGAGCTTCACCGCCGCGCGCCACTACGGCGTGGAAGACGCGCTGATCGCCAGCCTGCGCGAGACCTTTCCCGGCATCGACTGGGAGAAGCAGGCCAGCTACTTCTTCCAGCGCGTGATCGAGCACGGCCGCCGCCGCAGCGAAGAAGTGCGCGAGGTCGCCGAGACCGTTCGCGAGGCCGGCCTCACGCCCTGGAGCGCCAGCGGCACTGCCGAGCGCCAGGCCTGGGTGGCCGACCTTGCCGACGCCGGCTTGTTCGGCACGCGCGGCAAGCCGGGCTTCGCGCGCAGCGCGGACTGGCGAACGGAAGCAGACCGCATCCTGGCCCAGGCCCAACCGAAAGACTGCTGATGACTGCCTTCGAGAAAACCCCCGGCTGGCTGGACTGGTACGCCAACCCCAGCAAGCCGCAGCTCAAGCTGCCGCCGGGCAGCGTCGACGCGCACTGCCACGTCTTCGGCCCCGGCGCCGAGTTCCCGTTTGCGCCGGAGCGCAAGTACACGCCTTGCGACGCCAGCAAGGCCCAGCTCTTCGCGCTGCGCGATCACCTGGGCTTCGAGCGCAACGTGATCGTGCAGGCCACCTGCCACGGCGCCGACAACCGCGCGATGGTCGATGCCTGCCGCGCCAGCGGCGGCAAGGCGCGCGGCGTGGCCACGGTCAAGCGCACGGTGACTGACGCGGAACTGCAGGACCTGCACGCCGCCGGCGTGCGCGGCGTGCGCTTCAACTTCGTCAAGCGCCTGGTCGACTTCACGCCCAAGGACGAGCTGCTGGAGATCGCCGGCCGCATCAAGCGCCTGGGCTGGCACGTGGTGATCTACTTCGAGGCGCAGGACCTGCCCGAGCTGTGGGACTTCTTCACCGCGCTGCCGACCACGGTGGTGGTGGACCACATGGGCCGGCCCGACGTGAGCAAGCCGCTCGATGGCCCGGAGTTCGCGCTGTTCCTGAAGTTCATGCGCGAGCACGACAACGTCTGGAGCAAGGTGAGTTGCCCCGAGCGCCTGAGCGTCAGCGGCCCGCCGGCCTTGAACGGCGAGCGCGCGCCCTACCGCGACGTGGTGCCGTTTGCGCGCACCGTCGTCGAGACCTTCCCCGACCGCGTGCTCTGGGGCACCGACTGGCCGCACCCCAACCTCAAGGACCACATGCCCGACGACGGGCTGCTGGTCGACTTCATTGCCCACATCGCCACCACCGCGGACCTGCAGCGCAAGCTGCTGGTCGACAATCCCCGCCGTCTGTACTGGCCCGAAGAATCCCGATGAAGACCTTTGCACTCACGTCCGTCCTGTCCATCACCTCGGCGGCCGCGCTGCTGGCCGGCTGCGCCGCACCGGGGCCGCGGCTGGCCGGGCCCGACTTGAAATCCGGCTGCGAGTCGCTGGCGGGCACCCGCATCGCGCCTGACCAGATCGTCTGGCCGGGCCTGAGCAGCGGTGCCGCGCAGGTCGACAGCGCCACCTGGATGGCACCGGCGCCGCTGGCGGTGGCCGAGCGCGGCCCCACGCCCGCGGCGCTGATCACGCCGGCCACGCCGGCCTATTGCAAGCTGCTGGGCAAGATCGCGCCGGTCGACCCCAAGGCCGAGCCCATCCAGTTCCAGGTCAACCTGCCGTCGCAGTGGAACGGCCGCTCGGTGCAGTACGGCGGCGGCGGCTTCAACGGCGTGCTGATCAGCGGCCTGTCGCTGCTGCCGGCGCAGCGCTACGACAGCCCGGCGCCGCTGGCGCAGGGCTATGCCACCGTGGGCACCGACTCCGGGCATCAAGCCAGGCCCGGCGAGCCGCCGATGGCCTTTGCGCTCAACGACGAGATGCTCGTCAACTTCGCGCACGCCGCCTACCCCAAGGTGCGCAACGTCTCGGTCGAGCTGATGAAGCTGGCCTACGGTCGCGCGCCGCAGTACCTGTACTTCGTGGGTAGCAGCGAAGGCGGACGCGAAGGCCTGACCATGGCCCAGCGCTACCCGCAGGCCTTCAACGGCATCTTCAGCCGCGTGCCGGTGATCAACTGGACCGGGCTGCAGTTTGCCGGCGCGCGCAACGGCTTGGCGCTGATGGACGGCGGCTGGCTCAACCCCGCGCAGGTCAAGCGCGTGCACGAGGCCACGCTGGCCGCCTGCGACGCCAAGGACGGCGTGCTCGACCGCGTGATCGCCGACCCCGCGGGCTGCCTGAAGACCTTCGACCCTGCCACGCTGCGCTGCACCGCCGGCCAGAGCGCCGACAGCTGCCTCAGCGACAAGCAGATCGAGGCCATCCGCACGCTGCGGTCGCCCTACAAGTTCCCGTACCCGCTGGCCAACGGCGTCACCGAGTACCCCGGCTGGGGGATCGGCGGCGAGGACACCCCCGCCTTCGGCCCCACCGGCGGCTGGCGCGCTTGGTGGACCGGCGCCTCGCCGCCGACGCTGCCGCCGGCGCCCGACAACGGCATCGCCTGGGTCTACGGCGGCGGCGCGCTGCAGTACTTCTACGCCCGCGACCCCAAGGCCGACCCGCGGCGCATCACGCCCGAATCGGCGGCCGCGCGCGTGCGCGAGGTCTCGGCGCTGATGGACTCGACCAACCCCGACCTGCGCCCCTTCCAGCAGCTGGGCCACAAGCTGATCGTGCTGGAGCACATGAGCGACTACGCGCAAAGCGGCTTCGCCGGCGCGCGCTACCTCGAGTCGGTGCAGCACCGCATGGGGCCGCGCCAGCCCGACGAGTTCATGCGCCTGTATACCGCGCCCGGCGTCGACCACGTCGGCACCGGCGCACCGGCCTTGGTGGACATCCTGGACGTGCTGGTCCAATGGACCGAGAAGGGCTACTCCCCGCGCGAGCTGGAGCTGGTGGAGCAGGAAGCCAAGCCGCCTTTCAAGGTGCAGCGCAGCCGGCCGCTGTGCCAGTGGCCGTACTGGCCGCAGTACAGCGGCGGCGACGCCGCCAGTGCCGCCAGCTTCGCTTGTTACTACTGAGGAGCGCGCGATGGCGCTGGACAAGCCTTACCGGGACGTCCCGGGCACGACGATCTTCGACGCCGAGCAGTCGCGCAAGGGCTACTGGCTGAACCAGTTCTGCATGAGCCTGATGCAGGCCGCCAACCGCGAGCGCTTCAAGGCCGATGAGCGCGCCTATCTCGACGAGTGGCCGATGACCGACGAGCAGAAGGCCGCGGTGCTGGCGCGCGACCTCAACCGCTGCATCGCCGTCGGCGGCAACATCTACTTCCTGGCCAAGCTGGGCGCCACGCACGGCAAGAGCTTCCAGCAGATGGCCGGCAGCATGACCGGCATGACCGAAGAGGAGTACCGCGACATGATGATCGCCGGCGGCCGCAGCCCCGAAGGCAACCGCCGCCTGGGCGAGGACGGCAACGCCCAGCCGCACCGCCAGCCGCAGGGCAGCAGCAAGAAGGCTGGGCTTTGAGATGGCACGCATCACCGCATCGGTCTACACCAGCCACGTGCCGGCCATCGGCGCCGCGCTGGACCACGGCAAGACCGCCGAGCCGTATTGGCAGAAGGTGTTCTCGGGCTACGAGTTCAGCAAGCAGTGGCTGAAGGAGCACCGGCCCGACGTGATCTTCCTCGTCTACAACGACCACGCCACCGCGTTCAGCCTGGAGGTCATCCCCACCTTCGCGATCGGCACCGCGGCAGAGTACTCGGTGGCCGACGAAGGCTGGGGCCCGCGCCCCGTGCCCAAGGTCGTCGGCCATCCGGCGCTGGCCAGCCACATCGCGCAAAGCGTGATCCAGGACGACTTCGACCTCACCATCGTCAACAAGATGGACGTCGACCACGGGCTGACGGTGCCGCTGTCGCTGATGTGCGGCCAGCCCCTGGCCTGGCCCTGCCCGGTGATCCCGTTTGCCGTCAACGTCGTGCAGTACCCGGTGCCTTCGGGCCGGCGCTGCTTCCAGCTCGGCCAGGCGATCCGGCGCGCGGTCGAGCGCTACGACGAGCCGCTGAACGTGCAGATCTGGGGCACCGGCGGCATGAGCCACCAGTTGCAGGGCCCGCGCGCCGGGCTGATCAACGCCGAGTGGGACAACGCCTTCCTCGACCGCCTGATCGCCGACCCCGCCGGCCTCGCGCAGATGCCACACATCGACTACGTGCGCGAGGCCGGCAGCGAAGGCATCGAGCTGGTGATGTGGCTGATCGCGCGCGGCGCGATGGCCGACGTCGCCGGCGGCGCCAAGCCGCGCGTGGCGCACCGCTTCTATCACGTGCCGGCGTCCAACACCGCGGTTGGCCACCTGATCCTGGAGAACCCCGCATGACCATCAACGTCGCGCTCGCCGGCGCCGGCGCCTTCGGCATCAAGCACCTCGACGGCATCAAGAACATCCCCGACGTCAAGGTCGTCTCGCTGGTCAGCCGCGAGCTGGGCAAGACGCAGGAAGTGGCCGACCAGTACGGCATCCCGCACGTCACCACCGACCTCGCCGACAGCCTGGCCATCAAGGACGTCGACGCCGTCATCCTGTGCACGCCGACGCAGATGCACGCCGCGCAGACCCTGGCCTGCCTGCAAGCCGGCAAGCACGTGCAGGTGGAGATCCCGCTGTGCGACGTGCTCAAGGACGGCCAGGCCGTCGTGGCCGCGGCCAAAGCCAGCGGCAAGGTGGCGATGTGCGGCCACACGCGGCGCTTCAACCCCAGCCACCAGTGGCTGCACCACCGCATCGAGAAGGGCGAGTTCCATGTCCAGCAGATGGACGTGCAGACCTATTTCTTCCGCCGCAGCAACATGAATGCGCTGGGCCAGCCGCGCAGCTGGACCGACCACTTGCTGTGGCACCACGCGGCGCACACGGTGGACCTGTTCGCCTACCAGGCGCAAAGCCCGATCGTGAAGGCCAACGCGATCCAGGGGCCGATCCACCCGGGCTTGGGCATTGCGATGGACATGAGCATCCAGCTCAAGGCCGCCAACGGGGCGATCTGCACGCTCAGCCTGTCGTTCAACAACGACGGGCCGCTGGGCACCTTCTTCCGCTACATCGGCGACACCGGCACCTACCTTGCGCGTTATGACGATCTCTTCACCGGCAAGGACGAGAAGATCGACGTCTCGCAGGTCGCGGTGTCGATGAACGGCATCGAGCTGCAGGACCGCGAGTTTTTCGCCGCCATCCGCGAAGGCCGCGAGCCGAACAGCAGCGTGGCCCAGGTGCTGCCCTGCTACCAGGTGCTGAACGACTGCGAGCTGCAGCTGCAGGCATGAGCAGCGCCCCGGCGTCAGTGGCCCACGCGCGCCGCGCGCTCGGCCCCTTCAGTGTCGGCCCCGTCGGGCTGGGCTGCATGAACATCTGCCATGCCTACGGCCCGCCGTTGAGCGAAGGCGACGCCCTGGCGCTGCTGCAGCGTGCGCTGGACCTGGGCGTCGACCACTTCGACACCGCCGCGCTCTACGGCTTCGGCGCCAGCGAGCGGCTGGTCGGCCGCGCGTTGAAGGCCGAGCGCTCCCGAGTCACCCTCGCCAGCAAGGGCGGCATGGCCGGCGTCACCGGCAGCGACGGCGTCACGCGCCGCGTGATCGACGGCCGCCCGGAGGCCATCCAGCGCCACTGCGAAGACAGCCTGCAGCGCCTGGGCACCGAGGTCATCGACCTGTACTACCTGCACCGCTGGGACCAGCGCGTCCCGATCGAGGACTCGGTCGGCGCGCTGGCACGCCTGGTGGACCAGGGCAAGGTGCGCGCGATCGGATTGTCGGAAGTGTCGGCGCCGACGATCCGCCGCGCACACGCGGTGCACCCGATCGCCGCGGTGCAGACCGAGTACTCGCTGTGGACGCGCAACCCCGAGATCGCGGTGCTGCAGACGTGCCGCGAGATCGGCGCCGCCTTGGTTGCCTTCAGCCCGCTGGCGCGCGCCTTTCTCACCAACACGCTGCACGACCCGTCGACGCTGGACGACAAAGACCTGCGGCGCGCGATGCCGCGCTTCCAGCCCGAGGCCTACGCCGCCAACCTGAAGCTGCTGCCGCCATACCTGGCCATCGCGCACGAGGTGGGCTGCAGCCCGGCGCAGCTGGCGCTGGCCTGGCTGCTGGCCCAGGGCGAGCACGTGCACGTGATCCCCGGCACCGCCAAGATCGCCCACCTCGAAGACAACGTTGGCGCCGCCGGGGTGACGCTGACGCCCGATCAACGGCAGCGGCTCGACGCGCTGATCAACCCGCGCACCGTGACCGGCCCGCGCTACTCGCCGGCCTCGCAGGCCGACGTCGACACCGAGAACTTCTAGGGCCTGTTGCCGCTACGTGAGGGCTCGCGGCGGCGCCGCCGCGCCAGCCCCGCAAACCCTGCCACCGCGGCCAGCGCCAGCGTGCCTGGCTCCGGCACCTTGGACGGCGGATCGCCGGTGATCATGTCTTGCACGCCGGCGGCCTCCAGCACCATCACGTAGCGGCCGTCAAGCGCGGCCGTGCCCGGCATCGCCGCCAGGAAGTCGGCCAGGTACGAGGTCGTCTGCGTCTCCAGGCCCGTGGCCTGGAAGGCACCGTCGCCCATGCTCCAGTCGCCGCTGTCGTACTTGCTTTCCCAGATGCCGAGCTGGATCGCGGCGGCCATCAGCCCGTTGCTCGGGTGCAGCCAGGCGAAGGGGTCGACCTGGGCCTGGCCCTGGCTCAGCACGGCATTGACGGCGCCCAGGAAGTCCAGCGTGCGCGCCGCCTCGCCGTCATAGTTGACCGTGTAGTCCACGCTCCAGCCGTTGCCCACGTGCTCGTACAGGTCGTAGCAGTACAGGTAGAGGTCGGCCACGTTGTCGACCAGCACCGAGGGGTCGATGCCCTGCAGGTTGGATGCCGTGCCCTGGAAGCGGCCCGCCGCCACGCTGGCGGTGGCGCTGGCGCCGCCGCCCTGGCCCGGATAGCGGATCGCCACCGCATCGTAGGCCGGCGCCGCCACGCCACTGAAGAGCGGGTTGTCGAACTGCACGTGAACCGTGGCCGCCGAAGCGGCCGCGCCGGCCGCCAGCAAGGCAGCCGCTGAAATAACACGGTAGACGAAATGCATGGGGGGGTCCTGCGCTGATGCAACAGCACCGGGCGGGACACCCGGTGCCTGTCTGCCGTGCAGTGTTTCAGCCCCCCCGCCAGCCGCGAAACCCCCGGCTGCGGGTGCGCGGCCACGGCGCACCCTTCAGCGTGAAACCCGAACGCCAATCGCGGCGCAGGCCCCGGGTGGGGACCCGGGCCGCCGCGCCGTCGATCAGCTCAGTTCCACCGGCACGAAGATCTGCTGCCCGTCGCGCGCTATCAGCAGCGCCACGTGGCGGGGCTTGGACTTGAGCAGTTCGCGCACCTGCTCAACGCCCTGCACCGGCTTGCCGTTGAGCGCCAGCAGCACGTCGCCCGGTTGCACGCCGGCCAGCCGCGCCGGGCCCTTCACCTGCTCGATCAGCAGGCCGTGGTCGACGCCGGCCTGGCGCTGCTCGGCGCGCTCCAGCGGCCGCACCGACAAGCCCAGCGACGGACCTTCGGCGCCGGCGACCTCGGTTTCGGCCTTCGCCCCGTCGGCACGGCCCAGCGCCACCGACAGTTCGCGCGTCGCCTTGTCGCGCCACACCGTCAGCGTCGCTCGCTCGCCGGGCTGCGCCACGCCGACGCGGGACGACAGATCACCCGCGGTCTGCACCGGCTTGCCGTCGTAGGCGGTGATCACGTCGCCGGCCTTCAACCCCGCCTTGGCGGCGGCGCTGTCGGGCGCGACGCTGGACACCAGCGCACCATCGGGCACCTTCAAGCCGAAGGACTCGGCCAGCGGCGCCGACAGGTCCTGCAGCGTGACGCCCAGCCGCGCGTGGTCCACGTGGCCGTGGCTGACGATCTGGTCCTTGATGCGCAACGCCACGTCGATCGGGATCGCGAACGCCAGCCCCTGGAAGCCGCCGCTGCGCGAATAGATCTGCGCGTTGATGCCCACCACGCGGCCGCTGCCGTCGAACAGCGGGCCGCCCGAGTTGCCGGGGTTGACCGCGGCATCGGTCTGGATGAAGGGCACGTAGCTGTCACCCGGCAGCGAGCGCCCCTTGGCGCTGACGATGCCCTGCGTGGCCGTCTGCTCGAAGCCGAACGGCGAGCCGATGGCCAGCACCGGGTCGCCCACCTGCAGGCCGCGCGAGTCGCCCAGGGTCACCGTCGGCAGGCCCTTGGCGTCGATCTTCAGCACCGCCACGTCGGTGGCGGCATCGCTGCCCAGCACCTTGGCCGCGTACTCGCGACGGTCGCTGAGCTTGACGGTCACCTGCTTGGCCTCGCGCACCACGTGCGCGTTGGTCAGCACCAGGCCATCGCTGCTGATGATGAAGCCCGAGCCCTGGCCGCGGAACGGCTGTGTGCCCTGCGGCGGCATGCGCAGGCCCGGCACGCCGCGGAAGAAGCGGTAGAACGGGTCGTCGGCCGACGGGCTTTCGTCGTCGCCATCGTTGGCGGCGGCCTTGTGCATGCCGGCCACCGTGACGCCCACCACCGCCGGCCCGGCGCTTTGCACGATGGCGCGGTAGTTGGGCTGCGTGCCGGGCGGCAGCATGGGCGCCGCCTGGGCCGCGGCAGCCGGCGTCGCCATCGCGGTGGTGGCAGTGGCGGGAGCCATCGCCGTCGTCTGCTGCGCCGTGTCCTTGCCGGTCAGCCAGGACGGCAGCGTCCAGGCGTCGGCCGCGGGGGCCGCCAGCGCGGCAACGCCCAAAGCAGCGGCCAGCGCCACGCTGCGGAGCTTGAAGTTCGTCATCCGTACTCTCCTTCGCATTCGATGCCGTCGAATCTAGACAGCACCGATGAACCCTGCGTGAGGCGAAGGTGAGGCGAAGATTAAGGCGCCGGCGGCGGTGGCAGCCGCAGCTCGGCGCGCAGCCCGCCCAGCGGCGAGTCGGCCAGTCGCAGCTCGCCGCCGTGCTGGCGCGCGACGGCGCGGGCGATCGCCAGGCCCAGGCCGCTGCCGGTGGCGCCGCCGCCGTCAAGGCGACCGTCGCCGCGGTGGAAGCGGTCGAACACGCGCTCGCGCTCGCGCTCGGCGATGCCGGGGCCGTCGTCGTCGACCCACGCGCAGGCGCTGCCGTCAGCCTCGCGGTGGAGCGTCAAGCGCAGCCGCGTGCCGCCGTGCAGCATCGCGTTGTCGAGCAGGTTGCGCAGCAGGCTGCGCAAGGCCTCTGCGTTGCCGCCGACGGGCAACGATTCAGGTGCGTCGATGTCGAGCCGGGCGCCGCGCGATGCTGCCAGCGGCGCCGCATCGGCCAGCGCCTGGCGGGCCACGGCCACGAGGTCCAGCGCCGCCATCGGCAGCGCCTGGCCGGGCTCGGCGCGGGCCAGTGCCAGCAACTGCTCGGCCAGCCGCGTGGCGCGGTCGACGCCGGCGCGCAGGCGCTGCAGCGCGTCGTCGCGCTGGGCGGGGTCGGCGGCCGTGCGCAGCAGCTCGAGTTGCAGCTTCAGCGCCGTCAGCGGCGTGCGCAGCTCGTGCGCGGCGTCGCCGACGAAGGCGCGCTGGGCGTCGAAGGCCGCCGCCAGCCGCGCCAGCAGGCCGTTGAAGGCCTGCACCAGTGGCACCAATTCGACGGGCAGGCCGGCCAGCGGCAGCGGCTGCAGCGAATGCGGCTCGCGCGCGCCGGCGGCTGCCACCACGCGCCGCAGCGGCGCCAGCGTGGCACCGACCAGCCACCACGCCGCCAGCCCCAGCAAGGGCACGGCCAGGGCGATGGGCAGCACGCTGCGGCCGGCCGCCGCGGCCGCGAACCGCTGCCGCACCGCCAGCGGCTGGCCCACCTGCACCACGCGGAACGGCGTGGCGGCGCCGAAGACGCGCCAGTCCCGCCCCTCGACCTGCACCGTCGTGAAGCCGAGCACCGCGCGCGGCGGCAACGTGCCAGCCAGCGGCCGCGGCCGGCTGCTGTACAGCTGCACGCCGTCGAGCGACCAGATCTGCACCACGTAGTCGAGCTCGGGGTCGGCCAGCGCGGCGCGCTCGCTGTCGGCGATGCGGCCCTGGTCGCGCAGCGACAGGGCCATCTGGCGCAGCTGGTAGTCGAACAGCGCATCGGCCTCGGCGTGCACGCCGGCATAGGTGGCGCTGCCGACGGCCAGCGCCGCCAGCGCGGCCAGCGCCAGCAGCAGCACGAACAGGCGCAGGCGCAGCGATCGCATCCAGCCCATCCGTTGTCAGGGCGGCAGCGTCAGCCGTCCTTGCGCGGCCCGACGTAGTAGCCGACGCCGCGCACGGTGTGCAGCAGTTCATCGCCGAGCTTGCGCCGCAGCTGGTGCATGTAGACGCTGACGGCGTTGCTCTCGACCTCCTCGCCCCAGCCGTAGAGCCGGTCTTCGAGCTGGGCGCGCGAGAGGATCGCGCCGGGCCGCTCCATCAGCGCCTGCAACAGCGCGAACTCGCGCGCCGACAGCAGCACCGCGCGCTCGCCGCGGCTGACCTCGCGCGTGGCCGGATCCAGCCGCAGGTCGGCCACCTGCAGCGCGGTCTGCGCGCGCCCGGCGTGGCGGCGGCCGACGGCGCGCAGCCGCGCCAGCAGCTCGTCCAGCTCGAAGGGCTTGACGAGGTAGTCGTCGGCGCCGGCGTCCAGGCTGCCCACCTTGTCGGCCAGCGCGTCGCGCGCGGTCAGCACGATCACCGGCGTGGCGTCGCCGCGCGCGCGCAGCGACTGCAGCACCTGCACGCCGCTGCGCTGCGGCAGGCCCAGGTCCAGCAGCACGGCGTCGAAGCGCTCGCTGGCCAGCACCGCATCGGCAGCGCGGCCGTCGCGCACCCAGTCGGCGGCCATGCCCTGGCGGCGCAAGGCCTCGCGCAGGCTCTCGCCGATCATCGGGTCGTCTTCCACCAGCAGCACGCGCATGGCGCGACCCTAGCACGCATGCCGGTGATCAGTAGCGGCCCGACAGGCGGTCGCTGAGGTTTTGGAACAGCGGCAGCAGCACGCCGCGACCCAGCGCGCGCAGCAGCTCGAACACCGCGGCCAGCAGCACCGCGGCAAACAGCGGCAGCACCAGCGCGGCCAGCACGCGCGGCAGCGGCGGCACGCCGGCCGGCGCCGGCCACAGCCCGGGCAGGCCCTTGAAGACCGCCAGCAGGCTCAAGGCCATCAAGGCGCCGGTGCTGAGCAGCAGCGCCGCGCGGCGGCCGGTCAGCGCCTGCAGCAGCGCGTGCACCACCAGCGCGAGCAGCGCGATGCCGGCGATGCGCAGCGGGCCCAGCGCGGGGCGCGGCGCCGCCGCGGTCGAGCCGGCCGCCGCCGCGTTGGCGGACGCGGCCGCCGAGGTGGCCGCGTGTGCCGCGGTCTGCGCCGCCGCCGCATCGGCCGCCGCCGCCAGCGATAGCGCGGCGGCTTGCTGCGGCGCTTCCAGCCGCAGCGCCATGCGGTGTGCGGCGGCGTCGTCGGACAGATCGGCCGGCTCCAGTTGCAGCGGCACGCTGCCGGCGCGGCGCAGCAGCCGCGCCAACTCGTCCCAGGCCTCAAGACCGTTGCTGCTGTTGCTGCTGCCGCCGCCGATGCCGCTGCGGCAGAGATACGCGGTGTCCTGCCCGGGCGCGGCCAGCGCCATCTCGGCGTAACGCGGCAGGCTGCAGTCGAAGACCAGGCCGGCGCCGCTGCCGGCCGCCGGCACGCGCACGCGCACGCGGAAGTCGGCCAGCGCCAGCGCCTGCTGCGCATCGTTGCGCAGCAGCAGCCACCAGACGCGGCCGCGCAGGCTGCCGTCGGGCGCCAGCAGCGACCACAGCCCCGGCGCTGCTTCGCGCAGCCGCGCCCGGTCGGCTTCCAGCTCGGGTGGCAATGGCAACGCCGACGGCGGCGGCACCGCCCGCAGGTGCTGGTTGACCAACTCGGCCCAGCGGCTGCGCAGCGCGCCATCGGCCGCCGCCGGCGGCTGCGACGCGCCTTCGGCCAGCGCCTGGCGGACGGTCTGGGTCTGCGCGCCCGCCGCCGGCGTGCCGGCCAACTGCTGCAGATGGTGGCGCAGCAGCACGCGGCGCAGGGTTTCGGCCTGCTCGCTGGCGCCCAGCAGTTCGAGCGCGGCGCTGTAGCGCCAGGCCTGCGCCTCGGCGCCCAGCGGCTGGTCGAACCAGGGCGCGTCGACGTGCCGCGACGGCGGTGGCGGTGGCGGTGGTGGTGGTGCGGGTCCTGCGGCCGCTGGCGGCGGTTTGTCGGCCACCACTTCCATCGGTGTGAAGTTGACGGCCGAGGCCGGCGCCGCGACGCCACCGGCCGCGCTGGCGGTCGAGGGCACGGCGTCGGGCGCCGACGCCTGCGCCGCGGCACGATCGGCCAAGCCCAGCCCCAGGCCTAACGCCAGAACCAAACCCATCGCCGCGATCGCATCCTTCATGCGCCTCATGCGCGCCATGCGCGCCATGCGCGCCATGCGCACCATGCGCATCATCCCGCTCATCTGGCGATGATGCCGCAGCGCCCCAGGGGTCCGCCCCGAGCGCTGCCGCCGTGCCGGAGCGCTATCCTGCGGCGCCTGCTCGTCCGCCTGCCCGTCCGCCTGCCGTCCGCCTCCCGCTCGCCGCCGCGCCCATGACCGACACCCTCAATCCCGGCACCCCGCTGGACCTGGCGCGGCTGCGCGCGCTGCGCGTCAATCAGCCGGCGGTGGCGCGGCGCGTCGCGGCGCTGAACGGCAGCCGCTCGGTGAAGAAGCAGCACCAGGCCGCATGGCTGCTGCGCGCGATCCAGTGCCTGGACCTGACCACGTTGGCCGGCGACGACACCTTCGGCCGCGTGCGCCGCCTGTGCGCCAAGGCGCGGCAGCCGCTGCGCGCCGACCTGGCCGCGGCGCTCGGACTGGGGCCAGGCGAGCTGAAGGTCGGCGCCGTGTGCGTCTATCACGAGATGGTGGCCTGCGCGGTCGACGCGCTGGCCGGCAGCGGCATCCCGGTGGCGGTGGTGTCCACCGGTTTTCCGGCCGGGCAGACGCCCATGGAGACCAAGCTGCGCGAGATCGAGCTCTCGGTGGCGGCCGGCGCGCGCGAGGTCGACATCGTGATCAGCCGCCGCCACGCGCTGCTGCACGACTGGCCGGCGCTGTACGACGAGGTGCGCGCCTCCCGCGCCGCCTGCGGGCCGGCGGCGCATCTGAAGGCCATCCTCGCCACCGGCGAACTTCAAACGTTGGAGAACGTGGCCCGCGCCTCGTGGGTGGCGATGATGGCCGGCGCCGACTTCATCAAGACCAGCACCGGCAAGGAGGCGGTCAATGCGACGCTGGACGTCTCGCTGGTGATGGTGCGCGCGATCCGCGACTACGCGGCCGAAAGCGGCCACGTCGTCGGCTACAAGCCGGCCGGCGGCATCTCGTCGGCCCGCCTCGCGACGCAGTACCTGGCGCTGGTGAAGGAGGAGCTGGGCGCGCGCTGGCTGCAGCCGGCGCTGTTGCGCTTGGGCGCCAGCAGCCTGCTGACCGACATCGAACGCCAGCTCGAACACCACGTCACCGGCGCCTACAGCGCGTCGTACCGCCACGCCCTGCCATGAGCCGCATTGCCGAGATCCTCGCCACCATGGACTACGGCCCCGCCCCGGAATCCGACGCCCAGGCCCAGGCCTGGCTGGATCGCCACGGCCGCCGCTTCGGCCACTTCATCGGCGGCCGCTGGGTGAAAGGCAGCGGCCATTTCGTGACCCTGAACCCGGCCACCGGCCAGCCGTTGGCCCAGGTGGCGCAAGGCACGCCGGCGCTGGTGGAGCAGGCGGTGAAGGCCGCCGAAGCCGCTCAAGTCGGCTGGCAGGCCCTCGGCGGCCACGGCCGCGCGCGCCACCTGTACGCGCTGGCGCGGGCGCTGCAGAAGCATGCGCGGCTGTTCGCCGTGCTGGAAACGCTGGACAACGGCAAGCCGATCCGCGAGACGCGCGACATCGACATCCCGCTGGCCGTGCGCCACTTCTATCACCACGCCGGCTGGGCGCAGTTGCTGGCCACCGAGTTTCCCCACCAGCAGGCGCTGGGCGTCGTGGGGCAGATCGTGCCCTGGAACTTTCCGCTGCTGATGCTGGCCTGGAAGATCGCGCCGGCGCTGGCCTGCGGCAACACCGTGGTCTTCAAGCCGGCCGAGCAGACGCCGCTGACCGCGCTGCTGTTCGCCGAGGTCTGCACCGAGGTCGGGCTGCCGCCCGGCGTGGTCAACATCGTTTGCGGCGATGGTGCGGTGGGCGAAGCCATCGTCGCCCATCCGCGCATCGCCAAGATCGCGTTCACCGGCAGCACCGAGGTGGGCCGGGCGATCCGCCGCGCCACCGCCGGCAGCGGCAAGAAGCTGAGCCTGGAGCTGGGCGGCAAGTCGCCGTACCTGGTGTTCGCCGACGCCGACCTCGACGCCGCGGTGGAAGGCCTGGTCGACAGCATCTTCTTCAACCAGGGCCAGGTCTGCTGCGCCGGCAGCCGGCTGCTGGTGCACGAGGGCACGGCCGACGCGCTGCTGGCCCGGCTGAAGGCGCGCATGGCGCGCATCCGCGTCGGCGACCCGCTGGACAAGAACACCGACATGGGCGCGCTGGTCAGCGCCGAGCAATACGCTCGCGTACAAGGTTATCTGGAGCGCGCCCGCAGCGCCGGCGCCCAGGTGCACCAGGCCGGCGCCGCGGCGCTGCCGGGCGCAGGCTGCTTCTTCGCGCCGACGCTGGTGAGCGGCGTCGACAGCGCCAGCGAGATCGTGCAGGACGAGGTGTTCGGCCCGGTGCTGACGGTGCAGACCTTCCGCACGCCGGCTGAAGCCGTCGAGCTGGCCAACAACACCCGCTACGGGCTGGCCGCCTGCGTCTGGAGCGAGTCGATCGGCCTGGCGCTGGACGTCGCGCCGCGGCTGAAGGCCGGCGTGGTGTGGATCAACACGGCCAACCAGTTCGATGCCGCCTGCGGTTTCGGCGGCTACCGAGAAAGCGGCTTCGGCCGCGAAGGCGGGCGCGAAGGCCTGCGCGAATACCTGCGGCCGCTGCCGGCCGCCACCGCCCCTGCGCGCAAGGCGGCGCCGGCCCGCAAGGGCGCCGCGGGTCTGCACCATGCGGTGGTCGATGCGGCGGCGACCGACCGCACGCCCAAGCTCTACATCGGCGGCAAGCAGGTGCGGCCCGACGGCGGCTACAGCCGCGGGGTCTGGGCCGGCAGCCGGCTGCTGGGCGTGGTGCCCGAGGGCAACCGCAAAGACATCCGCAACGCCGTCGAGGCCGCGCGCGCCGCGGCCGGCTGGGAGCGCAACAGTGCCCACGGCCGCGCCCAGGTGCTGTACTACCTGGCCGAGAACCTGGCGGCGCAGCGCGAGCGGCTGGCCGATCTGCTGGCGGCGCAAGCGACACCGGCCGCCGCCGCGGCCGAAGTGCAGGCCAGCGTGGAATGCCTGTTCAGCGCCGCCGCCTGGGCCGACAAGTACGAAGGCGCGGTGCACCAGCCGCCGCTGCACGGCGTGACGCTGGCGCTGCACGAGGCGGTGGGCATCGTCGGCCTGATCGCGCCCGACGAGCAGCCTTTTCTGGGCCTGCTGGCGCTGGCCGCGCCGGCGCTGGCGATGGGCTGCCGTGTCGTGGCCGTGCCTTCGTCCACGCTGCCGCTGGTGGCGGCCGAGCTCTACGCGTTGCTGGACACCTCCGACCTGCCCGGCGGCGCGCTGAACCTGGTGACCGGCAATCCCGACGAGCTGGCCGACACCCTGGCCGCGCACGCCGAGGTCGACGCCTTCTGGTGGCCTGCTGCCAAGCCCGCGCAGGCGGCCCGCGTGCAAACGCTGTCGGCCGGCAACCTCAAGCGCACCTGGGTCGGCGAAGCGATCTCCGCCACCGACCTGCGGCCGGCGCTGGAGCAGGCCGTGCAGGTCAAGAACGTCTGGGTGCCGTACGGGGTGTAGGCGCGGTTGGAGCGTCAGCTTCCCGTCGCCACCGGCGCCCCCGGCCAGGCGCTCCACTCGCTCCAGCTGCCCGGGTACAGCGTCGCGCCGCCGAGTCCGGCCACTTCCAGCGCCAGCAGGTTGTGGCAGGCGGTGACGCCCGATCCGCAGGAGCTGACCAGTTCGGCCGCCGGGCGGCCGCCGGTCACGGCGTCGAATTCGGCGCGCAGTTGCGCGGCCGGCTTGAAGCGGCCGTCGGCGCCCAGGTTGTCGCGGAACACGCGGTTGCGTGCGCCGGGGATGTGGCCGCCGACCGCGTCCAGCGTTTCGTTCTCGCCGCGGAAGCGGTCGGGCGCGCGGGCGTCGATCAGCAGCCGCGTGGGTCGCGGCAGATCCGCCAGCAGCATCTCGCGGTCGACCGTGGACACCAGCGACGGCTGCAGCGCGAAGCGGCCGCGCGCGGCCGGCGGCGTCTCGCCGGTCTCGACCGGCAGCCCGGCGGCACGCCAGGCCGCGAGGCCGCCATCGAGCAGCGCCACCGCCGCGTGGCCGGCCCAGCGCAGCATCCACCAGGCGCGCGCCGCGTACATGCCGCCGCTGCTGTCGTAGACCACCACCTGGGTGTCGGCATCGACGCCCAGCGCCGCCAGGCGCTCGGCAAAGCCTTCGCGCGTGGGCAGCGGGTGGCGGCCGTTGCGGCCGGTCTTCGCTGCGCTCAAGTCCTCGTCCAGATGCAGGTAGCGCGCGCCGGGCACATGGCCCGCTTCGTAAGCCGCGCGGCCGGCGGCGGGATTGGCGAGGTCGAAGCTGCAGTCGAAGATCGCCAGCTTGGCGGTGCCGCCGCGGCGCAACGCGTCCAACTCGGCAGCTTGGATCAGGGTGGTGTGGCTCATCGTCGGCCTTGAACGGGCCGCAGCCTGGCCCGCGCGCTGCATGATAGACAAAGGCGCCGCGCGGGCCGACCGTGTCGGTCCCGGCCGCCTCAGGCCGTCTTGCGGCGCCGCGAGAACACGAGCCCGGCCAGGCCCACGCCCAGCAAGCCGGCCATCGCCGGCTCGGGAATCACGGTGACCGAGACGTCATCCAGGAACAGGAACCCAACCGGGTCGAAGAAATTGAAGGACAGCGTCATGTGGTCCGCCGTGGTGACGCCGCTGAAGTGGTACAGCTGAAAGTCGTCGCTGAAGGCCGGCTCGCTCAGCGACAGCAGCGTTTGGCCGCCGAACGTCACCGTGAAGCTGCTGGCGCTGCCGCCATCGGGTTGGAACGCGAACGACAGCGCCCACTGGTTGCCGGCGCCGCCGACATCGAGCATCTGCTCGATGCCGCCCACCGCGAACATGGGACCGAAGTACGCGCTGCAATCGCCCGCGTGCACGCCGGGGCCCGGCCCGGGACATTGAACGCCATTGAACGCCGTGTCACCGGTCTCCGACCAGCCGGAAAAATCGCCTGCTTCGAACCCGCCGTTGACGACGACGTTGGCCTGCACGGGCGCCGCAAACGCCATCAAGCCGGCCAAGATAACCCCGATTGCCGGGACACTGCGTTTTCTCATGATTTTCTTTCGCTGGTTGAATGTAGAAGGTTGATTCGAGCGCACGATATCCAGATCGCCGATGCGCTAGCAGCTCGCCACCGGAACCGTCTGCGTGATGAGCGTCCAGTCCTTGATATCCACGATGCCGTCGCCATTGAAGTCGGCACCGGCGTTGAACCCTGCTTGACCTTGCCGCTTGTTGAACGACGCTTTCGTCAGGGCAAGGTCGGTGCAATTCACGACGCCGTCGCCGTTCACGTCGCCCGGAATCGTCATTGCCACATAGATGGCCTCAGGCGACGTGAACTCGGCGTCCTTGTTGCCGTCGCCAAAGAGGAAGAATCCTCTCTGCTTCTTGGCGCCACGCGCCGGGAACGGGTTCGGGTTGGATACCAAGTAGTTTGCATTGACCGAGTACAGATCCGTTTTCGAGTCGGCCATGACCGGCGTGATGCCTTGATAGGAGCCGTCGGTGATCGCCAGATTGACCGAAATATAGATGGCATTCGGATCGTAGGCGGATACTCGCTTGTAGAAGAAACTATCCAGGCTCGCCCCGACCGGCGCCATCAGCGGAATGACGCTGCCGCCCTTCAAGACATTGAATGAAAAGTTTCTCAAACCATTATTGACGAGCGTGTTCCATTGCGCCGTATTGAAATTACTGGGTTTCTTGATCTTGAACTCCAGCTTCATCGGCAGCACGAAAGTATTTGCCAGGAAATCAGCATCATTGAGCGGAAGGTAAACACCGCCCGTGTTATGTCCTGCCGCATAGGCAGCGGCCGACGGCGACGTGTTTCCGCGACCGTTCCACATCGGAATGTTGAACGATGTCGCCGCAGCCAGCCGCTTGCCGCCGCCGAGATATTGCGGCAGTACGGCACCCGAGGCGTCCTTGTAGGTCCCGATCGTCACATCGAGCAGGTCGAGATCCGCCCGATCGGCGTTGAGGCCCGGAATATCGGCCCACATGTACTGAGCGCCCGCCGGCCCGGAATAGCGCGCCATCTCCAGCATGCCGTCGGCCATCATCTTGGTCATCTGAACGGCCGATACGATTTTCATCCGCTCGTTGGCCGTGTGCCACCAGCGCTCATTACCCGGAATCACGGCGCCGAAGGCATTCATCTTGTTCCGGAAATTGCCGGCGAGCGTGCCGCCGGTCGTTCCTTGTGCGTATGTCAGGTCGAGCAGGCCATAAACATCGCTGAAAGCCGCTGGATTGTGATTCATCGTCCCTCGGTAACTTGCCAGCTGCAGCGCGATCAAGGGATTGTTGTGGGTCATGTAAAGCGTCGGGTTGGCGAAGGCCGCGATGGTGCCCAACGTAAACCCTCTGGCCTGCCATGCGTTCGTCACCGCGGCGATCGCGGCGTCATAGTCCGTCGCATTGGTGTGCATGCTGCGCATGAACATGGGAATGCTCAAACTGCCGGTGCCCGCCGTGTAGAAACTCGCAAGCGTCTCCGAATTGATGCCGCCCATCAGCGCAAACGTCAAATTCGGCGTGCCGTTATCGGGATTGCGAAGCAGACCTTCGGCGATGCCCATGTACCTGCCGATGTACGCTTCGCCTTCGACGCCGCCGCGGAAGAACAGGTCGGCGATCCCATCGGCAGCCTTCTTGAGCTGAAGGTTCGTCGCCGTGATTCCGCTGTCGCCGAGCGCGCGTGACAGCAGGTACATTCCCCAGACGACGGCATTCTTGCCGTAGTGAGGCGTCGGCATCTCCATCGCGACGCCGGTATTGATCTCCAGAACAATACTGTCTCCGGATATGTCGGCTTTGACCTTGGGCGTTTGCGTCGGCAGGCCAATGAGCCATTGCTGCACCGTCGCGGCGGCCATGATGCGGTTGATGAACGCGGTCCTGAGGCTGGCGTTCACGCCGGCGACGTCGAGCGTGAATACCGCCCTCGAAGCGACCTGGGTGGTGCTGCCGAAAACAATGTCCTTCAAGGTCGGATCCCCGGCCCTCAGCGTCACCCCGGCAACGGCCGAGACCAGGCTGAACGGCTTGCCAGCATCGCTGGAAAGATTCATCGAAACCGCAGGGGTCGAAGCGACGGAATTTCCCACGATCACCGGGAAACGCGAATCCGAGGTGTACGCCGCGATCGGCATCTCCTCGCGGTTGAGCATCTTGTAGGCCCAGTTGTCGTAGAAACTTGGATTGGCCGTGTAATAAGGGATGCTCATGAAGTTGGCCGTGTTGGCAACCGTCGGCGTTCCGGGGCCACCATCTTCATAAATACCCATGACGATGCGGATGCGCCGGTCGCGGGGCAACCCGGCTTCCATCAGCGCCTTGGCCGCCAGCATCGTCGCCAGCGTGGGGCCACTGTCGTCTTGAATCCCGGCACCATAAATCCAGCCGTCCTTGACGTAAGGCATATGGTAGGAGTTCGGATAGTAGGCCGACGCAGAACCCAGCAGGCCGTCGGCGCCTCGCCAGCGGTCGAGCTGCGCCGCGCTGACGGAAGCGGTCGGAGAGTCGAGGTGGCTGAGCGCCATGATCATTTCCGGCGCGTCGGGATCACCGATTTCGACGTAAACGTATTTGTCGGCTTGCCGCTGCACCACCACCGGAAAACCGTGAGCCCTTGCGAGGTTCACCAGCCAGTTCAGCTTGGCGGTCTTTCTGTCGCGCTCGTTCTGGTTGTTCGCGTTGTTGTTCACGGGGAATGGATAGGCCGTCGACACGGCTGCGCCGCCGGCACCGCGGGAAATGGAATCGTATTGGCCACCGTCGAGCATCGCACCGACGAGGGACAGCGGGTTATAGCGACCATCGCCGACAACGGTATTGCCCACATCTCCGGTCAAGGCATCGACGCGCCCATGAATCATCGTCCGCTCCGCCGGTGTCAGCGTTGGGACATAAGTCAGCGGCGGGGGCGAGGCAACGGCAGGGATACACAAAGACAAGGCGAAGATGCTGCCGAACGACTTTTTTGCCATCGTGTACCCTTTGGAAAACGAACGCAATTGAGCGACTGCAAAGCCCCGCCGATGTGAGATTCAAGGGAATCCAGCGGCGCGGTATACCGATCTCCGGGCGGGTTAGCCTGAGCCAACCGGGCGTCGACGATTTCGAGCATAGAATTTTTGAATGCCCCAAACAAGTGCGCCGCCTGGGCATTAACCCGGAGATTTCTGCCAGTCCCGGTACAAACCAGAGCGGAAATACCCTCGGGGTGTCGGTGCCCCCGCCGCTGGCGAGGCCGCGCGCGGCCTCGCCGGGGAGCGCCGCGCTCGGCAGGCATCGCGTGGCATGCTTGCCACTCCGACCGCTCTTGCAGGAGAAGCCCCGATGGATGCTGCCGCGCTGCGCCGCGTCGCCGAGCAGGCGATGCTCTCGCGGGGCTTGCGGCCGGCTTTCGAGCCGGCGGTGCTGCAGGAGGTGCAGGCGCGCGCCGCCGCGGGTCCCGACGCCGACGGCGACGTGCACGACCTGCGCGCGCTGCCCTGGTTCTCGATCGACAACGACGACACGCGCGACCTCGACCAACTGAGCTGCGCCGAGCCGTTGGCCGGCGGCGCCAGCCTGCTGCGCGTGGCGGTGGCCGAGGTCGACGCGATGGTGCGCCGCGGCGGCGCGATCGACCAGCACGCCGCCGCCAACACCACCTCGGTCTACACGGCGGCCGGCGTCTTTCCGATGCTGCCCGAGCGCTTGAGCACCGACCTGACCTCGCTGGATGCCGGGCAGGACCGGCTGGCGGTGGTGGTGCAACTGCAGATCGACGCCGATGGCGCCGTCGCCGCGTCGCCCCTCATCCGCCGCGCCGTGGTGCGCAACCAGGCCAAGCTGGCTTACGACGGCGTGGCCGCGTGGCTGGACGGCCGCGGCCCGCTGCCGCCGGCGGCGCGCGGGTTCGAAGGGCAGTTGCGGCTGCACGATGCGCTGGCCGAACGCCTGCGCGGCTGGCGCCAGCGCCGCGGCGCGCTGAACCTGGCCACCGTCAGCGCGCGCCCGGTGTTCGACGACCACGGCGATCTGGTCGACCTGCGCGCCGACGGCCGCAACCGCGCCAAGGACCTAATCGCCGACCTGATGATCGCGACCAACGCCGCGACGGCGCGCTTCCTGGCGCGCCACGGGATGCCGTCGCTGCGGCGCTTCCTGCAGTCGCCGCAGCGCTGGGACCGCCTGGTGGCGCTGGCCGCGGCGCATGGCGGCGCGCTGCCGGCAGCGCCCGACGCGCTGGCGCTGGAGCGCTTCCTGGCCGCGCGCCGCGCCGCTGACCCGTCGCGTTATGCCGAGCTGTCGCTGGCGGTGGTCAAGCTGCTGGGCTCGGGCGACTACGTGGCCCAGCCGCCGGACGCCGACGCGCAGGCCGAGCCGGCCACCGGCGGCCATTTCGGGCTGGCGGTGGCCGACTACGCGCATTCGACGGCGCCCAACCGGCGCTTCCCGGATCTGGTGACGCAGCGCCTGCTGAAGGCCGTGCTTGCCGGCGTGGCCTCGCCCTACGCGCTGGATGCGCTGCAGGCCATCGCCGCGCACTGCACGCTGCAGGAGGACATGGCGAGCAAGGTCGAGCGCCAGGTGCTGAAGACGGCCGCGGCCTACCTGCTGCAGAACCGCATCGGCGAGTGCTTCGATGGCCTGGTGACCGGCACGCCGAGCAAGGGCACCTTCGCGCGCATCACCAGCCCGTTGGTCGAAGGCCGCGTGGTGCGCGGCGAACAAGGGCTGGAGGTCGGCGACACGCCGCGGCTGCGGCTGCTGGCGGTGGACCCGGAGCAAGGGCACATCGACTTCGAGCGCTGCTGACGGCAGGCGAAGGCATGCGCCGGCGAGCGTCGGCAAACGCAGGCAAGCGCCGACAGCCGCCGCCGGCGGCCTCCTACAGCGCCGCCGCGCGCGGTCGGGCAAGCTGGGCCAGCCTCCTCGTCTTCTCACCCTTGCCGGACGATCAGCCATGAAGCACCTGTTCACCGTCTGGGCGGCGGCTGCCGTGGCCGCCTTCAGCTTGGCCGCTGCTGCGCAGAACGCACCCAAGCCAGCGCCGAACGCCGCGCGTGCCGCCGCTGCAAGCGCCAGCGGGCCGGGCGCCGCGGCGGAGGCCGCCGGCGGCAGCCCGGCCGTGCAGGCCGCGGAACGTGCCCGCATGCCGGGCGAGCTGGGGCCCGACAAGCCGGCGGTGCCGCAAATCGCCGTGCCGCTGCCCGGCCGCCGCGCGGCGGGCCCGGCGGCATCGGCAGCCGCGGCTGCCACGGTGCCCGGCGGCATCGATGACGACGCCGCACGCTGTACAGCCATCAAGAGCAAGTCGCAGCGCCAGGCCTGCCGCGCGCGCGTGGCCGCCAGCGCGCCGCGGCACTGAGGGCCGAGGCCGACCTTGCGTACAGTGCGGTCCGCATGAAGGACCGCAAGCCTCGCAGCGACCAGCCGCCCCCGCTGACCATCGACGACCTCTGGCAGCTCGACCGCCTGGCCGCCGCCAGCCTGTCGCCCGACGGCCGCAGTGCTGTCTGCACGGTGACCCGTGGCGACCTGGAGGCCAACCGCAGCCGCACCGCGCTGTGGCTGCTGGACGCCGAAGGGCAGCGCCCGCCGCGCCGGCTGACCACGGCCGACGGCCGCGCCGCGCAGCCGGCCTGGTCGCCGCGCGGCGACCGCATCGCCTTCATCGGCAGCCGCGAGCAGCAGGGCCGCAAGGACGAGGAGCCGCAGCTCTACCTGATCGCGCCCGACGGCGGCGAGGCCCAGCGCGCCAGCCAGGTGGCCCTGGGCATCGAGGCTTTCCGCTGGCAGCCCGATGGCCGCGGCGTGCTGTTCACGGCCTGGGTCTGGCCACAGCTCAAAGGCATGGCCGCCCAATCCCGGCGTTACAAGGCCTGGCGCGAGCGCAAGGACAGCGGCTATGTCACCGAGGAAGCGCAGTACCGCCAATGGGACCACAACCATCCGCAGGGCCGCGTCCGCCACCTGCTGCGGCTGGACCTGGGCAGCGGCCGCGTGCAGGACCTGTTCGAAGGCACGGCCTGGGAGCTGCCGCGCGGCGAAAGCACGGCCGAGAGCTTCGACATCAGCCCCGATGGCCGCCGCGTCACCTTCGTCTGCGACCCGGCGCCGGTCAAGGTCAGCGGCAACCGGCAGGTGCTGGTGGAGATGGACCTGGCGACGCGGCGCACGCGCACGCTGGTTGACGACGCCGAGTGGAGCTTCGCGCAGCCGCGCTACGCGCCCGACGGCCGCCGCCTGGCGATGCTGGCCGCGCGCGAGGGCCCCGACCCCACGGCTCCCTGGCGGCCGGCGCTGCTGACGCTGGATGGCGGCCGCGGCAAGACCCGGCTGCGTTGGCGACCGCTGGGCGTGCGCTGGGATCTCGAGACCGAATCGCCGCTGCGCTGGACCGCCGACGGCCGCCACCTGCTGCTGGCCGCCGAGCGCCAGGGCCGTTGCCCGCTGTGGCGCTGCGCGGTCGACGAGGGCGATGGCGACGGCCGCTTCGAGGTCATCGCCGAGCACGGCTGGGTGCAGGGCTTCGACCTCGCCGACCTCGCCGAGGGTCGCAACGACGCGCCGCCGGTGTTGCTGACCTTGGTTGACCGCGCCTCGCACCCGCCGCAGGTCTGGGTGCAGCGCGGCACGGCGGCGCCGCGGCGCATCGAGTCGTTCAACGACCGCCAGCTCGCCGGCCATCGGCTCGGCGCCGCCGAGGCGGTGGCGATCACCGGCGCGCAGGGCGACCCCGTGCAGGTCTGGCTGACCGTCCCGCCGGGCTTCGACCGCCGACGGCGCCATCCGCTGCTGCAGGTGATCCACGGCGGGCCTTTCGTCGCCGCCGGCGACACCTGGAGCTGGCGCTGGAACACCCACGTGCTGGCCTCGCAAGGCCACGTGGTCGCGCAGGTCAACTACCACGGCAGCAGCGGCTTCGGCCACGCCTTCAAGCGCAGCATCAAGGGCCGGCTGGGCGCGCTGGAGTTCGACGACATCGAGGCCGCCAGCGACTGGCTGCTGCAGCAGCCCTGGGCCGACGGCCGGCGCTTGTTTGCCGCCGGCGGCAGCTACGGCGGCTTCATGACGGCGTGGCTCAACGGCCGCGCGGCGCCGGGCCGCTACCGGGCGCTGGTCTGCCATGCCGGCGTGTTCGACCGCGTGGCCACCTTCGCCGCCGATTCCTGGGCCACGCGCCGCCACGACCTCGGCGGCTGGTACTGGGACGACCTGGTGCGCGTGCTGCGCCAAAGCCCGCACGCCGCCGCCGATGGCATGGTCACGCCGACGCTGGTGACCCACGGCGCGCTGGACTACCGCGTGCCCGACGGCAACGGCCTGGCGCTGTACAACACGCTGAAGGCGCGCCGCGTGGACGCGCGGCTGCTGTGGTTCCCTGACGAGAACCACTGGGTGCTGAAGCCGCGCAACTCGCGCCAGTGGCACCAGGACGTGCTGGCCTGGCTGGACCGGCATGGACGGCTGGCGACCGCCGGCTGACGTTTCGTCGCCGCCGGCCACCGTTCGTCCCTTGAGGCTGGCTGCGGGCAGGCGCGAGCCCTAGCCTGCAGGCCTGGACTTCACACCCGCAGCGCCAAGGAGGCCTTGACCGCCATGAACCCGATCCGTGCCATCACCCGCCCCGCCGGCAACCTCGTCGACGCGGTCGTCATGCCCTTCAAGGCGCTGTTCGTCGTCGGCCTGTGCGCGCTGATCAACGCGATGACCACGCCCGGCCACTGGTGGTTCAAGTGGGTGGCGCTGGGCATGGGCATCGCGGTCGTCGTGGCCTGGGCGCGCGCGGCCAAGACACTGATCGGCCTGGCGCTGGTGGCGGCCGTCGGCTGGTTCGTCTACCGCCGCTGGGGCGCCGCGGCGCGCGCGCGCTTCGACGACTGGGTGGCGCGCACGCAGCCGCAGCAGCACCAGCTGTTCGAAGTGCTGCGCGGCGGCGCCGCCGGCGTGCGCTGAGCGAGGGCCAGAATCGGCGGCATGAACGCTGCCGCCGTCCCTCTGGCATCGATCGTCGAGCTGCTCGGCGCGCTGGTGCGCACGCCCAGCCGCGCCAGCGAGGACGATCTGGCGCCGGTGGCCCGCGCCATCGAAGCCTGGTTCAGCGAGCGCCGCCTGCCCTTCCAGCGCCTGCAAGGCGAGGCCGGCCAGGCGCTGGGCCTGTACGCTGAAGTCAGAGGCCAGCAGCCCGGCCCCTGGATCGTGCTGGACGCGACGCTGGACACCGCCGACTTCGGCGACCCCGCGCGCTGGACGCACCCGCCGACCTCGGCGGCCCAGGCCGACGGCTGGCTGTACGGCCGCGGCAGCGCCGATTCCAAAGGCGGCGTCGCGCTGTTCGCGCACCTGCTGCAGGAATGGGCCGCGCGCGGCCCGCAGGCGATGGCCGGCCGCCTGGGCGTGCTGTTCGACCTCGACGAGCACAGCGGCGGCTTCGGTGGCGCGCGCGCCTTCTTCGGCCGCCCGCTGGGCACCGAGCCGCCGCCGCGGCCCGACGTCGTGGTGATCGGCTACCCCGGCGACGACGCCATCGTCACCGGCGGCCGCGGCTTCCTGCGCGCGCGGCTGCAGATCGCCGGCGTCGCGGCGCATTCGGGCGCCGCCGAGTCGCGCGGCGTCAACGCGATCGAGCGCGCGCTGGCGCTGGGCGGCGCGCTGGCCGCGCTGCCGCTGCCGGGGCCCGATGCGGAGCTGGGCCTGCCGCCGCAGTTGACGATCACCGGCATCGATGGCGGCGGCCCCGGCTTCAGCCAGGTGCCCGACCATTGCGAGCTGCGGCTGGACCTGCGGCTGACGTCGGCCTTGCCCGACGCCGACGCGCGCCGCCTGCTGGCCGCCACGGTGCAGCAGCACGACGCGCGATGGCCGCAGGCCGCGCCGACGCGCATCGAGTGGATCGCCGGCTGGCCGCCCTACCGCGTGCCCGATCAGCATCCGATGGTGCAGGCGCTGCGCGCTGCCGGTGCCGACGAGCATGGCGTGGCGCTGCCCACGCGCGTGGTCGGGCCCTCCAACATCGGCAACTACCTGGCCTCGCTGCAGGTGCCGGCGCTGTGCGGCTACGGGCTGCGCGGCGAAGGCATCCACGCCAGCGACGAGCGCGTGGCGCTGGCCAGCCTCGCGCCGGTCTACCGCATCTACCGCGGCGCGCTGCAACGGCTGCTCGGCCGCTGAAGCCAGGGCCGGCCCGGCCGCTATGCTCAGTCGATGGTCCTCAACCTCGTCTGGGTCGGCTTCATCCTGATCGGCTTCGTCGTCGCGCTGGTGCGCCTGGCGCAAGGCGATGTGCTGATCTTCAGCAAGGTGCTGACGGCGCTGTTCGACACCGCCAAGACCGGCTTCGACATCAGCCTGGGGCTGGTGGGCATCATGAGCCTGTGGCTGGGGCTGATGAAGGTGGGCGAGCAGGCCGGGATGATCCAGCTCTTCGCGCGCGCGATGGACCCGCTGTTCCGGCGCCTGTTTCCCGCCATCCCGCCCGGCCACCCGGCCGGCGGCAGCATCGTGATGAACTTCAGCGCCAACATGCTGGGGCTGGACAACGCGGCCACGCCGCTGGGCCTGAAGGCGATGCGCGAGCTGCAGGAGATCAACCCGCGCAAGGACGTGGCCAGCGACCCGATGATCATGTTCCTGGTGCTCAACACCGCGGGCATCACGCTGATCCCGACCTCGGTGATCGCGATCCGCCAGAGCATCGCGGTCGAGCAGGGCGTGGCGGCCGGCTTCAATCCGGCCGACATCTTCCTGCCGACGCTGATCGGCACCTTCATCAGCTTCTGCGCCGGGCTGGTGGCCGTCGCCTGGATGCAGCGCATCCGCCTGTGGCAGGCGCCGCTGCTGGCCTTCTTCGGCGGCTTCGCGGCGCTGCTGGCGGGGCTGTACCTGGCCTTGCGCGGGCTGCCGCCCAAGGCGATGGCCGACGCGGTGGGGCTGATCGGCAGCGGCGTGATCTTCGGCGTCATCGTGCTGTTCGTCGCCGCCGGCGCCTGGCGCCGCATCAACGTCTACGAGGCCTTCGTCGACGGCGCGAAGGAGGGCTTCGGCGTCGCGGTGACCATCATCCCGTACCTGATCGCGATCCTGGCGGCGATCTCGGTCTTCCGCAGCACCGGCTGCATGGACTTGTTGATGGCCGGCATCAGCGCCGCCGTCGCCGCGCTGGGCCTGGACACGCGTTTCGTGCCCGCGCTGCCGGTGGGGTTGATGAAGAGCTTGTCGGGCAGCGGCGCGCGCGGGCTGATGATCGACGTGATGAAGACCTACGGCGTCGAGAGCTTCCAGGGCCGGCTGGCGGCCATCATCCAGGGCTCGACCGAGACCACCTTCTACGTGCTGGCGGTGTACTTCGGCAGCGTCAACATCAAGCAAACCCGCTACGCGCTGGCCTGCGGGCTGTTTGCCGACCTCGTGGGCCTGGCCGGCGCCATCTTCGTGGGGTATGCCTTCTATGCCAACTGACCGCGACGCCGGGCTTTGCACAGTTTCACATCCGGGCCGCCAACCGGCCGCGGCGCCGGCACGTTGTGCGGGCATGGACCTGCACATCCCCTCTTCTTGCCGACCGCGCCGGCTGGGCCTGGCGGCAGCGGCCCTGGCGACGGCGGCCGTCACCCTCTCCGGCTGCGTGGTCGCGCCGGCGCGCCAACGGCCCTATTACGGCCCGCCGCCGGCGCAGGTGGCCGCGCCGGCCGCACCGCCGATGTACTTCTACCCTGAGCGCGGCCAGGGCGCCGAGCGGCAGGACCGCGACCGCTACGAGTGCTACCGCTACGCGGTGCGCGACAGCGGCGTCGACCCCGGCATGACGCCGGTCAGCCGGCCGTGGTCGGCACCGCCGCCGCCCGCGCCGCGCGACGGCGCCGAGGTGGTGGGCGGCGCCGCCGCCGGCGCCATCGTCGGCGCAGCGGTGTCCGGCTCGCGCCACGCGGGCGAGGGCGCGGTGATCGGCGCCGTCTTCGGCGCGCTGATGGGCGCCGCCTCGCAGGACGCACGCGCGCAGGCCAGCGAAGCGGCGCAGGCGCGGTACGACGCCGCGATGGCGCGCAGCCAGGCGCCCCTGAACAACTTCCGCCGCGCGATGGGCGCCTGCATGCTGTCGCGCGGCTACACCGTGGGATGAGAGGACCATGAAGACCCGTGCCCTGCTGATCACCCTGCTGGCCGCCGCCGTCGCGGCGCCGGCGCTGGCCGCGCCCGACGACCGTGGCGGCGGCCGCCAGGATCGCCCCGACCGGCCGGACCGGCCCGAGCGCATCGAGCGCCCGAGCCCGCCGCCGCGGGTGGAGCGACCCGCGCCGCCGCGCATGGAACGGCCCACGCCGCAGCACAACGACCACGGGCGCCCGGGCCCGGACCGCGGGCACGACCGCGGCCCCGGCCCGGACCGCTGGTACGACGGCGCGAACGGCCACAACCACTACTACCCGGCGCCCGGCCGCATCGTGCTGCCGCCGCCGCGGCCGCCGGCCCCGGTCTGGTGGGGCGGCGTCGGCTACCGCTACTGGGACGGCATCTGGGCCACGCCCGGCGCGCGCGGCTGGGTGACGGTGCGGCCGCCGATCGGCATCGTGATCCACGACCTGCCGAGCTGGCGCACCGCGCTGGTGATCGGCGGCCTCACGTACTTCTACGTCAACGGCAGCTACTACCGCCCGCTGGTGGGCAGCGACGGCTACGAGGTGGTGGCCGCCCCGGTGGCGCAGCCCGACGTGGTGGCGACGACGCCGGACAAGACCTTCGTCTACCCGCGCCAGGGCCAGAGCGCGCAGCAGCAGGCCAGCGACGAGTACGAGTGCCACCGCTGGGCGGTGTCGCAGTCGGGGTTCGATCCCACCGGCGTGGCCACCGGGCAGGGCAGCGTCACGCTGTCGACGGCGGCGCGCGGCGACTACCAGCGCGCCCGCGCCGCCTGCCTGGAAGGACGGGGCTACACCGTCCGTTGATCGCGCAAGTTAGCCAGCGGGGCCACGCTGTGGCCCCGCCGCGACGCCCGGGGTTTTCCTGAGCCTTGTTTCATCTGGAAGCCTAGGCCCGGAACCGGGGCTGGTGGAAGAATTCGGGCCTGTTCCGTTGCGACCCGAACCGTCCACCGCCCATCATGGCCAAGCGCTCCGACAAACCGCCCATCCTGCAAGTGCTGGTGTTGCTGGTCGCCCTGGTCAGCACCGCGCTGGCGCTGGCGGCGCTGTCGCCCTCGCGCGCCGCCGATCCGGCGCCGGCGGCCACCGACGCGGCGCCGGTCAAGCCGGCGACCGTCCCCGCCAAGCCCTGAGCCGCCGGCGGTGAGCATCGCACCGCCGCCGCTGCTGGACGACGAGCTCGAGCTGCTGGCCGAGTGGGTGCCGCTGGAAGGCGCGCAAGTCATCGAACTGGGCTGCGGCGCCGCGGCGCTGGCGCGCGCCCTGGTGGCGCGCTTCGCGGGCGCCAGCGTCACCGCGCTGGAAGTCGACGAGCGCCAGCACGCCAAGAACCTGGCGGCACCGGCGCAGGGCATCCGCTTCGTCGCCGCCGGCGCGCAGGCCATTCCTTTCGATGACGGTGGCTTCGACCTGGCGCTGATGCTCAAGTCGCTGCACCACGTGCCGCGGCCGCTGATGGGCCAGGCGCTGGCCGAGGCGGCACGCGTGCTGCGCCCCGGTGGGCACCTGTACGTGTCGGAGCCGGTCTACGCCGGCGCGCTGAACGACATCGTCAAGCTCTACAACGAAGAGCGCGCGGTGCGCGAGGCGGCGCAGGCCGCGGTCGACGCCGCGCTGCGGGGCGACGACTGGGAGGCGGTGCGCGAGGCCCGCTTCGAGATGCCGGTGTCCTTTGCCGACTTCGCGAGCTTCGAGCAGCGCATGATGCGCCCGACCTTCGCCGACCATCGCATCGACGACGCCAAGCTGGCCCAGGTGCGCGCCGCCTTCGAGCCGCATCGGGGCGCGGACGGCGCCCACTTCGTGCGGCCGATGCACGCGCGGCTGCTGCGCCGGCGCGGCTGACGACAAGCCTCAGGGCATGCGCCGATGCGCCGGCAGGATGTGGCCGGCACTCAGCGGCGCCACCGGCACCGGGTGCGGCGGCGCCGGGTCCAGCCACAGCAGCTCTTCGATCTCGGCGCCGGGCGTCGGGGCGCCGTCCACCCGCACGCGGTAGGCTTCGGCGCGCACGCGGCGGCCGGGCTCGTTGACGGCCGCGTCCTCGAAGCAGCCCAGCCGCTGCGCGCCGGCCTTGCGCAGGCGCACGCCCAGCTCCTCGCGCAGCTCGCGCGCCAGGGTCTGCAGCGAGGTCTCGCCGGTCTCGCGCTTGCCGCCGGGCTGGATGAAGAAGGCCGAGCCGCGCTTGCGCACCAGCAGCACGCGGCCGGCGGCGTCGGTGATGACCGCGGCCACGGTCTCGAAGGGCGGCGGCGCCTCGCGGCGGCGGATCGGCAAGCGCATGGCGGGGTCCTTGGCGAGGTCGGCAAACGAGGGTTCGCATGATGCGCCGCCGGCCCCGCCGGATCAGGCCGCCGGGCGCCCCTTGGCCAGCGCCCGCGCGATGCGCTGCACCAGCAGCAGGCCCAGCAGCGCGCTCAGCCCCGTGGCCGCCCAGGTGTACTGCCAGCCGCCGACGCGGCTGGCCAGCCAGGCCACCAGCGGCGGGCCGGCGAACTGGCCGAGGGCCGACCACTGCTGCATCCAGCCGACGGTCGACGACAGCGTGTGGTCGCCCGGCGCCAGCCGCACCACCAGCGCGAACAAGGTGCCCGGCACCAGCCCGCCCACCGCCGAAAAGGCCAGCACCGCCGCGTAGCGCAGCGGCGGCGGCTGGCCCCAGTCGCCGAAGGCCAGCAGCGCGGCCAGCGCCATCGTGACGAAGCCCGTTGCCAGCAGCCGCGGCGGCGGCCAGCCACGCTGCAGCAGCCGCCCCGAGCCGACGTTGCCGATGACGTTGACGCCAGCGGCCAGCGCCGTCAGCACGCCGCCCAGCGCCGGCGCCACGCCGGCCTGCGCGTAGATGGTGGGCAGGAAGCCGACCACCGCCAGCCACTGTCCGGAATAGCAGGCGAAGCTCAGCGCCAGCAACCAGGGGCCGGGCGCGGCCAGCGTGTGGCGCAGGCGCTGCGTCCAGGGCAGCAGCGTCGCCGGCCGCGGCCCGGCCGTGGCGGCCGGCACGCGGCGCAGCACGACCCAGGCCATCAACGCCGACAGCGCCGCCAGCGTCCACCACCAGGCGCGCCAGCCGAAGCCCAGGATCACCAGCGGCCCGAGCAGCAGCGCGCCGGCGGTGGCCACCGGCATGTAGGCGCCCCACAGGCCCATCGCGCGCGACAGGCGCTGTTGCGGCACGAGCTGGCGCACCAGCCCCGGCGCGGGCAGCACCACCAGCAGGAAGCCGAAGCCTTCCAGCGCGCGCAGCAGCATCAGCATCGCCACGCCGGTGGCCACGCCGCCCAGGGCGCTGGCCAGCGCGAGCAGCACCAGGCCCGCGATCAGGCTGCGGCGCAGGCCCAGCCCGTCGGCCAGCACGCCGAAAGCGACGCCGGCGCTCATGCCGGCCAGTTGCACCAGCGACAGCAGGAAGCCGGCCTGCACCAGCGACAGCCCCAACGCCGCCTGCAGCGCGGGAATGGCCGGCGGCAGCTTGCCGACGTGCAGTGCCGCGGCCACGCCGGCGGCGATCACGATCAGCGCGGCCCGCTCGCGCGCGGCGGCTTCGTCGGCGGATGCGTTCAAGGCCGCGGCAGCGCCAGACAGACGGCGGCGGGGTGCGGGCTCAGGCCTTGCGCGGCGCGATGGCGGCTTGCTGCCACAGCCGCGCCAGCAGGCCCAGCGCCGGGTGGTCGGCCAGCATCTTGAACTGCTCGGCGGCCTCGGCGTTGCGGCCGGCGCGCAGCAGCGCCTCGCCATACTGCAAACGGGCCTGCGCGGGGTCGGGCAGCGGGCCGGCCAGCGCGGCCCTCATCAGCTCCAGCCCGCGCTCGACCTGGCCGGCGCCGGCCAGCGCGCTGCCGGTGTTGAAGGTGGCGGCGGCGGCGCGCGCATCACCCACCGCCGGCGGCCGCGCCGCGGCAGCGGCCAGCGTCGAGCGGTCGTCGTTGGCGGCCTTGGCCATCGCGGCGCGGAACTTCTCCTGCTCACCGGCCTTGGGGCCCTTGCCCAGCAGGCCCTTGGCGAAGCCGGCATCCAGCACTTTCTGCGCCTCGGCCGGCAAGCCGGCCTTGGCGGCGAGGTCGGCCAGCACGAGGTAGTCGTCGGCCTCTTCCATCAGGCCCAGCTGCATGCGCAGCCGGTAGACGTCGATGTCCCAGCGCGTCTGCCAGTTGCCGGCGCGCTGCACGCGCGACACCAGGTCGGGCCAGTACTCGGTGCGGCCGTGCTCGCGCAGCAGCGTCTCGATCAGGCGCACGTAGTTGGCATCGTCCTTGAGCTGGCCGTAGGCCGAGGCCAGCAGCCGCAGGTCTTCGACACTGAGCTTGCCGTCGCGCTGCTGTTGCGCCTGCAGCAGCTTGACGGTGCCGGCATAGTCGTCCTGCAGGTAGGTGGCGCGCACCAGCACCGACTGCATCGCGGCCGACTTGCTGCCATCGGCGATGGCCTGGCGCGCCCAGTCGGCGGCCTTGGGGTAGGCCTTGAGGTTGAAGGTGCCGCGCGCCAGCGCCTCCTTGCAGCTCAGCGTCTCACTGGGCGGCTGGGCGTTGATCGCCAGCGCGGCTTCGAGTTGCTGGACGCCCTCGGCCGTCTGGTCCAGCTGCAGCGCGAACAGGCCGCGCAGGCGGTGCATCACGGTCAGCTCGGCGGGCAGCGGCTGCGCCGTGGCGGCCTGCGCCTGCTCGATCTTGGCCTTGGCGTCGGCCACCTTGCCGGCGCGGTAAAGCTCCACCGCCTCGTTGAGTGCCTTGCCGACCTCGGGCCGCACGGAGAAAGCCGGCGCCGAGGCGGCCGAGGCCGGCACGGCGGCGGCCGCGGGCGGCGGCTGCTGGGCCGCGGCGGGCAGCGCCGCGCCGAACGCGACGGCAGCGGAGACCGCAGACACCGCAGACGCGGCGGACAGGGCAGGCAGCAGCTTCTTCTTCATCATGGCGGGCGTTCCGAAAAGGCGCGCGATGCTACCCGAGCAGCCCGTTGAGATCGAAGCCCGCATCGGCCGCCTGGTCCGGCGTCGGCGCGCGGCCGGCGTCCAGCAGCTTGCGCGCCAGCAGGTGCTCGCGCGCCGCGTTGACGGTGTCGACCGCCAGCAGCCGCCCCGCGGCGTCGAAGTGCCAGAGCGAGAACGACGGCGCGTCCAGCCGCCCGCGCAGCACCGTCTGCGCGGCGCCGCCGATCGCCAACCCGGCCATCTGCAGTTTGTGATCGTGCTGGTCCGACCAGAACCAGGGCGTGGCGACGATGGGCCGCGGCTGGCCCAGCAGCGCCGCGGCGGCGCTGCGGCCTTGCTCGGTGGCGTTGTTGACCGATTCCAGCCGCAGCAGGTTGCCGTCCGCCAGCCGCCGTGCGGTGCAGTCGCCGGCGGCGACGATCGCCGGGTCGGCGGTGCGCGCGCAGTCGTCGACGACGATGCCGCGCTCGCAGTCCAGCCCCGCGGCGCGCGCCAGCTCGTCGTTGGCTTGCACACCGATGCCGGCCACCACCAGCCCGGCCGGCCAGCGCTGGCCGGCGCTGCCCAGCACCGCCAGCGCGCGGCCGCCTTGCTGCTCGATGGCCTGCACGCCGACGCCGAGTTGCACGTCCACGCCGTGGCCGCGGTGCAGCTCGGCGAACCAGTCCGACAGCAGCGGCACCAGCACGCGGCCCAGCAGCCGCGGCGCCATCTCCAGCACCGTGACGGCCACGCCCAGCTTGCGCGCGGTGGCCGCCACCTCCAAGCCGATGAAGCCGCCGCCGATCACCACCAGCGGCAGCCCTTGCGCGCGGCAAGCCTGCAGCCCGGCGGCGATGGCCTCGGCATCGGCGCGCGTGCGCAGCGCCAGCACGTTGGGCGCGTCGGCGCCGGGCAGCGTGAGCGCTCGCGGCCGCGCGCCGGTGGCCAGCACCAGGCCGTCGTAGGGCAGCCGCTCGCCGCCGGCCAGCGTCACTTGCCGGGCCGCGCGGTCGATCGCCTCGACGCGCGCGCCGCTGCGATGCACGATGTGCTTGCGCGCCAGCGCCTCGGGCGCGCGCATCGCCAGCTGCGCGGCGTCGACCTCGCCGGCCAGCCAGCCCTTGGACAGCGGCGGCCGGTGATAAGGGCCGTGGGCCTCGTCGCCCAGCAGGGTGACCGGCGCTTCGTAGCCGCCGGCGCGCAGCGCCTCGGCGGCCTGCAGGCCGGCCTGGCCGGCGCCGATGATCAAGATGCCTGCAGGGGATGCGCTCATGGCGCGCGATTCTGGCAGCGCTGACCGATGTCGCGTCCGGGGCCCGTTCAACCCAAAGGTGGCCCGCCGATGTCGACGATCGAACAGCGCCTGCCGGCCCTGGGCCTGACGCTGCCGGCGCCGCTGCAGACGCCGCCCGGCGCCGCGCGGCGCGCCTGACGGCGCCGGGCGGCTGCCTTCAACCCGCCACGGCCTCCTGGCCGCCGCCCTGATAGCCCAGCCGGAAGGTGCCCACCACCTCGGCCAGGCGGTCGGCCTGCTGGCGCAGGCGCTGGGCGGACGCGGCGCTGTGCTCCACCATCGCGGCGTTCTGCTGCGTGGCGCTGTCGAGGTGGCCGACCGCGTCGCTGACCTGGCCGATGCCCTCGGTCTGCTCGGCGGTGGAGTTGCTGATCTCGTTGATGTGGTCGGACACGCGGCGCACCTGGTCGACGATGTCGTCCATGCTGCGCCCGGCGTCGCCCACGAGGCGCGCGCCGGCCTCCACCTTGTCGACGCTGCTGCCGATCAGCGCCTTGATCTCCTTGGCGGCGTCGGCACTGCGGTGCGCCAGGCTGCGCACCTCGCCGGCCACCACCGCGAAGCCGCGGCCCTGTTCGCCGGCGCGCGCCGCCTCCACCGCGGCGTTGAGCGCCAGGATGTTGGTCTGGAACGCGATGCCGTCGATGACGCCGATGATGTCGGCGATCTTCTTGGAGCTGCCGTTGATCTCGTCCATCGTCGCCACCACCTGGCCGACGATCTCGCCGCCGCGCGCGGCGGCGACGCTGGCCGTCGCGGCCAGCTGGGTGGCCTGGCGCGCGGTGTCGGCGTTGCTCTTGACGGTGCCGTTGAGCTGCTCCATCGACGCCGCGGTCTGCTGCAGGCTGGAGGCCTGCACCTCGGTGCGACGCGAGAGATCGGTGCTGCCGCCCTCGATGTCTGCCGAGCCGGCGGCGATGGCGTCGGAGGCCTCGCGCACCTGCGCCACCACGCGCGCCAGCGCTTCCTGCATCGCGGCCAGCGAGGCCAGCACGCTGCCTGCAGGCGCCCGCGCGGCGCCGGCCACAGGGCCCAGGTCGCCGTCGGACACGCGGCGCGCGGCGGCGCGCAGCGCCTCGGGCTCGGCGCCGAGCTGGCGCAGGATGCCGCGCGAGATCATCAGCGCCAACGCCGCGCCGATGACCAGCGCCAGCACCAGCGCGCCCAGCATCACCGACAGGAAGCTGCTGGCCTGGTCCAGCGCCCGCTTGTTGCTCGCCTGCAGGCGCTGCTCTTCGAAGTCGATCAGCTTGTTGACCGCCGCCAGCCAGCGCACGTACTGCGGCTTGGCCTGCTCCCAGAGCTGCTGCTGCGCGGCCTTGGTGTCGCCACGCTGCACCGCGGCGGCGATGGCGTTGGTGGTGGCCACCGCCTGCGACTCGATGTCCTTGATGGCGCCGTACAGGCTGCGCAGCTCGGCGGCGTCGGGCGAGGTGGCGATCTGCTTGTCCAGCGGCACGGCCGAGTCGGCGTAGAAGCGCGCCAGTTGCTCGATGGCGGCCAGTTCGCGGCTGCGGTCGCCTTCGGTGGCGCTGAGCACCACGTCGCGGATCGCGATCGAGCGGTCGTGCGCCGAGCCGCGGAAGTTGATCGCGTAGCGCTGGATCGGCGAGTGCTCCTTGCCGTTGGCCTGCAGCGCGGTCTCGATCGCGTGCACCTTGCCGATGGCCATCACCGTGACGCTCACCAAGATGGCGAGGATCAGGCCGAAGCCGATGGACAGGCGCTGGGAAATGCTCATGGTCGTCAGCAACATGGCAACTGTGTCGTTGGGTGGAATCGAGAAATCCCGACAGCAGCCGGGCACGTGCTGGCGCTTTCGGCTGCGGCTGGCCGTTGTTTAGCGTTCCCTACAAACAATTTGATGGTTTTTAAGAAATCGCTGACGGGTCGCCACGCCAGGGGCCGCCGCGATTGAGAGCTCGGACTTCGGGTTTTCACCAGGGTCTTGAAGCTGAGGCTTCGGCCCCTATAATTTGCCTGCTAGCACTCACAGAGCTTGAGTGCTAACGACCGCCAAGCCTTTCCGGCTTGCTGCGGTTGCAGCATGTGATTGGGTGCTCACTTAATCAAGCACCCTTGTCCTTATGTGATTCGACAGGAGATCTTCATGAAGCTTCGTCCGTTGCACGATCGAGTGATCGTCAAGCGCCTTGAGCAGGAAACCAAGACCGCCTCGGGCATCGTGATCCCCGACAACGCCGCCGAGAAGCCCGACCAGGGCGAAGTGCTGGCCGTCGGCCCCGGCAAGCGCAACGACAAGGGCGACTTCGTGGTCCTGAACATCAAGGTCGGCGATCGCGTGCTGTTCGGCAAGTACAGCGGCCAGTCGGTCAAGGTCGATGGCGACGAGTTGCTGGTGATGCGCGAAGAGGACCTCTTCGCCGTGGTCGAGAAATAAGGCCCCCAGGCTGCGCTCGCGGCGGCGCCGCGATGCCCGCCACCCCCCCGCGGGGGCTCTGACCTGACCGGGACACCCGGATCGGGCTCGGCTCCCCACTGATCCTCATTCACTGTTTTCGGAGATAAATACATGGCTGCCAAAGACGTCGTCTTCGGTTCCGACGCCCGTGCCCGCATGGTCGAGGGCGTGAACATCCTGGCCAACGCGGTCAAGGTCACCCTGGGCCCCAAGGGCCGCAACGTTGTGCTCGAGCGCTCGTTCGGCGCCCCCACCGTCACCAAGGACGGTGTGTCGGTCGCCAAGGAGATCGAGCTCAAGGACAAGCTCATGAACATGGGCGCGCAGATGGTCAAGGAAGTCGCTTCCAAGACCAGCGACAACGCCGGTGACGGCACCACCACCGCCACCGTGCTGGCCCAGTCCATCGTGCGCGAAGGCATGAAGTACGTGGCCGCCGGCATGAACCCGATGGACCTCAAGCGCGGCATCGACAAGGCCGTGACGGCCCTGGTCGAAGAGCTCAAGAAGGCCAGCAAGCCCACGACCACCAGCAAGGAGATCGGCCAGGTCGGCGCCATCTCCGCCAACAGCGACGACTCGATCGGCAAGATCATTGCCGACGCGATGGACAAGGTCGGCAAGGAAGGCGTGATCACCGTCGAGGACGGCA
>CAYYDJ010000027.1:0-49590 GCA_964470565.1 uncultured Rubrivivax sp.
GCCCATCACCATGTGGGTGAACTCGACCACGCGCAGGCCGCGCAGCGGCTGCGGGGCCGGCGTGGATGTGGCGTTAGCCGCGTCGTTCATGCCGTCTCCTCGATCAGCGTCTTCGGCAGCCCGGCGCGCGCGATGCTGCCGTGCAGCGCCTCGCCGGGCAGCCAGCGCTGCGCGAGGCGCTCGCGCAAGGCCAGTAGCGCGGCCAGGTCGAGCCCGGTGGGCACGCCCATGCTGGCAAACAGGTAGGCCACGTCCTCGGTGGCCACGTTGCCGCTGGCGCCGGGCGCATGCGGGCAGCCGCCGATGCCGCCGACGCAGGCGTCGAAGCGGCGCACGCCGGCCTGCCAGGCCGCGAACACGTTGGCCAGCCCCAGGCCACGGGTGTCGTGGAAGTGGCCGCAGGAGAGAAGCGGGCCGGCCACCTCGAAGGCGCGGGCGAACAGCCGCGCCACCTGCAGCGGGTCGGCGTAGCCCACGGTGTCGGCCAGGCCGACGCGCTCGGCGCCGGCGTCCAGCACGGCCTGCACGAGGCGCAGCACCTCGTCCTCGTCGACGCGGCCTTGCAGCGTGCAGCCGAAGGCGGTGCTGATGCCGACCTCGATCCGGCAGCGCGAGCCGCTGCCGTCGCGCAGCGCGCGGATGCGGGCGATCTCTGCGACCACCTCGTCGGGCGTCTTGCGCAGGTTGGCCAGGCTGTGCGCGTGGCTGGCCGACAGCGGCAGCAGCATCGCATCGGCGCCGGCGTCGATCGCGGCCTGCGCGCCCTTGAGGTTGGGCACCAGCACCGAGGCCACCAGGCCCGGCAGTGCGCGCGCCGCCGCCACCAGCGCCGCGGTGTCGGCCAGTTGCGGCAGCAAGCGCGCCGGCACGAAGGAGCCCAGCTCCAGCTCGCGCAGCCCGGCGGCGTGGGCGGCGTGCAGCCATTCGATCTTGTGCGCGGTGGGCACGGTGCGGGCCAGGATCTGCAGGCCGTCGCGCAGGCCGACGTCGCGGATCGTGACGGCGGGTTGGGTCGTGTCGATCATGGCGGCACTGTAGGCGTGAGTCGTGGCTTTCACGAATGATGGTTCGTCAAGGCTTGCGTTCCAATCGGGAACGTCATGACGCGCCCGCTGGACCCGGTTTCGCTGCAGCACTTCGTCGCCGTCTGCGAGGAAGGCAACATTGCCCGCGCCGCCGCGCGCGAGTCGCTGGTGGCCTCGGCGCTGAGCAAGCGCATCGCCGCGCTGGAGGCCGAGATGGCCGTGCCGCTGCTGACCCGCCGCCGCCGCGGCGTCGAGCCCACGCCGGCCGGCCAGGCGCTGCTGGCACGCGCGCGCGAGGTGCTGTCGGGCCTGGACCGGCTGCGCGTGGAGCTCAGCGCCTACCGCCAGGGCGTGCAGGGCAGCGTGCGGGTGCTGGCCAGCCCCTCGGTGCTGGCCGAGAGCCTGCCCGAGGACGTGGCCGCGTTCATGGCCGGTCATCCCGGCATTCGCATCAGCCTGGACGAGCGCATGAGCCCGGACATCGTGCGCGGCGTGCGCGAAGGCAGCGCCGACCTCGGCGTGCTGTGGGACCGCATCAACGACCTGTCGGGCCTGCAGGTGCTGCCCTACCGGCAGGACCGGCTGTGCGTGGCGATGCCGCCCAGCCACCCGCTGGCGCGCCGGCCTTCGCTGCGCTTTGCCGACACGCTGGAGCAGCCGTCGATCAGCGTCGCCCCCGGCGGCCAGATGGACCAACTGCTGCGCCGCCAGGCCGCGCTGGCGGGGCGGCTGCCGCAGCACCGCATGCAGGTCTCGTCGCTCGACGTCGCCTGCCGCCTGGTGGCCGCCGGCCTGGGCCTGGCGGTGCTGCCGCTGGAGGCCGCCACGCCGCACGCCGGCGCCGGCCGCCTGGCCTTCGTGCCGCTGGCCGAGCCCTGGGCCGTGCGCCGCTTCGTGCTGGTGGCGCGGGCCGAGCCGCTGCTGTCGGCATCGGCGCGGCTGCTGGTGGAGCGGCTGTGCGATCTGGCGCGGTGAGGGGTGGAATGAGGTGGAAGAAGGCGGGAATGTGTCGTCATACATTCATCTGATACATTTCCGGTAACCGAAACATTTAGAAAGTCGCCAGCCGCGACGCGGATCAATGGCGCTGCGCGTGCTGCTCATCGATGTCAACGCCGGAGCCCGACGCCGATGCGTGAACTCACCGAAGTCCGTGCGCTGCTGGGCCGGCTGGACGAGGTGCAAGCCGACGCGCTGGAAGCCCAGGACCTGGATTTCAAGGAATGGCCCGCCGACGACCGCCATGCCGTGCGCCTGGCGGTGGACATGGCCGTGTGCATGGCCAATGGCGGCGGCGGCACCGTGGTGCTGGGCGTGCGCGACCGCGTCACCGGCCGCGCCAACGCCGTCCTGGGGGTGCCCGCCGCCGCCGACCCGCACCAGTTGAAGCGCGACATCTACGAACGCACCGCGCCCAAGCTGACACCGGAGATCGTGGAACTCGCGGTGCCCGAAGGCACCGGCCGCCTGCTGCTGATGCAGGTGCACGGTGGCCTGCCGCCGTACACCACCACCGCCGGGGCCGGCACCGTGCGCCGGGGCAAAGACTGCGTGCCGCTCACCGGCGACCTGCGCGACCGGCTGATGGTCGAGCGCGGCGAATCCGACGTCACCGCGGCCGCCGTGCCCGCGTCCGTCAAGTCGCTGCTCTCGGCCGCCGCGCTGGAGCGCCTGCGCGACCTGGCCCGGCAGGAACAGGCCCCTGACGATCTGCTGCGCCAGACCGACCTGGACCTGCTGGCCGCGCTGGACGTGCTGCGCGAAGGCCGCCTCACCCGGGCCGGCCTGCTACTGGCCGGCAAGGCCGAAGCCATCGTGCGCCACCTGCCCAACTACGGCTGGACGCACGAGCGCATGAAGAGCGCCACCGCCTACGTGGACCGCGCCGACGGCCGCGACACCGGCGAGTTGGCGCTGCCGCTGGCCTTGCAGGCCCTCGAAGCGCGCATCAACGCCGACAACCCCATCACCACCGTCGAACTGGGCCTGCAGCACCCGGAGTTTCGTGCCTATCCCACGGTGGCGCTGCGCGAGGCCCTGCTCAACGCCCTGTGCCACCTGGACCTGCGCCTGGCCAGCCCGGTGCTGGTGAAGCAGTACCCGCGCAAGCTGGAGATCAGCAACCCCGGCGGACTGGTGGGCGGCATCACGCCGGCCAACATCCTTCACCACCCGCCGCTGGCCCGCAACCCGCTGCTGGTGCATGCCTTGTCGAGGCTGCGGCTGGTGAACCGCAGCAACCTCGGCATTGGCCGCATGTTCGAGGCCATGCTGATCGAAGGCAAGGAGCCGCCGCCCATCGTCGATGAGACCAGCGCCGTGCGCGTGGTCTTCAAGCGGCAGGAAACCTCGGCCCCGTTCCGCCGCTTCATCGCCGACGAAGGCAAGGCCGGCCGCTTGCTGGACGTGGACCATCTGCTGGTGCTGCGCTGGCTGATGATCCACGCCGAGATCGACACCCCCACGGCCGCCGAACGCTGCCAACGCCGCGACGCCGAGATGCGCGACATCCTCGACGAGATGGTGCAGCTCTACGGCTACCTGGAACGCGGCGGCGCCGGCCGCGGGACCTGGTGGCGGCTCAAGCCCGCGCTGCACCGCCGGCTGGAAGGCGCGGGCGATGCGCAACGCGACCAGCGCATCGACCCCGACGTGGCCAAGACCCGGGTGCTGAACATGCTGAAGCAGCGCCGGCACCGCGGCGAGCCCGGCTTGACGAACGCCGAGGTGCGTGCGGTCACCGGCTATACGCGGCAGCAGGTGAACCGACTGATCCACGATCTCGAGACGGAGTCGGTGCGCCTGATCGGTCATGGCCGGGGCGCGGCCTATGAATATGCGGGCGCGCAGGCGCCCGTGAAAGCGAAGGTGAAGAAGAAGTCGCAGAAGTCGCAGAAGTCGTGATAGGCGCCGCCCGCATCATCCACCCTACCGCGGCAACCCCAACCCCCGCTGCGCGATCAGGCTGCGCTGGATCTCGTTGGTGCCGATGCTGATGACCCACATCAGCGAGTGGCGCAGCTGCTGCTCGATGCGGCCGCGCAGCAGCGCGCCGGGGCTGCCTTCGCTGATGGTGGCGGTGAGGCCCAGGATGTCGAGCGCGACCTCGCCGAAGCGCTCCATCAGCTCGCCCGAATAGACCTTGCTGGCCGCGGCGTCGGCCGGCGGCGTCTCGCCGTCGACGACGCGCGCGGCGCAGTGCAGCATCATCTGGCGGCCGGCCTCGATCTGCGCCGCCAGCGAGCCGATGCGCTCGCGCACGAAGGGGTCCTGCGCCAGCGGCCGGCCGTCCACCTCGGCCTGGCGCACGTGCTCGCACAGCAGCTCGAACGAGCGCGCCACCTTCATCACGATGCCGCCGCCGATGAAGCCACGCTCGGTGGCCAGCGCGCCGGTCAGCACTTGCCAGCCGCCGTCGACCGCGCCGACCAGCGCATCCGGCGGCAAGCGCACGTCGTCGTAGAAGACGTTGGCGAAGCTGCCGCCGTACATCGTCTCGGAGGTGCGCACGGTGATGCCCGGCGTGTCCATCGGCACGATGAACATGCTGATGCCGGCATGCCTGGGTTTCGCGGCCGGGTTGGTGCGCGCCGCCAGCAGCATGTACTCGCCCCAGTAGGTGGTGGTCCAGATCTTCTGGCCGTTGATCAGCCAACCCTCGCCGCGCTCGTCGCTGACGCGCTCGGCGCGCGTGCGCAGCGCCGCCAGGTCGGAGCCGGCGTCGGGCTCGCTGTAACCCATGCCGTAGATCGCCTCGCCGCGCAGGATCTCGGGCAGCAGCCGCTGCTGTTGCTCGGCCGTGCCGTGCACCATCAGCATCGCGGCCTGCACCGGGGCGCCGGCACGCGGCGCGTCGGCGCGCTCCATGGCCTCGATGAAGGCGAGCTGCTCGAAGGCGCTGCGCCCCTGGCCGCCGAAGCGCTGCGGCCACGCCAGGCCGATCCAGCCGGTCTTGCCCAGCTCGCGCGCGAACTCGCGGTCGTACTCGCGCTGCTTGAAGCTCAGGCGCTCGTGCGCGGCCTGGCGCTCGCCGTGCCAGTGGCGGGCCAGCCACTCGCGCACCTCGGCGCGCAAGGCGTTGCCGGCGGCGCCGAGGTCGCTCTCGGGCAGCGTGCGCGGCAGCCCGTCCAGGTACCAGGCGGCCAGCGCTTCGCGCGCGCGGCGTGCGCCGCCGTGGCGCAGCAGGTCCAGGTGCACGCGGCGGAAGTGGCGCGGCGCTTCGTGCTCCTCGCTGTAGCCGATGGCGCCGAAGGCGTGCTGGATCTGCAGCGCGGCCTGTCGCAACTGCTCGCCGGCCAGCACCGCGGCGGCATCGGCGAACACGGCCCATGGCGGCGAGCCCTGGTCGTGCTGCTGCGCCGCGTGGCGCGCCGTCAGCGTGGCGCCGAGCAGCGCGATGTGGACATCGGCCAGCTTGTGCTGCACGGCCTGGAAGCTGCCGATCGGAACGCCGAACTGGCGCCGCTCGCCGGCGTAGGCCACCGCCAGCTCGAAAGCCCGCGTCGCGGCGCCGATCGCGCGCGCGACGTGCCCCAGCCGCGACGCGGCCCGCAGCCTCGCCAGTGCTTCGGCGCCCAGCGTGAACAGCGCGGCGACCGGCGCACGATCGAAGTGCCACGCGGTCGAGGGCTCCTGGCCCATCAGCACGAGGTCTTCGCGCCTGGCGCGGCCCGCGGTGCCGGCACCGAGGTCGATGATCGCCAGCCGTGCGCCGGGCGCGACGACGGCCAGGTGCGTGGCCGCCGCGCCGGCTTCCACGCAAGCGACCTGGCCGCTCAGCGTGCCGTCGTCGTGCAGCTCGACGCGGCCGGCGCCGGCGTCGCCATCGGCCTGCGCGAAGGCCAGCGCGACGAAGGCCTGGCCGTCGCGCATCGCGGCCAGCGCGGGCGGCTGCGCGTCGGCCGGCCAGCCGGCGAGGTTGAGCACGGTGGCCGCGATCACCGGCGCCGGGCAGGCGGCGCGACCCAGCTCCTCGGCCACCAGCAGCATCTCCTGCAGGCCGCCCGACGACAGCTCGGTGGGGTCGGTGCCCGGGCTGCCCAGGCTCGCCAGGCCCTGCTGCGCCAGCCCGCGCCACACGGCGCGCAGGCGGCCGGCATCGACGGCATCGCGGCCCGCCGTGTCGGCCGGCCAGTGTTCGGCCAGCCAGCCGCGCAGTGACTCGCGCAGCAGCGCGCGGTCTTCGTCGGTGGGCAGCGGCGTTTCGGCGTTCATCGGCAGGTTGCTTTCAAATAAGGTAGAACCATTGTATTCCTGGACCGCTGCGCCGCGCTGCTTATCATCGAAGCGAGTCCAACGCGCCAACGCCCGCCATCGTGCCCACCTCCCGCAAGACCGCGGCTGCCCCTGTGGGCACCGATGCCGACGCCGCCGGCTTCCAGGCCATCCGCTCGGCGCGCGCCTTCGAGGAGATCGCGGCGCAGATCCGCGCCGAACTGGCCGCCGGGCGGCTGGCGGTCGGCAGCCGGCTGCCGTCGGAGCGCGCGCTGTCGCAGCAGTTCGGCGTCTCGCGCAACACGCTGCGCGAGGCGCTGCGCTCGCTGGAGCACGCCGGGCTGATCCGGCTGCAGAAGGGCGCCAGCGGCGGCGCCTTCATCAGCGAGCGCAGCGCCGAAGCGGTCGTCACCGGGCTGATGGATCTGTACCACGTCGGCAAGATCGGCCCCGCGCAGCTGACGCAGGCGCGCATCTGGCTGGAATCGGTCATCGTGCGCGAGGCCTGCCAGCGCGCGACGCCCGAGGACCTGGCCGAGCTGCAGCACAACATCGACGAGGCACAGGCGGCGGCGACCGCGGGCGACTTCGACCGCCGCGTGCAGTTCAACCTCGACTTCCACCGCATCCTGGCGCGCATGACGGGCAACCCCATCATGGCGGTGATGATGGATGCGATGCTGACGGTGCTGCGGCACTTCATCCGCTCGATCGGCGAGATCGACAACACCTACACGCTGCCCTCGCGCCGCCGCTTCATGAAGCACCTGGAAGAGGGCAACGTCGACGCCGCGGTGGCCGAGATGGAGACCATGCTCAAGCGGCTGGAGAAGGCCTACCTCTCGCGGCTGCAGCCGCTGGCGGCGGCCCCTTCCGCGACGCCGGCGGCGCCGGCCAAGGCCGCAGCGCGCAAGGCGGCCGCCGGCGGCTGAGCCGGCTGCGCGCGGCCTTGGCCGCCGCGTCCTCTTTTTCATCATGGCGCCTGCCCGCGGGCCGCCTCGGGTCAGCGCCGGTTGACAGTTGCCGGACGCTTGCCTAGCATCGTCAGCAATGGTTCAACCAAAAGAGGGCGCCCGCATGGCGATTTCCGACGCACCCGAGAACGAGGCTCCGGCCCTGGGTGAAACGCTGGCCGTGCTGCTGGCGCGCGACATGGCCGATGGCGAGAAGGTCATCATCGGCACCAACTCCGACATCCAGCTCGCCGCCTGCAACCTGGCGCGGCTGATGCAGGCGCCGCGGCTGTGGTGGATCTCCGGTCCCGGCGGCATGGTCAACCCGACGCGCGACCACCTGATCTCGACCGCCGACTTCGAGAACATCGAGTCGGCCGAGGCCTGGATGGACCTGCCCAACATGATCGACTTCATCGACTGGCAGGTGCACTTCTTCGATTTCGCGATCCTCTCGGCGCTGCAGGTCGACCGCTTCGGCAACATCAACACCGTCGTCGTCGGCGACCAGGCGCGCCCCAAGGTTCGCGGCCCCGGCACCGTGGGCATCAGCGCGCTGTGCGGGCTGGCCAAGCGCTTCTACGTGGTGCTGACGCGGCACGACAAGAGCGCTTTCCGCCCGCGTGTGGACTTCATCTGCGGTCCCGGCCACCTGGAAGGCGGCGACTCGCGCGAGCGTGCCGGCTTGCCCGCCGGCGGCCCGAAGCTGGTGCTGTCGCCGCTGGGCGTGTTCGATTTCCAGCCCGGCACCAAGGCGATGCGCGTGAAGTCGCTGCACCCCGGCGTCACGCTGGAGCAACTGCGCGACGCGACTGCGTTCGACCTCGTCGTCGAAGGCACGCCGCCGGTCACGGTGATGCCCTCGGCCGCCGAGCTGGCGCTGCTGCGCGGCAAGGTCGACGTGCGCGGCACGCTGCAGAAGAAGTTCCCCTGAACACCGGCCGGCGAGCACCCCACCCATGAGCCAGAACAAACTCATCTCCCTCGAAGAAGCCGTTGCCGACATCGCCGACGGCTCGTCCGTCGGCCTCGGCGGCTGGATCTTCAATGCCCAGCCGATGGCGCTGGTGCGCGCGCTGATCCGCAAGGGCGCGAAGAACCTCGACCTGATCCCCGTGCCCAGCTCGATCGCGCCCGACCTGCTGATCGGCGCCGGCTGCGTGCGCAGCACGGTGTGCGTGTTCATCAGCTTCGAGCAGTTCGGCCTGGCGCCGCACTTCCGCCGCCAGGCCGAGGCCGGCACGCTGAAGGTGCACGACCTCGACGGCCCCGGCATCGCCGGCGGCCTGCGCGCCGCGATCTGCGACCTGCCGTGGATGCCCATCCCCGACCTCGGCACCGACCTGCCGAAGCACGCGCCCGACTTCTACAAGCCGCTGCCCCACGTGGAAGGCGAGCGCAGGATGCTGGCCGCGGTGGCCGTGAAGCCCGACGTCTGCTTCATCCACGCCCAGCAGGCCGACATCCACGGCAACGTGCAGCACCTGGGCCCGCCGTTCTTCGACGCGATGCTGGCGCAGGCCAGCAAGCGCGTGATCGTCTCGGTCGACCGCATCGTCTCGCCGGAGACCATCCGCCGCCACAACCACCTGACCAAGCTGCCGGCGGCGATGGTCGATGCCGTCGTCGAGGCGCCGTGGGGCGCGCACCCCACCGCGTCGCCGACGCTGCACCGCGCAGACGAGGCGCACCTGGCCGAGTACGTCAAGGCCAGCGCCAAGCCCGAGAGCTGGCAGGCCTACCTTCAGAAGTACGTGTACGGCGCGGCCTCGAATGCGGCCTACCTCGACAGCCTGGGCGGCAGCCGGCTGGCCGCGCTGTCGGTGTCTGAATCGACGCTGGCCTGAAGCGCGATGACCCGTCCCGTCAACGCCGCCGCCGGCATCCTCGACGGCATTCGCGTCCTCGACTTCACCGCGATGATGTCGGGGCCTTACGCCACGCGGCTGATGGCCGACCTCGGTGCCGAGGTCATCAAGATCGAGCCGCCCGAGGGCGACCACATCCGCACCCGGCCGCCGTCGCGCCAGGGCCGCAGCACCTACTTCGCGCAACTCAACGCCGGCAAGAAGAGCCTGGCGCTGGACCTCAAGAAGCCCGAGGCCGTCGATCTCGTCAAGCGGCTGGCGGCCAGTGCCGACGTGGTGGTCGAGAACTACCGCCCCGGCGTGATGCAGCGCCTGAAGCTGGACTACGAGGCGCTGGCGGCGGTCAACCCCAAGCTCGTCTACTGCTCGATCTCGGGCTTCGGCCAGACGGGCTCCTGGGCCGGGCGCAGCGCCTACGCACCGGTGCTGCACGCGGGCAGCGGCTTCGACATCGCCAACCTGAGCTATCAAGACGGCATCGAGCGTCCGCTGAAGAACGGCATCTTCATCGCCGACGTGTTGGGCGGGTCGCTGGCCTTCGGTGCGGTGCAGGCGGGGCTGTTCAAGGCGCTGCGCACCGGTCGCGGCGAGCAGATCGACCTCTCGCTGATGGACGCGATGCTGGGCATGCTGGTCTACGAATGCCAGGAGGCGCAGTTCCCCGCCGAGCGCCGGCGGCCGTTGTACCAGCCGACCAAGGCGCGCGACGGCTTCTTGCTGGTGGCGCCGGTCAGCCAGAACAACTTCGAGGCACTGGCGCGTGCCACCGGCCACCCGGAGTGGACCGGCGACCCGCGATTCGCGACCATCCATGCGCGCGAGCACCACTGGGGCGAGCTGATGGCGCTGCTGGACGACTGGGCCGCAACGCGCAGCGCCGCCGATTGCGAGGCCGCGATGAACGCCGGCGGCGTGCCTTGCTCGCGCTACTACTCGGTGCGCGAGGCGATGCAGGCGCCGCCCATCGTCGAGCGCGGCGTGATGCAGACCATCCACGACGGCTCGGGCGCGTTCCAGGTGCCCAACCCGGCGTTCCGCTTCCGCGACGCGCCGGCCCATGCGCGCGACAGCGTGCCCGAGCTGGGCGAGCACGGCGCCGCGCTGCTGCAGCAACTGGGCTGCAGCAGCGTGCAGATCGACGCGCTGGTCGCGTGCGGCGCGCTGCACCTGCGGGCCGCCGCCGAAGCCGCAGCCCATTGATCGCCCCCACCACGCCAGGAGACAAACCTTGAAGCACCCCATCGTGACGGCGATTGCCGCCGCCGCCTTCGTCTTGCCGGCCACCGCCTTGGCGCAGCAGGCCTTCCCCACCAAGCCCATCACCATCGTCGTGCCGTATCCGGCCGGCGGCACCACCGACACGCTGGCGCGCGTGATGGCCGAGCCGCTGGGCAAGCTGCTGGGCCAGCCCATCGTGGTCGACAACAAGCCCGGCGCCTCGGCCATCGTCGGCACCAAACTGGTGGCCAACGCAGCGCCGGACGGCTACACGCTGCTGATGCCCAACAACGCGCTGGCGATCACGCCGCACGTGTCCAAGGACGCGGGCTGGACCATCAAGGACTTTGCGCCGATCTCGATGGTCTCGCTGCAGCCGATGGTGCTGATCACCAACCCCATGCTGCCGGTGCAGACCGTGGCGCAGCTGATCGACTATGCCAAGGCCAATCCGGGCAAGATCGACTACGCCACCTCCGGCCCGGCCTCGTTCGGCCACCTGGCCACCGAGCTGTTCATGCGCCAGGCCGGCATCCGGATGACGCACATCCCGTACAAGGGCACGGCGCCGATCGCGCAGGCGCTGCTGACCGGCGAGGTCAAGCTGCTGCTGTCGACCACCACCTCGCAGATGAACCAGTACGTCAAGGAAGGGCGGCTGCGCATGATCGGCGTCGCCTCGCCCGAGCCGTCGCCGCTGGCGCCGGGCGCCGAGCCCATCATGAAGACGCTGAAGGACTACCAGGCCGAGGTCTGGTTCGGGCTGCTGGCGCCGGCGGCCACGCCCAAGGCGGTGATCACCAAGCTCAACGAGGCGATCGTCAAGGTGCTGCAGATGCCCGACGTGAAGGCCAAGTTCGAGGTCACCGGCGCCACGCCCGCGCCGAGCACGCCCGAGCAGTTCGCGGCCCGCATCGCCGACGAGAACGCGAGTTGGAGCAAGGTGATTCGCGAGGCTAACATCAAAATCGATTAGCGGCAGGCGCGGCGGCGGCGGCGCGAGCTGCGCCGCGCTGGGTTGGGGCGAGAATGGCGTCACCATGTACGACCAACCCGACCCCTACCAGGACATTCGCGACGGCGTTCGCCAGCTCTGCCGGCAGTTCCCCGACGAGTACTTCCGCCGCATCGATGCCGAGCGCGGCTACCCCGAGGCCTTCGTCGACGCGCTGACCCGCGCCGGCTGGCTGGCGGCGCTGATCCCGCAGGAATACGGCGGCCCCGGGCTGTCGATGGCGCAGGCCTCGGTGATCATGGAGGAGATCAACCGCAGCGGCGGCAACGCCGGCGCCTGCCACGGCCAGATGTACGTGATGAACGCGATCACGCGGCGCGGCACCGAGGCGCAAAAGCGCCGCTACCTGCCGAAGATCGCCGCCGGCGAGCTGCGCGTGCAGTCGATGGGCGTGACCGAGCCGACCACCGGCAGCGACACCACCAAGCTGAAGACCAGCGCGGTGCGCAAGGACGGGCGCTGGGTCGTCAACGGCCAGAAGGTGTGGATCTCGCGCGTGCAGCACAGCGACCTGATGATCCTGCTGGCCCGCACCACGCCGTTGGAGCAGGTGCACAAGAAGACCGCCGGGCTGTCGTGCTTCATCGTCGACCTGGCGCAGGCCTTGGGCCATGGGCTGAGCCTGCGGCCGATCGCCAACATGGTGAACCACGAGACCAACGAGCTGTTCTTCGACGACCTGGAGATCCCCGACGAGAACCTGCTCGGGCCCGAAGGCGAGGGCTTCCAGGTCATCCTGGAGGGCCTGAACCCCGAGCGCACGCTGATCGCCGCCGAGTGCATCGGCGACGGCTACTGGTTCATCGAGCGCGCGACGCGCTACGCCAACGAACGGCAGGTGTTCGGCCGCCCGATCGGCCAGAACCAGGGCGTGCAGTTTCCGCTGGCCGAGGCGCTGATCGAGGTCGAGGCCGCGAACCTGATGCGCTGGCGCGCCTGCGAGAAGATCGACGCCCGCTTGCCCGCGGGCGCCGAGGCCAACATGGCCAAGCACCTGGCGGCCAAGGCGAGCTGGGAGGCCGCCAACGCCTGCCTGCAGACGCACGGCGGCTTCGGCTTCGCCTGCGAATACGACGTCGAGCGCAAGTTCCGCGAGACCCGGCTGTACCAGGTGGCGCCGATCTCCAGCAACATGATCCTGGCCTACGTGGCCGAGCACGTGCTGGGGCTGCCGCGCTCGTATTGAGGCGATCGAGTCGGTGGCCGCTCGTCGCCCGTCAGATGAAGCTGTCGGGGACCAGCTCGTCGTCGGGGCAGTCGGCATAACGAGAAAAGTCAGTGACGCCGGCTTCGCGCAGCACGGCCTCGTCGATGCAGAAGTGGCCGCTGAAGTCCTTGCCGCGCACGAGGATCGCATGCGCCGCGTCGGCCACGATCTCGGGGCTGCGGGTGCGCCGCATCCGGGCCTCGTCGCCCACCACGTTGCGGATCGCCGCGGTGCCGATCCAGGTGCGCGGCCACAGCGCGTTGAAACCCACGCGGCCGCGGAACTCGCCGGCCATGCCCAGCACCAGCAGGCTCATGCCGAGCTTGGCCATCGAGTAGGCGACGTTGGGCGCGAACCAGCGCTCCTCCAGGTTGAGCGGCGGCGACAGCATCAGCACCTGCGGGTCGGGCGCCTTCAGCAGCGCCGGCAGGCAGGCGCGCGTGACCAGGAAGCTGCCGCGCGCATTGATGCCGTGCAGCAGGTCCCAACGCTTGAGGTCGGTCTCCAGCGTGCCGGTCTTGCTGATCGCGCTGGCGTTGTTGACGACGATGTCGATGCCGCCGAAGGCCTGCACCGCCTGCTCCACCGCGGCCAGCACCTGCTCTTCGTGCCGGATGTCCACCGCCAGCGGCAATGCGCGGCCACCGGCCTGCTCGATCGCGCGCGCCGCGGTGTGGATGGTGCCCGGCAGCCGGGCGTGCGGCTCGGCGGTCTTGGCGGCGACCACGACGTTGGCGCCGTCGCGCGCCGCGCGCAGCGCGATCGCCAGGCCGATGCCGCGGCTGGCGCCGGTGATGAACAAGGTCTTGCCGGCGAGCGTGCGCGCCGGGGTCGTCATTCGCCGTCCTTGGGCAAGCCGGTGTACGGCGGCGCGCGGCGCGCGAGCATCGCGTCCAGCGCCTGCAGCGGCTCCGGCGCCGCGAAGGCCGCCGCCTGGCTGGCGGCTTCCAGCGCAAAGAGGGTGGCGCGGTCGCTGTCCAGCGAGACGTTGAGCGCGGCCTTGGTCAGCGCCACCGCGGCCGGCGCGGCCTGCGCCAGGCTCGCGGCGATGGCCTGCGCGCGCGCTTCGATCCGCGCGCTGTCGTGCACTTCCATCACGATGCCCAGCGCCTTGGCCTCGGCAGCGTCGATCTCGCGTGCCGACAGCATCAGCTCCTTGGCGCGCTGCAGGCCCACGATGCGCGGCAGCAGGTACAGCGGGCCGATGTCGGGCACCAGGCCCAGCTTGAGGTAGGACATCGCGAAGCGCGCCTGCGGCGAGGCCAGCACGATGTCGGCCATCAGCGCCAGCGCGAAGCCGGCGCCGTAGGCCGGGCCGTCGACGACGGCGATGAGCGGCCGCGTCAGCGTCAGCAGGTCGTTGGCCATGCGCAGGCCCGAGGTCACGCGCTGCTGCCAGTAGGCCGGGCCGGCGTCGGCGTTGGCCTTCAGCAGCGGCAGGTTGCCGCCGGCGCAGAAGGCGCCGGGGCTGCCGGCCAGCACCAGCACGCGAACGGCGGGGTCGTCGCGCACCTGCGCCAGCACGTCCAGCAGCTCGGCGCGCAGCTCGGCGTCGAAGGGGTTGCGCTTGTTCGGCCGCGTCAGGCGGATCCAGCCGACGCCGTCCCTGGCCTCGAAAGTCAGCGTATCCATCGTCATCCTCATGCGGGCGTGAACATCGGCACCCGCTCGCCGTCGTCGGCCGCCTTGAAGACGAGCTTGACGCGCTGGCCGATGCGCACATCGTCGAGGTCGCAGTCGACGATGTTGCTCATCATCGTCACGCCTTCGTCGAGCTTGACGAAGGCCAGTGCGTAGGGGATGGGGCCGGCGCGGCGGGTGACGCTGACGCTGTAGATCTCGCCGGTGCCCGCGGCGTCGATCCACTCGGTGTCGCCCTGGCAGAACGGGCACACCGGACGCGGGTACCAATGCGGGCGCTGGCAGGCGGTGCAGCGGCGCAGCTTCAGCACGCCCTGGCGCGCGGCGGCCCAGTAGGGCTCGGTGGCGGCGTCGACGACGACCTTGCCCAGCGGGCGGTCCTGGTAGGGGGTGCTCATCGCGTCATTGCCTTTCGAGGATCAGGGTGGCCGAGCCGTGGCGCGTGCCCAGCAGCCCGCCCATGCCGTGCGCGAGCGCGAGGCCGCAGTTCTTGACCTGCACCGCAGGGTGCGCTTCGCCGCGCAACTGGCGCACGGCCTCGATCACCTTGGTCATGCCGCCGCGGTTGGCCGGGTGGTTGTTGCACAGGCCGCCGCCGTCGGTGTTGAACGGCAGCTTGCCGACGCCGGAGATCAGGTTGCCGTCGGCGACGAAGCGGCCGCCCTGGCCCTTTTCGCAGAAGCCCAGGTCTTCCAGCGCGACCAGCACGCTGATCGTGAAGCTGTCGTAGATCGACGCGTACTGGATGTCGGCGGGCTTGATGCCGGCCTCGCTGAACGCCGCGGCGCCGCTGAAGCGCGCGGCCGACCAGGTGAGGTCGACCTGGCCGCCCAGCGTGCCCTTGATGGCCTCGCCGGCGCCGAGCACGTTGATCACTGGCCGCTTCAGCGACCTGGCGATGTCGGGGTGCACGACCACCAGCGCGCCGCCGCCGTCGCTGACGACGCAGCAGTCCAGCCGGTGCAGCGGGTCGGCGATCAGCGGCGAATCGAGCACGTCCTGCACGGTGACCGCGTCGCGCAGCATCGCGTTCGGGTTGTGCTGGGCGTGCGCCGCCGCGGCCACCTTGATCCAGGCCAGTTGCTCGGACGTGGTGCCGTACTCATGCATGTGGCGCGCGGCGGCCAGCGCGTAGACGTTGACGGTGACCGGGCCGTAGGGCATCTCCCAGGGCACGTCGGGCGTGGTGTTGGAGACCAGGCGCGGCGCGGTGCCGCTGGAGCCTTCGCTGCGCGGCCGGCCGGCCAGCGTGATCAGCGCCACCTTGCAGCGGCCGGTGGCGATGGCCTGCGCCGCGTGCGACACGTGCACCAGGTAGGCCGAGCCGCCGGTGTCGGTGGTGTCGACGTGGCGCACGTCCAGACCCAGGTAGTCGGCCATGCTGTTGGCGCCCAGGCCCGGCGCGTCGCCGGCGCAGAAGTAGCCGTCCACGTCGGCCAGCGTCAGCCCGGCGTCGGCCAGCGCGCCGCGCGCCACCTCGGCGTGGAGCTGGGCCACGGTCTTGTCGGGCGCCTTGCGGGTGGGGTGCTCGAAGGCGCCGGCGATGCAGGCTTTGCGCTGGATGGACATCGGGATGGTGCGAGTTGACGAGGATTCGACGCCCAATCTATCATTGGTTCAACCATCACACAACCGAGATTTCTCCCCATGAACACTCCCGTCGTCACCCCGCCCGGCCTCGTGTCCCTGAGCGGCCGCACCGTCGTCGTCACCGGCGCCGGCCAGGGCATCGGCCGCGCCATCACCGAGCTGGTGGTCGGCCTGGGCGGCAACGCCGTCGCGCTGGACCTGAACGCCGACACGCTGGCGGCCGCGCTGGAAGGCCTGCCCAAGGCGCAGGTGCTGGGCGTCGTCGGCAGCGTCACCGACGCCGCGCTGGCCGCGCAGGCGGTGGCCGACGCGGTGGCCCGCTTCGGCGCCGTGCACGGCCTGGTCAACAACGCCGGCATCACGCGGCCGGCGATGATCGAGAAGATGACGGCCGAGCAGTGGCAGCAGGTGATCGACGTCCACCTGACCGGCAGCTTCTACTGGACGCAGGCCGTGGGCCGCCACATGCTGCAGCGGATCAAGGGCGGCGACACCGCCGGCGGCGGCGCCATCGTCAACATCTCGTCCGACGCCGGCCGCAAGGGCTCGATCGGCCAGATCAACTACGCCGCCGCCAAGGCCGGCATGCTGGGCATGACGATGACCGCGGCGCGCGAGTGGGGCAAATTCGGCATCCGCGCCAACTCGGTGTGCTTCGGCGTCGTCGAGACGCCGATGACCGAGGTCGTGCGCGGCGAGAAGTTCCGCGACGGCATGCTGGCGCAGATCCCGATGGGCCGCTGGGCGACGCCGGACGAGGTGGTCAAGACCGTGTGCTTCCTGCTGTCGGATGCCGCCAGCTACATCACCGGCCAGCACCTCGCCGTCAACGGCGGCTTCCACATCAGCCTGTGACCCCGCCTGCCGCCGCCGGGCTGGACGACGCGCGCCTCGCTGCCTACGTGCGCGAGCACGTCGGCCCGTTCGACGGCGAGTTGGTCACCCAGCGCATCGAAGGCGGGCAGTCCAACCCGACCTGGATCGTGCAGGCCGGCGGCCGCCCGCGCTGGGTGCTGCGCGCCAAGCCGCCCGGCCAACTGCTGCCGTCGGCGCATGCCATCGAGCGCGAGTTCCGCGCGCTGCAGGGGCTGCACGGCTCGGCCGTGCCGGTGCCGCGCCCGCGCGTGCTGTGCGAAGACGCCAGCGTGCTGGGCAGCGCCTTCTACCTGATGGACTTCGTCGAAGGCCGCATCCTCGGCGACCAGACGCTGCCGGGCTGGACGGCGGCCGAGCGGCGCGCGCTCTACGACGACATCAACCGTGTGATCGCCGAGCTGCACCGCATCGACCCGCAGGCCGTGGGGCTGGCCGACTTCGGACGGACGGGGCACTACGCGCAGCGCCTGATCGAGCGCTGGACGCGCCAGTACCGCGCCAGCGAGACGCGCCGCATCGCGGCAATGGAGCGGCTGATCGGCTGGCTGCCCGAGCACCTGCACGCACCGCTGGGCCGCGCCATCGTGCACGGCGACTACCGCCTCGACAACCTGGTGCTGCACGCCAGCGAGCCGCGCGTCGTCGCGGTGCTGGATTGGGAACTGGCGACGCTGGGCGAGCCGCTGGTCGACTTTGCCTACCACTGCATGACCTGGCGCATCGCGCTCGGCACGCGGCGCACACTGGCCGGCGTCGACCGCGGGCCGCTGGGCATCCCGAGCGAGGCCGAGCACCTGGGCGCCTACTGCCGCCGCATGGGCATCGACGACCGCGCAGCCGCCGTGCGCTGGCCGGCCTACCTGGCGCTGAACCTGTTCCGGCTGGCGGCCATCCAGCAAGGCGTGGCGCGGCGCGCGCTGGATGGCAACGCCGCCAACTCGCGCGCCCAAGCCGCCGGCGAGCGCGCCGAGGCCACCGCCGAGGCCGGCTGGGCAGTGCTGCAGGCGGCCGGGCTGGCCTGAACGGACGGTCAAGGCGCCGGGCTTTCCCGGGTGCGTGATCCGGCTTGAATGTGTATGGTAGAACCATACAACCCAAAGCGGCGCCCGGCGGTGCCCAAGGAGACCGACGATGCGCAAGCCCCTTCATTCGCCGCTGGCCTCGCTGCTGGCCCCGCTGCTGCTGGCCGTCACGGCGCTGGCCGCCCCCGGTGCCGCGAGCGCGCAGCCGGCGCCCACCACGGTGGGCGTGGTCTACCCGATCAAGACCATCCTCGGCCAGCAGGGCCGGCGCGGCGCCGAACTGGCCGCCGAGATGATCAACGCCGGCGGCGGCGCGGCCGGCGGCCAGCCGTTGAAGCTGATCGTCTACGACGACAACTACACGCCGGCCGACGGCGTGGCCGCGGCGCGGCGGCTGGCCAGCGAGGACAAGGTCAAGATCATCGTCGGCGCGATCAACACCGCGGTCTCGCTGGGCATCAACCAGGTGGCGCAGCAAAACGGCATGCTGTTCCTGGCCGCGGTGACCAAGGCGCCGGCGATCACCGAGTACGACCGCGCGTTCCGCTTCAACCCGCTGGTCAGCACCGACGGCGAGATGTTCAACCAGTACATCAAGGCGCAGGTCAAGCCGCAGCGCATCGCGGTGGTGGTGGAAAACGGCGACTACGGCCGCTCCATCATCGACAACATGAAGAAGGCCTTCGGCAGCGCGGTGGTCGACACCGAGCTGTACGAGATCCTGAAGCAGACCGACTTCAGCACGCTGGCCGCGCGCGTGAAGGCGGCCAGCCCCGACCTGATCTGCATGGCTTTCTCGGCACCGGAGCAGGGCGGCAACCTGCTGCGCACGCTGGCCGAGGCCGGCGTGCAGGGCCGGCGCTGCATCCTGCCGGGCTCGATCACGCCGCAGCTGCTGCAGGTGGCCGGCAAGGCCGCCGACGGCGCGTTCACGATGGACATCTGGGCGCCGACCATGGCCACCGAGAGCAACCGCAAGTTCGTGGCCGCCTTCCAGGCCAAGTACAACGAGGTGCCGGGCAAGGTGGACTTCCTGGGCTTCGAGTCGATGTGGATCCTGGGCCAGGCGATGCGCAAGGCCGGCAGCAACACCGACACCGCGAAGATCGCCGCGACGCTGCGCGAAGGGACCTGGGACTCGCCGCGCGGTGCGGTGAAGTTCCCGGGTAACCAGGCGACTTCCGACAAGTGGGTCACGCTGGTCGTCAAGGACGGCAAGATCGTGGTTGGGGAATGACGACCCCCCCGAAGCGCCTTCAGCGCCTCCCCCCAGGGGGCACCGCCAGCGGCCCGGCGAAGCCGGCTCCGCGGCGGTCGCTTGGTTCCGTCCGCGTTCCGGCCCTCTCGCTGCGTCTATGCCGCATGGGGGGATGACAAGAAAATGGCCGAAATCCTGGTCCAGCAGCTGCTCAACGGCCTGTCCACGGGCTTCGGCTATGCCTTGATCGCGCTCGGGCTGACGCTGGCCTTCGGCGTGCTGCACATCATCAACTTCGGCCATGGCGAGGTGGTGATGCTGGGCGCGCTGACGGTCGTCATCGCCACCACCAAGCTGGGCCTGCCCTACCTGGCCGCGCTGCCGCTGGCGGGGCTGGTGGGGGCCTTGGTCGGCTGGGTCTTCAACGCGCTGGCGGTGGGGCCGCTGCTGTCGCGGCCCGACGGGCGTACCGACATCCTGCTGACCACCTTCGCGGTCGGCGTCCTGTTCTACCAGGCGGTGTTCCAGTTCTGGGGCCCGGCGCCGGCGCGGGTGGACGGCGTGCCCGGCCGCATCGAGCTGGCCGGCATCGGCCTGAGCGGCCAGCGGCTGTTCATCATGGTCGCCAGCATCGCCGTGCTGTGGGCGCTGGAACTGCTGGCGCGGCGCACGCGCTTCGGCGTCGAGATGCGCGCGCTGGCGCAGAGCGAGCACGCGGCGCGCGTCGTCGGCATCGACGTCAAGGCCGTCGGCGCGCGCACCTTCATCCTGGCCGCAGCGATCGGCGGCTTCGGCGGCGCGCTGCTGGCGCCCATCACCTCGTACGCGCCGACGCTGGGGCAGGCGGTGCTGATCAAGGCCTTCGTGATCGTCGTGATGGGCGGCCTGGGCAGCACCACCGGCGCGGTGGTCTGCGCCCTGGGCGTCGGCGTGATCGAAGCGCTGCTCGGCCTGGTGGTCGACGAAAGCGTGGCCGCCGGCAGCGTCTACGTGCTGATGCTGCTGACGCTGCTGCTGCGCCCGCAGGGGCTGCTGGGCCGCGCGGCGGGGGCGCCGGCGTGACCCGTTCGCTGCGCGACATCGCCCTCGGCATCGCGGCCTTCGCGCTGCTGGCCTCGCTGCTGCAGTCGTCGTACCTGCTGGACATCGGCGCCTACGCCGGCGTGCTGGCGATCTTCGTGCTCGGCGTCGCGATCACCTTCGGCCAGCTCGGCTACGTCAGCTTCGGCCATGCGGCGTTTCTGGGCCTGGGCGCCTACACCGCAGGCTTGCTGGTCAGCCACCTGGGCTGGAACTACTGGCTCGCGGTGCCGCTGGCGGTGCTGCCGGGGCTGCTGCTGGGCGCGGCGCTGGGGGCGGTCTCGGCGCGGCTGTCGGGCGCCTACTTCGCGATCGCCACGCTGGTGGTGGCCGAGCTGCTCTCGGTGGTGGTGACCAACTGGGTCGCGCTGACCCGCGGGCCGATGGGGCTGATGGTGACGGTGCCGCCGCCGCCCGGCGCCGCGGCACTGGGTTGGAACGCGCAGCAGGGTTATCTGTTCGTGGTCGGTGCGGCACTGGTGGCCAGTTATGTGCTGCTGCGCAACCTGCGCGCCGGCGCCACCGGCCGCGCCTGGGCGGCGATCCGCGAGGCGCCGGCGCTGGCCGAATCGCTGGGCATCGCGACCGCGCGCGAGCGCGTCTTCAACATCGCGCTCTCGGGGGGCCTGGCGGCGCTGGGCGGCGCGCTGCTGGTGCCCAAGGTCTTCGTGCTGGCGCCGGCGCTGTTCGGCGCCGCGCATTCGGCCACCGGCATCCTGGGCGTGATCGTCGGCGGCAAGGCCAGCCTGCTGGGCCCGATGCTGGGCGGCGCGCTGTTCGCGGTGCTGCCCGAGGCGCTGCGCTTCATGGGCGAGCTGAACTTCGCCGCGTTCGCCTTGCTGCTGCTGGTGGTGGTGCGCGTGCTGCCGGCCGGGCTGGTGGGTTGGCTGAGCGAGCGTCCGGCCATGCGGCGCTGGCTGGCGCGGCGCGAGATCGCCCACGCGCTGCCGCCGCCGCAGCCCCTGGCGGCACGCCCGCACCGCGATGGGCTGGCGCTGGACGTGAAGGACCTGAGCCGCCACTTCAAGGGCCTGAAGGCGGTGGATGGCGTTTCGTTCCGGGTGCGCGCCGGCGAGATCGTCGGCCTGATCGGCCCCAACGGCGCCGGCAAGACAACGCTGCTGAGCATGATCAGCGGCTTCCTCGCCCCCAGCCGCGGCAGCGTGCGCGCCTTCGGCCGGCCGCTGGCGGGGCTGGCGCCGCACCAGGTGGCGCGGCTCGGCGTGGTGCGCAGCTTCCAGCAGACGGCGCTGTGCGCAGGGCAGACGGTGCTGACCAACATGGCCATCGCCGCGCATGGCCGGCAGCCGGAGGATTTCTTCGGCGCGCTGCTGCACACGCCGGGCTGGCGGCGACGCGAGCGCGAGCGCCTGGCCCACGCGCTGGGCTGCCTGCACGAGGTGGGCCTGTCCGAGCGGCTGCACACCAACGCCGGCAGCCTGCCCTATGGCGAGCAGAAGCTGCTGGGCGTGGCGATGGCACTGGCCGCCGCGCCCGAGCTGCTGCTGCTGGACGAACCCGCCGCCGGCCTCAACCACACCGAGGCGCTGCGCCTGGCCGAGGTGCTGCGCGGACTGCGTGCCAAGGGTCTGACGCTGATCGTCGTCGACCACAACCTGAAGATGCTGATGTCGCTGGTCGACCGCGTGGTCGTGCTGCACCACGGCGAGCTGATCGCCGACGGCCCACCGGCCGAGGTGACGCAGCGCGCGCAGGTCGTGCAGGCCTACCTGGGCGTGCCGGCCGAGGCCAGCGCCGAGACCGAGGCCGCATGAACGACGAAGGCCTGCTCGTCGAAGGCTTGAGCCTGCGCTACGGCAAGACCCTGGCGCTGGACGGCGTGAGCCTGCGCGTGGCAGCGCGCGAGGTGGTGGCGCTGGTCGGCGCCAACGGCGCCGGCAAGTCATCGCTGCTGAACGCGCTGATGGGCCTGGTGCCCACGGCAGCGGGCACGCTGCGCTTCGGCGCCCGTTCGCTCGACGGCTTGGTCACTCGCGCGCGCATCGCCGCCGGGCTGGCCTTGTCGCCCGAGGGCCGGCGCGTCTTTCCCGAGCTGACGGTGCAGGAGAACCTCGAGCTCGGCGACATCGGCCGCGACCTGGGCGCGCGGCGGCAGCGGCGCGACGCGGTGTACCGCGAGTTCCCGCGCCTGCTGGAGCGCCGCCTGCAGGCCGCCGGCACCATGTCCGGCGGCGAGCAGCAGATGCTGGCGATCGGCCGCGCGCTGATGGCTGCGCCCAAACTGCTGCTGCTGGACGAGCCCACGCTGGGCCTGGCGCCGGTGGTGGTGCGCGAGATCGCGCGCTTCGTGCGCGAGGCCCGCCATGCCGGCATCGCCGTCGTGCTGGCCGAGCAGAACGCCGAGATGGCGCTGGCGGTGGCCGACCGCGCGTACGTGCTGCAGAACGGCCGTATCGTGATGCAAGGCCCGGCCGCGCGGCTGGCCGCCGACCCCGAGGTGCGGGCGGCTTACCTCGGGCTTTAGGGCGACTGGGAGACGACGATGAAGCTGATCGCTGATGGCCTGCGCTTTCCCGAAGGGCCGATCTGGCTGCCCGACGGCTCGCTGCTGGTGGTGGAGATCCGCGCGCGCTGCCTGACGCGCACCCACCCCGACGGCCGGCGCGAGGTCGTCGCCGAACTCGGCGGCGGCCCCAACGGCGCCGCGATCGGCCCCGACGGCGCCTGCTACGTCTGCAACAACGGCGGCTTCGAGTGGCACGACAAGCCCGACGGCAGCGTGCACCCGGGGCTGCAGCCGGCCGACTACAGCGGCGGCCGCATCGAGCGCGTCGACCTGAAGACCGGCGCGGCGCGCGTGCTGTACACGCACAGCGACCGCGGGCCGCTGAAGGGGCCCAACGACATCGTCTTCGACGCCGACGGCGGCTTCTGGTTCAGCGACATCGGCAAGCGCCGCGCGCGCGACGGCGACCACGGCGGCGTGTACTACGCGCGCATCGACGGCAGCGAATGCCGCGAAGTGGTGTTTCCGCTGACCACGCCCAACGGCGTGGGCCTGTCGCCTGACGGCCGCCGGCTCTACGTCGCGGAGACGACGACCGCGCGGCTGTGGGCGTTTCCGATCAGCGCGCCCGGACGGCTCGGCCGCGACCCGGCGTCGCCGGCCGCGCACGGCGGCGCGCTGGTGGCCGGCGTCGGCGGCTACCAGATGTTCGATTCGCTGGCGGTCGAGGCCGATGGCAGCATCTGCGTCGCCACGCTGTTCAACGGCGGCATCACCGTCGTCGCGCCCGACGGCAGCCGCGTGCAGCACCTGCCGCTGCCCGACCGCTTCACCACCAACCTGTGCTTCGGCGGCGCCGACCGGCGGACCGCCTTCGTCACCCTGTCGTCCACCGGCCGCCTGGTGGCGCTGGACTGGCCACGCGCCGGCCTGGCGCCGGCCTTCGACGACCGCGCACTTTGAAAGGAATGCAGCATGTACATGCCGCCCGGCACGCGACTGAAGCTGGACCCCCAGGACGAGTACACGCACCCGCCCGAAGCCGCCGGCAACTACAACGAGAGCATGTACTTCAACGCGTTCGACAGCGCGCGCGGCATCGGGCTGTGGCTGCGCATCGGCAACCGCCCCAACGAAGGCCATGCCGAGATGAGCGCCTGCGTCTACCTGCCCGACGGCCGCGTCGGCTTCATGTTCGCGCGGCCGCGGATCGACCACAACCGCGAGCTGGCGGCGGCGGGCATGCGCTTCGAGGTCGTCGAGCCTTTCAAGCGGCTGCGCGTCAGCTACAGCGGCGAGCTGCTGCTGATGGACGACCCGATGGCGATGGCCGACCCCAGCAGCGCCTTCAAGCGCTTCCCGAAGAAGCCGGCGACCATCGCGCTCGACTTCGAGGGCGTCTCGCCGATGCATGGCGGCGAGATCGTCAACCTCGATGGCACGCCCTGGGCGCTGGACCCCGAGCAGGCCGTCTACCGCGGCCACACCGAGCAGAACATGGCGGTGCAGGGCTTCGTCGAGATCGACGGCCAGCGCCACGAGCTGCGCAACGGCACCGGCTACCGCGACAAGTCCTGGGGCCCGCGCCACTGGCACAGCTTCAGCTGGTACAAGTGGCTGCCGGTAACCTTCAGCCGCGACTTCGGCGTGCTGCTGTCGATCAAGCCCGTCGGCGGCAAGGCGCTGCCGGTCAGCGGCAACGTGCTGCGGGGCGGCGTCTATGAACCCGTGATCGACGGCCGCATCGAGACCGACTACGACGCGCAATACGTGCCGCGCGCGCTGACGGCCTGGGTCAGGACGGCGCAAGGCGAATACACCATCACCGGCCGCGTGCTGAGCACCGTGCCGCTGCGCCACAAGCTGCGCGGCAGCGCCGACCTCAGTCGCTACACCCGCATCACCGAAAGCATCAGCGAGTACCGCTGCGGCGACCTGCGCGTGCTGGGCATGACCGAATACTGCGATGTGATGAGTGACGGCGTGCCGCTGTCGGTCAGCGAGCAGAAGGCGGCCGCATGACCGAGCTGCAGACGCTGCGGGTCGACGCCGACGGCGGCGTCGCCACCGTCACGCTGAACCGCCCCGGCGCGAAGAACGCGCTGTCGGCGCAGATGGCCGAGGAGCTGACGGCCACGTTGCGCGGCCTGCGCGCCGACGACGCGGTGCGCGCCGTCGTGCTGGCCGGCGCCGGCGGTGACTTCTGCGCCGGCGGCGACGTCAAGGGCATGAGCGCCGGCGGCCCGCGCAGCCCCGAGCAGCGCCGCGCCTCGATGCTGCGCTACCGCGAGCTGACGCTGGCGTTGACGGGGCTGGACAAACCGCTGGTCGCCGCGCTGGACGGCGTGGCCTACGGCGCCGGCTTGAGCATCGCGCTGACGGCCGATCTCGTGCTCGTCAGCACGCGCGTGCGCTGCGCGATGGTGTTCCACCGCATCGGCCTGGTGCCCGACTGCGGTGCCTGGTACACGCTGCCGCGCATCGTGGGCCTGCAGCGCGCGAAAGAGCTGATCTTTTCGGCGCGCGAGTTCGGCGCCGACGAGGCGCTGCGCTTCGGCCTGGCGCTCGAAGTGCTGCCACCCGAGGCCTTGCTGCCGCGCGCGCAGGCGTTGGCGGGCAGCCTGGCCGCCGGGCCGGCGCTGGCCTTCAGCCTGTCCAAGCAGGCGCTCGATGCCTCGCTGCAAAGCGAGCTGACCACCCTGCTGGACCTGGAGGCGGCGGCGCAGGCCATCGCCGGCTCCAGCGACTACACGGCCGACGCGCTGCGCCGCTTTGCCGCCCGCGAGCCGGCGCGGCTGCAGTGGCCGGCCGCCCCTTCTTCATCGAACGAACCATGATCGACTACGAAAAGACCAAGGCCTGGCGCAGCGCCGACGTGCGCCACGCCTACACCACGCGCGACACCATCCTCTACGCGCTGGGCCTGGGCGCCGGGCAGAACCCGACCGACGCCGCCGAGCTGCGCCTGACCTACGAGCGCGAGCTGGTTGCGCTGCCGACGATGGCCGCGGTGTTGGCCTCGCCCGGCTTCTGGATGCGCGACCGCCAGGAGCTGGGCATCGACTTCGTCAAGCTGGTGCACGGCGAGCAGGCGGTGACCCTGCACCGGCCGCTGCCGGCGGCCGGCACGCTGATCGGCCGCAGCCGCGTGACGCGCATCGTCGACAAGGGCGAAGGCAAGGGCGCGCTGGTGTCGGTGGAGAAAGTGCTAACGGATGAAGCAGACGGCGCACCAGTGGCCACCACCGAGCAGACGCTGTTCCTGCGCGGCGACGGCGGCTTCTCCAGGAACGGCGGCGGCGACGAGCCCGCAGCACCGCCGCCGGCCACGCCCGAGCGCGCGCCCGAGGTGGTGCTGGACCTGACGACGCGGCCGGAAAGCGCGCTGATCTACCGCCTCTCGGGCGACATCAACCCGCTGCACGTCGACCCTGGCTTTGCAGCGAAGGCCGGCTTCCCGCGCCCCATCCTGCACGGGTTGGCGACCTATGGCGTGGCCTGCCGCGCCATCGTCAAGGCCTTCTGCGACAACGACCCCAAGCGGCTGAAGCGCTTCAGCGCGCGGCTGACCTCGCCGGTGTTCCCCGGCGAGACGCTGCGCGTCGAGGCCTGGCGCAGCGACGAAGGGGAGGCGGCCTTCCGCTGCCGCGTCGTCGAGCGCGACCTCGTCGTGCTGGCCAACGGGCAGGCCTTGCTGTGACCGCGGCGGCGACCATGCAGGCCTGGCGCGTCGAGCAGATCACCGAGCCGGCGACGCTGGTGCGGCGCGAGATCGAGCGGCCGGTGTCGGCGCCGGACCAGTATCTCGTCAAGGTCGAGGCCGCTGGCGTCGCCTTCGGCGACACGCTGATCGTGCGCGGCCAGTACCAGGTGAAGCCGCCGCTGCCGTTCACGCCGGGATCGGACGTCGTCGGCCGCATCGTCGGCGGTGAGCGGGACGGGCAGGGGGACGGGCAGCACGACGGGCAGCACGACGGGCAGGGCGACGGTCAGCGCGTCGCCAGCTCCACCGCGCGCCAGGGCGGCTTTGCCGAATACGCGCTGGTGCCGCGCAGCGAGGTGGTGGCGATCGGCGACGACACGCCCGCCGGCGCCGCGCTGGCGCTGCGCAGCAACTTCCCCACGTCGCTGTACGCGCTGCGCCACGCGGCGAAGCTGCAGCGCGGCGAGACGCTCCTGGTGCACGCCGCGGCCGGCGGCGTCGGCAGCGCCGCGCTGCTGCTGGGCAAGCGCATCGGCGCGCGCGTGATCGCCACCGCCGGCGGGCCCGACAAGGCCCAGGTCTGCCGCGAATTGGGTGCCGATGACGTGGTCGATTATCTGGATGGCGATTGGGTGACCGCCGTGCGCGCGCTGGCGCCGCACGGCGTGGACGTCGTCTACGACCCGGTGGGCGGCGACACCGGCGCCCAAAGCCTGCGCGTGCTGGGCTTCGGCGCGCGCTACCTCGTGATCGGCTTTGCCGGCGGTGCGCTGACGCAACTGCCCGCCAACCGGCTGCTGCTGCACAACGCCAGCGCCGTCGGCGTGCTGTGGGGCGAGGTGCGCAAGCGTGAGCCTGCGCTGTCGGCGGCGCTGACGGCCGAGATCTACGACGCCTTCCGCGACGGCACGCTGCGGCCGCCGGCGGGCCGCGGCTACGCCTTCGACGAACTGCCGCAGGCGCTGGCGGCGCTGCAGGGGCGGGGCACGGTGGGCAAGGTCTGGATCGAGATGCCGGCGGGCCGACCATGAGCGTGTTCGCAGGGCTGAAGGTCATCGACGCCGCCGGCTTCATCGCCGCGCCGGCGGCGGCCACCATGCTGTCGGATTTCGGCGCCGACGTGATCAAGATCGAGCCGCCGGGCGAGGGCGACGCCTTCCGCAAGGTCTACCGCATCCCCAACCTCGCGGTCTCGGAGCACAACTATTTGTGGATGCAGGTCTGCCGCAACCGCCGCGCGCTGGCGCTGGACCTCAAGGCGGCCGAAGGCCAGGCCGTGCTGCACAAGCTGGTGCTCGGCGCCGACGTGCTGATCACCAACTATCCGCTGCCGCTGCGGCCCAAGCTCGGCCTGGCCTGGGAGCAGGTCGAGCCGCTGAACCCGCGCCTGGTGTACGCCTCGCTCACGGGTTATGGCGAGAGCGGCCCCGAGGCGCACAAGCCCGGCTACGACGCGACGACCTACTGGGCGCGCAGCGGCCTGGCCGACCTGGTGCGCCCCGACGCCGAAGGCCCGCCGGCCAATCCGGCCAACGGCCTGGGCGACCAGCCCAGCGGCGGCATGCTGTTCGGCGCCGTCGTCACCGCGCTGTATCGGCGCGAGCGCACGGGCCGCGGCGGCTGGGTCGGCAGCTCGCTGCTGGCCAACGGTGCCTGGGCCAACGCGATGTCGATCCAGGCCGCGCTGGTCGGCGGCGACGTCGTCTACCGCCAGCCGCGCACGCGGCCGCGCAACGCGCTGCAGAACTACTACCGCTGCCGCGACGGCCGCTGGTTCCTGCTGAGCCTGATTGCCGAGGACAAGCTGTGGCCCGGCTTCGCCAGGCTGGTGGGCTTGGACGCTGCGCTGGCCGACCCGCGCTTCGCGACATTGCCCGAGCGCCGCCGCCACGCGGCCGAGCTGGCGGCGGAGCTGGACCGTGCCTTCCTCGCGCACGACAGCGCCGACTGGCAGACGCTGTTCGAGGCCGCGGGCCAGACCGTGGGCGTGGTCGCGCGCACCGCCGACGTGGTGGACGACGCGCAGATGCGTCACATCGGCGCGCTGGTGCCCGGCGACGGCATCCCGGGCAGCGGCCTCACGGTCGATAGCCCGCTGCAGATCGGCGGCGAGACCAAGGTGCGGCCGCGCCCGGCACCGGCGCTGGGCCAGCACAGCGACGAGATCCTGCGCGAAGCCGGTTGCAGCGACGACGAGATCGCCGCGCTGCGCGCACGCGGCGTCGTGGCTTGAATCAAACGTTGGAGAACGAACGATGGCTGCCATGCCCGCCGGACCCGCCGGGAACGCCGACGACGTGGTGCAGGTCCGCCGCGAAGGCGACGGCGCCATCGCCGTCGTCACGCTGAACCGGCCGCAGGCGCGCAATGCCGTCAGCCGCGCGCTGGCCTGGGCGCTGGACCGCGCCGTCAAGGCGGTCGAGGCCGACGACGCGGTGCGCGTCGCGGTGCTCACCGGCAACGGCCCGGCGTTCTGCGCCGGCGCCGACCTCAAGGAGATGGCCGGCGGCGACGAGCCGCTGTCGCGCAGCACGCCCGATGGCGGCTTCGCCGGCTTCGTGTTCGCGCCGCGGCGCAAGCCCTGGATCGCGGCGGTCAACGGCCCCGCGGTGGCCGGCGGCTTCGAGATCGTGCTGGCCTGCGAGCTGGCCGTTGCTTCCAGCAGCGCGGTGTTCGGGCTGCCGGAGGTCCAGCGCGGGCTCTCGGCCACGGCCGGCGGCATCTTCCGGCTGCCGCGGCGGCTGCCGATGGGCGTGGCGCTGGAGATGATCGCCACCGGCGACGCCATCGATGCGGCGCGCGCCGAGCAGTTGGGCCTGGTCAGCCGCGTGGTCGCGCCCGAGCGGCTGCTGCCAGAGGCGCTGGCGCTGGCCGCGCGCATCGCCGCCAACGCGCCGCGCGCCGTCGAATGGAGCCTGGCGCTGGCCCGCCAGGCGCTGGACTTCGACGAAGCCGAGCTGCGCCGCCGCGCGCACGACGTGACGCTGCGCATCCTGGCCACCGACGACGCGCGCGAAGGCCCGCGCGCTTTTGCCGAGCACCGCGCGCCGCGCTGGAAGGGCGCTTGAGAGCTTGCGAGGATATGAACCCATGACGAACGAATTGCGCATCCTGGCCGAGGGCCTGGGCTTCCCCGAAGGACCGGTGCCGCTGGACGACGGCTCGGTGGCGTACGTGGAGATTGCGAACGGGCGCATCGGCCGCTGGCGGCCTGATGCAGGCGCGGGCCGCGTCGAGACCGTCGCCACCCCCGGCGGCGGCCCCAACGGCACCGCGCTGGGTCCCGACGGCGCGCTCTACGTCTGCAACAACGGCGGCCTGAAGTGGCACCAGGACGCCGATGGTGGCCGTTATCCGCACGGCCGGCCGGCCGACTGGTCGGGCGGGCGCATCGAGCGCGTGGACCTCGGCAGCGGCAAGGTCGAGCGCCTGTACGAGCGCAGCGATCACGGGCCGTTGTCGGGACCGAACGACCTGGTGTTCGACGGCCACGGCGGCTTCTGGTTCACCGACCTCGGCGAGCTGGGCGAGACCCATCTGCAGCGCGGCGCCGTGTACTACGCGCGCGCCGACGGCTCGCTGATCCGCCGCGCCGTCTATCCGCTGCTGACGCCCAACGGCATCGGCCTCTCGCCCGACGGCCACACGCTCTACGTTGCCGAGACCGCCAGCGCGCGGCTGTGGGCCTTCGACGTCGCCGGCCCCGGCGAGCTGGCGCTGCGCGCCTGGCCCGACAACACGCCGGGCCGCATGCTGCACGCATCGAGCTTCTACGCGATCTACGACTCGCTGGCGGTGGAGGCCGGCGGCAACGTCTGCGTGGCCACCTGCGCGATGCCGGGGCTGGCCGGCATCACCGTGATCGCGCCCGCGGGCGGCGTGGTCGAGCATCGGCCGCTGCCCGACCGCTCGACGACCAACATCGCGTTCGGCCGCGCCAGCCGCGGCGACCAGGGCACGGCCTACGTCACGCTGTCGCGCAGCGGGCGGCTGGCCGCGCTGGCCTGGCCGCGGCCAGGCCTGGCGCTGGCGGCCTGAGGCCGCACGGAGCGGCGTGACCGCGCTCGACATCCCCTGGCAGCGCTGGTTCCCGGCGCTGGCCGAGCGCAACGTGCGCCTGTACATGCTGGGGCAATCGGTGTCCATCCTCGGCACCTGGGTGCTGGACATCCTGCTGAATCTGGTTCTGTGGGAAAGCACGCGCTCGCCGGCGCTGCTGGGCACGCTGAACTTCCTGCTCTACATGCCGGGGCTGGTGATCACGCCGTGGTTCGCCGCCGGGCTGTCGGCCGCCAACGCGCGCCGGCGCACGATGGGCGTGCTGGTCGGCGGGTTTGCGGTGGCGGCTGCGCTGGCGGCGTGCAGCGCCGCGGGGCGCTTGACGGCGCCGGTGATCCTGGCGCTGGCCGTCGCGCGCGGCGTGCTCAACGGCATGGAGCAGCCGGCGCGGCAGATGCTGCTGGCCACTTCGGTGCCGTCGCCGGCACAGATCGGCGGCGCGGTGGCGCTCAACACGCTGGTGTTCCAGATCGCGCGGATGAGCGGCCCGGCCTTGGCGGCGCTGTTGTTCGCCACCATCGGCGCGGCCTGGGGCTTCGCGTTCAGCGCCGCGGCCATCGGCGTGATGATGGCCTGCGTGCTGCGCGTGCGGCCCGTTGCCTCGGCGTCCGCGCTGCATGGCGGCGTGGACGCGGCCCACGGCGGCGGCCTGCGCGGCGCCCTCGGCTTCGCGCGCGCCGACCGTTTCGGCAGCCTGTTCCTGCCCGTCATCGTCTGCACGGCGGCCTGCAGCGGCGGCTACCAGAGCCTGGTGCCGGTGCTGGCCGACCGCGTGTTCGGCAACACCGCGCGCTGGACCAGCTTCTTCTTCGCGGCGGCCGGCGGCGGTGCCTTGAGCGCGGCGCTGATCTTCTCCACGCCCTGGGCCGGTGCGGCGCAGCGCCGGTTGCCCGTGCCCGTGCCCTGGCTGGTGGCGTTGGCGCTGCTGGGCCTGGGCTTCAGCCGCTGGGCGCCGCTGAGCCTGCTGTGCTTCGGCGTCATCGGGTTCGGGATGACGGTGCTCTCGGTGGGCACCACCGCGGTGCTGCACCGCCACGTGCCGCCGGGTGCGCGCAACGGGTTGATCGCGCTGATGCTGGTCGCCTTCAATGGCGTGATGGCGCTGGCGCAGATGCCGGCCGGGCTGCTGGCCGCGCAACTGGGCGTGCAGGGCGCCTTCCTCGTGATGGGCGGCGCGATGCTGGCCGCGCTGCTGCTGCTGTTCGCCGCGCGCTGGCGGCGCCTGGGGCGCATCGAGACCGACGCCGAGCGGCTGTAGCCGCCGGCGACGCCGCGGCCGGGAAAGCCCGCACCCGGCGGTTCTTGATCGATGGTATAAAAAGGTCCGACCATTGAAAGACCGGGCCAATGACCGGAACGCACCCCATGGAGCAGCTGAGCGTCGAGCACCCGCAAAGCCACGTCGCGCTGGTCCGCATCGCCCGGCCGGGCAAGCGCAATGCGCTGAGCGTTGCGCTGCGGCGCGAGCTGGTGCAACGGCTGCAGACGCTGGACGCCGACGCCGACGTGCGTGCCATCGTGCTGGCCGGCGGCGCCGAGGTCTTTGCCGCCGGCGCCGACCTGGCCGAGATTGCCGACGCCGGCGCGGTGGAGATGATGCTGCGCGACACCTTCAGCCTGTGGAGCGCGATCGGCCGCATCGGCACCCCGTTGGTGGCCGCGGTGCGCGGCCACGCGCTGGGCGGCGGCTTCGAGCTGGCGTTGCACGCCGACCTGATCGTCGCCGGCGAGGGCGCGCGCTTCGGGCTGCCGGAGATCAAGGTCGGGCTGATGCCCGGCGGCGGCGGCACGCAGCGCCTGCTGCGCCTGATCGGCCGCCAGCGCACGCTGCAGCTTCTGCTGACCGGCGACGTGATGAGCGCGCCGCAGGCGCTGGACCTGGGCATCGTCAACAGCGTGGTGCCCGATGCCGAGGTCGAGCCCGCCGCGGTGGCGCTGGCCGCGCGCGTGGCCGCGATGCCGCCGCTGGCGGTGCGCCAGATCCGCGAGGTGGTGGCCGCCGGGGCCGACTGCCCGCTCGACGCCGCGCTGCGCCTGGAACACAAGGCGCTGCAACTGCTGTGCGCCAGCGACGACAAGCGCGAAGGCATCCGCGCCTTCTTCGAACGCCGCCCGCCGCGCTACAGCGGGCGTTGAACCCAACACGGAGCCGCACGAGATGAGCCACCGACATGCCTTCTTCCGCCGGGCTTTCGCCGCCGCCGCGCTGGCCTTCAGCGCCGGCATCGCCTGGGCGCAGGCGACGATGCCCAGCGACGGCGTGCGCCTGATCGTCGGCTTTGCCGCCGGCGGCGGCACCGACGTCGCGGCGCGCCTGGTCGCCGAGCCGCTGGCCAAGAAGCTGGGCATGCCGGTGGTGGTGGACAACCGTCCCGGCGGCGGCGGCGTGGTGGCGATGGGCGAGCTCAAGCGCGCCGCGCCCGACGGCCGCACGCTGCTGATGAGCTCCACCGGCACGCTGGTGATGCTGCCGCACCTGCAGAAGGTGCCGTTCGACATCGACAAGGACGTGGGCTACATCGGCACCGTGGTGCAGTACCCGCTGGTCATCGTGGTGCCGGCCAGCCTGGGCACCAAGACGCTGCGCGAGTTCGTCGATCACGCGCGGCAGCACCCGGGCAAGCTGTCGTACTCGTCGGCCGGCATCGGCACCGGCAACCACTTCGCGGCCGAGGTGCTGAAGAAGGAGACCGGCATCGACCTGGCCCACGTGCCCTACAAGAGCGACGGCGCGGCGCTGCCCGACCTGATGGAAGGTCGCATCGCGATGCACGTGATGAACATCCAGGTGGCGCTGCAGCACATCCGCACCGGCAAGCTGGTGGCGCTGGCCGTGACCGGCCCGAAGCGCGCGCCCGACCTGCCGAACGTGCCCACGGTGGCCGAGGCCGGCTACCCGGCGGTGGAGCAGGCGCCGTGGACCGCGGTGATCGGCCCGGCGGGCATGAGCGCCGCGCTGACGGCGCGGCTGTCGGCCGCCTTGAACGAGGTGCTGGCCGACCCCGAGCTGCGGCGCCGCTTCGCCGCGCTGGGCCAGGAGGTGGCGCCGCGCAGCCCGGCCGAGACGCGCAGCTTCGTCGCCGCCGAGAACGCGCGCTACAAGGCGATCGCGGTAGCGGCCAGGATGGCCACCGAATGAACGGAGGATGAGCGTGAGAAAACGAGTGACCTGGTGCGCGGCGGCGCTGTCCTCCGCGCTGCTGTTGCCGCTGGCGCCGACCGCGGTGCTGGCGCAAGCCACCTTCCCGAGCCGGCCGATCACGCTGGTCGTGCCTTTCACGCCGGGGTCCACCTCGGACATCTGCGCGCGCCTCGTCGCGCAGAAGATCGCCGGTCCGCTGGGCCAGCCGGTGGTGGTGGAGAACCGCCCCGGCGCCAACGGCCAGCTCGGCATGCAGGCGGTGGCGCGCGCCGCGCCCGACGGCCACACGCTGGTGGTGGGCAGCGTGTCGTCGACCGTGGTGCCGACGGTGATCCAGAAGAGCGTGCCTTTCGACATCCTGAAAGACTTCGCGCCGGTCTCGGTGATCGCCGGCACCACGCTGGTGCTGCTGGCCGCCAAGGAGGCGCCCTACAACACGGTGGCCGAGCTGGTCGCCGCGGCGAAGAAGGCGCCGGGCACGATGAGCTACGCCAACTCGGCCGGGCTCTATCGCGTCTCGATGGAGGCGCTGAACCTGCAGGCCGGCATCGACCTCGTGCCCATCGCCTACAAGGGCCCGGCCGAAGCGGCCAACGATTTGATCGGCGGCCGCCTCAGCGTCGCGCCCGATTCGCTGGGCTCGGCGACGCGGCTGATCCAGGCCGGCCGCACCAAGGCGCTGGCGGTGCTCAGCGGCCGCCGCTCGCCGGCGCTGCCCGAGGTGCCGACGATGCAGGAGCTGGGCTACAAGGACTTCGACTTCAACGGCTGGATCAGCATCCTCGCGCCCGCCGGCACGCCGCCGGCGGTGCTGCAGCGGCTGCACGAAGAGATCGCCAAGGCCGTGGCCGCCGACGACGTGCGCCAGCAATACCTCGCGGTCGCGCTCGACCCGGTGACCATGGGCCCGAAGGAGTACCGCGAGCTGCTGGAACGCGAGATCGCCAAGTACCAGCGCATCGGCCGCGACGCGCGCATCGACAAGCAATAATGGGCGAAGCGGGCGGTGGCAATCGATCTCGATGCGCTGCGCGCGCTGCAACTGGTGGCACGCCAGACGCTGACGCCGCGCGACGTGATGCTCTATGCGCTGGGCGTCGGCCTGGGCGCCGACCCGCTGGACGAGGCGCAGCTGCGCTACGTCTACGAAGACGGCCTGCAGGCGCTGCCGACGCTGGCGATCACGCTGACCTATCCCGAGCTGCTGGCCGCCTACGTGCGCGCCGGCGCCCATCCGGCGCGCGTGCTGCACGGCGAGCAGCAGTTCCGGCTGCACGGCCCGCTGCCGGTGCACGCCGAGCTGGAAGGCGAAACCCGCGTGCTGGCCCTGGCCGACAAAGGCCCGGGCCGCGGCCTGCTGGTCTACAACCGCACCGAGGTGCGCGATGTCGGCCGCGGCCGGCCGGTGGCGACGCTGACCTCCAGCAGCTTTCTGCTCGACGAAGGCGGCGCCGGTGGCGACGACATCCCATCGCCGGTCATCGCGCTGCCGCCGCTGCCGGCGCGCGCGCCGGATCAGCTCTGCGAACTGGCCACGCTGCCGCAGGCGGCGCTGATCTACCGCCTCTCGGGCGACTGGAACCCGCTGCACGCGCTGCCCGCGGTCGCACGCGCCGCCGGCCATCCGCGGCCCATCCTGCACGGCCGCTGCAGCTACGGCGTGGCCGGCCACGCGATCCTGCGCGCGATCGGCTACCAGACGGCGCGGCTGGCCGGCATGGCCGCGCGCTTCACCGCGCCGGTCTACCCCGGCGAGACGCTGCGCACCGAGGTCTGGCTGGGCGATGGCGGCGATGGCGGTGCCGTGCGCTTTCGCACCCGCGTCGCCGGGCGCGACGTGGTGGCGCTGGACCGCGGCGTGGCGATGCTGGCTTGAACACTGATCGAAGGAGACGCGCATGAACACCGGTTTCCGCTCCTGGGTCGCGCTGGCCCTGGGCTTGATGCTGGCCGGCCTCGGCCCGCAGGCCGCTGCGCAGGACTGGCCGGCGGCGCGGCCCATCCGCATCGTCGTCGCCTACCCGCCCGGCGGCTCCACCGACCTGATGGCGCGGCTGCTGGCGCAGAAGCTGGGGCCGGCGCTGCAGCAGACGGTGGTGGTGGAGAACCGGCCCGGCGCGGCCGGGCAGATCGGCACGGCGCAGGTGGCCAAGGCCGACGCCGACGGCTACACGCTGCTGTTCACCAACGCCGGCCCCGGCGCGGTCGGCTACGGGTTGCTGAAGTCGCCGACCTACCACCCGGTGCGCGATTTCGCGCCGGTCGCGACGATGGCCACCATGCCGCTGGTGATGGCCGTGGGCGGCACCAGTCCCTATCACAGCGTGGCCGAACTGGTGGCCGCGGCCAAGGCGCAGCCGGGGCGGCTGAACTACGCCTCCACCGGCAACGGCTCGGTCAGCCACATCGCCACCGAGCTGTTCTCCACGCTGGCCGGCATCCAGCTCACGCACGTCCCCTACAAGGGCGGTGCGCAGACCGCGCCGGCGGTGATGACCGGCGAGGTCGCGTTCTTCTTCTCGGTGCCGTCGGACATCTTCCCGCACGTGCAGGCGGGCAAGATGCGGGCGCTGGCGATCGCCAGTGCGCGCCGCACCGCGCTGGCGCCCGAGCTGCCGACGATGGCCGAGGCCGGCATCAAGGGCTTCGAGGTCGACCTCTGGTACGGCCTGCTGGCGCCGCGCGGCACGCCGCGCGCGGTGATCGAGCGGCTGAACCGCGAGACCCGCGCCGCGCTGCAGCAGCCCGACGTGCGCGAGCGCATCAGTGCGCTGGCCTCGGTGCCCTTGTCGCTGTCGCCCGAAGCGTTCGCGGCCGCGATCGCCAGTGACGTCGAGAAATGGACCGGCGTCATCAAGGCCAACCACATCAGCGCCGACTGAAGGCAGGGCACCCGGCATGCTGAGCGTCGACACCCTGGCCGAGCTGGCCGCGCATGTGGGGCGGGACATCGGCAGCAGCGACTGGCTGACCATCGACCAGGCGCTGATCGACCGCTTTGCCGACGTCACCGGCGACCGCAACTGGTACCACGTGGACCGCGAGCGCGCGGCGCGCGAGCTGCCCGGCGCCCTGCCGATCGCGCACGGGCTGCTGACGCTGTCGCTGGTGCCGGGGCTGGCGGCGCAGATCGTCGAGGTGCGGCACCACGGCCGCGCCTTCAACTACGGCTTCGACCGCGTGCGCTATCCGGTGCCGGTGGCCGCCGGCGACCGCGTGCGCCTGCACATGCACGTGCTGGCGGCCGACGCCGTGCCCGGCGGCACCCTGCTCAAGCGCCGCTACACGATGGAGCGCGAAGGCGCCGCCAAGCCGGCGATGGTGGCCGACATGCTGAGCCTGATCGTCGGCTGAGTCATCACGCATCACCTTTGAAAGCAGTGTCCATGAGCGAACCCACCACCACCGGCCCGCTGGCCGGCATCCGCGTGCTGGACTTCAGCAGCATGATGGCCGGCCCCTACGCCACGCGCTACCTGGCCGACCTGGGCGCCGAGGTCATCAAGATCGAGGCGCCCGAGGGCGACTACATCCGCCAGCGCGAGCCGCTGCGCGACGGCTGCAGCGCGTACTTCGGCCACCTCAACGCCGGCAAGCGCAGCGTCTGCCTGGACCTCAAGGACGCCGATTCGGTGGCCGCGGTGAAGGCCATGGTGCCCAAGGCGGACGTGGTGGTGGAGAACTTCCGCCCCGGCGCGATGGCGCGGCTGGGCCTGGACTACGCGACGCTGGCGGCGATCAACCCGCGGCTGGTGTACTGCTCGATCTCGGGTTTCGGCCAGACCGGGCCCGACGCGGCGCGGCCGGCCTATGCGCAGATCGTGCAGGCGGCCTCGGGCTACGAGCTGGCCTTTGCCGCCTACCAGGACGGTGCCGGCGGCCAGCGGCCGGCCAACACCGCGATCTTCATCGCCGACGTGCTGGGCGCGCTCTACGCCTGCAACGGCGTGCTGGCCGCGCTGCAGCAGCGGCAGGCCAGCGGCCGCGGCCAGCACGTCGACACCACGCTGATCGAAGGCATGCTCAACCTCATGCCCTACGAGGTGCAGGAAGCGCAGTTTCCGGCCAGGAAGCGGCGCCCGGTCTACCCGCCGTTCAAGGCCGCCGACGGCTGGCTGATGATTGCCGCGGTGAACCCGCGCAACTTCGAGGCGCTGCTGGACGCGATCGCCATTCGCGCCTGGCGCGACGACCCGATGTTCGCCACCGACCGTGGCCGCCAGCAGCACTGGGACGAGGTGATGGCGCGCGTCGAAGCCTGGACCTCGCAGCGCACGCGCGCCGAATGCGAGCGCGTGATCGGCGGCGCCGGCGTGCCCATCACCGCCTACCGCACGGTGCGCGAAGCGCTGGCCGGCGGGCAGTTGCAGCACCGCGGCTCGCTGGCCACCATCAGCGACCGCGCCGGCGACTACCGGGTGCCGAACCTGCCGTTCAGCCTGTCGGCCGGCCGCGTCGCCGTCGGCGCGCACGTGCCGGCGCTGGGCGAGCACAGCGAGGCCGTGCTGCGCGATCTGGCCGGCCTGGAGGGCACCGCGCTGCAGGCGGTGCTGGAGCGCGGGCGCGGGCGCTGACGAGCCCCGGCCGCCCCAGCGGCCGGGGGCCGTCAGTCCTCAAGGCTTGATGTCGGCCTTCGTCACCACCGGCCCCCACTGCGCGATCTCGTCGCGGATCAGCTTCTCGAACTCCTGCGGCGTGCTGCTGCGCGCTTCGACGTTGCGGTCGGCGAAGAGCTTGCGCACCTCGGGCAGTGCCACGGCCTTGACGATCGCGGCCTGCATCTTGGCGGCGATGTCGTCGGGCACGCCCTTGGGCGCCAGCACGCCGAACCAGGCCACGCTCTTGAAACCGGGCACGTCCTCGGCGATGGCCGGCACGCCGGGCAGCACGTCGGTGCGCTTGGGCGTGCCCACCGCGAGGTAGCGGATGCGGCCGGCCTGCACCATGCTGGCGCCGTCCAGCCCGGTGGTGAAGGCGGCGTGCAGCTGGCCGCCGGCGAAGGCGGTGACCATCGGCGCGCCGCCGTTGTAGGGGATGTGCTGCATCTTCAGCCCGGCCATCTCGTTGAAGTGCTCGCCGGTCAGGTGCGAGATCGAGCCCACGCCCACCGAGCCGAAGTTCAGCGCGGCGCCCTGCACCCGCGCGTGGGCGATGAAGTCCTTCAGCGTCTTGTACGGCGCGTCGGCCGGCACCGCCAGGATCATCGGCACGATGGCCACGGTGGACAGCGGCCGTAGGTCTTTCAGCGAGTCGTAGGGCAGCTTGCGGATCAGCCCGGCCAGCGCGTTGGGGCCGCTGTTGCCGAAGACGAAGGTGTAGCCGTCGGGCGCCGCCTTGGCCACCGCGTCGGTGCCCATCGTGCCGCCGGCGCCGGCCTTGTTCTCGATGACCACCGGCTGGCCCAGCGTCTCGCTCAGCGAGCCCTGGATGGCGCGGGCCAGCTGGTCGGTGGAGCCGCCGGCCGGGTAGGGCACGACGATGCGGATGGGCTTGGACGGCCAGGCGTCCTGCGCGGCGGCGGCCAGTGGCAGCGCGGCGGCGGCAATGAAGGTGAGCAGGTGGCGGCGGAGGCTGTGCGGCATGGGGTGAACACCGAGGGTGGAATTGATCTATGGTATAAAGGATCAACCAATGTCACCATCGTGATAACCCGATCCAAGTCAAGACCGCCGGGGTGCCGGCGATGAGCGCCGCCGCCGCCGCCGCCGGCCCTGCGTTGCTGGGGCACTTCAACGCGATCACGCCGCAGCGCGCCTTCGAGGAGATCGCCGACCAGATCCGCGCGCTGGTGGCCAAGGGGCAGCTCCGCCCCGGCGACCGGCTGCCGCCGGAGCGCGAGCTGGCCAGCGCCTTCCAGGTCAGCCGCAACACGCTGCGCGAGGCGCTGCGCGCGCTGGAGCTGGCGGGCATGATCGAGAGCCGCAAAGGCGCTGCCGGCGGCGCCTTCGTGCGGCCGGGCAGCCCGCAGGTGGTGGTGGGCGGCATGCGCGACCTCTACCACCTGGGCGCCATCACGCCCGAGCACCTGACCGAGGCGCGCATCTGGCTCAGCGAGATGGTGGTGCGCGTGTTCTGCCAGCGCGCCACCGAGGCGGACTTTGCGGCGCTGGAAGCCAACGTCGAGGCGATGCGCGCGGCCGACGGCGCCGGCGACTTCGACGAGCGCCAGCGCCTGAACCGCGAATTCCACCTGATCCTGGCGCGCGCGACGCGCAACCCCATCGTCGCGATCACGATGGAAGGGGTGATGGCGGTGCTGGGACAGTTCATCGCGCAGATCGGCCCCGGCAGCAACCCGTTCACGCTGCCCTCGCGCGAACGGCTGCTGCGCCACCTGCGCGCGCGCGACGCCGACGCCGCGGTGGCCGAGATGACGAAGTTCCTGGAGCGCATGCAGCGCAGCTACCTGGCGCTTTGGCAGGCTCGGTTGAAAAGTTAGCTCAAAGCTTCCATTGCAGCAGCGTGTAGGGCGGCACGGCGTCGTCGTGCGGCTCGAACACGGCTTGCAGCTCGGCGCCGATCGTCACCGGCTGCTGCGGGTCACCCAGCAGGTTGCCGAGCAGGCGCACGCCACCGGCCTGCGGCAGCTCGACCAGCACGGCCAGGTAAGGCGCGGCGCCGGCCAGCGCCGGATGCGTCGGGTGCCAGACGCGCTCCCAGCTGAAGAGGCGGCCGCGCGGCTCGACGGGCTGCCATTGCGCCTCGAAGCCGTGGCAGTGGTGGCAGATCCACTCGGGGCCGAAGCGCCAGGTCGCGCAGCGCGTGCAGCGCTGGATCAGCAGCCGGCCTTCGCGCAGCCCTTGCCAGAACGGCGCGCTGAGCGGGTCGCGCGTGTCGGGCGCCGGCAGGCCCGGCGGCAGGTAGGTCGATCGCGGAATCACAGCGCGGCCTCCGACCCCAGCAGCAGGCTGCTGGCCGGCGTCACCATCGGCCCGCCGATGACCAGCGACACGTCGCGGCGCCGCGCCGGGCTGGTGGACTGGCCACGCACCTGGCGCACCGCTTCGACCACCAGCTCCATGCCCTGCATGTAGCACTCCGCCAGGTTGCCGCCGCTGGTGTTGAAGGGCAGCCGGCCGTCGGGCGCGATCAGGTTGTCCAGCGTCACGAAGTCGTTGGCCGCTTCGGGCTCGAAGAAACCGTGCTCGGCCAGCGCCATCACCACCGCGCCGGTGAAGTTCTCGTAGGCCTGCACGCTGCCGACGTCGGCGGGGACGATGCCGGCCATCGCATACAGGTCCCGCGCGATGCCGCCGTAGTTGGCGCTGGCATAAACAGGCGCGTTATGCGGCTGGGCGCCGGAGCGGTGGTCGCCGCCGGCGGCCGCCGCCAGCAGGTAGGCTGGCGGCTGCGCGAAGTCGCGCGCGCGCTCGGCGGCCACCAGCAGCAGCGCGGCGCCGCCGTCGTTCTCCATGCAGCAGTCGTACAGCCGGAAGGGCTCGACGATCCAGCGCGCCGCGTCGTAGCGCGCGGCGTCCAGCGGCTTGCCGTGCATCACCGCGCGCGGGTTGGCCTGCGCGTGGTGGCTGGACGCCAGCGCGATGGCGCGCAGCGCCTCGCGGCGCACGCCGTGCTCGTGCAGGTAGCGCATCACGCGCAGCGCAAACTTCTGCGGCGGCGCGATCACGCCGTAGGGCACCTGCCAGGCCATCTCGCCGCTGAGCGCGTTGTCGCCCACCTGCTGGCCGAAGCGGCCGAACTGGCCCTGCGCCAGCGCGCGGTAGACCACCACGCATTCGGCCATGCCGGCGGCAATCGCCGCGGCGCCGTTGGCCACCGCCGCGGCGCAGCCGCCGCCGCCGCCGCCCCATTGCATCGTCGCCGAGCGCAGCCGGCGCACGCCCAAGGCGGCGGCCAGGCGCGCGGGATCGTTGCGGTCGTTGGCGTAGGAGGCGAAGCCGTCGATCTCGTGCGCGTCGATGCCGGCATCGGCGCAGGCCGCGAGGATGGCCTTGAGCGCCAGCACGAACTCGGGGTCGGGCGACTGGCCGTGCTTGGTGTAGCGCGTCTCGCCGATGCCGACCACGGCAACACGGCCGCGCAAGCTGCGCGGGGCGGCCATCGTCAGCCGCCGGCCTTGCCGGCCGGCGCGGCAGCGGCGGCCACGCGATCGCCGAACACGCCGCTGGCCGCCAGCGCAGCGATGCGCGCGTCGTCGTAGCCCAGCACGCTGCGCAGCACGTCTTCGCTGTGCTGGCCGATCGTCGGCGCCGGCGTCGGGTCGGCCAGCGGCGTGCGCGCGTAGCGGATCGGCGAGCGCAGGTGCGGCACCTGGCCCACCGTGGGGTGCTCGATCCAGCTCACCATCTCGCGCGCGCGCGCCTCGGGCGAGCGCAGCGCATCACCGACGCTGCGCACCTCGCCGCAGGGGATCTGCGCGGCGCGCATGCGCTCCTGCCAATAACGCCAGCTCTGCGTGGCGAAGATCGCGTCGAGCGTGCGGAACAGCTCCTCCTGGCGCGCCAGGCGGCCGTTGCGGTCGGCCAGCACGGGGTCGTTCGCGAGGTCGGGGCGTTCCAGCACCTGCAGCGCCAGGCGGTTGAAGATGCGGTCGTTGCCGCAGTTGATGTAGAAGGCGCCGTCGCTGGCCTGGAACACGCCCGAGGGGCAGGTCTCGGTGCTGGTGTTGCCGTGGCGCTTGTGCACGAAGCCCGTCATCAGGTGCTGCATCGAGGCCCAGCCGGTCATCATCAGCGCGGTGTCGAACAGGCCCACTTCGAGGTACTGGCCCTCGTGTCCTTTCCCCTGGCGCTCGCGCGCGAACAGCGCGCCCAGCACCGCGTTGCCGACCATCATCGCGGTGGAGATGTCCATCACCGCGGCCGAGGCGCGCACGCCCTGGCGGTCGGGGTAGCCGTTCATCGCGACGAAGCCGCTCTCGGCCTGCGCGATGGGGTCGAAGCCCAGGCGATCGGCGTAGGGCCCTTCGCGGCCGTAGGCCGAGATCGCGCAGAACAGGATCTTCGGGTTCAAAGCGCGGCAGACCTCGTAGCCCAGGCCCAGACGGTCCATCACGCCGGCGGAGAAGTTCTCGATCACCAGGTCGGCGCCGGCGATCAGCTCGCGCGCGATCGCGATGCCCTCGGCCTTCTTGAGGTCCAGCGCCAGGCTGCGCTTGCCGCGGTTGGCCCAGCAGAAGGGCGCGCCCTGCGCCGGCAGTTCGGCCGGCACCGGCGGGTAGTAGCGCAACTCGTCGCCGCGCGCCGGCGGCTCGATCTTGATGACCTCGGCGCCCATGTCGGCCAGCAGGCTGGTGGCCAGCGGGCCGGCGATGAAGTGCGTGAAGTCGATGACGCGGATGCCGCCCAGCACCGTGGGTGCGCCGCCGGGGCGGGGGCGGTAGGGCGGGAAGTCGCGCTTCAGGTCGTCCAGGGGCTGGCTCATCCGAATCTCAGGGCTGGTATCCAAAGTCGGCGCCCAGGCGGGCTTTCATGAACTCGCCGCCGAGCTGGTTCCAGTCGCCGCCGGCGGGGATGGTCAGCGAGACCGCGCGCAGCATCAGCGATTCGGGCCGCGTGGCCGACGCCGGCCGCTGGCCGTCCTTGGTGAAGCGGTTGACGGCGTCGAGCAGCAGGCGCCGCGTGCGCGCGATGCCGGTGTCGCTGGTGCCCAGGTGTTCCTTGCTGCGGTCGTAGATCGGGGCCACGCCGGATTGTGCGGCCGCGTCCTGCACCCACAGCCCCGGCAGGCCGGAGTTGTAGCTGCTCTGCAGCGCCTCGTTGAAGCCGTAGGCATTGCCGCGGTTGTACTTGCTCCAGTAGCGGTGGTAGGGCTCCGTCAGCGGCCGCGGCTCGAACGAGCCTTCGGACGCATGGCCGGTCTCGCGCCCGCGGTGGCCGCTCTTGAAGAGCGCGCGCGTCTTCTCGTAGAAGGGCTGCGTCGGGTGGTACGAGAACATGATGCACAGCGTGTGTTCGTCGTCGATCGGCACCCAGGCGTGGCCGCTCAGCTCGGGGAAGTGGTTGAACGGCGGCACCAGCGTGTAGAACGGCAGCAGGAACTGGTTGACGCGGACGTACTGCTGCTCGGCGTCGAGCTTGCGGCGCGACGCGATGCTGACGCCGGCCTCGTGCGTCACGCACTCGAAGGTGGGCGCGAGGTCCTGCGCCTGCTTCCACTGGTTGATCACGCCGCCTTCGCCGGGGCGGCCGTGCAGGATCGCGGCGTGCGCCGAGTCGATCTCGCCTTCCAGCGCCTGCAGCCAGTTGCATTCCTGCACGCGCATCGAGACCGCCACCTGCTCCTCGGGCACCAGGTTCCATTCCAGCTCGGGCAGCGGCGGCGCCTGCTCGGGTTCAGCGCCCAGGTAGGCCCAGAGGATGCCGTTGCGCTCGCGCACCGGGTAGGCGGTGATCTTCATGCGCGCGCACATCGGGCTGTTGGCCGGCTCGGCGGGCATCTGCTGGCAGCGGCCGTCGGTGCCGAACTTCCAGCCGTGGTAGATGCAGCGCAGGCCGTCGTCCTCGTTGCGGCCGAAGACCATCGGCGCGCCGCGGTGCGGGCAGGCGTGGTCCACCAGGCCGACGCGGCCGCTGCTGTCGCGGAAGGCCACCAGGTCTTCGCCCAGCAGCCGCACGCGGTACGGCTGGCCGTCGCGCTCGACATCGCTGCTGCGCAGAAAGGGGATCCAGTGCAGCCGCATCAATCGGCCCATCGGCGTGCCCGGGCCCACGCGCACCAGGGTCTCGTTGTCGTCATGGTTGAGCATCGTGCCGCCTCGCTGGAAAGCTTGGAATCTTGATTGGTTGAACCTTAGGACATTTTAGGGATAATCGAGTCTTCGTCAAGCCGAAGGCCTGCAGCGCAGGCCTCGTCCGAGGAACCATGAGCGCCGAGACCGTGCCCGTCGTCATCCGCCAGATCCGCCAGGAGGCGGACGCCATCCACTCCTTCGAGCTCGTTGCCGCCGACGGGGCGCTGCTGCCCGGCTGGGACGCCGGCGCCCACGTCGACCTCGATCTGCCGGGCCGGCTGCGCCGCAGCTATTCGCTCCACGGCGTGCCCGGCGAGCGGCGCTGCTGGCGGATCGCGGTCAAGCGCGAGGCCGACGGCCGCGGCGGGTCGGCCTGGCTGCACGACAGCGCGCGCGTCGGACAAGTGCTGCAGGCGTCGGCCCCGGCGAACGACTTCCCGCTCGTCGACGACGCGCCGGCCAGCGTGTTCGTCGCCGGCGGCATCGGCATCACGCCGGTGCTGGCGATGGTCGAGCGGCTCGCCGCGCTGCGGCGGCCGTGGCGGCTGCACTATGCGGTGCGCAGCGCGCGCCATGCGGCGTTTCGCGAGCGGCTGGAGCAACTGGCCGCCGCATGCGCAGGCTCGGGCGAGCTGCGGCTGCACCTGCGCGACGAGGCCGGCTGCCGGCTCGACCTGCACGCCGCCGTGGCCGCTGCGCCGGCAGGGGCGCATCTCTACGGCTGCGGGCCGGGCGCGATGCTGGACGCCTTCGTCGCCGCCGCGGCGGCCGCCGGCATCGATGCCGGCCGCGTGCACGTCGAGCGCTTCGCTGCCGCCGCCGCGCCGGCCACCGAAGGCGGCTTCACGGTCGAACTGGCGCGCGACGGCCGCCGCTTCGAAATCCCCACCGGCAAGTCGGTGCTCGACGTGCTGCTGGACCACGGCGTGGATGTGCCCTACTCGTGCATGCAAGGCATCTGCGGCAGCTGCCGCGTCGGCGTGAAGGCCGGCGAGCCCGAGCACCGCGACGACTGCCTCGGCGAGGCCGAGCGCGCGGCCAACAGCGCGATGACGGTGTGCTGCTCGGGCTCGCGCTCGGCGTTGCTGGTGTTGGACCTTTGAAGCCCCTGATGCGAGGGTGGACCCGCATTGACGCCGCAGCGGTGGTTTGCCTAGGATCAAATGGTAGAACCACTGCAATCCAGACGCCATGCTGCACACCCGCCTCCCATCCACCGGCCACGCCGCCGGCCACGCGATCCGCCACCCCTCCCGCCGCCTGACGGTGCTGTTCCTTGCCGGCGCGCTGGCGGCCGGCGGCGCCGTGGCGCAGGACAAGCCGTTCCCGAGCCGCCCCATCACGATCGTGATCCCCACCGCACCGGGCGGCAACCTGGACCTGCTGGCGCGCGTCGTCGCCGAGAAGCTGCAGCACGCCTGGGGCCAGCAGGTGATCGTGGAGTCGCGCGCCGGCGCCAACACCGTGCTGGCGACGACGTACGTCGCCAAGGCGCCGGCCGACGGCTACACGGCGCTGTTCACGATCAGCGGCTTCGTGCAGAACCTGGTGCTGCAGGCCAACCCCGCGTACAAGGTGTCGGACCTGGCGCCGGTGTCGCTGGTGGCCTCGTTCCCGATCGCGATGGCCGCGAACGTCGCGGTACCGGTCACGACGCTGGCCGACGTCGTCAAGCTCGCCAAGGAGAAGCCGGGAACCCTGAGCTTCGGCAGCTACGGCCTGGGCTCGGGCGCGCACGTGATCGGCGCCGGGCTGAACAAGGCCGCCGGCATCGACATCACCCACGTGCCCTACAAGGGCGAGGCAGCGTCGTTCCCGGACCTGGCGAGCGGGCGCATCCAGTTCGCCTACGGCTCGGTCGGCTTCTACGGCCGCCAGCTCTCCGAGGGCAAGATCAAGCTGATCGTGGTCGCCAGCCCGACCCGGCTGAAGGAGTATCCCGACGTGCCGACCTTCGCCGAGGCCGGCTACCCCGACATCAACCTCGCCGGCTGGGGCGGCATGTTCCTGCCCGCGGGCACGCCGCCGGCGGTCGTCGACAAGTGGTCCAAGGAGGTCCAGCGCATCACCCAACTGCCCGACGTGCGCAAGAAGATCGCCGACATGGGCTTCCTGCCGGTCGGCGACTCGGGCGCCGAGTTCGCGCGCGTGATCGAGAGCGACCTGCAGCGCTGGGGCGCCGTGGTGAAGGCCAACAACATCAAGCTGGATTGATTCACCCCCCCGAAGCGCCTTCGGCGCCTCCCCCCCCAGGGGGGGCGCCGCCAGCGGCCCGGCAAAGCCCGTTCCGCGGCGGCCGCTTGGTTCTGCACGGGTCTGCGTCGCGGGTGCTGCTTCAGGAACTGATTGCCAATGAAAACACGGATCAGCCGGGTGCTGGGCACGCGGCTGCCCATCGTCCAGGGCGGCATGCAGTGGGTGGCCACCGCCGAGATGGCCGCGGCGGTCAGCAACGCCGGCGGCCTGGGGCTGCTGTCGGCGCTGACGCAGCCGACGCCGGAAGACCTGGGGCGCGAGATCGAGCGCTGCCGCGCGCTGACCGACCAGCCCTTCGGCGTCAACGTGACGATGCTGCGCACCGTGTCGCCGCCGCCCTACGAGCGCATCTTCGAGGTCATCGTCGCCGGCGGCGTCAAGATCGTCGAGACCGCGGGCAACGTGCCCGAGGAGGTGTTCGCGCGCCTGCGCGCCGCGGGCATCACCATCATCCACAAGTGCACCTCGGTGCGGCACGCGCTGGCGGCGCAGAAGCGCGGCGTCGACATCGTCAGCATCGACGGCTTCGAGTGCGCCGGCCACCCCGGCGAGGACGACGTGCCGGGCCTGGTGCTGATCCCGGCCGCGGTGCGCGCGCTGCAAGTGCCGGTGATCGCCTCCGGCGGCATCGCCGACGGCCGCGGCATGGCCGCGGCGCTGGCGCTGGGCGCCGACGGCATCAACATGGGCACGCGCTTCGTCGCGACGACCGAGGCGCCGGTGCACGAGGCCATCAAGCAGGCATTGGTGGCCGCGCGCGAGACCGACACGCGGCTGATGTTCCGCTCGCTGCGCAACACGGCACGCGTGCTGGCCAACGCGGTGTCCGAGGAGGTGCTGCGGCTGGAGCGGCGCGACGGCGGCGCCACGTTCGACGATCTGCGGCCGCTGGTGGCCGGCGCGCGCGGGCGCGCGGCGCTGCAGTCCGGCCGTATCGACGACGGCGTGGTCTGGGCCGGGCAGGTGGTGGGGCTGATCGACGACGTGCCCAGCTGCGCCGAGCTGCTGGACCGCATGCAGCGCGAATGCCGCGAGCGGCTGGCCGCGGCGATGCAACTCGTCTAACGAGGTAGCTGAAAGCCATGGGACCGCTGCAAGGCTTCAAGGTGATCGAGATGGCGGCCATCGGCCCGGCGCCGCTGGCCGGCATGCTGCTGGCCGACATGGGCGCGCAGGTGCTGCGCATCGACCGCCTGGGCGAGGCCGACTTGGGCATCAGGCGCGACCCGCGCTTCGACGTCGCCTCGCGCGGCAAGCGCTCGCTGGCGCTGGACGTCAAGTCGGCCGCCGGGCGCGAGGTGCTGCTGCGCCTGCTGCGCGATGCCGACGCGCTGATCGAAGGCTTCCGCCCCGGCGTGATGGAGCGGCTGGGCCTGGGCCCGGCGGATTGCCACGCGGCCAACCCCGGCCTGGTGTTCGGCCGCATGACCGGCTGGGGCCAGCAGGGCCCGCTGGCGCAGGCGGCGGCGCACGACCTGAACTACATCGCGCTGAGCGGCGCGCTGGAGGCCATCGGCCCGGCCGACGGGCCTCCGGTGGCGCCGCTGAACCTGGTGGGCGACTTCGGCGGCGGCTCGATGTTCCTGGCCATGGGCGTGCTGGCGGCACTGCTGGAGCGCACGCGCTCGGGGCGCGGCCAGGTGGTCGATGCCGCGATCGTCGACGGCGTGGCCGCGCTGATGGCCGGCGTGCACGGGCAACTGGCCGGCGGCACCTGGCGCGCGCGCCGCGGCGAGCATGTGCTGGGCGGCGCCGCGCCTTGGAACACGGTGTACGAAACGCGCGACGGGCAGTACGTCAGCGTCTGCGCGATCGAGCAGCGCTTCTTTGCCGAGCTGCTGAAGCGGCTGGACGTCGACCCGCAAAGCGTGCCCGACCGCATGGACCGCGCCAACTGGCCGGCGCTGCGCGAGCGCTTCGCGGCGATCTTCGCGACGCGAACGCGCGACGAGTGGTGCGCGCTGCTCGAAGGCAGCGACGCCTGCTTTGCGCCGGTGCTGCACGTCGGCGAGGCGCCGCAGCATCCGCATGCGCTGGCGCGCCAGGCCTTCGTGATCAACGACGGCGTGCGCCAGCCGGCGCCGGCGCCGCGCTTCGACCGCACCCCCAGCGCGGTGCAGGGCCCGACCGTCGCGCGCGCCGGCGAGCATGGCGACGCGGTGCTGCGCGACGGCGGCTTCAGCGCCGCCGAGATCGCCGCGCTGCGCGCCGCCGGCGTGATCGGCTGAACCGGCCGATCGCGCCGGACACGCCGATCACGCCGATCACACCGATCAGAGCTTGACGCGGCCGCTGTCGACCAGCGTCTTGATCATCGCCATCTGCTCGTCGAGAAAGCCGGTGAAGCGGCTGCCGCGCCAGCCCACCGGCTCGAAGCCCAGCTCCAGCAGCTTGGGCGCGACGTCGGGCAGCATGATCACGCGGCTCAGCTCGGCGGCCAGGCGCTCGACGATGGGCTTGGGCGTGGCCGCCGGCAGGAAGACGCCGCCCCAGCCCGGCATGTTGACCGCGGGCAGCCCGGCCTCGGCGAAGGTGGGCACGTCGCGGTAGACCGGAAAGCGCGTCGGGCTGGCCACCGCCAGCGCCTTGATGCGGCCGGGGTAGCGCGAAGCGCCGCCCAGCGACGCGATGACCGCATCGATCTGGCCGCCCAGGACGTCCTGGATCGCCGGCGCCTCGCCCTTGTAGGGCACGTGCGTGGTCTCGATGCCGGCCGCGGCGTTGAGCTGCTCGCCGACGAAGTGACCGCCCGAGCCCTGGCCGTAGGAGCCGTAGGTCAGCTTGCCCGGGTGCTTCTTGGCCAGCGCCACCCATTCCTGCAGCGTGTTGACGCCGAGCCCGGTGCGCACGCCGATCGCGATCGGCGTCAGCGCCAGCAGGCACACGGGCACGAAATCGGCGGCCTTGTAGCCCGGGTTGGGCTGCAGCACCTGGTTGCTGAGGTAGGCGCTGTAGGTCAGCAGCAGGGTCTGGCCGTCGGCCGGCGCCTTGGCGACGAAGCCCGCTGCCAGCGAGCCGGCGGCGCCGGCCTTCGATTCGACGATGGCCGGCTGCCCCCAGGCCTCGGTGAGCTTCTGGCCCACCAGCCGCATCATCGCGTCGTGCCCGCCGCCGGCCGGCGTGGGGATGATGATCTTGATCGGCCCGTTGGGATAGTCCTGCGCGCGCACGGCGGGCAGCGCCAGGCCGGCGCCGAGGCCGGCGCCGATCTGCAGCGCGCGGCGGCGCGTTGTCTTGAGCTTGTCGGGCATCGTCTTCTCCTTGAGGGGTGCGTTGGGTTGCCGCGTTACTTCAACAGGTCGCGCGCAATCACCACGCGCTGGATCTGGTTGGTGCCTTCGAAGATCTGCGCCAGCTTGGCGT
>CAYYDJ010000028.1:0-46006 GCA_964470565.1 uncultured Rubrivivax sp.
CGGCGGCAAGGGCAGCGAGGCGCACAAGGCCGCCGTCACCGGCGACACCGTGGGCGATCCCTACAAGGACACCGCCGGCCCGGCCGTCAACCCGCTGATCAAGATCATCAACATCGTCGCGCTGCTGATCGTGCCGCTGCTGCCGATGACGGTCTCGACCTCGGCGCCGTCGGCGCACTCGGACGCACCGGCCGCTGCCCCGGCGGCAGCGCTGCCGGCGCCGGCCTCGGCCGCCGTTGCGACGGCGGCGGCTGATGCGGCCTCGTTCGTGGTCGAGAACGGCGTCGTGAAGTTCTACTTCGCCAGCGGCAAGGCCGAGCTGGCCGGCGGCGCCGATGCCGCGCTGGCCGACGTGGCCAAGGCCGTGGCCGATGGCAAGAAGGCCGTGGTCAGCGGCTTCACCGACGCCTCGGGCGACCCGGCGAAGAACGAAGAGCTGGCCAAGCAGCGCGCCTTCGCGGTGCGCGACGCGCTCAAGGCGGCCGGCATCGCCGAGGACAAGATCGAGCTGAAGAAGCCCGAGCAGAACACCGGCAGCGGCAACGCCGCCGAGGCGCGCCGGGTCGAGGTGTCGCTGCAGTAAGCGACTGGCGCCGGCTCGCAAGCCAACGGCCCCGGCAACCCCGGGGCCGTTTTCGTTGGGTCAGCGGTAGAAGGCCTCGACCGTGCCCTTCAGCTTGATCAGCAACGGGCGGCCGCGGCGGTCCACCGTCTTGCCGGCCGGCACCTTGACCCAGCCTTCGCTGAGGCAGTACTCCTCGACGTCGAAGCGCTCGCGGCCGTTGAGCCGGATGCCGATCTCGCGTTCGCAGACGGCGGCCACGTAGTGCGGGCTGCGCGGGTCGACCGACAGATGGTCGGGCAAGGCTGGGGCTGAGGTCTCTTCGGTCATGGCATGGGGGACAAGGATTCGACGGCGCGCATTGTCGGCCACGGTGCCCCGTGCATGCTGAGCGCCACACGGCCATCATCGGCGACATGGAGGAGCCACCACCATGATCGACCAGCCGATCGGCAACCGCCGCCGCGCCACCTTGCTGGCGCTGTCCGCCGCCTACGTGGACACCTGCGGCTTCATCGGCCTGTTCGGGCTGTTCACGGCCCACGTGACCGGCAACTTCGTGCTCATCGGCGCGGAGCTGGTGCGCCACCACGACCAGATCCTGACCAAGCTGCTGGCGCTGCCGGTCTTCCTGCTCGCCGTGCTGCTGACGGCGCAGGCCGAGTTCATGCTCAAGCAGCGCGGCAAGCCGGCCACGGCGCTGCTGCTGGGCATGGAGGCGGTGCTCATCGCCGCTGCCGCGCTGGCCTCGCTGACCCTGCCCGCGCCGGGCCACCCCGACGATGCGGCGACCATGACGCTGGGCTTCACGCTGATCGCCGCGATGGGCGTGCAGAACGCGCTGATGCGCACCAGCCTGGCCGGCCCGGTGCAGACCACGGTGATGACCGGCAACGTGACGCAGACCGCCATCGACATGCTGGCCTGCGCCGCCGGCCGCGCGGACGCCGCCGCCCGCACCCGCGTCTACAACGCCTGGCCGCCCATCGTGGCCTTCGCGGTCGGCTCGGCGCTGGGCGCGGCCGGCTACGCCTGGTTCGGCTTCGACAGCCTGTGGCTGGCGATGGCACTGGTCGTCGCGGCCGCCGTGCTGACCGCGCGGGCCGCGCGGGTCGCGCCGGCTTAAAGATCCGGCTACGGCAGCGCGCGCACCTCGCCCTGGCGCAGCAGCCAGAAGTTCGCGGCCGGCACCTGATGGGCCGCCAGCGCCTTGGCCAGGTCTTGCGGCGGTTGGTCGAAGGCTTCACGCGACAGCGCGAACGTGCCCCAGTGGATGCCGAAAGCCTGGCGCGCCTGCAGCGCCTGGAAGATGCGCACGGCCTCGTCCGGGTCGATGTGCTCGCTGCGCATGAAGTCGCGCGGCTCGTAGGCGCCGATCGGCAGCGCCAGCAGGTCGACCGGGCCGCCCAGGCGGCGCGCGATCTCGGCGTGCAGTTCGGGCCGCCACGCCGTGTCGCCGGTGTGGACGAAGCGCCAGGGCGCGGCCACGCCGGGGCGCATCACCTCCACGGCCCAGCCGCCCCACAGAGTCTGGTTGGTGTCGGTCAGCGAACGCCGGCTCCAGTGCTGCGCCGGCAGCAGCGTGATGGCCAGCGGGCCGAGGCTGCGCTGGTCCCACCAGTCCAGCTCCTCGGCGCCGGGCAGCCCCTGCGCGTCGAACCAGGCCTTCAGGCCCAGCGGCACCAGCACCCGCGGGCGCTGGCCGGCCGCCCACATCCGCTGCAGCGTCGGCAGGTCCAGATGGTCATAGTGGTTGTGGCTGATCAGCAGCACATCGATGCGCGGCAGCGCCTCGGGCGTGATCGGCGCCGGCACGAGACGCTTGGACGCCAGCCACGACAGCGGCCCGGCGAAGTCCGACAGCTGCGGGTCGATCAACACGTTGCGGCCGGCGACCTGCAGCAGCACCGTCGCATGGCCCAGCCAGACGACGCGGGGGCCGGCGTCCGCCGGCGGCGTCAGCGCAGCGGTCGTGAGCGGCACGCGCCACTTCTCGATGAAGGCCGCGTAGCCGCCCGCGGGCGGGTGCTCGGGCTCGAAGTCGCCGGCCCAGCGCCGAGTGATCGATTCGTACCAGGCGCTCTGGCGTTGCGGCAACTGGCCGCCCCAGTTCGCGAAGCGGTCGCTCAGGTGATGGGGCTTGGACGGGTCCGCATAGTGATAAAGGTCGCTGCAAGCGCCGAGCAGCACCGCCAGGCCCAAGGCGAGCAGCACGCGCAGGCGGCGCCGCCTTGGGCTTGGGGCCTGCAGGGACAGCGCTGGCGACAGGGATGAGTTGGGGTGCATGGCGGCGGCTCGTGGCGTGTTGACGGGGTGGGGTGATGCGGGGAATGGCGTGATGGCGTGATGGCGACCGCATGCCCGCAGCGGGCACCAGCAGGTCGCGCGCTGCGTATATTGCATCGTCCCCGCGCGCTCCGGCGCTGGGGCGACCCTGCAGCGGGAGATGCGCGACATGACGGCTCGCCACACCGACCTCGACTACGGCCACCCCGATGGCCTGGGCGTCGACCTCTACGTCCCGGCCCAGGCCAACGGCGCCGCCATCGTCGACGTCCATGGCGGCGGCTTCTTCCGCGGCGACAAGGACAAGGACGCCGACCTCGGCGCGGCCTTCGCCGCCGCCGGCTATCTGGTGGCCATCCCCAACTACCGGCTGGCGCCCGCACACCGCTTTCCGGCGCCGGTCGACGACCTGTTGCGGCTGCTGGACTGGCTGGCCGCATCCGACTGGGCCTTCGACCGCCGCCGCGTCGGCGCTTTCGGCTCGTCGGCCGGCGGCAATCTGGCCATCGAGCTGGCGCTGCGCCGCGGCATGCCGGCCGTCTCGTGGTCCGGGATCATCGAGATCGACGACTGGCTGGCGACGCACCGCGAGCTGCCGTCGCGGCGCAGCGAGAGCCTGCCGGGCGCCGATGCCGCCAGCGCGACGATCGACCAATCCGGGCGCGACGATCCGTTCTACAAGTGGTTCCTGCTCAACTACCTGGGCGCGGTCGGCAGCGACGCCAGCGCCGACGCGCGGGCGCGCGATGCTTCGGTGCTGCACCGCGTGCGCGTCGACGCCGGCCCGATGCTCCTCGTCAACTCGCTGGACGAGTTCGTGCCCGTGGGCGGCGTGCTGCGCCTGCAGCAGGCGCTGACCACCGCCGACGTGCCCTCGGTCGCGCAGTTCATCAGCGGCAGCCGGCATGCCAAGGGCTACCTCGCCGAAGCCATGGCCGAAACGCTGCTGTTCTTCCAGCGGCATCTGTTGCCGGCGGCGGCCGCCGCGAAGCGCGCCCCGTCTTGAGCGCAGCACTCGCAAGGTCTACGCCGATTCCAGCCGCACCGAGATTTCCCGTGTCGCCTTGGTCAGTTGCGGCAGGCAGGATTTGACGATCTGTTGAACGGTCGCAACCTTGTGGATCCACGTCAGGTTCACGGCAGCGATGACTTCATTGCCGGCCCAGATCGGAACGGCGATCGAATCGCGATGATCGTCGAAGTCTCGGATATCGCCTCGCCGGCGCGAACGACCGCAAGCCGCGAGAGGCCGACACAACTTAGTGCATGGCCCGGTATCCTCACGTCAACGCGGAGCCACCCACTCACCATGAACAATCGCATCCCTGGAATCAACCCGAGCGTCGCGCCTTCGGGCAGCGGTTGCGTCGAATGCCTGGCCGCGGGGACTTGGTGGTTCCATTTGCGGCGCTGCGCCGAGTGCGGGCACATCGGCTGCTGCGATTCGTCGCCGAATCAACACGCCAGCAAGCATGCTCTGGCCAGCGGCCACCCGATTGCGCGCAGCTTCGAGCCGGGCGAGTCCTGGTTCTGGAACTACCGCAGCGGCAAGCCGGTCAAGGGCGAGGCGCTGGCGCCGCCCGATGCGCATCCGCTGGACCAGCCGGTGCCCGGCCCTGCGGGTCGTGTTCCGGACGACTGGGAGTCGCAATTGCATCGTTAGGCGCGGCCGCCGGTCGATGCCGTTTCAACGCGAGGCTCGATGATGAACACAGTGGCGGCAACAGGCGATCGCTGGCCGGCCTTGTCCGGGCCTGACTTCGCGCCGACACGGCATCTGCTGCACATGATGTTGCAGGTGATGGGCAAGCTCAAGCTGAGCGGGCCGTTCAAGGCGCAATGGTCGGAAGTGCCGCTGTGGCTGAACGCGCGCGGCCTGAGCACGGGCCCGATCGCCTGCACCCAGGGCGTTTACGAGGTTCGCGCAGACTTCATCGCGCAGCGCATGCAATGGTTCACCAGCAGCGGCGCGGCGGGCGAGTTGCCGCTGGGGCCGGGCTCGGTGTCGGCGTTCGCGCAAGGTCTGCTCGCGGGCTTGCATGGCGCGGGCGTCGATGCCGCGATCAAGCAGATGCCGCAGGAGGTGCCCGATCCGATCCCGTTCAACGAAGACCGCCAGGCGCGGCCCTTCGACCACGACCAGGTCAGGGCCTGGTGGCGCATCATGTTGCGCATCCAGTGCGCGATGCAGACCTTCCAGGGCCGCTTCACGGGCCGCACCCAGCCGATCGGGCTGATGTGGGGCACCAACGACCTTCGCCTGGTGCTGTACAGCGGCAGACCCGCGCAGCCTCCGGCGAACGCCGGCTACATCCGCCGCAATGCGATGACCGCCGAACTGATCGAGATCGGCTGGTGGCCCGGTGATGCATCGCACCCTGAGCCGGCGTTCTTTGCCTACACCTGGCCGCAGCCCGCCGGCATCGAAACCCAGCCGGTCGCGCCCGCTGCCGCCGGCTGGAACACCGCGATGGGCGAGTTCATGCTGGACTACGCAGCGCTGCGCGCCAGTGCCGACCCTGACGCAGCGCTGCTGTCGTTCCTGGAAAGCACTTACGCGGCCGGCGCCCGCGCGGCCCACTGGGACCCGGCGCTGCTGGGCAGCGGCCGGCCGGCTTAAGGCATAAGCTCTGCACCGGCGGCACTTCAATCAAGGCAGGCACCATGTCAGCAGACCATCACGACCCATCGTCCGGCTCGCAGGACGCGCGGCGCCATGCGCTCGACCATCAAACGCGCGACCGTTGGCTCGACCGCGACGACCGCCTGGCCAAGGCCTGGCGCGATTCGAAGCTGTCGCGCGAGCAGTTCGTTCGCGACAACGCCGAGATGATCGACCAGGTGATCGCTGAACGAGGCGGCTGACCCGCGGCTGAGCCTGGCGCGCCGGGGCTGCCCGGCGACGCGGCCTGTCGAACGGGCGCGCCCACAATATTTCGGGCGCCCGTTCGTCTACAAGGCATGGACGTCCTTGCCGGTCCGCTTGCGCACAGCCTGTCCGCCATGCCTGCCAACGCCTCGCGCTTCGTCGACGTTCTGGCGCGCGAGCGCTTGCGGCTGGCCAACTTCATCCGCGCCCAGGTGCGTGACGCTGCGGATGCCGAAGACATCCTGCAGGACGTGTGGCTGGAGTTCCACCTCGCCAGCGATGTCATCGAGCAGGCCGGCGCCTGGCTGTTCAGGGTGGCGAAGAACCGCATCGTCGACCGCGCGCGCAAGAAGAAGGAAGAGCCGCTGGCGGACGTCGACGTCGAAGCTGGCGAAGACGGCCGCAGCTGGCTCGAAGACAACCTGCCCGACCCCGCCGCCGGGCCCGATGCGGCCTATGCGCGCATGGTGCTGCTCGGCTCGATCGAGGCCGCGCTGCAAGCGCTGCCGCCCGAGCAGCGCGCGGTGTTCGTGGCGCACGAGATCGAAGGCCTGTCGTTCGCTGACATGGCAGCGAAGTGGCAGCTGCCGCAGAACACCTTGCTGGCGCGCAAGCGCTACGCCGTGCTGGCGCTGCGCGAGCGGCTGCGCGCCGAATACGGCGACCTCATCGTTTAGGGCCTGCTAACACGATGGAAGGCTATGGGAGGCTATGGGAGGGCTCGCGTGACTCCCATCGCGTTAACAAGCCCTCGCTCGTCCGGAGAACCGCATGCGCATCTTTCCCTTGGTCTTGATCGCGATCGGCGGCTTCGGGCTGCTGCAGCATTTCGGGCTGATCGACCCGCGGTCCTGGCAACTGTTCTGGCCGCTGCTGCTGATCGGCATCGGCGTGCTGATGCTGGCGCGCGGCCGCCGCTGGCGCGCCGACGCGCAGGCTCGCCTGCACGAGCGCTGGGAGCGCCGCATGCACCGCCGTTTCGGCCCGGGCTGGGCGAGCCTGAGCGACGAGGAGCGCGAGCGCTTTCGTGCCGGCATGCGGCAATGGCACTCGGATGGCCAGCGCCACGGCGACGACGCAGCACCCGCATCCAAACCAGCGCCCGAAGAGCGGCCCTAGCCCCCTAGCCAGCTAGCCAGCTAGCCGTTCACCTCAACCTCTCTGCCACCTCTCGATCCAGGAGTCCCCCATGCGCATCTTTCCCATCACCTTGATCGTCATCGGTTCGATCGGCGTCGCCAAATACCTCGGCCTGATCCCCGTGGGCATGTTCCATCTGATCGGCCCGCTGCTGCTGATCGCGCTGGGCGTCGCGCTGCTGCTGCGCGGGCCGCGCCGTTGCCGTGCCGACTGGCGCGACCGCCGCGCCGGCGACGGCAGCAGCGGTGCGCAGCGGCCGCCGGGCGCGGCTTGACGGCTTCAGGCCCACCGGCGGCTCGAGCCGCAGGCCCTCGCCGGGCGGCCTGCGGGTCTTTCAGCTCAGCTGCAGCGCGCTGCCCTTGTGGGCCGCGACATGGTCGGTCTTGTCGCTCTTGATTTCGTACTGCGGGTCGTCCGGTGTGGCGCGATGGGTGTAGCCCTTGTAGTCGAAATCGCTGGTGTGCAGCCGAATGATCGTGCCGGAGACCCGGCCCGCCTCGGAGTTCCAGCTCACGTGGTCGCCGACCTTGAATTGCGTGGCCATCTCGAATGTCCCCTTTCGTCCCATCGCTCAAGCATAGCGCCGGGCCGCGAAGGGCTCGACGTTGTCGCCATTCAAGTCCGCCAGCCGCTCCAGCAGCCAGGGCTCGGGCTCGCCGAAGCTCAGCCGGCGCACCGCGACCGGCGACGACTTCAACTGCGGCTGGTGGCTGATCGGGTCGCGGGCATACCAGGTGTGCTGGTTGGCCGATTGCGCGCCGCGACCGTAGTGGAACGGCACGAAGACCTCGCCCGGGCGCACCGTCTCGACCACCATCGCCACACCCTCCCAGCGGCCGTGGGGCGAGCTGATCTCGACCATGTCCCCGAGGCCGATGCCCAGCCGCTGGGCATCATCCGGGTGCACCTCGACGTAGGGATGCGGCGCGTGGCGGTTGAGCACCTCCGATCGCGCGGTCTTGGTCCGCGTATGGAAGTGGTAGACGACGCGACCGGTGATGAGCGTGAAGGGAAAGGCCTCCGACACCGGGTTCGGCTGCCGCCGCCACGCCACCGCACGCAGGAAGGCTCGGCCCTTGGGATCGATGCGCTGGTACTCGGCCCGGCTGCGCGGCGCGCCGCTCAGCAGGTCGTGGCCATAGGTTTCGCAATAGTCGATGTCGGTGCCGAAGTTCAGATCCTCGTACAGCCGTTCGCAGCCGCGCGGATGCCGGGCATTGCAGGGCCAGCGCACGGCACCCATCTCCAGGATCAACTCGTAGCTCATGCCCGAGTAGTCGCAGGGCCGACCTTTCGACACCCTGCCCCATTCCTCGAAGGCCTGCTTCGGGTCGCTGAAGGCGATCAGCGGCGCGCCGTCGCGGTCCTGGAAGCCGAGTCGATTCGATGCCTCGACGATGATGTCGAAATCGCTGCGGGCCTCGCCCGGCGGATCGACCGCCTTCATCAGCAGGTTCACGCTGCGGTCGGCATTGGTGACGCAGCCGGTCTTCTCGCCCCACATCGCGGCCGGCAAATAGATGTCGGCCAGGTCGACCGTCTCGGCATCGACGAAAGGATCCTGCACCACCAGGAACAAGCGCTCGAGGATGCGCCGCGAGCGGTTCTGGTCCGGCAGGCTGACGAGCGGATTGGTGCCGATCACCCACATGAACTCGATGTCGCCGCGTTCGGCCGCCTCCATCATCGTCAGGATGTCGTTCGGCGCCTCATGACGGAAGCGTTCGAAATCGAGCTTCCAGCATTCGGCGAGCTCGCGCATCTGCCCTTCGTTCTGCGGGTTGCGATAGCCGGGGTACGAGCCGCCCGCACCGGCCTCGCGGTTGCACATCGCCGACGGCTGCCCCGCCATCAGCAACGGCCCGGCGCCGGGCTTGCCGATCGCGCCGCGCAACAGGTGCACCGAGTTGACGAGCGACGATGACGCCGTCGCCTCGACGCTCTGATAGAAGCCTTGCAACACGGTCGACACGAAACGCGGCGTCGTGCCGATCCATTGCGCGGCCGTTTCCAGGTCGGCCTGTGCAATGCCGCAGAGGGTGGCGACGCGCTCGGGCGTGTAGTCGGCAACCAGCGAGCGCATGCCTTCGAAGCCGACGGTGTGCGCGGCAATGAATTCGTGGTCGATCCAGTCGTGGCGGATCAGCAGATGGATCAGCCCGTTCATCAAGGCGACGTTGCTGCCCGGGGCGAGCTGCAGGTGCAGATCGGCGCCTTGCACCACGGTCGGCGTCTTGCGCGGATCGGCAACGATGATGCGGCCGCCATTGGCGCGCTTGGCCGCCAGCATCCGCTCCCAGAGCACCGTCTGCACTTCGGCCACGTTGTGGCCATACAGGCACAGCAGATCGGCCTGATCGATGTCCGCATACGACGCGACGGGGCCGTCGGTGCCGAAATTCGCCATCAAGCCGGTGGCCGATGTCGCCGTGCACAGCCGCGTATTGCCGTCGATGTTGGCCGATTGCAGGCCGCCGCGCCAGAACTTGGCCAGCGTGTAGAGCTCTTCGATCGTCAACTGGCCCGAGTTGTAGCAAGCGAGGTTCTGATGCCCACGACCCCAGGCCTCGCGAAAGTGCTCGACGAAGAAGGCCATCGCCTCGTCCCAATCCACCGGCTGCAGCGCCTCGCCGCGCCGGCGGCGGATCATCGGCCGCTTGCCGCGGCGCGCGCTGTTGTTGGCCACCCAGGCATGCTCGCCTTTGGGCCCGAGATGGCCGAAGCTGACCGGATGCTCGGGCTGCCCGCGAACGCCGACGATGCGGCCATCCTTGACCCCGATGTCCACCCCGCAGCCGTTGGAACACAAGATGCACGCCGAATGAACCCAGGCATCGGGCTCGCCGTCGATGCCGAGGTTGCCGTCGATCCTCGATTGCATGGCCGTAACCTCCGCGCTGATGGGACGGGACGATGATGGCATCGCGCACGCCACGCCCATTCCATCCGAAGGCAACACCCTCACCGGAAAGGCAGCTTTAGGCCAGGGCTAGCGCGTCGGCGTCCTTTACACCGAGGGCGATCGCCAAGCTCGCGATACCGGTGCTGCCGTCGTGTGGCGCTCAAGTGGAACGTTTCTTGCTACCGGGTTCAGCGACTCTTTTTCGAATGAACCTCCTCATGCAAAAGCTCTTCTGCAGCTTCTCGGCCGTCGCCTTGACGGCCATGCTGGCTTGCGCACCGGCCCAGGCGGGTTTGGCGATGGATCTGACCGGCGGCGGCGCCGTCTACGCGTGCAACAACGCCTGCGGCACTTTGGGCACGACCCTTGGCTGGTCGTTCACGGTGGTCGACAAGCTCACGGTCGATGGCCTGGGCGTCTGGGATGCCGGCGCCGATGGCATCGGCGGGACAACCCAGGTCGGCTTGTGGGACAGCGCCGGCACGCTGCTGGCGTCGGCCACGCTCAGCGACGCCAGCACGCCCCTTGCGTCGGCCGACGCCGATGGCCGCTGGCTGCTGCAAAGCATCGGGTTGACCGTGCTGACGCCTGGCGACTATCGAATCGGCATGGTGACCTTTGCCGACTACCCGTTGATTCAAGTTGGCGCCGACCACCAGGAGATCGCGCAGATCGCGTTCGGGGGCGGGCAATCTGGCACGTGGGGCGGGGGCTTGTCGGATCCCAGCAACCAGGCCTCCATTCCCTTTTTCGGACCCACGTTCACCGTGACCGATACGACGAACGTGCCTGAGCCGGCCAGCGTGCTGCTCGCCGGCCTGGCGCTGCTTGGCGCGGGCGCGGCGCGCCGCGCCCGCCGCACGGCCTAGCGACATCAGCGCGCCGCCGCAATTGGCGCGGCGCGCGGCAACTCGGCCAGCACGCTGACCTCGGTGCGCCCGGCGCCCTCGCGCTGCAGCGCGTCGACATGGCCGCGCACCTGCGTGGTCAGCGGCAGGGGCAACCGCGCGGCGTCGGCCAGCGCCAGCGCCAGGTCCAGGTCCTTGGCCACCAGGTCCAGCGGGCCGGCATTGCCGTAGCGGCGGGTCTTCAGGCTGTCGGCGCGCGACTGGAAATGCCGCGAGCCGACGATGCTGGCGTTCAGCGCGTCCACCAGCACCGCGCGCTCGACCCCCTGCGCCTCGCCCAGCGCCAAGGCCTCGCCGATCAAGGACGTGCTCGCCACCACCATCAGGTTGATCGCCAACTTGACCACGCGCGCCGCCTCGCCGTCGCCGACGAAGTGCTGTTGCTGCGACAGCGCGGCCAGCAGCGGCGCAACGCGGTCGAAGTCGGCGCGCTCGCCCGACGCGAACACGGTCAGCGCGCCCGATTCGGCCAGCATCACCGAGCCAGACACCGGCGCGCGCAGCAAACCGATGCCTTTGGCCTGCAGCCGCTGCGCGACGCGCGCCGACGCCGCCGGCGACACCGTGCTCATGTCGACCAGCAGGCTGCCGCGCGCCAGATGCTCGGCGGCCGCGTCGGCCACCGCCTCCAGCGCGGCATCGTCGAAGACCATCGTGAACACCGTGCGGGCGCCGCGCAGCGCATCGGCAACCGTGTCCCTAACCTGCAGGTTGAGCACATCAGCAGCCAGCGCGCGGCGTGCCTGATCACGGTCGTAGACACGAAGCGCATGTCCGGCGGCGGCCAGCCGGCGGCTCATCGGCAGACCCATCGCGCCGATGCCGATCCAGGCCAGGTGAGGGGATTCTTGTGACATCGAAGGTCCTTTGCAGCGGGGCTTGCTGGGATTCAACGGGCGGCGGCGTGGAACAGCGGTGCCAGCTCGGGCAGCGGTGCCGGCCGCAGCAGCACGGTTTGCTGCTCGACGATCAGGCCGGCCGTCGCCTGCTGCAAACGGCGTCCTTGCGCCGACGCCTGCAGGCGTTGTGCTGCCCGCCGCCGCGCGTCGGCGTCGGCGTGCCGGCGCAGCGTCAGCACCTGATGCTGCCGGCCCACCAGCGTGACGAAGCAGCCCAGCAGGTTGTCGGGCTGCAGCACCTCGTCATCGGCCGCCGCTTCGCGCCACGCCTGCCACCAGCGCGGCTGCGTGCCGGGTAAGAGCACGGTGGTCTGCGCCTCGACCCAGCCGTCGGGCGTCGCACCCTCCAGCATTGGCGTTAGCTCCGCCCGCCCGGGAAGCCAGTCGGTCGCGTCGTTCCACAGCGGCGACAGCGCGCCAAGCGGCGCCGGCTGCATGAAGCGGTTCTCCTGCGCCGTCATCAGCGCGCGCACCGTCGCGAAGTAGGGTTCCAGCGCGGCCACGCCGTACAGGCCATGCAGGCGCTGGCGCCAGTCGTCGAAGCCGTCGTAGCGGTACAGGTGCCAGATCTGCTCGCCGGCGGCGGCGTCGGCGGCGGTCGAGAAGTAGCCGACCAGGCGCTGCTGGATCGGCGCCACGAGATCGAAGCCACGGTCCACCTGCGCCTGCCAGAACGCGGCGGTGGCGCCGGCTTTGAGCGTGTAGCAGCGCAGCTCGAACAGCGGCGCGGCCTTGGAGCCGCCGGTGCTCATCGCGCCGCTTCGTCCTGCACCGTGTTGCGCAACAGGCCGATGCGCTCGATCTCGACCTCGACCACGTCGCCATGCTTCATCCACAGCGGCGGCTTGTGCCCCAGGCCCACGCCGGCCGGCGTGCCGCTGAAGATCACGTCGCCGGCTTGCAGCGTCATCGCTTCGCTGGCGGTGGCGATGATGGACGCCACGTCGTAGATCATGTCGCGCGTGTTGGCGCTTTGCACCGTGCGGCCGTTGAGCCGCGTCTGCAACTGCAGGCCCTTGCCGCCGGCCGGCAGTTCGTCGGCCGTCACCAGGTACGGGCCCCAGGTGCCGGTGCCGTCGAAGTTCTTGCCCACGGTCCATTGCGGCGACTTGAACTGGTAGTCGCGCAGCGAGGCCTCGTTGCCCACCGCGTAGCCGAACACGCAGTCCAGCGCGCGCTCGCGCGCAATGTGGCGCCCGCCCTTGCCCAGCACGACGACCATCTCGCCTTCGTAGTCGAGCTGCTCGCTGATGCGCGGCCGCTGGATCACCGCGCCGTGGCCGCCGGTGGAGGTGGCCACGCGCAGGAAGAAGGTCGGGTAGTTCGGCTGCTCGTACGGGCTCTCCTTCGTGTGGTCGGCATAGTTCAGGCCGACGCACAGGATCTTCGGCGGCTCGCCCAGCGGCGGCAGAAACGTCACCTGCGCCGGATCCACTGTGCGCTTGCTGGCCGCGGCCAAGGCCTGGAAGCCGGCGCGGTCGGTGCCGCGGCGCAGCAGCTCGCCCAGGTCGCCGGCGGCGTCGAACACGTCCAGGCCGCGTTCGCCCAAAGCGCCGGCACGGCGTTGTCCATCGAGCAAAAAGCTTGCGAGTTTCATGGGGTTCCGATCGAATGAAGTGAAGGGTTGGGAACAGTCAGAGCGGCGCGTTCATGCGCGCCACGCGGGCGATCCAGCGCTCGAAGGCCTGCATCTGATCGCCGACGAAGCGGCGCGTGGCCTCGTCGGTGCAGCGGCCCTGGGCGTCGAACTTCGACGCCGCCTGGCCGATGAACACCTCGGGCTTGGTCAGCACCGCGGCGTCCAGGAACAGCATCACGCGGCGCAGCTCGTACTGCACGCGCGCGCCGCCCAGCGGCCCGGTGGCCGCCGACACGATGGCCACCGGCTTGTGGCGAAACGGCTGGTCTTCGCCACGGCTGAGCCAGTCGATCGCGTTCTTCAGCCCGCCGGGGATCGAGAAGTTGTATTCGGGCGTCGCGATCACCACGCCGTCGGCGGCGTGGATGCGGCGCTTGAGTTCGCGCACCGCGTCCGGCTCGCCGCGCGCCAGCACGTCGGCGTCGAACAGCGGCAGCTCGCGCCAATCCAGCAGCTCCAGCGTGCCTCCGGCGGGCAGTTGCTCGGCCAGCAGGCGCAGCGCATGGCGGTTGTACGACGCGGCGCGCAGGCTGCCGCACAGTGCGACGAGGTGCATGGCCATCGCCTCAGCCCAGCGCGATCGTGGTGTTGACGCGCGGCGCCACGCTGGCGTCGCTGAACCAGCGTGCCGTCACGGTCTTGGCCTGCGTGTAGAACAGGATCACCTGCTTGCCGTAAGGCCCCAGGTCGCCCAGCTTGGAGCCGCGCGAGCCGCTGAACGAGAACAGCGGCACCGGCACCGGAATCGGCACGTTGATGCCGACCTGGCCGACGTCGATGTGCTCCTCGAAGTGGCGCGCCGCCGCGCCCGACTGCGTGAACAGCGCCGTGCCGTTGCCGTTGGGGTTGGCGTTGACCAGCGCGATCGCCTCGTCGAGGCTGTCGGCCTGCATGACGCACAGCACGGGGCCGAAGATCTCGGTGTCGTAGATCGACATGCCCGGCTTGACGCCGGAGAAGATGGTCGGGCCGACGAAGTTGCCGTTCTCATAACCCGTGATGCGAACGTCACGGCCGTCGAGCTCGAGCTTGGCCCCTTCGGCCACGCCCTGCTCGATCAGGCCCAGCACGCGCTGGCAGGCACTGCGGTTGACCAGCGGGCCGAGGTCGGCGCCGGCCTCATGCCCGGCGTTGACGACCAGCGCGCGCGCCTTGGCCACCAGCTCGGGCAGCCATTGCCGCGCCTCGCCCACCAGCACCAGCACCGGCAGCGCCATGCAGCGCTGGCCGGCCGCGCCGAAGGCGGCGCCGATGATCGCGTTCAGCGCCTGGTCCTTTTGCGCGTCGGGCAGCAGCACCGCGTGGTTCTTCGCGCCCATCATGCATTGCACGCGCTTGCCGGCCAGCGACGCGCGCTGGTACACATGCGTGCCCACCGCGGTGGAGCCGACGAACGAGATGGCCTTGATGTCCGGGTGGTCGCACAGGCGGTCCACCACCTGCGCGCCGCCGTGCACGACGTTGAGCACGCCCTTGGGCACGCCGGCTTCGAGCGCCAGCTCCACCAGGCGCATGGTGACCATCGGGTCCTGCTCCGAGGGCTTGAGCACGAAGGTGTTGCCGCAGGCGATCGCCATCGGGAACATCCACAGCGGGATCATCGCCGGGAAGTTGAACGGCGTGATGCCGGCGCACACGCCGATGGGCTGCAGCCGCGTGTAGGTGTCGACCAGCGCGGCCACGTTGCTGGCCAGCTCGCCGAGCTGCAGGTTGCCGATCGCGGCGGCGTGCTCCACCACCTCGAGCCCGCGGAAGATGTCGCCTTCGGCGTCGGCCAGCGTCTTGCCCTGCTCCTGAGTCAGCAGCGCGGCCAGCGGCTTCATGTGTTCGCGGATCAGCTGCTGGTACTTCAGGAAGATGCGCGCGCGCACGCCGATGGGCGTGTGGCGCCAGGTCTTGAACGCGGCCTGTGCGGCGGCGACGGCGGCGTCGACTTCGTCGACCGTGGCCATCGGCACGCGGGCCAGCACGCGCTGCGTCGCGGGGTCGACGTCGTCGATCCAGTGCGTGCTGCGCGACTCGACGAGTTCACCGTTGATCAGCAGCTTGACGGTGGGGGGAGCGGAGGTGGCGGTGGCGGTCGGCATGTGGGCTTCCAATGCAAAGGCTGGCGGGTGTGCGGTGCGCGGCATCAACGGTGGCGCGGGGCCAGGCCGACGAAGTGCGCGGGCTTCATGTCCGGCCCCCAGGCGTACAGCGAGGCGTCGTCCAGCGGCGCCAGGCCCGGCTCGGTGCCGGGGCGCACGAGGTCGCCGTCGGTGAAGTGCTCGACGATGTTGCCGGCGGGGTCGAACCAGTAGTCGAAGATCTGGCTGCCGTAGATGTGGCGGCCGATGCCCCACGTGGGCTTCCAGCCCCGGCGGGCCAGCCATTCGTGGCCCATGCCGTGCGCGTCCAGGTCTTCGATTTCGAACGACACGTGGTGCACGCGCGGATGCTCGTCGGGGAACAGCGCCAGCGTGTGGTGGTCGGTCCATTCGCGGCCGCAGCCGCCCATGTGCATGAAGGCGCCGACGCGGTCGTTCGGGTTCTCGCCATGCATCAGGTCCGACGGCCACAGCCCCAGGCGTGATTGCATCCATTCGAAGTTGCGCGCGAAGTCGGGCGTCAGCAGCGCGATATGGCCCAGCCGCAGCACCGGCGCCGGCCCCTGCGGCGGGCGCTGCGTGTCGCCCAGGCGCCGCTTGACGCTGCCGTGGTTGACGGTGAGCGCGGCGCGCGTCTGGATCGCCGGGTACGGCCGGATGCCGTGCACGATCTCGAACGGCAGGCCATCGGGGCTGGTCAGCACCACCTTCTCGCCGCCGCCTTCGCGCTCGATCGGCTGGATCGCCGACGCCTCGGGGAAGCGCGCCGCCGCTTCCAGGTCGCTGCGCTCGCTGGCGTTGAAGGCAATGGCGCGCAGCGCCGGCCGTTCGGCGCGCGTGGCGACGTAGCAGTAGCCGCGCTCGAGCGTGGGGCGAAAGCCCAGTTCGGTGTCGCTGCGCCAGGCGCGCTGCAAGCCGAAGTCGGTGTAGAAGCGCTCGGCGGCGTCGAGGTCGGGGTGGTCGTAGGCGACGTAGGCGATGTCGGTGATGGCCATGGTGGGGTTCTCGTCGGTGGGTGCGGGTGATACGCGCTGGCTCAAGCCGAGCGCGCCGGGATCGGGGTGGCGCCGTAGGCGGCCAGGCGAAGGCCATCGGCGCTGCGTCGCCAGACGGCGACAAAGCGGTTGTCCATGCGGCGTTCGTGCCCGTGCACCGTGGCGTGCATGCGCACGCGGCCACAGCACCACAGCGCGCCGCCGACGTCGAAGGCTTCGACGTCTTGTTCATCGATGGCGTGGTAGCGGTAGGCGTCGCCGGCCAGCGCCTGCAGATAGCCCGCGCGGTCTTCGCACGCGCCGTTCGAATGCGTGTAGCGCAGCGTCTCGTCCAGCAGCGTAGCCAGGGCGCCCAGGTCATGCGCCAGCAGCGCGCTGCGGCGTGCCTGCATCGCCGGCGCCAGTTCGCGGCTCAGGGTGTGATCGGTATCAGCCATGGAGATAAGCCTTGATCAACGCCTTGTCGGCCAGCATCGCCTGCCAGCCGCCTTGCGGCACTTCGTGGATCACGCGGCCGACCGACAGCACGTAGGCGCGGTCGGTCACCTCCGATGCAATGGCCACGCTTTGCTCGACCAGCAGGATGCCCATGCCGCGCTCGCGCAGCCGGCCCAGCACCGCGAGGATCTCCTTGACCACCTTGGGCGCCAGGCCGGTGCTCAACTCGTCCATCACCAGCAGCCGCGGCTGCAGCAGCAAGGCGCGCGCAATCGCCACCATCTGCTGCTGGCCGCCCGACAGCAGGCCCACGCGCGCGTCGGCACGCTCGCGCAGCACGGGGAACAGGTCCAGCACCTCGTCGAGCGTGAAGCGCGCGCCGGCGTGGCGCGCGCGCTGCCCGGTGCGTTCGGCCAGGCGCAGGTTGTCGACGATGGTCAGCTCGGTGAACAGGTTGCGGTTCTCCAGCACCATCGCCAGCCCATGCTCGGGCCGGCGGTGACCGGGCATCGCGGTCAGGTCCACGCCGTCCATCGCGATGACGCCTGCCATCGGCGTCAGCAGCCCGGCCAGTGCGCGCACCAGCGTGGTCTTGCCGGCGCCGTTGGCGCCGACCAGCGCGACCGCTTCGCCGGCGCCAACCGTGATGTCCACGCCATGCAGCACGGGCACGCCGTAGCCGGCTTGCAGTCCATTGACGACGAGCATGGCCTCACACCCCCAGGTAAGCTTCGCGCACGCGCGGGTCGTCCTGCACCTGAGCCAGCGGCCCGGCGGCGATGATCTCGCCGAAGTACAGCACGTGGGTTTGGTTGCACACCGTCATCAGGCCCATGTCGTGCGACACCAGCAAGATGCCCAGACCGTCGGCGTTCAGCCGCTCGATCCAGTGGCGCAGGGTTTCGATCTCTTCGGAGTTCAGGCCCGACGACGGCTCGTCGAGCAGCAGCAGCCGCGGCTCGCCGATGCAGGCGCGCGCCAGTTCGACGATGCGCCGCTGGCCCGCCGGCAACGCGCCCGCCTGCACCTGCAGCAGCGGCTCCAGGCCGAAGCGCTGCGCGCAGGCGCGGGCACGATCGCGCATCGCGTTGAACTCGCCGCGTGCGCCCGGCAGGCCCAGCAGCGCGCCGACGAAGCCGCTGCGCGTGGACTTGTATTCGCCCACCATCAGGTTTTCCAGCACCGTCATGTGCTGGAACACCTGCGGCGTCTGGAAGGTGCGCACCAGGCCGGCGCTGCCGCGCCGCTGCACGCTCCACGCGGTGACGTCCTGGCCGCCGAAGTGCACGCTGCCCGCCTTGGGGCGAAGAAAGCCCGAGGCGATGTTGAAGCAGGTGGTCTTGCCGCTGCCGTTGGGCCCGATCAGGCCGACGATGCGGTCCGCCGGCACGTCGATGTTGACGTCGCGCAGCACCTGCAGGCCGCCGAAGTGGTGCGCGATGCCTTGCAGCCGCAGCAGCGCGGCGGCGGTCGTGGCCGCATGGGCGGGATCAGCGGCATCAGCGGCCTGGGTGGGCGCATGCGCGTCCAGTCGGGCCAGCGAAGCGGTTGCGGTCATACGCTCTCCTTGCGCGTCAGCCAGCGCGCGGCCACGCCGGTCAAGCCACCGGGCAGCAGCGTCACCACGCCGACCAGCGCCAGCCCGAACAACACCTGATGCAGGTCGCCCAGCGCACTCAGCGCCTCGGGCAGCAAGCCGACGAACAGCGCGCCGACGACGATGCCCGGCACCGAGCGCGCACCGGCCACCACCGGCACCAGCAGGAACAGGATCGAGCGCTCGACGGTGAAACTCTGCACGCTGACGAAAGACACGTAGTGCGCGAACAGCGAGCCCGCCAGCGCACCCAGCGCCGCGCACAGCACGAACATCATGGTCTTCAGCCGGTGCATGTCGATGCTCAGCACCTCGGCCGCGGGCGCGGCGTCGCGCATCGCGCGCATGGCCAGGCCCTGGCGGCTGTGGATCAGGTTCATGGCCAGCAGCATCAACAGCGCGACCAGCGGCCAGATGGCGTAGTGGTAGTGCAGCGGCTCGCTGAGCTCGAAGCCGAACAGATTGAGCTTGGGGATGCCGCCGACGCCCAGCGTGCCGCCGGTCAGCCAGTCCCACTCGAAGAACAGCACGCCGGCGATCGAGCCCATCGCCAGCGTCGCCAGCGCCAGGTAAAAGCCCGACAGGCGCAGCATCGGCCAGCCGATCAGCGCGGCCACCGCGGCGGCCAGCGCCATGCCCAGCAGCATCGCGGTCCATGGCGACCAGCCCAGCACCGTGGTGCAGTAGGCACTGGCGTAGGCGCCGATGCCGTAGAACGCCGCCTGGCCCAGGTTGACGATGCCGCACTGGCCCAGCAGCAGGCCCACGCCGAGGCCGCCGATGGCCAGGATGGCGGCAAAGTTCAGCAGGTCCAGCCAATGGCGCCCGGCCACCATCGGCAGCAGCGCCCAGGCCAGCAGCGCCAGCGCCGCCAGGGTCCAACGCAGTGTGCTCAGTTTCATGGTCAGCCTCCGGCGCGGCCGGCGCGGCCGATCAGGCCGTTTGGCATCACGATCATGATGACGATCAGCAGCGCCATCGCCACCGCGTCGCGGTAGCCCGATGGAAAGCCCACGGCGGCCAGCGACTCCAGCAGCCCCAGCGCGACGCCGCCGACCACGGCGCCCAGCGGGTTGGTCAGGCCGCCCAGGATGGCGGCGGCAAAGCCCTTGAGCGTGTAGACGATGCCCATGTGGTAGTTCATGGCGATCAGCGGCGACACCAGGATGCCGGCCACCGCGCCCACCGCGCCGCCCAGCCCGAAGGTCAGCAGCCGCGCCCGGTTGACGTCGATGCCGGTGGTGGTGGCACCGTCGGGATCGGCCGATGCCGCGGCCATCGCCAGGCCCAGCAGCGTGCGGCGGTAGAACAGGCGCAGTGCCAGCACCACGGCCACGGCAATCGCGATCAGCCACAGCGCGTGGTTCGGGATCGTCGCGCCGGCGATCTCGCTGACGCCGGTGGCGATGGGCGGCAGCAGGTGCGAGTCGCGGCCGGCGACGAACAGCGTCGCCGCCGACATCGTGAACGCCAGCCCGATGGTCAGCAGCAGAAAGCTTTCCTCGCTGGCGTGGCGGCGCTTCATCGTGCGCACGAACAGGCGGTCGATCAGCGCGCCCAAGGCCGCGCCGCTGGCCACGCCGACCAGCGCGGCCAGCGGCAGCGGCAGGCCCGCGCCGCTGGCGGCGAACACCGCCACCAGCGCGCCGACGACGGCGAACTCGCCCTGCATCGCGTTGACGATGTGGCTGCCGCGGAAGATCACCGCCAGGCCGACACCGATCAGCGCATAGACGAAGCCGCTGGTGATGCCGGCCAGTGCGGCCTGCAGGATCAAGGGAGTGGACATGGCGTTGGCCTGCGCTGCTGGTTTGGCGTGTTACTTGGTCGGCCGATACGACAGCCGGCTGTACTTGCCCTGGCTGAGCCGCGCGTAGTTGAAGCCGGCGAGCGTCATGCCGCCCATGTCGGGTGCCGCGAAGTCGTACTGCGTCATCGCGCCCTGGTAGGGGCGGCGCATGGCCGCGCACAGGCGCTCACCCGGCGCGTCGGCGCCGACCTTGTTCAGCGCGTCGGCCAGCGCCATCACCGCGTCCCAGGCTGCCGCGGAGAAATGCTTGGGCAGCTTGCCGTACTCCTTCTGGTAGGCGTCGACGAAGGCCTTCTGCGTGGGCAGCGGGTCTTCGGCGATCAGGAACTCGGGGAACACGATGTTGTCCGCCGCGTCGCCCATGGCCTTGACGGTCTCGTAGGTCGACGAGCCGTGCACCGAGATCATCGGCACGTCGAGCTTGACCTGGCGCACCGCACGGAACGGCACCGACGCGGTGGACATCACGATCACCGCCTGCGGCGCGGCCGCCTTGACCTTGGCCGCCTGCGTCGTGACGTCGGTGGCGGCGATGTCGAACTTCTCCTCGGCGACGATTTCGATGCCGTATTCCTTGTCCAGCCCCTTCATCGCGTTCCAGATCACCTGGCCGTAGCCGGAGTCGTGCAGCACGCCGATCTTCTTGAGCTGGTGGTCGCGGGCGTAGGCCAGCAGGCCGCGCGCGTTCAGCTCCTGCGCCGGCGTCAGGTGGAAGACGCAGCTGCGATCCTTTTCCACCGCGGGCCCGAGGCCGGTGAAGGCCATCAGCGGCACCTGGGCCTTTTGCGCGATGGCACCCACCGCGACGGTCTGGGCGATGCCCGACGGGCCGATGATGGCCTTGACCTTTTGCGTGAACACCAAGGCGTTGACCTTGGACACCGCAGCGTCCGGGCTGGACGCGTCGTCCTCGACCACGATCTCCAGCGGCCGGCCCTGGATGCCGCCGCGCGCGTTCAACACCTTCTGCGCCACCAGCATGCCTTCGCGCTCGGGCAGGCCGACCGACGCCAGCCCGCCGGTGACCGACAGCAGCGCGCCGATGCGCACCGGCGTGCCTGACGCCACTGGGGCCGCTGGCGTCGCCGGCTGGGCGTTGGCCGGGGCGGCGGCGAGCGCGGCCGCACTGGCCAATGCCGCGACCGCGGTGCGCAGGAACAGGGGATGGGTTTTCATCTGAGGTGTCTCCAAAAGCCGGCGAGGGTCACCGGGAAGGGGTTGGGTCGAGCGCGTTTTATAAAATCATAGTGATCTTAGAATTACAAGTAGATGATGTAAACCCTAATCGAATTCGTAGACCGAGCCGCTAGACTGCAACGGGGCGGCCGTGTGCGCAGCGGCGCTGCCGCCCCCGCCCCCTTTGCCCTGTTGAGCCCGACAACCTGCCCGCGATGACCGAAACCGCCACGCTGCTTGAACCTGCCAAGACCGCCGCCGACGCCGGTGCCACCAAGCAAACCCGCGCCACCCGCTTGCTCGGGCGGCTGCGCAACGCCGTCATCACCGGCCGCCTGGCGCCGGACGAGCGCCTGGTCGTCGCCAACCTGGCCGAGTCCTTCGACGCCGGCCAGACGCCGGTGCGCGAGGCCCTGATGCGCCTGGCCAGCGAAGGCTTCGTGCTGCAGGAAGACCAGCGCGGCTTCACGGTGGCGCCGGTCAGCCGCGCCGAGCTGGTCGAGCTGACCGCGGCGCGCTGCGAGGTCGAGGCGCTGGCGATGCGCTGGGCCATCGAGCACGGCAACGACGAATGGGAAGCCAACCTGCTGGCGGCCACGCACCGCCTGCTGAAATCCCACAAGCTCGGCCCCGACGGCCACAGCATCGAGCCCGGCTGGTCAGACCGGCACCTGGCGTTTCACCAGGCGCTGGTGGGCGCCTGCCCCAACCGCGTGATGCTGCAGATGCGCACGCTGCTGAGCGACCGCGCCGAGCGCTACCGCCACCTGTCGGTGCGCTACCTGAAGACGCCGCGCGATGACCGCGCCGAACACGAGGCGATGGCCCAGGCCGCGCTGGCACGCGACCTGGCGCGCGCCGAAGCGCTGGTGCGCAGCCACGTGCAGACCACCACCGACATCCTGCTGGCCGAGATCGACGGCGGCAACGCGGGCCAGGGCGCCCGCTGAAGCGCGGCGGCAGCGGCCAGCCCACACCGGCCCGGAACGTCCGGCTGACGTGCAGGCCGGCGGGCCGCCCTGGCGGAAACCCGGATGCGGGGCTTAGGGATTCGCACCGATGCAGTGCGCCGGGCGCCGCGCGTATGGTTCGCGCTTCGGCCGCCGAAGGGTTCGCGCAGCAGCGAGCCACGGCGGCTTTCACACATCCGCCACGGAGCCGCCCATGCCTTCATTCCTCAAGCACCTCGCCACCGCCGGCGCCCTGGCGGCGGCCACCTTGGTGGCCACGCCCGCCGTGGCCGGCAAGACGCTGGACGCCATCAAGCAGCGCGGCCAGCTCGTCTGCGGCGTGAACCCCAGCCTGCCCGGCTTTGCCGCAGCCGACAGCAACGGCAACTGGACGGGGCTGGACGTCGACGTGTGCAAGGCGGTGGCCGCCAGCATCCTGGGCGACGCAAACAAGGTGAAGTGGGTGCCGCTGTCGGCCCAGCAGCGCTTCACGGCGCTGCAGTCCGGCGAGATCGACGTGCTCAGCCGCAACACCACCTGGACGTTGACCCGCGACGCCTCGCTGGGCCTGGTGTTCACCGGCATCACCTACTACGACGGCCAGGGCTTCATGGTGCCCAAGAAGACCAAGGTCACCTCGGCCAAGCAGCTCAAGGGCGCCACGGTGTGCGTGCAGTCGGGCACCACCACCGAGAAGAACCTCAGCGATTTCTCCAAGGCCGCCGGCCTCAACATCAAGCCCGTGGTGTTCGAGACGCAGGAGGCCACCAACAAGGCCTATTTCTCCGGCCGCTGCCAGGCCTACACCACCGACGCCTCGGGTCTGGCCTCGGTGCGCAACAAGGAAGCGGGCAACCCCGATGACCACGTCATCCTGCCCGACCTCATCTCCAAGGAGCCGCTGGGCCCCTCGGTGCGCCGTGGCGACGACGAGTTCTTCACCATCGTCAAGTGGGTGGTGTTCGCCTTGCTGGAGGCCGAGGAATACGGCGTGACGCAGGCCAACGTCGACCAGATGAAGAGCAGCACCGATCCGGTGGTGGGGCGCATCCTGGGCACGACCGAAGACACCGGCAAGCTGCTGGGGCTGGACAAGGAGTGGGCGGCCCGCGCCGTCAAGGCCGTGGGCAACTACGGTGAAGTCTTCGAGCGCAACGTGGGCCCCAAGAGCGCGCTCAAGCTGCCGCGCGGCGCCAACAACCAGTGGAACAAGGGCGGCCTGATGTACGCCCCGCCGATCCGCTGATCGGCCGTTTGCCGACACCGCCCACGCCGCCCGGCCCGCCCTCCGCCACACTCGCGCCCATGCCGCCGGTCCCTGCCCCGGCGCCGCGTTCGCGCTGGCGCAGTGCGCAGTTTCGCGGCTGGGTCTACCAGGCGCTGGCGCTGGCGCTGGTGCTGGCGGCGCTGGGCTACCTGATGCACAACACGCTGCAGAACATGCGCGTGCGCGGCATCCAGAGCGGCTTCGACTTCCTGCGCCAGCCGGCGGGCTTCGCCATCGGCGAGAGCCTGTGGCCCTTCGATTCCGGCGAGAGCTACGCCAGGGCCTTCCTGGTGGGCCTGGGCAACACGCTGCGTGTGGCGGTGGTGGGCATCGTGCTGTCCACCGTGCTGGGCACGCTCATCGCCGTGGGCCGGCTGTCGCGCAACCTGCTGGTGCGCACGCTGTGCGGCGCGTACGTGGAGGTGGTGCGCAACGTGCCGCTGCTGCTGCAGTTGTTCATCTGGTACTTCGTGCTCACCGAACTGCTGCCGCCGGTGGACGAAGCGCTGCGGCCGCTGCCCGACTGGTACTTCAGCAAGAACGGCCTGCAGTTCCCGCACCCGGTGTGGGCGCCGGGCCACTGGGGCACGCTGGCCGGCCTGGGCTGCGGGCTGCTGCTGGGGCTGCTGTACCGCCGCTGGGCGCATGCGCGGCGCGAGGCCACGGGCCAGGCCTGGCCCGTGTGGCTGCCTGCCATCGTGCTGGCCTTGCTGGGCGGCGCGGTGGGCTGGTTACTGGGCGGCGCGCCCAGCGGCATGGACGTGCCGGAGAAGACGCAGATCACCGTGGTGGGCGGCGGCGCGGTCACGCCGGAGTACCTGACGGTGCTGATCGGGTTGGTGGTCTACACGGCCAGCTACATCGCCGAGGTGGTGCGCGCGGGCATCCAGTCGGTGCCCTACGGGCAGCACGAGGCGTCGCTGGCCCTGGGGCTGTCGCGCGGCCGCGAGCTGCGCCTGGTGCAGTTGCCGCAGGCACTGCGGGTGATCATTCCGCCGATCACCAGCCAGTACCTGAACCTGCTGAAGAACTCGTCGCTGGCGGTGGCCGTGGGCTACCCCGATCTGGTGAGCATCGCCAACACCTCGCTGAACCAGACCGGCCGCGCCATCGAGTGCATTGCCATCGTGATGGCGGTGTACCTCGTGCTCTCGCTGCTGACCTCGGCGGCCATGAATGTCTACAACCAGCGCGCGCGCATCAAGGAGCGCTGAGAGCATGCAGCCGAAGGCCCCCACCCTCGCGCCGCGAGCGCCGCCGCAGCGCCAGACCGGCGCGCTGGCTTGGGTGCGGCGCGAGTTCTTCAGCTCCGTGGGCAACACCGTGCTCACGCTGGCGGTGCTGGCGGTGCTGGCGCTGACGCTGCCGCCGCTGCTGAAGTGGGCCGTGTTCAACGCCGTGGTGGCGCCCGACAACGCGGCCTGCCGCGCCGCCTACCCGCACGGCGCCTGCTGGGGCGTGGTGGCCGAGAAGGGCCGGCTCATCCTGCTCGGCCGCTACCCGTTCGACCAGATGTGGCGGCCCATCGTGGCCTGCGTGATGTTGATCGGCGCCCTGGTGCTCAGCGCCATGCGTCGCAACTGGAAGCCCTGGCTGCTGCCGCTGTGGGTCGTGGTGACGGTGCTGTTCTTCGTGCTCATGCGCGGTGGCATGTTCGGCCTGGTGGGCGTGGAGACCACGCGCTGGGGCGGCCTGCCGCTGACGCTGCTGCTGTCCACCTTCAGCCTCATGGTGGCGTTCCCGCTGGCGGTGCTGGTGGCGCTGGGCCGCCAATCGCAGCTGCCGCTGATCCGCACCCTGTGCGTGATGTACGTGGAGCTGATCCGCGGCGTGCCGCTGATCTCGGTGCTGTTCATGGCCTCGTTCATGTTCCCGCTGTTCCTGCCGGCGGGCACCACCATCGACGTGCTGCTGCGCGTGTTCGTGGGCATGACGCTGTTCACCGCGGCCTACCTGGCCGAGGTGGTGCGCGGTGGCCTGCAGGCCCTGCCCAAGGGCCAGGTGGAGGCGGCGCAGTCGCTGGGCCTGAACTACTGGCAGACGCAGCGCAAGATCGTGCTGCCGCAGGCGCTGCGCCTGGTGGTGCCGGCCATCGTGAACACCTTCATCGGCGCGTTCAAGGACACCTCGCTCGTCACCATCGTCAGCCTGTACGACCTCACCGGCGCCTTGCAGCTGGCCCTGGGCGACGCCGACTGGCGCAAGTTCTTCCTCGAAGGCCAGCTCTTCGTGGCCGCGGTGTACTTCGTGTTCTGCTTTGCCATGAGCGTGTACAGCCGCTGGATGGAGCGCCAACTCTTCACCGGCACGCGGCGCCAGTAGCGCCCTCCAGGCCCGCATCACCATGACCGAACCCATCATCCGCTTCGACGCCGTGAACAAGTGGTACGGCCAGTTCCACGTGCTGCGCGACATCGAGCTGCACGTGGCGCGCGGCGAACGCATCGTCATCTGCGGCCCCTCGGGCTCGGGCAAGAGCACGCTCATCCGTTGCGTGAACCGGCTCGAAGAACACCAGCAGGGCCGCATCGTGGTCGACGGCGTGGAACTGCGCGACGACGTCAAGGCCATCGAATCGGTGCGCCGCGAGGTGGGCATGGTGTTCCAGCAGTTCAACCTGTTCCCGCACCTCACGGTGCTGGAGAACCTCACGCTGGCGCCGATGTGGGTGGGCAAGCTGCCGCGCAAGCAGGCCGAGGAGCGCGCCATGCAGCAGCTGGCGCGCGTGCGCATCTCGGAACAGGCCGCCAAGTACCCGCTGCAGCTGTCGGGCGGCCAGCAGCAGCGCGTGGCCATCGCGCGCGCCTTGTGCCTGAGCCCGAAGATCATGCTGTTCGATGAGCCCACCTCGGCGCTCGACCCCGAGATGATCAACGAGGTGCTCGACGTGATGATCGAACTCGCCGGCCAGGGCATGACGATGCTGTGCGTCACGCACGAGATGGGCTTCGCGCGCAGCGTGGCCGATCGCGTCATCTTCATGGACGAAGGCCAGATCGTGGAGCAGGCGCCGCCCGAGGAGTTCTTCAACCACCCCAAGAGCGAGCGCACGCGCGACTTCCTGTCGAAGATCCTGCACTGAGTCGCCGGGCCGCGGCCCGCGCAACGGGATCCGGCCTCAGGCCGCCGCGTCTTGCGGCAGGTAGATACGCGCCAGCCCGCGCCGGATCGCCTCGGCCACCTGTTCGCGCCGCAAGGTGATGTGGGCACTCAGGCAGCGCTGCGCCAGATCGGCGTTGCCGGCGGCGATGGCCTCGAGCAGTTGCTGGTGCTGATCCTGCGTCGACTCACGGCCCACGCTCTCCATGGACAGCCAGCGCACGAAGCGGATGCGCTGGTTGAGGTTTTCCAGCAGGCGCGTCAGTTCGGCGTTGCCGGCCATGGCGGCGATGCGCAGGTGAAAGGCCTCGTCCAGCGCCACCAGTTCGCGCACCGGCGCGCCGCTCGGCTTGGCCTGGCTGCTGGCCAGGAAGGCGCGCGCTTCGTCGATCTGCTGCGCCGTGGCGCGCTCCAGCGCCAGACGCAGGCACTCGCGCTCGATCGCCAGCCGCGCTTCGTACAAATCCAAGGTCTCCTGCACATCCAGCGGCCGCCGCACGAAGCCGCGGCTTGCAGGCAGCAGAAAGCCGTCGGTCACCAGCCGCGCCAGCGCCTCGCGCACCGGCGTGCGGCTGACGCCCAGGCGCCCGGCCAGCTCGATCTCCGACAGGCGCTCGCCCGGCTTCAGCTCGTAGGCGATGGCCATGTCACGCAGGCGGTTGAGCACGTCCGAGCCGCGCTCGCCGCGCGCGTTCGAGATCGCACCGGCGGCCTTGCGCGCGGGCTGCTGACGCGCCCGCCGCGACGACTCACCCGAGCTTCCGGCCTTGCTTGGCATCGACGCTTGCCCGCCTTCGTTGGTTTAAGTATACTGACCAGAATTCTAAACGACAGCTCGCCGTTGACCGCTCGACAGCAGCCGCCGTCAACCGTCTCGCCCAACGCCGGTGTGTGAACCATCGCCACACCGGCACCAACCCGTCCACGATCACCACCCTCCCCATGAGCAACACCATGACCGGCGCCGAAGCCGTCGTCCGCATGCTGCAGCACAACGGCGTGCGGCACATCTTCGGCCTGTGCGGCGATACCAGCCTGCCGATGTATGACGCGCTGGCGCGCCTGGATCACGGCATGGCGCACATTCTCACGCGCGACGAGCGCAGCGCCGGCTACATGGCCGACGCTTATGCCCGCGTCACCGGGCGCGTCGGCGTCTGCGAAGGCCCCAGCGGCGGCGGTGCCACCTACCTGCTGCCGGGGTTGGTGGAGGCCAATGAGTCGTCGGTGGCGGTGCTGGGCATCACGTCCGACGTTTCGGTGGGTGCCCGCGGCAGGTTCCCGCTGACCGAGCTCGACCAGCGAGCGCTGTACGCGCCGCTGACCAAGTGGAACACCGTGATCGACCGGGTGGACCAGATTCCGCACGCCATGCGCAGCGCCTTCCGCGCCATGACCACCGGGCGGCCCGGTGCCGCCCACATCGGCTTGCCGTACGACCTGCAGAAGCACGAATTGAACGCGGCCGACGTCTGGGCCCAACCCGGGCACGGCCAGTTTCCGGCGCTGCGCTCGGCCCCAGACCCGGCGGCGGTGGACGATGCCGCCGCGCGCCTGGTGGCCGCGCGCTGCCCGGTCCTGATCGTCGGCGGCGGCGTGCTCGTGGCCGGTGCCAGTCGCGAACTGGCCGCCCTCGCCGAGGCACTGAACGCGCCGGTTTGCAGCACGGTCAGCGGCTGGGGCAGCCTGGCCGCGGCGCACCCGCTGAACGTCGGCGTCGTGGGCACCAATGGCGGCGTGCCGGCCACGCGCGACGTGCTGGCCCAGGCCGACCTGGTGCTGTTCGTCGGTTGCCGCGCAGGGTCCACCACCACCGAGCATGGCGCTCTGCCGGGACGCCAGGTGACCATCCTCCACCTGGACGTGGACGCGATGACCATCGGCACCAACTACCGCACCGATGTCGCGCTGGTGGGTGATGCGCGGCTGGGACTGGCCGCATTGGCCGCCGCCGTCAAGCCCCTGCTCGGCCGCCGCCCCAGGGACGCCGCCGATGGCCGCGCGCTGACGGCCCGCGCATGGGCCGGCAAGCAGGAGTTTCTGGCGCCGCTGGCCGCCAGCAGCGATTCGCCCATCAAGCCGGAGCGCGTCATCGACGCGCTCAACCGCCTGATGCCGGCGCGCGCCATCGCCGTGGCCGACCCCGGCACGCCCTGCCCGTACTTCTCGGCCTACTTCCAGGCGCCCGAGGCGGGGCGCCACTTCATCACCAACCGTGCCCACGGGGCGCTGGGATTTTCCATGTCGGCCGGCCTGGGCGCCGCCGTGGGCCGGCCCGATGCGATGGTGGTGGCGGCCATGGGCGACGGCAGCTTCGGCTTCACCTGCGGTGAGCTGGAAACCATCGTGCGCCACAACGTGCCGCTGAAGATGGTCGTGTTCTCCAACTCGGTGTATGGCTGGATCAAGGCCAGCCAGAAGACCGGCTACGGCGAGCGCTACTACTCCGTGGACTTCAATCGCACCGATCACGTGCGCGTCGCCGAATCCTTCGGCGTCAAGGGCTGGCGGGTGCAAAACCCGCAGGACGTGGCATCCACCCTGCGCGCTGCGCTGCACCACGACGGGCCGGCACTGATCGACGTCATCTCGCAGCCGCTGCAGGACAGCGCCGTGCCGGTCAGCCAGTGGATGGGCTGAGCTTGTATCGCAACCGACCAGGAGAGCCGCTCATGATTCGTTCCTCCAGCACCACGCGCCGCCGCTTCGTCGGCACGACATCGGCCGCCGGCCTGGCCACGCTGCTGGGCTTGCCGGCCGCGCACGCCCAGGACGCCAACACGCTGCGCCTGATCGTCACCTTTCCGCCCGGCGGCAGCACCGACATCACCGCGCGCATCATCCAGCCGCGGCTGGCCGACCTGACCAGGCGCAACGTCATCGTCGACAACAAGCCCGGCGCTGCCAGCCAGATCGGCAGCCAATACGTCGCCCGCAGCGCGCCGGACGGCAACACCTTGCTGGTGTGCTTCGACACGCACGCCATCAACCCCATCGTCAAGCCCAACCTGCCGTACGACACCTTCAAGGACTTTGTCGGCATCAGTCTCGCGGTGCGCTTTCCCTTGGTGATCGGCGCCTCGGCCAACGTGCCGGCCAACAACCTGCGCGAGTACGTGGCCGCCGCGCGCAAGGAGCCGGCACGCTTCAGCTACGCCTCCACCGGCGTGGGTTCGATGAACCACCTGGTCATGGAGGACCTGAAGCGCCAGGCGAAGATGTTCACGCTGCACGTGCCCTACAGTGGCGGCGGCCCGGCGGTGCAAGCAGTGCTCGGCGACCAGGCCAGCCTGACCTTGTTGTCCTACGCGGCGCTGCGCGGGCAGATTGCCGGCGGCAAGATCAAACCCCTGGCCGTGACCGGCGCCACCCGGCTGCCCGAACTGCCCAACGTTCCCACGGTGGCCGAGTCGGGCTTCCCCGGCTTCGAGGCGTATTCCTGGATCGGCATCTTTGCTCCCGCGGCAACGCCGGCCGCCATCGTCACGCGGCTGACCGAGGCTTTCCAGGGCGCGCTGAACACCCCCGATGTCAAGCAAAAGCTCACCGCCGCCGGCTTCGAAGTGGTGGCCAGCGACGGCCCGGCCCTGGACCGCTTTGCCCGCCAGCAGTACGAGCGCTGGTCCCGCTTCGTCAAGACCAGCGGCCTGAAGCTGGAAGACTGATGCCCGCGGCGCCGGCGCTGTTGCGCCAGCTCGACCATGCGGTGCTGGCGGTGCACGACCTTGCGCAAGCCAGCGACGACTTCCGCGCCCTCGGCTTCACCGTCACCCCCGGCGGCCAGCACCCGGGGCGAAGCTCGCACAACGCGCTCGTGGTCTTCGACGACGGCGCCTACATCGAACTCATCGCCTGGCGCAGCCCGGCGCCTGAAGAACGCTGGTGGCGCCGCCTCCAGGCCAACGGCGAAGGCTGGGTGGACCATGCGCTGCTGCCCAGCGCCGTGCCCGCCGCGCTGGCGGCCGCGCAGGCACGCGGCCTGGACACCCTGCGCGGCCCGGTGCCCGGCGGCCGCCTGCGCCCCGACGGCACGCGCATCGAATGGGAAAGCGCGCGCCACGACAGCGCCGATGTGCCCTTCTTGTGTGCCGACCTGACGCCACGCGCGCTGCGGGTGCCCACCGGCGAGGCACGCCGGCATGCCAACGGCGCCACCGGCGTGGCACGCGTGGCCGTGGCGGCTGCGGACCTGGCGCTCAGCCGCCGCCGCTGGGCGGCGCTGCTGGGCCCGGACGTGCCGCTGCACGACGGCAGCGGCGGCGCCGCGGCCTGCCACTATCGCCTGGCCGGCACGGTGTTTGAACTGCAGGGCGGGCACGCCGACGAGGGCCCCATCGCCCTCCAACTGCATGGCCCCGGGCCACTGCGGCGCCTGGATGCGGCGCTGTGCCACGGCGCCGAGCTGTCGATCGGCAGTGCCGAGGCCTCGCAGGGCCGCTAGCATGGGCGCTGCCGGTGCCTTTGCGGCGCCACCCACCACGGACGGAACCGCCTTTGAAACTCGCCACCTGGAATATCAACAGTGGCCCCACATCCTCCAACGACGTGTCAGCAAAGTATTAAATCTCCTTTGCTGACAATGAGTTATTGGATCATAGCGTCTCACGAGAGCGCATCCAAGCGCGTGATCTGCCGGTAGCTACGCTGGTAGCTAGGCGGATTCTCTAGGTCTAGCTACCAGTCCTGGAACGGCGTAGAGTGTCTCCAATATAGCCGCAGGTGAGGCCTTGCCTGGGGTGGGAGACGCAAACATGGGCAAGCAAGTTCATTTACTCGACGACATCCAGATCAAGCACTGGATGAAGCAGGGAGCGCCGGTCGCCAAGTCCGATGGCGACGGACTGACGTTCACGCTGTCCGCCTCGGGAACCGCGGCCTGGGTGCTCCGGTACAGCCTGCCAGGTAGTCGTCGGCGAGAGCTGACGATAGGCAACTACCCGGACGTTTCCCTTGCTAAGGCCAGGCAGATAGCGCGCGAGGAACGCGCAGCCATCGACCGAGGCGAAGACCCCGCGAACCGTAAGAAGGTCGTGAAGATGGAGTCCAAGATGTCTTGGACGGTCCGCGCGCTGATTGCAGACTTCAAGGAGAAGAAGCTCGGTCCGGACGATCTCGCCGTGGGCACCATCTACTACCGCAAGTGGGATCTGGAAAACGTGATCCTACCCAAGCTCGGCTCGATGCGCGTGGACAAGGTTTCGCCAGCCCACGTCGTGCATGTCATCGAATCCGCGGAACGCAGTTGGACCGTATCGAAGCGGATCCTGACCTCCTGCAAGCAGTTGTTCGCACACGCTTGTGGCAAGAAGCTGATCTATTCGAATCCGGCCCTGGGGATCGACATCACCTCCTTGATGGGACCGCGTCCACCCGTGCGCAAGCGGGTCATGCTCTCGGAAGACGAACTCTGCATCCTGCTGAAGGACATCGAGGACATCGGCTTCGAGAACGCCCTGGCCTTCCGGATCTTGCTGGCGACCTGCGTCCGCTCCGTCGAACTGTCGAAGGCCCGCTGGGAGCACGTGGATCTCGACAAGGGAGACTGGTGGGTGCCGGATACCGTGGTCAAGACACGGGCAGGCTTTCTCGTGCCCCTCACGCCCACGGTGGTCGGTTGGTTCAAGGAGCTCAAGGAACTGGCGGGCGACTCCGATTGGGTGCTGCCCTGCCGCGTGGAGCGCCGCAGGCGGCGCTTCGGCGGCGACATCCATGTGGGCGGCACGACCTTGTGGGCCGCCATCACGCGCGCTTTCGAGCGGGGCGACATCGAGATCCGGCGCTTCACGCCGCACGACACGCGCAGCACGGCCAAGGGCCACATGCGCAACATGGGCATCAGCCGGGAGATCTCAGAGATCGCGCTCAACCACGTGCTCAAGGGTGTGGAAGGCATCTACGACGTTCGCGAGGAAATACCCGAACGCCGCGTGGCGCTCGAACGCTGGGCCGAGTTCATCGCCAGATGCGAAGCTGCTGCGAACCGTCCCCAATGCGTGCTGGCCGCTTGACGGCCGCCCAAAGGAGACCGCAAAGCGCTCGCCGATTCCTCAATGGCGTAGAGCCATGCGGTCCGTCCGGCCCTGGCCCAACCGTCGACGTCCTCGCAGATACCTCGGAGCGGCAAGCGCTGCGTTCGATGGCCCGGCTATCGGCCACAGCGCTGGCTGTGAGCGCAGTCCCCGCACAGATGCGGAGCCCCGTTCGCACGTGGCTGAAGGGCTCCCCTCAGCAGTTGCCTGCGACGCCTGGCCAGCGCCACCACCTCTCGCGCGGGCAAGAGGCGCACGCGTCGGCAGCCTAGAAACCGCCCGTCCGGGGCCTGAATGAGCACGTACGCATGCGACGCGACGGGTTGCCCCGACTCGCTGCCCAGCGCCATCCGCTGCGCAGACAGCTCGATCACGTCCGAGGGATAGGCCCGCGCATGCGCGCGCGTCTTGAGCTCCAGCAGCACGAACACCCCATCCCGGCGCCGGTACGCACGGTCGACCTTCGCTGAAATCGCCTCTGGCTCCCCGACGCGGAAAGGCCGCTCGCTGTAGATGAGCTCGGCGCGCCGCAGCTCTCCGGGAAGGCGGGCCCAGCCGTTGGGGCGGCCCATGAGCCAACGCCGTGCGCTCCACAGCAGCAGGCCGACAGCAAGCCCGCATGCGACGACCACTTCAGCGGACATGATGCACCTCCATGCGCCGGCAGCGCCACCCTGCGTACCAGACCATCAGCGACAGGGCGTGGCGAAGCGGGATGCAGGCCCACGGATGGCGGCAAAGCCAGGCACAGACGAGCGGCGCTGCGCGGTAGTACCACACGATCAGGCGGCATCCCGGGCCGCTGGTGCGCAGCACGCCGTCCCGATAGCGTCGCAGGACCTCGGTTTGCGGGGCGGCACTTCCGAAGATGTGGGTCGCGATGAAGCACCGGCCCCGCCGGCCGGGCCGCTCCGCCGCGGCCTGCGCGTCGAATGCGGCGTGCAGGCGCAGGCCCCGCTGGAGCGCTTCGTGCTGCGCGGCGGAGACCTTCCGTCCGTGGCGGTGATCCAGAGCCACCCTGCGCTCGCACATGCCCATGGCGGCCAACTCGGATGCACTGACACCGCTGCTCTCGCCGCGATCCATCGTTCCATGTCCCATACCGCCCCCTATTCGCCCAGCGGCTCGGCGAACACCAGGTCGGTCACGGCACCGGACCCGAAGCCCGCGGGGGCAACTGCTTGCGGCGCCTCTGTGGCGGGACGGCCCGCGATCGCCTCCCCTGCGGGCGCCGGCGCCGGCAAGGTGACGGCGCGCAAGCCCTCATGTGCCAGCAGACGCAGCCGGTTCACCCGCTTCACGCCCTTGCCGAACCGGATCAGGTCGTCGTAGAGCGGCGGGTTGTCGTCCCGCGACATCTCGAACAGGAGCCGGATCGTGCCATCGTTGCGGCTTTCCTCGCTCATCGCACACCTCCGGCATCGGCGCCGCTGCGGCCGGCAAGGTAGTTCATCCCCGCGATCTGAAACCCGCGCACGTTGGCGAACATGCCGTCCCGGAGCACCAGCACCCGCTGGCGCGGAAACGCCGCCCGGACGGCGCCCTTGAACAGATGGACGCCGCCACCGGCCATCACGATGTTGTGGAAGCCCGTCGCATCTCCGATCCAGTGCAGCATCGACGAGATCGCCTGGCCGGTGATCTTCTCGACCATCGGCCGCATCCGTTGCAGGTCGTACGGCCGCTGGTAGATCGTGGGCGCCCTGCCCGCTCGCAGCGCCGCATCGACCGCATCGAGGTCTCTGTACTGAACGCCGATGTCCAAGGTGATCTCCGAGGCCAGTGCCTGAAGCACGTCCGCAACGCCTCGGGGCACGGAATGGCTGCGCTTCTGCACGAAGCGCACGCCCCGCGCGACCACCCAATCGAAGGTCCGGTATCCGGGGTCGAGCACGAGACTGTTCTCCCCCGCGATCCGGTCCATCTTGCCGGCGACGGACGCGAAGTAGACCAGGGCACCCTGCGGCTGCGCGACCGCCATGGTCTTGTGCACGACCACCCGACGGCCTCCGCCGACATCGTGCGTCCCCGTCATGGCCCGCTCGAGCTTTGCCTTGCGCGCCGCCAGCAGTGCCACGGGCAGACCGACGACGAGCAGGTGTATCTCCGACACCTTCATCATGCGAAGGGCACCCCTGAGCAGCGCCAGGTACTCCGGCGTCTCCGTGTAGCGGTCGTGCATCTGGGAAGGCCGGAAGGCATCGCCGGCGAGCACGACATCCGGCCCCACCTCGTAGAACAGGCCGCCAATGGGGATGCACATCGTCGCGCGGCTCTCGATCGCGGCGGCCTTGGAGGAATCCCTCGCCGCCGGATAGCACAGCGAAGGAAAGCTCGTGCACCGGATCTCGGTGCCGGCCACCCCCGTGACGAACTTGGTATGGCCGAACCCGACGTCTACGGCCCTGACCACTGGATTCATATGGTTCTCCTGAACTGTGTTGCGAAACGGGCGGCCATCGACGGCGCCCACGCGGACCGCGCCTGGGCATCCCATGATTCCGTTCGGGCGCGACTCCACCCCGACCACGGTCTCAGTTCGTCCCGCGCCGTCCCATACAGGCCGGGCGCTGCGCATTCCGTCTCACCACGGTCTCACGGGAGTCCCACGCGTCAAGGGGGCGTCTGGGATCGGAGGGCTCGGCCCGAGGCTCATTCCCTCAGGGGCGCTTCAAAGAGCCCGGAGGTCACGCTGGGGTCCAAGGCCGCGAGGTCTGCATGCTCGCCCCCGTCCTCGCTGCCGAGGGCGGGACCGGCTTGCGCCGGCGCTGGCGCGGCGGGACCCGACAGCTTCAGCTGGCTCGCCAGCAGACCGTCATGGGCCAGGGTGCGCAGCCGCGCGACGCGCCTGCGCCCCTTCTTCAACTGCACGAGTGCGTCGAACAGGAGAGGATCGTCGCTGCGGCTCAGCTCCAGGGTGACGCGGATGCGCAAGGCCTGCGACCGGCGTGTCTCATCGCTGTCCATCTCGGTCCTCGCCGGCAGTGCCCTGGGCCTTGAGGAGGTTGTCCCCCGCGATCTGGAAGCCCTTCACGTTGGCGAACATCGGCTCCTTCACCACGTAGATCTTGTGGTTCGGAAACGCCGCCTTGACCGCGTCCTTGAACATGAACGCGCCGCCACCGACGAGGATCACGTTCTGGATGCTGTAGTCCTCCGTGATCCACTCCATCATCGACGAGACGGCGCGGCGCGCGACCGCGCGCGCGGTCGGCAGGATCGGAGCGAGGTCGTAGGGCTTCTGGTAGATCATCAGCGGCTTGCCGGTGCGCAAGGCCGCATCGATGGCAGGCAGGTCGCTGTAGGGCCGGCCGATGTCGCTGCTGATCTCCTGGGCGATCGTCTTGAGGACATCGGACATGCCGCGGTTGACGGAGTTGCTGACCTTCAGGACCAGCCGCATGCCCCGCGACAGCAGCCAGTCGAAGGTGCGCGAGCCCGGATCGATGATGAGGCTCTGCTCGTGCTCGATGCTCTTTTGCTTGTGGTACGCTGCCGTGTAGTAGACGAGTGCGCCCTGCGGCTGGGCCACGGCGACGGCCTTCCTCACCTCCACCGTCTTGCCGCCGCCGAGATCGTGCACGCCCACCATCGCCTTCTCCAGATAGGCCTTGCGTGCCTGGAAGGACGACACCGGCAGCCCCACCACGAGCAGGTCGATCGCGCTGAGCTTCATGTAGGCCATCGCACCGCGCGCCAGCGCCATGTACTCGGGCGTCTCGACGTACTGGTCGTGCAACTGCGTCGCCCGGAAGGTGTCCGCCGCCAGGTGGACTTCCGGCCCGACCTCGTAGAAGGTTCCGTCGATCGGGATGGCCACCGTCCTGCGGCGCTCGGCTGCCGGCCTCGTCGCCGGGTCCTTGGCGCTGGTATAGGCCAGCGACGGGAAGGACGCGCACTTGATCTCCTGCTCCGTGTGCCCGACGACGAACTTCGTGTTGCCGAAGCCGACGTCGATGGCCCTGACGATCTTGCTCATTGCAGGCTCCTTGCCGTGGACACAAACATCCGAAAGGGTCGTCTACCGCGCTCCGGATGCGCAACGAGAAAGTCGAGCGTTTGTGAGCGGATTTCGCCGACAGCTCCACCGGACGGCCCGCGAGGCATGCCTTGGTGCCGGTGCGCGCCACGGCGGCGCCTGTGCGCAAGCCTGCGGCGGCGCAAGCCGAGGTCTGGCCGAAAGGCGTCTGCCCCGGTAGCGGGCTCCGCCGCCGACCGCCCGCGGCTTCGCCCGCTGGCCCGGCGCAGTGGCACCAGGTGCTTCAGGGCAGGTGCCGTCAGGCCGCTCTCGTCGACCGGTGCATGATGGGTCTGCACCGCGTCGAATTCCCGCGCGAGCCGGAAGGACGTCGCCGCTGCGCCAGCGCAGCCGATGCGACCGGCCTACCCAAGCGAGTTCCTGTCAACGGCCGAAGAGCGTGGGCTCTGGGCATCGTCGCCAGCCTGCCTTCGAAGTGGCGCGCGCCGGTGCGTGGCCTGAACTACCCCGGCAATCCGACATCAGCCATCCCACCGATCGGATGGAACCCTGCAGGCGGTACGCCACCCCGGGCTGGGCCCTTCCGCTTGAGCTCGATGCTCTCGCGGCTGGCGTGGCGGGTGTGGTCCTGCGCGATCGGTTCCAGCGCCTGGCGCCGCTTCGGCTGAAGTTGCGGCTACGGGTGCCGGGCTCAATGCCTGCAGCTTGCATTCGTCGCTGGCTGATCTCAATCCACCTTTGCAGTCCGCAGCCGTAGCGCATTGACAATGACACTGACGGACGACAGCGCCATGGCGGCGGCGGCCACCACGGGCGAGAGGAGCATCCCAAGGAAGGGATAGAGCGCGCCCGCGGCGAGCGGAATGCCCGCCACGTTGTAGACGAAGGTGAAGAAAAGGTTCTGCCGGATGTTCCGCATGGTGGCGTGCGACAGCTTCCGCGCACGGACGATTCCCGTCAGGTCGCCCTTGAGGAGGGTTACCCCGGCGCTTTCCATCGCCACATCCGTCCCGGTGCCCATCGCGATGCCGACCTCGGCCGCGGCAAGCGCCGGCGCGTCGTTGACACCGTCACCGGCCATGGCCACCACGCGGCCCTCGCCCCGAAGGCGCTGTACGATCTTTGCCTTGTCCTCGGGGAACACCTCCGCGACCACTTCGTCAATGTCAAGCTCTCTGGCAACGGCGTCCGCCGTGGTCCTGCCGTCGCCCGTGAGCATGACGATGCGCACGCCGGCTTCGCGCAGTCCTCGCAGGGCCTCCGGCGTGGTCTCCTTGATGGGGTCCGCGATCGCCACGAAGCCCGCCAGGCTGCCGCCCAGCGCAACAAAGATGACCGTCGCCGACCTGGCACGCTGCTTCTCCGCCGCCGCCTCCAAGGGCGAAACGTCGATGCCGCGCTCCTTCAGGAACTTGGCTGCCCCGCTGATCAGGTCCACACCGTCGACCCGTCCGACGACGCCCTTGCCCACGGGCGAGTCGAAGTTGCTCACTTCGGAAAACGGGAGCTTTCGTGCCTGGGCAGCCTGGACGACTGCCATCGCCAGCGGATGCTCGCTCGCCCGCTCCACGCTGGCCAGCTTCTGGAGCAGGTCGTCGCGTCCAAAGCCTTCGGCCGCCTCGATGTGCACGACCTTCGGCCGCCCCTCGGTCAAGGTCCCGGTCTTGTCCACGACCAGGGTGTCGACCTTCTCCATTCGTTCGAGGACCTGGGCATCACGGATCAGCACGCCCTGTTGGGCCCCTCGGCCGACGCCCACCATGATGGACATGGGCGTGGCCAGCCCCAGGGCGCAGGGGCAGGCGATGATGAGTACGGCAACCGAAGTGATGAGCGCGTAGGAGAGCGAGGGGTCGGGCCCCCACACCAGCCAGACGACGAAGGTCAGCAAGGCCACGGCGATGACGATCGGCACGAACCAGGCCGCCACTTCGTCGGCCATGCGCTGGATCGGCGCGCGGCTGCGCTGTGCGGCCGCCACCATGTGGACGATCTGGGAGAGCAGTGTGTCGGCACCGACCTTGTCCGCCCGCATCACGAAGCCGCCCGTCTGGTTAAGGGTGCCGGCGGTGACCTTGGAACCGGCAGCCTTGGGCACCGGCATGGGTTCACCCGTGACCATGGACTCATCGACCGTTCCCTTGCCCTCGATCAGTTCCCCGTCCACGGGCACCTTCTCGCCCGGCCGCACCCGCAGGCGCTCGCCGACCTGGATGGTGTCGATCTGGACCGTCTCGTCGCTGCCATCCGCCCGCACGCGCAGGGCCGTCTTCGGCGCCAGGTCGAGCAAGGCCTTGATGGCGCCCGACGTCTTCTCGCGCGCGCGCAGTTCCAGGACCTGACCGAGCAGCACCAGCACCGTGATGACAGCCGCTGCCTCGAAGTAGATTGGCACCGCGCCTTCATGGCCCCGCAGTTCGGCGGGAAACAGGTCGGGCGCAAGCGTGCCGACGATGCTGTAGAGCCAGGCGGCACCCGTTCCCAGCGCGACGAGCGTGAACATGTTGAGGCTGCGGTTCCGGATCGACGCCCAGCCGCGCGCAAAAAACGGCCAGCCTGCCCAGAGGACCACCGGCGTGGCAAGGAGCAACTGCAACCAGTTCGAGGTTTGCGCCGGAAGGAGATGCCAGCCCACGAGGTGACCGCCCATTTCCAGGACGAACACGGGCAGCGCCAGCGCCAGCCCGATCCAGAACCGGCGCGTCATGTCGCGCAGTTCGGCGCTTTCGCCCGTGGTGCCCGTCGCGATCACCGGCTCCAGCGCCATTCCGCAGATCGGGCAGTTCCCTGGTCCCCTCTGGCGGATCTGCGGGTGCATCGGGCACGTGTATTCCGCATCCTTGTCACCTTTGCCCGCCGCTGCAGGTGCAGCCAGCGGTGCCGCCGCGTGATGCCGATGATGGTCATGCCCGTGCTGCGCAGGTCCGGGTCCGCCGTGGCCGGGCGGGAGGCCGACCGGCTCCAGGAACATTCCGCACTTCGGACACTTCCCGGGCTCCGCCTGTCTCACCTCCGGATGCATCGGGCAGGCGTAGCCCGCGCGCGGCGCCGGAGCCATTGGCTCGGCGGCGCGAGATGGCCCCTCGTGCTCGTGATGGCTGTGAACATGTTTGGCGGAGGAGGAGGTCGCGTTCTTGTCCATGGCTTGTATGTCGCTCCCACCAGGTGCAGGCCAAAATTCACCCATGCGCCCGGCACAAAACTCTCGGAGATAAGCCGCAGCGGCAGCGGCGCTCTTGGCCCTGCCGTTCCGACCGCGGACCGCACCTGCGGACAACCCTGGATGCAGACCCTCTGTGCGATCGCCACCATCCCAGCCACGGCTACCGGGATCGACACCTGTTTCCCAGGGATGTCGGCCTTCGATCGCGGCAGGTCTTTCCCTGCCGGCTAAGGACCTTGCGATCGTACTGCCGCAGTGCCTGTGGCTCATGTCGAGGACTTTGAGACGACCCATCAGGAGTTCACGTCGAGGTTGATGGGGAGACTATCGACCTTGACACTGTGAGAGGGTCAAGCGTCTTCCGTAGCCGTCCAGGGTGGGGCTGTGGCTGGGCGAGGAGCTGCAAAGGGGCGTGCCGAGAGCCGTCTGGACAAAACTTCCGCTCGCCATGCGGTCAGACCGCCCTTCGCCGCTGCTTCAAGGACAGTTCAGGCGCCCGCACTTCGAAGCGCTCGCTCCGCGCCGTTGTTCGAGCATCCTTCAACTGCGGCCTTCGCCTCATCGCGTCTCACGCCGTATCGCCGGCGCCGCCTTCCAGGTCGGATTCACAACCAGAGTCATACCCCCTCTTTGTCAACCCCCTCTCGCGCGAGCGCCCCCCAGGGGGAATCCAGACATAGAGCGGCCTCGCAGGAAGCTGTGATCGCCACCCCGAAGCCCCGCGCATGGCCTTGACGACGCCGCAGCGCCGGTGTCCACTGAGGGCTCCCGAAGGCTCCTTGCCCTCGCTCCCATCGGTGGAGCGCAAAAAGGCGTAGCGGTCGTTACCCGCCCCTCATGTCCCGGCCCCGAGCCCGGACCGAGTCCTGCCACAGAGCAGCACTCCGAGGAATCCATTCGTAGTGAAAGCCCGCGACCTGCCAGCCCTTGCGGCTGGGCGTCCTCCAAGGACGCGTCGCGGTGCAGGTCAAACCGTTCGCCGGGCACCCGATGCCCAGGCACTGTTCCCGCCACCTTCCGAGCACGCGCATCGCGCGGCACACGGTCGTGCTTGCCCTGATGGGCTCCACGTGTGTCCCCGCTCGGACATCTGACGCTCTCCGGCCACGGTCAGGAGAGCGACCCAGCAGATGGGTGGCGCTACGAATCCAGCACTGATCCCGCAGACGTGCACCGGCCAGACCGGTGCGCGGCGCTCACGGACCTCCAAGGCCGTGAACCTCCAAGGTCATTGGCGCACCCCACCCTGTGTTTGCCGCGGAAACGCGCGCGCAGGACCGGATCAACCCGTGTTCATTTTTAAGAACGACCGCGCCGCCGCGCTGCCCCTGGCAGCCGTGCAGCGAAACCCTGGGTAGGTGCCGTGCGGCGTGGCCGCGCACGGCGCTCGACGCATCGGCCACCGTCCGCCGCTGGCACCGGAATTCCCCAGCGACGGCACGCAACACCCCCCGGATTTCCTTTCACACCCGATGGCACGCGCTCGGGACGCGGGCCGCACGACAGGAGAGAGACCGATGAATGCCCATGCCCCTTCGCCCACCCGGAACCGCAGGCGGCCCGCGCGGCCGAAGAACACATCCCGCCGCCACCCCGGGCGGCGCCACCGGGACTGGTCGGGCCTGAGCGCCGCCGACGTGCTGGCCCGCCATCCGCCGGGATCGACGCCGCCCGAGGAAGTACTGGAGATCCTGCTGAAGCTGTTCAACGAACAGCACACGGCCATGCTCAAGAGCGTGTCGCACAAGACGCGCCACGACCGGGCGGTGTTCCTGCGGCGCTTCCTGCGCGACCTCCAGGCCAAGGCGGGGTTCCCCACGATGCCCGACCCGCGCAACATCGGGGGGCGCCACATCCAGGCGATGGTGAGCCTGTGGCGCCAGGATAGGCTCGCGGCCGCGACCATCCAGACCTACCTCAGCTTCCTGCGGGGGCTGGCGCAATGGATCGGGAAGCCAGGGCTCGTGCGCAAGCCGGACGCCTATGGCCTGGACGTCACGGAATACCAGCGGCACGAAGTCGCGCAGCGCGACAGGACTTGGAGCGGTGCCGGGATCGACATCGAAGCCCTGATCGCGCAGGTGTGCGCCTACGACCGCCACGTGGGAGCGGCCCTGCGGCTGATTCGTGCCTTCGGGCTGCGCCGCAAGGAAGCCGTCATGATGCGGCCCCATGCCTGCGTGGTGCCCTTCTCGGCCACCAGGCTGCCGCCGGAGCGCCAGAAGGCCGAGAGCTACCTCTGGGTGTGCCAGGGCAGCAAGGGGGGCCGACCCCGTTTCGTGGCCATCGCCACGGCGCAGCAGCGGCAGGCCCTCGCGTATGCGAAGTCCGTGGCCGGTGCTGCCGACGCCCACTTGAGCAACCCGTCGCGCGACCTCAAACAGAACCTCAACCACTTCAGCTACGTGATGCGGCGCTTTGGCCTGTCCCTCAAGGAACGCGGCGCGACCGGCCACGGGCTTCGGCACGAGGTCTTCGTGGAGGTCTGGGTGAATGGCACCGGCACCCAGCCCCCGGTGCGGGGAGGCACGCTCCCGCCGAAGGATGTGCGGGAGGCCGCGCAGCAGGATATCGCCGAGATGGCGGGCCATGCCCGCAATCGCGCGGCCGGGGCGTACATCGGATCGGTCCGCGCGCTGCGTCCTACGGCACGGGCCACGGTGGACGGCCCGTCCCGCGGCCAGGGCACGGCCGGCGACGAAGGCGCTGCGAATCCCTCTGCCGTCAGGCAGCCATGAAGGGGAAGCCCGAGGGGTATTCGGCGGTCCATGCTGCTGCAGCGCCTGTGCTTCGCCGCAGCAACGGCCAGACTGCCCCGGCAACAAAAACGCCCCCGGCGTCCGCAATGGACCAACCGGGGGCGCAAGCTACATGGGCTTCGCGAGGCTCATGGCATCGGCAACACCTCGAAGTCCTCGTCGGGATAGATCCGGGCGCCGCGCCGCCGCGCCTCGCCCACGGTGATTTCCTCTTCGCTGACCCCGTACCGCCAGAGGGCAGCGCAGCGGGCAAGGGGTTCGTCCGTCTCGCTGACCTTACCGATGTCCACGGCAACGCCGTCGCGGACCACGAGAACCCGCCAGTCCTTCATGTTCATGCCTTGTACTCCTGTCGTCGATGTGCCCCGGACGGGGCGGTTGTGCTTGAGTAGGCCGCCCTCTCGGCCCTGCGCGGGCTGGGGGGGCTGGCCCGGGGATCAGGCACCCTCGGCCACGGCCTCTTTGGGCTGCGGATCAGCGGCGTCGGCGTCTGCATCGCCCTCGCCGGTCCCGGCCGCGCCCGGGGCGTCGTCTGCTGCGCCGGCCTGCGGCCCCGGCACGTCGTCGCTCTCGCCTTCGTCCTCGTCGGCGGGTGCCGCATCCGGCTGCGCCGCATCGTCCGGGGACGGCAGGCGCAGCATGGCGGGAAGCCATCCGGTCGCGGCGACCGCCTGCTCGGCACCGCTGGCCGCTGCGTCCTTCTTGAGCGCCTGCAGCGGGGCGGCGGCCTGGGCGCTGACCGCCTCGGTCACGACTTCGGCGATGCGGGCCTTGGACACGTGGTTGAAGTAGGACCCCGCCGTGGCCTTCCACCACTTGCTCATGTCCAGGCCCAGCGCCAGGGCAAGGCCATCGGTGCGCTGCTTTTTCGGCTCGGAGGGATAGACGCCGCTGACGGTGAGCGCGACCAGGAAGGTGAACAGGCGCGAGATGGCCGCCGCATCCAGGGTGAGCATCCAGGGCAGCACGGCATCCACCTTCTGCGGCAGCAGCGCCTGCCAGTGCTTGCGCTCGGCCTCCAGCGCCTGCCACGCCGCGCATGCCTTGATGTCGTCGGCGTCCTGGTGCAGGATCGCGTGGGTGTCGGAGACGCCCAGCGTGAGGGGATCGCCGCTGCTGTACAGGTGCTGGTAGCCGTCGATCAGCAGCTTGGTCGCCATCTGCGCAGTGGCCACCGCGACCGCCACGTCGGGACGGCCCAGCAGTTCCGCCTGGATCGCCGCGACACGGTGCGCGGTGAGGTTGCGCGTCAGGCGGTCGGAATGGACGGGCCGGGTCTTCGCGGCGGGCAGGGACACCAGCGCGGGATCGCCCTCGCCGGCCAGCGCGCTGCCGTTGCGCGTGGCCTGGGCCAGTTGCGCCATGTCGGCGCGGTCGTCCGGGCGGATCAGGCCGTAGCGCACGGCGGGCGCGGCATCGGTGCCCACGTAGACCACGCAGCCCGCCTGCGACATGAGTTCGGGCGGCCAGACCGACAGCGCCTCGGTGATCGCCTCCATCTTGGCGTTCAGGTCGTCGCACTCGGCTTCCAGGCGGCGGTACTCTTCCTCGGCGGCGCTGTCGTCTTCCTCCTGGTCGCAGATGTCGTCCATGCGCTGGGTGCGCTCGGCGACCTGCGCCTCCAGGTTGTCCAGTTCGGCGGCTTGCTCGGCGCTGGGCTCGCGCGCGGCCTTGCGCAACTCGCCATGCTTGGCGTATTCGTCGCTGACGTAGCGGGCGCGGACGTCCACCCACTTCCAGCCCTCGGCGCCGACCTGCTTGGCCTTGCGCTGCAGCTTGGCCACGGCCAACTGGTCGAGCAGCACCGGGTCGAGCAGGTAGACCTTCTTCTCGTCTTCGCTGAACAGGTCGCGCCGCGTGGGACCGCCCGCCTTCTCGTAGGCCTTGACCGTGACGTAGCGTGCCACGGGGTTGCGGTCGGACTCGATTTCTCCCTGCGTGAGGATGCGGCGCAGGTGGTCGGGGTGGCGGTTCCACGCATCGAGCCCGGCCCAGGCCTGTTCCTGGCGTTCGTGGTCGTCCACCGAGGCCAGCACCATGAGGCATTCGAGGTCGATCTTCTTCTCGCGGTACTGCGCCATGAGCTTGGGGGACACCGAGGCGAGCTTCATGCGGCGCTTGACCACCAGCGGCGTGACGCCGAACGCCGCCGCCACGTCCTCGACGGACCTGCCCATGCCGATGAGCTTGGCGAAGGCGAGGAACTCGTCGGCCGGGTGCATCGGCACGTGGTACGTGTTCTCCGTGAGGCTGGACAGCAGCCCCCGGTCGGCGGGCACGACCAGCACGGGCACGGGGTAGTTCTCCGGCAGGTCGCCTGCGGCCACCAGCAGCCCGATGGCCTGCAGGCGGCGGCCGCCCGCGCAGACCTCGTGCAGGTTGCGCGGGCCCTTGACCGCGATGAGGTTCTGCAGCACGCCGCATTCCTTGATGGAGGCGGCCAGCTCGGTGAGGCTCATCTGCGGCTTGCCGCCCGGCGCAGGGCTGGGCGTGCGTGCCTGGTAGTCGACGGAAAGGACCAGCTGGTTGAAGGGGATGTAGGTGCGCGGCGAGGCCTCGATGATGGCCTCGACTTCCGCTTTGGAAATCTTCATGGGTGCTCCTGATGGATGGACGCCGGACGCGGCGGGATGCCTCGTCCGTGAGTCCAGGTTCTCACCCGCCGGCGCTTCATCAAGGGCACGCGCGGCTGCCCCCCCGCAGCGGCGCGCGGGACCGGCTGGCGCGGCAACGGGAGCGCCCGACGAGCCCCCTCTAGAATTCCCGCTGTGCAGCTTCGATGCACGCGGGGGCATGCGCCCCCAGCCGCAAACGCAAAAGAAGGGAAACATTCCATGGCAACTGCGAAGACAACCGCCAAGGCCGCTGCGCCTGCGAAGAAGACCGCGAGGGCCTTTGCTCCCGCAAAGAAGACCGCCCGGGCCGATGCGCCTGCGGCGAAGGCCGCCGCGCCCATCAAGCCCATCAAGGACGCGCTCAACAAGACCGCGCTGGTCAATCACATCGCCGCGCAGGCCGACGTGGACGCCAAGTCGGTCAAGGCGGTCCTGGCCGCGCTCGAAACGGCCGTCCTCGGCTCGGTCGACAAGAAGGGCGTGGGCACCTTCACGCTGCCCGGCCTGCTCAAGCTGGACGTGGTGAAGGTGCCGGCCAAGAAGAAGCGCTTCGGCAAGGATCCGTTCACCGGCGAGGAGCGCTGGTTCCCGCCCAAGCCGGCATCGGTGAAGATCAAGGCCCGCGCGCTCAAGAAGCTCAAGGACGCCGCCCTCTGACCCCGTCCGGGTCCGGGCGCGCGTCCGGATCCGGAACCGGTTGCGGGTCCGCGCGGCTGCGCAACCGGGTCGCCGCGGTTGCGCAATCGCGCGAACCCTCGCGGCGACATCGGGCAGGGAGCCGGCGCCTGTTCGCATCGCCAGCAGCCTGTCTCCCGCTCCATCCATTGCCGGGGCACC
>CAYYDJ010000029.1:0-40112 GCA_964470565.1 uncultured Rubrivivax sp.
CGTCTTGCGACTCGCCGCTTGCGCCTTCCACCTTCATGAACATGTCTACGGCCATTTGTCTGCTCCTTGCGTTGATCGCGAAGCCATTGTGCCCACGCCTCCCGGAAAAACCTCGGTCGGATTTGGGAGGGTCGATGTGAAAACGCACGCCGGCCCGGCGGCGTCCCTAGCCTGTCTGCGCCGCCGGGGCGGCATTAGCATGCGATGCTCGCACCTGAAGGGAAGGCGCGCCGCAAGACCATGGACAAGATCGAGATCCGGGTAGAAAGCTTCAACGGCGACGCCGTGACCAAGCCCTGGTCGGCCGTCTTCGGGCTGGCCGGCGGCACCATCGGCCGCGGCGGCCAGAACAAGCTGGTGCTGCCCGACAACGATGCCCACGTGGCCCGCGTCCACGCGATGGTGCGGCTGGAGACCGACAAGGCCTTGATCGCCAACCTGTGCGAACGCCGCGCCATCGAGGTGGGCGGGCAGGAGCTGCCCTCGGGCCAGGAGACGGTGCTGGCCATGGGCGCGCAGTTGCGCATCGGCCCTTACGTGCTGCGCGCGCTGCGGCCCGGCACACCCTGGCAGGTCGCCGACGCGCCGGCCGCCGCCGCCGCGCCGCCGCCGGCCGCTGCAACGGCTGCTGCAGCGGCGCTGGACGAGAACCCGTTCGCCTTCATCGGCCGCGTCGAAGCGCCGCCGCCGCGGGCCGCCGCCGCCCCGGCACCGCGCGCGTCGCAGCCGTCGGCGCCGCCCGGCGCCTTGCTGATCCCCGACGACTTCGACCCCTTTGCCCGCGACGCCGAGCAGGAGCGCCGCGACAAGGACCCCTGGGCCGGCGGCCTGCCGATGCAGAACCTCGCCGCGATGGCACCGGTGCGCGACGAGCTGCTGCGCTCGCTGCCGGCGATCGACCGCGTCGACCAGCCGTCGCCGCTGGACCACGCCGCCGTCAAGGGTCTGCCGGCCTCGCTGGACCCGCAGGTGGAGCTGGACCCCATGCGCCTGTTCGACAGCGCGCCCACGCTGCCGGGCCTGCCGCCGGAAGCGGCGCGGCTGCTGCATGGCTCCGAGTTGGGACAGGCGCTGCGCTTGCCGCAGGAGGCGGTGATGCCGTCGGCTGCAGCGGCTGCGATGGCGCCTGCAATGCCGCCTGTGATGCCGCCCGCCACCCCGCCGGTCATGGCGCCGGCGCCGGCGCCACCACCCGCGCCGCTGCAGGCCGCCGGCTTGAATCGCGTCGAAGGCCTGGACTTGACGATGTTCGATCGCGCGCCCACGCCGATGCCGGCGCGCGGTGCCGAGCCGGCGCTGCCACCCGACGCCACGATCTTCAGCCACATCGACGCCGACCTCAGCTCCACCCAGCTGATGCCGATGCGCGCGGCGGTGCCCGCGCCGTCGCAACTGCCGACGCTCGCGGTGGTGGCGCCGGACCTGGACCTCGACCTCGACGGGCCCGCGCCGTCGGCCGCGCCCGCGGCGGCACCACCCGCGGCGCTCGCGGCGGCCACCGCCGCGGCCGCCGACCTGCAAGCCCTGATGCAAGCCTTCATCGAAGGCATCGGCCTGCCGCCCGAGCGCGTGCAGACCGAGCTGACGCCCGAGTTCATGCAGCGCATCGGCCAGGCCTTCCGCAGCGCGATCCAGGGCACGATGGACCTGCTGCACGCGCGCTCGGAGATCAAGCGCGAGTTCCGCGCCGACGTCACCATCATGGCCAACCGGGCCAACAACCCGTTGAAGTTCCTGCCCGATGCCGACGGCGTGATGATGCAGATGTTCGGCCAGACCTTCCCCGGCTTCATGCGCCCGGTGCCGGCGATGCAGGAGGCCTACCGCGACCTGCGGGTGCACCAGCTCGCGCTGATGGCCGGCATCCGCGCCGCCTATGCCGAGGCGCTGACACGCTTCGACCCCGCCGAGCTGGAACGGCAGGCCGGCGAGCCCGGCGGGCTGCTGGGCCGGCTGGGCCGCAACCGCCACAAGGCCGCGCTCTGGGACGACTACAAACAGCGTTATGCCGAGATCCGCCGCAACGCCGAGGACGACCTCGAAGCCTTTTCCGGACGCACCTTCGTCAAGGCCTACGACGCCGCCGCCGACGCCGCTCTGGACGAGGACGACCCGCTGCTGAGGAAGAAGACTTGATCGCCCACCTCGCCGGCGCCGGGCATCGCCACGTGCTGCGGGTGGCCTGCCGCACCGAGCGCGGTGCGCGGGCGGCCAACGAGGACTTCATGGGCCTGGCCGACCTGGGGTCGCGCGGCCTGTGCTGCGTGCTGTCCGACGGTGCCGGCGGCCACGGCAACGGCGCGCTGGCGGCGCGCATCACGGTCGACGCGGTGCTGGAAGCCTGGCGCCAGCACCCGCTGTTCTCGCCGGCCGGCCTGGCCTCGCTGATCTCGATGGCCGAGCAGGCGGTGGCCAGCGAGCAGCCGACCTCGGTCTCGCGCCGCGAGATGACGGCCACCGTGGTGATGCTGTGCATCGACCCGCTGGGCGACCGCGCACTGTGGGCGCACTGGGGCGACTCGCGGCTGTACTGGTTCCGCGGCGGCGTGGTCTGCAGCATCACGCAGGACCACAGCGTGGTGCAGCAGCTGCGCAAGGCCGGTTTGTACAAGGACGAGGACCTGCGCCAGCTGCCGCATCGCAACGTGCTGGTGGGTGCCGTCGGCGCCGATTCCCAGGTGCCACCCAGCGTGCTGCAGCAGGCGGTGGACCTGCACGCGGGCGACGCCTTCTTGCTGTGCTCGGACGGCCTGTGGGACCGGCTGGACGAGCCGGCGATGGAGGCCGCGCTCAAGCGCTGCCCGTCGCCGGCGGTCTGGCTCGACCGCATGGCGCAGACGGTGCTGGCCGCCGGGCGGCCCGACCAGGACAACCTGAGCGCGCTGGCCGTGTGGATCGCCCCCGGCGACGACGAGGCCGGCGCCGAGCCCACGCCGCCGCCGGGCGCCGAACCCGACCCGTCTTGAAGGAAGCCCGATGACCCTGACGCCACCCCCTCGCCCAACCCATCGAGACCCCCGGGACCGCCGCCAGGCCTTGCACGGCCTGCTGGGCAGCGGCGCCGTGCTGGTGCTGCCCGCGTCGTCGCTGCTGTCGGGCTGCGGCGCGGTCAGCGCGATCGCCACGCCCGCGGCGCCGCCGCCGCCGGTCACCGCGGTGCCCAACGCGATCTTCGAGCTGAGTGCCGACGCCGGCCTCAACCCCGACATCAACGGCGCCGCCAAGCCGGTGCTGCTGCGGCTGTACGAGCTGAAGGCGGCGGCCAGCTTCGAGCGCGCGAGCTTCCTCGACCTGATCGAGAAGGACGAGGCCGCGATCGGCGCCGACTTCGTGCGCCGCGAGGAATGGCTGATCGCCCCCGGCGAGAAGCGCACGATCGACCGCAAGGGCAACGCCGACGTGCGCGCCTTCGGCTTCTTCGCCGCCTTCCGCGACCTCGAGCGAAGCTCCTGGCGCACCAGCATCGACGCCCCCGGCTCGGTGGAGATGCGGCGCCGCTTCCTGGGCCTGGGCGCGGCCGAGAAGCTGCAGCCGGTGCGCTACAAGGTGACGCTCACGCGCGACGCGGTGCGCGTGGAACTGCAACCGCAGCAGCCGAGGTAGCGCGCATGGTCTGGCGACGCAAGGTCGTGTGGTCGGAGGGCATGTTCCTGCGGCCGCAGCATTTCCAGCAGCAGGAGCGCCACTTCGAGGCGCTGGTGCAGCAGCGCAGCCACGGCGCCCAGCCCTTCTTCTGGGGCTACTCGCAGCTCTCGCTGGACCGCGAGCTGCTGGCGCTGGGCAAGATCGCGGTGCTGGCCGCCGAGGGCGTGTTCCCCGACGGCACGCCGTTCTCGATCCCGCAGGACGACGACGCGCCGCCGCCGCTGGAGGTGCCGCGCGAGCTGAAGGACAGCCTCATCAGCCTGGCGCTGCCGATGCGCCGGCGCAGCGGCATCGAGGTCGGCTTCGAGGGCGCCGACGCGGCGCTGGCCCGCTACCGCGCCCAGGTGCAGGAAGTGGCCGACGTCAACGAGGCCGGCGCCCAGGCCGCCGAGCTGCAGCTGGCCGAAGCCCGGCTGGTGCTGCGGCCCACCGCCGAAGTGGCCGGCGGCTGGGTGGGCCTGCCGCTGGCGCGCGTGGTCGAGCGCCGCGCCGACGGCTCGCTGCTGCTGGACCCGGCCTTCATCCCCACGGTGCTGAACAACGGCGACAGCTCCAGCCTGCTGGCGCTGTGCCAGGAGCTGCTGGGCCTGCTGCGCCAGCGCGGCGCGGCGCTGGACGCGCGGCTGTCGCAGCCCGGGCGCAGCGGCACCGGCGAGTTCGGCGACTTCCTGATGCTGTCGCTCATCAACCGCTGGGAGCCGGTCGTCGAGCACTGGGCGCGCCAGCGCGCGATCCACCCTGAGCGGCTGTTCCAGGAGCTGCTGCGCCTGGCCGGCGAGCTGGCCACCTTCAAGCGCGACAGCAAGCGCCCGGGCGAGCTGCCGGCCTACGACCACGACGACCTGCAGGGCTGCTTCGCGCCGCTGGTGCTGGAGCTGCGGCGCGGGTTGTCGTCGGTGCTGGAGCAAAACGCGATCCAGATCGAGATCCGCGAGCGCCAGTACGGCGTGCACGTGGCCGTCATCCCGAGCGTGGAGATGCTCGATAGCTGTGAATTTGTCCTGGCGGCGCATGCCCAGACCAGCCCAGAATTCCTGCGCAGCAACTTTCCGGCGCAAGTCAAGATGGGCCCGGTGGAACGCATCCGCGATCTGGTCAACCTGCACCTGCCGGGCGTGGTGATGTCGCCACTGCCGGTGGCGCCGCGCGACATCCCGTATCACGGCGGCTTCACCTACTTCCAGGTCGACACCGGGCACGAGCTGTGGCGGCAGCTGCAGAAGTCGGGCGGGCTGGCGCTGCACGTCTCGGGCGCCTTCCCCGAGCTGCAGCTCGAGCTGTGGGCGATCCGCCGGCATTGAGGACCAGCCAGCATGGCCACTGATCCCTTCGGCGGCGCGGTTCCGGGCGAGTTCCGCACCATCTTCGGCGCCACCGCCGAGCAGCAGCGGCCTTTCGGCGGCGCGCCGCAGGCCGCGGCCAGCCGCTCCGATCTGCCCGACGTGGTGAGTGGCGGCAACCCGCTGGTGGCCGCTGCCAACGGGCTGCTGAACCTGCTGCCGCAGATCCGCGCGATGGCCACCAACGACGACCCGGCGGCCTTCCAGCAGTACCTGCTGGAAGCGATGCGCGGCTTCGAGCGCAAGGCCGCCGGCTCGGGCGTGCCGATGGAGACCGTGATCGGCGCGCGCTACTGCCTGTGCACCGCCATCGACGAGGCCGCGGCGCAGACGCCCTGGGGCGGTGGCGGCGTCTGGCCGCGCTACAGCCTGCTGGTCGCGCTGCACAACGAGACCTGGGGCGGCGAGAAGTTTTTCCAGCTGCTGGCCAAGCTGGTGCAGTCGCCGCGGCAGCACATCGACCTGCTGGAGCTGATGTACTTCTGCCTGATGCTGGGGTTCGAAGGCCGCTACCGCGTGATCGACGACGGCCGCAGCAAGCTGGAGACGCTCAAGGCCCAGCTGCTGCAGGTGATCGAGAACGAACGCGGCGACCGCTCGTCGGCGCTGGCCGTGCACTGGCGCGGCGTCGAGCGCGCCGCCGCGCCGCCGTGGACCCTGGTGCCGCTGTGGGTGGCCACCGCGGTGGCGCTGCTGCTGGCGTTCCTGATCTGGCTGTGGTTCAGCTGGCGTCTGGCCGGGCAGTCCGACGAGGTCTACGCCGCGCTCAACGGCATCCGTTTTCCCAAGGTGGTGGCCGCGGCGCCGCCGCCCACCGCCGCGGCCACGCCGCCGCGGCTGCGGCAGTTCCTGGAGCCCGAGATCCGCGACCGCCTGGTCGAGGTCAGCGACGAGGCCGACCGCAGCACGATCGTGCTGCTGGGCGACGGCCTGTTCGATCCCGGCGCGGTGGTCGTCAAGCCGCGCTACGTGACGGTGCTGCAGCGCGTGGCCGCGGCGCTGAACCAGGTGCCGGGCCGCGTGCTGATCAACGGCTACACCGACAACGTGCCGATCCGCTCGGTACGCTTCCCGTCCAACTGGCACTTGTCGCAGGCGCGCGCCGAAGCGGTGTCGGAGATCCTGCAGCGCTCGATCAGCGACGCGCACCGCCTGCGCGCCGAAGGCCGCGGCGACGCCGACCCCGTGGCCCCCAACACCACGCCCGAAGGCCGCTCGCGCAACCGCCGGGTGGAGATCGTCCTGCAGGTGCCGCCGGCCACGCGCGACGCCGCGCTGCAGCCGCCGCCGGCCGCCCTGCCCGCCGCGCCCGGCGCCCGCCCGGCCACGCCCACACCGGGGAACTGAACGACGATGTTGCGCAAGATCGCCGCCTTCTTCTTCAACCGCATCACGCTGGCGCTGGTCGGCCTCATCCTGCTGAGCCTGCTGATCTGGTTCGTCGGGCCGCTGATCGCGATCGACCGCTACCGCCCGCTGGAAGGCGAGGGCATCCGCTGGCTGATCATCGGCTTGCTGTGGGCGCTGTGGCTGCTCAAGCTGCTGCTGCAGTGGTGGCGCAGCCGCAACATGAACGGCCGCATGATGGCGCAGCTGGTGCGCTTCACCGCGGCCGACCCGGCGGCCGCCGCGCCCAGCGCCGGCCGGCAGGAGGTCAAGGAGCTCGAAAGCCGGTTCAAGGAGGCGGTGGACACGCTGGCCAAGGCGCGCTTCGCGCAGGCCGACAGCAGCCTGTTCGGCCGCCTGACCAAGCGCTACATCTACCAGCTGCCCTGGTACCTGATCATCGGCTCGCCGGGCTCGGGCAAGACCACGGCGCTGGTCAACTCCGGGCTCAACTTCCCGCTGTCCGACAAGTTCGGCAAGGGCTCGATCCGCGGCGTCGGCGGCACACGCAACTGCGACTGGTGGTTCACCGACCAGGCCGTGCTGCTGGACACCGCCGGCCGCTACACCACGCAGGAAAGCGACGCCCAGCAGGACAGCACGGCGTGGACCGGCTTCCTGCAGCTGCTCAAGCGCTTCCGTGGCCGCCAGCCGATCAACGGCGTGCTGGTCACGCTCAGCGTGCAGGAGCTGCTGTCCAGCACCGAAGCCGAGCGCGCCCAGCTCGGCCGCGCGATCGGCCAGCGCCTGGCCGAGCTGTGCGAGGAGCTGTCGCTGCGCTTCCCGGTCTACGTGCTGGTCACCAAGACCGACCTGCTGGCCGGCTTCACCGAGTTCTTCGGCTCGATGAGCCGCGAGGAGCGCGCCCAGGTGCTGGGCTTCACGCTGCCCTATGCCGACGGCGCCGAAGGCGGCCTGCAACCCGACCCGATGGCGCTGTACAACGAGGAGTTCGACCTCGTCGCGCGCCAGGTCGACCGCCTGCTGCCGCAGCGCCTGGCCGGCGAGCCCGATCTGGCGCGGCGCGGCTTGCTGTACGCGCTGCCGCAGCAGTTCGTCGGCCTGCGTGACGTGGTGCACGACACGCTGCGCCAGGTCTTCGCGTCCACCCAGTTCAAGGAGAAGCCGCTGCTGCGCGGCGTCTACTTCACCAGCGGCACCCAGGAAGGCATGCCCTTCGACCGCGTGATGTCGGCGCTGGCGCGACGCTTCGCGGTGCAGCCCGCCGGCGCCCAGGCGCTGAAGGCGCAAAGCGGCCGCAGCTACTTCATCGAGACGCTGTTCAAGAGCGTCATCTTCAACGAGGCCGGCCTGACCGGCCGCAACGCCAAGAAGGAGCGCCAGCTGCGCTTGCTGCAGGCCGGCGGCCTGGTGGCGCTGGCGCTGGGCCTGGTGGGCCTGACGGCGGCCTGGTTCTACAGCTATGGCAACAACAGCGCCTACCTCGGCGAGGTGAGCGCCAATGCCGGCGTGCTCAAGCAGGCCGTCGACGAGGCCAAGCAGGCCGACCCCGACAGCATGGTGGCGCTGCTGCCGATGCTGGACCACGCCGCCGCGGTGGCCACCAGCGGCCGCTACGAGGGCGACTCGGCGCCGCTGGGCTGGCGCTACGGGCTGCTGCAGGTGCCCAAGATGCAGGCCGCCGCCGAAGGCACCTACCTGCGGCTGCTGGAGGACGCCTGGCTGCCGCGCCTGGCGCGCCAGATGCGCCGCTCGCTGCAGGACGTGTCGACCAGCAACCCCGAGGCCAGCTACGAGGCGCTGAAGGCCTATCTGATGCTGTACGACCCGGCGCACTTCGACGCCCGCGTCGTCAAGGCCTGGATGGCCACCGAATGGGCGCGCACGCTGCCGCCGGAGGCCCAGCAGCGCGGCGTGGTCGACCGCCTGAGCCGCCACCTCGACGCGCTGATGGACGAGCGCACCGTCACCGCGCGCGAGCCGATGGACACCGAGCTGGTGGCCGACGTGCGCCAGCGCCTGGCGCAGCTCTCGCCGGCGCAGCGCGCCTACAGCCGGCTCAAGCAGCTGCTGCTGACCGACAAGGACCAGCCGCCCGAGTTCACCGTGGTGCGCGCCGCCGGCCCCGAGGCGCCGCAGGTGTTCACGCGGCACAGCGGCAAGGCGCTGACGCAGGGCATCCCGGGCCTGTTCACCTATGACGGCTACTACGGCCTGTTCTCGCGCGAGCTGCCCAAGACCACCACGCTGCTGAGCAGCGAGGAAGGCTGGGTGCTGGGCCAGGCCGAGCGCGGCCGCAGCGGCGGCGCGGCCGCGGCCAGCGAGGCGCTGACCGGCCAGCTCGCCAACGAAGTCAAGCGCCTGTACCTGATGGAATACGCCAAGCGGTGGGAGGACTTTCTGGCCGACGTGCGGCCGGTGCGCGCCACCTCGCTGGAGCAGGCCGGCGAGCAGGCGCGGCTGTACTCGGCGCCCAACTCCAGCATCGAGCAGTTCGTGCGCGCCGTTGCCCGCGAGACCACGCTGGCGGTCAAGCCCGGCAGCAGCGGCAGCGGCAGCACCACCAGCAGCTGGCTGGGCGACAAGATCAACCGCATCAAGGAGGAGCAGGCCCAGCTCAGCCGCCTCACCGGCCGCCAGGTCAACGTCGGCGGCCTGGCGTCCAGCGGCACGCTGGAGGCCGACATCGTCGACGTGCGCTTCCGCGAGTACCGCCGCCTGGCCGGCATCGGCGCCACCGGGCCGGCGCCGATCACCAACAGCCTGGCGGTGATCAACGAGGCGGCGGCCGTCATCGCCTCGGCGCGCCAGCAGGTCAAGGCCGGCGGCAGCGTGCCGCCCGCGCTGTCGGGCACGCTGGAAAAGGTGCGCGGCGAAGCGCGGCGGCTGCCGCCGCCGATGTCGGTGATGTTCAACGACCTTGCCGCCGCCACCTCGGGATTCGTCGGCAGCGACGTGCGCAGCACCATCGGCGGCAACCTCAACGCGACGATCGGCGACTTCTGCCGCAAGTCGATCAACGGCCGCTACCCGTTCACGCGCGGCGCCGCCAAGGACGTGACGGCCGACGACTTCTCACGCCTGTTCTCGATGGGCGGGCTGTTCGACGAGTTCTTCCGCGCCCAGCTGCAGCCGATGGTCGACATCTCGCGCGAGCCCTGGACCTTCAAGCAGGGCATCGACGGCTCGCCGGTCGGCGGCTCGGCGGCGCTGGCCTCGTTCCAGCGCGCGGCGACGATCCGCGACGTCTACTTCCGCTCCGGCGGCAAGACCCCAAGCCTGCGCGTGGAGATCAAGCCGCTGGACATGGACGCCACGATCTCGCAGATGGTGCTGGACGTCGACGGCGAGGTGCTGCGTTACCAGCACGGCCCGCAGATCCCCAAGTCCATGAGCTGGCCCGGCGCGCGCGGGACCAACCAGGTGCGGCTGCAGCTCACCACCTCCAGCGGCGACAACGTGGGCCTGCTGACCGAGGGCCCCTGGGCCTTGCACCGCCTGTTCGACCGCGCGCAGTTGTCGCCCGGCAGCACGCCCGAGCGCTTCGTCGCCAGCTTCACCGTCGAAGGCCGGCGGCTGCGCCTGGAAGTCACGGCCAGCAGCGTGCAGAACCCGTTCCGTCTGAAGGCGATGGAGGAGTTCGCTTGTCCCAGCAACCTGTAAGCGCAGCAGCCTGCTGGTTCGGCAAGCTGCCGTCGATCGGCGACTTCGTCGGCCGCCGCATGGCGCACGAGCTGACCACCGATTGGGACTACTGGCTGCGAAGCGGCCTCGACCAGTTGCGCAGCGACGTGCCCGACACCTGGACGCAGCGCTTCGTGCACTCGCCGATCTGGTTCTTCCTGACGCCGGCGCGCATCACCGGCGTGCCGGCCTGCGGCGTGATCGCACCCAGCGTCGACCGCGTCGGCCGCTTCTACCCGCTGACCGTGATGTCGCTGGCCGTCGAGCGCCAGCAGGCGATGGCCGATGCCGCGACGCTGAGCCGCTTCCTGGCCGGCGTCCATGCCGCGGTGGTCGATGCCCGCCGGCTGCCGCTGTCGCCCGACGAGCTGGACGCGCGGCTGGCCGAACTGCCGTCGCCGTTCGAGAGCCGCCAGGCGGCGCCGGCGGCGGTGTCGCCGCTGATCGCCAACATCCTGGCCGACCTCAACGCCGCCAGCGAGGCGGTGGCCGCCGGCCCCACGGTGGCGCTGCCCGCGGCCGAGCTGCGCGCGGTGCTGCAAAAAGGCGCCGACAGCAGCGTCTGGTGGGTCTCGCCCACCGCGCAGTGGCCCTTCCAGGAGCTGAGCCACGGCGGCGCGTTGCACCGGCCGCTGTTTCTGCGCCTGTTCCAGGGCGCCCAGCGCTGACGAAAGCTCCGAAAGCTCCATGACGACCGACCTCGACCGCCTGCTCCAGCCCGTCAGCGACGCCTCGCCCTGCGGCGAGGACCTCACCTACGACGCCGACTTCCTGGCCCTGGAGACCGTCGCCGCCGGCAAGCCCGAGCAGCAGTTCGGCGACACCGTGATCCCTGCCGAGCCGCCCGACTGGCGCGACATCGAGTCGCGCTGCGAGGCCTTGTCCAAGCGCACCAAGGACTTGCGCGTCGCCGGGCTGCTGTGCCGTGCCTGGGTCAACGTGCGCGGCGCCGCCGGCCTGGCAGACGGCCTGGAGCTGACGGCCCGGCTGCTGGAACAGCACTGGGACGGCGTGCATCCGCAGCCCGAGGACGACGACTACTTCATGCGCATGAATGCGCTGGGCCAGGTCGACGATTCGGTGGGCCTGCTCGGCGACCTGCGCCAATCCGAGCTGCTGCGCCTGGGCAGCAGCGCGATCATCGTGCGCGACGCGATGACCGTGCTGCGCGGCCAGCCGCTGCCCGAGGGCGCGCCCAAGCTCAGCGCCGAGCAGTTGCGGCTGGCGGCGGCCGATGCCTGGCGCCAGGGCCAGCCCACGCTGCAGGGGCTGGCCGCGGCGCGCGCCAGCCTGCAGCGCATCATCGCCGTCTGTAACGAGCAGCTCCAAGGGCAACAGCGGCCGCAGTTCGAGAACGTCAAGCCCATGCTGGACCTGCTGGCGCAGCTGCAGCCGCGGGACGGCCAGAGCGTTGGCGCCGCGCCCGATGCCGCTGCGGCCGCCCCTGGCCAAGCCGCCGCAGCGGCGGCGGCGGCGCCCGCGGCGCCCGGCGAGCTGCGCAGCCGCGACGACGCCAAAGCCCAGTTGCTCGCGGTGGCCGAGTTCCTGGAGCGCAGCGAGCCCACCAATCCAGCGCCGTTGCTGATCCGCCGCGCGGCGCGGCTGATGGGCATGAGCTTCATCGACATCGTTCGCGAGCTGGCGCCCGACAGCGTCGGCCATGTGGAAAACGTCACCGGAGCCGCGCCCGGCGATGGGTAACAAGCACGGCGGGCCCCCCAACGATGCACGGCCAGCGGCGCGGGGCACGCTGTTATCGTCATCCCGAGAAGGCTTGGGGCCGCGGTCGATCGGATCGACAATGCCCCGGCGCAGCCAAGCAACCCCATCCAATTGAGGTGAACCGATGAGCAAGACAGGCAAGAGCGGCCAGAAATTCATCGCGCGCAACCGGGCGCCACGGGTCCAGATCGAGTACGACGTGGAGATTTACGGTTCGGAGAAGAAGGTCCAGATCCCCTTCGTGATGGGCGTGATGGCCGACCTCGCGGGCAAGCCGCTGGAGCCGCTGCCCGAGGTGGGCGACCGCAAGTTCCTCGAGATCGACATCGACAACTTCGACGCCCGCATGAAGTCCATCAAGCCGCGCGTGGCCTTCAACGTGCCCAACACGCTGACCGGCGAAGGCATGCTCAACGTCGACCTCACCTTCGAGAGCATGGACGACTTCTCGCCGGCGGCCATCGCCGGCAAGGTGGGAGCGCTGAAGTCGCTGCTGGATGCCCGCACGCAGTTGCACAACCTGCTGTCCTACATGGACGGCAAGCAGGGCGCCGAGGACCTGATCGCCAAGGTGCTGCAGGACCCGGCGCTGCTGAAGTCGCTGGCCGCGGCGCCGAACCAGTCAGCCAAGGCCGCGCCCGCCGCCGGCGACAAGGCTTGACCTCCGGAGGACCACGATGAACGCACCGCAGACCGAACGCAGCGCCGGCGCCGCACAAGTCCAGGAAAGCAGCGAGTTCGCCTCGCTGCTGCAAAAGGAGTTCCGCCCCAAGACCGACCAGGCGCGCGAGGCCGTCGAAGCCGCCGTGCAGACGCTGGCGCAGCAGGCGCTGGCGGCCAGCGGCACCATCTCGGGCGACGCCTACAAGACCGTGCAGGCCATCATCGCCGAGATCGACAAGCGGCTGTCGGAGCAGGTCAACCTGATCATCCACCACGCCGAGTTCCAGCAGCTCGAAGGTGCCTGGCGCGGCCTGCACCACCTGGTGACGAACACCGAAACCGACGAGATGCTCAAGATCCGCGTGCTCAACATCTCCAAGAAGGAGCTGCACCGCACGCTGCGCCGCTACAAGGGCGTGGCCTGGGACCAGAGCCCGATCTTCAAGAAGGTCTACGAGGAAGAGTACGGCCAGTTCGGCGGCGAGCCCTTCGGCTGCCTGGTGGGCGACTACCACTTCGACCACAGTCCGCCCGACGTGGAGCTGCTGGGCGAGATGGCCAAGGTGGCCGCGTCGGCGCACTGCCCCTTCATCAGCGGCGCCTCGCCGGCGCTGATGCAGATGGAGTCGTGGCAGGAACTGGCCAACCCGCGCGACCTGACCAAGATCTTCACCAACACCGAGTACGCCGCCTGGCGCAGCCTGCGCGACTCGGAAGACTCCAAGTACATCGGCCTGGCGATGCCGCGCTACCTGTCGCGGCTGCCCTATGGCGCCAAGACCAACCCGGTGGACGAGTTCGACTTCGAGGAAGAAACCTCCGGCGGCGACCACGGCAAGTACTGCTGGGCCAACGCGGCCTACGCGATGGCGGTCAACATCAACCGCTCGTTCAAGTACTACGGCTGGTGCACCTCGATCCGCGGCGTCGAGTCCGGCGGCGCGGTGGAGAACCTGCCGGCGCACACCTTCCCGTCGGACGACGGCGGCGTCGACATGAAGTGCCCGACCGAGATCGCGATCAGCGACCGCCGCGAGGCCGAGCTGGCCAAGAACGGCTTCATGCCGCTGGTGCACCGCAAGAACTCCGACGTCGCCGCCTTCATCGGCGCGCAGTCGCTCAACAAGCCGGCCGAGTACTACGACGCCGACGCCTCGGCCAACGCCAACCTGTCGGCGCGGCTGCCTTACATGTTTGCCTGCAGCCGCTTCGCGCACTACCTGAAGTGCATCGTGCGCGACAAGATCGGCTCCTTCCGCGAACGCTCGGACATGGAGCGCTGGCTCAACGACTGGATCATGAACTACGTCGACGGCGACCCCGCCAACTCCTCGCAGGAGACCAAGGCGCGCAAGCCGCTGGCCGCCGCCGAGGTCAAGGTCGAGGAGGTCGAGGGCAACCCCGGCTACTACAGCTCCAAGATGTTCTTGCGCCCGCACTACCAGCTCGAAGGGCTGACCGTGTCGCTGCGCCTGGTGTCCAAGCTGCCCTCGGTCAAGGCAGCCGCCAGCTGAAGAAGGCGCGGCCGGGGTGGCCGCCGCCCTGCGGCCACCCTGTTGGTGGCGGCAGGGCGCTCCCCATTCCTCCTTTCGGTAGAGAGAACACCGCATGGCCCGCTTCGACCCCTCGCGCCCGCTCGACGAGCAGCTCGCCGAGCTGAAGACCGCGATCCGCGCCGCGCCCAGCCAGGCCTCGCTGCGCGTCTACCTCTTCCAGCTGCTGGCCGTGATGGGCCAGTGGCAGAAGGCGCTCGACGCGCTGCAGATGGCCGCCCAGCTCGACGACAAGGCGCAGCCGATGGCGCGCGCCTACCGCGAGGCCATCCGCTGCGAGGTGCTGCGCGCCGAGGTCTTCGCCGGCCGCCGCTCGCCCAACATCCTGGGCGAGCCGCCGGCCTGGATGGGCCTGCTGGTCGAGGCGCTGCGCCTGCTGAGCAACGGCGACGCTGCCGCTGCGGCCGCGCTGCGCGCCCAGGCCTTCGAGCAGGCGCCGGAAAGCCCCGGCCGGCTGAACGACGAGCCTTTCGAGTGGATCGCCGACGCCGACTCGCGCCTGGGCCCGGTGTGCGAGCTGCTGGCCAACGGCAACTACTTCTGGCTGCCGTTTGCCGCCATCAGCCGCATCGGCTTCGAGGCGCCGCAGGACCTGCGCGACTTCGTCTGGGCTGCCTGCGAAGTCACGCTGGCCGGTGGCGGCACGCTGGCCGGCTTCATCCCCACCCGCTACCCGGGCAGCGAGGCCGGCGACGACGCGCTGCGCCTGGCGCGCCGCAGCGAGTGGACCGATCTCGGCGACGGCCACGCCAGCGGCCTGGGCCAGCGCGTGTGGCTGGTCGACGGCGACGAGCGCGCGCTGCTCGACGTGCGGCGGCTGCAGTTCGGCGCCGGCTAACGTTTTAAACAAATGGCGTCGCGCGCTTCCAGGATCGGGCCCGACGGCGGCAAGGACCGCCTGCAGCCCGCGCTGCTGGACCGGTTGACCGACGACGAGCCGCTCAAGCGCAGCGAGCGCGTCGACGCCGTCTACGTCAACGAGTCGCGCCTGCGCGGCGCGCTGCTGCGCGACCTGGGCTGGCTGCTCAACGCCAACAACGCCGGCGGCCTGATCGACTTCGAAGGCCTGCCGCTGGCCCAGCGCTCGGTGCTGAACTACGGCGTCACGCCGATGGCCGGCCAGCTGCTGTCGGAGCTGGACTGGCCGGCGCTGGAGGCCGAGATCCGGCAGTCCATCATCCAATTCGAGCCGCGCATCCTGGCCGACACGCTGCAGGTCTCGCTGGCGCCGTCGGCGGCCTCGCTCAGTCACCACAACACGCTGCAGTTCGAGATCCGCTGCCAGTTCTGGTCCATGCCTTATCCGATGGAGATGTTGCTCAAGACCAGCCTCGACCTGGAGACCGGCCAGGTGGCCGTGGAAGGGGCCTGACGCCTTGAACCGCCAGCTGGTCGAGGTCTACAACCGCGAGCTCGCCTACCTGCGCGAGCTGGGCGCCGAGTTCGCCGCCGCCTTCCCCAAGGTGGCCGGCCGGCTGACGATGCGCGAGCTGGAGGTCGCCGACCCCTACGTCGAGCGCTTGCTCGAAGGCTTCGCTTTCCTGACCGCGCGCATCCAGATGAAGATGGACGCGGAGTTCCCGCGCCTGTCGCAGCGCATCCTGGAGATGGTGTGCCCGCACTACCTGGCGCCGACGCCGGCGATGCTGGTGGCGCAGATCGAGCCCAGCGCCAGCGAGGGCAGCCTGGCCTCGGGCTTTGCGCTGCCCGCGGGCACGGTGCTGCGCAGCCGCAAGATGGCCGACGAGCAGACGCCGTGCGAGTTCCGCACCGGGCAAGACCTGGTGCTGTGGCCGCTGGAGATGGTGCGCGCGCGCCTGGCCGGCGTGCCGGTGGAGCTGCCGCTGGCCAGCCTGCGGCTGCCGGCCGAGCCCGCCGGCCACCTGCGGCTGGACCTGGCGGTGCGCAGCGGCCTCAGCTTCGACCAGTTGCGGCTGGATCGGCTGGACCTGCACCTGGCCGGCACCGACACCGTGGCCACCCAGTTGCAGGAGCTGATCCACGGCTCGCTGCTGGGCGTGGTGGTGCACGACGCGCAGGACCCGTCGCGCGTGTTCGCCCAGCTCGGCCCCGAGGCCGTGCAGCCCGAGGGCTACGATCAATCGCAGGCGCTGCTGCCGTACACGCACCGCGCCTTCCAGGGCCACCGGCTGCTGCACGAGTACTTCGCGTTCCCGGCGCGCTTCCGCTTCTTCTCGATCCGCGGCCTGGCGCCGGCGCTGCAAAAAGCCAAGCTGCGCCAGATCGGGCTGACGCTGCTGCTGCGCAAGGCGCGGCCCGAGCTGGAAGCCGCGGTCGACCACAAGAACTTCCTGCTGCACTGCGTGCCGGCGATCAACCTCACGCAGCGCACGGCCGACCGCATCCACCTCAGCCCCAGCGTCAACGAGTACCACGTGGTGCCCGACCGCACGCGGCCGCGCGACTACGAGGTCTACAGCGTGCGCTCGGTCGTCGGCCACCACGAGGGCCGCATCGAAGACCGCGAGTTCGCGCCGCTGTACGCCTCGATCCACGGCATCCGCGCCGACGACCAGGCCTACTTCGCGCTGCGCCGCGAGCCGCGGCTGTTCTCCGAGCACGCGGCTCGCTTCGGCGCGCGCACCCGCTACCTGGGCAGCGAGGTCTTCCTGTCGCTGGTGGACCAGCGCGACGCGCCCTTCTCCGACGACCTGCGGCAGCTGAGCGTGGTCGCGCTGTGCACCAACCGCGACCTGCCGCTGCTGATGTCTGTGGGCCAGGGCGGCGGCGACCTGTCGCCGGTGGAATCGGCGCCGATCGGCGCCGTGCGCGTGGTGGCCGGCCCCTCGCGGCCGGTGGAGGCGATGGCCGAGAGCGAGATCACCTGGCGGCTGATCTCGCACCTGACGCTCAACTACCTGGCCTTGAGCGACCAATCCGACGAGGAAGGCGCAGCCACGCTGCGCGACCTGCTGGGCCTGTACAAGGACCTCGGCAACCGCGACCTCGGCGGGCAGATCCAGGGCGTGGCGTCGCTGGCGATCGAGCCCATCACGCGGCGGCTGCCGCAACACCGGCAGCTCGTCTACGGCCGCGGCGTCGGCGTCAAGCTGGCGGTGGACGACACGCCGTTTGCCGGCGTCAGCCCCTGGCCGCTGGCCGCGGTGCTGGAGCAGTTCCTCAGCCGCCACGTCGGCGTCAACAGTTTCACCGAGCTGGAGCTGCGCTCGCGCCAGCGCGGCCGCCTGGCCGCGTGGCCGGCGCGCATGGGCATGAGGCCGGCGGCATGACGGCCGCCGCGCCCGCCAGCGACGCCAGTGCCGCCGTCACCGCGCTGCCCCCGGCGCGGCCGCCGGAGCCGCCGGCATTACCCGGTATCCACGCGCGCGAGTTCTGGCGCCGCCTGAAGGCCGACCCCAGCGCCCACGACCTGTTCTTCGCGCTGCGCATGCTGCAGGCCCGGCACCCATCGCTGCCGCGCTTCGGCCGCGCCGAGCGGCCGCGGGCCGAGCCCATCCGGCTGGGGCAGGACCCATCGCTGGCCTTCGCGCCGGCCACCCTGGCCGAGGTGCTGCCGCCGCCGGCCCGCGCGCCGCACCTGCCCGAGCGGCTGACGGTCTGGAGCTTCGGCCTCTACGGCCCCAACGGCCCGCTGCCGACCCACCTGACCGAGTACGTGCGCGAGCGGCTGCGCCAGCACGACGACCCGACGCTGGCGCGCTTTGCCGACATCTTTCACCACCGGCTGCTGCTGCTGTTCTTCCGCGCCTGGGCCGACGCGCAGCCCACCGTGTCGCTGGATCGGCCCGAAGCCGATCACTTCGGTCGTTATCTCGGCAGCCTGATCGGTCTCGGCGAGGTCGGCATGCTGGACCGCGACGCGGTGCCCGACCATGCCAAGCGCTTCGCGGCGGGCCACTGGAGCCGCTGGACGCGCAACCCCGAAGGCCTGGCCTCGGCGCTGCGCCTGTTCTTCGGCGTGCCGGTGCAACTGCAGGAGCAACGGCTGCACCACCTGGCGCTCGAGCCCGAGCAGCAGACGCGGCTGCAGCCCTTCGGCGGCAACACGCGGCTCGGCGTCGATGCGGTGGTGGGCTCGCGCGTGCCCGATGCGCAATACGCCTTCAGGCTGCGCCTGGGGCCGATGCCGCTGGCGTCGTACCTCAAGCTGCTGCCCGGCGCCGACGACTTCCGCGCCCTGATCGACTGGGTGCGCAACTACGTCGGCATCGAGTACGCCTGGGACCTGCAGCTCGTGCTGCGCCAGCGCGACGTGCCCGGCACCGCACTCGGCGGCCAGGCGCGGCTGGGCCACAGCAGCTGGATGCTGGCCGGCCCGGCGCGGGCCGACGCCGAGGACTTCTGCTTCGATGCCGAACGCTGGCTGCGCCGGCAGCGCCGCGCGCTGCGCGGTGACGGCCGCCGTCGCCGCCCTTCTTCAACCCCCACCGAGTGAGCCCGCCCGTGTCCGAAATCAGTCGTCTGGCCCTGTTTGGCAAACTCAACCCGCTGCTGTTCAAGTCGCTGGAAAGCGCCACCGTCTTCTGCAAGCTGCGCGGCAACCCCTATGTCGAACTGGTGCACTGGCTGCATCAGTTGCTGCAGGAGCCCGATTCCGACCTGCTGCGCCTGGCGCGCCACGCCGGCGTCGACGCCGAGAAGCTGGCCGCCGACGTGGTGGCCAGCCTGGACCGGCTGCCGCGCGGCGCCACCTCGATCAGCGACTTCTCCGACCAGATCGAGACCGCCATCGAGCGCGGCTGGGTCTACGCGACGCTGATGTTCAACGAGTCGCAGATCCGCAGCGCCTATCTGCTGTCGGGGATGATGCGCACGCGCATGCTGACCAACGAGTTGCGCGCCATCTCCAAGGAGTTCGACAAGCTTGCCGAGCCGATGCTGAGCGAGGCCTTCGGCAAGATCCTGCCCGGCTCGCCCGAGGCGCGGCTGCAGGCCAGCGACGGCAGCGGCCTGCAGGGCGCGCCCGGCGAGGCCAGCAACGCGATGCCCGGCGCCGGCGGCGGCAAAGGCACCGCGCTGGAGAAGTACACGCAGGACCTGACCGAGCGCGCCAAACGCGGCGAGATGGACCCGGTGACCGGCCGCGACGACGAAGTGCGGCAGATGATCGACATCCTGATGCGCCGCCGCCAGAACAACCCCATCCTGGTGGGCGAGGCCGGCGTCGGCAAGACGGCGGTCGTCGAAGGCATGGCGCTGCGCATCGCCGAAGGCGACGTGCCGCCGCCGCTGCGCGGCGTGCAGCTGCGCGTGATGGACGTCGGCCTGCTGCAGGCCGGCGCCAGCATGAAGGGCGAGTTCGAGAACCGGCTGCGCACGCTGCTGGACGAGGTGCAGGGCAGCCCGACGCCCATCATCCTGTTCATCGACGAGGTGCACACGCTGGTGGGCGCCGGCGGCGCGGCCGGCACCGGCGATGCCGCCAACCTGCTGAAGCCGGCGCTGGCGCGCGGCACGCTGCGCACCATCGGTGCCACCACCTGGGCCGAGTACAAGAAGTACATCGAGAAGGACCCGGCGCTGACGCGGCGCTTCCAGGTCGTGCAGATCCACGAGCCCGACGAGCCCAAGGCGATTGCCATGCTGCGCGGCGTGACGGCCAAGCTCGAAGCCCACCACAAGGTGCGCATCGGCGACGACGCGGTGCAGGCCGCGGTGAGCCTGTCGCACCGCTACATCCCGGCGCGGCAGCTGCCCGACAAGGCCGTGAGCCTGCTCGACACCGCGTGCTCGCGCGTCGCGATGGGCCTGCACGCGGTGCCGGCGCGGCTGGAGCACGTGACGCGCCGGCTGCAAGGCCTGCAGATCGAGCTGGACGTGGTGCAGCGCGAGCTGGCGCTCGGCGTCGACCACGGCAAGCGGCTGGACGAGCTGAAGGCCACGCAGGCCAAGCTGGAAGACGAGCGCGCGGCGCTCAACGCCCGCTTCGAGGCCGAGAGCAAGCTCGTCCAGCAGATCGGTGCCGCCGAGGCCAAGCTGGTGGCCGCCGAGCCCGGTGCCGACGCCGCCGAGCTGCAGCGCCTGCGCAAGGAGCTGGCCGCGCTGCAGGGCGACGACCCGCTGCTGCAGCCCATCGTCGACGCCAGCGCGGTGGCCGCGGTGGTGGCCGAGTGGACCGGCATCCCGGTCGGCCGCATGGTGCGCAACGAGATCCAGGCCGTGCTGCAGTTGGCCGACACGCTGGGCCGGCGCGTGATCGGCCAGCGCCACGGGCTGGACGCGATCGCGCGCCGCATCCAGACCGCGCGCGCCCAGCTCGACAACCCCAGCAAGCCGGTGGGCGTGTTCATGCTGGCCGGGCCCTCGGGCGTGGGCAAGACCGAGACCGCGCTGGCGCTGGCCGAGTCGCTGTACGGCGGCGAGCACAACCTCATCACCATCAACATGAGCGAGTTCCAGGAGGCGCACACCGTCTCCACGCTGAAGGGCTCGCCGCCGGGCTACGTGGGCTACGGCGAAGGCGGCGTGCTGACCGAGGCGGTGCGCCGGCGGCCCTACAGCGTGGTGCTGCTCGACGAGGTGGAGAAGGCGCACAGCGACGTGCACGAGATGTTCTTCCAGGTCTTCGACAAGGGCTGGATGGAAGACGGCGAGGGCCGCTACATCGACTTCAAGAACACCGTCATCATCCTCACGTCCAACGTCGGCACCGACGTCATCGCCAGCATGTGCCGCGACCCCGAGCTGATGCCCAGCGTCGACGCGCTGGCCACCGCGCTGCGCAAGCCGCTGTTGGAGAAGTTCCCGCCGGCGCTGCTGGGGCGGCTGGTGGTGGTGCCCTACTTCCCGATCAGCGACGAGATGCTGGGCCAGATCATCCGGCTGCAGCTCGGCCGCATCCAGCAGCGCGTGGCCGAGCGCCACCGCGCTCGGCTGGACTACACCGACGCCGTGGTCGACCTGATCCGCCGCCGCTGCACCGAGGTGGAATCGGGCGGCCGCATGGTCGACGCCATCCTCACGCAAAGCCTGCTGCCGCGCCTGGCCACGCACTTTTTGCAGCACGCGGGCGAGGACCAGGTGGTCGAAGCGATCCAGATCGACGCCGCCGACAACGACTTCGTGCTGGACTTCCGCAGCGCGCCAGCACCCGCCTGAACGAGTCCCCTCCCCTCGGGGACCGGTCGCCCCAGCGGCCGGGGGCCGTCAGTTCCGTTTGGTGACGATGGTCACGCGGCGGTTCTCGGGCGCGTCGGCGCGCTCGGTGTTCAGCGGCTCGGCCGAGCCCTTGCCCACCGGCGACAGGCGGTCGGCCGCGATGCCTTGCGCGGCGACCAGGTAGTTCACCACCGACTGCGCGCGCGCGGCCGACAGGCGCTGGTTGAGATCGGCATTGCCGCGCGGGTCGGCATGGCCTTCAACGCTGAAGGCGTAGGGCGCCAGCTTGTCCGACTGCATCGCCTTGGCCACCGTGCCCAGCGCATTCTTGCTCTCGTGCGTGAGCTCGGCCGAGTTGGTGTTGAAGGTGATCAGCAGATTGGACTTGCCGGCCGCCACCCGCGACGGCGTGTTGCCGCTGTTGTTGTTGCTGCGCGCGGTGGGGCGGATGCTGCGCGTCTTGGCGCCGTCCTCGGCGCCGGTCTCGCCGATGTCCAGCGCGTCGACCAGCGCCTGCTCGGTGACCTGGTTCATCTTCAGCACCGGGGCCGGTGCCTGCGCCTGGGCCTGGCTCTGGACAGCGACACCGCCGATCAGCAACAGCGCGGCCGCCAGGGCCTGCAGCGGGGTGGTCTTCATGCTCGTTCCTCCATGCCGGTTTGCGCGTGGCGTATCTTGTCACCGCAGCGGCGCGAAATCGAAGACTTAATCCGCAGCCGGGGCGATTTGGCTGCGGGATCTGGCAGACTGCGGCCCCGGCCGCCATGAACAACGACACGCCCGACAACGACCGCACGGTCGTGACACCGCCGCAGGACGGGCCGCCGGGTGAAGCGCCCGCAGCGGCCGCCGCCGCGACGCCACCGTCGTTGCCAGGCCGCCAGGACTCGGGCAACGCGCTGCCGCTGGGCACCTTCCTCAACGAGTTCGAGCTGAAAAGCGTGGCCGGCGAAGGCGGCTTCTCCATCGTCTACCGCGCCTGGGACCATACGCTCAAGCGCCAGGTGGCGGTGAAGGAGTACTTCCCTTCGGGCATGGTCGGCCGCTCCGGCGGCACCGAGGTGGTGGTGCGATCCGATCGCCACACCGAGGCCTTCGAGGCCGGGCTGCGCAGCTTCGTCGAAGAAGCGCGGCTGCTGGCGCAGTTCGACCACCCGGCGCTGATCAAGGTCTACCGCTTCTGGAAGGCCAACGGCTCGGCCTACATGGTGATGCCGTTCTGCGAAGGCATCACGCTGCGCGACGAGTGGAAGTCGCTGCCCGAGCCGCCCGACGAGCTGGCGCTGATGACGCTGCTCGACCCGCTGACCGAGGCGCTCGGCGTGCTGCACGCCGAGCGCTGGTACCACCGCGACATCGCGCCCGACAACGTGATGCTGCTGGCCGGCTCGCGGCGGCCGCTGCTGCTGGACTTCGGCGCCGCGCGCCAGGTGATCGGCGACCTGACGCATGCGCTGACGGTGATCCTCAAGCCCGGTTACGCGCCGATCGAGCAATGGGGCGAGGTGCCGGGCATGAAGCAGGGCCCGTGGACCGACGTCTACGCGCTGGCCGCCACCATCCACTTCGGCATCACCGGGCGTACGCCGCCACCGTCGGTGGGCCGGCTGATCAACGACGGCTACGAGCCGCTGGCGCAACTGGCCGCCGGGCGCTACAGCGCGCGCTTGCTGGTCGCGGTGGACCGCGCGCTGGCGGTGCGGCCCGAGGAGCGCACGCCGTCGATCGAGCAGTTCCGCGACGAGCTGGGGCTCAACGAGTTCACGCGCGAGCGCACGCAGGCCTGGCTGCCGCCCGGCGCCGTCACGCAGCGCCAGCAGCCGACGACGGTGTTTGCGCCCGCGGCGCCGCTGGTGCCCGACGTCGAGCTGGCCACCGCGGCACCCGGCGCGGCCGTGGCCACGCCGCCGCCCGCGGACACCGCGTCCATCGACGCACCGCAGTTCACGCTGCGGCCCGGCGAGACGCCGTTCGACTTCGAGGCCCGCACGCAGCCGCTGCAGCCACCACCAGCGCCGCCCAAGGCCGGGCCACGGCCGGCGCTGCTGTTCGTTGCGGCGCTGCTGGCCACCGGTGCGCTGGGCATCGGCGCCTATGCCTGGCTCAAGCCCGCGGCCGTGCCGGCAGCGGCGCCGATGACGGCGACCCCCGCCGTGGCCCCCGTCGCGGCCCCCGCGCCGGCAGCGCCGGCCGCCTTCGACGCGCTGGCCGACTTCAAGCGCATCGTCGCCGCGCAAGCGCCCGGCCACAAGGTCGAGGTGAGTCTGGTGCGCACGACGGTGCGCAGCGAGAAGGACTCGATCGAGTTCACCGTCAAGTCGCAGCACGACGGCTATCTCTACGTCTTCAACCACGGCTCCGACGGCTCGCTGCTGCGCCTGTACCCCAACCGCATCTCGGGCCTGCCGCGGGTGCGCAAGAACGTCGCGCTGAACCTGCCCACCGACGTCGACTTCAAGATCTCCGGCCCCAGCGGCGCCAACCAATTGCTGGTGATGGTCTCGGAGCTGCAGCGCGACCACTCGGCGCTGCCCGAGCGCGACGAAGGCGGCTTCGCGTTCTATCCCACCGGCGACGCGGCCAGCGCCTTGACGCAGCGGCACACCGGGCCGCTGCCCTGGATCGCCGGCGTGCCCAAGTGCCCGCAAGGCGGCAGCGACTGCAGCGACGTGTTCGGCGCCACCATCGTCGGCTTCAACGTGGTCCAGTAGGCGCGTGTTCTGAGCAAGCTCCATTTCCGCTACGCGGCGATGAACGCCGGCAAGTCCACCGCCTTGCTGCAAGCCGCGCACAACTACGAAGAACGCGGCATGCGGGTGCTGCTGTTCACCGCGGCGCACGACGCGCGCGCCGGCCACGGCGTGATCGGCTCGCGCCTGGGCCTGCAGCGCACGGTGGCCACCTTCGGGCCCGACACCGCGTTTGCGCGCGAGCACCTGCCGGCCGACCTGGCCTGCCTGCTGATCGACGAAGCGCAGTTCCTCAGCCGCCAACAGGTGCGCCAGTTGCACCGCCTGGCGCACCGCGGCCGCGTGCCGGTGATCTGCTACGGCCTGCGCAGCGACTTCCGCGGGCAGGCCTTCCCCGGCTCGGCCGAGCTGCTGACGCTGGCCGACGACCTGGAGGAGATGAAGACCATCTGCGCCTGCGCGCGCAAGGCGTCGATGAACCTGCGCCTCGGCCCCGACGGCCGCCGCGTGACGCAGGGCGAGCAGGTGGAGATCGGCGGCAACGAACGCTACCGCGCGGTTTGTCCGTCATGCTTCTACAGCGACGACGACGCACCGGCCGCGCAGGCGCCGGGGCTGTTCGGCTGAGTGCCGCGCGGCGGATGCCCCACAACTGCACGACAAGACCGGTCGCCGGGCATGGACCTTGGCGGCCAGCTGGCGCATGATCGGCGCCGCAAACCGTCCCCCATGGCCGACCCGCAAGCCCATCAACCCCAGCGCCCGTCCGGCGGCAGCACCCAGGCCGCCACGGTGACCACCCCCCTCGCGCAGCTCGACACGCTGCCCGACGCCAGCGGCAGCAGCGAGAGCACGCTGCGCCGCCGCGGCGTGCTGCCGGGCGAATCGGCACTGCCTTTCGCCACGCTGCCCAGCGGCGGCCCGGCGGCCAGCGAGAAGGTGCAGCAGGCCGGCCGTTATCAGATCCTGGAGCGCATCGGCCGCGGCGGCATGGCCACCGTGTTCAAGGCGCACGATCCGCACATCGGCCGCGACGTGGCCATCAAGTTCCTGCACGCCTCGCTGTGCGAGGGCGACGACTACCGCGGCCGCTTCCTGCAGGAGGCGCGCGCCGCGGGCGGGCTGTCGCACTCCAACATCGTCACCGTGCACGATGTCGGCGAGATCGAAGGCCGGCCCTACATGGCGATGGAGCTGCTGTCGGGCACGACGCTGGCCGACGAGCTGGAGGCCACCAAGACGATCCCGGTGCGCGACACCGTGGTGATGGGCATCCAGCTTGCCCGCGCGCTGGACTACGCGCATGCCCGGGGCATCGTCCACCGCGACATCAAGCCGGCCAACATCATGCGGCTGGCCGGCAGCCGCACGATCAAGGTCACCGACTTCGGCATCGCGCACATGGACAGCGCGACCGATGCCTCGCTGCGCACCCGCGCCGGCGACGTGCTGGGCACGCCGCAGTACATGTCGCCCGAGCAGACCCGCGGCGAGAAGCTCGACGGCCGCTCCGACCTGTTCTCGGCCGGCATCGTGCTGTACCAGATGCTGGTCGGCCACCGCCCCTTCCGCGGCGACAGCCTGGTCGCCGTGGCCACCAAGATCGCCAACGAGCCGGCGCCGCCGATCGACAAGTCGCGCACCGACGTGCCCCACTCGCTGCGCCGGCTGATCGACCGCTGCCTGGCCAAGCAGCCGGCGCAGCGCTTCCAGAGCGGCGCCGAGCTGGCCGACGCGCTGGTCAAGGTGCTGGCCGAGATCGACGAGGACGCGCGCGACCGCGACCGCCAGCGCATCGTGCCGCTGCGCGTGCGCTGGGCACTGACGATGGCGCTGATCGTCGCCGCGGTGATGGGCGTGACGGCCACGCTGATCACGCAGCGCCAGGTGGCGGCGCTGACCAACCAGGCCATCGACTACGGCGCCTCGATGACGCGCTTCATGGCAGCGCAGAACGCCGCCTCGGTGCTGGGCGAGGAATGGGAGGCAGTGGAGGTGCTGGTCGAGAAGGTCATGAAGACCGGCGACTACGAGCGCATCACCGTCGCCGACGCCAACGGCGTGGTCCGCGCCGCCAGTGATCCCAAGCTCGTCGGCCAGCCTTACAAGGCGCCGGCCGCCGAGGCGCTGGGCCGGCGCGACAAGGTGGCCGTGGGCCGCTACATCGCGGGCGGCGAGCCGGTACTGGGCTTCGAGATGCCCATCACCTTCCAGGAGCAGACCGCCGGCCGCGTGGCCATCGGCATCCGGGAGCGGCCGCTGACCGAGGTGGCGCGGCTGTCGATCATGCTGATGGTGGTGCTGGCCATCGTCACGGTGCTGGCCGTCGCGGTGGCGATGTACTTCGTGGCCAACTGGTTTGCCAAGCCGATCAAGCTGGTGCGCGAGTCGATGGCCGAGATCGCCAAGGGCCGCTTCGATCAACGCATCAACGAGCAGCGCAAGGACGAGTTCGGCCAGCTCTACGCCGGCTTCGACGCAATGGCCGCCGCGCTGCAGGAGCGCGAGGCCGCGCTCGGCCGCGCGGTGGCCGACCAGCCGATCACGCCGCGCCCCGGCGCGCGCGACGACCGCCCGGCATGAGCGCCCGTGCGCGGCGCGGGCTGGCCCGCGGGCAGGCCGCGGTCGCGCTGTGCACCGGAGTCGCGCTGCTGCTGGGCGCGTGCTCGTCGACGCCGACGGTGACGGCCGCTGCAGCGCCGCAGCCGCGCGCCGCCAGCGCCAAGGCCACCGCGACAACCCCCGCGGCCGCCGCCGCGGCCGCCACCGCCGCCGCGGCCGGCTCCTGGCCGCAAGCCCAGGGCGAGGTGCTGGGCCGCAATGAGCGCTTGCTGGTCTACCGCCCCGCCGCGGGCGACAGTTTCGAGGGCATCGCCGAGCGCTTCCTGGGCTCGGCCGCCCAGGCCTGGCAGATCGCCGATGCCAACGACGACGATGGCGACGGCAAGCGCAGTCCGGCGCCGCCGTCGCCGGCCGTGCCGCTGATCGTGCCGCTGCGGCCGCTCAACCCGCTGGGCGTCGGCGCCGAGCGGCTGCAGACCGTGCCCATCCTGTGCTACCACCGGTTGGGCCCGGGCAACGCCAAGATGGTGGTCTCGCCAGCCAGCTTCGAGGCGCAGATGGCCTGGCTGGTGCGCAACGGCTACCGCGTGGTGCGGATGGCCGACCTTGCGGGCTTTCTGGCCGGCCACAAGGCGCTGCCGGCGCGCGCGGTGGTGATCAGCTTCGACGACGGCTACGAGTCGGTCTACCGCTACGCCTTCCCGGTGCTCAAGAAGTACCGGCTGCCGGCCACCGTCTTCGTCTATACCGATTTCCTGGGCGGCGGCGACGCCCTCACCTGGGCGCAGTTGCAGGAGATGCAGGCCTCGGGGCTGATCGACGTGCAATCGCACTCCAAGAGCCATCGCAACCTGGTCGAGCGCCGCGCCGGCGAGTCCGATGAGCGCTATCGCGCCAACCTGGACGCCGAAATGCGCGTCCCGCGCGAGTTGCTGGAACGCCGGCTGCCACCGCTGAAGGTCAGGTACCTGGCCTATCCCTTCGGCGACGCCAACGAGGCCGTGCTGGAAGCGGCCGCGCGCAACGGCATCGAGCTGGGCGCCACCGTCGTGCCCGGCGGCAACGCCTTCTATGCGCAACCGCTGATGCTGCGGCGGACCATGATCTTCGGCGACACCAGCCTGGAAGGCTTCAAGGCCAAGCTGCAGACCAGCCGCGCGCTGGCCGCGCCGTGAGCGTCGCGGTGATCGGCCTGCGCCGCTGGCTGTGCCTGATCGCCGCCGCCGCTGCCGGGGTGCTGGCCGGCTGCGCGTCGCGGTCGACGGCGCCGGCTGCTGCCGAGGCCGGCGCGCGCGCCGAAGCGGTCGAGCCGCTGCCGTCCGACCCGCCGCTGCCGGAGCACGAACGGCTGCTGGCCGACCGCGCCGCACGCGCCGAAGCGCAAGGCCGCTGGGCCGACGCGGCGCTGGCCTGGGAGGTGCTGGGCCTGCTGCGCCCGCGCGACGAGCGCTTGCGCCAACACCTCGCCGCCGTGCGCCAGCGCATCGACAAGCTGGCCGCCGAGCGCCTGGCCGCGGCCACCGAGGCCCAGCGCCGCGGCGACCTGGATCTGGCCGTGCAGGCCTATCTCGAAGTGCTGGCGCTGGACCCCGAGCGCCGCGCCGCCGCCGATGCGCTGCGCCAGATCGAGCGCGAGCGCACGCGGCGTTCGGCCGTCGGCCGCTTCACCACCGCGCTGGCCCTGACGGCTGCGCCGCGGCGCGCGCCCGAAGCCGAGGCGCCATCCGGCGAAGCGGCCCGCGCCGCCAACAGCCAGCGCGAGCACGCCACGATGCTGGCGAGCCAAGGCGACCTCGACGGCGCGATCCAGTTGCTGCGCGACAGCCCCGCGCTGCGCCACGACGCGGCGCACCGCAGCCTGCTGGCCGATCTGTACGTGCAAAAGGCCGAGTCGCTGCGCCAGCGCCAGCCCGATCAGGCGCGGCAGGCGGTCAACGCTGCGCTGGCACTGGACCGCCGCCATCCCGGCGCGCTGGCCTTGCAAAGCCAGTTGGGCGCGCGCGGCACCAGCAGCAACAAGCCGCGCGCACCGGCCGGCGGCGCGTCGGCCGCCACGCGTTGAAGCGCCCCGGCCCGCCACCCGGCGGCTGGTGGCGCCGCGCGGCGCCTACTTGACCTGCTGCAGCCGGTTGCGGTCGGCAATCGCCTTGTCGCGCTCGGCCTTGGCCGCAGCGTTGTCAGGCTCGCGCGCGATCTGCGCATCCAGGCGCTTGATCGTGTTCTCCAGCAGCCGGATCAGCCCGGCCACCTGGCTGAGCGCCTGCGCCCGCTTGAGCTTGGCGTTGGCGTGGCCGGGGTCGCGCTCGAGCACCTTGTCGAAGGCGAAGACGGCCTCGGCGGGCTTTTGCTGCGCCATCAGCGACAGGCCGCGGCGATATTCCTGCGCAATCGCGACGTCAGGCGCCGGCGGCCGCGGCTCGGCTGCAGCCGGCCTGGCCGGTGCGGGGGCTGGCGATGGCGCAGGCGGCGGCGGGGCCGGTGATGGCGGCGGCGCGGCGGGCGTCGGCGGCGGCTGCCGGCCCGGCACCTTGATCAGTTGGCCGCCCTGCAACAGGCGCGGCACCTTGATGTCGTTGTAGCGCGCCAGCGCGTAGAACAGGTGCACGTCGCGCAGGAAGCGGCCGGCGATGCGCGACAGGCTTTCGCCCGGCTCGACGCGATAGTTGAAGGACTCGCGGCCCAGCAACTGCTGCGGGTCGGTCTGGATCTGCTTGAGCAGGCTTTGCGCCAGCCGGTTGGCCGGGTCGGCCTGCAGCGCGCGCTGGATCTCGGCCAGCGCCTGGTCTTCGTTGCCGACCTCCAGCAGTTCGACCGCCACGTTCGCCAGGCGCTGCGCCTGTTGCACCGCGGCCGGCGATGCCGGTGCCGGCTCGGGCTGCGGGGCCGGCGGCGCGGGCTCGGCCGCGGGCGCCGGCGCAGATGCTGCGGCGGCGCCCGGCTTGGGCGCAGGCCCCGCGGCCGGCGATGGGCCCGCCGCCGGCGGTGTGGTGCACGCCACCAGCCAGCCAGCCCCGGCAACGGCCACGCTCAGCAGCGCCAGCCGCCGCAGTCTCGTCTTTCGATCCATGCTTGCCGCCTGCTGCGGCAGGCGCTCTCGTGGTGATGGTCCGGCACCGGCTCAACGAGCCGCTGGCGCCGCGATCAGGCAAGCATTATCCGTGAGCCGCTGGCTGACTGCTTACTTGCGCGGCATCGGGCAGGTGTTGAAGCCCAGCATGCGGTACAGCGGGCAGGTGCCCAGCGCCCCGGTGATCAGCGGCACGACGCCGATCCAGCCCCAGACGCCGATGGTGCCGGTGGCCGCCAGGCCGATCAGCACCAGGCCCACCACGATGCGCAGAACGCGGTCGATGCCGCCAACGTTTGAAATCATGCTTTGCTCCAGCCTGGCGCGGCGCCGATCGCCGCTGCACCGCAGTGTCGGCGCCCGCTGCCCCGCGGGTCTGTGACCTGGGTTACTTTGCGCCGGCCGCAGATCTGACGAACGGTCGACCGGAAGATCGGCACGATCAAGGCGCCGGCGGGCCGGCGGCCAGCGCGCGCAGCGCCGCGGCGTCGACGATCTGCACCCGCTCGCGCGCCAGCCGCACCCAGCCGGCGCGCTCGAAGCGCTTGAGCAGCCGGGTGACGATCTCGCGCACCGTGCCCAGTTCGTCGGCCAGCGATTGGTGGGTGCAGCGCAGCACCTCGCCATGCCCCAGCAGCGCATGCGCCAGCCGCTGGTCCAGGCGCTGGAAAGCCACCGCCTCGGCCAGCGCCATCAGGTCGGACAGGCGGCCCGCGAAGACACTGAACACGTAGCGCCTGAAGCCCTCGTGCGCCGACCAGCGCGCGAAGCCGGCCGGCGACAGCACGACCAACTCGGTGGTCTCGGCGGCCTCGCCGTAGGCCGTCAGCGCCGCGTGGCCGAACAGGCAGGCGGTCGACACGACGCACAGCTCGCCCGCGCTGACGCGGTAGAGCTCCAGCCGGCGACCCTGCGGCGAGCCGCGCGCCACGCGCACGCTGCCGCTCAGCACCATCGGGAATCCGCGGCAAGGCTGGCCTTCGTCGAACAGCAGCGTGCCGGCAGGCGCGGTCAGCGCCTGCGCTTCCCGGGTCAGCACATGTCTGCGCTCACTCTCGCCAATCGTCAACAGTGACGGGTACAGTGCCAGCAGCCGCTGACCGGCCAAGCCGTCCGTCGGTGCCTGCTCGTCCAACTCAAGCCGGGTCGGGGACATGCGGCGATTATGGGCAGCCGCGGCCCGGGCTATGAAGCGCGGGGGTGCGCTCCTAAAATCCGCGCCTTTGCGCGCTCGCCGTTCACCGCCCCCCGTCATGCTGCACCCCGAGTCTTTCGATGTCATCGTCGTCGGCGGCGGCCACGCCGGCACCGAGGCCGCGCTGGCCGCGGCCCGCATGGGTTGCCGCACGCTGCTGCTGACCCACAACATCGAGACCCTGGGCCAGATGAGCTGCAACCCCTCGATCGGCGGCATCGGCAAGGGCCACTTGGTCAAGGAGATCGACGCGCTGGGCGGCGCGATGGCCGCGGCCACCGACGAGGCGGGCATCCAGTTCCGCATCCTCAACGGCTCCAAGGGCCCGGCGGTGCGCGCCACGCGGGCACAAGCCGACCGGCTGCTGTACAAGGCCGCGATCCGCCGGCGGCTGGAAAACCAGCCGAACCTGTGGCTGTTCCAGCAGGCGGTGGACGACCTGCTGGTCGAAGGCGATCGTGTGGTCGGCGCCGTCACGCAGATCGGGCTGCGCTTCCACGCCCGCGCCGTGGTGCTGACGGCCGGCACCTTTCTCGACGGCCGCATCCACGTCGGGCTGCAGAACCATGCCGCCGGCCGCGCCGGAGACCCGCCGGCGGTCAGCCTGTCGGCACGGTTGAAGGAGCTGAAGCTGCCGCAGGGCCGGCTGAAGACCGGCACGCCGCCGCGGCTGGACGGGCGGTCGATCGACTTCTCGCGCCTGACCGAGCAGCCCGGCGACGGCATGCCGCAGACCGATGGCTCGCCGCCGGCCGGCCCGATGCCGGTGTTCAGCTTCCTCGGCCGCGCCGAGCAGCACCCGCAGCAGCTGCCCTGCTGGATCACGCACACCAACGAGCGCACGCACGAGATCATCCGCAGCGGCTTCGACCGCAGCCCCATGTTCACCGGCGTCATCGAAGGCGTAGGCCCGCGCTACTGCCCCAGCATCGAGGACAAGGTCAATCGCTTCGCCGACAAGGCCAGCCACCAGATCTTCCTGGAGCCCGAGGGACTGACGACGCACGAGTTCTACCCCAACGGCATCTCCACCTCGCTGCCCTTCGACGTGCAGATCGCCGCGGTGCGCTCGATGGCCGGGCTGGAGCAGGCGCACATCCTGCGGCCGGGCTACGCGATCGAGTACGACTACTTCGACCCGCGCGAGCTGCGGCCGAGCTTCGAGACGCGGGCGATCGGCGGCCTCTACTTCGCCGGCCAGATCAACGGCACCACCGGCTACGAGGAAGCGGCCGCGCAGGGTTTGTACGCCGGCGCCAACGCCGCGCTGCAGGTGCTGGGGCGCGAGCCCTGGCTGCCGGCGCGGCACCAGGCTTACCTGGGCGTGCTGGTCGACGACCTGGTCAGCAAGGGCGTGACCGAGCCCTACCGCATGTTCACCAGTCGCGCCGAGTACCGGCTGCAGCTGCGCGAGGACAACGCTGACCTGCGGCTGACCGAGGCCGGCCGCCAGCTCGGCCTGGTCGACGATGCGCGCTGGAGCGCTTTCTGCCGCAAGCGCGACCGCCTGGCCGCCGAGCTGCAACGGCTGCGCAGCACCTGGCTGCGCCCGCAGACCCTGCCCGCCGCCGACGCCGAGCGCGTGCTGGGCAAGGCGCTGGAACACGAGTACAGCCTGGCCGAGCTGCTGCGCCGGCCGGGCATCGGCCACGACCAGGTGAGCGAGCTGCAAGCGCTGGCGCGGTCTGAGGCGTCCGAGTCGGCGCTGGTTTCACGTGAAACCTTGCGGCGCGATTGGGGCGCCGCCGAGGCCGACGCGGTGATCGAGCAGGCCGAGATCGCCCTGAAGTACGCCGGCTACATCGACAAGCAGAACGATGAGGTCGAGCGCGCCTCGCACTACGAGCACCTGCCGCTGCCGCCCAACCTGGACTACCAGCAGATCACCGCCCTCTCCTTCGAGGTGCGGCAAAAGCTCGGCCGCCATCGCCCCGCCACGCTGGGCCAGGCGGCGCGGCTATCGGGCATGACGCCGGCCGCGGTGTCGCTGTTGCTGGTCCACTTGAAGAAGGGCCGCTTCCGGGGTTTTGGCGGCGACGGCGACGCAAAGCCCACGGTGCAGGATGCCGCTGCCTGACCGCGCCGCGGTGCTGGCGGCAGCGGGCACGCTGGGTCTGGCCCTCAGCGACGGCCAGGCCGACGGCCTGCTGGCCTACCTGGCGCTGCTGCAGCGCTGGAACGGCATCTACAACCTGACGGCCGTCCGTGACCCGGACGCGATGTGGCTGCAGCACGGCCTGGACTGCATGGCCGCCGTGCCTGCCGTCCGCACGCTGCTGCAAGAGGGGCGAGAGGGGCGAGAGGGGCGAGAGGGCCGGCGCCTGCGCATCCTGGACGTGGGCAGCGGCGGCGGCCTGCCCGGGGTGGTCTGGGCGCTGCTGTTGCCGCAGGCCAAGGTGGTCTGCGTCGATGCCGTCGGCAAGAAAGCCGCGTTCATCCGCCAGGCTGCGGCGGCGCTGCGGCTGCCCAACCTGCAGGCCCGGCACGCCCGGGTGGAGGCGCTGGGCGAAGCAGCGCTGTTCGACCTGATCACCTCGCGCGCCTTCGCCTCGCTGGCCGATTTCACGCGGTTGACCCGCCAGCTGCTGGCGCCGGGCGGACGCTGGCTGGCGATGAAGGGCAAGCCGCCGGCCGAGGAGCTGGCGGCGCTGGACCCGAAGGCGCTGATGTTTCACGTGGAACCGCTGCACGTGCCGGGCCTGGATGCCGAGCGCTGCCTCGTCTGGCTGCAACCCATCGCCGCGGATGCAGCCAAAGGCTGAAGCCAAAACTACACTAGCGCCTTCCTCCAACGACGCCCTCCCATGTTCGGCATTTCCGACTACGGTGCCTTCTGCGCCGCCATCCTGCTGTTCCTGGCCCTGCCCGGCCCCGGCACCTTTGCGCTGCTGACCTCCACCGCCAAGGGTGGCTTTCGCGGCGGCGCGGCGGCGACGCTGGGCGTGATCCTCGGCGACCAGGTGCTGATGTGGCTGGCCGTCGCCGGCGTCGCGGCGCTGCTGGCCGCGCACCCGGCCTGGTTGCACGGCGTGCAGTACCTGGGCGCCGCCTACCTCGGCTGGATCGGCCTGCGGCTGCTGCGGTCCAAGCCGGGCGGCGCCGCCAGCCCGATCCGCATCACCAGCGGCCACTACCTGCGCCAGGCGCTGCTGATCACGCTGCTCAACCCCAAGGCCATCGTCTTCTACATGGCCTTCTTCCCGCTGTTCATCAACCCGGCCACCCATCGCGGCCTGCCGACCTTCGTTGCGATGGCGGCCACCATCGCCGCCATCACCGCCGCCTACGGCCTGCTGCTGTGCGCCTTTGCGCAGGCGGTCAGCGCCCAGGTGCGGGCGCACCGCGGCCTGGCCCGGGCGTTGGAGCGGCTGGCCGGCGTCTTCCTGATCGGCTTCGGCATCCGGCTGGGCACGCAATGACCCGGCCCGCCGCCCGCATCTTCTGCGTCGCCAACCAGAAAGGCGGGGTCGGCAAGACCACCACCACGGTCAACCTCGCGGCCGGTTTGTCCCAGGTGGGGCAGCGGGTGCTGGTGATCGACCTCGACCCGCAGGGCAACGCGACGATGGGCTCGGGCATCGACAAGCGCGCGCTCGACCTCAGCGTCTACGACGTGTTGCTGGGCAGCAGCGCCTTGGCCGACGCCCGCAAGCCCAGCCCCAAGGGCGGCTACGACGTGCTGGGCGCCAACCGCGAACTGGCCGGCGCCGAGATCGAGCTGGTCGACCTGGAACGGCGCGAGCGGCGGCTGAAGGACGCGCTGGCGGCGGTCGCGCGCGACTACGACTTCGTGCTGATCGACTGCCCGCCTTCCTTGAGCCTGCTCACGCTCAACGGCCTGTGCGCGGCGCACGGCGTCGTCGTGCCGATGCAGTGCGAATATTTCGCACTCGAAGGCCTGTCGGACCTGGTCAACACCATCCGCCAGGTGCACGCCAACCTGAACCCCGAGCTGCAGATCATCGGCCTGCTGCGCGTGATGTTCGATCCGCGGGTCACGCTACAGCAGCAGGTCAGCGAGCAGCTCCGGTCGCACTTCGGCGACAAGGTGTTCAACACCGTGATCCCGCGCAACGTGCGGCTGGCCGAGGCGCCCAGCTACGGCCAGCCGGGCGTGGTGTTCGACCCGACGTCCAAGGGCGCGCAGGCCTTCGTCGAATTCGCGCGCGAGATGGTGGCGCGCCTGGGACGCCCGGCCGGCGTGGCCGCGCCGGCATGAGCGCGGCGACGCCGGCTTTCGGCGACGGCGAGCTGGCCGCGATCGAGGACGCCGCGCTCAACGCCAGCGCACCGCCGCAGCAGCTGTGGCTGGACGGCTGGCTGGTCCGCCGCTGCCCCGGCAAGGCCAAGCGCGCGCGCAGCGTCAACGCGGTGGCGGCCGGCCGGCTGCCGCTGGCCGACAAGCTGGCGCTGGCCGACGCGCTGTACCGCGAGGCCGGGCTGCCGCTGATCGTGCGCATCACGCCGTTCTCGCAACCGGCCGGGCTCGATGAAGCGCTGGCCGCCACCGGGCTGCAGCGCTTCGATCCCACCCGCGTGCTGGCCGCCGAGCTGCCGCGCATGGCGCTGGACGCCGCCGCGCCGCTACCGGCCGACCTGCGCCTGCAGCGCGCCGACGCCGAAACCTACGCCCAGGTGGTGGGCCGGCTGCGCGGCACGCCCGCCGACCAGCAGCAGGCGCACGCTCAGCGCGTTGCGCAGTCGCCGGTGCCCTACAGCGGCTGGCTGCTGCGCCGGCAGGACGACGACGAGGTCATCGCCTGCGGCCAGTCCGCGCGCCAGATGCAGTGGGTGGGCTTGTACGACGTCTTCACCGCGCCGGCGGCGCGCAACCGCGGGCTGGCCGGCGCGCTGTGCGCCGAGTTGCTGCGCCGCGCCGCCGCCGACGGCGCGCGCACGGCTTATCTGCAGGTCGACGCCGCCAACGCGCCGGCGCTGGCGGTCTACCGCCGGCTGGGCTTCGGCGCCGGCTACGACTACCACTACCGCGCCGCCGACCCCGCGATCTGCCTCTGACGTCGGCGCTCGGCCACCGCCGCGCCGCCCGGACTACAGCCCCAGCCCTTCGTCGACGCCCAGGTGCACGTTCATCGACTGCACGGCGGCGCCGCTGGCGCCCTTGCCGAGGTTGTCCAGCCGGGACATCAGCAGCACCTGGCGGTCGTTGCCGAAGACGAAGAGGTCGGCGTTGTTGCTGTCGTTGTCGGCCTGCACGTCGAAGAAACCGCTGTCCAGCGTGGCCGGGTCGCGCAGCGGCTGCACGCGCACGAAGCGCTCGTCGGCGTAGCGCTTGGCCAGCGCCGCGTGCAGGCTTTCTGCCGTGGTGCCGGCGGGCAGTTGCGACAAGGCGAGCGGCACCGAGACCGCCAGCCCCTTGTAGTAGTTGCCCACCACCGGCAAAAAGATCGGCGGGTTCAGCAGCCCGGTGTGCGCCGCCATCTCCGGCAGGTGCTTGTGCGCCAGCGTCAGCCCGTAAGGCCGCGGTGAAGTGAGCGCAGGCTCAAGCGGAGACGCTTGATATTGCTCGATCATCTTCTTGCCGCCGCCGGAGTAGCCGGTGATCGAGGTGGCGCTCACCGGCAGCCCGGCCGGCACCAGGCCGGCGTCCACCAGCGGCCGCAGCAGCAGGATGAAGGCGCTGGCATGACAGCCCGGGTTGGCAATGCGCTTGCTCCGGCGCAGCTTCTCGCGCTGGCCCGGCGCCAGTTCGGGCAGGCCGAAGGCCCAGTCCGGATGGGTGCGGAAGGCGGTGCTGGCGTCGATCAGGCAGGTGCGCGGGTTGTTCACCATCGCCGCGGCCTCGCGCGACGCGGCGTCCGGCAGGCACAGAAAAGCCACGTCGGCCGCATTCAGCAGCCGCGCCCGCTCGGCCGGGTCCTTGCGCTTGTCGGCGTCGATGCGCAGCAGCTCGACGTCGCTGCGCCCGGCCAGCACTTCGTGGATGCGCAGGCCGGTGGTGCCTTCCTGCCCGTCGACATAAACCTTGTAGGCCATCGCCAAACCCCTCGCGCACAATGCGGCGCGCCGATGGCCAAGCATAAAGCCGCCGCGTTGACACCACGATGAGCCTGAAGAAGCCGCTGATCGACGCCATCGTGCTGGGCGTGGCCGCTGCCGCCGGCGCCTGGGTCTTCAGCCAGTGGGCCGGTGCCTTGCGCGCGGTGCTGCTGTTGGCGCTGGCCGTCGCCTACGTCTGTTACCTGTTGCCGCAAGTGGGCGTTGCGGCGCTGGACCGGCTGCTGTTGGCCGCCCGCGCCTTCCACTGGCGGCACGAGCAGGGCCGCCATCACGCCTTCGGCGGCGTGCCGCTGCGCGTGGAGGACGACGGCCGCCACCAATGGGTGGGCAGCGCCGGCCTGCGCCGCGTGCTGGGCAGCCGGGACGCCGACGACGTGCTGGCCGCGCGCCACGCCGGCCGCTGGCGGCGCGATGCCGACGGTGAGCTGCTGCTGCGTGTCGATGCCGTGGTCGAGGTGCTGGCCCACGCGCCCGGCCGGCTGGAGCCGCGCACGGTGCGGCTGCGCCGCTACTTCGAGCGCGAAGTGCTGTTCCCCGCCGCCGAGCGCCGCCGCCGACGGGGATGACAGCCCCTCGTCCGACGGGGTACGTCGGCCGATCCCCCGAGGGGATGCGGGCCGGCTTGGGAGCGGCCCGGCGCTCGGCCCGCGGTGTCTCATAGACAATCCGCCCCCATGGTCACCAAGAAAGCCAAGGGCCTGGGCCTGGGCCTCGAAGCGCTGCTCGGCCCCAAGGTCGCCGACGCTCCCGTCGCCGGCGACAGCGCGCCCTCCACGCTGCGGCTGGAACTGCTGCAGCCCGGCAAGTACCAGCCGCGCACGCGGATGGACGAAGGCTCGCTGTACGAGCTGGCCGAGAGCATCAAGAGCCAGGGCGTGATGCAGCCCATCCTGGTGCGCCCGGTGGCCGCCGGGCGCTACGAGATCATCGCCGGCGAACGGCGCTTCCGCGCCGCCGGCCTGGCTGGCTTGAGCGAGGTGCCGGTGCTGGTGCGCCAGGTGGCCGACGAAGCGGCCGCGGTGATGGCGCTGATCGAGAACATCCAGCGCGAAGACCTGAACCCGCTGGAAGAAGCGCAAGGCCTGCAGCGCCTGATCGACGAGTTCAAACTCACCCACGAGCAGGCGGCGCAGGCCGTGGGCCGCTCGCGCAGCGCGGCCAGCAACCTGATCCGATTGCTGCAGCTGTCGCCGCCGGTGCAGCAGATGCTGATGGCCGGCGACCTGGAGATGGGCCACGCGCGCGCGCTGCTGCCGCTGCCGGCGGCGCAGCAGGTGATGGCGGCGCAGAGCGTGGTGGCGCGCAAGCTCAGCGTGCGCGAGGCCGAGAAGCTGGCCGCCAGCCAGGTTGCCGGCCGCCAGGCGCCGCTGCTGCGCGTCAAGAAGGACAAGCCGCGCGATCTGCTGCGGCTGGAAGCACAACTGTCGGATCACTTGACGGCCGCCGTCGACATTCGCATCCACGGCAAGGGCAGGCAGGGCGAGCGCGGCGAGGTCGCCATCGCCTTCGGCTCGCTGGACGAGCTGAATGGCCTGCTTGAAAAGCTGGGCCTGCCGGCGCAGTAAGTCCGCCGGACGCGATCGCGGGCAACGCGCTGCGTCAGCCTGCGCTGGGCTTGCTGCGTTGTAGGCTGGTGGTGACCAGACGCCCACGGTGGGCGGCATGTGTCTTGCGTAGCCGACACCGTGTGCCCAGTTCGAGAAACAGAACCGCAATGAGCGCTCTCTTTCGCCGGCTGGCAGGCGCAGAATGAACCATCCTGACATCGCGTCGTCACAGCTAGTGGCACGCTGACCGGAAAGCTCTGATGGAGCCTGGGCCTCGTACGGCCGGGACTTCATCAGAACTTCCCAGGCCCGGCCGAAGCCATCCCGCTTTCGGCCGTGCCTTCCCTCACCAGGAGGTCCGCATGGACGTGATGAGCAGTCTCAAGGCCCGTTACGAGCGGCTGCGAGAAGAAGAGTTGTCCCTCGAGGACTATCTCGCCGAGTGCAAGCGCAACCCGCTGGCCTACGCCACCGCCGCCGAGCGCATGCTCAAGGCCATCGGCGAGCCGACCACGATCGACACGCGCAACGACCCTCGGCTGTCGCGGCTGTTCGCCAACAAGGTCATCAAGACCTACCCCGCCTTCGCCGAGTTCTTCGGCATGGAAGACGCCATCGAGCAGGTGGTGTCGTACTTCCGCCATGCGGCGCAGGGGCTGGAGGAGAAGAAGCAGATCCTCTACCTGCTGGGCCCGGTGGGCGGCGGCAAGAGCTCGATCGCCGAGCGGCTCAAGCAGCTGATGGAGCAGGTGCCCTTCTACGCGCTGAAGGGCTCGCCGGTGAACGAGTCGCCGCTGGGCCTGTTCGATGCCGTCGAGGACGGCGCGATCCTGGAGCAACAGTACGGCATCCCGCGCCGCTACCTCAACCGCATCCTGAGCCCCTGGGCCGTCAAGCGGCTCGAAGAGTTCGGCGGCGACATCCGGCAGTTCAAGGTCGTCAAGCGCTACCCGTCGATCCTCAAGCAGATCGGCATCAGCAAGACCGAGCCCGGCGACGAGAACAACCAGGACATCAGCTCGCTGGTCGGCAAGGTCGACATCCGCAAGCTCGAGACCTACGCGCAGGACGACCCCGACGCCTACAGCTACAGCGGCGGCCTGTGCCTGGCCAACCAGGGCCTGCTGGAATTCGTGGAGATGTTCAAGGCGCCGATCAAGGTGCTGCACCCGCTGCTCACGGCCACGCAGGAAGGCAACTTCAAGGGCACCGAAGGCTTCGGCGCGATCCCGTTCGACGGCGTCATCCTCGCGCACAGCAACGAGAGCGAGTGGAAGGCCTTCCGCAACAACAAGAACAACGAGGCCTTCCTCGACCGCATCTACATCGTCAAGGTGCCGTACTGCCTGCGCGTCTCGGAAGAGATCAAGATCTACGACAAGCTGCTGAAGAACAGCAGCCTGGCCCAGGCCACCTGCGCGCCCGGCACGCTGAAGATGATGAGCCAGTTCGCGATCCTCACGCGGCTGAAGGAGCCCGAGAACAGCAGCCTGTTCAGCAAGATGCTGGTCTACGACGGCGAGAACCTGAAGGACACCGACCCGCGCGCCAAGAGCTACCAGGAATACCGCGACTACGCCGGCGTCGACGAGGGCATGAACGGCATCAGCACGCGCTTTGCCTACAAGATCATCTCCAAGGTCTTCAACTTCGACAGCACCGAGGTCGCCGCCAACCCGGTGCACCTGATGTACGTGCTGGAGCAGCAGATCGAGCGCGAGCAGTTTCCGCCCGAGGCCGAGCAGAAGTACCTCGCCTTCATCAAGGAGCACCTGGCCACGCGCTACGCCGAGTTCATCGGCAAGGAGATCCAGACCGCCTACCTGGAGAGCTACAGCGAGTACGGGCAGAACATCTTCGACCGCTACGTCACCTACGCCGACTACTGGATCCAGGACCACGAGTACCGCGACACCGACACCGGCGAGGTGTTCGACCGCGCCTCGCTCAACGCCGAGCTGGAGAAGATCGAGAAGCCCGCGGGCATCGCCAACCCCAA
>CAYYDJ010000030.1:0-36579 GCA_964470565.1 uncultured Rubrivivax sp.
GGCCACCATCAGCGCCTCGCACAGCACCGAGGTGATGACCAGCGGCACCACCGCCACCACCACGGCGCGCCAGCTGCGGAAGGTGATCCAGGCCAGCACGATGACGGCGGCGTAGACCAGCAGCAGCATCTGCACCCAGGCCTTGCGCACCACGATGTTGGTGGCCGCCTCGATGCCGGCGCTGCCGGCGGCCAGCAGCAGCTGGCGCTCGGGCGCCGCGTGCTCGCGCGCAAAGCCTTCAGCGGCGGCGACGACGCGGTCCAGCGTGTCGGCACGGTGGTCGGCGAGGTAGGCGATGACCGGCATCACCGAGCAGTCGGTGTTGAAGAGGTCGGGGTTGTTGACGCTGGCCTGCTGCGCGCCGTAGTTCAGCACGTCCTGGTTGCGCGCGATGGTCAGCCACTTCGGGCTGCCTTCGTTGCTGCCGGCGGTGATCTGGCGCACCGCGTTGGTCAGGCTGGCGGTGGTCTGCACGCCAGCCACCTGCTGCAGCGTCCAGGCCAGGCGGTCGGCCTCCACCAGCGTGGGGTACTTGAGGCAGCCTTCCTTGGCGGTCTTGACGATCACCGCAAAGGTGTCGCTGGACAGCGTGTAGTGCCCGGTGATGTAGGCGTTGTCGCGGTTGTAGCGGCTGTCGGCGCGCAGCTCGGGCGCGCCGGGGTCGAGGTCGCCGATCGCCAGCTTGGTGCTGACGGCGTAGCCGCCCACCAGCAGCAGTGCCGCGCCGGCCAGGGCAGCGCCGGCCCAGCGCGGCTCGACGAAACGGCCGAGCACGCTGAACAGGCGGTCGAAGCCGCGGCCGCGCGCGGCGTCGCTTTCGGCGGCCAGCGCGCGCGCCGCCGCGCGGTCGCTCACGCCCACGTAGCTCAGCAGCACGGGCAGCAGGATCAGGTTGGTGAAGATCAGCACCGCGACGCCGAGGCTGGCGGTCAGTGCGAGGTCCTTGATCACGGGGATGTCGATCACCATCAGCACCGCAAAGCCCACCGCGTCGGCCACCAGCGCCGTCAGCCCGGCGAGGAACAGGCGGCGGAAGGTGTAGCGCGCGGCCACCAGCTTGTGCGCGCCGCGCGCAATGTCCTGCATGATGCCGTTCATCTTCTGCGCGCCGTGGCTGACGCCGATGGCGAACACCAGGAAGGGCACGAGGATCGAGTACGGGTCGAGCTCGAAGCCCAGTGCCGCCACCAGCCCGAGCTGCCATACCACGGCCACCAGCGAGCAGGCGATGACGAGCGCGGTGGAGCGCACGCAGCGCGTGTACAGCCAGATGATTGCCGCCGCGACCAGTGCCGCCACACCGAAATACAGCGCCACCTGCTCAAGCCCGGCCACCAGGTCGCCGGCCAGCTTGGCGAAGCCGATCACGTGCAGCCGCGTGCGGCCGTCGGCCTCCACCCGGGCGCGCAGCGCGTCGAGTGATTTCGACAGCGCGCGCACGTCGACGCCGGTGCCGGGGCCACCGGCGGCCGCCTCGCCATCGAGCAGCGGTACCACCAGCATGGTGGACTTGAAGTCGTTGCCGACCAGGCTGCCGACGATGCCCGAGCGCGCGATGTTGGCGCGCAACTGCTCGGTGGCGGCGGCCGAGCCGTCGAAGTTGTCGGGCATCACCGGGCCGCCGCGGAAGCCCTCCTCGGTCACCTCGGTCCAGCGCACGCCGGGCGCCCACAGGCTCTTGAGCCAGGCGCGGTCGACGCCGGGGGTGAGGAAGATCTCGTCGTGCACCTGGCGCAGCACGCGCTGGTAGCCGGGGTCGAAGATGTCGCCGCTGCGGTTTTCCACCACGATGCGCAGCGCGTTGCCCAGGCCGCGCAGCTCGGCCTTGTTCTCCAGGTAGTTCTGGATGTAGGGGTGGCTGCGCGGGATCATCTTCTCGAAGCTGGCGCTCATTCGCAGCTTCGTGCCCACCAGCACGGCCAGCACCAGCGTGACCAGGGCGCAGACGAGCATCACCGCCAGGCGGTGGTTGAACACCGCGCGCTCCAGCAGCGAGCCGCTGGCGGTGTCGAAGCCGTCGAGCGACGGCGCATCGGCGGCGGCGGCGGCGGGTGTGGTCATGGCATGCATGGCGGGCTCGTCAAGTCAGGGCGATGGTCTGCAGGCCGCGCGGGCCCGCCAGCACCAGCGTGCCGGCGCCGCTGCTGGCCACCGCGGCGGCGGGCGCCGGGCGCTCGATCTTCAGGGGTGCGAAGGCGGCGCCGTCGTCGCTGCCGACCAGCACGTGGCCGGCCTGGCTGGCGACGATGAAGCGGCCGCGCTCGTCGGTCGTGCTGGCGGTCAGGCCCACGCTCAGGCCGGTGGGCACCTCCTGCCAATGGCGGCCCTGGTCGGTGCTGCGCAGCAGCTTGCCGCGCAGGCCGTGGACCAGTAGCACGCGCTCGTTGCCCAGGACGCCGAACAGCGTGCCGGCGTAGGGCGTGGCGACGGCCGTGAAGCGGGTGCCGTCGTGGCGCAGCAGCAGGCCTTGCTCGCCGGCGAGGTACAGGCTGCCGCCGACGCGGCGCACCGCGTACAGGTGCAGGCCCTTGGGGTTGTCGGCGCTGTCGGCGACGCTGGCCCAGTGCGCACCGCCGTCGGCGGTGCGCAGCAGCGTGCCGAAGGCGCCCACCGCAAAGCCGTTGCTCGCATCGTCGAACCAGACGTCGAGCAGCGGGTTCTCGGCGCCCTGGGCGCCGAGGCTGCGGCCATCGAACTGGCGCGTCCAACGGCGGCCGGCATCGGTGCTGGCGAGGATCACGCCGTCGTGGCCAACGGCCCAGCCGCGCTCCGCCGTCGGGAACTGCACCGCCACCAGGTCGGAACTGACGGGCACCTCGGCCTGCGCCCAGGTCTTGCCCGCGTCGTCGCTGCTCAGCACGTGGCCGCGCTGGCCCACCGCCACCAGGCGGCGGCCGGCGCGCGCCAGGCCGCTGAGCAGCCCGCGCGCGGCCAGCGCGCTGGGCGCGGCCGGCGTGTCCAGCACGTCGCGGAACGCCGCCGCGCGCGCCGCGGCCGCGGGCAGCAGCGTCGCTGCCGCCACCGTGCCGAGCAAGGCTCGCCGCTTCATCGCTGCGCCCTCCCCGGCTTTCAGCGCACGCCGGCGCCGGCCAGCGCGTCGGCGGTCCACTCGCGGTCGGGCAGCGGCTTGGTCTGCCGCAGGCCGCCGGTCTCGGCGATGAAGCCGGTCACCGAGTACACGCGCGACACCAGGTCGTAGTGGCCGAAGAGGTCGGTGTACGGTGCCGGCACGTCGTAGCTGGGCGCCATGTAGGCGAAGCCGGTGCGCCAGAGCTGGCCGCGCGCGTCGTATTCGTCGCTGGCCAGCGCGGCCCAGGAGTCCTCGTCGAGATAGAAGGTGCGCTTGCCGTAGACGTGGCGCTTGCCTTCGCGCAGCGTCGCCTCCACCACCCACACGCGGTGCAGCTCCCAGCGCACGAGGTCGGGGTTGAGGTGGTTGGGCTTGAGCAGGTCGTCCTGCTTGGCACCATATACCACGGCATAGGCGTTGTACGGTACCAGCATCTCCTTCTTGCCCACCAGCTTGAAGTCGAAGCGGTCCATCGCGCCGTTGAAGATGAAGGTGTCGTCGAAGGTGGTCGCGCCCGCGGTGCCGGGATTCGGCGTGTCGTGCGCGAGGTCGGGCGCCACCTTGGTGCGGCGCTGGCCCGGCAGGTAGGTCCAGGCGCGGCGGTCCTTGGCGCCGATGTCCAGCGGGTCGATGATCATCAGCGCCTCGCCGGCGCGGCGCGCGGGCCCGGTGTAGGTGAGCTTGATCTTCCAGTAGGTGTCGGCGCTGCTCTTGGCGGGGTCCCAGTACGGATACTCCTGCACGCTGACGCCTTCGGTCGCCAGCGTGGCGCGGCCGCTGGCGTCGACCGTCAGGTTGCGGTACTTGGATTCATAGGCCTGGCCGTTGAAGCGCACCAGGTGGTTCCACATCGCCTCGTAGCCGGTCTTGGGGATCGGGAACGGAAAGCCCGCGTGCGCGCCTTCGATCGAGCGGCCGTCGTTGAGCGTCTTGGCCTTGACGGCGTTCTTCGCGGTGTTGTCGTACACCCATTTCGGGAACGCCACGCTGCGCTGCGTGGGGTACACGTCGACGCGGAAGGTGGGGTACTTCTGCAGCAGCGCCTTGGTGCCCTCGGTCAGCTGCGCGGCGTACTGCGCCATGTTCTTGGCGTCGATCACCAGCCGCGGCTTGTCGGCCGCGAAGGGGTTGGGCCGCAGGCCGTCGCCCGCCTTGAAGCCCGCGGGCGCCGTGGCGACGCCGCCGGTCCAGGCGGGAATGCTGCCGTCCTTGTTGGCGCCCTTCTCGGCGCCGATCGGCGTCAGCGTGGCACCCAGCGCCTTGGCCTCGTCGGCGCTGACGGCTGCCATCGCGGGCACGGCCAGCATGGTGGTCGCGGCCCAGGCCGCGAAACAGGCGAAGAGTTTGGAATCGGAAATCATCTCGGGCTCCGGTTCAGAAGGTGGTCTTGAAGGTGAGGCTCAGGAAGCCGCGGTCCTTCAGGTAGGTGGTCAGGCCGTTGGTGGACGTCACCTGCGTGGCATTGCTCTTGTAGCGACCGAGGTAGTCGACGTACTTGAGGTCGAAGCGGTACTTCTGCTGGACGTCGGCCGAGAGGCCGACCGTGTAGTTGCCCAGGCCCTCGTTGCCGCCGAAGGTCAGCGCCGAGTTGCCGTCGATGCCGACGGCGTACGACAGCGGCGCCGACAGGTCCACGCCGGGCAGCACCTGGAACCAGGTGGGCGTGAACGAGAAGCCCACGCCGGTGTAGTTCTTGGTGACGCAGCCGTCCCACTTGTCCTTGGCCGGCGCGGTGGCGGTGGCGTTGCAGGGCGCGAAGCCCACGGCGTTGAACAGGTTGGCGCCGCTGCGCACCTTGGTCCAGCGCGACCACTGCACCTCGGCGGCCCAGCTCGCGCTGTCGAACAGCGGCGTCTTCGAGATCGTGCCAAGCAGGTTGACCAGCGCGTGCAAGGTGTCGCCGCGCGGGCCCTTGGTCTCGCCGCCATCGGGCAGGCCCGGGGCCAGGCCCAGCACCAGGCTGTTCAGCGGCGTGTTGCGCCGCTGCGAGAACTCGGCCCCGACGCTGACGCCGCCGACGTTCTTGGCCAGGCTGATGCCGGTGAGCTTGACGTGATCGGCGTAGATCAGGTTGTAGGTGGTCGGCGCGGTGCGCAGCACCTGCGGCAGCTTGTCGGCGAAGTCGCGGTAGTACAGGCCCAGCGTGCCGTCCAGCCAGTCCGGGCTCCAGCGCGCCGCGAGGCCGTACTCGCCGCGCTGGTGCGGCTGCGAGGCCGGGCCGCGGTCGGCGAACACCGGCGTCGCCGGCGTGGTGGCGGTGTTGACCGTGAGCAGCTGGCGCGCCGGGCCGTTGAACACGAAGTCCACCGGCCCGAGGTAGGTGCCGCCCTCGGGATAACGCGCCGGCTCCCAGGCCAGGCCGGCGGTGGCGGCGAGCGACAGCGTGTCGGTCAGCTGCGCCTGCAGCGACAACTGGTTGAGCGGGCGGAACAGCTCCTTGGCCTCGGTGCCGGGCGTCGCGAAGCCCTTTTGCAGGTCGAGCGGGCTTTGCGCGTAGGCGATGCTGTGCATGTGGCCGCCGAGCAGCAGCGACTCGCCCCAGTACACCGTGTGGCGGCCCAGCTTGGCGCGCAGCGGCACGCCGCCCAGGTCGACGGCGCCGAACACGAAGGCATCCAGGAACTCGCCCGAAGGCCCGTGGTACAGGCGCTTGACGGTGCTGGAGTAGGCGTTGCCCGGATAGCTGGGCGTGGACGCCAGCAGCGGCAGGTCGGGGTTGGAGCGGCCCTTGTCGCCGTAGGCGGCGTCGTACCAGCCCGCCGCGCTGACGCGCAGGCCGTAGGCCTTGCGGTAGACGAGGTCGAACTCCGACAAGAGGTCCAGCCGCTCGGCCACCATCTGGCCCTTGTTGAAGGCGTAGTCGCCCTCGTCGGACAGCGGCGAGTTGCCGATCTTCGGATCGCGCGCTTCCACCCGCGTGGCGGCGTTGAGCCGCAGCGTGTTGTCCCAGCGGATCGACAGATCGGGGTTGCCGCTGGACAGCTCGAAGGCGCCGGCAGGCGCGGCCATCAGGCAGCAGGCGGCCAGCGCGGCGGCGGCCAGGCCGTGCAGGCGCCAAGCGGGGTCGCCGGCGCGCGCCGGGCAAAAGGGCGGGTGATGTCTCACATGGTCTCCGTTGTGGGCTCCGGCGGGCCGCGCTCTTGCGCGCGCCGGGCAGGCTTTCGACGGGCGGGATTCTGAAAACGGCCGTGCCGCGAACCCCCCCTCCCAGCAGGGGGGCCGGCGCCGCGCGGGGAGGGACGGGGGCGCCCGGGCCGGGGGCGCCCGCTCGGCAGCGCCGAGCGCAGCGCGTGGTGCGGCGTCGGGCAGCGCGGGCCCTTGTGCGTGGCGTGGCGCTGCCGAATGCGGTCGTTGCAGCGGTTATTCTGGTCAGGCGATCTCCCGCCCCGCCATGCCGACGCCCACCAAGTTCGCCCCGCCACGGCTCAGCACGCGGTCCGTCGTCCGTGAGCAGCTGATCCGGCAGCTTCAGCGCTCACGCGAGTGCAGCCTGATGCTGGTGACCGGGCCGGCCGGGTTCGGCAAGACCACGCTGCTGGCCCAGTGGCGCCGCGACTTGATGAAGCAAGGGGCGCGGGTGGCGTGGCTCTCGCTGGCCAGCGAGGACAGCGCGTTCGCCGAGTTCGCCATCGGGCTGGTCAGCGCGCTGCAGCAGATCGGCATTGCGCTGGAGGAGCTGGCGCTCTTTGCGTTCGACGCCGGCGCCGCCGCGTCGGTCGAGGCCGTGGCGGCGACGCTGATCGGTGCCGCGGCGCGCATGCCGGCCGAGATCGTCGTCGTGATCGACGACTTTCATCACGTCGAAGACGCGCACTCGATCGCCGTGCTGCAAACGCTGGTCGAGCACGGCCCCGAGAACATGCACTTCGTCGTCGCTTCGCGGACACGGCCCGCGATGCCGGTGGCCCGATGGCGCGCCAGTGGCCGGCTGGTCGAGATCGAGGTCGGCGATCTCGCCTTCGATTTCGACGAAACCGTGGCCTTTCTTCGCAGCACGGTCGACGACGCGTTCGACCTCGACGGCGCGCAGCTCATCCACGAACTCACCGACGGCTGGCCCATCGGCATGCAGCTCGTCTCGATTGCGCTGAAAGCCGATCCGAAGGCGCGCGCCCGGCTGCGCTCGCTGGTGGCGCGAACGGCCAATCTGCGCGCCTATCTCGACGAGGACGTGGTTGCGCACCTGCCGCCGCCGCTGGTGGCGTTCCTGGAGCGGATTTCGATCCTGCGGCGCTTCAATGCCTCGCTGTCCGCCGACGTCGCCGAGGAGCCCGACGCGCCGGCGCTGATCGCCAACCTCGAGCAGCGCAATCTCTTCGTCTTCGCGGTCGACGCCGACGACCGCACGCCCTGGTATCGCCTGCATCCCCTCTTTGCCGAGTTCCTGGCCGAGCGGCTGCAGCGCCGGCCCGACGAGGCCGCCAAGCGGCACCTGCGCGCCAGCCGCTGGCTGGCCGAACAAGGGATGCTGAGCGAGGCGATCCGTCACGCCGCGACCAGCGGCGACCGCGCGCGCGCGATCGAGCTGGTGGAGTCGGCCGCGCCGCCGGTGCGCGACTTCAGCAACCTCGGCACCTTCATGCGTTGGGTCGAAGACATGCCGCTGGCCCTGATGACTGGGCGACCCAAGCTGTTGCTGCTGGGCGCATGGACCTACGCGCTGACCTTCCGCACCGAGAAGACCGAGCAATGGCTGGCCCAGCTCGATGGCAGCGGCGGCGCCGCTGAACCCGGCACCGCCGTCCAGTTGAAGTTGATCCACGCCATGCTGGCGATCCTGCGCGAGGACCCCGAGGGCGCGCTGGCCTTGCTGGCGGCCGCCGGTACCGCGCCGCGCGAGGACGAGTTCCTCGACCACATGCACACCGCCTTGTCGATCATCGGCTTGTCCCAGCTGGGGCGGCACGAGGACGCGCACGGCTGCTTTCATGCGTTCGAGGCGCGGCACCGCGGCGATGGCGGCATGGCGTTGCTGCCGGCCACCACGGCGGCCGCGGCCGCGCTGCACGAAGGCAAGGTGACGACGGCCGAGCGCCTGGCGGCGGACACGCTGGCGCGCATCGAAGGGCGATCGGGCCGGCGCGTCGGCAGCGCCACGGGATGCGGGGTCGTGCTGGCCAGCGCGTTGTACGAACAGGATCGCATCGACGAGGCGCGCAGCGTGCTGGCCAACCGGCTCGACTTCGGGCAGTACCTGACGCCGCACATCATTGCCGCTGCGGTGGACGCCTATGCCCGGTTGCTGGCGCTGCAGGAGTCGCCGCGCGAGGCGCAGGCTTTCCTCGCCCGGCAGGCGGCCTTGTTCCGCGCGCGCGGCAACCACGGGTGCCTGGCGTGGACGCTGGCGACGCAGGCCACGCTGGCGCTGGCCGACGGCGATGGCCGCCAGGCCGCGCGCTGGCAGCTCGATCTGCAGACGCTGGCAGCGCAGCGCCGGCCGTCGCGCGGCCTGCAGGAGGAGATCGCGCCGCTGGCGGCGCTGGTTCAGGCGCGGCTGGCCCTCGCCGACCGCAAGGCCGAAGCCGCATTGGCCGCGCTGGAGACGGTGCAGCGCCACGCGGCCGCTGCCGGGCGCGGCCGCATGCTGGTGACGGCAGACCTGCTGAGCGCCATCGCGCAACGCGCGCTCGGCCGTGATGGCCCAGCCGCGGCATCGCTGGCGGCGGCCCTGGCCTCGGGCTATCGCCTGGGCCTGGTGCGGACTTTCGTCGACGAGGGACCAGCGCTGGCGGATGCGCTGGCCCATGCGCTGGCCCATGCGCTGGCAGGGCCGGACCTGCCGCTCGCCGCGCCCGTCGCGGACCATGCGCGGCGGATTGCAGCGGCCTTCGACGCGGCAGCAACGGGCCCGACCGCGTCCGCACCGACATCCACAGCCCCCGCCGCCGCGTCGCGGGCTTTGCATCTGCCCGCCGCGCTCGGCCTCACCCAGCGCGAGCGCGACGTGCTGCTGCTGCTGGAGCAGTCGATGTCGAACAAGCACATCGCCGCCGCGCTGAACCTGACCCTCGGCACCACCAAGTGGTACATGAAGAACATCCTGGCCAAGCTGGGCGTGGCAAGCCGCTACGAGGCCATCGTCTACGTTCGCAAGCTGCGCGCGGTCGACCCTTCCTGAACGCCGCCGCCCTCCCCTCAGGAGAGGTTCACCAGCCCCAGGCCCGCCCTAGTCTCGCCCGTCGAGGATCGCCGCGTGCGCGATCGCCAACCATCGTGAGGAGAGACAGAGATGAACGCCAAGGTCTGTGTGGCCGGGGTCGGCATGATCCCGTTCCAGAAGCCGGGTGCCAGCGCCACCTACATCGAGATGGGCGCCCAAGCCGTGCGGCTGGCGCTGGCCGACGCCGGCATCGACTACGACCGCATCCAGCAGGCCTACGTCGGCCACGTCTACGGCGCATCGACCTCCGGGCAGTCGGCGCTGTATGAGGTGGGCGTGACGGGCATTCCGGTCGTCAACGTCAACAACAACTGCGCCACCGGGTCGACGGCGCTGTTTCTCGCCCGCCAGGCGGTGGAAAGCGGCGCCGTCGATTGCGCGCTGGCGCTCGGCTTCGAGCAGATGATGCCCGGCGCACCGCCGCAGCTGTGGACCGACCGGCCGCGCGCGATGGGCAAGCACCACGCGGTGGCCGCCGCACTGGCCGGCGACATCGAGCTGGCCGCCGGCGGGCAAGGCCTGTACCTGTTCGCCGGCGCCGGCCGCGAGCACATGCAGCGCTACGGCACGCGGCTGGAAACCTTTGCCAAGGTGCGCGCCAAGGCCAGCCGGCATGCGGCCAACAACCCGATGGCGATCTTCCGCAAGGTGGTGACGCCCGAGGACGTGATGGCGTCGCCGATGCTGGCCGAGGGCGTGATGACCCGGCTGATGGCCTGCCCGCCGACCTGCGGCGCCGCCGCCGCGGTGATCGTGTCCGCAGCCTTCGCCAGGAAGCACGGCCTGCGCACCGACGTGCGCATCCTCGCGCAATCGATGGTCACCGACAACCGGCCGTCGTTCGAGCCGCAGTCGATGATCGCCGTCGTCGGCGGCGAGATGACGCGCCAGGCGGCCGCCGAGGTCTACGAGCGCGCCGGCGTCGGGCCCGACGACATCCAGGTGTGCGAGCTGCACGACTGCTTCGCGCAGAACGAACTCATCGTCTGCGAGGGCTTGGGCTTCTGTGCCGAAGGCGAAGGCGAGCGATTCGTCGAGGACGGCGACAACACCTATGGCGGCAAGGTCGTCGTCAATCCGTCGGGCGGGCTGCTGTCCAAGGGCCATCCGCTGGGTGCCACCGGTCTGGCGCAATGCTGCGAGCTGACGCTGCAACTGCGCGGCACGGCCGAGGCCCGCCAGGTGCCCGGCGTGCAGCATGCGCTGCAGCACAACCTCGGCCTCGGCGGCGCCGGGGTGGTGACCTTGTTCGGGCGGGGCTGAGCATGGCCGGCCAGCAGCGGAACACGGCGCACCGTGCGCCACCGGCGAGCGACTACCGCAGCCCGTGGATGACCGAGGAATTGGAGCAATTCGCCGACACGGCGCGCCGCTTCGGCCGCGAAGTGGTCGAGCCCAACGACCTGCGCTGGCGCGAGCAAGGCCCTGTGGACCGCGAGGTGTGGCGCCAGGCCGGCGCGCTGGGCCTGATCCTGCCCGACGTGCCCGAGCACTACGGCGGCGCCGGCGGCCATGCAGCGCACTGGGCGGTGGTGACGGGCGAGTTGTCCAAGGCGGGCAACAGCGCGATCGGCATCGCCGTGGCGCACATCGTCGGCCACTACCTGCTGAACTTCGGCACCGAGGCGCAGAAAACACACTGGCTGCCGAAGATCGCCTCGGGTGACGTGGTGCCGGCCATCGCGATGACCGAGCCGGGTGCCGGCTCCGACCTGCAATCGATCCGCACCCGTGCCGACAAGCGCGACGGCCACTACGTGATCAACGGCGCCAAGACCTTCATCAGCAACGGCAAGCTGTGCGACTTGGTGGTGGTGGTTGCCAAGACCGATGCGACGCTGGCCGCCAAGGGCGTCTCGCTGATCCTCGTCGACACGCGCACGCCGGGCTTCGAGCGCGGCCGCATGCTCAAGAAGGCGGGCCGGCAGGGCAACGACACGATGGAGCTGTCGTTCACCGACTGCACCGTGCCGCTGGCCAACCTGCTGGGCGAGCAGGAAGGGCAAGGCTTCTACCAGCTGATGAAGGAGCTGCCTTACGAACGGGCCATGGTCGCCATCAACGCCGTGGCCGTGATGGAGCGCGCGTTGAGCCTGACGGTCGACTACGTGCGCGAGCGCCAGGTCTTCGGCCAGCCGCTGATTCAGTTGCAGAACACCCGCTTCACGCTGGCCGACGTGAAAGCCACCGTGCTGGCGTCGCGCACCTTCATCGACCACGTCATCCAGCGCTGGATCGCCGGCACGCTGGACAACGCCACCGCGTCGATGGCCAAGTTCTGGCTGACCGAGCGGCAATGCGAGGTGGTCGACCGCTGCACGCAGTTCTTCGGCGGCTTCGGCTTCATGATGGAGTACCCGATCGCGCGGCTGTATGTGGACACGCGCGTGCAGAAGGTCTACGGCGGCTCCAACGAGATTCAGCGCGAGATCGTGGCGCGCGGGCTGTAGCGCTGGGTCGTCAACGCAATGCGCATGACACGCGGCAAGGTCCACCCGGCAGTGGCTCCGACCCGCGAAACTCGAGCCGATGACCAAGCTCCGTGTTCGCACAGGCCCGGTGCTCGATGGCGACGTGCCGCCCGGCTGCGAGGCCGTGCGTCCGCCGGTCGGCGCATGAGTCAGATGAGCGACAACCCGCTGACGGCGCGTGCAAGCATCTGGCGCGCCGTGTCCAGATCGGCGCCGACGTGGCGGTCGATACGCCGGATGTAGGGACAGGTCAGCACGGCCAGCGCGTGATGCTGAGGCCCGAGGATCGGCATCGAGATGTCGGTCACGCCAAGGGCCTGCTGACTCTCGCCTTGCCAGTAGCCGAGCGCGCGGATGGGCTCGAGGCCGGCCAGCAAATCCGTCTCCGAGATCGGCACCTCGCCATCGAGCACCTCGTGCTCGGCCAGCATCTCGGCGCGTCGTTGTGGCGATTGGAAAGCCAGCATGACGTGGCCGGAGCCCGTGTCGACCAGGTTCACTCGCACGCCCAGGCGAATGGAAAGCCCCCAGTTGCCCGGCCCGCTGACCTGCGCGACCACGATGATGTTGCCGCGGTCGTAGATGCCGAGATGGCATGACTGCTCGGCCGCCTTCGCATACACATCCATCGCCGGCAATGCCTGCGTCACCAGCCGCTCGATCGGTGGATGCCGATGGCCCAGCGCGAAGAGCTTCAGGCTGAGCGCATAACGGTCACCCTGCTGCGAGCGCGTCACGTAGTGCCGTGCCACCAGGCGTTCGAGCATCCGGTAGATCTCGCTCGGGCTACGCGCCATCGCCTTGACGATCTCGGCGCGCGTCAGGCCATGCGGCTGCTCCGCCAGCAGTTCCAGGATGTCCAGCCCCTTGTCGAGGGCCGGGGCGCGGTAGCGGTCGTTTGGTTCGGTCATGGGGCGTGGGTCACAAGGGGAAGCGGCAGCCCTGCACGGCGTGGCGCCCCAAACCATACCGGAGCGCGATCGACTCCTGCGAGTCGGGGGGAGACCGGGTAATCCCCCAAGGGCGAATGGCTTTGCCGTGTGTACATTGTTCTCCAGTGAACCAAGAGTTCATATATGAACTACACGGCAACTGAACGGCAACTGAACGACGCCAGAGTGCCCTCATGAGACTGCAAGGCAAAACCATCCTCGTCACCGCCGCCGGACAGGGCATCGGCCGGGCCAGTGCGCTGGCTTGCGCACGCGAGGGCGCCCGGGTGATCGCGACGGACGTCAACCGGGCACTGCTGGCGTCGCTGCTCGCCGCGTCGCCCGGCCTTGAATCGCAAGTGCTCGACGTGCGCGACGGCACTGCCGTGGCGGCACTCGCCGCCCAGCTCCCGCCGCTGGACGGCCTCTTCAACTGCGCCGGCCATGTGCACCACGGCAGCGTGCTCGCCTGCGACGAGGCCGCGTGGGACTTCAGCTTCGACCTCAACGTCAAGGGGGCCTACCGGCTGACGCGCGCCTTCCTGCCCGGCATGCTCGACCGGATGGCGCGCCAGGGCGGCAGCGGTTCCATCGTCAACATGGCCTCGATGGCCTCGTCGATCAAAGGCTTCCCCAATCGCTTCGCCTATGGCGCCACCAAGGCGGCGCTCATCGGCATGACCAAGGCGATCGCGGCCGACTACGCAAGCGTCGGCCTGCGTTGCAACGCCCTGTGCCCGGGCACCGTGGACACGCCCTCGCTGCGCCAGCGTATCGCCGCCGCGGCCGACCCGGTGCAAGCCGAGAAGGACTTCGTCGCGCGCCAGCCGATGGGGCGCCTGGCCACGGTGGACGACATCACGCCGCTGCTGGTCTATTTGATGAGCGATGAATCGCGCTTCGTCACCGGCCAAGCCGTCCTCGTCGACGGCGGCGTGACCATCTGAGCGCGGGCTTGCGACTCCGGCCGCCCGCTGAACCATGAAGCGCATCGACTCCCACCAGCACTTCTGGCGTCCGTCGCGCGGCGACTACGCCTGGCTGCGCGAGGACGATCCGGCGCTGGCGCCGCTGGTGCGCGAGTTCCTGCCCGAGGATCTCGAGCCCATGCTGCTGGCCGGCGAGGCGGCCAAGACCGTGCTGGTGCAGGCCGCCGACTCGGTGGCCGAGACCGAGTTCCTGCTGCAGCTGGCCAGCCGGCACGACTTCATCGGTGGCGTCGTCGGCTGGGTCGACCTGAGCCGAAGCGACGCCGTGGCGACGCTCGAAGCCTGGGCGCAGCACCCCAAGTTCAAGGGCGTGCGTCCGATGCTGCAGGATCTGCCGCAGGTCGACTGGATCGACTTTGCACCGCACCCGGACACCGTGCACGCCCTGATCCGGCTCGGCCTGCGCTTCGACGCGCTGGTGACGCCCGCCCACCTGCAGCCGCTGCTGCGCTTCCTGCGCGCGTGGCCCGAGCTGCCGGCGGTGATCGACCATGCCGGCAAGCCGCAACTCGCGCAGGGCTGGCGAGCGGGGTGGGCCGTCCCGTGGCGCCGCCACATGGCCGCACTGGGCATGCTGCCCCGGGTGACCTGCAAGTTCTCCGGCCTGCTGACCGAGTTGTCGGCGGCGCAGCGCCTGACCGCGGCAGCGAGCGTTGACGAGATTCGCCCGGTGTGGGAGACGCTGCTCGAATGCTTCGGCCCGCGGCGACTGATGTGGGGCAGCGACTGGCCCGTGCTGACGCTGGCGGGCGGCTACGCCGAATGGATCGACGTGGCCGGCGCGCTCATCGGCGAGTTGCTTGGCGCGGATCAGGGCCAGGTCTGGCGCGGCACGGCCCAGCGCTTCTACGGCATCGAATGAGGCCTGTGACCATGTCACCCATCGTCTCGATCCGCCGCCTGTCCAAGTCGTTTGCCGGCGTGCGCGCGCTCGACAAGGTGCAGTTCGAACTCCTTGCCGGTGAGGTCCACGCGCTGATGGGCGAGAACGGTGCCGGCAAATCGACGCTGATGAAGGTGCTGGCCGGCATCTACCTGCGCGACGAGGGTGAGATCCGCATCGACGGGCGCGCGGTGGAAGTCTCAAGCCCGCGCATGGCGCAGGCCCTGGGCATCGGCATCGTTCACCAGGAACTCAACCTGATGAACCACCTGAGCGCGGCGCAGAACATCTTCATCGGCCGTGAACCGCGACGCGGCCTGGGCTTGCTGCTCGACGAGGAGGCCCTCAACGAACAGGCCAGCCGCATCTTCGAGCGCATGAACCTGAAGCTGGACCCGCGCACGCCGGTGGGCGAGCTCACGGTGGCCAAGCAGCAGATGGTCGAGATCGCCAAGGCGCTCTCGTTCCACTCGAAGGTGCTCATCATGGACGAGCCGACCGCCGCGTTGAACCGCGAGGAGGTGGCCGACCTGTTTCGCATCATCGGCCAGCTCAGGGCCGACGGCGTGGGCATCGTCTACATCTCGCACAAGATGGACGAGCTCCAGCAGATTGCCGACCGCGTGACCGTGATGCGCGACGGCCAGTACATCGCCACCGTGCCGATGGCCTCGACCAGCGTCGACGCCATCATCGGCATGATGGTCGGCCGCCAGCTCGAGGACGCCGACCAGCATCAACCCGACACCTCGGGCAACGAGGTCGTGCTCGAAGTGACGGGGCTGGCGCGCGGCTCGGCCATCAAGGATGTGAGTTTCGTGCTGCGCCGCGGCGAGATCCTGGGCTTTGCCGGCTTGATGGGCGCCGGCCGCACCGAGGTGGCGCGCGCCATCTTCGGCGCCGACCCCATCGACGCCGGTGAGATCCGCGTGCACGGGCAGCGCGTGACGATCCGCTCGCCCGAGCAGGCGGTCGCTCACGGCATGGGCTACCTGTCCGAGGACCGCAAGCACTTCGGCCTCGCGACCGGCCTGGACGTCATGACCAACGTCGCGCTGTCGTCGATGCGCTCGTTCAGAAAGCTGGGCGTCTTCCTCGACCAGGCGGCGATGCGCAAGACCGCCGAGGGCTATGTACGGCAGCTCAGCATCAAGACACCGTCGGTGGAGCAGCAGGTGCGCCTGCTCTCAGGCGGCAACCAGCAGAAGATCGTGATCGCCAAGTGGCTGCTGCGCGACTGCGACATCCTGTTCTTCGACGAGCCGACGCGCGGCATCGACGTCGGCGCCAAGGCCGAGATCTACAAGCTGCTCGACGCGCTGGCGGCGCAGGGCAAGGCCATCGTGGTGATCTCGTCGGAACTGCCGGAAGTGCTGCGCCTGTCCCACCGCGTGGTCGTGATGTGCGAGGGCCGTCTCACCGGCGAGCTTGCGGCGCACGCCGCCACCCAGGAAGGAATCATGCAGCTCGCCACCCAACGCGAAACCACGCTCAAGCATTGACGACGGCCATGGACAAGACGACACCCACCTCGACGACGGCGCTCGGCCCCGGGCCGCTGCTGACGCTGAAAGACCGGCTGTTCCGGCCGGCCACGCGGCAGAAGCTGCTGGCCTTTGCCAGCCTGCTCGCGCTGATGGCGTTCTTCAGCATCGCCTCGGACAGCTTCCTGCAGACCGACAACCTGGTGAGCATCCTCCAGGCCACCGCGGTCAACGGCGTGCTCGCCATCGCCTGCACCTTCGTCATCATCACCTCGGGCATCGACCTGTCGGTGGGCACGCTGATGACGTTCTGCGCCGTGATGGCCGGCGTCTTCCTGACCTACCTCGGACTGCCGCTGCCGGTCGGCGTGCTGGCCGCCATCTTCTTCGGCGCACTGAGCGGCTTCACCTCGGGCGTGCTCATCGCCAAGCTCAAGATCCCGCCGTTCATCGCCACGCTGGGCATGATGATGCTGCTCAAGGGCCTGTCGCTGGTGATCTCCGGCACCAAGCCCATCTATTTCAACGACACACCGGGCTTCACCGCGATCTCGCAGGACTCGCTGATCGGCGAGCTGATCCCAGCGCTGCCGATTCCCAACGCGGTGCTGATCCTGTTCCTGCTGGCGCTGCTCGCCAGCGTGGTGTTGAACAAGACCGTCCTGGGCCGCTACACCTTCGCGCTGGGCAGCAACGAGGAGGCGGTGCGCCTGTCGGGCGTCAACGTCGACTTCTGGAAGATCGTCGTGTACTCGGTGAGCGGCGGCATCTGCGGTGTGGCCGGGCTGCTGATCGCCTCGCGCCTGAACTCCGCGCAGCCGGCGCTGGGGCAAGGCTACGAACTCGACGCCATCGCCGCAGTCGTGATCGGCGGCACATCGCTCTCGGGCGGCAGCGGCACGATCCTGGGCACCATCATCGGCGCCTTCATCATGAGTGTGCTAACCAATGGTTTGCGCATCATGTCGGTCGCGCAGGAGTGGCAGACTGTCTTGACCGGGGCAATCATCATCCTCGCCGTCTATGCCGACATCCTGCGCCGCCGCAGCCGCTGAGCGTTCGCGCACCGTCGTTCCCTTTCCTTCACCCACCACCACCAACCGGAGACTATTCATGTTCACAAGACGCGCATTGGGCATCGCCATCGGGCTGGGCGCCGCGCTGGGCTTCAGCAGCGCGGCGCTGGCGCAGCAGGCCTACATTCCGCTGATCTCCAAGGGCTTCCAACATCAGTTCTGGCAAGCCGTGAAGGCCGGTGCCGAACAGGCCAGCAAGGATCTGAACGTCAAGATCAGCTTCGAAGGCCCGGAGTCCGAGGCCATGGTCGACAAGCAGATCGACATGCTGTCGGCGGCGCTGGCCAAGACCCCCAAGGCGGTCGGCTTCGCGGCGCTGGACAGCAAGGCGGCGATCCCGTTGCTGCAAAAGGCCCAGGCCGCCAAGATTCCGGTCGTCGCCTTCGACTCGGGCGTCGACAGCGACATCCCGGTGACCACGGCCACCACCGACAACAAGGCCGCTGCAGCGCTGGCTGCCGACAAGATGGCCGCACTGATCGGCAACAGCGGCGAGGTGGCGGTGGTCGCGCATGACCAGACCAGCCGTACCGGCATCGACCGGCGCGACGGCTTCGTGAACCGCATCAAGGCGCAGCACCCGAACATCAAGGTGGTGAGCATCCAGTACGGCGGCGGCGATCACCTGAAGTCCACCGAAGTGGCCAAGTCCATCCTGCAGGCTCACCCCCATCTCAAGGGCATCTTCGGCACCAACGAGGGCTCCGCGATCGGCGTGGTCAACGGCGTCAAGGAGATGAAGCGCAAGCTGGTGATCATCGGCTACGACTCCGGCAAGCAACAAAAGGACGCCATCCGCGAGGGCCTGATCGCCGGTGCCATCACGCAGAACCCGGTCGGCATCGGCTACAAGACCGTCGAGGCGGCCGTCAAGGCGCTCAAGGGCGAGAAGCTGCCCAAGGTGATCGACACGGGCTTCTACTGGTACGACAAGACCAACATCGACGATTCCAAGATCGCCGCGGTGCTGTACGACTGACCCTTGACGCGAAGCGAGAGGAGCGCGAGGTGAAGCTACTGCGGTTTGGCCCGGCGGGCCAGGAAAAGCCGGGCCTGCTCGATGCCCATGGGCGCGTGCTGGACCTTTCCGGAGCGGTGTCCGACATCGCCGGCGAGGTGCTCACGCCGGCGGGCCTGGCCGATCTCGCCGGGTTGGACATCGACGCGCTGCCGCTCGTGCCGGGCCTGCCGCAGCGGGATTTTCGCCTCGGTCCCTGCGTGGGACGGGTCGGCAAGTTCATCTGCATCGGGCTGAACTACGCCGACCATGCCGCTGAATCGAACATGCCGATCCCTGCAGAGCCGGTGGTGTTCGCCAAGTGGACCAGCGCCATCGTCGGCCCCAATGACGACGTCGAGATTCCGCGCGGCTGCAGGCGCACCGACTGGGAGGTCGAGCTCGGCGTCGTCATCGGCAAGGGCGGACGCTACATCCCGGAGTCCGAGGCCATGCAGCACGTGGCCGGCTACTGCGTGGTCAACGACGTGTCCGAGCGCGAAGTGCAGTTGGAGCGCGGCGGCGGCCAGTGGGACAAAGGCAAGGGTTGCGACACCTTCGGTCCCATCGGCCCCTGGCTCGTCACCGCCGACGAAGTGCGCGACCCGCAGAACCTGGACCTCTGGCTAGAGGTCGACGGGCGGCGCGTCCAGAACGGCAGCACGCGCACCATGATCTTCGGCGTGGCCAGGCTGGTGAGCCACTTGAGCCAGTTCATGAGTCTGCAGCCGGGCGACCTGATCTCCACCGGCACCCCGCCCGGCGTTGGACTCGGGCACAAGCCGCCCGTGTATCTGAGACCCGGCCAGACCATGCGCCTGGGCATCCGCGGGCTCGGCGAGCAGCAGCAGCGCACCGTGCGAGCCTGAAGCGCCCTTGCGCATCCACTTCCCGATTCATATGACCATCATTCGATCCATGCGCGTGCTGGACGTGCGCTTCCCGACCTCCGCGCAATTGGACGGCTCCGACGCGATGAATCCGGACCCCGACTATTCGGCGGCCTATGTCGTGCTGGAGACGGACCAGCACGGACTGGAAGGCCATGGGCTGACCTTCACGATCGGGCGCGGCAACGAGATCTGCTGCGCGGCGATCCGCGCGCTGCAGCACCTGGTGGTCGGCCTCGATCTCGCCTGGATCGCCGAGGACATGGGGCGCTTCTGGCGCCACGTGACCTCCGACAGCCAGCTGCGCTGGCTTGGCCCGGACAAGGGTGCCCTGCACTTGGCGACGGCCGCGGTGGTCAACGCCGCCTGGGACTTGTGGGCCAAGTCCGAAGGCAAGCCGGTGTGGCAACTGGTGGCCGACATGAGCCCCGAAGAGCTGGTGCGGCTGATCGACTTCCGCTACATCACCGATTGCATCACGCCCGAGGAAGCACTGGCCCTGCTGCGTGAGCGCGCCGTGGGCAAGGCCGCGCGCCTGGCCGAGCTGCTGGCCAACGGCTACCCCTGCTACACGACCTCGGCCGGCTGGCTGGGCTATGACGACGCCAAGCTGCGCCGCCTGGCGCAGGAGGCGGTGGACGCCGGCTTCACCCACATCAAGCTCAAGGTCGGCCGCGACCTGCAGGACGACATCCGCCGCTTGCGCATCGCCCGCGACGTGCTCGGCCCGGACCGCCAGCTGATGATCGACGCCAACCAGGTCTGGGAGGTCGACCAGGCCGTCGAGTGGCTGAAGGAACTCGCCTTCGCGAGACCCTGGTTCATCGAGGAGCCCACCAGTCCCGACGACATCGAGGGCCATCGCCGCATCCGCCGGGCGATGAAGGGCTCCATGCAGGTCGCCAGCGGCGAGATGTGTCAGAACCGCATCGTCTTCAAGCAGCTGATCATGCGCGGCGCCATCGACGTGGTGCAGATCGACGCCTGCCGCCTGGGCGGCGTGAACGAGGTGCTGGCCGTCATGCTGATGGCCGCCAAGTACCGGTTGAAGGTGTGTCCGCATGCCGGCGGCGTCGGCCTTTGCGAGTACGTGCAGCACCTGTCGATGATCGACTATCTCTGCATCGCGGGTTCGAAGGACGGGCGGGTGATCGAGTTCGTCGACCATTTGCACGAGCACTTCCTGGATCCGTGCGTGATCCGCCATGCGGCCTACATGCCGCCGCAGCGACCCGGCTATTCGATCGAGATGAAGCCCGAGTCGCTGGCGGCCTACACGTACCGCGGCTGAGCGCCGGGGGGCAAACACATGGACCTGCATCTCCAAGGCAAGGTCGTCATCGTCACCGGCGGTGGCGCCGGCATCGGCGGCGCGATCAGCCTGCAGCTCGCACGCGAGGGTGCGCTGCCGGTGATTCTCGGCCGCAGCAAGCTGCACCGCGAATTTGCCGACGCCCTGTGCTCGCTGTGTCCGCGCTTCGGCTTCTTCCAGCTTGACCTGGCGGACGAGGCCGCCTGTGCACAGGCAGTCGCGCGCACCATGGCCGAATTCGGCGGCATCGATGCGCTGGTCAACAACGCCGGCGTCAATGACGGTGTCGGCCTGGAGGCGGGCAGCGACGCATTCAGGCGTTCGCTCGAAGCCAATCTCGTGCACTGCTACGTCATGGCGCACCTGTGCGTCGAGTCCATCAAGCAGCGGCACGGCGCCATCGTCAACATCTCGTCCAAGACGGCGCTCACGGGCCAGGGCGGCACCAGCGGCTACGTGGCCGCCAAGGCCGCGCAGCTTGGCCTCACGCGCGAGTGGGCTGCGGCGCTGGCGCCGCATGGCGTGCGCGTCAACGCGGTGCTGCCGGCCGAGGTGATGACGCCGCTGTACGAGCGCTGGCTGCAGACGCGGCCCGATCCCGCCGCGGCGCTGCAAAGCATCACCGCACGCATCCCGCTCGGCCACCGCATGACGACCGACCAGGAGATCGCCGACCTGGTGGTGTTCCTGATCTCCGACCGTTCCTCGCACACCACCGGGCAATGGCTGCATCCCGATGGTGGCTATGTCCACCTCGACCGATCCCTGCCCTGACATGAGTCGCCGGCCACCGCGGAGCACACCATGCGCCATTGCCTGATGCTTGATCTCAAGGACGACCCCGAATTGATCGGGCAGTACGAGGCTCATCACCGCGCCGTCTGGCCCGAGGTGACGCAGCACCTTCGCAGCAACGGGATCGTTGGCATGGAGATCTATCGCCTGGGCACGCGCCTGTGCATGGTGATGGATACCGATGACGAGCGCTTCGATGCCGAACGCCTGGCGCAGTCCGAGTCCGCAGATCCTCGACTGATCGCCTGGGAGGCGCTGATGTGGCGCTTCCAGGCATCGCTGCCGGGTGCGCTGCCTGGTCAAAAGTGGGTGGAGGCCACCCGCATCTTCGATCTGTCGGCGATGACCTAGCCGCCGTCCCCTTCGTTGTCCCGAGCACGACCTCGCGCCCTTTGCTGGGGCCGGGTCGGGCGCCAGCCTGCGCCTGAATTTTCGAAGCCACCGTCCAACTCATCACCAGGAGACACACATGCCCCCGATGAAGAACCCGACCTCTGTCTTGACCACGGCTTGAGAGCCCCAGCAGAACCCATCTGCGTGCCCGACCACGGGCGACCGTCGTCGCGCGTGCAACCCATTGACCGACCAGCCCCAACGGAGACCTTGCCAATGACAACCCATCCTTCCACGTCACGCCTGACCGTCAAGCACTCGCTGTGCGCGGCCGCCGCTGCGCTGAGCTGCAGCGCGGGCGCCTTCACGGTCGCCGGCACGGACGTGTCGATTTCCGGCCGCGTGGTGGCCGGCTACGACATGACCACCAACGTGGCCAAGCCCGACGGCAGCAGCGGCACCGTGTCGCGCGCCGCCTCCAACCAATGGGGCACCAGCATGCTGACCATCGCTGCCGAGCGCAAGCTCGACAGCGGCAGCATCGGCTTTGCGACCCTCGAGACCGGCTTCGGCTCGGACAAGGGCGGCTCCAACGATGGCAACCTCTGGAGCCGGCGTGCCTATGTCGGCCTGAAGAACAGCGCCTGGGGCAAGCTGCAGTTCGGCAAGAACCTTTCGATCTCGAACTCGGTGTGGTTCCTCGACCCCATGGGCCAGAACTGGAGCGGCTCGGCGACCTTGGTGGCCGGCCGCAACTGGAACCTGGCGCCCGGCGCGCTCGAGTACGCGACGCCCGACTTCGGTGGCGCCAGCCTGGCCGTCCAGTATTCGCCCGGCGGCAAGGTGGGCGCCGCGCGCGTGGGCACCAAGCTCGGCTTCGATGCTGCCTACGCGTCCGGTCCGCTGACGCTGCACCTGATCTACGACACGGCCGCCTGCGGCGACGGGCAGCAGTCGTGCACGCCGGGGCGCTACGACAACGTCTATAACGCCTCGAAGGAAGTCATCGTCGGCGGCACCTATCAACTCGGCGCAGCCAAGCTGTTCGCCGGCTGGAACCAGCTCTCGGCGCCCGACGCCAACGGCACCACCAACCCCAAGCGCGCCAGCCAGTACTGGGTCGGCGTGAACTATCAGGTCTCGCAGCCGCTGCTGCTGCGCGCGGCGGTCTACAGCGGCGGCTCCAACATCGACAGACCGGTGCAGCCCTTCGACGGCGGCACGCCCTACGGCGGCAAGAGGGGCACGTTGGTGACGCTCGGGCTGGACTATGCGCTGGACAAGCAGATGTCCTTCTGGGGCACGCTGGCAGCCGCCAGCAACGGCTCGCACTCGCGCTTCTCGTCCCAGAACTACTGGGATACGGTGCCGCTGGCGGGCAAGCGCCAGACCACGGTGAACCTCGGCTTCAGCTACTCGTTCTGATTGCATCGCCCGGGCGGGACTCTCCGGCTGCGGCACGTCGCAGCCAGGGCGTTCGGCCCGGACGGCCAAGCCGACGCAAACGGGTCCTCAGAACCCGCCGCGCCCGCCGCCGCAGATCAGCGTCTGCCCGCTCACGTAGTCGGACTCGGGGATGCACAGGATGTAGACGGCGCCGGCCGCTTCCTCGGGTGTGCCCGGGCGGCCCAGCGGGATCAGCGTCTTGGCGTTGTCGTACAACTCGGCGTTGACGCCCACCTTGATGTCGTGGCCATCGATCTTCATCGTGGTGTCGCTCTGCGCCGAGATCTCGGTCAGGCGGGTGCGGATGAAGCCGTAGGCCACACAGTTGACGTTGACCTTCATGCGGCCCCACTCCTTCGCCAGCGTCTTGGTCATGCCCACGATGCCGGCCTTGGCCGACGCGTAGTTGGCCTGGCCCGCGCTGCCCCAGGTGCCTGCCACCGACGAGATGTTCACGACCTTGCGCAACACCTCCTGGCCGGCATCCGCCTCGGCCTTGGCGTAAGCGCGGATCACCGGCTGTGCGGCACGCAGGATGCGGAACGGCGCCGTCAGGTGGGTGTCGACGATGGCGTACCACTGCTCGTCGCTCATCTTCTGGATCACGTTGTCCCAGGTGTAGCCGGCGTTGTTGACGATGATGTCGAGGCCTTGGTAGGTGTCCACCGCGGTCTTGATGAAGCGTTCGGCAAAGTCCGGCGTGCTGACGCTGCCGTGGCAGGCCACCGCCTCGCTGCCCAGTGCACGGATCTCCTCGACGACGGCCATCGCCGGCTCCAGGTCCATGTCGTTGACGACGATGCGCGCGCCTTCCGAGGCCAGCTTCAAGGCCACCGAGCGGCCGATGCCACGGCCCGAGCCGGTGACGAGGGCGACCTTGCCTGCGAGTTTCGTGCTGCTCATGTCAGTGCTTCCTTGCTGTCTTTGCGTGATGGGGAATTCGAGGGATCCGGTGGCCTCAGGCAAGCGCCACGATGGCCTCGCCGACGATCTTGTCCTGGCCGTACTGGTTGGCCGCGCGCAGCGACACGCGCGCGCGGCGTTCACCGTCGTGTTCAAACAGCTCCAGCACCTCGCCGCTGCACTGCGGCGCGTTGTAGAGATGGGTGATGGCGACGAAGCGCACCTTGAGGTCGCGGATGCGCTCCTGCGGCACCCAACCCGTCAGCATGCGGCCCAGGTAGGCCACCGACAGCATGCCGTGTGCGAAGACGTCGACATAACGCGCCCGGCGGGCGGCATCGAGGTCGATGTGCACGGCCATGTGGTCGCCCGAGGCGCCGGCGTACAGCGCGAGCGTCTTGCGCGAGATGGGGGGCAGCGAAAGCGCCGGCAGCTGGTCGCCGACGCGCAGCTCGCCGGGTCGGATGGGTTGCGTCATGCGGGTCTCTTCAGCCGTTGCGTTGAACGATGGTCGAGCGCAGGTCGGCGATGTGCTTGCCGTCCTGGTTGGTGATGCGGCTTTCCTTGACGACGAAGTCGAGCAGGCCACCCTTCTTGTCGTAGGCGTCGACGAAGCTCACGTCGTAGGTCAGCGTGTCGCCGGCGTAAGCCATGGCGTGGTAGGTGAACTGCTGCTCGCCGTGCAGCACGCGGCCCGGGTCGAAGCCGGCGGCGGCGGTGGCCGTCACGCCTTGCAGCGCCTCGGCTTCGAGGCAGAACAAAAAGCTCGGCGGCACCGGCAGCGACGGGTGGCCGGCGTCGCGCGCGGCACTCTCGCTCAGGTAGATCGGATCGGTTTCGCCGATGGCGCTGGCGAAGAAGCGCAGCCGTCCGGTCTCGACGACGACGCTGCGTCTGCCGAGCACCTTGCCGATCAGGGTCTTGTCGACCATGTTGACTCCTTGGAATTTGAGTGGATCCGGCGTCAGATTAGGAGTCGCCCACCGGCGCAGAACCTCTCCGCGAGAGAGGGTGGCTCCCGCCGCAGCGGCCTCGCATCGCGCCGCCCTCTCCAAAGGTGAGGTGGCCCGGCAACGCTCGCTGCGTAATCTGCCGGCGTCAACGCAGCCAGGAGACGAGCAGATGAACCGAACCACACATCGGCGCCAGCGCCAACGTCGCAGCATCGTCACCGGCGCCGCGGCCGCGGCGCTGACATGGCTGGCCGCCCCCGGCGTGCGCGCGCAGGCACTGCCCTACCCGTCGCGGCCCGTGCGGCTGCTGGGCGCGGGAACACCGGGCGGCGTGACCGACATCGCCATGCGGCTGCTCAGCGACAGGATGTCGCTCGAACTGGGCCAGCCCGTGGTGCCCGATCCGCGCCCCGGTGCCGGCGGCATGCTCGCGGCCAGTGCCGTCGTGCAGTCGCCGCCCGACGGCTACGCGCTGCTGATGACGGTGACCTCGCTGATCCAGCAGCCCAGCCTGTACAGCAAGCTGCCCTACGACCCGTTCAAGGACCTGGCGCCGATCGTCAAGGTCGCCAGCACGCCGCTGGTGATGGTGGTGCCGGCGTCATCGCGCGCCGCCAGCTTGCGGCAGTTCATCGACATGGCGAAGGCGGCGCCCAAGCCCTTGACCTATGGCTCGTCCGGGCCGGGCACGACACCGCACCTGTATGGCGAGGTGCTGGCCACGCAGGCGCACATCAAGCTGGTCCACGTGCCTTACAAGGGCGAGACGCCCTGCATCAACGACGTGCTCGCGGGGCTGATCGACGCGTCTTTCATCACCCAGCCTGGCGCGCTCAGCTACGTGCGCGCCGGCAAGATGAAAGCGCTGGCGATGACCGGCACGCACCGCACCGCCACCTTCCCCGATGTGCCCACCTTCCAGGAGGCCGGCATCGCGGGCTTCGAGACCGAAGGCTGGCTGGGCATGCTCGCACCGGCCGGCACGCCGGGCGCCATCGTCGAGCGCCTGGCGAAGGCGGCCGACGCTGCGTTGCGCGACAAGGCGGTGCAGGACCGCTTCGAGGCGATCGGCCTCAACGTCCGCGGTGGTACGCCGCAGGACTTTGCCGACGCACTGCGTGCCGACCATGCGGTCTGGCGCAAGATCATTCTGCAGGCCAACGTCAAGCTCGACTGAAGGTTTCGAGACCACCATGCTGATCAACTTCGGCCGCCTCTTCCGCCAGCATTGTCGCTACCACGCCGACCAGACCTGCGTGGTCAACGTCGAGCGCAATCGCCGCTACACCTTCGAGGCGTACCGGCTGCTGACCAACCGCATCGCCAACATGATGCGCAGCACGCTCGGCCTGCAGCGCGGCGACACGGCGCTCTTCATCGTGCAGAACGACAACGTCAGCCTGCTGCACTACCCCATGGTGTTCAAGCAGGAGGCCACCTGCGCCTACACCAACCTGCGCGACGCCGTCGACGAGCACCTGTGGCAGGTCGGCCACATCCAGGCGAAGGTCGTCTTCCTCGAAGCCGACCGCGTGGACCACTACTACCATGCGCTGCGCGAGCGCGGTTGCACGATGGTGGCGATGGACCCGCTGGCGGTGCCGCGCGAAGGCGTGCTGGATTTCTGGGCGCTGGTGAACGCCGCCTCCGACGCCGAGACCGGCGTCGAGCTCGACGACCGCGAACACGTCGCGCTGCTGCGCTTCACCGGCGGCACCACCGGGCGCGGCAAGTGCGTGATGTACTCGATCGACAACATCATGGCGATCACCGACACGCGGCTGGCCTACATGCGCGAGTACAGCCCCTGCCGCGGCAGCCGCTTCCTCTCGGCCACGCCGCTGTCGCACGGCACCTTCGGCACCTTTGCGGCGGCGCTGATGGCCGGCGGCACGGGCTACACGATGAACCAGCCGGACCTCGACGCCTGGTGCAAGGTCGTCGAAGCCGAGCGCATCACGCACGCCTTGCTGGTCCCGACCTTGATGTATCGGCTGCTGGAGCTGCCCGGCGCGCGCAGCGCCGACCTCTCCTCGCTGCGCGCGCTGGCCTACGGTGCCTCGCCGATCAGCCCGGAGAAGCTGGCCGCGCTGCTGGAACGCTTCGGCCCCATCTTCGCGCAGGGCTATGGCGCGAGCGAGAACTTCTCCGGCATGGCCTGCCTGGAGCAGAAGGACCACGCGGCCGCCACGCCGCGCCAGCGCCAGCGGCTGGGGTCCGCCGGCCGCCTGGTGACGAACGTCGAAATGAAGATCTGCGACGACGACGGCAACGAGCTTGCCGATGGTGCGGTGGGCGAGCTGTGCTTCCGCTCGCGCAGCACCGTGCGCGGCTACTACCGAAACCCTGAAGCGACGGCACAGGAGTTCCACGGCGGCTTCTGGCGCTCGGGCGATGTCGGCTGCCTCGACGAAGACGGCTACGTCTACATCGTCGACCGCAAGAAGGACATGATCATCAGCGGCGGCTTCAACGTGTACGCCTCGGAGGTGGAAGCGGCGCTGCTGTCGCACCCCTCGGTGATGCAGGCCGCGGCCGTGGGAGTGCCGCATCCCGAATGGGGTGAGGCGGTGCACGGCGAGGTGGTGCTCAACACCGGCGCGACCGTGAGCGCGGCTGAACTGATCGCCCATGTGCGCCAGCGGCTCGGCGGCCACAAGACGCCGAAATCGGTGAGCGTCGTCGGCGAGTTGCCGACGTCGTCGGCCGGCAAGGTGCTGCGGCGGGTGGTACGCGAGAAGTACTGGCAAGGGCGCGAGCGCCGCGTGGCGTAGTGCTTGGCGCGCATGATAGTACGGTATTTCGTACTATTATTCGACACTTCGTATTTGACTCAACCCTCGCACCGGAAGGCAGGCGATCGACATGGGCGTTCTCTCCGGCATCAGGATCATCGAGATCGCGGGCGTGGGGCCCGGGCCCTTCTGCGCCATGCACCTGGCCGACCTGGGCGCTGACGTCATCGTGGTGCAGCGCCTCGACGGCGGCACCGGCCAGCTCGGCGCGCAGACCAGCCTCAACCGCGGCAAGCGCGCGATCGCGCTCGACCTCAAGCGCACCGAAGGCCGCGACGCGGTGCTGGACCTCGTGGCCGACGCCGACGCGCTGATCGAGGGCATGCGCCCGGGGGTGATGGAACGCCTCGGCCTGGGCCCCGAGGTTTGCCGCGCCCGCAACCCGCGCTTGGTCTACGGCCGCATGACGGGCTGGGGCCAGAGCGGCCCGCTCGCCGACAGGGCCGGCCACGACGACAACTACATCGCGCTGTCGGGCGCGCTGTGGGCCGCCAGCCCGGCGGGCCAACCGCCGATCACGCCGTTCTCGGTCGTCGGCGACATCGCCGGCGGCGCGCTCTATCTCGCGGTGGGCCTGCTCGGCGGCATCCTGCAGGCGCGCAGCAGCGGCGCGGGCTGCGTGGTCGATGCCGCCATCGTCGACGGCTCGGCCCATTCGATGGGCCTGCTGCTGGCGGCGCAGTCCAAGGGCATCGTGAGCACGGAACGCGGCCACAGCGTGCACGACGCCTCGCACTTCTATGCGACCTATCGCTGCGCCGACGGCCGCTGGTTCACCACCGGCGCGGTCGAGCCGCAGTTCTACCGGCTGCTGCTCGACAAGCTCGGGCTCGCCGAGGATCCGCTGTTCGCCGAGCAGTGGGATCGCGAGCGCTGGCCGGCGCAGAAGGCGCGCATGCAGGCAGTCTTCGAGACGCGCACGCGCGACGAGTGGTGGGCCGTCTTCAGCGGCTGCGACGCCTGCGCCGCGCCGGTCCTGAGCCCGCAGGAAGCGGCCCGCGAGCCGCACCACGTGCAGCGCGGCACCTTCTTCGAGCGCCAGGGCTTCCTGCAGGCGGCGCCGGCGCCGCGCTTCGACGGCCAGCGCGTGACGCCGGGCACCATCCCCGCGGCCGGCGAGCACACCGAGGCCATCCTCGCCGCGCTGCGCAGCGGGCAGGCGCAAGCCGCCTGGAGCGCGTGAACGGCCGCTGAACCGCTGCCCGGCATCCACCGGGTGCCGATGCGCCGCCGTGCACGACGCAGGGCCGCTTCAGGGGCGACGATCCCAGTCGTAGCGGAACGGCTGCTTGCGCAGGAAGCGCTCGACCTCCGCCGCGTGGAACGGCGTGCTGGCGGCCACGGCCTGCTGGTGCGTTTCGATCTCCGCCATGGTCTGGGCGTCGGTTTCGAAACTGCGGTTGAGCGAATGCTTGATCATCCCCATCGCGTCGCGCGGCCCTTCGGCCAGGCGCGCCGCCAGCGTGCGGGCATCGGCGAGCAGCGCCTCGGGCTCGTGCAGCGACAGCACGATGCCCAGGCGATGCGCCTCCTGCGCATCGAAGCGCCGGCCCGTCATCGCCAGTTCCTTCGCGCGCGCCAGGCCGACGATGCGCGGCAGCGTGTGCAACGCGCCGAAGTCCGGCACCGCGCCGATCTTCACGAACGACAGGCAGAACACCGCGCGCGTCGACGCCAGCAGGAAGTCCGCCTGCAGCGCGAGACCGGCGCCGGCACCGTAGGCCGCCCCGTCCACCGCGGCGATGACCGGTACGTCGAGCCGGCGCAAGCGGTCGAGCCAGCGGTGCGCGGTGCGCAGGCGCTCGCGCATCGTCGACGAGGCGCTGCGCTGCGACGGGTCCTCGCCTTGAAACGACGCCACCAGGTTGAGGTCACCGCCCGCGCAAAAGCTGCCGCCGGCACCGGCGATCACGACCGCACGCACGCTGCTGTCGTTCTCGACGCGCTGCAGCAGTTCGAGGTAGTCGGCGCGCAGATCGTCGTTCATCGGGTTGCGCTTTGCGGGCACGTCGTGGATGAACTCGACGATGCCGTCGCTGACGACGAGCCGTGCGGCACGCAATCGTTCACTGCTCATCGCTCGCCTCCTTCATCCGGCACGGCGCCGGCGATCGTGCAAGCTTATGCAAGGCCGGCGGTCGCAGCACCCTCCGCGGCGGAGGGGCGGCCTGGGCCGTCTTGCAGCACGGCGCCGCGGAGGTCACGGCAAGCGCGCTGGCGGTGCCGCCAGGAAGCAAAAACGCCTTGAAGATCAAGGCGTTGTGCTGGCGGAGTCGGAGTCTGTCAAGGCCCGCATGAAATCAAAGGTTTCAGGGCATTCGGGTGCTCGTCCGCCAGTCTGTCCGCCGCTCCATTTCAAGGTGCCGGCTCGTGCCAGTGGCCGCGAGGGCCTCGGCGTAGGGCGAGGCGGCTTGTTGTGTCGCCCCATTGGACGCAACAACCTTCTTCGTGTGGCCGCCGGCCCCTTGCGGGTTCGGGGCCGGCGCCCGCTGCAGCACTTGCGCGCAGGCGACGGGCTCAAAATTGAGCCGGTCACATCCGGAACGGCTCGACGGTCGCAGCGTTGCGCACCCTCAACAACCCATAACGGCACGCATCGGCGGCGTGGTCGGGGCCGCTGCTGTCCACGTCCTCGACGCGCTTCTGATCGCGCGCCAGGTAGGGCACGGTGTCCCAAAAGTAGCTGCAGCCCCTGCTGATGTACAGGCCCGGCACGTCCGGCTTTCCTGCGTCAGCCATCATCCGGCGCATGAAGGTCCAGCCAGTGATGCGGTCGGCCTTCTTTGCGGGCTGGAAGGTCACACCGTGCCGCGCGAATTCCTCGGCGATGGACCCCGAGCTGTAGCCTGATCGTGCGAAGCATGCATCGTCAGCCACACCACGGGGCCGCACGTCCCAGCGGCTGCACATGCGCTTGATTTCCTCGGCTGTTACGGCGGCCGTCCAGCCCAGGCCGGTGTTCAGGTTGTCGCGGCGCACCGCGGCGAGTTCGTCCACCAGCACCACGCTGCCGCGTGGGTAGAACACACCCTGGTGCTGGTCGCCCGGGCTCTTGGCCATGATGTAGGTGACGCTCGGCGCCGCGCTGCCGAAGTCGTGCGCCAGCCAGTAGTCCCAGCTCTCGGGGATCATGCTCCACGGGTCCACTGCGTTGCGGTGCTCGTCCAGCACCATCGCGAAGTAGGCGCCGCGGTTCACCGCCCAGTCGCCCGTGAGCCAGGCGCGCAGCAGCTCGGGATCGGTCGGGCAGGCGCTTTCCAACTGCTCGCGGTACTGCTCGCGGTCGATGAACTGGTTGCCGTCGTAGGTCGACGGCGCGTAGACCCATCGCCGCTTCGACTTCTCTTCGTGGAGGGCCTTCCACGGCCCGGCCTGGAACACGAAGCGCTTCGCCAGCCAATGATGTCCCGGCCCGCCGGGGTTGGCCGCCATGACCACGCGGATCGGGATGTCCTTCGCGCCGCGCAGGTTGCTGCGCATCAGGTCCAGCAGATCCGGTTGTGGATACTGCCCGGCTTCGTCGACCAGCAGCAGCGTGAAGGATCTGCCCTGGTACTTGCTGTAATCAGCGTGCGTCTCCAGTTGGCCCAGTTCGAGATAGCCGCTGGACGGCAGCCGCCAGATGTGTTCGGCCGCGTTGTACCGGGCCGCCTGTCCGTAGACCAGGCCGAACAGCTCGCGCGTCACCAGCTCGAAGTCGCGCAAGCCGGCGTAGGTCTTGCGCAGGTACAGCACCCGCGCGCGTTCGCCGTACTGCTCGCAGTGACGCAGCGCGAGCAGCGCCAGGCCGTACGACTTGCCGCCGCCGCGCCCGCCGCCGGCGAACACGTCCAGTTCTTCAGGAACGGACAGCAGGCGCTGCTGAAAGTCGTTGAGTTCGATCGCTTGCTGGGTCATTTTCGACGACGGTGAACTTGTCCAGCGGTTGCGCGCCGGGCAATTGGAAGTTGATGCTCACGCGGTTGGCCTGCTCCTGCTGGTCGCCCTCGCGGTAGCCGTGGCGGGCCTTCAGCAGGAACATGGCCGCGATCAGCGCATCCTTGCCCGTGCCCTCGGTCGCGGCGCGATACAGCACGTTGTGCAGAACCAGCCGTTCACGTTCGCGGCCCGCGACAAAGGCCTCGACCAGGCCGGGGTCCTCGTCGAACCACCGGCCCAGAACGTCGATGCCCACGCCCAGCGCATGCGCAATGCCGATCTTCGTGGCGCCGTTGGCCGCGAGGTCTTGCACGCGCGCTGCAGCGTCCGCGGGCGGTGTCTTGCGCGCCGCGCCGACGCGCTTGCCGTTCTTCGTGAAGCGGGGGCCGGGCAGCGGGCGCGGCATCAGGCGAGCTTGTGCTTGAGGAATGCGATGGGCACATGCTTGCGCGTGGCCGCCACGCGATCCCAGTTGGCCGCAGTGGCCAGCTCCGCCACCGTGGGGCTATCGGCGGCAACGCTCGCTTCCTTCCACTGGAAGCCCAGCGGGTGGAGGGCCAAGTTGACGCGCGAGTGCAGGATCTGCTGGCCGCCGCCGTTGCCGGCGCCCGGGATGTTCTCGACCTCGGTGCCCGCGGCGATGCGCGGCGCACTCATGCCGTAGCCGAAGGCGCCGGCCCCGAACAAGACCGTGGTGTAGGTGCCCGAGGCCACCGGCAGCCCGTCGTCGATGATGATGCCCAGCCCGCGGAAGATCTGGATGAAGCCGCCTTGTGAGCTGGGCACGGTCTGGATCAGGTCGGCCTTCAGCGCTGCCTTGTAGGTGGCGCTGTGCATGCCGATCGTGGTCAGGTCGCGCAGCGCGTCGCCGAGCGTGGCGGCGGCGTCAATGACGGCGCCCGCACTGAAGTTGGCCGCTGCACCGGCAGCCGCGCTGATGTCGACCACCATGTCGCCCGCGTCGTTGGCGGCGTTGTCCGCCAGGATGCCGGTCAGCGACGCGACAAGGCGGCGCTGCGCCTCGCGGGTCCAGTAGGCTGCAGCACGCTCCTGGATGCGCGCCAGCGGGTCGCTGCCGGCCAGTTCGGAGGCCAGGTTCATCGCGCTCCAGCCGGCGTGCAGGAAGCTCTTGCGAATGACCTGCTTGCCCGCGCTGAGCTTGCGCGGCGTGGCGATGGTGGCGGGGTTGTCGCTGGCGATGTCGGCGGCGTCGTCGCCCAGGTCCTTCCAGTACGGGACGCTGAACGAGTCGGCGCCGGCCTGCAGTTGGGCATCGATGGCACCGTTGCGGACCACCAGGCCCGACTGCACGAGGGCAGACTTGACCAGCGAGTTCTCGACGACGTAAGCGGAGAATTGGTCGGGGACGACAACGTCCGCGATCTGCGTGACAGCCATGTTAGGCCTTTCGGAATCAATGAGCTTGATTCGCGGCCGTCGTCAACGGATCGCGGTGGCGCGTGGCGCCTTGAGGGGTGCCGCCCGGCGTGGCCAGGCGGTGCCACAATTTTAAGCAGGCGGGTCGATCAGCGCAAGCCGAAGGCGGGCGCGGCGGGCGTCGGCGCGGGGTCGCGCGTCGGGGTATGCGACGTGAGGCCGCGATAGGCAGAAGCCGTAGCGCCGCTGCCGCTCGGGCCGAAGTAACGCATCAGGTCGGCGAACCTGGCGGCTTGTGGTTCGGCCGGCTGCTTCAGCCCCCGAGCCCTCCACGCGGGCTCGGCCAGCAGGTGCCAAAGGTCAGCGGCAGTGAACGCGTATGGCTTGCCGGCGTTCACGTAGCCGGCGGGCCAGGTGCAGCGCTTGCCGTCCTTGGTGAAGACGCCGATGTCGTCGTCCGCCGCCTTGATGTCGTAGAACCTGCCAAGCTCCGCGATCCATAGATCTGGCAGCGAACTGACTTCCTCGGCAAGACGGGCCAAAGGTCGGCGGATGTGGAAGTCGTTGAAGCTCGCCTGCAACTTCTCGTGCTCGGATGCGGCGGTCTGCAACTGGCCTTCCAGCTCGGTCACGCGCGCCGTCAGCTCGGCGTTGCGTGCCAGCAGTGCGCGGCTCTTGGCGATCAGGCCGGCCGGGTTCTTGACCTCGGGTTCGGGCGTGTCGTCCGGCATGGCTTCGGTCTGGACTTCAATGGTGTCGCTCATGGCGCGCCTTTCGTGGTGTGTGGGGTTGTATTGCCCAGCGGTCGATCGCCTCTCAGCGGCCCGATTTAGGGCCTTGCCGGGCCTGTGCGAAGTAGTGGTTCGTTATCTGCGTTGCCTCGCCTCGCCCAATTCCATGCTCGCGTAGGATGGCTTCAAGCCGGCGCTTGGCTCGGATCCGACGTTGGTGTGGCGTTAGCGCTTGCAGCAGTCGGCGTAGCTCGTCGAGCATCGTCATTCCTCCGTTGATGGCGGATTGGGTGGTGGGTTGAGTGCGCGACAGTGCGCACAGCGTGCAACAGCGTGCAGTTTGGCGGAGGACCCGTCTGCCACTGGTGACGAGCGCACGGCTGCAGTGCCTCATTTTTAGGCAATCGGGATGTGGGGCAAGCGCTCTCCCCCACGCCTCCTTCATCCCGAATCGTTCCAGCCGTACCGGACGTACCACCCCTAGAAGGGGTGTGGTACGTACCGGGCTAACGTACCGGCCGCGTACCGCGAGCCGTACCGCAGAAAGGCCAGTGTTCATGCGGGTTTCCAGCGTTTCGTACCGCCCCCGTACCGGCCGGTACGCTTGCACGGCCGTACCGCTCGTCGTACCGCTTTTCATGGCAGCTTCTCCGCCTCCTTCTGGCCCTTGGCGGTCAGCAGCCAACGGCCCTTGCGATCCTGCGAAACCAGGCCGTGCCCCAGCAACGCGTCTAGCCGGCGCGCGGTGCGGGTCTTGTTCGGCCTGCCCGTTCCACCCGTCCACCCGCACGCCATGCCCAACTCGGCGACGCTGGCGCCAGGCTTCTTCTGCATGGCCACCAGCAGCCGGTCCTCGTCGTCCAGATCTTTGGCCTGCAGTTGCTCGGCTCGTTCTTCTGGGACGTAGCGCGCAGCCACGGATATCGCGGGTCGGCCCTTGTGGTCGGGGTAGTCCTGCAACTCCAGCGGCTTCAACTCGAAGCGCAGCGGCTCGAAGTTCGGCCCGCGCATCTTCCCGCCCCAGTGCAGCGACACGAGGCCGGCCTCGTCCTTCCAGACGGTCAGGTTGGCGTCGACCTCGGCGAGGAAGGCGCCGCCGCCCCGCGGCAAGAGGCTGTCGCGGTGCGCGTTCTTGGTGGGGTGGCACAGCACGAACACGGCCGGACGCCCCGGCAGCGTGGTCAGCATCCGCAGCTTCGATGCATGCTCGTACTGATCGGTGTTGCTGTTGTCGTCGTCGCCGAAGTAGAACGCGGCGGAGGTGTCCACGAAGACCGCGATCACCTCGCCGAAGTCCTGCAGCATTTCCTGCAGGTAGTCGAACTCGTGATCGATGGCGAAGCGTGACGGCACTACCAAGATGTCGTCCAGGTCCGCGGGCTCAAGGCCCATGTCCACCATCGTGGCGATCAGGTGCAGGTTGTAGTCGTCCGGGTTCTCGCCGCACAGCACCAGTACGCGACCCTGCGCGGTGTCGCGGCCGGCGAAGTTCAAGCCGTTGGCGATCAACACCTGCATCGCGGCGGCAATGGTGGTCTTGCCGTGGCCTGTCGGCCCTGTCAGCGCGATCAGTCGCCCGCGGCCGGTGGCGGGGATGGCTTCCACCACGGGGTCAGGCGCGACGAAGGAGTGCACGAAGGCACTGCCGCGCACGGCCTGCAGGCTAGGGGACGCGATAGCACCCACCACGGCAGCGGCTCCGCCCATCGACGCGATCGCCGCGTCCAGCTTCGCCTCGGCGCTCACGCGCGCACCTCGTCAATCAGCAGGTTGACCCGGGCGGCGGCCTGCAGCAGCCGACCGCGGGTGTCATCGTCCAGCAGCTTGCCGCGGGCCATGTCGGCGGCACAGACGACAACCAGCATAACTTCGATACTCAATACATCAAGCGCCTGGCTCGCAGTCAGCAGGCCGCGGCGCAGCGTGCCGCGCTGACCGTTGCTGCCGCGGCGGTACTTCATCGGTTCGTAGCCATCGCCAGGCCGCGGCTTGGGCGGGAACAGGTCCTGCAGCTCCAGGCCCAATGCGCCGGCCACTTCATCAGCGCCGCAGCCGTGCCAGCACTTCAGCAACACCCGGCCATCGTCGCCGAGGCCGATCGACAGCGCGGTTGGATTGCGGCCGCCGTGTGCCGGGCAGCACGCACGCCAGCGGGCGCGGCCGTTCTCGCGCAGCTTGAAGTTCTCCAGGCGCTGCAGCACCTGGCCGATGGGCGCGTCCTGCATCAGGTGCGCGCCCGGTATGCGCGGCGCAATTGCTCGCTGGCTTCTGCCGTCGCATCAGCGAGTGACAGCGCGAAGCCTCGTCGCCGCGCGTATTCCGCGGCGAGCTCAGCAACAGCCGTTGCCGTGAGAACTGGAACACCGCGGCGGTTCAAGACGCCACGTGCGCAACGCACCGCCTGTTCGCAGGCGTGGAGCGCGGCGAAGTCAATGCCGGCGCTGCTCATGCGGCACCTACCTGTCGAGCGAATGCCTCGACCTCGGCCAGGTCGCGCAGATCGCGGCACAAGCCCCAGCGCCGCACGATGTAGATGCCGCTGTCTGTGGCGTGCAGCTCGTGGCCCTTCAGGGCCAACACCGCGCGCAGGTGCTCGAAGCGCTTGCGGTGGTCTGCGTTGGACTGCGCGTCGGCGGGGGCCATCACTGGCCCGCCTTTCGCGCCTCACGGGCCCTGGTGAGCTGGGGTGGTTCGGCCTTGGTGGTTTGGCGCGGGGCGAGCTTGATGGCCGAATCAATTAGCTCGGCGCGGGGCCAGCGCAAACAGCGCGGGCCCAGTTCCAGCGGGGGCGGAATCAGACCCTGCTTGCGCAGTTGGTGGAATGTGCGTTCGCTGACCCCAAGCAGCGCCACGCTTTGCTTGAGGTTGAGGAAGGCGGGTTCTTGAGACATGCTGCTTTGCACTTGTTGAATGTGCAGGCAGTGTCAGATGGCGCCTCCGACGGCGATAGGGGGAAACTGGATTTAACCTGTGCGTCGCCTCATCGGTAACGTGGCTCATAGCGATTCGTTGACCTGCCCCCCACCAGCCGTACCAGCGTGAAGTAGCAGGAGTCCGCCAACCA
>CAYYDJ010000031.1:0-35503 GCA_964470565.1 uncultured Rubrivivax sp.
CGAGCAGTGTCAAGCATGGCGGCGAGCATTGCAATTAGTGTTAACAGACCCTAGGGCCTGTTAACGCTATGGGAGGGCTCGCGTGACTCAGCAAACAGTCGCCAGCAAGGCGCGCGGCGCAGCCCATGCTGCGCGCCTGGGCAAGCCGTGCAACGCGGCTGGCGGCTGTTTGCTGAGATCACCCGCAGGGCCGCCGCCTGGCTGCCCCCAGGGCGTCGTTGCTCGCTCGTTGCGTGCCATCGGCACGCGGCCTCGCTCGTGCCTAGCCCTGGGGGCAGCCAGGCGGCGGCGCGAGCCCTCCCATAGCGTTAGCAGGCCCTAAACGGCCCTCAAGTGCCCGCTCCGATGCCCACATGCCGCAGCAGCAGCGCGGCCAGCAGCAGCATCGTCAGACCGATCAGCGCGTCCAGCATCTGCCAGGCACGCGGCCGCGCGAACCACGGCGCCAGCCGGCGCGCGCCGTAGCCCAGCAGGCCGAACCAGCCCAGGCTGGCGGCGCTGGCACCGGCGGCAAACCAGCCGCGCAGCGCTGGCGGCTGCTGGGCGCCGATGCTGCCGACCAGCAGCACCGTGTCGAGGTAGACGTGCGGATTCAGCAGCGTGAAGGCCGCCGCCTGGGCCAGCACCGCCGCGCGGCGCGCGCCGCTGCCGGCGGGCGCGGCTTGCAGTTGGCCGGGGCGGCTGGCGCGCCGCAGCGCCTGCACGCCGTAGGCCGCGAGGAACACCGCGCCCGCCAGCGCCAGCGCGCGCGCCAGCCCCGGGCGCCCGGCCAGCGCCTGCGCCATGCCGGCGATGCCGGCGACGATCAGCAGCGCGTCGGCCGCGGCGCAGAAGGCCACCACGCTGCCCACGTGCTCGCGGCGCAGCCCCTGGCGCAGCACGAAGGCGTTCTGCGCGCCGATGGCGACGATCAGCCCCAGGCTCAGCGCCAGGCCTTGCAGGAAGACGGCAATCGTGGGTGCGATCTCGGGTGCGATCCGGGGTGCGATGGCGTCGAACATGGCGCTCAGCTTGCCTGCAACGGCCGATGAAGACAAACTCTCTTCGCTAAAGCTCGTGAAGCCCGACTGAATCTGCTCATGCTCGACTACCCTGCCCTCGCCGCGCTGGCCGCCGTGGTGCGTGAAGGCAGCTTCGAGCGCGCCGCGCGCTCGCTGCACGTGACGCCCTCGGCCGTGTCGCAGCGCATCCGGCTGCTGGAAGAGCGCGTGGGCTGCGCGCTGGTGGTGCGCGCCCAGCCCTGCCGCGCCACCGAGACCGGCCGCCGCCTGTGCCGCCACCTGGACCAGGTGCGGCTGCTGGAACAGGATCTGCAGGGCGCGCTGCCCGCGCTGGCGCCCGAGGGCGTGGGGCGCGTGCCGCTGCCGGTGGCCGTCAACGCCGACAGCCTGGCGACCTGGTTCGCGCCGGCCGTGGCCGCCTTCGCCGCCGAGGCGCCGGTGCTGATGGACGTGGCGGTCGACGACCAGGACCACACCGCCGGCTGGCTGCGCAGCGGCGCCGTGCTGGCCGCGGTGACCGCCGCTGCGCACCCGGCCGCCGGCTGCAGCAGCCGGCCGCTGGGCGCGATGCGCTACCTGGCCGCCGCCAGCCCGGCCTTCGTGCAGCGCCACTTCGCCGCCGGTGTCGGCGCCGGCAGCCTGGCGCGCGCGCCCAGCCTGGTGTTCAACGCCAAGGACGAGTTGCAGGCCCGCTGGGTGCGGCGCCTGTGCCACCGCCACGTGGAGTTGCCGCGCCACACGCTGCCGTCGTCGCAGGCCTTCGTCAGCGCGGCGCTGGCCGGCATGGGCTGGGGCCTGCATCCGCAGGTGCTGGTGGCGCCGGCGCTGCGCGACGGCAGCCTCGTCGAGCTGGTGCCCGGGCTGACGCTCGACGTGCCGCTGCACTGGCAGCAGGCGCGTGCCGCCTCGGCGCTGCTGGAGGGTCTGACGAAGCAGGTGCTGGCGGCGGCGCGGCGCGCGCTGCTGCAGGGCTGACCACACCCGCACCACGTCGCCGCGCCGCCCGCACAATGCGGTCCCCCCATTGACCTGGGCCGATCATGAACTACAACGCCGCCGACCATGCCTGGCAACCCGCCACGCGCTACCCCGACCCCGCCATCGAGACGCTGGACCCGCGCTTCAAACCCTACCGGCTGACGACGGCCGCGGTCGAGCGCCTGTACACCGGCTGCCGCTGGTCCGAAGGGCCGGTGTGGGTCGGCGACGGTGGCTACCTGCTGTGGAGCGACGTCCCCAACAACCGCGTGCTGAAGTGGGAAGCCAGCACCGGCAAGGTCAGCCCCTGGCGCCAGCCCTCGCAGTTTGCCAACGGCCACACGCGCGACCGCCAGGGCCGGGTGCTGGCCTGCGAGCACGGCGGCCGCCGCGTGCTGCGCGTCGAGTACGACGGCAGCATCACCGTGATCGCCAGCCACTACCAGGGCAAGCCGCTGAACTCGCCCAACGACATCATCGTCAAGAGCGACGACAGCATCTGGTTCAGCGACCCGCCCTTCGGCATCCTGGGCTACTACGAAGGCCACGTGGCGCCGGTGGAGTTGCCGACGAACCTGTACCGCTTCGACCCGCGCAGCGGCAGCTTGAGCGTGGCCTGCGGCGACATCAAGCGGCCCAACGGCCTGGCCTTCTCGCCCGACGAGCGGCTGCTGTATGTCGTGGAAAGCGGCACGCTGCCGCGCCGCATCCGCGTGTTCGACGTCGACGACGAAGGCCGGCTGTCCAACGACCGCGTGTTCCACACGCCCGACGCGGAAGGCGCACCCGACGGCTTTCGCTGCGACGTCGACGGCAACCTATGGGCCGGCTGGGGCCTGGGCCCGGGGCGCGACGGCGTGCGCGTGTTCCACCCCGACGGCACGCCGATCGGCCACATCCACCTGCCCGAGCGCTGCGCCAATCTGTGCTTCGGCGGCCCGGCCCGCAACCGGCTGTTCATGGCGGCCAGCCAGTCGCTGTATTCGCTGTACGTCAACACCCAGGGCGCGGCCTGCTGGTAGCCGCGGCCGGCGACACGAAGCCCTGCTGACGGCACAGCCTTGCCGTCGGCGGCATGCTTCGGGCATAAGATGCATTTCATTTGGATCTTCTGACGTTGCCGATACTGCCTGCCATGTCCAACGAAGCCCCCGCCGGCGCGCCCGTCGACGCCGATCGCATCCTCGACCAGGCGGCCGAAGCCGTGATCTTTGCCGACCGCCAGGGCATGATCCGGCGCTGGAACCATGCAGCCGCCGAGCTATTCGGTTATCCCATGGAACAGGCGCTGGGCCAGAACCTGGACATCATCATTCCGCCGCCTCTGCGCCAGGCGCACTGGCGCGGCTTCGACGCGGCGATGGCACAAGGCCGCACGCGGCTGGGCGGCCGGCCCACGCTGACGCGCGCCCAGCATGCCTCGGGCCGCCGGCTGTACGTGGAGATGAGCTTCGCGCTGGTGTGCGACGACGCCGGCACGCCGCTGGGATCGGTGGCCGTCGCGCGCGACGTCACCGCGCGGGTCGAGCGCGAGAAGGCCGCGGCAGCAGCGGCAGCGGCGCCAGCGGGCACGGCGGCGTCGGCATCATGACCTTCGTCGTCACCGAAGCCTGCATTCGCTGCAAGTACACCGACTGCGTGGACGTGTGCCCGGTCGATGCCTTCCGCGAAGGCCCCAACTTCCTGGCCATCGACCCCGACGAGTGCATCGACTGCGCCGTGTGCGTGCCCGAGTGCCCGGTCGACGCCATCCATGCCGAAGAGGACGTGCCGGCCGACCAGCAGGACTTCATCCCGCTGAACGCCCAGCTGTCGCGGGTCTGGAAGCCCATCACCCGTACCAAGCTGGCGCTGCCCGACGCCGACGAGTGGGCCAAGGTGAAGGACAAGCGGGCGCTGCTCGATCGCGGCGCGGCAGCGAAAAAAGATGAAGGATGAACTCGCCGAGTTGCTGACGGCCGTGCGCCAATGCCGCGTCTGCGAAGCCCACCTGCCGCTGGGCCCGCGGCCGGTGCTGCAGGCCGATGCGCGGGCGCGCATCCTGGTGATCGGCCAGGCGCCGGGCGCGCGCGTGCATGCCAGCGGCATCCCCTGGGACGACGCCAGCGGCGAGCGCCTGCGCGAATGGATGGGTATCGATGCGCAGCGCTTCTACGATGCCGCCTGCGTGGCGGTGATTCCGGTTGGCCTGTGCTACCCCGGCCGCGGCGCCAGCGGCGACCGGCCGCCGCGGCCCGAATGCGCGCCGTTGTGGCTGGACCGCCTGCGCCGCCAGCTCCCCGCGGTGCAGACCACGCTGCTGGTGGGCCACCATGCGCAGCGCCAGGTGCTGGGCAGCGACGGCGGCCAGCGCACGCTGACCGACACCGTGCAGCAATGGCGCCGCCTGGCGCCGCAGGTCTTTGCGCTGCCGCACCCGTCGCCGCGCAACACGCCCTGGCTGAAAGCCCACCCCTGGATGGAGGACGAGCTGCTGCCGGCGCTGCGCGCGCGGGTGCGCGAGTTGCTGCGCGATTGACGTGAGGCGCCGCGAGCGGGCCGCCGCGCCGCGGGCCTGCAGGCTCAGCGTCCGTGCACCGATCGCAGGTGGCCCGGCTCGCGTGCCACCGTCGATGTCGATGTCGATGTCGAACCTGCCTCCTGTGCCGCTTCCACCAGCCCGGCCAGGATGCCGCAGGACGCGGCGGCCTGCGAGGTGCTGCAGCGCTGGCGCAGCTCCTTCAACTGCCGCTCCAGCACGCGCAACTCGCGGATGCGTCGGCTGACGTGGCCGATGTGCTGGTCCAGCAGCGCGTTGACGTCGGCACAGGCCTGCGCCGGATCGTCCCTGGCGCGCAGCAGCGCACGCACCTCGTCCAGCGACATGTCCAGCCCGCGGCAGTAGCGGATGAACTGCAGCCGCTCCAGGTGCGGCAGCTCGTAGTCCCTGAAGTTGCCGCCGGTGCGCGCCGGCGACGGCAGCAGGCCCGCGCGCTCGTAGTAGCGGATGGTCTCCACCGGCGTGCTCGACGCGGCTGCCAGTTCACCGATCTTCATGCAGGTCTCCTGCGCGCAGTGTAGGGGCTTGACTCTGTAGCAGCTACAGGCTTTCCAATGCCCGCAGGCAGGGAAAGAACCGCATGTCACAGACCGCACAGCAGCTTCACGACCACCACCACCACGATCACCACCGTGGGCACGGCGACTCCCACGGCCATTCCCACGGCGACTCTCACGGCGACTCCCACGGCGATCAGCACGCCCATGCGCACGGCTTTCAGATCCACGGTGCCGACTGCGGCGGATCGGCCTGTGGCGCGCCGGCGGCCACCGATGCGCGCGCCCGGCGGGCGCAGCGCTGGCGCCTGGGCACGGCGCTGGCGGTGGCGCTGGGCGCCGAGCTGCTGCACCTGTTGGCGCCATCCACGTGGCCGTGGCAAGCGGCCGGCATGGCCGCCGCGGCAGTGGCCATCGCACTGTCAGGCCTGGGCGTGCTGCGCCAGGGCCTGGCGGCACTGGCGCGCGCCGAGCTGAACATCGACGCGCTGATGGGCGTCGCGGTGACCGGCGCCTTCGTGATCGGCCAGTGGCCCGAGGCCGCGATGGTGATGGCTTTGTACGCGCTGGCCGAGGCGATCGAGGCGCGCTCGGTCGAACGCGCGCGCCACGCCATCGCCGGGCTGCTGGCCTTGTCGCCGCCGCAGGCCGAGACGCTGCAGAGCGACGGGCGCTGGGCGCTGCAGGACGCCCAGACCGTGACCGTGGGCGCCGTCGTGCGCGTCAAGCCCGGCGAGCGGCTGGCGCTGGACGGCCGCGTGCGCGCCGGCCGCAGCGCGGTGGACCAGTCGCCCGTCACCGGCGAGAGCCTGCCGGTCGACAAGGGCCCCGGCGACGAGGTCTTCGCCGGCAGCATCAACCAGGGCGGTGCCTTGGAGTTCAACGTGATCAGAGCGGCCACCGACACCGTGCTGGCGCGCATCATCCACGCGGTGGAACAGGCGCAGGCGCAGCGCGCGCCGACGCAGCGCTTCGTCGACCGCTTTGCCGCCGTCTACACGCCGGCCGTCTTCGTGCTGGCGCTGGCCGTTGCGCTGCTGCCGCCGCTGCTGCTGGGCTGGCCCTGGCTGCAGGCCGTCTACAAGGCGCTGGTGCTGCTGGTCATCGCCTGCCCCTGCGCGCTGGTGATCTCGACGCCGGTCACCGTGGTCAGCGGCCTGGCGGCGGCCGCCCGGCGCGGCATCCTGATCAAGGGCGGCGTGCACCTGGAGCAGGCGCGCCGGCTGCGCGTGATGGCGCTGGACAAGACCGGCACGTTGACCGAAGGCCGGCCGCGGCTGGTGGCGCACGAACCCTTGTCGCCCACGTTGCCGGCCGCGCTGGCGCTGGCCATTGCCAGGAGCCTGGCGGCGCGCTCGGACCATCCGGTCTCGCAGGCGCTGGCCGCCGGGCTGCCGCAGGCGCAAGTCCTCGCGGTCGACGGCTTCGCCGCCGAGCCCGGCCGCGGCGTGCAAGGCCAGGTCGAAGGCCGCCTCTACCGGCTGGGCAACCACCGCTGGATGCACGAGCGCGGCCTGTGCTCTGACGCCATCGAGGCGGCGCTGCAGGCGCACGAAGCGCAAGGACGCACGCTTTCACTGTTGGCCGATGACGGCGCCGTGCTGGCGCTGTTCGCGGTGGCCGACACCGTCAAGCCCGGCAGCCGCGCGGCGGTCGACGAACTGCAGGCCCTGGGCGTGCGCTGTCTGATGCTGACCGGCGACAACCCGACCACCGCGCGCGCCATCGCGCAGCAACTCGGCATCAGCGAGGTGCAGGCCGAGCTGCTGCCGCAGGACAAGCTGCAAGCCGTTCAGTCACTGGCCGCCACGCAGGCCGTGGGCATGGTCGGCGACGGCGTCAACGACTCGCCCAGCCTCGCTGCGGCGACGGTCGGCTTCTCGATGGGCGGCACCGGCACCGACATCGCCCGCGAGGCCGCCGACGTGCTGATCATGAACGACGACCTGCGCCGCGTGCCCGAGACCCTGCGCCTGTCGAAGAAGACCCATGCCGTGCTGTGGCAGAACATCGCGCTCGCCCTGGGCATCAAGGCCGTCTTCCTGGTGCTGGCGCTGCTGGGCAGCGCGACCATGTGGATGGCGGTGTTCGCCGACATGGGGGCCAGCCTGCTGGTGGTGGCGAACGGGTTGCGGTTGCTGGGTGGGGTGAGGAACGCGGTGCGGTGAGCGGGTTTGCCGCCATCAGAGCAGCACGATGTCGTACTGCTCCGGATTCATCGTCGGCTCCGCGCTCAGGCTGATGGGCTTGCCGATGAACTCGCTCAGGCCTGCCAGGTGCACGCTTTCCTCGTCGAGCAAGGTCTCGACGACCGCGGCGCTGGCGACGACACGGAACTCCTTGGGGTTGAACTGGCGCGCCTCGCGCAGGATCTCGCGCAGGATGTCGTAGCAGACGCTGCGCGCGGTCTTGACCTGGCCGCGGCCCTGGCAGGTGGGGCAGGGTTCGCACAGCATGTGGGCCAGGCTCTCGCGGGTGCGCTTGCGCGTCATCTCCACCAGGCCTAACTGCGTAAATCCGCTCACCGTGGTGCGCGTGCGGTCGCGGCTGAGCTGCTTGCGGAACTCGGCCAGCACGGCCTGCTGGTGCTCCTCGCGCGCCATGTCGATGAAGTCGACGATGATGATGCCGCCCAGGTTGCGCAGCCGCAGCTGCCGCGCGATCGCGCCGGCGGCTTCGAGGTTGGTCTTGAAGATGGTGTCGTCGAAGTTGCGCGCACCGACGAAGCCGCCGGTGTTGACGTCCACCGTGGTCAGCGCCTCGGTCTGGTCGAAGATCACGTAGCCGCCGCTCTTGAGGTCGACGCGGCGCGCCAGCGCGCGCACGATCTCCTCCTCGATGCCGAAGAGGTCGAAGATCGGGCGCTCGCCCCTGTAGTGCTCCAGCTTGGCCACGGCGCCGGGCATGTAGGTCTCGCCGAAGACGTGCAGCGCGTCGAACTGCATCTTGCTGTCGATGCGGATGGCCTGCGTGGCCTCGGTGCTGAGGTCGCGCAGCACGCGCTCGGCCAGGCTCAGGTCCTGGTGCAGCAGGCTGCCCGCCGGCTGCGTGTGGCTGCGCTCGCGGATCAGGTCCCAGGCCTTGCGCAGGTAGGCGATGTCGTCGGCCAGCTCGGTGTCGCTGGCCTCCTCGGCGTTGGTGCGCAGGATGAAGCCGCCACCGCCGCCGTCCTCGGGCCGGCCCACCAGCGCCTGCATGCGGCTGCGCAGTTGCTCGCGCAGCTCGGGGCTGCCGATCTTCTGGCTGATGCCGATGTGGTTGTCCTGCGGCAGAAAGACCAGCATGCGCCCGGCGATGCTGATCTGCGTCGACAGCCGCGCGCCCTTGGTGCCGATGGCGTCCTTGATGACCTGCACGGTCAGCGTCTGGCCTTCGAACACCTGGCGCTCGATCGGCGGGATCGGCTCGCCGCGCGCGCCGCCGTTGTTCCAACCGCCCGAGTGCGGATGCAGGTCGGCCACGTGCAGGAAGGCCGCGCGCTCCAGCCCGACATCGACGAAGGCACTCTGCATGCCCGGCAGCACGCGCACCACCTTGCCCAGATAGACGTTGCCGACCTGGCCGCGCTCGAGCGTGCGCTCGATGTGCAGCTCCTGCACGGCGCCGTTCTCGATGATCGCCACCCGCGTCTCCTGCGGGGCCCAGTTGATCAGGATGTCTTGGCTGGCCATGGATGCAGTCTACGTGCGTGCCACCGACTCGCCGCCGATTCGCACGCCGGCCTGCAGCAGCAGCTGCGCCGTCTCGAACAAGGGCAGGCCCATGATGCCGCTGTGGCTGCCGGCTATGCGGCGCACCCAGCCGGCGATGGCGCCCTGGATCGCGTAGGCGCCGGCCTTGCCCATGGGCTCGCCGCCGGCCACATAACGGTCGATCAGCTCGGGCGGCAGCGGCGCGAAGTGCACGTGCGACTCGCTCAAGGCCATCTGCTGCCGAGTGGCCCGCGGGCCCCAGGCCAGCGCCACCGCGGTCAGCACGCGGTGGCTGCGGCCCGACAGCGCGGCCAGCATCGCCACCGCGTCGGCGGCATCGCGCGGCTTGCCGAGGATGCGCCGGCCCAGCGCCACCGTGGTGTCGGCCGCCAGCAGCGGCGCCGGCGGCAGGCCGCGCCGGCGCAGGCGCTGCCGCGCCGCGGCCAGCTTGGCCAGCGTGACGCGCTGCACGTAGTCGCGCGGCGTCTCGCCAAGGCGCTCGGCCTCCAGCGCCTCGGCGTCTTCCAGCGCGTCGGCCAGCAACGGGCGGTGCGCCACGCCCAACTGATCAAGCAACTGGGCGCGGCGCTGGCTCTGGCTGGCCAGGTAGACGAAGTCGTGCTGGCTGGGCAGGCGCATGGCGGCGATTGTGGCGTGCCGCGGCACCGGGTCCGGCCTGCGTGGTTCAATGCGGCAATGGCTCTGGACTACCACCGCATGCGCCTACGCCATGCGCGCCTGGCGCTGCTGCTGGCGCTGCGTCGTTGGGGGATCTACCTGCTGCTGCCGGCGCTGGCGCTGAGCGCCGGCGTGCCGGATGCCCTTCTGGGCCTGCCTGCGCTGCTGGCGTTACCGCTGTTGGGGGGCGCCGTCGAATTGGCCGCAGCACCGGGTTGGGCCGGCAGCGCCGACTGGCTGATGGCGGCAGTCGCCATGGCGCTGATCGCGCTGCTGCCCTTGGTCCTGGCGCGGCCGTTGTGGTGGCCGCGCGCGTGGGCGCAGCAGGAACAGGCTCTGCCGCTGAGCGATGCTGAACGGCGAGCGTCCGACCTGCGCCTGCTCGGCTGGTTCGTCGTGCCACCGCTGGCGCTGCCGGCACTGGGGCTGGCCCTCTGGCTGCTGCGCGCCGGCCCTGCGGCGGCGGCGGCCACGGCCGTGCTGGCCGGCCTGGGCTGGGTGCTGGCGCTGTTACTGGCCCTGACGCTGGCGATGGCGCTGATGGGCTGGACGCGGCGTTGCGCCGCGCGGCCCGGCCGGTTCATCGCCGCGACGGCACGGCCGGACGCTCTCGCCGCCGTCCGCCCGCGTCATTGGAGCCATGCCTTGCTGTGGCTGCCGTTGCGGCGCCGGGCCGGGCGCGGCAGCGCGTTGCTGCTGTTGCTGGGCGGTGCGGCAATGCCGGCGCTGGCGGCCAGCCCCTGGGCCGGACCGGCCGTTCAAGGGCCGGGCCTGGCCGTGCTGGCCTTGTTGTCGCTGCCACTGGTGGCCCTGCTGCGACAGCGGCTGCGGCAGATGCAGGCGCCCTGGCACGCGGCCTGCGCCGCGCTGCCGCTGGCCGGCCGCCAACTGGACCGCGCCACCGCCGCCGTGGCCCTGCTGCCGCTGCTGCTGGCGCTGCCCGTGCTGGTGGTGACGCTGGCCGGCGTCGGCGCCCGCGCGGTACCGGCGCTGCTGTACCTGCTGGTGTTGATCGAAAGCAGCCTGTTTCAGGCGTTAGCTTCCGACGCCGAGGCCACGGCCACGCGCGCCCTGCGCTGGCTGCTGTGCGCGGCGCTGCTATGCGCCACGGCTTGGGAATCGGTGCCGGCATGAGCGCGCCGGGCCGCTCCCAAGCGCGAATCCCGCAGCGCGCAGCGCAGAGGGTTGTCCAGTGACGGCCGCCCTGCTCAGCGCCGAAGGCTTGAGCTTCGGCTGGCCCGGCCGGCCCTTGTTCCAGCGCTGGTCGCATGCCTTCGGCCCCGGTCTCACCTGGGTGCAGGGCGGCAACGGCAGCGGCAAGACCACGCTGCTGAAGCTGCTGGCCGGCGCGCTGGCCCCTGCGGCCGGCGTGCTGCACTGCCAGGGCATCGCCGCGCACGAGGCCCCGCTGGACTACCGGCGCCAGGTGTTCTGGAGCGGCGCCGAACCCATCGCCTTCGGCCATCTGAAGCCGGCGGAATACTTCGACTTCATCGCCGGCCTGTACCCGACGCTGCAGCCGCAGGCGCTGCCCGCCTGGGTGGAAGCCTTGGGGCTGACGCCGTTTCTCGGCCGCCGCATCGACCAGCTGTCCACCGGCAGCGGACGCAAGACGGGGCTGGCCGCGGCACTGGCGGTGGGCACGCCGGTGCTGCTGCTGGACGAGCCGCTGGCGGCGCTGGACATGCGCTCGGCCCGGGTGGTCAGCCAGGCGCTGGCGGCGCTGGCTGACGACCGCAGCCGCTGCTGCATCGTCACCAGCCACGAGCCGCTGGGCAGCGCCGAAGACCGCGCGCAGCGGCTGGACCTGGACGCGCTGCTCGCCGACGGCGGCTATTCCCGGTGATACGGATGCCCTTCCAGCAGCGACCACGCGCGGTACAGCGCCTCGGCCAGCAGCACACGGGCGAAGGCGTGCGGCAGCGTCAGGTCGGACAGCCGCAGGCTTTCGTCGCACGTTGTCTTCAGCGCCGGGGCGATGCCGTCGGGGCCGCCGATCAGCAAGGCGACGTCGCGGCCGTCGCCGCGCCAGAAGGCCAGCCGCTCGGCGAGCTGTGCGCTGGTCAAGCGGCTGCCGCGCTCGTCCAGCAGCACGCGGCGCGCGCCGCGCGCGTCGTTCAGCAACGCGGCCTCGAAGCGCCGGCCTTCGGCGTCCATGCATTGCGCGGCCGTCTTGCCGCTGCTGCGCGGCTCGGCCTTCAGCGCCTTCAGCGCCAGCCGCATCTCGGGCGGAAAGCGCTTGGCGAAGTCAGCCCAGGCCTCGTCGGCCCAGGCCGGCTGGCGTTGGCCGACGGCCAGCACCAGCAGCTTCATGGGCTCAAGCCTTGCGGGCCGGCGTCTTGCGGGCGGCGGGCTTCTTGACGGCGGGCTTCCTGGCCGCGGGCTTGCCGGCGGCAGGCTTCTTCGCCGCGGTTTTCTTCAGCGGCGCTTTCCGGGCCGGCGCCTTCTTGGCCGCCGCCTTCCTGGCCCCCGCTTTCTTCGCCGGCGGTGCGGCCTTGACGGCCGGCCTGGGCTTGCCCGGCGGCGCCGAGACATCCTCGCTGGCCTTGGGCAACGCCACCGCCTTGCCGTCGGCCAGCCGCATCTTGACCGCCTTGCCGCCCCAGATCTCTTCGAGGTGGTAGTAGTCGCGGATGGCCGGCTGCATGATGTGCGCCACCGCGGCCCCGCAGTCGACGATGATCCATTCGCCGTTGTCCTCGCCCTCGGTGCGCAGCACGTCCATGCCGCGCTTCTTGACCGTCTCGCGCACGCTCGACGCCAGCGCCTTGGTCTGCCGGTTGCTGGTGCCCGACGCGATGATCACGCGCTCGAACAAAGGGGACAGGTGCTCGGTGTTGAAGATCGCGATGTTCTGCGCCTTCACGTCTTCCAGGCCATCGACGATGGCCCGCTGCAGCTTTCGGATGTCCATTCAGCTCCCGGCTTCAGGGCGATAGAGCCCGTGCTGGTCAATATAGCGCGCCACTTCGGGCGGCACCAGATGGTCGATACGCTCCCCGCGCGCCACGCGTGCGCGGATCTCGGTGGCCGCGATGTCCAGCATCGGCAGCGGCAGCACCTGGTGCGGCTGGCGCAGCACCTCGGGCTGCACCGGCGGCAGCGGCCCGGGGCGGTTGGCGACGGCCAGCGTCACCAGCGTCAGCAGCTCCTGCCAGCCGGCCCAGGTGTGCAGCCCGGCGTACTGGTCCTGGCCGATCAGCAGCACGAGCTGCGCCCCCGGCTGCTCGGTGCGCAGCTCGCGCACGGTGTCCAGCGTGTAGCTCGGGCCCTGGCGCAGCAGCTCGCGGCGGTCGAGCACGAAGCGCGGCTCGCCGGCGATCGCCAGGCGCAGCATCGCCTCGCGGTCGGCGGCGGGGGTCAGGCTGCGTTGCTTCTGCCAGGGCTGGCCGGCGGGGATCCACAGCAGGCGGTCGAGCCGCAACTCGGCCAGCGCCAGCCGCGCCAGTGCCAGGTGGGCGTTGTGGACCGGGTCGAAGCTGCCACCGAACAAGCCCAGGCGCGCGGGCTGTTGCGTCATGCCGACTCGTCGGCCCAGTCGCGCGGGCGCAGAAAGTCGCTGGTCAGCCGTGCCTCGGGCGTGCCCGGCTCGGGCCGCCAGTCGTAGCGCCACTGCACGCGCGGCGGCATCGACATCAGGATGCTCTCGGTGCGCCCGCCCGACTGCAGGCCGAACAGCGTGCCGCGATCGAACACGAGGTTGAACTCGACGTAGCGCCCGCGCCGGTAGGCCTGGAAGTCGCGCTCGCGCTCGCCGTAGGGCATGTCGCGGCGGCGCTGCACGATGGGGCGGTAGGCCGGCAAGAACGCATCGCCCACCGCGCGCAGCATCGCGAAGCTGCGCTCGAAGCCCAGTTCGTTGAAGTCGTCGAAGAAGACGCCGCCCACGCCGCGCGGCTCGTTGCGGTGCTTCAGGAAGAAGTACTCGTCGCACCAGCGCTTGAAGCGCGGATGCAGATCGGGCCCGAAGGGCGCCAGCGCGTCGCGGCACGTACGGTGGAAGTGCACCGCGTCGGCTGCCACGCCGTAGTAGGGCGTGAGGTCCATGCCGCCGCCGAACCACCACACCGGCGGCGCGCCTTCGGGCCGCGCCGCGAACAGGCGCACGTTCATGTGCACGGTGGGCACGTGCGGGTTGCGCGGGTGCAGCACCAGGCTGACGCCCATGGCCTCGAAGGCGGCGCCGGCCAGCTCGGGCCGGTGCTGCGTGGCCGAGGGCGGCAGGCCGTGCCCCGTCACGTGGCTGAAGTTGCAGCCGCCGCGCTCCAGCAGGCCGCCGTCCTCCACCAGCTGCGTCAGGCCGTCGCCTTGCAGCCGGCCGCCGGGGGGGCGGGTCCAGCCGTCGCTGACGAAGGGCTTGCCGTCGTCGGCTTGCAGCGCCTGCACGATTCGGCGCTGCAGGTCCAGCAGGTAATCTCGAACGGCAACAGTGTCCATGGTCAGTGCTTGATCGCCCGGTGGCCGATGTCGCTGCGCCACTGCGCGCCGTCGAACTGGATCTGGCGCACGCCTTCATAGGCGCGCGCCTGCGCCAGCCGCACCGAATCGCCCAAGGCGGTGACGCACAGCACGCGGCCGCCGCTGGTGCGCAGCACGCCGCCGTCGAGCGCGGTGCCGGCGTGGAAGACCTTCAGGTCCTCGCCGGCCGGCGGGCCGCCGTGGATGGCATCGCCCCTGCGCGGCGCCAGCGGGTAGCCCGCCGCCGCCATCACCACGCCCAGCGCGGTGCGGCGGTCCCACTGCAGTTGCTGATGCGGGTCCAGCATGCCGTCGGCGGCGAGCAGCAGCAGCTCGAAGAGGTCGCTCTTCAGCCGCATCAGGATCACCTGCGCCTCGGGGTCGCCGAGGCGGCAGTTGAACTCGACGGTGCGCGGCTGGCCCTTGGCGTCGATCATCAGCCCGGCGTACAGGAAGCCGGTGAAGGGCATGCCCTCGCGCGCCATGCCGTTGAGCGCGGGGTGGATGATCTCCTGCATCACCCGCGCATGCACATTGGGCGTGACCACCGGCGCCGGGCTGTAGGCGCCCATGCCGCCGGTGTTGGGGCCGTTGTCGCCATCGGCGATGCGCTTGTGGTCCTGGCTGGTGGCCAGCGCCAGCACGCTGCGGCCGTCGGCCACGACGATGAAGCTGGCTTCCTCGCCGGCCATGAACTCCTCGATCACCACGCGCGCGCCGCCGTCGTTGTGCTGCACGCCCAAGGTGTTGGCACCCAGCATGTCGTCGATCGCGGCGTGCGCCTCGGCCAGCGTCGTGGCCACCACCACGCCCTTGCCGGCAGCCAGGCCGTCGGCCTTGATCACGATGGGCGCGCCTTCGGCATCCACGTAGGCGTGGGCGGCGGCCGCGTCGTCGAAGGTTGCCGCGCGCGCGGTGGGGATCTTGTGGCGTTGCATGAAGGCCTTGCTGAAGGCCTTGGAGCTTTCGAGCTGCGCCGCCGCCTGCGTGGGGCCGAAGATGCGCAGCCCGCGGCTGCGGAACAGGTCGACCACGCCGGCGGCCAGCGGCGCCTCGGGGCCGACGACGGTGAGCGCGATCTTCTCGCGCTGCGCGAAGTCGGCCAGCACCGCCGGCTCGGCGATGGGCACGTTGCGCAGCGTGCCGTCGTGCGCGGTGCCGCCGTTGCCCGGCGCCACGAAGACGGTCTGCACGCGCAGGCTCTGCGCCAGCTTCCAGGCCAGCGCGTGCTCGCGGCCGCCGCCGCCGATCACGAGGACCTTCATTCCGGCAGCAGCGCGTTGTGGAAGACGTCCTGCACGTCGTCGAGGTCCTCGATCACGTCCAGCAGCTTCTGCATGCGCGCCGCGTCGTCGCCGGCGAGCTCGACCGGGTTCTCGGCGCGCATCGTCACTTCCGCGATCTCGGGCCTCAGGCCGGCGGCTTCCAGCGCGTTCTTCACCGCCTCGAAGTCGGCCGGCGCGGTCAGCACCTCGATCGAGCCGTCGTCGCCGCCGATCACGTCTTCGGCGCCGGCTTCCAGCGCCACCTCCATCACCCCCTCTTCGCTGGTACCGGGCGCGAACACGAACTGCCCGCAGTGCTTGAACTGGAAGGCCACCGAGCCTTCGGTGCCCAGGTTGCCGCCGTACTTGCTGAAGGCGTGGCGCACCTCGGCGACGGTGCGCACGCGGTTGTCGGTCATGCAGTCGACGATGATCGCGGCGCCGCCCAGCCCATAGCCTTCATAGCGGATCTCCTCGTAGTTGACGCCTTCGAGGTTGCCGGTGGCCTTGTCGATGTTGCGCTTGACGGTGTCGGCCGGCAGGTTGACGGCCTTGGCCTTGTCGATCGCCAGCCGCAGCCGCGGGTTGGCGCTGACGTCGCCGCCGCCCTGGCGGGCTGCGACCATGATCTCGCGGATCACGCGCGTCCAGGCCTTGCCGCGCTTCTCGTCCTGGCGGCCCTTGCGGTGTTGGATGTTGGCCCATTTGGAATGTCCGGCCATGGTGCTTCGTTGGCGCCTGACCGCGCCTGGCGCGGGTGCTGCTCGTGGTGTTCGGGGTGCGGGATTCTACCGAGGGGCGCTGGCGCCGCCGACCTGGGCACACTGCGCCCTCATGACCCCACCCGCCGCCCCCTGGCGCGAAACGCTGGCCGGCGTGGTGGGCTCGCTGGCCACGCTGGCGCTGATGGTCTCGCAGGCGCTGCTGGCGCATGCACCGCTGGGCGCCAGCGGCGCGGCCCGACGCCGCCTGGGCGCTGGTGGCGCTGGTGCCGGGCACGCTGGTGCATGCGGCCTGGCTGGCGCTGTGGCCCGGCGCGGCGCTGGGCGCGGTGGTCGGCCCGGTGCCGGCAGCGCTGCCGCAGCCGCTGGTGCTGGCGCCGCTGCTGCAGCCCGGCGGCTGGGCGCGGCTGCTGGCGCAGGGCGACGCGGTGACCGGCACTGCCGTCGCGCTGGCATTGATCGGCAGCCTGGAATCGGGCCTCAAATTGATCGGCAGCCTGGAATCGGGCCTCAACCGCCAGGCGCTGGACCAGTTGCTGCAGCAGCGCCACGACCCGCGGCGCGAGCTGCTGGCCGTCGGCGCGGCCAACGTGCGGTGCGGTGCGCTGGCCGGGCTGCCGGCGGTGGCGGTCTTCATCGCGATGATGAACCGCGCGCAGCTGCGCACGCGCTCCAACGCGGTCGAGCGGCCGTCGCGCCGCATCTACCCGGCGGCGCTGGAAGCGCGGCTGCAGCCGCTGTCGCTCAACGCCGGCCAGCGCCTGTTCAGCCACGGCCAGGTCGCGGATGCGCTGTACCTGCTGTCGGCCGGCTCGATCAGCATCGTCGACGACGACGGGCGGCGGCTCGTCAGCGTCTCGCCGGGCATGATGTTCGGCGAGGCCGGTCTGCTGCACGGCGGCACGCGCAGCGCCCACGCCGTGGCCGACCAGGCGGCCCTCGTGCAGCGGCTGTCGCTGCAGGACCTGCAGGCCTTGCAGCAGCAGCACCCCGAGCTGGTGGCGGCGCTCTACCGCAACATTGCCGTGTTCGTGTCGTCGCGGCTGCGGACGGTGACGGGCGCGTGGTGGGCCAGCCAGGCTTGACCGGCTGGTCGATGCCATCAGGCGTGAACTAGACTGCCCGCCACCACCCACCCACCCACCCGCCCGACCCACGGAGCCCTGCGATGTCCGACCCCATCCTCGTCGCCGAGCGCGGCGACATCGTCTGCGAGCTGCTGCCCGCGCTGGCCAACCGCCACGGGCTGGTCACCGGCGCCACGGGTACCGGCAAGACCATCACGCTGCAGAAGCTGGCCGAGAGCTTCAGCAGCATCGGCGTGCCGGTGTTCCTGGCCGACGTCAAGGGCGACCTGACCGGCATCACCCAGCCCGGCACGGTGTCGCCGAAGATGGCCGCGCTCCTCAAGGAACGCGGCCTGCCGACGCCCGAGCCGCTGCAATGCCCGGCCACGCTGTGGGACGTGTTCGGCGAGCAGGGCCACCCGGTGCGCGCCACCGTCAGCGACATGGGCCCGCTGCTGCTGGGGCGCATGCTGGCGCTCAACGAGATCCAGGCCGGCGTGCTGAACCTGGTGTTCAAGATCGCCGACGACAACGGCCTGCTGCTGCTGGACATGAAGGACCTGCGCGCGATGCTGCAGTACGTGGGCGACAACGGCAGCCGGTTCACCACCGAGTACGGCAACATCAGCGCCGCCAGCGTGGGCGCCATCCAGCGCGGGCTGCTGCAGATCGAGGAGCAAGGCGGCGACAAGTTCTTCGGCGAGCCCATGCTCGACATCGCCGACTTCATGCAAACGGTCACCATGGCCCCCAAGACGCCTACGGCGTCGGCCCCCCAAGGGGGCGCGTCGGCGGCCGGGCAAAGCCCTGAGTCGCCGACCGGCAAAGGCGTCATCAACGTCCTCGCCGCCGACAAGCTGCTCAACGCGCCCCGGCTCTACGCGACCTTCCTGTTGTGGATGCTGAGCGAGCTGTTCGAGCGCCTGCCCGAGGTGGGCGACCTCGACAAGCCCAAGCTCGTGTTCTTCTTCGACGAGGCGCACCTGCTGTTCAAGGACGCGCCGCAGGCGCTGGTGGAGCGCATCGAGCTGGTGGTGCGCCTGGTGCGCAGCAAGGGCGTGGGCGTCTACTTCGTGACCCAGAACCCGCTGGACGTGCCCGACAGCGTGCTGGCTCAACTCGGCAACCGCGTGCAGCACGCGCTGCGCGCCTTCACGCCGCGCGACCAGAAGGCGGTGAAGAGCGCCGCCGACACCATGCGCCCCAATCCGAAGTTAGGCGACATGGCCGCCGCGATCACCGAGCTGGCCGTCGGCGAGGCCTTGATCAGCTTCCTCGACGCCAAGGGCCGGCCCTGCGTCACCGAGCGCGCGTTCGTCATTCCGCCGGGCAGCCAGATCGGGCCCATCACGCCCGAGCAGCGCCAGGCGCTGATCGCCAGCTCGCTGGTGGCCGGCACCTACGAGAAGACGGTGGACCGCGAGTCGGCCTACGAGAAGCTCAAGGGCCGCGCCACCGCGACGCCCGCCGGCGGCCAGGCCGATGGCAGCGGCAGCGGCAACAGCCCGTCGGCGCCGCTCAACTTGCCCGGCAGCCCGGAGCCCGCCGGCCAAGCCGGCGGCGGCATGCTGGACATGGTCAAGGACGCGGTGTTCGGCACCACCGGCCCGCGCGGCGGCCGCAAGCCGGGGCTGATGGAATCGGCCGCGCAGTCGGCCGTCAAGAGCATCGGCTCGGCCGTCGGCCGCGAGCTCATCCGCGGCGTGCTGGGCTCGCTGCTCGGCGGGAAGAAGCGCTGAGCCGCTGGCTGGCAGCCGCCGCCGGTGCCGGCGCTCTCGCATCGCGCAGCCCTTGCAGCACCGCCAGCACCTGCTGCGTGGCGGCGTCGCCATCGCCGTCGCGGCCGCTGCGGTGCGCCAGCGCCAGCGGCCGCCACAGCGCGGGCTTCAGCGGCCGCACCTGGATGCGCGCTTCGGGCGCCGGCGCGCTGGCCTCGTGCGGCAGCAGCGCCGCGCCGTAGCCGGCGGCCACCAGGCTCTTGATCGCATCGTTGTAGTTCAGCTCGATGCGCGCGCGCGGCCGCTCGCCGGCACGCGCGAACCAGTCGCTGGTCAGCCGCGCCAGCCGCGTGCTGCTGTCGTTGAGGATCAACGGCCGCTGCGCGAGCCAGGCCGGCGCCAGCGCCTTCGGCGCGCTCCACGCCGCGGGCAGGAAGGCCAGCACCGGGTCGCGCCGCCAGGGCCTGATGCGCACGCCGGCCAGCGGCGGCTGCGGCAGCGCGACGATGCCCAGATCCAGCGTGCCCGCCGCCAGCCGCGCCAGCGTCTCGGCCGAGGTCAGCACCTGCACCTGCACGTCGATGCCGGCATGGCGCGCCTCCAGCACCTGCAGCGCCTGCGGCAGCAGGTGCGCGATGGCGCCGGTGGACGCGCCCAGGCGCACGCGGCCGCCGCGGCCCTGCGCCTGGGCGCGAACGGCGTCGAGCGCCTCGTCGGCCTCGGCCAGCAGGCGCCGGGCGCGCTCGATCAGCGCCGCGCCCACACCGGTGGGCGACACCGCGCCGCGCCCGCGCACCAGCAGCGGCGCGCCCAGGCGCGATTCCAGCTCGGCCACGTGCAGCGTCACGGTCGGCGGCGCCAGGTGCAGCGCGCGCGCCGCGGCCACGAAGCTGCCCAGGTCGGCCACCGCCAGCAGCGTGCGCAGGCGGTCGAGGTTGAGTTCGCGCATCCCGGCCTCATTCAGGTTTAGTGAATCAGCAGTTTGCAAGATTCAACTTGCCTGCTGCAAGCCCCGGGCCGACGATGCGCACCATGACAGCCCGCATCTACATCGACGGCGACCAGGGCACCACCGGCCTGCAGATCCTGGCCCGGCTGCAATCGCGCCCCGACCTGCAGCTGATCACGCTGCCCACGGCGCAGCGCAAGGACCCTGCCGCGCGCGCCGACGCGCTGAACCGCTGCGACGTGGCCATCCTGTGCCTGCCCGACGCCGCGGCGCGCGAGGCGGTGGCGATGATCGAGAACCCCACGGTGCGCGTGATCGACGCCAGCTCGGCCCACCGCACCGCGTCCGGCTGGACCTACGGCTTCCCCGAGCTGCTGCCCGGCCAGGCCGAACGCATCGCGCAGTCACACCGCGTCAGCAACCCCGGCTGCTACCCCACCGGCGCGCTGGCGCTGCTGCGGCCGCTGGTCGACGCCGGCCTGCTGCCGGCCGACCATGCGGTCAGCATCCACGCGGTCTCGGGCTACTCCGGCCAGGGCCACGCCGGCGTCGAGCGCCATGAAGGCGAGCAGGCCGCCTCGGCCCCCGCGCTGCAGCTCTACGGCCTGCAACTGCAGCACAAGCACGTGCCCGAGATCCAGCAGCACGCCGGCCTCAGCCAACGGCCCTTCTTCGTGCCGGCCTACGGCCACTACCGGCAAGGCATCGTGCTGACCATTCCGCTGCACCTGCGCCTGCTGCCTGAAGGCACGACGCCGGTGCGGCTGCATCAGGCGCTGGCCGACCGTTATGCAGGGCAGCGCCGCATCGAGCTGCTGCCGCCCGATGCCGCCGCCACGCTGCAGCAGCTGGACCCGCAGGTCCTGAACGGACGCGACGACCTGCGCCTGCTGGTGCTGGCCAACGAAGCTGAAGGCCAGGTGCTGCTGGCCGCGGTGTTCGACAACCTCGGCAAGGGCGCGGCCGGGGCGGCAGTGCAGAGCCTGGGGTTGATGGTGGGCGGCGAGACCGCAGGGGCTGGCCTGCAGCCGCGCTCGTAGCCTCAAGCCCCCACCCGCCCCCTCACGAACCCCGCCAGCGCCTGCAGCGCCCCGTCGATCGCCGCCTGCAGCCGCTCGAAGCCGGCGTTCTTTTGCAGCTGGCGGTCCATGTAGAGCGAGCGCTTGACCTCGACCTGCAGTGACTGCCAGCCGCGCGCAGGCTGGCCGGAGGCGCGGATGATCTCGACGCCCTTGAACGGGTCGTTGCGCGCGGTGCTGTAGCCGGCGGCCTGCAGCGCGGCCTCGATCACGGCCAGCGTCGCCTCGTCGCAGGTGCTGCCGTCGAGGTTGCCCAGCACGAAGTCGGCCAGCGGCTTCTCGGGCAGGCCCAGGCGGCGGTAGGCCTCGTCGGGCATCGAGTGCACGTTGAGGTGCCAGCGCTGCGGCCAGCGCGCGCCCGCGGCGTCCAGCGCCTCGTTCAAGGCGCGGTGATAGGGCTGCCAGCAGCGATCGATGCGGGCTTGCACTTCGGCGGCGGACAGCCGCCGGTCGTAGATCGGCTGGCCATCCATCAGCCGCCACACCAGGCCGATGCCCAGCTCGGTCTTGCGGCCCGGCGCCACCGGACCGGGCCAGGGGTCGGCCAGCAACGCGAGGTCGATGTCGTGCAGGCTGCGGTTGGGGTCGATGTAGGCGCGCGGGAAGTTGGCCGCCAGCAGCGTGGCGCCGTGCGCGGGCGCACTGCCCCACAGCTCGTGCACCCAGGTGTCCTCGCCCTGGCGCAGCGCCGTGCCCTGCAGCACGGCGCCGAAGTCGGCTGGATAGTCGGTGCCGCTGTGCGGCGAGTCGACGACGATGGGCAGCGCCGCCGCCGCGGCGCGCGGCGGGGTCAGCGTGACGGGCGGGGTCGGGGGTGCATTCATGCCCTGATGCTACGTCGCGGCATGGCGCAGGTGCGCCCGGCCTCAGGTCGCGTCGATCTCGCGCCCGCCAAAGGCCTGCGCCAGGTGATCGACGAAGGCCAGCACCCGCTGCGAGCCGCGCTGGCCTTGCGGATAGACCGCGAAGATGTCGGCATCCGGCGTCTCGTACTGCGGCAGCACCTGCACCAGGCGGCCGCTGCGCAGGTGGCGCACGATGTCCCACTCGGCGCGCATCAGGATGCCGTGGCCGTCCAGCGCCCAGTTGACCGCGATGCCGCCGTCGTTGGTCGACAGCGCGCCGCCCACCTTGACCGACTGCGACGTGCCCCGGCGCCCGCGGCCCGTGAGTCGCCAGACACCGTAGGCCTGGTTGCCCTGGCGGATGGTGATGCACTGGTGCCGCGCCAGATCCTCGGGGAAGCGCGGCGTGCCATGCCGCGCCAGATAGGCCGGCGCGGCGCACAGCAGCCGGCGGTTGGCCGCCAGCCGCCTGGCGACGACGCGCGATTCCGGCGGCGCGCCGAAGCGCACGCAGACGTCGAAGGCGTCGTCGGTCAGCGGCGGCGGCTCGACCGACAACTGCAGTTGCACCTCGACCTGCGCAAACTTGCGGGTGAAGCGCGAGATCTGCGGCGCCACGTGGCTGCGGCCGAAGCCGAGCGTGGCGTTGACGCGCAGCAGCCCCTTCGGCGTGGCCTTGACGACGCCCAGCGCCTGCTCGAGCTCGTCGATGCCGCCCAGGATGCGGCGCGCGTGCTCGACGTAGAGCTCGCCCTCGGGCGTCAGGCTCATGCGCCGCGTGGTGCGGTTGAGCAGCAGCACGCCGATGCGCGACTCCATCTGCGCCAGGTGCTTGCTGACGGCCGGCGTCGAGATGCCCAGCTCGCGCGCCGCCGCGCTGAGGCTGCCGACGCGCGCCAGCACCGAGAAGAAGGCCAGGTCGGCCGGCATCACCTTGTCCATCAGGGCCGCTTCGACTGTGAATCTGTAGTTAATCATGGATTGAATCGCGGCGCGATTCTTTTCGCGCCGATTTCCTAGAGTCCGGGCACCGGCACGCAACGAACAGGATGAGCCCCGTGAAGACCTACGCAATCGCCACCATTCCCGGAGACGGCATCGGCAAGGAGGTGGTGCCCGCGGGGCGCCAGGTGCTGCAGGCCGTGGCCGCCGCGTGCGGCGGCTTCGCGTTCGAGTTCGAGGACTTCGGCTGGGGCGGCGACTGGTTTCGCGCCCACGGCGAGATGATGCCCGCCGACGGCCTGGCGGCGCTGCGCGGCAAGGACGCGATCCTGTTCGGCTCGGCCGGCGACCCGCACATCCCCGATCACGTCACGCTGTGGGGCCTGCGCTTGAAGATCTGCCAGGGCTTCGACCAGTACGCCAACGTGCGGCCGACGCGCATCCTGCCGGGCATCGACGCGCCGCTCAAGCGCTGCCGGCCCGAGGACCTGGACTGGGTGATCGTGCGCGAGAACTCCGAGGGCGAGTACGCCGGCGTCGGCGGCCGCGCGCACCAGGGCCACCCGATCGAGGTGGCCACCGACGTCTCGATGATGACCCGCGTCGGCGTCGAGCGCATCCTGCGCTTCGCCTTCGAGCTGGCGCGCTCGCGCCCGCGCCGGCTGCTGACCGTCGTCACCAAGAGCAACGCGCAGCGGCACGCGATGGTGATGTGGGACGAGGTGGCCGCGCAGGTCGCGCAGGACTTCCCCGACGTGCGCTGGGACAAGGAGCTGGTCGACGCGATGACCGCGCGCATGGTCAACCGGCCGGCGTCGATCGACACCGTGGTGGCCACCAACCTGCATGCCGACATCCTCAGCGATCTTGCGGCCGCGCTGGCCGGGAGCCTGGGCATCGCACCGACGGCCAACCTCGACCCCGAGCGTCGCTACCCCAGCATGTTCGAGCCCATCCACGGCTCGGCCTTCGACATCATGGGCCAGGGCCTGGCCAATCCGGTGGGCACTTTCTGGAGCTGCGTGATGCTGCTCCAGCACATCGGCGAGGCGGCCGCCGCGCAGCGCCTGATGCAGGCGATCGAGACCGTCACCGCGACGCCGGCGCTGCACACGCGCGACCTCGGCGGCCACGCGACGACGGCACAGGTCACGCAGGCGGTCTGCCGCCAGCTGGCCGCGGCGGCACGTTGAGCCGCCCCACACCCGACCCACCGGAGACCTTCATGACGAGAACGAAGCAAGCGCGGCGCGCGCGCTGGCCGAGCGGCTGCAGGCCGCGCTCGGCCAGCCGGTGATCGTCGAGAGCAAGCCCGGCGCCGGCGCCACGCTCGGCGCCGACACCGTGGCCAAGGCCAGGCCCGACGGCTACACGCTGCTGGTCGGCGCGGTGCACCACGCCATCGCCACCAGCGTCTACAAGAAGCTGCCGTACGACTTTCAGAAAGACTTCCAGCCGCTGACCATCATCGCCATGGTGCCCAACGTGCTGGTCGTCAGCGCGCGCCTGTCCGACGAGATGCAGAAGATCATCCGCACGCCGGAATTCAGGAAGCGCATGGCCGAGATCGGTGCCGAGCCGATCGGCAACACGCCCGAACAGATGGCGCGCCAGATCAGGGACGAGACGGACAAGTTCGCCCGCCTCGTGAGGCAGGCGAACGTCGTCATCGACTGAAGCGCCGCCGCGGCAGCGCGCGGGCCGTTCAGGCCTGCGCCAGCTTGAACACCGCCACCGCCTTGACCAGCTGCTCGGCCTGCAGGCGCAGGCTTTCGGCGGCAGCGGCACTCTCTTCCACCAGCGCGGCGTTTTGCTGCGTCACCTGGTCCATCCGCGTGACGGCCTGGCCGACTTGCGTGATGCCGGTGCTCTGCTCGCTGCTGGCGGCGCTGATCTCGGCCACCGTGGTGCCGACGCGGCGGACCGCGGCCAGGATCTCCTCCATCGTGGCGCCCGCCTTCTCGGCCAACGTGGCGCCCTGCTCCACCTGGTCGACGCTGCCGCCGATCAGCGTCTTGATCTCCTTGGCCGCGCCGGCGCTGCGCTGCGCGAGCGAGCGCACCTCGGCGGCCACCACCGCGAAGCCGCGCCCTTGCTCGCCGGCGCGTGCTGCCTCCACCGCGGCGTTGAGCGCCAGGATGTTGGTCTGGAACGCGATCTCGTCGATCACCGAGATGATCTCGGCCACCTTCTTCGACGTGGCGTTGATGTCGCGCATCGTCTGCACGACCTGCCCCACCACCTGGCCGCCCTCGCCGGCCACCGTGGAGGCGCCGTTGGCCAGTTGATCGGCCTGGCGCGCATTGTCGGAGTTGCTGCGCACGGTGGAGCTCAGCTCGTCCATCGTGGCCGCGGTCTGCTCCAGCGCGCTGGCCTGTTCCTCGGTGCGCTGGCTCAGGTCGGCGTTGCCTTGCGCGATCTGCGACGAGCCGGTGGCGATGCCTTCGGAAGCGTCGCGCACCTGGCGCACGATGCCGGCCAGGCTGAGCTGCATGGCCGACAGCGACGCCAGCACGCTGCCCGCCGGCGCGCCGGCGGCGCCGGCGATCGGGCTCAGGTCGCCGCGCGCCACCTGGCCGGCAGCTTCGCTCAAGCGGCCGGGCTCGGCGCCCAGCGAGCGCGCCAGCCCGCGGGTGATCCACAGCCCGGCGCCGAGGGCCAGCAGGAAGGCGACGGCGCAGACGCCGATCGCGATGCCGCGCTGGCGCACGTAGTTGGCGGTCGACGCTTCGACGAGCTGCTGCGCATGGGCTTCGGTGTAGGACGCGTAGTCGTCGGCGGCCTTGGCCAGCGCCGCCAGCAACGGCCGGCACTCGCTGTTCATCTTGGCGATCGCGTCCTCGCGCTTGCCGGCAACCGCGAGCTCGACGATGGCCAGCGCGACCGGGCCGTATTTGATCTCGATGCGGTCCATCTCCGCCACCAGATCCTTGGCCTTCGAGGACACGTCGCTGGATTCGGCGACCACCTTCTTCAACTCCGCCAACTGCGACTGCACGATGCCGTGCGCGGCCGTGACGGCGGCGTACTCGGCCTTCGCGTCGGCCGGCGTCGTCACCAGCACCAGGTTGCGCGCGGCGACGGCGCGGGCGTCGACGGCGGTGCGAACGTGCCCGGCCAGGGTCGCGCGGGCATTGACGCCGTGCACGTAGTCGCCGAAGCGCTGGTTGGCACCACCCAGCGCCGTCAGCGTGATCGACGAGACAATCAACAACATCGCGGCCAGGCTGCCGAATGCGAGATACAACTTGGCCTTGATCGTGAGGCGCTGGAGATTCATCGGAAGACTCCTTGAACGTTTTGCGAGAGGGGAGCTGCGGCGAGTTCCGGGTGCGAAGCCCCGGTCGCCATGAGGTCGTTTCGGGCGACCGCGGCCGCGCTTGAGCCGAAAGAAGCGGGCCCCACCAGCATCGGCATCGTCACTGTGCGATCCGCACGCGCAGCAGCGGTGCAGCGCGCTTCATAACAATAATTCCTGACGTACTCTGGACGCGCGCGGTTCGCCGTGCACCGAAACCATAACAAGAATTCCTGACGTACCATCCCTACGCGCGGGCGCGGCGCATCGGTTCCATAACAAGAATTCCTGACGTACCACCGACGGGCACGGCAGCGGCGCATCGAAGCGACCCCCAGAACTCCCGACAGACTGCCATCGTCGATGGCGCCGGCGGCGCGCACAATGGCAGCCCATTTCGAAGCCGCGTGCCCCGCCCGTGAATCCCAAGCCCCCGGCCGCCACCGCCGATGCCGCGCCCGCCGCTGGCGCGGACGGCAGCGATACCCTGGACCGCTGCGCCGGCCTGCCGTCCGCGCATCCGGTGGCGGCGCTGCGCCGGCAGCGGCCCGGCCTGCGCGCCGCGGCGCAGGCGGCGTTCGACGCGCTGTGGCTGCCGCCCGAAGGCGGCTCGCGCGTCGCGCACGAGCGCAGCCTGGCGGCGCTGCGCGTGGCCGCGCTGCTGGACGAAGCGCCGCTGGCCGCCGCCTGCCGCGCGCAGGCGCTGAAGGCCGGCGCCAGCGCGGCCGAGTTGGCGCGCGCGATGCCCGCCTCCGAAGACGACACGCAGACCGCGCTGGACGCGCGGCTGACCACGCTGCTGCTGTTCGTCGACCGCATCACGCTGCAGCCGGCCGCGGGCACCGCGCGCCAGCTCGACGCGATGGCGCGCCTGGGCTTCGGGCCGGCGGCCGTCGTCGGCCTGGCGCAGGCCGCGGCCGTGATGGCGGTGCTGGCGCGCCTGGTGGCCGGCGTGCGCGCCATTGCCGCCGCCGGCGACCGCATGGGCGCGCCGCCCGGCCCGGACCTGCTGGCCGGCCAGCACCCGACCCCGCCGGGGCGAGCGCTGCGCGGCCGCTTCACGATGAACGGTCTGGCCTGGCAGCCCTGGTTGCCCGCGGTCGACCCGGCGCAGGCCACGCCGGCGCAGCAGGCCTTGCTGGCGCAGTGGTCGCCGGCCTCGCGGCGATCGACCTTCGAGCTGACGATGCTGCACACGCCCTCGCTGCGCAGCCCGCAATCGCGGCTGCTGGCCGAGGCCTCGCGCGCCGCCGGTGGCCTGCCCTGGGCCGAGCGCGCGCTGGTGGCGGCCACCGTCGCGCGGCTGGACGGCTGCACGTATGGCGCGTCGATGCTGGGCCGCATCGTCAGCCGCATGACGCGCGACGCCGAGGTGATGGGCATGTTGTTCGCGCAAGGCGTCAACCTGCCGCTGCCGCCGCGCCGGCGCGCGCTGGTCGACTTGGCGGTGGACCTCGCCGCCGCGCGGCCGCAGGTGGCCGACGGTCGCATCGAAGCGCTGCGCGCCGCGGGCTGCAGCGAGTTGGAGATCCTCGACGCGGTGCACGCTGCCGCGGCAGCGGCCGGCGACGATCGCCTGGCGCTGACCTTGGGCGAGGCGGTGGCGGGCGCGGGCTGACGCGAGATCGGCTGCCGCCGGCCAAGCGTCAGGGGCGGGCTAGCGCGATGGACGCGTTGAGCCCGGCGCGGACAAGCAGGCGACCAGGGCTGCCGTGATCAGCGCGATCGCGGCCAAGGGGAGCCGACTCGGCGCGTGCTCGGTATAGGCCCACACGGCCAACCAAGCGCCGCCGAAGGCAAAGAAGTACATGGCGCCGCGCGATCGGCTGGCCTTCGATGCGTCGGGAGCCGCCATGTCTTCGATGGTGGGGCCCAGCCAGCGCGATCGATGCCGGTGTGCCGGCCCTCAGCGCCCCAGCAACATCCCGAGCACCGCCACCACGCCGCTGATCGCAACCGCCGCCGACACCACCAGCGGCTTGATGGCCAGCAGCGGGTCGACGCTGCGGGCGCCGTGCACGCCGCGCTCGTCGATCAGCCGCCCGTGGCGCACGCGGCTCAGCACCATCACCGCGGCGGCGCCCAGCAGCAACGTCAGGCCGACCAGGGTCAGGAAGAGCTGCTCCTCGACCAGCGCCTCGCGCAGCGCGACGACGCCGCAGACCAGCATCGCCGCGGCGGTGCGACCCCAGGCCAGCACCGTGCGCTCGGGCTGCAGGCCGGGGTCGCGCGGGCGCGCGGCCCGCGGCGGCGCGGCGCCTGCCGACGGCGGCGCGGGCAGTGGCTCAGCCACGCAGCGCCAGCGTCACCATGCAGACCGCCAGCGCGGCCAGCACGGCGGCGGTCCAGGGCAGCACGCGGCCCGCCGGCAGCGGGGCTTCGTGGCGCATCGCGATCTCGTTGGCGCGCCAGCGGCGGTAGGCGATCCAGGCCAGCGCCGCGGCAAAGGCCACCAGCCCGGCGCCGGTGCCCACCGCCAGCCGCGGCATGCGGGTGTGGTTGGCAAACTGCGCCAGCAGCAGCCCGGCAGCCATCAGCGCCAGGCCGGTGCGGATCCAGGCCAGGAAGGTGCGCTCGTTGGCCAGCGTGAAGCGGTAGTCGGGCTCGCGGCCGCCGCGGCGCCAGGCTGGGTCCCAGGGTTGCCACATCGCGCGGCTACTCCTTGTAGTAGACGATCTGGTGGCTGCTGGCCAGCAGCTGGCCGTCGTCGCTCCACAGCTCGGCGCTCTGGTCGAAGAAGCCCTGCGTGAAGCGCCGCCCCACGGCCACCGCCAGCAGCGGCCGCACCCCCTGCGCCGCCAGCGCCGCGGCATCGGCGTGGAAGTAGGTGGTGATGCTCACCGTGCCGGCTGGCGTGAAACGTTGGCGACGACGGAACACGCGCGGGTAGAACACGTCGGCGATGGCGGCCAGCGCCGGCGCGTCCAGCGGCCGCGGCGGCTGGTCACGCACCCACAGCACGGTGCGCGAGTCGGGCTGCTCCGGCGTGCCGCCGCGGTAGTCGGGCCAGCCGCCTTCGACGAAGCGGAACTCATAACGCTGCGGCCAGGTCACCGGCGGCGTCCGCGCCTCGATGCTGACCTGCTCGGCCGGCGGCACCTCCGGCATGCGCAGCTCCGGCGCCGACCAGGTGGGCCGCCGCACCGCGAACACCGCGCTGCCGGTGGTGCAGACCTGATCGCCCTGGCGCACCTGCAGCGTCCAGTGCTGCGTGGTGCGGCTGCTGCGGCTGGGCGTGGCGACGATCTCGAAAGGCCCGTCGGCAATGCCGGCGGCGTAGTTGACCGTCAGCGCCAGCGGCTCGCCCAGGCGCCGCGGGTCCAGGCACGCCGCCTGCAGCAGTTGCGCGGCGGTGATGCCGCCGTAGGGTCCGACCATGTTGGCCCAGTCGGGATGGGTGTGGCCTTGCCAGCGGTCGCCGCCCAGCGGCTGCAGGGCCAGCGCGGCGTCCAGGGCGTGGAGTTCTTGGCTCATCGTTGCTCGGCAGGAGGGAAGCGAAACGGTGGTGCCGATTGTGGCGCGGGCCGCAGCCAGGGCGTCGGCAGCGGGCTGGGCAGCGGGTCGATTTAGAGTTGCCCCCATGGACACCCCACCACTGCTCTCCCTCTACCGGACGATGGCGCGCATCCGCGCCTTCGAAGAAGCCGCCGAACTGGCCAGCCAGGGCGGCGTGCAGGCCTTCGGCGCCGCCGCCGTCAGCGGCAGTGCCAAGGTGCGCGGCCCGCTGCACCTGTCGATCGGCCAGGAGGCCGTGCCGGCCGGCGTCTGCGCCCACCTGCAGCGCGCCGACCTGCTGACCAGCACCCACCGCGGCCACGGCCACACGCTGGCCAAGGGCGCCGACGTCAAACGCATGATGGCCGAGCTGTTCGGCCGCAGCGGCGGCAGCAACGGCGGCAAGGGCGGCTCGATGCACATTGCCGATTTCTCGGTGGGCATGCTGGGCGCCAACGGCGTGGTGGCCGCGGGCCTACCGATCGCCTGCGGCGCCGCGCATGCGCTCAAGCTGCAGCAGCGGCCGCAGGTCGTGGCCTGCTTCTTCGGTGACGGCGCGATCAACCGCGGCCCCTTCCTGGAAGCGTTGAACTGGGCCGTCGTCTACAAGCTGCCGCTGCTCTTCGTCTGCGAGGACAACCGCTTCAGCGCCACCACCGCCACCCAGCCGATGACGGCCGGCGACGGCGCCGCGGCGCGCGCGCGCGCCATCGGCGTGCCGGCCGAGACCGTGGACGGCAACGACGTGGCCGCGGTGTCGCAGGCTGCGCAGGCCTTGATCGGCGAGATCCGCGGCGGCAGCGGCCCGCGCCTGCTGCACGCGCTGACCTGGCGCGTCAAAGGCCACGTCTCGGTGGACGGCCAGGCCTACCGCGACCCGGCCGACGTGGCCGCCGCGCGCGCCACCTGCCCGCTGCAGCAAGCGCGCCAGCGGCTGCTGGCGCTGGACGTCGGCGCGGCCGAGATCGACGCCATCGACGCCGCGGCGCACGAGGAGATCGCCGCCGCGGTGGCCTTTGCCGATGCCTCGCCGCCTCCCGAGGCGGCCGCGGCCTTCACCGACGTGCAAACCCTGGGAGCGGGCCAATGGCTGTGACTGTGATGACCTATGCCGAGGCCGGTGCCGCGGCGCTGGCGCGCGCGATGCGCGAGGACCCGCGCGTGGTCGCGCTGGGCGAGGACCTGGGCCGCGGCGGCGTGTTCGGCCAGTACCGCGGGCTGCTGCAGGCCTTCGGCGCCGAGCGCGTGATCGACACGCCGATCAGCGAGAGCACCATCATGGGCGCCGGCGTCGGCATGGCGCTGGCCGGGCTGCGTCCGGTGGTGGAGATGCGGGTGGCCGACTTCGCGATGTGCGCGATGGACGAGATCGTCAACCAGGCCGCGAAGAACCGCTTCATGTTCGGCGGCCAGGGCCGCGTGCCGCTGGTGATGCGGCTGCCCATCGGCCTGTGGAGCAGCTCGGCGGCGCAGCATTCGCAAAGCTTCGAAGCCTGGTTCGCGCACCTGCCCGGCGTCGTCGTCGCCTGCCCGGCCACGCCGCAGGACAACCACGACATGCTGCTGGCCGCGCTGCGCGGCGAGGACCCGGTGATCTATCTCGAGCACAAGGAGCTGTGGGGCCTGAAGGGCGAGGTCGACGACGGCCTGGCCGCGCCGCTGGGACGCGCCCGCGTGCTGCGCCGCGGCCAGGCGCTGACCATCGTCTCGTGGTCGGCCGCGGTGCATGCGGCCACGCAGGCCGCCGCGGCGCTGGCCGCCGAAGGCATCGCTGCCAGCGTGATCGACCTCGGCACGCTGTGGCCCTGGGACCGCGAAGCGGTGCTCGCCGACGCCGCGCGCACCGGCCACCTGCTGGTGGTGCACGAGGCGGTGCAGGCCGCCGGTTTCGGCGCCGAAGTGGCCGCCACGGTGGCCGAGCACACCGGCTGCCGCGTCGCGCGCCTGGGTGCGCCGCGGGTGCCGGTGGGCTATGCGCCGGTGCTGGAGGCCGTCGCCAGGATCGACGCCGGCCGCATCTGCGAGGCGGCGCGCAAGCTGCTGCGGCGCGAGGCGGTGAGGGCCTGATTCGCCCGCCGGGGCGGCGTCGAGGCGCTCTTGCCGCTCTTGCACAATGCGGGCAGCTTCAAACCTGCCCGCGAGGGCCGCCGCGCCATGGAGATCCCGACCATCAACAACCCCGTCGTCTCGCGCATCCACCTGATCGGCGGCGAGAAAGGCGGCGTCGGCAAGTCGATGGTGGCGCGGCTGCTGGCGCAGTACTTCATCGACCACGAGCTGCCCTTCGTCGGCTTCGATACCGACCGCTCGCACGGCTCGCTGCTGCGCTTCTATGCCGACTACACCTCGCCGGCGCTCGTCGATCGTTACGAGGCGCTGGACGCGATCATCGAAGCCGCCGTCGAGCAGCCCGGCCGCCGCGTGCTGGTGGACCTGGCGGCGCAGACCCACGAGCCGCTGGTCAAGTGGATGGACGAGTCGGGCGTGCTCGACATGGCCGACCTCTCCGGCCTGGCGCTGCACTACTGGCACGTGATGGACGCCGGCCGCGACTCGGTCGACCTGTTGACGCGGCTGCTGGACCGCTTCGGCCAGCGCCTGCAGTACGTGGTGGTGCGCAACCAGTTGCGCGGCGACGACTTCGGCCAGCTCGACCGCTCGGGCCAGCTCGAACGCGCCCGCGGCCTGGGCGCCAAGGTGATGGACCTGAAGAAGCTGCAGGACGCGGTGGTGCAGAAAATCGATGCCCGCAACGCCAGCTTCTGGCTCTCGCGCCAGGGCGGCGCCGACGGCCCGGGCCTGGGCCTGATGGAGCGCCAGCGGCTGAAGATGTGGATCAACGGCAGCTACGCGTCGGTCGCGGCGCTGGGCGAGGTCTGAGCCCCGGGGCCGAGCTTCGTCACTTATGATCTGCGCCGGCAAACTTGGCTCAACCTGATCCGGAGGAATCTCGCCATGAAGCAACGCTCCACCCTGGTCCGCGCCGTCATCCTGACGCTCGGCCTGACCGGCCTGGCCGTCACCACGCAAGCCCAGCAGACCGGCGCGTCGGCACCGGCGGCGGCCGCACCCGCGCCGGCCGCAGCACCGGCACCGGCACCGGCACCGGCCTCCACCGCCGCACCCGCGGCCACCGGCAGCGAAGGCAAGCTGGCCTGGTATGGCCGCAAGTTCAACGGCCGCCGCACCGCCAGCGGCGAGCGCTACAACGCCGACGCGCTGACCCTGGCCCACAAGGACCTACCCTTCGGCACCAAGGTTCGCGTGACCAACGTGAAAAACAACCGCAGCGTGGTGTTGCGCGTCAACGACCGCGGCCCGACCCAGGCCGACCGCATCGGCGACGTCTCGCTGGCCGGCGCCCGCAAGCTGGGCATGCTGCGCAGCGGCGTGATCGACGCCCGTATCGAGGTGGTGTCCGAAGCGCCGGCCCGCAAGCACAAGGCCAAGCACTGAAAAACCGGGCGCCGGTCACTGCGCCGGTGTAGGGGGTCCTCAAGTCCGCCAGGCTTGCTGCCGATAGCGAAGGCAAGCCTTAACCGCCGGCCTCAGGCGAGAAAGCGGACATGAAGTACGAGCAGAGCCGAGAAGAAAGCGTCACCTTGATTCGCCAAGTGCTGGCCGCGATGGGCCAGCACGACGCGGCCTTCAATCCGGTGACTTTTGCGGTCTTCTACGACCACCTGGCCGGCATCAACCCGCCGCTGAGCCAGGCGCTCGGCCATGCGCAGCAGCTCCTGCCGCGCCTGGACGACGGCACGCTGCACCGCCTGTACCACGCCCACGTGGTCGACGCCGACGTCGCGCGCTCGCAGCGCATCGAGGTCGACATGCAGCGCCTGATGAAGGAAGTGGCGCAGTCGGCCGCGCGCACCGGCCACGCCGCCGGACTGTTCGACGAGCAGCTCGAAGGCCTGTCCAACGCGCTGCGCGCCGACGCCGGCGGGCTGGCGCCGCAGCTCGACGCCGCCCGCGAAGGCACGCAGGCGATGCGCAACTCGGTGCACTCGCTGCAAGAGCAGGTGCAGGCCGCGCAGCACGAGATCGAACGGCTGCGCGCCGACCTCGAGCGCACGCGCGAGGAGTCGATGCTGGACCCGCTGACCCAGGTGCTCAACCGCCGCGGCTTCGACCAGCGGCTGCAGATCCTGCAGCGCGAGCCGCCGCCCGAGGGCTTCGTGCACGGCCTGGTGATGATCGACATCGACCACTTCAAGCGCGTCAACGACCAGCACGGCCACACCGTCGGCGACCGCGTGCTGGCCGGCCTGGGCACGCTGTTGCGCACCATGCCGCAGGAGCCCGGCATGACCTGCGCGCGCTACGGCGGCGAGGAGTTCGCCATCCTGCTGCCGGCCACCACGATGGACAAGGCCAAGACCCTGGCCGAGACCGTGCGCACGCGCGTGCGCGGCATCCGCCTGCGCGACCGCCAGACGCAGGCCGTGGCGCTGTCGTTCACCGTCTCCGCCGGCGTCGCCGCCTGGCGCGTGGGCGAGGACCTGGACAGCTGGCTGTCCTGCGCCGACGCGGCGCTGTACCGCGCCAAGGCCGCGGGACGCGATCAGGTGGTGGTGGCCTGAGGGCCTGACGTTCATCGGGCGGCACGGGGCCGCGGTCACTGCCGGGGCCCGTGCCCCGGGAACTCAAGCCTTGCCCGGCCGGGCGCCGGACAGCGCTGCATAGATGCCGAGTGCAATGTAGACCGTGGCCGCCACGTAGCGGCCCAGGCCTGCAGACCGTTGGCTTGCGCGCAAGGCCGGCGCCAGCACCGAGGCGAGCAGGACGTAGCCGCAGTCGCTGGCCGCCGCCACGGCGACGAAGATCGCGCCGAGGACCAGCGCCTGCAGCACCGGGGCGGTGGTCGGCTGCATGAACTGGGGCAGAAACGCTGCGAAGAACAGCGCGGTCTTCGGATTCAGCAGCGCCACCAGAAAGCCCTGGCCCAGCACCTGCCACGTGCTGGCCGCTGCCGTCGCGCCGGGGCTTGCGGCCGGCTGGCTGCGCAGCGCCTGAACGCCGAGGTAGCCAAGGTAGGCGGCGCCCGCGTAGCGGACCCACTCGAACGCGGTCGCCGACGTTGCCAGCAGCGCGGCCAAGCCGACCGACGCAGCCGTGGCATTGCCGAAGTTCCCGAGCGCGACGCCTGCTACGGACGCGAGGCCGCTGGCGCGCCCCTGGGTCAGCGTGCGCGTGACGATGTAGACGACGCCCGGCCCGGGCGTGACCGCCAGAACGACGGTGGCCGCGAGGAACAGCAGCAGCAGCGGCAACGAAGGCAGGATGTCGTTCATCGTCGTGCTGGAGGCTTCCGCGTGCCCGTCCGCGGTCCACGGACGGGCTTCGCGGCCGGCCGGCTCAGGCGCCGGTCAAGCCGGACTCACTTCCCGCTCGGCACCTTGCCTTCCACGCCCTTGACGTAGAAGTTGATGCCGGAAAGGAACTTGTCGTCGGCGGTCTCGCCGGCCTTGACGACGGTCTTGCCGTCCTGGCCGACGATGGGGCCCTTCCAGATCACGAAGCTGCCGTCCTTGAGGCCGGCCTTGACCTTCTCGACCTTCTCCTTCAGGTCGGCCGGCACCTTGTCGTTGAGGGACACCAGGTCGATGGCGCCTTCCTTCACGCCCCACCAGGTGTGGCCGCCGCCCTTCCAGGTGCCGTCCAGCGCGTCCTTGACGGTCTTGATGTAGTACGGCGCCCAGTTGATCACGGCGCTGGCCAGATGGGCCTCGGGCGAGTAGGCGGTCATGTCGCTGTCCCAGCCGAAGGCGAACTTCTTGTTCTTGCCCGCGGTCTGCAGCACGGCCGAGCTGTCGGTGTTCTGGAACAGCACGTCTGCGCCCTGGTTGATCAGGCTTTGCGCGGCCTCGGTCTCCTTGGCGGTGTCGTACCAGGTGTTGACCCAGACCACCTTGGTCTTGATCTTCGGGTTCACGCTCTGCGCGCCGAGCGTGAAGCTGTCGATGTTGCGGATGACCTCGGGGATGGGAATCGAGCCCACCACGCCCAGCGTGTTGCTCTTGGTCATGCCGCCGGCAATCACGCCGGCCATGTAGGCACCCTCGTAGGTGCGGCTGTCGTAGGTGTTCATGTTCTCGGCCTGCTTGTAGCCGGTGGCATGCTCGAACTTCACGTCCTTGTTGTCGGCGGCCACCTTGAGCATCGGCTCCATGTAGCCGAAGGTGGTGCCGAAGATCAGCTTGTTGCCCTGGCTCACCATGTCGCGAGAGCCGGCTGCGGTCCTTTGAACACGCAACTGCCAGCGATAAGTGGATTGGCT
>CAYYDJ010000032.1:0-34939 GCA_964470565.1 uncultured Rubrivivax sp.
CCTTGGTCGTGTTGCCCACGGCGTCCAGCGGGTCGGTGATGTCGCGCACGCTGTCCGGCAGCTCGGCCATCTCGGCAATGCCGCCGGCGTTGTCGGTGATGGGGCCGTAGGCGTCCAGCGCGACCACGATGCCGGCCATGCTCAGCATCGACGTGGCGGCGATCGCGATGCCGTACAACCCGGCCAGCAGATACGACACCCAGATCGCGATGCAGACGAAGATCACCGGCCAGGCGGTGGACTTCATCGACACGCCCAGGCCCGCGATGATGTTGGTGCCGTGGCCGGTGGTGGAGGCCTGCGCGACGTGCTGCACCGGCTTGTAGTCGGTGCCGGTGTAGTACTCGGTGATCCACACCATCGCGGCGGTCAGCACCAGGCCCACGATGCAGGCGCCGAACAGCCGCATGTGCGTGCCGTCGCCCAGCGCGTCGGCCGGCATCACCAGCGTGGTGGCGAAGTAGAACAGCACCAGCGAGATCAGGCCGGCGACGATCAGGCCCTTGTACAGCGCCGGCATCACGTTCTTCATGCCGGGGCTGGCCTTGACGAAGCCGCAGCCGATGATCGACGCGATGATCGAGACGCCGCCCAGCACCATCGGGTAGACCACGGCCTGCAGCGTGGCCGTCTTGATCATCAGCGCGCCCAGCGCCATTGCGGCAATCAGCGTCACCGCGTAGGTCTCGAACAGGTCGGCCGCCATGCCGGCGCAGTCGCCGACGTTGTCGCCCACGTTGTCGGCGATCACCGCCGGGTTGCGCGGGTCGTCCTCGGGGATGCCGGCCTCGACCTTGCCCACCAGGTCGGCGCCGACGTCGGCGCCCATGGTGAAGATGCCGCCGCCCAGCCGCGCGAAGATCGAGATCAGGCTGGAGCCGAAGGCCAGGCCCAGCAACGGCTTGAGCGTCTCGGGGTCGACGTTGGTGCCGCCGGTCACGTACCAGAAGAAGATGCCCACGCCCAGCAGGCCAAGGCCGACCACCAGCATGCCGGTGATGGCGCCGCCCTTGAAGGCGACGTTCAGCGCCGGGCCGATGCCTTGCGTGGCTGCCTGCGCGGTGCGCACGTTGGCGCGCACCGAGACGTTCATGCCGATGAAGCCGCAGGCGCCCGAGAGCACGGCGCCGAGCACGAAGCCGGCGGCCGTCTTGCCGCCGAGGAAGATGTAGATCAGGATCGCCAGCACCACGCCGACGATCGCGATGGTCTTGTACTGGCGCGCCAGGTAGGCGGCCGCACCTTGCTGCACGGCCCCTGCGATCTCTTGCATGCGGGCATTGCCCGCGTCCTGGCTCAGGATCCAGCTTCGCTGCACGAAGCCGTAAATCACGGCCGCAAGGCCGCACGCAAGCGCCACGTACAGCGCCGTCATGGTCGACATGGAGGGATCTCCTTCCTCGAACTGAAATCGTTGTGGGAATCGTTGTGCCGGTTGGCACCGACTGCGGGATTCTCCACTGTAAATGGCCGGGCTTGCCGGCGCCCCGGGCCGACGGGGCCCCGTCAGGCCGCGGCAAGCCCCCTGCCTAGAATCAGGCGCCAGTCAACCAGGGAACCCCCCATGAGCCTGCACAACGTGACGCCCGGCGCCCAGGCGCCCGACGAGTTCAACGTGATCGTCGAGATCCCGATGAACGCCGACCCGATCAAGTACGAGGTCGACGAGGACAGCGGCGCCTTGTTCGTGGACCGCTTCATGGCCACCTCGATGCACTACCCGTGCAACTACGGCTACATCCCGCAGACCCTGGCCGACGACGGCGACCCGGTGGACGTGCTGGTGATCACGCCGGTGCCGCTGATCCCCGGCGTGGTGGTGACCTGCCGCCCGCTGGGCATGCTGCGCATGGATGACGAGGCCGGCGGCGACAACAAGCTGCTGGCAGTGCCGACGACCAAGATCCTGTCGATCTACTCGCAGTGGAACAAGCCCGAGGACTTGAACCCGATGCGGCTGAAGACGATCCAGCACTTCTTCGAGCACTACAAGGACCTGGAAGAAGGCAAGTGGGTCAAGGTGATCGGCTGGGAAGGCGCCGACAGCGCCAAGCGCGAGGTGCTGGACGGCATCGCGGCCTGGGGCCGCAAGCACGCCTGAAGCGCCTGGTCAGTCGTCCATGATCGGGGCCGCCTGAGGGCGGCCTTGCTCGTTCTTGAACGGGCTGTGCTCGCGCAGCTCGTCGGCGTAGGCGCCGAGGCCTTCGCGCTCCTGCGCCAGCGCCTCGGCCACCGCGGCAGCGAAGCGGCGGTCGGCCACCCAGTGGGCCGAATGGGTGGCCACCGGCAGCAGGCCGCGCGCCATCTTGTGCTCGCCCTGCGCGCCGCCCTCGAAGCGCGCGTAGCCGTGCGCCAGGCACCACTGCAGCGGCTGGTAATAGCAGGCCTCGAAGTGCAGGCACGGCACGTGGCGCACGGCGCCCCAATAGCGGCCCCAGGCCGCGCGGCGCAACGGGTCGATGGCGATCAGCGAGCAGGCGATGCGTTCGCCCCCCTGGTGGGCGACGAACATCAGCCAGTGCTCGGGCATCGCTGCGGCCATGCGGCGGAAGAAGTCGCGCGTGAGGTAAGGCGTGGAGTGGTGCGCGCGGTAGGTCAGCGTGTAGCAGCGGTGGAAGAAGGACCACAGCGCCTCGTCGATCTGCGCGCCGGTGTGCACGGTGAAGCCGACGCCCGCCTCGGCGACGCGGCGGCGCTCCTGCTGGATCTTCTTGCGCTTGTCGCGCTGCAGGCGCTGCAGCAGCGCGGCGAAGTCGGGCAGCGGATCGGCCTCGTCCTGCTGCCAGTGGAATTGCAGCCCGTCGCGGATCATCCAGCCCGCGGCCTCGAAGGCGCGGCGGTCGGCCGGGTCGATGAAGAGCAGGTGCGCGCTCGACAGCCGGGCCTCGCGCGCCAGCGCCTCGATGGCCTGCACCAGGCGCAGCCGCCAGGTGTCGTCCGCCGCCAGCAGCCGGCTGCCGGGCACCGGCGTGAAGGGCACCGCGCCCAGCACCTTGGGGTAGTAGGCCAGGCCGTGGCGGCGGTAGGCATCGGCCCAGGCCCAGTCGAACACGTATTCGCCGTACGAGTGGTCCTTCAGGTACAGCGCGCAGGCTGCCTGCAGCCGCGCGCCTTGGCGCAACGCCAGCCAGCGCGGGTGCCAGCCGGTGGCGGCCACGGCCGAGCCCGAGGCCTCCAGCGCCCACAGGTAGGCGTGGCGCATGAAGGGCGTGGGCCGCGCCTGGCGCTCGAGCAGGGCGTCCCACTCGGCGGCGTCCAGCTCGGCGGCCGAGGCATGAACCTGGATGCGATACTCAGGCGTCGACGTGTGTGGCACGGTTTTTTCAGGGTCTGGCGTGATGAAGGTCGTCTTGGCGCAGTTCAACGCCACCGTGGGGGATCCCACCGGCAATGCGAGCCGCATCGCCCAGGTGGCGCGCCAGGCTTACGCCGCCGGCGCGCGCCTGGTGGTGGCGCCGGAACTGGCCTTGAGCGGCTATCCACCCGAAGACCTGCTGCTGCGCCCGGCCTTCATGCAGGCCTGCCGCGAGGTGCTGCAGGGCCTGGCGCTCGAGCTGGCGGACTGCGTGGGCTTGCATGTGGTGGTGGGCCACCCGCACCAGTTGGGCGAGCAGGGGGATCTTAGGTCCAAGTCTCATCTGGTGCAGATGCGGCTCAACGCCGCCTCGGTGCTGCAGGGCGGTCGCGTGCTGGCCACCTACTGCAAGCGCGAGTTGCCCAACTACCAGGTGTTCGACGAGCGGCGTTACTTCGTGTCCGGCCGCGACCTCGGCCTGGGGCCGGTGGTGTTCGAGGTCGACGGCCTGCGCGTGGGCCTGCTGATCTGCGAGGACGCCTGGTTCGACGAGCCGGCTGCCAGCGCGCGCGCCGCGGGTGCGCAAGTGCTGTGCGTGCTGAACGCCTCGCCGTTCCACACCGACAAGGCCGACGAACGCGAGGCCCGCATGGCCCAGCGCGCGCGCGCCACCGGGCTGCCGCTGCTCTATGCGCACCTGGTGGGCGGGCAGGACGAGGTGGTGTTCGACGGTGCTTCCTTCGCCGTCGATGCGGCGGGCCACGTCACCGCGCGCGCCGCTTCCTTCGCCGAGGAGGCGCTGGAGCTGCAGATCGACGAGGCCGACCGCGTGCCGCGCGGCCGCATCGAGCCGGTGCCGACGATGGAGCAGCAGGTCTGGCAGGCGCTGGTGACCGGCGTGCGCGACTACATCGGCAAGAACGGCTTTCCGGGCGCGATCATCGGCCTGTCGGGCGGCATCGACTCGGCGCTGGTGCTGGCGGTGGCGGTGGACGCGCTGGGCGCCGACCGCGTGCGCACCGTGATGATGCCTTCGCCCTACACGGCCGACATCTCCTGGCTCGACGCCCGCGAAATGGCCGCGCGCCTGGGCGTGCGCCACGACGAGCTGGCGATCGCGCCGATGTTCGACGCCTTCCGCGCGACGCTGGCACCGCAGTTCGCCGGCTTGGCCGAAGACGCCACCGAGGAGAACCTGCAGGCGCGCATCCGCGGCACGCTGCTGATGGCGCTGTCCAACAAGAGCGGCTGGATCGTGCTGACCACCGGCAACAAGAGCGAGATGGCCACCGGCTATTGCACGCTCTATGGCGACATGGCCGGCGGCTTTGCGGTCATCAAGGACGTGGCCAAGACGCTGGTCTACCGCCTGGCCGCATGGAAGAACCGGCAGCCCACGCGCCGCGCCGACGGCAGCATCGGCCCGGTGATCCCCGAGCGCATCATCACGCGGCCGCCCTCGGCCGAGTTGCGCCCCGACCAGACCGACCAGGACAGCCTGCCGCCCTATGAGGTGCTGGACGGCATCCTCGCTCGCTACATGGAAGACGACCAGGGCATCGAGGAGATCGTGGCCGCCGGCTACGCGCGTGCCGACGTCGAGAAGGTCACGCGGCTGATCAAGCTCAACGAGTACAAGCGCCGCCAGGCGCCGGTGGGCATCCGCATCACGCACCGCGCTTTCGGGCGCGACTGGCGCTATCCGATCACGTCGAGGTTTCGCGCCTAGTTCGTGCTTAAATCGAGTCAGTCAAACCCCTCTCGCCTGGAGCCGCGATGAAACAGATCACCGCCATCATCAAGCCGTTCAAGCTCGAAGAAGTGCGCGAGTCGCTGGGCGACGTGGGCGTGTCCGGGCTCACCGTGACCGAGGTCAAGGGCTTCGGCCGCCAGAAGGGCCACACCGAGCTGTACCGCGGTGCCGAGTACGTGGTCGACTTCCTGCCCAAGGTGAAGATCGAGGTGGTCGTCAAGGACGACGACGTCGACCGCTGCATCGACGCCATCGTCAAGGCCGCCAAGACCGGCAAGATCGGCGACGGCAAGATCTTCGTGACGCCGGTCGACCAGGTGGTGCGCATCCGCACCGGCGAGACCGACGAAGCCGCGGTCTGAGGCTGACGACGCGCTGAATGCGCGTTAGGCGTGCCAGGCCGCGGCGCGTTAGGTTCGCGCCAGGTCGGCCGCGTCCGGCGGCTGCACCGGCAGCAGCGCCGCCAGCCGCTGCAGCAAAGCCTGCGGCTCGCGCTCGACGACCAGCAGCGCGGCCTGCGCCTCGGTGACGAAGCCGCCGGCCACGCTGTCGGCGATGAAGGCCAGCAGCCGGTCGTAATAGCCCTCGGTGTTGAGCAGCGCCAGCGGGCGTTGGTGGTAGCCGAGTTGGCGCCAGGTCCAGACCTCGAACAGCTCTTCCAGCGTGCCCAGTCCGCCGGGCAGCGCGACGAAGGCGTCGGCGCGCTCGGCCATCTGCTGCTTGCGCACGTGCATGCTGGGCACGACCAGCAGCTCGTCCAGCCCGTGGTGGCCCACCTCGCGCTGCATCAGCGACTCGGGGATGATGCCGGTCACGCGCGCGCCAGCACCCTTGGCCGCATCGGCCAGCGTACCCATCAGGCCCACCTTGCCGCCGCCGTAGACCAGGTTCCAGCCACGCGCGGCCAGCTCCTGGCCCAGCGCCTGCGTGGCCTGGGCGTGGGCCGGGTTCGCGCCGGGGCGCGAGCCGCAGAACACGCACAGCGTGACGGCCGCGGGCTTCATGCGGCAAAAAACCGTTGCCACAGCGCGGCGGCCCAGATGCCGCCGCACAGCAGCAGCGCCAACAGCACGGCGGCGCTGCCGTAGTCCTTGGCGCGCTTGGACAGATCGTGGTGGTCCAGCGAGACGCGATCGATCGCCGCCTCGATGCCGGAGTTGAGAAGCTCGACGATCAGCACCAGCAGCACGCTGCCGGCCAGCAGGCTGCGCTCGACCCAGCCCGTGCCCAGCCACAGCGCGAGCGGCAGCATCGGCAGGGCCAACACCAGTTCTTGGCGGAAGGCGCTTTCGTGCCGCCAGGCCGCCGCCAGGCCCTCAGCCGAGTAGCGCGCGGCGAACAGCACGCGCGGCAAGCCGGTGCGCCCTTTGTGCGGGTTGTGCATGCGCGAGGATTCTGCCAAAGCGCAGCCCACCGCTTGCGCGCTACGCGGCCACGCGCGCCGGCAGCGTGGCATCGACCAGTCGCGTGCGGCACAAGGCGTCGTGCAGAAACTGCCGGTCCGGGTGCAGCCGGCTCAAGGCCGCGTAGGCCAGCCAGCCGGCCAGCGTGATGGCGGCGATCGAACGGCCGTCGTGCAGCCCGGCCAGCCACACCGCCAGCAGGCTGGGCACGAACCACAGCCAGCTCAGCACGTAGCGCAGCAGCGCACGCGGCTGCGACAGGGGTTGGCCGTCGACGGTGAGCAGCCGCACGCGCCAGGTCTTCATCGCCACCGTCTGGCCGCCGTGGCTCCAGAACCAGACGAAGTAGACCGCCAGCACCACGAACAAAAAGAGCTGCAAGCCGGTCTTGCCTTGCAGCGCGTGGCGCTGCTGGGTCAGGCCTGAATACAGCCAGCCGGCCAACATCAGCACGCCGAACAGCAGCACGCCTTCATAGGCCATCGCGGCCAGGCGGCGGGCCAACCCCGGCGTTGCGGGCTGCAAGGGCGCCGCGGGCGTCACTGGCCGGGTTCTGAGGCCGCGACCGATGCCGGCACGGCCGGCGCGTGGGCGGCCGCCGACGCCGCCGCCGACGCGGCGGCGGGCGCGAGGCGGCCGGCCGCCGGCGCCCGGCCCGTCGCCGGCAGCGGCAGCAGCGCCGCGGCGCCTTGCGGCCCGCGGCTGGGCAGCAGCGTGGACGGGTTGACGAAGCCTTCGGTGGCAGCGATCTTGGGCAGCCCCGGCTGATGGTGCGCCGGCGGCGTGGGCGCGGACTTGGTGACCAGCGTCGTCGACGCGCCGGGCTTGGTCTGCAGCACCGTCGGTGCCACCGGCCGCACCGTCACCTGGGCCTGGCCGAGCGGTGCCGCGCGCTTGGTGCCGCCATTGCCGCTGCCGTTACTGCTGCCGTTACCGCTGGCGGCGGCATCGGGCGCCCGCGGCGCCGGCTTGGCGCGCTGCGCCAGTTCGCGCTTCTGCTCCGGCGGCAGCGCGTTGTAGGCCTCCCACATCGCTTGGCGATCGTCGGGGCGCAGGCTGCGCAGTTCCTGGAAGTTCTGCCGCGCGCGGCCGCGCTCGACCGGCGTCAGCGCGGCCCACTCGGCCATGCGCGCCTGCGTCCGCTGGCGCTCGACCGGCGTCATCGTGGCGAAGCGCCGCGCCACTTCCAGCCACTTGGTTTTGCGGTTAGCGTCGATGCCGGCCCAATGGTCCTTCAGCGGTGCCAGCGCGGCCTGCTGGGCTGGCGTCAACTCGCTCCACACGGGGCCGCCGGCAGGCGCCGGGGCTGCGGGTTCCACCTTCGGCGACGTGGCCGGCGCCCACTGGGCCGCGAGGGGCGCGATCAGCCCCAGAGACAGCACCAGGGCGGCGGCCAGCGTGCGGTTCACGGCGGCGGAGCCTTCAGGTACTCACGAAAGCCGGGGTCGGTCCAGGCGGCAGGGGGCAGGTCGTCGGCCAGCAGCACCGCGTCGATCTCAGCGGCTGCCATCACCTGCTGGCGATCGTTCCATTGCTGGATCAACACCAGCCCGGCAATCAGCGCCGCCAGCGGCGCCCAGGCGGCCAGGCCGAGCCAGAAACGGCCGCCGCCGCCGAAGCCCAGGCTGCCGCGGCCGGCGGTCACCACCGCAGGGCCGGCGGCGGCCGGCACGCTGGCGGCAGCGCGGACCTGTCGCGCGCGCGCGACGGCTTGCTCGCGGCTGATGCGCAAGCGCTCGGAAATGTCGTGCGGCACCGCGATGGCGCGTTCGTTCAGGCTGGCGGCCAGGCGCGCGGCCAGATGAGCCTCGAGGGCTTCGACCTCGGTGCTGCTGCGTGTTGCTTGAGTGCTCATGGCGAGATTCCCTTGGCGCGGAGGGCCTTGGCCAAAGCGTGAACGGCTCGGGAGCAGTGCGTCTTCACGCTGCCTTCCGAGCATCCCATGACTTCGGCTGTCTCGGCCACATCGAATTCTTCCCAGTAACGTAGCAGGAAGGCCTCCCGTTGACGTGCGGGCAGCTCGGCGATCTCCGATTCGATCAAAAGCAGGATCTGATCGCGCGACACCGCATCGGCCGCGCTCTCGGCGCCCAGGCTGCCTTCGACCGATTGCAGCGCTTCGAGCAGGTCGAACTCGTCGTCGTCGCTGTTGCCCTCGAAGTCCGACAGGTTCTGCACCACGGCGTTGCGCACGCGCTGGCGCCGGAACCAGTCCATCGTGGCGTTGGACAGGATGCGCTGGAACAGCAGCGGCAACTCGGCGGGCGGCCGGTCGGCGTACTTCTCGGCCAGCCGGATCATCGAATCCTGCAGGATGTCCAGCGCGGCCTCATCGTCGCGCACGGCGTAGACCGTTCGCTTGAAGGCGCGTTTCTCGACGCTCTTGAGAAAGTCGGACAGTTCTTTGTCAGTGGCCACGGCTGCTTGTTGCCGGGCGTCTGGGCAACCGGCTCGAACCGGCGCGGATTATCAACGAGCGCTTCGCGGGCCTTGGCACGCCGCCGAGGTGCCGCGGCCCGATGCCATAATGCTGCTTCGCACAACGCTCTTTTGGGTCTGATTCCGGCCGTCCGACCCGGACGGCGGCGATTTGACCGCGCGCAGTGCCGAAGCCGTTTCACGAGAACGCGACGGAGGCACACCGATGGTTTTTCGTTAGAGAAATTCACAGAGGTTCTCACATGGACATGTCTGCCGCGGAAGTCAAGCGTGCCGCATCGGCACAACCGAATTCCTCCTCCGCCGACCCCAACGGGTCGGAAATCCTGGTCCGCTGCCTGCAGGCCGAAGGGGTCAAGTACCTCTGGGGCTATCCCGGCGGGTCGGTCCTCTACATCTACGACGCGCTGTACAAGCAGGACAGCATCCAGCACGTGCTGGTGCGCCACGAGCAGGCCGCCGTCCATGCCGCCGACGGCTATGCGCGTGCCACCGGCGACGTCGGCGTCGCGCTGGTCACCTCCGGCCCCGGCGTCACGAACGCGGTGACGGGCATCGCCACCGCGTACATGGACTCGATCCCGATGGTGATCATCACCGGCCAGGTGCCGACGCCGGCGATCGGGCTCGATGCCTTCCAGGAATGCGACACCGTGGGCATCACGCGGCCGGTGGTCAAGCACAACTTCCTGGTCAAGGACGTGCGCGACCTGGCGCTGACGCTGAAGAAGGCCTTCCACATCGCCCGCACCGGCCGCCCCGGCCCGGTGGTGGTGGACATACCCAAGGACGTGTCGCTGAAGACCGCGCCCTTCCACTATCCCGAGACGGTGGAGATGCGCTCGTACAACCCGGTGCGCAAAGGCCACGGCGGCCAGATCCGCAAGGCCGTGCAGTTGCTGCTGCAGGCCCGGCGGCCCTACCTTTACACCGGCGGCGGCGTGATCCTGGGCAACGCGTCGGCCGAGTTGCGCGAGCTGGTCGAACTGCTGGGCTTTCCCTGCACCAGCACGCTGATGGGCCTGGGCGCGATCCCGGCCAGCGACGCCCGCTTCCTGGGCATGCCCGGCATGCACGGCACCTACGAGGCCAACATGACCATGCAGCACTGCGATGTGCTGCTGGCGGTGGGCGCGCGCTTCGACGACCGCGTGATCGGCAACCCGCGCCACTTCGCGCAGGTGGAGCGCAAGATCATCCACGTCGACATCGACCCCTCGTCGATCTCCAAGCGGGTGAAGGTCGACATCCCCATCGTCGGCGACGTCAAGGACGTGCTGCAGGAGCTGGTGCACCAGATCCGCGAGGCGCAGTCGCGGCCCGACGCGGCGGCGCTGTCGGCCTGGTGGAGCCAGGTCAACGATTGGCGCAAGCGCGACTGCCTGGCCTACCGCAACAGCGCCGAGGTGATCAAGCCGCAGGCGGTGATCGAGAAGCTGTGGCAGCTCACCAAGGACCGCGAGGCCTACATCACCTCCGACGTCGGCCAGCACCAGATGTGGGCGGCGCAGTTCTACCGCTTCGAGCAGCCGCGGCGCTGGATCAACTCCGGCGGCCTGGGCACCATGGGTGTCGGCCTGCCGTACGCGATGGGCATCAAGCTCGCCAAGCCGGACGCGGACGTGTTCTGCATCACCGGCGAGGGCAGCATCCAGATGTGCATCCAGGAGCTGTCCACCTGCAAGCAGTACGACACGCCGGTCAAGGTGATCTCGCTGAACAACCGCTACCTGGGCATGGTGCGGCAGTGGCAGGAGCTCGACTACGGCGGCCGCTACTCGCACAGCTACATGGACGCGCTGCCCGACTTCGTCAAGCTGGCCGAGGCCTACGGCCACGTCGGCCTGCTGGTGGAGAAGCCGGCCGACGTGGACGGCGCTTTGCGCGAGGCCATCAAGCTGAAGGACCGCACGGTCTTTCTCGACGTGCGCACCGACCCCACCGAGAACGTCTGGCCCATGGTGCAGGCGGGCAAGGGCATCACCGAGATGCTGCTGGGCTCCGAAGACCTCTAGCCGCCGGCCTTTCCTTCAATCCTCATGCCGCGTGGCCAAGGGTCCGGGGTTACCGCCCCGGCGCCTGAAGAGCGCGTCGGCCCAAAGAGCTTGTCATGAAACACATCATTGCGGTGCTGCTCGAGAACGAGCCCGGCGCCCTGTCGCGCGTGGTGGCCCTGTTCTCTGCGCGCGGCTACAACATCGAAAGCCTCACCGTCGCGCCCACCGAGGACGCCTCGCTGTCGCGCATGACCATCGTCACCACCGGCTCCGACGAGGTGATCGAGCAGATCACCAAGCACCTGAACCGGCTGATCGAGGTCGTCAAGGTCGTCGACCTCACCGAAGGCAGCTACACCGAGCGCGAGCTGATGCTGGTGAAGGTGCGTGCCGTCGGCAAGGAGCGCGAGGAGATGAAGCGCATGGCCGACATCTTCCGCGGCCGCATCGTCGACGTGACCGAAAAGAGCTACACCATCGAGCTGACCGGCGACGCCGGCAAGCTCGATGCCTTCCTGGTGGCCATCGACCGCACGGCCATTCTTGAAACCGTCCGCACGGGAACGAGCGGCATCGGTCGCGGCGAGCGCATCCTGAGGGTGTAGGAACCGGGCCCGCCGGGCCAACGAAAGCTTTTTCACTGGAGAGAGAACATGAAGGTCTACTACGACAAGGACGCCGATCTCAGCCTCATCAAGGGCAAGAACGTCACCATCATCGGCTACGGCTCGCAAGGCCACGCGCACGCGCAGAACCTCAACGACAGCGGCTGCAAGGTGACGGTGGGCCTGCGCCGCGGCGGCGCCTCGTGGGCCAAGGCCGAGAAGGCCGGCCTCAAGGTGGCCGAGGTGGCCGATGCGGTGAAGGCGGCCGACGTCGTGATGATCCTGCTGCCCGACGAGCAGATCGGCGCCGTCTACAAGAACGACGTCGAGCCCAATATCAAGAAGGGCGCCTCGCTGGCCTTCGCGCACGGCTTCAACGTGCACTACGGCCAGGTCGTGCCGCGCGACGATCTCGACGTCTGGATGGTTGCGCCCAAGGCCCCTGGCCACACGGTGCGCAACACCTACACGCAAGGTGGCGGTGTGCCGCACCTGATCGCGGTGCATGCCGACAAGAGCGGCAAGGCGCGCGACCTCGCGCTCAGCTACGCGGCAGCCAACGGCGGCGGCAAGGCCGGCATCATCGAGACCAACTTCCGCGAAGAGACCGAGACCGACCTGTTCGGCGAGCAGGCGGTGCTGTGCGGCGGCACGGTGGAGCTGATCAAGGCCGGCTACGAGACGCTGGTGGAAGCCGGCTACGCGCCCGAGATGGCCTACTTCGAGTGCCTGCACGAGCTCAAGCTGATCGTCGACCTGATCTATGAAGGCGGCATCGCCAACATGAACTACTCGATCAGCAACAACGCCGAGTACGGCGAGTACGTGTCGGGCCCCAAGGTCATCACCGCCGAGACCAAGGCCGCGATGAAGAAGATGCTGGCCGACATCCAGAGCGGCGAGTACGCCAAGAGCTTCATCCTCGAGAACCGCGCCGGCGCGCCCACGCTGCTGAGCCGCCGCCGCCTGATGGCCGAGCACTCGATCGAGGTCGTCGGCGAGAAGCTGCGCGCCATGATGCCCTGGATCAAGGCCAACAAGCTGGTCGACAAATCGCGCAACTGAAGCGCGGTGCGCCGGCCCGGCCCGGCATGTGCCGGTGCCGGCCGCGCGGCGGGTGCCGGCGAGGTCGGCGCTGGGGGCGTCAGAACCGCCAGCGCATCCCCTGCTCGGGCACGATGAAGCGCAGGCCCAGGTCGTTGCCGGCGGCAAGTTCGCGCGCGATCTGCTCCTGCATCGGCGGCCCCTTCGCCAGCGAGTACTTGATGTGGCTCACGATCACCGGCAGGCCCTCCAGGCGGCCGGGCGCCAGCCGGTCCAGATCGTGCAGCGAGCGCATCAGCCAGTTGGGGGTCAGGTGCCCGTAGAGCTGGCGGTCGGGCTGGGCGTTGGGATACGAGACCTCGATGATGATGGCCTTGAGGCGGCCGGCCGCCAGCAGCGGCGCTGCCGCCTCCCAGACCGCCGCGATCCTGCCGCTGCCTTCAACCGCATCGGGCCCGGTATCGCCGAAGCACAGGATGGCATCGCGGCCGCTCTCGATCATGAAGGCCGTCGATTCCACGCCGCCGTGGCTCAGCGGATACGCGCTCACCGTCATCGCGGTGCCGTCCAGCGGCGTCGGCGTGGCCGGCGCCAGGTCGCGGTAGGCGTACTTCTTGAGCTGGGGCGCCTTGCCGCGATCGCCGAAATTCGGCCAGGCCTCCCAGTTGAGGATGCTGCGCTCGATGGCGGCGTTGACCGAGGCCAGGCCATAGATCGGCTTCTTGCCGTCGTCGGGCGAGGCGGCGACCAGGCCCATCACGTGGTCCAGGTGAGCGTGGCTGATGAGGTAGCCGCGGATGCCGTGGACGAGCGCATGGCCGACGCGCGACAGCGGCGAATCCGCCGGCGGCTGCACCCAGTCGAGATGGTCCAGTGCCTCGGCAGCGACCAGGCCGTTGACCAAGGCGCCGGCATCGCAGGTGACCGCGCGCGGATCGTCCTGCGGGCGGATCAGATAGGCGGAGAGATTGCCGTCCTGGATGCCGCCCCGCGCACCCAGCGCCGTGACCTCGAAGCCGGCCGCCTGGGCCTGGCCGGTTGCGGCCAGCAGCAGGGTCGACAGCACAGCAGCACGCAGCATCATCGCGTCTCTCCCGAACGGAAAATGAAATATAGGGCCTCGGATCGGCCGCCCCGCCGGCCTGCGCCAGCGCACGCCGCGGGCGCCTTGGCCGCTGCGGGCCCTGCGCTATCCTCATCGCCATGAACGACAACAGCGGTCTGCCACAGGACGACACCGGCGAAGCCCTGCGCCCGCGCCGCAAGGGCATCTACGTGCTGCCCAACGCGATCACGCTGGCGGCGCTGTTCTCGGGCTTCTACGGCATCGTGATGGCGATGAACGGCCGCTTCGAGGCGGCCTGCATCGCGATCTTCGTCGCCGCGGTGCTGGACAGCCTGGACGGCCGCGTCGCGCGCATGACCAATGCGCAAAGCGCCTTCGGCGAGCAGATGGACAGCCTGTCGGACATGGTGTCGTTCGGCGCCGCGCCGGCGCTGATCGTCTACATCTGGGCGCTCAAGGACATGGGCAAGGCCGGCTGGATCCCGGCCTTCGTCTACATCGCCGGCGCCGCGCTGCGGCTGGCGCGCTTCAACGTCAACATCGGCGTCGTCGACAAGCGCTTCTTCCAGGGCCTGCCCAGCCCCGCCGCGGCGGCGCTCGTCATCGGCCTGGTGTGGGTGATGGACGATGCCGGCTTGCGGCCGGCCTCGCAGATCCACTGGCTCACCTGGGTGGCCTTCGCGGTCACGCTGTTCGCCGGCCTGTCGATGGTGACCAACGCGCCGTTCTACAGCTTCAAGGTCGTGGGCGGGCGGCGCAGCGTGCCCTTCATCGTGCTGGTGGGCGTGGCGCTGGCGATCGCGCTGATCGCGCTCGACACGCCGCGGGCGCTGTTCGGCATCTTCTGCCTTTACGGGCTGTCGGGCTATGCCGTCTACGGCTGGCGCAAGATGAAGGGCAAGCCGGTCAGCGTGATTGCGACCTCGATCGACGAGCCCGAGGAAAAGGGGCTGCACCAGTGATCGCGCGCAGGGTGCATGCTATATTGCGCGCCATGTCGTCGAGTGCCCGCCTTCTGGCCCTAGCGCTGCTACCGCGATTGCGGGTGCGCTGATCGACGTTCGTCCTGTTCCCCTGTCCCTGTTTTTCCGATCAACGGCCCGCCAGCGTCACGCAGCGGGCCGTTTTGTCGTGCCTGTCGACTCGCTGAATCGGGCTGCGTGCAAGACCCCCTCCAGGAGATCCTCCGATGCCGATGTTGAGCAACCCCGCCGCCAAGTACCGCAGCTTCAAGCCGGTGGGCCTGAAGGACCGCCGCTGGCCCGACGCGGTGCTGAGCAAGCCGCCCGTGTGGTGCAGCGTCGACCTGCGCGACGGCAACCAGGCGCTGATCGAGCCGATGGACCCGGCGCGCAAGCTGCGGCTGTTCGAGACGCTGGTGAAGATCGGCTTCAAGGAGATCGAGGTCGGCTTCCCGTCGGCATCGCAGGCCGACTTCGATTTCGTGCGCTTGCTGATCGAGGAGCGCCGCATCCCCGACGACGTGACGATCCAGGTGCTGACGCAGGCGCGCGACCACCTGATCGCGCGCACCTTCGAGGCGCTGCAAGGCGCGCCGCGCGCCATCGTGCACCTGTACAACGCCACCGCGCCGGTGATGCGCAACGTGGTGCTGGGGCTGGACGAGGACGGCATCGTCGAGCTCGCCGTCAGCCACGCGACGATGCTGCGCGACCTGGCCGCCAGGCAGCCCGGCACGCAGTGGACCTTCCAGTACTCGCCGGAGATGTTCTCGGGCACCGAGCTGGCCTTCAGCAAGCGCGTGGTCGATGCCGCCACCGCGGTCTGGCAGCCGACGGCTGCGCGCAAGTGCATCGTCAACCTGCCGTCGACGGTGGAGCATTCCACGCCCAACATCTTTGCCGACATGATCGAGTGGATGCACCGCCACCTGGAGCGGCGCGACGCCATCGTGCTGTCGGTGCACCCGCATAACGACCGAGGCACGGGCGCCGCGGCGGGCGAGTTCGCGCTGATGGCCGGCTGCGACCGCGTCGAAGGCTGCCTGTTCGGCAACGGCGAGCGAACCGGCAACGTCGACATCGTCAACATCGCGCTCAATCTCTACACGCAGGGCGTGGCGCCGGGGCTGGACTTCTCCGACATCGACGAGATCCGCCGCTGCGTGGAGCATTGCAACCAGCTGCCGGTGCATCCGCGCCACCCCTACGTCGGCGACCTCGTCTACACCTCCTTCTCCGGCTCGCACCAGGACGCGATCAAGAAGGCCTTCGCCGCCCGCCGCGAGGGCGACCTCTGGGACATGCCCTACCTGCCGATCGACCCCAAGGACCTGGGCCGCAGCTACGACGCGGTGATCCGCGTCAACAGCCAGTCGGGCAAGGGCGGCATCTCCTACCTGCTGGAAGCCGAGTACGGGCTGGAGCTGCCGCGCCGGCTGCAGATCGAGTTCAGCGCCGCGGTGCAGGCGGTGATGGACGTGCAGGGCCGCGAGCTGAGCGCCGGCGACATCTGGGCGCTCTTCGATCAGGCCTACGGCATCGGCCAGGCGCCGGTGATCGACCACCAGGTGCTGACCGAGCAGGACGACGGTCGGTTGCAGCTGCGCGCCACGGTGCACGTCGGCGGCCGTGCGCTGCCGCTCGCCGGCGAGGGCAATGGCCCGGTGGATGCGTTCGTCGCCGCGCTGTCGTCGGCCGCCGGCGTGCCGGTGCGCGTGCTGGACTACCACGAGCACGCGATCGGCTCGGGCGCGCAGGCGCGTGCCGCGGCCTATCTGGAACTGCGCGTCGGCGAGCAGCGCACGCTGTTCGGCGTCGGCATCGACGCCAACATCGTCACCGCGTCGATGAAGGCGGCCCTGTCGGGGCTGCGTCGCGCCGGCGTGGTGCTGGGCGCCACGGCCGCCGTGGTCTGAGAACAAGCAAGGAGCCGTTCATGAGCGACAAGCTGATCATCTTCGACACCACCTTGCGCGACGGCGAGCAGTCGCCCGGCGCCTCGATGACGCGCGAGGAGAAGTTGCGCATCGCGCGCCAGCTGGAGCGGCTGCGCGTCGACGTCATCGAGGCCGGCTTCGCCGCGTCGAGCAACGGCGACTTCGCGGCGGTGAAGGCGATTGCCGACGTCATCAAGGAGTCCACCGTCTGCTCGCTGGCGCGCGCCAACGACCGCGACATCGCCCGCGCCGCCGAGGCGCTGCAGGGCGCCGCGCGTGCGCGCATCCACACCTTCATCGCCACCAGCGCGCTGCACATGGAAAAGAAGCTGCGCATGACGCCCGAGCAGGTGCACGAGCAGGCCATGCAGGCGGTGCGCTTCGCGCGCAAGCTGTGCGCCGACGTCGAGTTCTCGCCCGAGGACGGCTACCGCTCCGACCCCGACTTCCTGTGCCGCGTGCTGGAGACCGTGATCGCCGAGGGCGCGACGACGATCAACGTGCCCGACACCGTGGGCTACGCGGTGCCCGAGCTCTATGGCGAGTTCATCCGCAGCCTGCGCGAGCGCATCCCCAACAGCGACAAGGCGGTGTGGAGCGTGCACTGCCACAACGACCTGGGCATGGCGGTGGCCAACTCGCTGGCCGGCGTCAAGATCGGTGGCGCGCGCCAGGTCGAGTGCACGATCAACGGCCTCGGCGAGCGCGCCGGCAACACCTCGCTGGAAGAGGTGGTGATGGCGGTGAAGACGCGGCGCGACCACTTCGGCCTGGTGGTCGGCGTCGACACCGCGCAGATCGTGCCGGCCAGCCGCATGGTGAGCCAGACCACCGGCTTCGTTGTGCAGCCCAACAAGGCGGTGGTCGGCGCCAATGCCTTTGCGCACGCCAGCGGCATCCACCAGGACGGCGTGCTCAAGGCGCGCGACACCTACGAGATCATGCGCGCCGAGGACGTGGGCTGGAGCGCCAACAAGATCGTGCTGGGCAAGCTCAGCGGCCGCAACGCCTTCAAGCAGCGGCTGCAGGAGTTGGGCATCGAGATGGAGTCGGAGGCCGAGATCAACGCCGCCTTCGCACGCTTCAAGGACCTGGCCGATCGCAAGAGCGACATCTTCGACGAGGACATCATTGCGCTGGTCGGCGACGAGAGCGTGACCGGCGAGGTCGAGCACTACCGGCTGCTGTCGCTGTCGCAGCGCTCGGAGACCGGCGAGCGGCCGCACGCCCGCGTGGCCTTCGCCGCCGGTGCCAAGGAACTGCACGCCGAATCCGACGGCAACGGCCCGGTCGACGCCAGCCTGAAGGCGATCGAGTCGCAGGTGAAGAGCGGCGCCGAGCTGATGCTGTACTCGGTCAACGCGATCACCTCGGGCAGCACCGAGTCGCAAGGCGAGGTGACGGTGCGGCTGCAGCACAGCGGCCGCGTGGTCAACGGCGTCGGGTCGGACCCCGACATCGTGGTGGCGTCGGCCAAGGCTTATCTGTCGGCGCTGAACAAGCTGCACGGCAACACCGACCGCGTGGCGGCGCAGGGTTGAGCCATGGGCGGGTAAAGCCCCGAAAAGAGCTTGAAAAACAACCTGCAAGTTCTTGATTTGGCTCACCTTGTCAGTTACCCTCGCGGCCAGTTTGGGTTTGCCGGGGTGACTGAAGGTGCGCAGCAGGTCGGGTCTGATGTCGTGGTGGTGGCTGCTGGGCGTGCTGGCGCTGGTGCTGTCGGGCAACGTCTGGGCGGCCAAGGCGCCGGGCAAGTCCCAAGCCAAGCCGGCAGCCAAGCATCAGCGCGCCGCCGTCAAGCAGAGCACGGCCAAGTCCGCGCGCCACGCCAAGGCGGGCCCGACGCGCCGCGCGGCGCTGGCCAAGGCGGCGCCCAAGCCGGTGCCGCGCCGGCCTTCCTTGGGCGAGCAGCAGGGCCTGCACCAGGCAGGTGACCCGCTGGAGCTGAAGTCCAGCGTCGCGCTGGTCGTCGACCAGGACACCAACCAGGTGCTGTTCAGCAAGAACCCGAAGGCGGTGCTGCCGATCGCGTCGATCACCAAGCTGATGACGGCGATGGTGGTCACCGAGGCGGCGCTGGACCTTCATACGCCGGTCACCGTGACCGACGAGGACGTCGACACCGAGAAGGGCAGCCGCTCGCGGCTGAAGGTCGGCACCCAGCTTACCCGCGGCGAGATGCTGCACCTGGCGCTGATGTCGTCGGAAAACCGCGCCGCCCACGCGCTGGGCCGCAGCTACCCCGGCGGGATGGACGCCTTCGTCGCCGCCATGAACGCCACCGCGCGCCGCCTGGGCATGAGCGACACGCACTACGTGGAGCCGACGGGGCTGTCCAGCAGCAACCGCTCCAGCGCGCGCGACCTCACGCTGCTGGTCAAGGCGGCCTACCAACAGCCGCTGATCCGTGAGCTGTCGACCTCGCCCGAGGCCGAGTTCCCGGTCGGCGAGCGCGTGCAGCAGTTCCGCAACACCAACGGCCTGGTTCGCAACCCGGCCTGGGACATCGGGCTGCAGAAGACCGGCTACATCGCCGAGGCCGGGCGCTGCCTGGTGATGCAGGCGCAGCTCGCCGGCCGCAAGCTGATCATGGTACTGCTCGATTCGGCGGGCAAGTATTCGCGCATCGGCGACGCCGAGCGCATCCGCCACTGGCTGGCGCAACAGCCCGAGGGTGGGCACGCCACCACGGCCACGCTGCGCTGACGCGGCGGCGACAACAGAAGCGGCCGCGTCAGGCGCCGCTGCGGTGGCCCAGGGCGGACGAGATCTGCGCCGCCGTCGCCTTGACCTTGTCGAGCCAGCTCTCCTCCAGCCGGTCGGCCGGCGCCGAAACCGAGAGGCCGGCAATCAACTGGCCCTGGTCGTCGAAGATGCCGGCGGCCATGCAGCGCACGCCCAGCTCCAGCTCCTCGTCGTCGCGCGCCCAGCCCTGCTGGCGCACATGGGCGAGTTCGCGCTCGAGCTTGGGCAGTTCGGTGATGCTGTTGCGCGTGTGGCCGGTCAGCCCGGTGCGGGTGGCGTAGGCGCGCACGCGCTGGGGGTCGTCGTGGGCGAGAAAGAGCTTGCCCACCGAGGTCAGGTGCAGCGGCGCGCGGCCGCCCACCGCGCGCACCACCTGCATGCCCGAACGTTCGCTGTAGGTGCGCTCGACGTAAACGATCTCGTCACCCTGGCGCATCGACAGGTTCACCGGCTGATGGGTCAGCTTGTGCAGCTCGCGCATCGGCGCCATGGCGGCGTCGCGCACGTCCAACCGTGCCTTGACGAGGTTGCCCAGTTCCAGCAGCCGCATGCCCAGCCGGTAGGTGCCCGACTGCGGCCGGTCGACCAGGCGGCCGACCGCCAGGTCGTTGAGGATGCGGTGCGCGGTGGACGGGTGCAGCCCCGTGCGCTCGCTGATCTCCTTCAGCGACACCGGATCGGGGTGCGCGGCCAGCGTGTCCAGGATCGAGAACATGCGTTCCAGCACCTGGATGGTCGGCGTGCCCGCGGCCTTGTCGCTCCTGGGGGTCGTCCGGGGGGTGGCGGTCATGGCGGCGGTTTGCTGGCGGATGAAACCCTATTTTGCATGGTGGGAGCGACCAGCAGGTCCAGCACCTCGATGCCGGCGCGCACCGCGCCTTCCAGCGTGGCCGGATAAGGGGCGGCCACGTAGTCGCCGGCCGCCGCCAGCCCCGGCGCGATGGCCGCCGGCGGCCGCTGCAGCGCCGGCGTGCAGCGGAAGGTGGCGCGGCGTTCGGCGTACACGGCTTCCAATGACGCCTGCTTGCGTTGCCAGCCGCAGGCCTGCAACTGCTCGGCCGCCTGGCGCTGTGTGGCCGCGGCGCAGGCGTCGAGCCCGGCGGCCACCCAGCGCGCCGCGCCGCTGACGACGAACGAGAAACGCCCCGCCGGTCCGCCGAGCTGCGCGTGGTCGAACACGAACTGTGCCGGCGAGCGCGCGTCCTCGGCCAGCGCCACCATCGGCAGCGGCAGCCGCGCGCCGGGGCAGCGCAGCGTGACCGTCACGATGGGCTCGAAACGCAAGGCGGCGGCCAGCGCCGCCCAGTCGGGCGCCAGCGGCGCCGCCAGCCGCGCCGCCTCGGCCGCCGGGCAGGCCAGCACGACGGCGTCGAAAGGCCGGCTGTCGACCTGCCAGCCGTTGGACGTGCGACCGAGTGCCGTCACCCGTTGCCCCAGCCGCAGCTCGGCGCCGCGCCCGGCCAGCCAGCGCGCCGCCGGCTCGGGCAGCAGCGCGTTCAGCGGCCGGCGCGGCAGCAGCAGATCGCAGGCGCCGCGGCCGCCGAACAGGCCGTCGTGGAGCACGCGCAGGAAGACCGCGGCGCTGGCCTCGGCCGCCGGCGTGTTGAGCGCCGCCACGCACAGCGGGTCGATCAGGCGCCGGCGCAGCGGCGTCGGCAGCGCGCTGCATAACACGTCGACGCTGCGGTCCGGCTCGCAGCGAAAGCCGGCACGCGCCCAGCCGGCGCAAGCGCGCAGCAAGGCGATGCGCTCGCGCCAAGTCCAGGCGCGGCTGCGCAGCACGGCGCTCGCGAAGGCCCAGGCCGCGGGGCCGGGCCGCAACCGCAGGCCCAGCCCGTCGGCATCGCACAGCGCCAGCGGCTGGCGCAGCAGCACCGCGTCGGGGTCGACGCCAACCGTGCGCATCAACGCCAGCGTCTCGCGGTAGGCACCGATCAGGATGTGCTGGCCGTTGTCGAGTGCGCTGTCCAGCCCGTTGCCCAGCCCGTTGCCCAGCCCGTGGTCGGCCAGGCTGCGCGCGCGCCCGCCCCAATGGCGCGCCATCTCGAAGACGGTGACCTGGTGGCCACGCTGCACCGCGTGCACCGCGGCGCCAAGGCCCGCCCAGCCGCCGCCGATGACGGCCAAGTTGAGCGTACCGCTGCCGCCGGCAGCCGCGCCCGTCAGCGGCCCTGCCATCGCGTGCGCGCGGCGATCCACAGCTTGCGCAGCGGCGTCAGCGAGGTGCGCTGGTGCAGCACCTGGAAGCCCTGGCGCTCGATCTCGCGCAGCAGCGTGCGGTAGATGTTGGCCATCATCAGCCCGGGGCGCTGGCTTTCGCGGTCGACCTCGGGCAGCAAGGCCAGCGCCTCGTCGTAGGTGGCGTGCGCGCGTGCGGCCTGGAAGCGCATCAGCGCCTGGAAGCGCTCGCTGTAGCCCCAGGGCGCCTCGCGCTGCAGCACCTCGCTGGCCTTGACGTCGTGCGCCTGCAGCTCGCTCACCGGCAGGTAGATGCGGCCGCGGCGCGCGTCCTCGCCGACGTCGCGGATGATGTTGGTGAGCTGCAGCGCCAGCCCCAGCTTGTGCGCGTAGGCCAGCGTCTGCTCGTCGCGGTAGCCGAAGATGCGCGCGGCGACCTCGCCGACCACGCCGGCCACCAGGTCGCAGTAGCGGGCCAGGCCGGCATAGTCGAGAAAGCGCGTCTGCTCCAGGTCGATCTGGCAGCCGTCGATCACCGCCAGCAGGTGGTCGGCGCGGATGCCGTAGGGCGCCAGGTGCGGCTGCAGCGCCTGCGTCACCGGGTGCGTGGGCTGGCCCTGGAACAGCGCCGCCGTCTCGCGCCGCCACCACTGCAGCTTGGCCGCGGCCACGCCTGGGTCGCTGACCTCGTCGACCACGTCGTCCACCTCGCGGCAAAAGGCGTAGAACGCGGTGATCGCGGCGCGGCGCTCCGGCGGCAGGAACAGAAACGCGTAGTAGAACGACGAGCCGCTGCGCGCCGCCTTTTCCTGCACGTATTGCGCCGGCGTCGTCATAGCGAGCGCAGTGCCTGCGGCCGGAACGCGCGCCACAGCAGCAGCGGCACGTCGCCGCGGCCGAGGGTGGGGCGCCGGTGCAGCGTGTCGTGGTCGATGCGCTCGATCTTCTCCAGCACGCGCAGCCCGCCCAGCACCACCAGGCGCAGCTCCCAGCCGATGCGGCCGGGCAGCGCCCAGGCCAGCGGCGCGCCTTCGCGCATCAGCCCGGCGGCCCAGCGGCACAGATCGCGCACGCACTCACGCAGCCGCTGGCCGTTGCCCTGGGCCAGCGCCGTGTCGGGGTGCAGGCCGTGGGCCGCCAGGTCGGCGGCCGGCAGGTAGTTGCGGCCCTGGCGCAGATCGGCGCCTAAGTCCTGCCAGAAGTTGATGAGCTGCAGCGCGCTGCAGATCGCGTCGGAGCGCTGCCGGTCCTGCGCGCTGCTGACGCCGTACAGGTGCAGCAGCAGCCGGCCCACCGGGTTGGCCGAGCGGCGGCAATAGTCCAGCAGCGCGCCGCGGTCGGGGTAGGGCGGATTGCGAACGTCCTGCTCGAAAGCGCTGAGCAGGTCGTGCAGCAACGGTGGCGGCAGCGCGTGCTGGCGCTGCACCGCCTGCAGCGGACCGAAGACCTGCGGCCAGCGGCCGGTTGGCGCCCGGCCGGCCAGCATCGCATCCAGTTCGGCGCGGTAGGCCGCCAGGTCCGTAAGGCGCGCCCCGGCGCTTGCCGTGCCTTCGTCGGCCAGGTCGTCGGCCGTGCGCGCGAAGCCATAGATGGCGGCGATCGCCGGCCGCAGCGCCGGCGGGCACAGGATGGAGGCAACGGGAAAGTTTTCGTAGTGATCAACGCCCACGGCCGGCATTGTCGCCGCGGCCCGGCTTCCCGCGATCGCGGTTTGACAGCGCACGAGCCGGCCGATTAAATTACTGACTAATCAGTCATTAACCTCGGAACTTCACTGACCGGGCCCGCGCGATGAACCTCCTGCTGCGTCGAACCTTGCCGCGTGCCGCCGGCGCCATCGCTTTGGCTACCTTGCTGGCGGCCTGCTCCAAGCCGGCGCCCGCGCCGGAGGCGGTGCGCAGCGTGCGCACGATGACCGTCGCGCCGGCCAGCGCCGGCGGCAGCCAGGACTACGCGGCCGAGATCCGTGCCCGCACCGAGGTGCGGCTGGCCTTTCGCGTCGGCGGCAAGATGGCCAGCCGCAGTGCCGAGGTCGGCCAGCGCGTGAAGGCCGGCGAGGTGCTGGCGCGACTGGACCCGCAAGACCTGCAGCTCTCGCAGCAGGCGGCCGCGGCGGCGGTGCGCGCCGCGCAGGTCAACCATGAGCTGAACCTGGCCGACTACAAGCGCTTCAAGGACCTGCGCGACCAGGGCTTCATCAGCAGCGCCGAGCTGGACCGCCGCGAGGCCGCGCTGAAGGCCGCCGCGGCGCAACTGGAGCAGGCACGCGCGCAGGCCTCGGTGCAGGGCAACCAGGCCGCCTACACCACGCTGGTGGCCACGGCGCCGGGCGTCGTGGTGGCGGTGGAGGCCGAGCCCGGCGCGGTGCTGGCTGCCGGCACGCCGGTGCTGCGGCTGGCGCTGGACGGCCCGCGCGACGTGGTGTTCGCGGTGCCCGAAGACGCCGTGGCAGGCCTGCGCGGCTGGGTCGGCAAGCCCGGCGCCGTCAGCGTCAGGCTGTGGGGCAGCAACGAGCGGCTGCAGGCCACCGTGCGCGAGCTGGCCGCGGCGGCCGACCCGGTGACGCGCACCTTCCTGGTCAAGGCCGATCTGCCGCCATCGCCGGCCGGTGCGCCGGTGCCGCTGGGCCGCACCGCCACGGCGTCGATCGAACTGCCGCCGGTGGCCGGCGTCGCGCTGCTGCCGCTGACGGCGCTCAAGGAGCACCAGGGCGGCTCGGCCGTCTGGGTGCTCGATCCGGCCCAGCAGGTGGTGCGCACGCGGCCCGTCCGCCTGGGCGGCGCGCAGGGCAACCAGGTGATCGTGCTGGCCGGGCTGCGGCCGGGCGAGCAGGTGGTGACGGCCGGCGTACACGTGCTGACCGAAGGCCAGGCGGTAAAGCCGGCGGCCGCTGCGGCGGCCGCATCGGCGCCGTCGACGGCGGCCAGCCGCTGAAGGCACGCACCATGACCGACGACAGCCCCGTCCCCGCCCACGCGGCAGCGGCCGCGCCGCGCTCGCGCTTCAACGTCTCGCGCTGGGCGCTGGACCATCCGGCGCTGACGCGCTACCTGCTGGTGGTGCTGATGCTGCTCGGCGGCGCGGCCTACTTCCAACTCGGCCAGGACGAAGACCCGCCGTTCACCTTCCGCGCGATGGTGGTCAGCGCCATCTGGCCCGGCGCCACCGCGCAGCAGATGGCAGACCAGGTGACCGACAAGGTCGAGAAGACCCTGCAGGAGGTGCCCTACGTCGACAAGCTGCGCAGCTTCACGCGGCCCGAGGTCTCGTTCACGATCCTGCAGGTCAAGGACTCGACGCCGCCGCGCGAGGTGGCCAACAGCTTCTACCAGGCGCGCAAGCGCATCGGCGACATGCGCGCCAGCCTGCCCGCGGGCGTGATCGGGCCCAGCTTCAACGACGACTTCGGCGACGTCTACGGCTCGATCTTTGCGCTCTCGGCCGACGGCTTCAGCAACGAGGAGATGCGCCAGGCCGCCGAGCGCGTGCGCGACCGCCTGCTGCGCGTCGAAGACGTGGCCAAGGTGCAGCTCTACGGCGTGCAGGCCGAGCGCGTGTTCGTCGAGATCTCGCAGAAGAAGCTGGCGACGCTGGGCATCGACATGAACCAGGTGCTGGCGCAGATCGGCGCGCAAAACGCGGTGGAAGGCGCCGGCGCGCTGAACACGCCCAGCGAACGGCTGGCGGTGCGCATCGAAGGTCAGTTCCGCTCGATCGACGCACTGCGGCAGATGCCCATCCGCGCCGTCAATCCGAGCACCGGCGTGGCCAGCACGATCCGGCTCGACGACATCGCCAGCATCGAACGCGCGGATGTCGACCCGCCCTCCGTGATGGTGCGCCACCAGGGCCGGCAGGTGGTGGCGCTGGGCGTCTCGATGGCGCGCGGCGGCGACATCGTGCGCCTGGGGCACAACCTGCAGGCCGCGGTGCAGGCGGCGCGCGCCGAGCTGCCGGTGGGGCTGGAACTGCAGCAGATCCAGGACCAGCCGCAGGCCGTGGTGCGATCGGTGAACGAGTTCGTCCGCGTGCTGGTGGAGGCGGTGGTCATCGTGCTGGTGGTCAGCTTCGTCAGCCTGGGGCTGCACTGGAAGCCGCTGCGCCTGGACATCTGGCCGGGGCTGGTGGTGGCGATCACGATTCCGCTGGTGCTGGCCATCACCTTCGTCGTCATGCACGGCTGGGACGTGGGCCTGCACAAGATCTCGCTGGGCTCTCTGATCATCGCCCTGGGCCTGCTGGTCGACGACGCGATCATTGCCGTCGAGATGATGGTGCGCAAGCTCGAAGAAGGCTACGACAAGCACCGCGCCGCCACCTTTGCCTACGAGGTGACGGCGATGCCCATGCTGACCGGCACGCTGATCACGGCGGCCGGCTTCCTGCCGATCGGGCTGGCCAAGTCCTCGGTGGGCGAGTACACGTTCGCGATCTTCGCGGTCACCACCGCGGCCTTGCTGATCTCGTGGGTGGTCTCGGTGTACTTCGTGCCCTACCTCGGCGCGCGGCTGCTGCACACGCGCAGCAAGGTGCAGGGCCAGGCGCACGAACTGTTCGACACGCCGTTCTACAGCGTCTTCCGCCGCGCCGTGAACTGGTGCGTGGCGCACCGCTGGCTGACGATCGCGGCCACCGTCGGCCTCTTTGCGCTCGGCGTGGCCGGCATGGCCAAGGTGCAGCAGCAGTTCTTCCCCGATTCCAGCCGGCCCGAGATCCTGGTCGACCTGTGGCTGCCCGAAGGCTCGACGATCAAGGCCAGCAACGAGCTCGCGCAGCGCTTCGAGCAGCGCATGGCACGAGAGAGCGAGGTGCAAAGCATCAGCACCTGGATCGGCACCGGCGTGCCGCGCTTTTACCTGCCGCTGGACGTGATCTTCGACACCACCAACGTCGCCCAGGCCATCGTGCTGCCGCATTCGCTGGCCGAGCGCGAGGCGCTGCGCGTGCGGCTGCCGCAGATCCTGGCCGCCGAATTCCCCGAGGCCCGCGCGCGCGTCAAGCTGCTGCCCAACGGGCCGCCGGTGCCGTATCCGGTGCAGTTCCGCGTGCGCGGCGAAGACCCGGCGGTGGTGCGCCAATGGGCCGACGCGGCGCTGGAGATCCTGCGCGCCAACCCCAGCATGCGCGGCGTCAACGACAACTGGAACGAGAAGATCAAGGTGCTGCGCCTGCGCGTCGACCAGGACAAGGCGCGCGCTTTGGGCGTCAGCAGCCAGGCCATCGCGCAGGCGGCGCGTACCCTGCTCGTCGGCTCGACGATCGGCCAGTACCGCGAGGCCGATCGCCTGATCGACATCGTGCTGCGCCAGCCGGCCGACGAGCGCAGCGCGATCTCCGACCTGCGCAGCGCCTACCTGCCCACGGCCAGCGGGCGCTCGGTGCCGCTGGCGCAGGTGGCCAGCCTCGACTTCGCCTGGGAAAACGGGCTGATGTGGCGCGAGGGCCGCGCCTACGCCATCACGATCCAGGGCGACGTGGCCGACGGCATCCAGGGCCCCACGGTCACCGCGCAGGTCTGGCCCAAGCTGCAGGAGCTGGCGGCGCGCATGCCCGCGGGCTACGGCATCGAGGTGGCCGGTGCGGCCGAGGAAAGCGCCCGCGGCCAGGGCTCGATCGCGGTCGGCCTGCCGGTGATGCTGTTCATCATCTTCACGCTGCTGGTGTTGCAGTTGCAGAGCTTCGGCCGCGCGATGCTGGTCTTCCTGACCGGGCCGCTGGGCATCGCCGGTGCGGCCGGCGCGCTGCTGCTGCTGGACCGGCCCTTCGGCTTCGTCGCATTGCTCGGCGTGATCGCGCTGATGGGCATGATCATGCGCAACTCGGTGATCCTGATCGACCAGATCGAGCAGGACCGCGCGCGCGGCGTGCCGGCCTGGGACGCCATCGTCGAGGCCGCGGTGCGGCGCTTCCGCCCCATCGTGCTGACCGCGGCGGCCGCGGTGCTGGCCATGATTCCGCTGTCGCGCAGCGGTTTCTGGGGCCCGATGGCCGCCGCCATCATGGGTGGGCTGATGGTCGCGACGGTGCTCACGCTGCTCAGCCTGCCGGCGATGTACGCGGCCTGGTACCGGGTGCGGCGCGAGGGGCCTGACGGGGGCGCGCCGACTGCAGGCTAAAATCCGTCGTTTGCCGCGGCTCGGCGCCGACGCCGGACCCACCCAAAGAGCGCGGGTGGCGAAATTGGTAGACGCACCAGGTTTAGGTCCTGACGCCTTCACCGGCGTGCCGGTTCGAGTCCGGCCCCGCGCACCACCTCCCTTCAGTCCTTGTTCATTGCACATCATGGCCGTCAACGTCGAAACCCTCGAAAAACTGGAACGCCGGATCACGCTGTCGCTGGCCGCCGGCGAAGTCAACCACGAGGTTGAAAGCCGGCTGCGCAACCTGGCGCGCACGGTCAAGGCCGACGGCTTCCGGCCGGGCAAGGTGCCGATGTCGGTGGTGGCACAGCGCTACGGCTATTCGGTGCAGTACGAGGTGGTCAACGACAAGGTCGGCAAGGCCTTTGCCGATGCCGCCACCGAAGCCAAGCTGCGCGTGGCCGGGGCGCCGCGCATCACGCAGAAGGAGGAGGCGCCCGAGGGCCAGATCGTCTTCGACGCCACCTTCGAGGTCTACCCCGAGGTCAGCATCGGCGAGCTGTCGGCGCTGGAAGTCGAGCGTGTCAGCGCCGACGTGACCGAGGCCGCGATCGACCGCACGATCGACATCCTGCGCAAGCAGCGCCGCAGCTTCGGCCTGCGCGCTGCCGCCGACGGCGTGCAGGAAGGCGACCGCGTGACGATCGACTTCGAAGGCAAGATCGACGGCGAGCCCTTCGCCGGCGGCAAGGCCGAGGACTTCCAGTTCATCGTCGGCGAAGGCCAGATGCTGGAGCAGTTCGACAAGTCGGTGCGTGGCATGAAGGTCGGCGACAACAAGACCTTCCCGCTGCAGTTCCCGGCCGACTACCACGGCAAGGACGTGGCCGGCAAGGAGGCCGACTTCCTGGTCACGGTCAAGAAGATCGAGGTGCAGCACCTGCCGGCGGTGGACGACGGCTTCGCCAAGTCGCTGGGCATCAAGGAAGGCACGGTCGACGCGCTGCGCGCCGACGTCAAGAAGAACCTCGAGCGCGAGGTCAAGTTCCGCGTCCAGGCGCGCAACAAGGCGGCGGTGATGGACGCGCTGGTCAAGGTCTCCGAGCTGGAACTGCCCAACGCGCTGGTGGCCGGCGAATCCGAGCGCATGGTGGAAGCCGCGCGCGCCGACCTCAAGCAGCGCGGCGTGAAGGATGCCGACAAGGCGCCGATCCCGACCGATCTGTTCAAGGAACAGGCCGAGCGCCGCGTGCGCCTGGGCCTGGTGGTGGCCGAGCTGGTGCGCAAGAACAACCTGCAGGCGCGGCCCGATCAGCTGCAGGCCCATATCGAGGAGATGAGCCAGAGCTACGAGAAGCCCGCCGAGGTGGTGCGCTGGTACCTGGGCAACCGCGATCGCATGGCCGAGGTGGAAGCGCTGGTGGTGGAGAACAACGTCACCGCCCACGTGCTGGGCCAGGTCAAGGTGGTGGACAAGGCCGTGCCCTTCGACGAGCTGATGGTCAGCGCCTGATAATCGGCACTCTTCATCCGCTGGGCCTGCGGGCCCCAGGCAGCAACACATGAGCGTTCAGGACATCCAGGGTTTGGGCCTCGTGCCCATGGTGATCGAGCAGTCGGGCCGTGGCGAGCGCGCCTACGACATCTACAGCCGGCTGCTGCGCGAGCGCATCGTGTTCCTGGTCGGCCCGGTCAACGACGCCACCGCCAACGTGGTGGTGGCGCAGTTGCTGTTCCTGGAGAGCGAGAACCCCGACAAGGACGTCTTCCTCTACATCAACAGCCCGGGCGGCAGCGTCAGCGCAGGGCTGTCGATCTTCGACACCATGCAGTTCATCAAGCCCGACGTGTCCACGCTGTGCATGGGCATGGCGGCCAGCATGGGCAGCTTCCTGCTGATGGCCGGTGCCAAGGGCAAGCGCTTCGCGCTGCCCAACGCGCGGGTGATGATCCACCAGCCCTCGGGCGGCGCGCAAGGGCAGGCCACCGACATCGAGATCCAGGCGCGCGAGATCATCAAGACGCGCGAGCAGCTCAACCGCATCTACGCCGACCGCACCGGCCAGAGCATCGAGCGCATCGCCGCCGACATGGAGCGCGACTACTGGATGAATCCGGCCGAGGCCAAGGACTACGGCCTGATCGACCAGGTGCTCGATAAGCGCCCCTGAAGCGGCGCCGCGCACGCAAGGCCCTGCACCTTGAGCCCCTCGAAAGGGCACGGCAAGGGCAGGAGGGTCGTTCTTTTTTCGGGGCTGGACGGCGCGGGCTTTGGTCTATGATGCCCCGCTGTCAACCCTGCCACTTTCGCTGACGATCACATCCATGGCCGACAAGAAGGGCGCTTCGGGCGAGAAGGTTCTGTACTGCTCGTTCTGCGGCAAGAGCCAGCACGAGGTGAAGAAGCTCATCGCCGGGCCTTCGGTCTTCATCTGCGACGAGTGCATCGAGCTGTGCAACGACATCATCCGTGACGAGGTGCCGGCCGAGGCCGGCACCGCGCGCTCGGCCAAGTCGGATCTGCCGGTCCCCAGCGAAATCAAGGCCAGCCTCGACCAGTACGTGATCGGCCAGGACGCGGCCAAGCGCACGCTGTCGGTGGCGGTCTACAACCACTACAAGCGTCTCAAGCACATCAGCGCGTCCAAGGAGGAGGTCGAGCTCACCAAGAGCAACATCCTCTTGATCGGCCCCACCGGCAGCGGCAAGACGCTGCTGGCGCAGACGCTGGCGCGGCTGCTCAACGTGCCTTTCGTGATCGCCGACGCGACCACGCTGACCGAGGCCGGCTACGTCGGCGAGGACGTCGAGAACATCATCCAGAAGCTGCTGCAGAACTGCAACTACGACGTCGAGCGCGCGCAGCGCGGCATCGTCTACATCGATGAGATCGACAAGATCAGCCGCAAGGCCGACAACCCCAGCATCACGCGCGACGTGTCGGGCGAAGGCGTGCAGCAGGCGCTGCTGAAGCTGGTGGAAGGCACGATGGCCAGCGTGCCGCCGCAGGGCGGGCGCAAGCATCCCAACCAAGACTTCCTGCAGATCGACACCACGAACATCCTGTTCATCTGCGGCGGTGCTTTCGACGGCCTGGAGAAGGTGATCCAGAACCGGACCGAGAAGTCCGGCATCGGCTTCGGCGCCACCGTGCACAGCAAGAACGAGAAGCGCGTCTCCGACCTGTTCCGCGAGGTCGAGCCCGAGGACATGATCAAGTTCGGCCTGATCCCCGAACTGGTGGGCCGCCTGCCCGTGGTGGCCACCTTGTCGGAGCTGACCGAGGAGGCGATGGTCCAGATCCTCACCGAGCCGCGCAACGCGCTGGTCAAGCAATACCAGAAGCTGTTTGCGATGGACGGTGTCGACCTCGAGATCAGGCCCTCGGCGCTGGGCGCCATCGCGCGCAAGGCGCTGGCGCGCAAGACCGGCGCGCGCGGCTTGCGCTCGATCCTGGAACATTCGCTGATCGACACCATGTTCGACCTGCCCACGCTCGACGGCGTGGCCAAGGTGGTGATCGACGAACACAACATCGAAGACGGCGCCAAGCCGCTGCTCGTCTACCGGGAGCAGGCCAAGGCCAGTGCCTGAGCCTCGTTGCGGCCGGCCCGTGCCGGCTGCTGCCTGCCTCCTGTCTTGTTATTTCTCGCTTAGGGCCCATGTGGGCACCTGAAAGAGAGGCTTCACATGTCCGGCAATCCCGTTCTTCCTGCTGAACCGATCACGCTGCCGCTGCTGCCGTTGCGCGACGTGGTGGTCTTCCCGCACATGGTCATCCCGCTGTTCGTGGGGCGGCCCAAGTCAATCAAGGCCCTGGAGGCGGCGATGGAGTCCGGCCGCCAGATCATGCTGGTGGCGCAGAAGGCCGCCGGCAAGGACGAGCCCAAGGCGGACGACATGTTCGAGGTGGGCTGCGTCTCCAGCATCCTGCAGATGCTCAAGCTGCCCGACGGCACCGTCAAGGTGCTGGTCGAAGGCGTGCAGCGCGCCAACACCCGCAGCGTCACCGAGCGCGATGATTTCTTCGTCGGCGACGTCGTGCCCGTGCCCCCGGGCAGCGAGCCCTCGCCCGAGGTGGAGGCGTTGCGCCGCGCGGTGACGCAGCAGTTCGACCAATACGTCAAGCTCAACAAGAAGATCCCGCCCGAGATCCTGACCAGCATCTCCGGCATCGACGACGCCGGCCGCCTGGCCGACACCATTGCCGCGCACCTGCCGCTCAAGCTCGAAGCCAAGCAGTCGGTGCTGGACCTGTTCGACGTTTCCAAGCGGCTGGAGAAGCTGCTGGAGCTGCTGGAGCACGAGGTCGACATCCTGCAGGTGGAAAAGCGCATCCGCGGCCGCGTCAAGCGCCAGATGGAGAAGAGCCAGCGCGAGTACTACCTCAACGAGCAGGTCAAGGCCATCCAGAAGGAACTGGGCGACGGCGAGGAAGGTGCCGACCTGGAAGAGCTGGAAAAGAAGATTGCCGCCGCCAAGATGAGCAAGGAGGCGCGCAAGAAGGCCGAGGGCGAGCTCAAGAAGCTCAAGTTGATGTCGCCGATGTCGGCCGAAGCGACCGTCGTTCGCAACTACATCGACATCCTCGTCAACCTGCCCTGGGCCAAGAAGTCCAAGATCAAGCACGACCTCGGCAACGCCGAGGAGGTGCTGAACGAAGACCATTACGGGCTGGAGAAGGTCAAGGACCGCATCCTCGAATACCTCGCGGTGCAGCAGCGCGTCGACAAGGTGAAGGCGCCCATCCTGTGCCTGGTTGGTCCCCCGGGCGTCGGCAAGACCTCGCTCGGCCAGAGCGTGGCGCGCGCCACCGGGCGCAAGTACGTGCGCATGGCGCTGGGCGGCATGCGCGACGAGGCCGAGATCCGCGGCCACCGCCGCACCTACATCGGCAGCATGCCGGGCAAGGTGCTGCAAAGCCTCACCAAGGTGGGCGTGCGCAACCCGCTGTTCCTGCTCGACGAGATCGACAAGCTGGGCATGGACTTCCGCGGCGACCCGTCGAGCGCGCTGCTGGAAGTGCTGGACCCCGAGCAGAACCACACCTTCAGCGACCACTACGTCGAGGTCGACTTCGACCTGTCCGACGTGATGTTCGTCGCCACCAGGAACTCGATGAACATCCCGCCGGCGCTGCTGGACCGGATGGAAGTCATCCGCCTGGCCGGCTACACCGAGGACGAGAAGCTCAACATCGCCCAGCGCTACCTGCTGCCCAAGCAGCAGAAGAACAACGGCGTGCGCGAAGGCGAGATGGACCTCACCGAAAGCGGGCTGCGCGGCATCATCCGCTACTACACCCGCGAGGCCGGGGTGCGCTCGCTCGAACGCGAGATCTCCAAGATCTGCCGCAAGGTGGTCAAGAGCATTCAGCTCAAGAAGGTCGACGGCACGGCGGTCATCACCGAAGAGAACCTCAACGACTTCCTGGGCGTGCGCAAGTTCGACTTCGGCCGCACCGAGAAGAAGAACCAGGTCGGCCAGGTGGTGGGCCTTGCCTGGACCGAGGTCGGTGGCGACCTGCTGACCATCGAGGCGGCGGTGATGCCCGGCAAGGGCAACATCATCCGCACCGGCTCGCTGGGCGACGTGATGAAGGAATCGGTCGAGGCCGCGCGCTCGGTGGTGCGCAGCCGCGCCCGCCGCCTGGGCATCAAGGACGAGATGTTCGAGAAGCGCGACATCCACATCCACGTGCCCGACGGCGCGACGCCCAAGGACGGCCCGAGCGCGGGCATCGCGATGACGACGGCCTTCGTCTCGGCGCTGACCGGCATTCCGGTGCGGTCGGACGTTGCGATGACCGGCGAGATCACGCTGCGCGGCGAAGTCACGGCGATCGGCGGCCTGAAGGAGAAGCTGCTGGCGGCACTGCGCGGCGGTGTCAAGACGGTGCTGATCCCGGAGGAGAACGTCAAGGACCTGCAGGACATCCCAGAGAACGCGAAGAACAAGCTGGAGATCGTGCCGGTGCGCTGGATCGACCGCGTGCTTGAGGTCGCGCTCGAAAGCGTGCCGCAGCCCTTGCCCGACGAGGAGGCCGTGGCCGCGGCTGCTACTGCCGGCACCGAGGCAGCCAAGCCCGGCGCCCAGCCAGCGGCTGCCAGCGACGCGCTGCCGCACTGACGCCATGATGCAGCGGCCCTGCTTGCCAAGGCCGCTGCGTTCGGCATATACTCGCGGTCTTCGCTCAGTGAAGCGAAGCGAAGCGTGCGGGAATAGCTCAGTTGGTAGAGCGCAACCTTGCCAAGGTTGAGGTCGCGAGTTCGAGCCTCGTTTCCCGCTCCAGACGTTCTTGAAAAAGGGAAGCCTCGGCTTCCCTTTTTCATGACAATGCAGGCCACGGCGCGATAGCAAAGCGGTTATGCAACGGATTGCAAATCCGTCTAGGCCGGTTCGACTCCGGCTCGCGCCTCCAACAAAAGGTCGGTCGACACGGGCTCCTGCGGGAGCCCGTTGTCTTGTGCGCTGCCGTCGATAATGCGCCGCCGCCCGGGTGGCGAAATCGGTAGACGCAGCGGACTTAAAATCCGCGGCCCGTCAGGGCATACGGGTTCGAGTCCCGTCCTGGGCACCAGTCTCGGCGCCGCCCACAAGGCGGCCGGCCGCTGCGGACGGTCCCCTCATCCACACTTGACCATCATCCTGATCATCCGGTCCGGGCTGCTCTGTGCGCGCAGCCCATCGACGCCGCGCTCGACAAGTTCCCGCCGCAGGCTAGAATAGAAAAAAGCACGATCGTTCGTTTTTGTGGATCCACGCCGGCCGGCACGGGTCCGATGCCTAGAATCGCCGGTTAACGGCAACGTCAATCAACGCAGGAGTTCTGCCTCATGAAGATCCTGGTCCCCGTCAAGCGGGTCATCGACTACAACGTCAAGGTCCGCGTGAAAAGCGACGGCAGCGGGGTCGACCTCGCCAACGTGAAGATGAGCATGAACCCCTTCGACGAGATCGCCGTCGAAGAGGCCGTGCGGCTGAAGGAAAAGGGCGTGGCCACCGAGATCGTGGCCGTGTCCTGCGGCGTCACGCAATGCCAGGAGACGCTGCGCACCGCGATGGCCATCGGCGCCGACCGCGCCATCCTCGTCGAATGCGCCGATGAGCTGCAGCCGCTGGCCGTGGCCAAGCTGCTCAAGGCGCTGATGGACAAGGAGCAGCCGGGCCTCGTGATCCTGGGCAAGCAAGCCATCGACGACGACTGCAACCAGACCGGCCAGATGCTCGCGGCGCTGTCCGGGCGGCCGCAGGCCACCTTCGCCAGCAAGGTCGAGATCGAGGGCACGAGTCCTGGGGGCAAGGCCCGCGTCACCCGCGAAGTCGACGGCGGGCTGGAGACGCTGGAGCTGCAACTGCCGGCCATCGTCACCACGGACTTGCGCCTGAACGAGCCGCGCTACGTCACGCTGCCCAACATCATGAAGGCCAAGAA
>CAYYDJ010000033.1:0-33466 GCA_964470565.1 uncultured Rubrivivax sp.
AAAGCTCCTTTCTTGCTGGCTACAGATCTGCGCGGATTCTGCACGCTGGATCGGCGCCATTCCCCCTAGACCAAGGGAGCTCGAATCAGCATTTGTGTAACGACGTGCTGATGGCCGACGTGCTGACGGTCGATCAGAACGGGATGTCGTCTTCCATGTCGTCGAAGCCGGTGGCCGACTTCGGCGCCGGCTTCGAGGCCGGAGCGCTGCGGGGCGCGGGCGCGCTGCGCGGGGCCGGGGCGCTGCCGCCGCCGCCCATCTCGTCGCCGCCACCGCCACCGCCGCCGCCTTCGCGGCCGCCCAGCAGTTGCATCTGGTCCGCAACGATCTCGGTGGTGTACTTCTCGACACCATCCTTGTCGGTCCACTTGCGCGTCTTCAGCCGCCCTTCGACGTAGACCGGCCGGCCCTTCTTCAGGTATTCGCCGGCGATCTCGGCCAGGCGGTCGTAGAAGACCACGCGGTGCCATTCGGTCTCTTCCTGGCGCTCGCCGCTGGTCTTGTCCTTCCACTGGCGGCTGGTGGCCAGCGTGACGTTGCACATCGCCGAGCCGCTGGGCGCGTAGCGCACCTCGGGGTCGCGGCCCAGATTGCCGATGAGGATGACTTTGTTGACCGAGGCCATGGCTTGCTCCGCAAGGGGGTTGGGTGATGGGATGCGGCCGATTATCCGTGGCAGGTCTGCGCAGCGCCCATCACTCGCGCGGGCGCACCCCCGCCGGAGGGCACCCGTGCGGCGCAGGTCAACGGCCGGCAGCGTGACCGTCGCGGGTAGCATCGCCCCCCGTGAGTGCCGTGCCCCTGCCGTCCGCCGATCCCGTCGAGATTCTTCATCAGGTCTACGGCTACGCCGCCTTCCGCGGCCCGCAGCAGGCCATCGTCGAACACGTGGCCGCCGGCGGCGACGCGCTGGTGCTGATGCCCACCGGCGGCGGCAAAAGCCTGTGCTATCAGGTGCCGGCGATCCAGCGCCACCGCGCCGGCCGCGGCGTGACGGTGGTCGTCAGCCCGCTGATTGCGCTGATGCACGACCAGGTCGGCGCGCTGGAAGAACTGGGCGTGCACGCCGCCTTCCTCAACAGCACGCTCGACGGCGACGAGGCGCGGCGCATCGAGCGCGAGCTGCTCGCCGGCCGCCTGGTGATGCTGTACGCCGCGCCCGAGCGGCTGCTGACGCCGCGCTTCCTGGCGATGCTCGATTCGCTGCACGAGCGTGGGCGGCTGTCGCTGTTTGCCATCGACGAGGCCCATTGCGTCAGCCAGTGGGGACACGATTTCCGCGAGGACTACCTCGGCCTGTCCGCGCTGCACGAGCGTTATGCTGACGTGCCGCGCCTGGCGCTGACGGCCACCGCCGACGCGCACACGCGCGCCGACATGGTCGAGCGGCTGGCGCTGCGCGAGGCGCGGCTGTTCATCAGCAGCTTCGACCGGCCGAACATCCGCTACACCATCGTCGAGAAGGACGAGCCCAAGCAGCAACTGCTGCGCTTCCTGCGCGACGAGCACGAGGGCCCAGATGGCATGGACAGCGGCATCGTCTACTGCCAGAGTCGCAAGAAGGTCGAAGAGACCGCTGCCTGGCTGTCAGCGCAGGGCGTGGCCGCGTTGCCCTACCACGCCGGGCTGGAGGCCGACGTGCGCCGCCGCCACCAGGACCGCTTCCTGCGCGAGGACGGCCTGGTGATGGTGGCCACCATCGCTTTCGGCATGGGCATCGACAAACCCGACGTGCGCTTCGTCGCCCACCTCGACCTGCCGAAGAACATCGAGGGCTACTACCAGGAGACCGGCCGCGCCGGCCGTGACGGCGAAGCCGCCGACGCCTGGATGGCCTATGGCCTGGCCGACGTGGTCAACCAGCGCCGCATGATCGACGAGGGCGAGGCCGAGGAAGAGTTCAAGCGCCTGCAGCGTGCCAAGCTCGATGCGCTGCTGGCGCTGGCCGAGGCCCACGACTGCCGGCGCGTGCGGCTGCTGGCCTATTTCGGCGAGGCATCGGAGCCCTGCGGGAATTGCGACAACTGCCTGCACCCGCCGGCCACCTGGGATGCCACCGAGGCGGCGCGCAAGCTGCTGTCGTGCATCTACCGCTTCCGCCAGGTCACCGGGCTGTCGTTCGGCGCCGGCCATTTGATCGACGTGCTGCGCGGCAAGATGACCGACAAGGTGCGCCAGTTCGGCCACGACCAGCTTTCCACGTGGGGCATCGGCGCCGAGCTGCCCGAGGCGCAGTGGCGCTCGGTGCTGCGCCAGTTGATCGCGCTGGGCCACGTGCGCAGCGAGGGCGAGTTCAACACCCTGGTGCTGAGCGACAGCGCGCGCGAGGTGCTGCGCGGCGGCATCGCGCTGCAGTTCAAGCTGCCCAGCGAGGCGGCGCCCCGCCGCGGCCGCGGCAGCGCGCGCGTGGCCAGGGCCGCCAAGCCGCCGCCGCTGCCGCTGGACGAGGCCGCGCACGCGCGTTTCGACGCGCTGAAGGCGTGGCGCGCCGAGGTGGCGCGCGAGCACAACCTGCCGGCCTACATCGTGTTCCACGACGCCACGCTGGCCGAGATGGCGCGCGGGCAGCCGGGCTCGCTGGCCGCCCTGGGCGCCATCAGCGGCGTCGGCGCCAAGAAGCTCGACGCTTACGGCGAGCAGATCCTGCGCGTGCTCGAACGCGCGCCGGGCGACGACGCGCGCTGAACTGAGGCTTCAGCGCGTTCAGCCGCGCTTGCGGCCCGCCGCGCGCAAGGCCGCCAGCGCGCCGAGCGCCAGCAGCGCGCTGGTGGGTTCGGGCACGTTGCTCGGGTCGCGGCCGTCGCTGGTGGAGAAGGTGACCCAGTCGTTTGCGGACGGCGCCAGGAACTGGCCGATCTGGCTGCCGTCACAGCAAGGCTCGAAGCCGTAGGCCTCGACGCGGTGGTTGCCGGCGCCCAGGGTGACGCTGGCGGTCAGCGTCTGCGTCGGGTCGGCGAAACTGCCGTCCCACCACATGTCGCTGGCGGTGAGGTCGTAGGCCATGCCGTCGACGAACAGCACGCCGCCACGGCCGAAGTCGGGGCCGATGCGGAACTGCCACAGGCCGGCGGCGGCGGCCGAGACGCTGAAGTCGGCCGTGATGTCGAAGGCAATGTCGCCGCCCGACCCGCCGCAGACGGCCTGGTTGCTCAAGCCCGCCCAGGCGGCCGGGGTGGCGTTGCAGTAACCGGCAGTCGGTGCCGCGGCCATCAGCGCTTCGACGCTGGCGGCCACGTCGGTGGCGCTGCTGCTGCCCACCGAGGCGGTGCTGAGGCGCGTTTCGAAGGTGACGACGCTGGCGTTGGCCAGTCCGGCGGCGAGCAAGGTGGCGGCGGCGGCCAGGCTGCGGGAGAAGTGCATGGGACTTGTTCGTGGGTGGATTGAGCTGGTAACGAAGCGTATCGGCAGTCGTTTGGCCGCGGCACCCCGTGACTGCAGGAGCGCGCCACTGCCGGCGTGGGGTCCGTCACGAAGCGGCTGGCTATGATGTCGGGTTGCCCTCGCCGCAGCCCGCCCCTTCCAGATCTCCCGACGTGACCGACGCCGATTCCGACCCTCGCGCCAGCTCCGCAGCGCCCGCCGTGGGCGAGGGGCGCGAGCTGCGCGTCCGCGGCGCCCGCACCCACAACCTGAAGAACGTCGACCTCGACATCCCCAAGCACGCGCTGGTGGTGATCACGGGGCTCTCGGGCTCGGGCAAGTCCAGCCTCGCCTTCGACACGCTGTATGCCGAAGGACAGCGGCGTTATGTCGAAAGCCTCTCCACCTACGCGCGGCAGTTCCTGCAGCTGATGGACAAGCCCGACGTCGACGTGATCGAGGGCCTGAGCCCGGCGATCAGCATCGAGCAGAAGGCCGCTTCGCACAACCCGCGCTCCACCGTCGGCACCATCACCGAGATCCACGACTACCTGCGGCTGCTGTACGCGCGCGCCGGCACGCCCTACTGCCCCGACCATCGGCTGCCGCTGCAGGCGCAAAGCGTCGCGCAGATGGTCGACACCGTGCTCGCCTGGCCGGCGGACACGCGGCTGATGATCCTGGCGCCGGTGGCGCGCGACCGCAAGGGCGAGTTCGGCGAGCTGTTCGACGACATGCGCGCGCGCGGCTACGTGCGCTTTCGCATCGGCAGCGGCGGCGCCGAGCCCAAGGTCTACGAGGCCGACGCGCTGCCGGCGCTGAAGAAGACCGAGAAGCACGACATCGACGTCGTGATCGACCGCCTGCGCGTGCGGCCCGAGATCAAGCAGCGCCTGGCCGAGAGCTTCGAGGCGGCGCTGCGCATCGCCGACGGGCGGGCGATCGCCTTGGAGTTGCCCAGCGAGGTGGGCGGCACGCACGAGCCGAAGACGCATCTATTCAGCAACCGCTTCGCCTGCCCGATCTGCAGCTACGCGCTGGCCGAGCTGGAGCCGCGGCTGTTCTCGTTCAACTCGCCGGTGGGCGCCTGCCCGCAATGCGACGGCCTCGGCCAGGTGACGGCCTTCGACCCCGAGCGCGTGGTGGCCTTCCCCAGCCTGAGCCTGGCGTCCGGTGCCGTCAAAGGTTGGGATCGGCGCAACGCCTACACCTTCAGCCTGCTGCAAAGCGTGGCGGCGCACGACGGTTTCGACATCGACCAGCCGTTCGAGAACCTGCCGGCGGCGGCGCAGCAGCGGCTGCTCTACGGCTCGGGCGACGAGGCGATCGAGTTCGTCTACCGCGCCGAGGGCAGCAACGGGCGCACGCGCAGCGTCAAGCGCCGCCATCCTTTCGAAGGGATCATCCCCAACTTCGAGCGGCGTTTCCGCGAGACCGATTCCGCCGCGGTGCGCGAAGAGCTGGCGCGCTACCAGGCGGCGCGGCCCTGCCCGGCCTGCCAGGGCACGCGGCTGCGGCGCGAGGCGCGGCACGTCCTGCTCGATCAAAAGGGCGCGACGCCGGGAAAGCCGATCTACGAGGTCGAGCGCGCGACGCTGGCCGAGGCGCAGGCCTTCTTCGACGGCCTGCAGCTCGAAGGCGCGCGCGCCGAGATCGCCGACAAGGTCGTGCGCGAGATCCGCTCGCGGCTGCGCTTCCTCAACGACGTGGGCCTGCCCTACCTGAGCCTGGAGCGCAGCGCCGACACGCTGTCGGGCGGCGAGGCGCAGCGCATCCGGCTGGCCTCGCAGATCGGCTCGGGGCTCTCGGGCGTGATGTACGTGCTGGATGAGCCCAGCATCGGCTTGCACCAGCGCGACAACGCGCGCCTGATCGGCACGCTGCGGCGCCTGCGCGACCTCGGCAACTCGGTGCTGGTGGTCGAGCACGACGAGGACATGATCCGCGCCGCCGACCACGTGATCGACATGGGCCCCGGCGCCGGCGTGCACGGCGGCCGCGTGATCGCCCAGGGCACGCCCGACGCGGTGGCGGCGAATGCCGAATCGCTGACCGGCCGCTACCTCGCGCACGCGCTGCGCATCGAGGTGCCCAAAGTTCGACGTCAGCCGGCCGACGACATCGACGCGCGCGCGATCCGCATCGTCGGCGCGCGCGGCAACAACCTGAAGAACGTCGACGTCGAGTTCCCGGTCGGGCTGCTGAGCTGCGTGACCGGCGTCTCCGGCTCGGGCAAGAGCACGCTGGTCAACGACACGCTGTACGCGGCCGTCGCGCGCAAGCTGTACCAGAGCCATGCCGAGGTGGCGCCGCACGACCGCATCGATGGGCTGGAGCTGTTCGACAAGGTGATCAACGTCGACCAGAGCCCGATCGGCCGCACGCCGCGCAGCAACCCGGCCACCTACACGGGGCTGTTCACGCCGATCCGCGAGCTGTTCGCCGAGGTGCCGGCCGCGCGGGAACGGGGTTATGGCGCGGGGCGCTTCAGCTTCAACGTCGCCGGCGGGCGCTGCGAGGCCTGCGAGGGCGACGGCGTGCTGAAGGTGGAGATGCACTTCCTGCCCGACGTCTACGTGCCTTGCGACGTCTGCGCCGGCCGGCGCTACAACCGCGAGACGCTGGAGATCCTCTACAAGGGCCTGAACATCGCCCAGGTGCTGGCGCTGACGGTGGAGGACGCGCACGCCTTCTTCAGCGCGGTGCCCACCATCGCGCGCAAGCTGCAGACGCTGCTGGACGTCGGCCTGGGCTACATCCGCCTGGGGCAGAGTGCCACCACGCTGTCGGGCGGCGAGGCGCAGCGCGTGAAGCTGGCGCTGGAGCTGAGCAAACGCGACACCGGGCGCACGCTGTACATCCTCGACGAGCCGACCACCGGCTTGCACTTCCACGACATCCAGCTGCTGCTGAAGGTGCTGCACCAGCTGCGCGAGGCGGGCAACACCATCGTCGTGATCGAGCACAACCTCGACGTCATCAAGACCGCCGACTGGCTGATCGACCTCGGCCCCGAAGGCGGCGCCGGTGGCGGGCAGGTGCTGATGGCCGGCACGCCGGAGCAACTGGCCGCGGCCGGGCTGGGCCACACCGGGCGCTACCTGGCGGCGGTGCTAACTTCCAAGTAGCGGTTGCAGGCGCGGCGGCGCATCGTCGCCGTCGCCGCTGCTGTTGCTGCCGCCGACGCGGCCGCCGCGCTGCTCGGCGGCGAGCTGGCGGCGCTGGCGCTCCAGCTCGCGCAAGCGCGCGTCGATGATCGAGACCTCGATGAAATCCTGAGCGCCGACGCCGTTGCGCGCCAGCTGGCGGCCGCTGCGCAGGCGGTCCATCGCGCCGCGCAGGTCGCCCACCAGCACGCGCGACTCGGCCTGCGCGCGCAGCGCGCGCAGGCGCTGGCCCAGCGCCTCGGCGGTGTTGCCCAGCATCAGCCAGGCATCCGCGTCGCGCGGGTGGCCGGCCACCCAGGTCTGCAGCGCCTCGGTGCTCTGGCGCAAGCGCTCTTCGCGCGCCGGCGGGCGCGTCTGCAGCGCGGTCTGCGCCTGCATCAGCAGCAGCGGGCGCGCCTGCGCCGCGTCGGGCCAGCGCTGCTGGATCTGGGCCAGCACCTTGACGGCGCCGTCGAGGTCGCCGGCGGCCATGCGGCCTTCGGCTTCCAGCAGCCACAGGCTGCGCGCGACGGCGGGATCGGCGTCGGGCTGGTCGGCCAGCAACGCGCGCGCCTCGCGGTTGCGCTGCTCGGCCATGGCGTGATCGCGCAGCAGGCTGGAGGCCAGCGCACTGGCGTACAGGCCCGCCAGGCGCTCGGCGACGCCCTGGCCGGGTCGGGTGGCGGGCAGGTCCTGCTGGCGGCGCAGCGCGGTGACGCTGCTGTCGCCCAGCACGCGGGCGCGCGCGGCCATCATCGCGTGCAGCAGCGGCGGCTGCGCCTTCACCGCGGGCGTCGGCAGGCCTTGCAGGCGCAGCCGGGCCTCGCTCTGGCGCTCCAGCGTCAGCGGGTGGCTGCGCAGGTAGGGGAAGGCGCCGTTGTCGTTGAGGCGGTTGGCGCTGTCGAGCTTCTCGAACATCGCGGCCATGCCGCTGGGCTGGTAGCCGGCCTGCCCCAGCACGGCAAAGCCGATGCGGTCGGCCTCGCGCTCCATATCGCGCGAGAAGTTGAGCTGGCCCTGGATCAGCGCCGCCTGGCCGCCCACCAGCGCGGCCTGCGCGATGTCGGGGTTGTTGCTGCGGCCGGCGGCCAGCAGCGCCAGGATCAGCCCGGCCATGCCCAGCAGCGACTGCCGCTGCTGGCTGGCGATGCTGCGCGCGATGTGGCGCTGCGTCACGTGCGAGAGCTCGTGTGCCAGCACCGAGGCCAGCTCGTCGCGGGTGGCCGTCATCGCGATCAGCCCCAGATTCACGCCGACGAAACCGCCGGGCAGCGCGAAGGCGTTGACGCTCTTGTCGCGCACCAGGAAGGCCTCCCACGCGAATTGGCCGCCGACGTCGACGTCGATGTCGCCGCGCGCGCGCGCCGCCGCGACCAGCGGCTGCCAAAGGCCTTGCAGATACTCCAGCAGGACCGGGTCGTCCAGGTAGTCGGGGTCGCGCCGGATCTCGGCCATGATCTCGTCACCCAGGCGGCGCTCGGTGCCGACGCTGAAGTCCTCGGCCGCGCTTTCGCCCAGCGCCGGCAGCCGCACCGTGGCCGGCGGGGCCTGCACGGGGACCTGCGCCTGCAGTGGCAGCGCCAGCGCCAGCAGGCAGCACAGCGCGGGACGGACGAAAGCGGCGGACAGGCTCACGGTGACTCCGGCGGACCCTGGGGCCCCTTGGGGCCCTTGGACAAGGGCCGCCGGTATCATGACACCGCCTCGTTGCCCCCATGTAAAGCAGCCATGTCGTCGCCGTTGACTCATTTCGACGCCCAGGGCGAGGCCCACATGGTGGACGTGTCGGCCAAGGCCGAGACGCATCGCGTCGCCCGCGCCAGCGGCGTGATCCGCATGCAGCCGGCCACCTTCGAACTGGTGGCCACGGGCCGCGCGAAGAAGGGCGACGTGCTGGCGGTGGCGCGCATCGCGGCGATCCAGGGCGCCAAGCGCACGGCCGAGCTGGTCCCGCTGTGCCATCCGTTGCCCATCACCCGCGTGGCGGTGGATTTCGAGCTCGACGAGGCTGGCAGCCAGGTGAGGTGCACGGCCCAGGTCGAGACTTTCGGCCGCACCGGCGTGGAGATGGAGGCGCTGACCGCCGTGCAGGTGGGCCTGCTGACCGTCTACGACATGTGCAAGGCGGCCGACCGCGGCATGGTGATGGGCGAGATCCGCGTGCTCCGCAAAAGCGGCGGCAAGTCAGGCGACTGGGTGGCCGAGCCGGACTGAGGTGCGCTCGATTCAGTGCCTGGCGAGATCGCGCCAGTTATAGCGCCTGGCCGGCGGCGCGCACTGGAACGGCGCCGCGCTGGCGGCCGGCAGCGGCGAGCGGCATTCGTCCAGCCAGTCCTTGGACAGCGGGTTGTGGAACTCGCGCAGCCGCGCCGCCAGGTAGCGCGCGCGGTCGAGCTCGCCGCGCGCGGCCAGGTCTTCGGCCCAGGCCATCATCAGCCGCGTGTCCAGCAGGTAGTGGGTGGCGCCGCGGAAGGCACGCTCGTGCAGGCGCGGCTCGGTCTCGGTGGTGGCCGCGGCGTAGTCGGCATGGTGGGCGAAGAACACGCTGTGCTGGCCGCGCTCGATGCGGCGGGCCAGCGGCGCGGCGTCTTCGTCGGCGGCAAAGATCGCGGTGACGCGCGTGTAGTCCCACACCGAGAAAGCCGCGCCCAGCACCAGCATCAGCGCGGCCGGTGCCAGCCAGCGGTGGCGCGCCGCGGGTGGGGCCGAGGCGGCCGCCGCCGGCGCGGCATCGCCGCCCAGGCCGAAGCCGAAGGCCCAGGCCGTGGGCAGCAGGAAGTAGGCGTACCACAGCGGGTACTCCAGCAGGCTGTGCAGGCCGATCATCAGTACGAACATCGCCGCCGCGCGCCGGGTGACGCCGGCCTCGCCTTGCGCGGCCCAAGCCTGCCGCGCCATGCGCAGCAGGCTCCACAGCAGTAGGCCCAGCAGCAGCGCCGCCAGCGGCAGGCCCAGCTCGACCGCGAACTGCAGCACCAGGTTGTGCGTGTGATCGAAGAAGGCCGTGGGCCGGCCGGGGAAGGGCGTCAGCGTCCACGCCAGGTTGAACTCGCCGAAGCCCACGCCCAGCCACGGGTTGGCCTTGATCAGCGCCAGCGTATTGGCCCAGATGCCGAAGCGCGAGCCGGAAACGTCGGTCTCGGCCAGCCGCGCGGCGCCGCCGAACACGTGGTGGCTGATCTCGGCCCAGCCCGCCAGCGCCAGCCACGACAGCGCATAGACCACCGGCGCGGCCAGCAGCAGGCCGCGCGTGGGCCGCGTCAGGCGGCGGTCCAGCAGCCCCCACAGCGCCAGGATGCCGACGCTGAGCAGCCCCGTGCGCGACGCGCTGAGCACCACGCCGAAGACCAGCGCGACGAAGGCCGCCTGCCCCACAGCGCGGCGCAGCCGGCGCAGCTCGAGCAGCGCCACTGCGCAGATCGCAGCCCACAGCAGCAGGCTGCTCAGATGGTTGGGCTGGCGCAGGTTGCCCACCGCGCGGCCGGGGATGTTGCTGGCGGCGATCCAGTTGCCGTCGGGCCAGTCGGGCGCGAACACCTGCACCAGGCCGACCGCCAGGTTCAGCAGCCCGGCCACCAGCCAGCCCCAGGCGAAGCAGGCGAACAGCGAGTCGCTGTCGCGCGCGCTGCGCGCGGCCGACCCGCTGTGCACGATCAGCGCCGCGGCCGCCAGCAGCCCCAGCGCCGACAGGCACAGGCCCGACGGCAGCTGGCCCAGGGTGCCGGAGGCCAGCGCGGCCAATGCCAGCAGCGCCAGCGCCGCCTGCAGCGGCCAGGCGTTGCGACTGGCGCCGAGCCGCGGCAGCGCCGGCTGGCCGCCGGCCAGCAGCAGCGCAAAGCCGCCCCAGCAAGCCAGCGCGAGGGCCTGGTTCAGGAAAGTCGGCGAGGGAGAGACGTTGTAGGCCAGCAGCGACGGTGCGGCTGCGGCCAGCACCGCGGCTGCCAGCAGCAGCGGCTCGCGCTGGGGATCGGCGGTCATGCGGCGGCGGATGCTATCAGGCGCGCTGCGCGCTCTCGGCGGGCGGTTATGCTGGCTTGGGCCGCGGCAGCCGCCGCGGCCCAAGCCACCCACGCGGAGCGAGACATGCCGTGCACCTTGGCCGACGTCCATGCCTGACTACAGCAGCCTGCGCATCGAGCAAGACCCGACGCAGCCGCGCATTGCGCGCCTGCTGCTCAACCGCCCCGAGCGGCTGAACGCGATCGACGAGCGCATGCCCGGCGAGATCCGCGCCGCGGTGGACTGGGCGGTGGCCAACGACGAGGTGCATGTGATCGTCGTGCAGGGCGCCGGCAAGGGCTTTTGCGGCGGCTATGACCTCTCGCAGTTCGGCGAAGGCGTGATCGACCACCCGTGCCAGCAGGAACGCCGGCCCTGGGACCCGATGGTCGACTACGCGACGATGAAGCGCTACACCGAGGACTTCATGAGCCTGTGGCGCGCGCCGAAGCCCACCATCGCCCAGGTGCACGGCGCCGCGGTGGCCGGCGGCAGCGACATCGCCTTGTGCTGCGACCTGCTGGTGATGGCCGACGACGCGCGCATCGGCTACATGCCCACCCGCGTGTGGGGCTGCCCGACGACGGCGATGTGGGCCTACCGGCTGGGGCCGATGCGGGCCAAGCAGCTGATGTTCACCGGCGACGTGATCAGCGGCCGCCAGGCCGCCGACTGGGGGCTGGCCACGCTGGCCGTGCCCGCTGCCGAGCTGCACGCCGCCACGCAGGTGCTGGCCGAGCGCATCGCCGGCGTGCCGCACGGCCAGCTGGCGATGCACAAGATGGTGGTCAACCAGGTGATGCTGACGATGGGCCTGGAGCAGAGCCAGCAGATGGCCACGCTGTTCGACGGCATCACCCGCCACAACCCCGAGGGCCTTTGGTTCCGCCGTTATGCGCAGGCCGACGGCTTCAAGGCCGCGGTGCAGTGGCGCGACGGCGGCACGCCGATTCCCGAAGGCGACGATGCGCGAGCGCGGATCGCCGAACTCGAAGCCCGCGCGGCGACTAAGCGCGGCGACGGCGCAGGCTGAACAGCAGCACGCCGCCCACCAGCGCCAGCGTGCCGGGCTCGGGCACGCCCATGGCCGCCAGCACGTCGTCGGCCAACAGATGCGCCGCGGCGGTGGTGGGGTGCAGCTCATCCCAGAAGAAGAATGAGGAGCAGTCGGTTGTGGCCGGCTGGGCCGCCAGGCAGGCGTCAGTGCCGTTGAGCAGGCCGTGGCCGCCCGGGTTGGCCAGGATGCCGGTTTGCTTGGCATAGGCGTCGTAGACCAACACCTTGGCGTCCGCCTTGTCGGCAAACAGCAAGGCATAGCCGTCGGCCAGCACGCTGTTCATGTCAAGGCTCAGCGCCGAGAGATCGGCGGCCAGGCCAAGGCCGGCGGCCTCGGGCGTCAGCCCAAGATTGGGTAGCAGCGGCAGCACGAAGTTGCGCGCACCGATGTCATAGAGCTGCTGGACGGCCGCGGCAAGGTTGCCGACCACGCTGTTGACAAGGCCCGCCAGCACCAGCGGATCGGACAGGTCCTGCGACGCGATGGCGTCCAGCACGTCGTTGGAGCCGCCCGACACGAAGTACAACGCCAGCGGATCGGCGACGTTGGCCACGTTGAGCCGGAACTGCGCCACCTGGGCCAGTACGCCGGAGTTCGCCAGCGCGCCGCTGGTGATGTCGGAGTTGCCGTTGTCGCTGCGCGCGCCGCTGACCGCGTAGTCTTTCAGCGTGACGCCCAGGGCCTGCGCGAGGTACTCCACCACCACCGGGCCGTCGCTGGCGCGCGGCGTCGGCGCCGCGGGCGGGACCTGGCTGCTGGCCAGCAGCGACGCACCGTTGTCCGACAGGCTGTCGCCGAAGGCGACCAGCGCCGAGTAGTAGCCCGCATGGGCCGGCGCGACGGCCAGAGCCAGCGCTGCCAGCAGCCCGGCGGCAAGGGCTTTGAAGACGGCCATTGCAGAAGCTCCCCTGTTACATTCCTGAACAGTTATTGCAGCACAGCACGGCGGGCAATGCGACAGGGCGATCGGCAAGTACCCCCTACGACGAAGCGTCCGAGGCGGCCCTATTTCACGAACGGGCCGTCACACGCGCTCAAGTTCCCAGCCACTCGTGCACCAACTCCACCCAGTAGCGCGCGCCCAGCGGCAGCAGGGCGTCGTTGAAGTCGTAGGTGGGGTTGTGCAGCATGCACGGCCCTTCGGCGTGGCCGGCGTCGCGGTGCAGGCCGTCGCCGTTGCCGATGAAGGCGTAGGCGCCGGGCTTGGCCAGCAGCATGTAGGCGAAGTCTTCCGACGGCATCGCCGGCTCCTGCGTCAGCGCGAGGCCGGGGCCGACGATGCGCTCGATCACGCGCGCCGCCACGGCGGCCTCGCGCGCGTGGTTGACCACCGCCGGCGCGCGGCGGTCGAAGCTGAACTCGCAGCCGGCGTCCAAGCCGGCGCACAGTGCCTGCGCGATCTGCCGCATGCGCCGCTCGACGAGGTCCACCACCTCGGCGCGGTTGGCGCGCACCGTGCCTTCCAGCGTGCAGTGGTCGGGGATCACGTTGCTCGCTTCGCCGCCGTGAATCTTGGTGACCGACAGCACCGCGGTGTCCAGCGGCCGCTTGTTGCGGCTGATCACGGTCTGCCAGGCCTGCACGATCTGGCAGGCCAGCGGCATCGGGTCGACGCCGCGGTGCGGCGCCGCGGCGTGCGAGCCGACGCCGTCGATCCGCAGCTTGAAGACGTTGGCCGAGGCCATCACCGGCCCGGCGCTGCAGGCCATGCTGCCCTGCGGATAGCCGGGCCAGTTGTGCAGGCCGAACACGGCTTCCATCGCAAAGCGCTCGAACAGCCCCTGCTCCACCATCGCCTGCGCGCCGCCGCCGCCTTCCTCGGCCGGCTGGAAGATCAGGTAGACCGTGCCGTCGAAGTCGCGCTCGCGCGCCAGCCGGTGCGCGGCGGCCAGCAGCATCGCGGTGTGGCCGTCGTGCCCGCAGGCGTGCATCACGCCGGCGTGACGGCTGGCGTGCGCGAAGCGGTTGAGTTCCTGGATCGGCAGCGCGTCCATGTCGGCGCGCAGGCCTAAGGCGCGGCCGCAGGCGCCGCCGTCGCGGCCGTGCACGATGCCGATCACGCCGGGGCTCGCCAGTTCGCGGTGGATGGGGATGCCCCAGGCCGTGAGCCGCGCGGCCACCACCTCGGCGGTGCGCTGCTCGCGAAAGCCGAGCTCCGGGTGCGCGTGCAGGTCGCGGCGCAGTGCCACCCATTCGTCATGGCTGAAGTCGGCGATCGGCAGGGGCTGCATGCGGCCGATGTTGCCATGCGGGCCGCGGGCGGCGTGAATAGGCACGAACGCGGTGCTGAAGCCCGTTTGGCTAACGCTTGGCTAACGCTCGCCGCCGACGATGCCGCCACACCCAGCAGCAGGAGCCCGACGATGAAGACCCCGATGACCCTGGCCGCCGCGGCCGCCGCCTTTGCCGCCCTGACCGCCGCCGCGCCGGCGCAGGCCCAGGACTACGGCGCGATGGTCCAGCAGAGCATGGCGCGCATGAATGCCATCGTCGGCCAGGCCGAGCAGCGCGCGAACGGCGCCGTGCAACAGCGCATGCAGGACCCCGCGGTGCAGGCGGCCTGGCAGCAGTACGTCGCGCAGTCGGGAGGGCGGCCGGCGATGAACTACCCGACCTTCACCTACTACTACATCTACACCAACGGCTTCTCGTCCGGCGGCATGGCGCACATGCGCGCCACCGAGTCGGGCATCCAGCAGCGCGAGATGCAATCCTGGCAGGGCCTGCGCCAGGCCCAGGCGCAGCGCGCCGCCGCCCAGCAGCAGCAGCGCGACGGCTACTTCGCCAACCAGCAGGAGGCCGGCCGCGCCCTGATGGGCCAGAGCACCTACACGGCGCCCAATGGCTACCGCATGCAACTGCCGCACACCTGGCAGCCCAACACCACGGTGCAGTACCAGGGCGCCAACTACCACGTCGACGCCGGTGGCCGCTACTACGTGCAGGGCAACGACGGCTGGTGGTACCCATTGGCTAGCGGCCGCTGAAGCCGCTGCGCCGCCACACGCTCAGGCCAGCGCCCGCGCCAGTGCCTGTTCCAGGTCGGCGATCAGGTCGCCGGCGTCCTCGATGCCCACCGACAGCCGCAGCAGATCGGGCGGCGCCGGCGTGCCGGCGCCTTCGACGCTGGCGCGGTGCTCGATCAGGCTCTCGGTGCCGCCCAGCGACGTGGCGCGCTTCCACAGCTCGACGTTGGCGGCGGTGGCGATGGCCGCCGCTTCGCCGCCCTTGCTACGCAGCGACAGCATGCCGCCGAAGCCGCCATGCATCTGCCGCGCCGCCACCGCGTGGCCCGCGGCGCCGGGCAGGCCGGGGTAGAGCACGGCCTCGACGTGGCGGTGGTTCGCAAAGTGCTCGGCGATGCGCTGCGCCGACGCGCTGGCCTGGCGCACGCGCACGAACAGCGTGCGCATGCCGCGAAGCAGCAGCCAGGCCTCGAACGAGCCCAGCGTCGCGCCGACCTGGGCGCGCACGCCGCGGATGCGCTGCCAGAAGTCGTCGTTGGCGCGCGTCACCAGCGCCCCGGCGATCAGGTCGCTGTGGCCGCCCAGGTACTTGGTGGCGGCGTGCATCACGAGGTCGGCGCCCAGCGCCAGCGGCTGCGTCAGCACCGGCGAGGCCACCGTCGAATCCACCGCCAGCCGCGCGCCGGCGGCCTTGGCGATGGCCGCGGTGGCGGCGATGTCGGTCACCGTCCACAAGGGGTTGGCCGGCGTCTCCAGCCACACCAGCCTGGTCTTGCCGGGGCGGATGGCGGCCTGCACCGCGGCCGGGTCGCTCATCTCGACCAGCTCGACCTGCAGGCCCCAGTGGGTGGCGAACGTCATCAGCCAGTTGCGCAGCGACCAGTACATCACCTTGGGCGCCAGCACGTGGTCGCCGGGGCTCAGCGCGAGGAAGACCGCGGTGGCCGCCGCCATGCCGCTGGCGAACAGCAGCGCGTGGCTGCCCAGCTCCAGCCGGGCCAGCAGGGCCTCGGCCTGGTCGAAGGCCGGGTTGTCGGCGCGCGCGTAGACGCGGCCGCTGCGGTACTGGTTGTCGGGGTCGCGCAGGTAGGTGCTTGACAAATGGATCGGCGGCGTGATCGCGCGCGTCTTCTCGTCCACCCAGCCCAGGGCCTGGGCGGCGATGCTTTCAGGATGCAGTTGATCGGGGTTCATGGCGGCAGTGGGAGGAGAAGGGCTACCGCCGACGATACGCCCGTTCGACGCCGGCTCGCTGCTCTCTACACCGAGGGGCCAGAACCGCGACTGCTGTGCCAGACGGACAGCACTTGTAGCTGGCCGCCGCGAACACGGTAGTACACCCAGTAGCGGATGCGATCGAGGTGAATGCGCCGGATGTCCGGCGAACCGGCCTCGTCGACTTGCTGACCGATGCCAGGCTGGTTGCACAGAACCTGGGTGGCGGCGCCGAAGTCTTTACGGACCGCGCCGCGGGCGGCGGGGCGATTCTTGGCCCACCAAGCCGCTGCCCGACGAAGCTGGTCGGCGGCGCGCGGCGTGACGACGAGCCGAAGGGTCACTTCTGTTCGAGGTGGCGAAGTTCCTCAAGGAACGCTTCGCCTGACAGAAGCTCGCCGCGATCGGCTTGCGCGATCCCGGCTTCCAACTCGGCAAGTTCGTCGGCTTCGAGGCGCACAGGCGCATTTTGCTCGGCAGAAACGATGAAGACAGGCGTGCCGTCGGCAAGATCAAGGCGATGATCGCTGACGATCTTGCCATCCACGACCGTTGCTTCGAGGACTTTCATGGGGGAGATGGTACGCCCCCGACTGACGGCTGTCCGAGAGGCCTGCCGGGGTTCACGGGCGGCTGATGAGCCACTTCGGCAGCTTTCGACGCCTGACGCCGCGGCAACGCCGCCGCCTGCTCGCCCAGGTCCCAGAACAGCCCGGCCATCAGTTGCAGCGCCTCGCGCGCCACCGGCGCCAGCAGGTGCTCGTCGGGTGCATGCTGCTGGCAGCCGGGGTAGCTGTGCGGGATCCACACCGTGGGCAGGCCCAGGATGTCGGCGAACACGTCGTTGGGCAGCGACCCGCCGAGGTTGGGCAGCAGCACCGGCGGCCGGCCGGTGCTGCGCTCGATGCTGGCCAGCGTGAAGCGCACCCAGGCATCGTCGGGGTCCAGCCGCGTCGCCTGCGTGATCATCGGCTCGCTGACCTGCACGTCGGCGAAGCCGTGGCCGCGCAGGTGTTCCTGCACGGCTTCACGCAAGCGGCCGATCTCGGTGCCGACGACGAAGCGCATGTGCATCGCCGCCCGCGCCGCCGGCGGGATCGCGTTGACCGGGTGCTCGGGGTTGCCGGTCGTCATCGCCAGCACTTCCAGCGTGTTCCAGGCGATCACGCGCTCGGCCGGCGTCAGCCCGGGCTCGCCCCAATCGGGGTCGACCGCGGGGTCGCCCGGGTCACCGCCGAAGACCAGGCCTTGCAGCGCTTGTCGAACGTTGGCCGGGATGGGCGGCGGCCGCAAGCCCGGCACACGGATCACGCCGCGGCCGTCCACCAGGCAGGCGATGGCGTTGGCCAGCACCGTGCCCGGGTTGCGCAACAGGCCGCCCCAGTTGCCGCTGTGGTGGCCGCCGTCGCGCAGGCTGAGCGAGAGCTCGAAGTTGGCCACCCCGCGCGAGCCGAGGAACACCGTGGGCCGCTCGCGCGACAGGCGCGGGCCGTCGCTGGCAATCAGCACGTCGGCGCGCAAGGCCTCGCGCTGCGCGGCGCAGAAGGCGGCCAAGCCTGGCGAGCCGGTCTCCTCGCCGGTCTCGACCAGCCACTTGACGTTGAAGCCCAGCCGGCCGCGCAAGGCCAGCACCTGTGCCAGCGCGGCGATGTTGATCGAGTGCTGGCCCTTGTTGTCGGCGCTGCCGCGGCCGTAGAGGCGATCGCCCTCGGCGGCCAGCGTCCACGGGCCCTGGCCGCGGGCCCAGGACTTCTCCTGCCCGCGCACCACGTCGCCGTGGCCGTACATCAGCACGGTGGGCAGCGCGTCGCCTTCGTGCCGGCGGGCGATCAGCAGCGGGCCGGCGCCGGGCTGCGGGTTGTCGTGCAGCGTGGAGGCAAAGCCCAGCGCGGCCAGGCTGGGCGCGATCTCGTCGCTCAGGTAACGCGGCAGCTCGGCGGCCGAGCCGGCGTTCTGGCTTTCGCTGCGGATCGCCACCCGGCGCGCCAGGTCCTGCACGAAGGCGCCGCTGTCGAAGTGCGCGGCCGCCGCGGCCAGCGCGGCGCTGCGCGTGGCCGTGGCCGCGGTGCTCATGCGCTTTGGTCCAGCAGCTCGAAGTGCTCCACCGTCGGCGGCGCGGCGAAGAAGGGGCCGACGATGGCGCGCCACTGCGGGAACAAGGGGCCGTTGCGGAAGTGCACGGTGTGGTCTTCCAGCGTCTCCCAGCGGATCTGCAGCAGGTAGCGCTCGGGGCTTTCGATGCCCTTGTGCACCTGCCAGCCCTTGAAGCCGCGGGCCTGGGCGATGACGGTGTTCAAGCCGTGGCGGATGGCTTCGTCGAAGGCGGCCTGCTGGCCGGGTTGGATGCGGATGTCGGCAACTTCAAGGATCACGGCGGCCTCGCGGCGGTTAAGGGGGACGAAAGCCGCAGTGTCACACGCCCAGCAGCCGCGTCAGCGCCTGCGGGTCGTCGGCCAGCGCCGACGAGGCGCCGCTCAGCACCACGCGGCCCTTCTCCAGCACCACGGCGTCGTCGGTGTGGGCCAGCACGGCGCGCACGTTGCGATCGACGATCAGCGTGGCGATGCCGGTCTTGCGGATCTCGCCGATCACGCGCCAGATCTCCTGCACGATCAGCGGTGCCAGGCCTTCGGTGGCCTCGTCCAGGACCAGCAGCAGCGGGTTGGTCATCAGCGCGCGGCCGATCGACAGCATCTGCTGCTCGCCGCCGGAGAGCTGCTGGCCGCCGTGCGACAGCCGCTCGGCCAGGCGCGGGAAGGTGCTCAGCACGCGGTCGAAGGTCCAGTCGCGGCGGCCGTCGGGGCCGGCGCGCTCGCTCATCACGAGGTTCTCGCGCACCGACAGGTTGGGAAAGATGCCGCGGCCCTCGGGCACATAGCCGATGCCCAGCCGCGCCATGCGCTCGGGCGGCCGGCCGGTGACCTCGCGCCCCCGCCAGCGCACGCGGCCGGCGGCGGCCGGCACGTAGCCCATCACGGTGCGGATCAACGTGGTCTTGCCCATGCCGTTGCGGCCCAGCAGGCCTAACGCCCGACCGGGTGACACCCGCAGCCCGGCGCCGCGCAGCACGTGGCTGTCGCCGTAATAGGTGTCCAGCGCCTCGGCTTCCAGCAATGCCGTCATGCAGGGTCTCCGAGGTAGGCCACCTGCACCTCGCGGTTGTTGCGGATGGCCGCCGGCGAGGCGCTGGCGATGACCTCGCCGTTGACCATCACGGTGACGCGCCCGGCGATCCGGAACACGGCGTCCATGTCGTGCTCCACCAGCAGCACCGCGTGGCCGGACTTGAGCTGGTGCAGCACGTCGAGCATGCGGTCGGTCTCCTCGGCGCCCATGCCGGCCAGCGGCTCGTCCAGCAGCAGCACGCGCGGCTGGGTGGACAGGCACATGGCGATCTCCAGCTGCCGCTTGCCGCCGTGGCTCAGCAGCCCGGCCGGCCGCGCCGCCAACGGCGACAGGCCGGTGGCGCGCAGCGCCTCGGTGGCGATGTCGCCGCTGGCCTTGCAGTGCCCGGCGCGCTGCCACAGCGCCAGCGGCCGCGCGTCCGCGGCCTGGGCGCAGAGCCGGCAGTTCTCGAACACCGAGAACTCCGGGAAGATGGTGGTGCGCTGGTAGCTGCGGCCGATGCCGGCGCGCGCGCGCCGCGGCTGCGACCACGCGGTGACGTCCTGTCCCTGCAGCAGGATGCGGCCGCTGCTGGCCGGCAGCTCGCCGCTGAGCATGTTGATCAGCGTCGACTTGCCGGCGCCGTTGGTGCCGATCACCGCGTGCACCTCGCCCAGCTCGAAGTCCAGGCTGACGTCGTTGACCGCCGTCAATCCGCCGAAGCGGCGCGTCAGCCCCTCGCAGCGCAGCAAGGCGGTCATTTGACCCCCTTGACGCTTCGCGTCGTCCCCCCGCGGGGGAGCGAGCGCGACCGGGGGACCCGGATCGCGCTCATCGCACGGCCTCCTGGTCCGCATCCACCGCGCGACGCGGCGGCCGCCGTGCGCGCCAGCGCTGCGGCAGCCCGATCAGCCCCTTGGGCAGCAGCGCGACGAAGGCGATGATGGTGATGCCCAGCGTCAGCTGCCAATGCTCGGCCAGCGCGTTGCCCACCAGCGCCGGCGTGGACAGCAGCTCCTTCAGCAGCGTGAAGGCCACCGCGCCCAGCACCGCGCCGCGCAGGTGGCCGATGCCACCCAGGATGATCATCAGCAGCACCGCGCCGCTTTCGTGCCACGACAGCAGCTCGGGGTTGACGAAGCCGTCCTTCACCGCCAGCAGGAAGCCCGCCAGCCCGGCCAGCGCGCCGGCCAGCACGAAGGCCGCCAGCTTGTAGGCCGTGGTGTTGAAGCCGGCCGCGCGCATGCGCTGCTCGTTGACGCGGATGCCGGCCAGCGCGTGGCCGAAGCGCGAGCGCCGCAGCAGCGCCAGCAGCGCGTAGGTGAAGGCCAGCGCGCCCAGCACCAGGTAGTACAGGGGCAGCTTGGCGCCGCTGTCCAGTGGCCCCAGCACCGGCCGCACGTTGAGGTAGATGCCGTCGGTGCCGCCGCCCAGCTTGGTGTCGTGGAACACGAAGTAGGCCATCTGCGCGAAGGCCAGCGTCACCATGATGAAGTAGACGCCCTTGGTGCGCAGGCTCAGCGCGCCGACGAACAGCGCATACAGCGCCGCCGCCGCCACCGCGGCCAGCAGCAGCTTGGGCAGCCAGCCGGGGTCGGCCTCGGGCGAGAGCAGCACCGTCACGTAGGCGCCGATGCCGAGAAACGCCGCATGCCCCAGCGAGACCAGGCCGGTCATGCCCACCAGCAGCTCCAGGCTGAGGGCGAACACCGACAGCACCATGATCTTGACCACCAGATCGTGCGTGTACGGCGTCAGCACCAGCGGCAGCGCCAGCAGCGCGGCCAGCGCGATCCAGGGCACGGCGCGGTTCAGCGGGGCCATCGTCATCAGGCGCGCTTCATCAGCCCCTCGGGCCGCCAGACCAGGATCACCGCCATCAGCAGGTACACGCCGATGCCCGACAGCTCGGCGAAGAACACCTTGCCGAAGGTGTCGACCACGCCCACCAGCAGCGAGGCCACCAGCGCCCCGGTGATGGAGCCGATGCCGCCGATCACCACGATCACGAAGCTGATGATCAGCACGTGGGCGCCCATGCTCGGATAGACGCTGCTCATCGGCGCCGCGATCATGCCGGCCAGCGCCGCCAGCGCCACGCCGCCGGCGAAGACGATGCGGTACAGCCGCGTGATGTTGATGCCCAGGCCGCGCACCATGTCGCGGTTGCTGGCGCCGGCGCGGATCATCATGCCCAGCCGGGTCTTGTTGACCACCAGGTACAGCGCCAGCGCCAGCACGATGCAGGCCGCCGACGCGAACAGGCGGTAGACCGGATACGTCATCAGGCTGCCCAGCGGCACCGTGCCGGCCAGCCAGTCGGGTGGCTGGACGCCGTGCACGTCGTTGCCGACCAGGATCGAGCGCAGTTCCTCGAACACCAGGATCAGCGCATACGTCATCAGCACCTGCTGCAGGTGCTCGCGCTCGTACAGGTAGCTGAAGAAGGCCCATTCGAGCAGGTAGCCGAACAGCGCCGACAGCAGCAGCCCCGCCAGCAGCATCAGCAGGAAGTGCTGGCCGAAGAAGGGCGCGATCGAAAACGCCAGGTAGGCGCCCAGCATGTAGAAGCTGCCGTGGGCGAGGTTGATCACGCCCATGATGCCGAAGATCAGCGTCAGCCCCGAGGCGACCAGGAACAGCAGCAAGCCGTACTGGACCGCGTTGAGGCACTGGACGAGAAAGGTGGGCAGGTCCATCGGCGGGCTGGCGAAGGGGCGCGAGCTTAGCAGGCGCTTCGGGCGCTGGCCGCTTTGACAGAATCGGCCGATGGTCGCACCGCGAGTCTCGATTTGCATTCCCAGCTATCGCGGCGCAACCACGATCGGTGCGGCCATCGATTCGGTGCTGGCCCAGCGCTTCCAGGACTTCGAGCTGATCGTTGTCGACGACGCCTCGCCGGACGACACCGCGGCCGTGGTGGCGGCGCGGCGCGACCCTCGGCTGCGCCTGCTGCGCAATGAACGCAATCTCGGCCCGCAGGGCAACTGGAATCGTTGCCTCGCAGTAGCGCGTGGCGAGTACTTCAAGCTGTTGCCGCATGACGACTTGCTGCACCCCGATTGTCTGCAGCGCCAGGTGGCCGTGCTGGACGGCGACGCTGCGGGTGGAATCGCGCTGGTGTTTGCGGCTCGCGACGTGATCGGCCCTGACGGCCGGGTGCGGCTGGCGGGCCGCGGCTTGCCAGCCGGGCGGGAAGGTCCGATCGACCGCGACGAGGTGCTGCGCCAGTGCCTGCGTCACGGCACCAACGTGATCGGCGAGCCCGGAGCCGTGCTGTTCCGCCGGGCTCTGGTCGAGCGCGCCGGTGGCTTCGACATGCGCCATCCGTACGTCATCGACCTGGAGTACTGGCTGCGGCTGCTGCAGCACGGCAAGGCCTGGTACTGCGCACAGGCGCTGGCCAGCTTTCGGGTCTGGCGCGGCTCCTGGAGCGTGGCCATCGGCCGGCGTCAGGCCGCCGATTTCGGCGCGCTGATGGCCGACGTGGGCGCCGCGTCACTGCCCTCGGCCACGGCCTGGGACCGCGTGGCCGGGCGCGTGATGCCGCAGTTCAATGCGCTGGCAAGGCAGGTGTTCTACCGGCTCTTCGTCTGAGCACGGTCGGCGCGGTACACCAGGTCCCGCAGCACGAAATACGACAGCGCCGTGGTCGCCGGCAAGGCCATCAGGCCGCCTGTATAGGGGTCGATGCCTTGGCGCTGCAGCCCGCTGACGATGCCGATGTGCAGCGCATACATCGCCGCCCAAGCCAACAGATACCGCGGCAAGGCGCCCGGCCCGGTGCTGCGAAAGGTGTAGCGGCCATGGGTGAAGAAACCGATGCTGATGCCGGCCAGCAGGCCCAGCGCGCTGGCCAGCAGCAGGCCGAGGCCGAACGCCATGCCCAGCGCATAGGTTCCGTAGCTGACCAAGGTGTTGACGCTGCCGGCGATCAGGTAGCGCAGCGGCCGTTGCGCGTCGAGGCGACCGTGGCTCGTCACAGCCGGGCTCGCACGATGTGGCCGAAGCTCAGCAAGGGAAACAGCCGCTCGACCAGTCGGACGCCTTGTTCGGCCAACTGCACCGCCAGTCGGGTCGGCCCTGCGGAGTTGAGGATCAGCTTGGTCGCATAGAAGCGGTGGGGGAGGATCTCGTACCGCGTCAGGCCAGCGCGGCGGCACAGCGTGTGAGGGATCTTGTAGCTGAAGTTGGCCAAATGGTCCGGGTGTTGCGCCTCGCGGCCGATACAGCCCATCAAGGCGTTGGCGGCGCTGGGGCCATTGGGCGTGGACAGCAGCCGCTCGCGGCTCGGCAAAGCGTGGCGGCGCTGGGACAGGAAGGACAGCGGGTCGCTGACGTGCTCGATGAACTCGCCGGCGACCACCACGTCCAACGGCGCCGACTGCAGCAGCGTCGGGTCGAGCCGCATCGCGTCGCCCTGGTGGATGCGGGCGTTGGGCGCGGTCGCGAAGCCGCCCGCAGGAATGCGCGCCGACGAGTCGACGCCGCCGACCGCCTGCCGCGCCACCTGCCTCGCCACCTGCCGCGCCACCTGCCGCGCCACCTGCCGCGCCACCTGCGCGATGCGGCCGTGCAGCCAGTGGCGCGTGTCGCATTTGACCAGCGCTGTCTCATCCAGGCAGCCGATGTCCAGCACCACCTTGTCGCAGCACAGGCCGCTGATGTGATCGAGGCGGTTGACCGGGCGCGGCGGGCGCAGCCGCTCCAGCGTGGTGTAGGCCGGCGCCGGCGGCGTGACCGGCCACGCTTCAAGCCGGTCGGGCATGGGGCCCCTTGCGCGGTGCGAGCCGGATGTATTCCATCAGAAAGGCGGTCGTCGCAATCTGCGTGCCGGCCAGCATCAGGGCCGCGGCGGGGATCGCGTAGCGCATCAGCCGGCCGGGGTCGATGGCGCGGAAGTCAGCGCCCGACCACATCCACACCGTGGCCAGCGCCAGCGCTGCGCCGGCCAGCAGCAGCGCCAAGCCGACCAGCAGCGCCGCTTCGAGCGGCACCGTGCGCGCCCAGGCCAGGCCGGTGGGCATGCGCGGCAGCACGCCGATCTGCACGGCGTGACTGGACGAGGCGCCAGCGAACAGCAGCATCTGGAGGCCGACGCAGGCCATCACCGTGGCGTAAAGCAGCGTGTGGATGTCCAGCGTGAAGCGCCCCAGCGACACCGGCCCCAATGCCAGCGCGGTCGACAGGCCCAAACCCAGCAGCAGCAGCAGCAGCCCCGGGTACATGAACAGCCAGGCGGGCGCGTGCACGAGCAGGAAGCGCAGGTGCCGCCAGCCATCGCGCCAGCTCCGCAGGTGCGGCGGCCGGTCGCGACCGTCGGGCGACAGCGTGGTCGGCACCTCGGCGATGCGCAGCCCACCCAGCGTGGCCTTGACCACCATCTCGCTGGCGAACTCCATGCCGGTGGACTGCAGATCCAGCGCCAGCATGGCTTTGCGATCGAAGCCGCGCAGCCCGCAATGGAAGTCGCGCACCGGGCTGCGGAAGAACAGGCGGCCGACGAAACTGAGCACCGGGTTGCCGAGGTAGCGGTGCAGCGGAGGCATGGCACCCGGCTTGATGCCGCCAGCAAAGCGATTGCCCATCACCAACTGGTTGCCGGCACGCAGCGCGTCGATGAAGCCCTGGAGTTGCGAGAAGTCGTAGCTGTCGTCTGAGTCGCCCATCACGACGTAGCGTCCGCGCGCGGCCTGGGTGCCGGCCCAGAGCGCGGCGCCGTAGCCGCGTTGCTTGACGTGGATGACGTGCGCGCCGGCATTGGCCGCCAGCTCTTGCGAGCCGTCAGTGGAGCCGTTGTCGGCGATCACGACCTCCCCACCAACGCCGGATCGCTGCAGGAATGCGTGCGCCTTGCGGATGCACGATGGCAGGGTCAGCGCCTCGTTCAGGCAGGGCATCAGGATGGTCAATTCAACCGCCGGCAAACCCTGTTGGCGGCGCTCGATCACGGCTGAGTCAACAACTGCTTCCATGCTGTGCAAGGGTCCTGACCGCGTCCGGCGACGACTTCGTCGACCGTGCCCAGCCGAATGATTGAAGTCGAGCGATGGTGCGTTACCACGACCGCATCGGTCGCGTCGATGGTGACACGAATGTCGGTGTTTGCGTAGCGGCGCTGCCATTCGTCCAGGCCGGCGTCGGTGACCAGTGGCGCCGGCGCATAGATCTTCGGGCAGCGCTGCTCGATGGCCGTGAAGGCACGGTCGACGCGATCGCGAGCGGCAAAGAAGCCTGGATCGTCATCCGGCCGCGGTCCCGCCTTGCAGCTCAGCAGGGTCTGCGCGCCAGATTCGTCATCTCCCACCATGCCTTTGCCACGCAACAGCAGGATGCGTTCACAGTCGGACCAGTCCACGCGAAGGCCAAGGTGGTAGGTGACGCGGTCGGCCCTGCGCACCAGCAGTGGAGGGGGCGACGACACCGGACGGCCATCCGATAAGAACAGGAAACGCACGCGGCCTTGCCAGGCCCGTACACGAGCATCGAACGCTGCACGCAACGGGCCGTCTGACGGGATGGTCATCTGGCCGACCGCGTTGATCATCGCGCCATCACGATGTAGCCACGGCGCGATGGCGGCATGGGTTTGCAGACCGAGCGTCAGATGCAAGAACGGTTGTTGCCGCAGGCGTTCGGGTACCTGGACATCGATATAGGGGCCGGACGTCCATGGCCGAGGCCAGAGACGATGTTCGCCTTGCAGGCCGTAGTTCAGCAACTGCAGAGATAGCAGCAGCAATGCCGCGGCTCGTGCCATACGCTGCGGGAGCAACCATTGCACGGTCCGTACCAGCAGGATGCCGACCACGGCCATCAACGGCATGGCATAGCGTGTGTTGCCGCTGAGCGTCATCCACAGAATGAACGATAAAGCGATGAAAACTGCGAGCTGTGTCGTTGGACCGATCTCGATCGACGCAGGCTGTGACTGCATGCGCTGGCGACGGGCCCGAAGCAGTGCCAGCGGCAGGGCTGCAATGGCGAACATCGAGAGGGCCAGGGGCCTTAGGTCGGGTATGAAGGCCTCGGTGGTGGCGAAGCGTCTCATCTCCGCGAGCTGCCATGGCCGAAGCAGCCACTGGTCCAGGCCATCGGGAAGAAAGCGTCGATCCACGACGGCCTGTGCCCAGACAAACGGCGACCGGAAGACGTCATTGAAAAGCGGGAACAGCGGGTTGTGAAACTCGGTCCACAGCCACCAGGCCCACGGCCCCCAGAGCACCGTCGTTGCCACGCAGGTTGCGGCACCGAACAGCAGGGCTTGCTGCCAACGAACCTGTCGGGTGGCCAAGCGCAGCAGCAACACGACGCCCATGGGCAGCGCAAAGAACACCGCCGTGGGTTTGATGGCCACCGCCAGTCCCAGCCCCGACGCTGCCAGCAGCAAGCTGCTGTTGCGAGGCGCGGGCTGAAGCACGGTCGCCAGGGCAGTCAAGACCAGGAGCTGACCGACCGGGTCGATGGACGACGTGCCGACCGTGAGTAGAAAGACGGGCGACGCCCAGGCCATCGCGACGGCCAGCCAACGCCACAGGCGGGCCGACGATTCGCCGCCCCAGAGGGAACGGCAGATCGAAGCCAACGGGACGACTGCGAGAGCATGCAGCAAGGCCAGTGCCGTGCCGATGACCCAGGCCGGCAACCGCGCCTGCAGCAACAGGTAGAACGGTACGTAACCGAGCGGATTTTGATAACTCTGCGGCCCAGCGGCCAGCAGGTCATGCCGGAAGCGTCCACTGAGCAGCGAAAACGGCAAGTAGACGTGGTGGTTCATCACGTCCCAACTGAGGTCGCAACCCACCGCCATCACCCAGGCCCATGTGAGCGCGAGGAAGATCAGTGTTATCGCCGTCGTGTCTGACGGCTGTTTCCAAATCGCCGGACAGCGGTGCACGGCCATGCCCGAGGAAGTGAAGGGAATCCTCATGCTGCCTGTTTCGATAGCGGGCTGCCCAAAGAAAAAGTGCCGCAAGCGGCACCTTCTCGACGGAATCGCAGGACTAGCTGCTTACTTGCAGGAGCCCGGCAGGTACTTGGCCGGCATCGGGTTCGTTGTGCCGGGCCCGCACTTGAAGGTGCCGACCTGCGTGCCGTTGTAGCTGTAGGTCAGCGCGGTGCCTGTCGAATTGCTCGGGACCAGACGAATCGTCTTGCTGGCGGCGTCAGCCAGATCCGTAGCAGCGGAACTGGTGACGGTAATCACGCCGTTGGCGTCGGTATTGATCGCCGACACATATTTGGTAGAGGTGGAATTTTCGCCGCAGCCCCAGCCGTCAGCGGACATGGCGGCGGTACCGGTCTGGTACACCTCAGCCACCGTCGTTCGGCACTGGCTCGCCGCCAGGATCACTTCAGACACCTTCGCCTTGATCGTGTAGTCACGATAAGCCGGCAGCGCGACGGCAGCCAGGATGCCGATGATCGCCACGACGATCATCAGTTCGATCAGGGTGAAACCTTGTTGGACACGCTTCATAGGGAGACTCCTAGGGTTTGGAATGGGGCGGCAGACCACCCCCGTGAATGCAGGGGGCGTGCCAGCGTCGGATCGGGGGTTTGGCCGTGATCTATTCACGCGGATCGACGCTTTCCGTCGGTTAGGCCCGGATGGCCAGGGCCGCGGAGGGCCCATGCTGACGGAAATTGTCAATCGATCCCGGGCCGATCGGCGCGTGAATCAGAGCGTGAACACGTGCCCGGCGTCGAGCGCGCGCACGCGGTGGGCGCTGGCCTGGGCGGCGATTTCGGCCATTACCGCGTCCACCTCGCCCGGCTTGATGTGGGTGATGAAGACGTCGGTGGGCTGGCGCAGTTCGGCGATCTCGGCGTGCAACTGCCGGGGGCACAGGTGGCGGCTGATGCCGGCCAGCACGTGTTCGTCGTCGCGGAAGGCGGTCTCGATGACCAGCGCGCTCACCTTCAGCTCGCCCAGCCGTGCCCACAGCGCCGGGTTGGGGCCGGTGTCGCCGGTGAAGACCCAGGCGCCGGCGTCGGGACGGCTCTGGGGCCTGACGGCAAAGCCCACCGCCGGCACGGTGTGCGAGGCCGGCAGCACTTCGACGCGCGCCGCGCCGGCGCCGATGGCGTCGCCGGTCTGGAACGGCACCAAGCTCAACACCGGCGCCGCCGGGTCGGGCAGGCGCGTGAAGTCGGGCCAGATGACGCCATTGAAGACGTGGGTGCGCAAGGCGGCCAGCGTGGGCGCCAGCGCATGCACCTGGATCGGCGGCCGCCCGCGCGCGCGGCGCACACGGGTCACGCTGTCGGCCAGCAGGCCGATGGCCAGCACGTGGTCCAGGTGCGAATGGGTGACGAAGATGTGGTCGATCTGCGTCATCTCGTCGAGCGTGAGGTCGCCCACGCCGGTGCCGGCGTCGATCAGCACGTCGTGGTCGACGAGAAATGAGGTCGTGCGGCTACCGGCGGCGATGGAGCCGGAACAGCCGAGAACGCGGATGCGCATGTCGCAGCGTCGAGAGTGGTTCCCGGCCGTCTGCTGCGACCGTGATTCGGTTCAATGGATGCGCTCCCCTGGCGCGCTGCCCGCCGTCCGGGCCTCGGTGCCGGGGGAACGCGGGAGGAGGGTGATCGTGCGGCGGCGTCAGCGGCGGCGCAAGCCTCCGATGTCGCAATCCTCATCAAGGCGTGGGGTGCCGCGGCAGGCCGGTGGCACTGCCGTGACGGGCTTCACGGCCGCGAGATCAGCGGTGGATGAATTGCATCTGCGTGCCGGCGAGCTCGATCACGTCGCCGTTGCGCAGCGGGACCGAATCGCCGACCAGCGGCACGCCGTTGACGCTGGGCCGGGTGCCGCCTTCCACGTGGGCGAAGGCGTAGCCGTTGGGGCGCTTGGTGATCGAGGCCACCTGCACGCCGGGCTTGCCGACGGTGGTGACGACCTTGGTCAGCGCCACTTCGCGGCCCGCAGCGGCGCCGTTGAGCACCTTGATGACGGCCGGTTGCGAGGGCATGCCGGTGGCTGGGCTGCTCATCGCCGGCGCGGGGCCGGCGGGCGGCGTGAAGGCCGGCGGCACGGCGCCGGGCCGCATGATCATGGTCTTTTCGTAGTCGCCGCCCTCGTCGACGAGATACTTGATCTTGTACTTGCCGATCTCGACCGTGTCGTTGTGGGTCAGCAATTGCTTCTTGATGGCCTTGCCGTTGATGTAGGTGCCGTTGGTGCTGTTGAGGTCTTCGATGAAGACGTCGGCGCCCACCATCTGCAGCACGGCATGCTCGCCGCTGACGGCCAGGTTGTCGATGACGATGTCGTTGTAGGGGCGCCGACCAAGGGTGGTCTTGTCCTTGGTGATCTGCACCTCCTTGATCACCACCCCGTCCAGCGATACCACCAGCTTGCCCATGCATGACCCCGTTGTCGCCCGCTGCCGGCTGCAGCGGACTGGGCGCTCTGCGGCGCCGATGAAGACCGGTGCGTCGACCCGCCGTCAGCGCCGGAAAGGCCACCAGAAGCGGCTCGTCGTGCTCGCGCCGCCGGAGGCGCGCACCAGGACCACCGAGATATTATCCTTTCCGCCTGCGTCATTGGCGGCGTCGATCAGCGCCTGACAGGCAGCGGCCAATGAGTCGTGCGCCAGCAACAGCTGGCCGATGCTGGCGTCGTCCAGCATGTCGGACAGGCCGTCGGAGCACATCAGGTAGGTGTCGCCGGGCTGCACGTCGTGCTGGTGCGTTTCCAGCAGCACGGTGTCTTCAACGCCCACCGCGCGCGTCACGAGGTTCTTGTTGGCCGAGAAGGCGGCCTGCTCGGGCGTGATCAGGCCGGCGTCGATCTGCTCCTGCAACAGCGAGTGGTCGCGCGTGATCTGCTGCAGCCGGCCGGCGCGCAGCCGGTAGGCGCGCGAGTCGCCCACGTGTCCCACCAGCAGCCGGTTCTCGCGGAACACGGCCACCACCAGCGTGGTGCCCATGCCGGCGTACTGGGGGTTGGAGTTGGCGGCGTTGAAGATCGCGCGGTTGGCGTTGTCGACGCAGATGTCCATCGCGCGCCGCACTTCGGCGTCGCTGGCGTGCGAATGCGCTTCGCGCAGCCAGCGGCCGAGTTCGGTGCGGATGAACGAGGTGGCCATGTTGCTGGCCACTTCGCCGGCGTTGTAGCCGCCCATGCCGTCGGCCAGCACGGCCAGCGCGACGTCGTTGTCGAGGGCGACCGAATCCTCGTTGTTGCTGCGTGCCCGGCCAGGGTCCACGGCGGCGGAGAGCTCGATCGTCAGAGGCACGGGCAGGCGCTGCGGCAAGGGCGAAGTGGGCGGATTGTGCATCGGTTCACCGGTCGTGCCGCGCTGCGCCGGGTCTCAGCCGCGTGATTTCGGACCGCCGCCGGCGCTGCGCGACAGACGCAGCAGGCGCTCGGCCACGTCGGCGGCATCGGCTGGGCGCTGGGCCGGGCGGCGCTCCAGCAGCTCGGCCACCAGCGCCGACACGGCGGCCGGTGTCTGCGGCAGCAGCGACTGCAGCGTGGGCGCCGTGCGGCTGGCCACCTGCGACAGCAGCGCGCCCAGCGAGCGCGCCTCGAACGGCAGCCGGCCGCTCGCCAGTTCGAACAGCATCACGCCCAGCGAGTAGAGGTCGGTGTAGGGCCCGATCACGCCTTCGGCCAACTGCTCCGGCGCCATGTAGCCGGGCGTTCCGGCGACCACGCCGGTGCGGCTGCGGAAGGCGTCGCCCAGCCGCGCGAGGCCGAAGTCGGCGACCTTGACGGTGTCGCTCGGCCAGTGCACGAGCACGTTGCCGGGCTTGATGTCGCGGTGGATCACGTGGATCGCGTGCGCCGCCGCCAGCGCGCCGGCCACCCGCGCCCCGGTGCGCAGCAGCAGCGGCAAAGGCAGGCGCTGCACGGCCGCGACGTGGCGGCGCAGGTCGTGCCCCGGTACGAATTCCATCGCCAGGTAGGCGTACTCGCCGTGGCAGCCGCGATCGAGCACGCGCACCACGTCGGGGTGCTCCAGCCGCAGCCCGAGGCTGGCCTCGCGCACGAAGGCGGCAGCGGCCAGGCCCTGGTTGTCCTCGCGCAGCAGAAAGGTCTTCAGCGCGACGGTGCTGCCGTCGGGGGCGACGGCTTCGAAGACCTCGCCCAGTGCGCCCCGGCCCAGGCTGCGGACGAGCCGATAACCGGCCAGCTCTCGCAGGCCCGCCGTGCCGTCGGCAGGGGCTGCGATGCGGTTCATTGCTTGCGCGGGGCCATGTCGTCACCACGGTAACACAGGGCCCCGCGCGGCTGGCGGGCGGCGATCAGTCGACCAGCGCGAGCACCACCGCCAGGCTGGAGCTGACGGCCAGCGGCGCTTTCCAGCGGTCGTCGCTCGGCGCGGCTTGCCCTGGCGCCACCTGCGCCAGCGTCTGGCCCGCGCGCGGCTTGCGCAGGTCCATCACCTGCAGCCCGGAGCCCAGCCGGCGGCGGAGCTGCGAGGTCGTGTCCTGCAGCCGGCCGCTGGCGGTGGCCCACTCGATCTGCGGCGCGGCTGCAGCCGGCAGCAGCGCCTGCAGGTCCTGGCGCAGCCGCTCGGCCCAGGTGCGCTGCCAATGCTGGCGCTGGCGGTTGGACAGCCACTTGCCGACCCGGTGCGTCAGCATCGGCGGGCACATGACCACGGTGCACGGCGTGTCGCCCCGCTCGGCCAGCAGGGGTTGCAGGACCCGGTGTGCGTAGGGGGCGTCGTTCACGTAGATCGCGAGGCGTTCCATGTCGGCTTCCTTGGTCACGGGGTTGAGGGGGCAGGCAGGTCGTGGAGGTTGCGCGCGCGGCGGCGGGTGGCCCACCAGCCGGCGCCCAGCACGCCGGCCACCAGCGCGGTGTACAGCGCCAGGCGGGCGGCGAGGTTGGGGTCGAAGACGCTGTCGAGCAGCGGCTCGCCGACGATCATCTTGGCGGCCGTGAAGGCCAGCACGCCGGCGCCGAGTTGGATGATCACCGGGAAGCGCTCCACCAGCTTCAGCACGATGGCGCTGCCCGAGACGACGATGGGCACGCTGATCAGCAGGCCGATGACCACCAGGTCGAAGGCGCCGTGCGCGGCGCCGGCCACGCCCAGCACGTTGTCGACGCCCATCAGCGCGTCGGCGATCACGATGGTTTTCATCGCGCCCCAGAAGGTGGTGGCGCTCGCGCCGCCATGGCCGTCATCAGCGCCCGCGGGCACCAGCAAGCGGTAGGCGATCCAGATCAGGCCGAGGCCGCCAACCAGCATCAGGCCGGGGACCTGCAGCAGCCAGACGACCGCCAGCGTCATCACCGCGCGCACGACGATGGCGCCGACCGTGCCCCAGATGATGGCGCGGCGCTGCAGGTGGCTAGGCAGGCTGCGGGCGGCCAGTGCGATGACGATGGCGTTGTCGCCGGCCAGCACGATGTCGATCAGGACGATGGCGGCGAGGGCTGACAACCACTGAGGGGACAGGAACTCCATGTGAACTCCACAACGCAAGCATCAGACAAAACGATGCGTGGCGCTGCGGGCATGGACGAACTCAGCCGTCAGCGGGACGGGCGACTTCGAGCCGGAGCCAACGGCAACCGCGCATCGAAGGTCTTGCTCGGCATGGAGTGGTTGTTGTGGCCTGGCAGACCGGAAGCTCACGCTTCGTATTGACGATCTGCCTGAACCGCGGCGAGGCCCCGTGAGGGCATCAGGCCGCGATCGAGCTACTCCCCTTCGCGTACGGGCATTCAAACACACATGCGCCGCACGGCGCAATTGCGGAAACCGCGTAAACCCCGATGCCGTGAAGGGCTGTCAGGCCGCGGCCTTGGCCGCGTGACGCTTCTGCAGGTACAGGCCGATCATCACCACCAGCGCGGCGCCGATGGCACCGGCCGTGTTGACGATGCCGTGCGGCAACTCGCCGAAGCGCGCGACGACGGCGGGGTCGGTCAGCAGCATCTCCCCGGCCAGGAAGCCCAGCAGCGCGGCACCGACGGTGATGATGATCGGGAAGCGCTCCATGATCTTCAGCAGCAGCGTGCTGCCGAAGACGATCAGCGGAATGCTGATCGCCAGCCCCAGCACCAGCAAGGTGATGTCGCCCTTGGCCGCGGCGGCCACCGCCAGCACGTTGTCCAGGCTCATCACGAGGTCGGCGATCAGGATGGTGCGCACGGCGGCCAGCATGCCGGCGTTGGACTTGTCGTTGCCGCCGCCGTCGTCTTCGTCGTCCTCCAGCATCAGGCTGACGCCGATGTACAGCAGCAGCAGGCCGCCGATGATCTTGAGGTAGGGCCACTTCAGCATCTCGGCGGCCAGGATGGTCAGGCCGATCCGCATCACGATGGCGGCACCGCTGCCGAACAGGATGGCCTTCTTCTGCTGCTGCGGCGGCAGCGAGCGGGCGGCCAGCGCGATCACCACGGCGTTGTCGCCGGACAGCAGGATGTTGGCGAGGATGATCGAGCCGAGCGCCGCCCAGAAGGCGGCCGACATCAGGTCCATGGAGCGCTCCAGCGTTGTTATAAGCATGCGGCCGCGTCTTGCACGCGGCCGCTTGTCGTGGAACGCAAGTCTACGAAGCGGGCGTCGATCCGCCGGTTCGTATTACTACGAACGCGCTGCGCTCAGATCAAGCTCTTGAGCAGCCGCCCCATCTCGGAGGGGTTGCGC
>CAYYDJ010000034.1:0-33459 GCA_964470565.1 uncultured Rubrivivax sp.
GCGCAACCCCTCCGAGATGGGGCGGCTGCTCAAGAGCTTGATCTGAGCGCAGCGCCTTTTCGATTCAAAATCCATTCATCTAGAATCGGTCCGAGCTGATTTCCACGAGGACAATCCTCGTCGGATTGATCACCGGAATCGATTCAGATGGACCCCACCGACGCCGATCTCGCCCCGCTGCTGGCAGCGCTGGCCGCGCGCGGGCTGGCGACGCCGGCCGAACTGCAGGCGGTGCTGGCCGTCAGCCAGCCCACGCTGTCGCGCCGGCTGGCGCGGGCCGGCGGCCGCGTGCTGGCGCTGGGCCGCGGGCGCGCCACGCGCTATGCGCTGCCGCAACCCATCCTCGGCCATGCGGCGCGGCAGCCGCTGTGGTGGGTGGACGAGGCCGGCGCGCCGCAGCCGCTGGGCGAGATCAGCCTGCTGCAAGGCGGCTGGCTGCACCTGCAGGGGCCGGGTCTGGACCTCGTGACGCGCGATCGCCTGCCCTGGCTGCTGGCGCCGCTGGCGCCGCAGGGCTTTCTGGGCCGATTGCTGGCGCAGCGCCTGGCGGCCGCGGGGCTGGACGGCAACCCCGAGCGCTGGTCGCTGGCGCAGACGCTGTTCGCGGCGCTGGCCGTGCCCGACGCGCCCGGCGCCATCGTGCTGGGCGAGCCAGGTGCATCGGCGCTGCCGCGCCTGCCGGCGCCGGCCGCGGCCGCGGCCGAAGGCGAGGCGCTCGATGCGCTGGCGCAGGACGTGGCGGCCACGCTGCCGATGGGCTCGTCGGCCGGCGGCGAGCAGCCCAAGTTCCTGGCCGCGGCGGCCGACGGTGCCCCGCTGCTGGTGAAGTTCTCGCCGCCGCGCGGCACGCCCTTCGGCGAGCGCTGGCACGAGTTGCTGCACGCCGAGGCGCTGGCGCTGCAGGTGTTGGCCGCGCAGGGCGTGCCGGTGGCGGCGGCGCGCGTCGTCGAGGCGCCGCGGCGCACGTACCTGCTGTCGACGCGCTTCGACCGTGTCGGCGCACGCGGCCGCCGCCACGTGCTGCCGATCGGCGCGCTGCACGAGGCCTTCGTCGGCGGCCCCTACAGCCACTGGGCGGCCACGGCGCAGGCGCTGGAACGCCAGCGCCGCCTGCCCGCCGGCACGGCGGCGCAGGTGCTGGCGCTGCTGCACTTCGGCCGCCTGATCGGCAACAGCGACATGCACGCCGGCAACCTGAGCCTGGTGCTGGCGCGCGACGACCTGGGCGCGGGTCGCTTCGGCCTGGCGCCCGTCTACGACATGCTGCCGATGCGCTGGCGGCCCGATGCGACGCTGGGCGGTGTGCCCGACGTCGGCCCGTTCGAGCCCGACCCGGCGGCGGCCGCCGGCCCGGCGCGCGCGGTGGCGGCGCGCTACTGGCAGGCGCTGGCCGAGCTGGCCGCCGTCAGCCGCAGCTTGCGCCAGACGGCGGCGGACATGGCGCGCCGGCTGGCCTGAGCCCCGCCGCAAGACCGCGCCAGAATCGCGCATGCCTGCCGCCGCCCAAACCGCTACCGCTGCCGCGACCGCGACCGCTGCCGACCCAGCCTCCGCCGTCGCCGATGTCAGCGACCCGCTGCTCGGCCCCTGGCTGAAAGGCTTTCCGCCCGCGGCCGAGCCGCTGCGCCGCTCGCAGCTTGCGCGCCAGGGCTGGAACGTGCTGGCCGGCCACCTGCCCTTGCCGCTGGCAGTGCTGAAGGCCGGCGCGCTGCGCCACAACCTGGCGTGGATGCAGGCCTTCGCGCGCGAGCGCTCGCTCGACCTGGCGCCGCACGGCAAGACCACCATGTCGCCGCAGCTCTTTCGCCGCCAGATCGAGGCCGGCGCCTGGGGCATCACCTTCGCCAGCGTCTTCCAATTGCGGCTGGGCGTGCTGGCCGGCGTGCGCCGCGCGCTGATCGCCAACCAGGTGCAGACCGCGCCCGACCTGACCGGGCTGGCGCGCCTGCTGGCGCAGACCGACGGGCTGCGCGTGGCCTTCCTGGTCGACTCGATGGCGCAGTTGCGGCAGATCGAATCCTGGCGCGCCGCGCAGCGCCAGGCGCCGGTGTTCGAGGTGCTGATCGAAGTCGGCGTGGCCGGCGGCCGCACCGGCGTGCGCGAGCATGCCGACGCGCTGGACCTCGCCCGCGCGCTGCACCAGAGCCCGGCCGTGCGCCTGGTGGGCGTGGAATGCTACGAAGGCCTCGCCGTCAGCGGCGACGATGCCGCCGACACCGCCGCGGTGGACGCGCTGATGGCCCGCGTGCAGGCGCTGGCGCTGGCCGGCGACGAGGCGGGCTGGTTCGAGGGCGACGAGGTCATCGTCTCCGCCGGCGGCTCGGCGCTGTTCGACCTGGTGGCCGCGCGCATGCGGCCTGCGTTGTCGCGTCCGGTGCGTGCGCTGCTGCGCTCGGGCTGCTACGTCACGCACGACCACGGCCACTATAAGCGCCTGGTGCAGCGCGTGGCCGAGCGCTGCGGCTGCGCCGATCAACTGCAGCCGGCGCTGGAGGTCTGGACCACGGTGCAGAGCGTGCCCGAGCCCGGCCTGGCGCTGCTGACCGGCGGCCGGCGCGACCTGTCGTTCGACATCGAGCTGCCGCACCCGCTGGCGCTGGCGCGCGCCGGCCGCGTGCAGCCGCTGCCGGCCGACGGCCGCTGGCGCATCAAGGGCCTGAACGACCAGCACGCGCACCTGCGCTTCGACGATGCGGTGCTGCAACCGCAGGTGGGCGACCTGGTGGCGCTGGGCATCTCGCACCCCTGCACCACCTTCGACAAATGGCATTGGATGCCGCTGGTCGACGACGACCACCGCGTGGTCGACGCGGTGACCATCCACTTCTGACCGTTCGATATCGGCGTTAGGCGGCGGCCGCCAACTCGGCCCTGCAAGGCCCTTGCGCCGCGTGCAGCACGACGGCCAGCGGATGCGCCGCGGCCGGCAGCGGCACGGTCTGTGCCTCGGCCGCGAAGGCGGCAAAGCCCGGCGTGATGGACCATCCCGCGGCGGCGCGGCCGAACAGGTGGTGCGCACGCTGCTCGAAGGCCTGCGTGCCTTCGAGGCTGAGCGGCGCCAGGCTGCCGACGTTGGCGCGCTGCAGCGCGTGGAACAGCACGGTCCAGCCGCCGTCGTGCAGCAGCCCGGCCAGGTAGCCGTCGAACGCGGACAGGCCTGCCTTGCGGGCGATCTCGGCCGCGTGGCGCGACAAGGCATCGGCATGGGCCCACAGGCGCGGCGCGGCCTGCGCCGTCAGCGAGCCTTCGCGCGCCTGGTACAGCGGGCGCAGCACCACGCGCGAGATGGCCATCTGCAGGCCCTCGACGCCCAGGCGCTGGATGGCCTGCGCCAGGTCCTGCACCGGGCCGGCCTGGCTGTAGAACGAGCTGCCGGCCATGCGCAGCACCTCGGCGGCCAGCGCCGGGTCCTTGCCGATGCGCTCGGCCAGCACCGGCACCGGCAGGTCGTCCTGGCGCAGCATCGCGATGAGCTGCGGCACCACGTTGGCGGCACGCGGCAGCAACTCCGGCGACAGCGCCGGCTGGGCCAGCACGCGGTCCAGCACCTGCAGCGCCTGGCGCTCGGCCTCGCTCAGCGCGGCCTGCGTGGGCGCTGGCGCATCGAGCAGCCAGCACAGCAGCGGCGGCAAGCCTTCAGGCTCGGCAGCGGCAGCGGCCGGAGCGGCCGCCGCCACGGCCGCCGGCCGCGTGGCGGCCGGAGCCGCGGCCGGCCCAGGGGCGGGCTGGCTTGCGAACAGCTTGGACAGCCAGCCCATGGCGGTCGCCTGCGGTCGCCTGCGGTCGATCAGCGATCAGCGATCGGCGATCGGCTTGACGTCGCGCCTGACAGCGCCGGAGTAGAGCTGGCGCGGGCGGCCGATCTTGTACTCGGGGTCGCCGATCATCTCGTTGAGCTGGGCGATCCAGCCCACCGTGCGCGCCAGCGCGAAGATCGCGGTGAACAGGCTGACCGGGATGCCGAGCGCGCTCTGCACGATGCCCGAGTAGAAGTCGACGTTCGGGTACAGCTTGCGCGACACGAAGTAGTCGTCCTCGAGCGCGATCTTCTCCAGCGCCATTGCCAGCCTGAACAGCGGGTCGTCCTGCAGCCCGGTGGCGGCCAGCACCTCGTGGCAGGTCTCGCGCATCAGCTTGGCGCGCGGGTCGTAGTTCTTGTAGACCCGGTGGCCGAAGCCCATCAGCTTGACGTTGCTGCTCTTGTCCTTGACCTTCTTGATGAACTCGCCGATCTTCTCGACACCGCCTTCGCGCTGGATGTCCTTGAGCATGTTCAGCGCCGCCTCGTTGGCGCCGCCGTGCGCGGGGCCCCACAGGCAGGCCACGCCGGCGGCGATGGCAGCAAACGGGTTGGTGCCAGAGCTGCCGCACAGCCGCACGGTGGAGGTGCTGGCGTTCTGCTCGTGGTCGGCGTGCAGGATGAAGATGCGGTCGATCGCGCGCACCAGCACGTCGTTGATCTTGTAGTCCTCGGTCGGCGTGGCGAACATCATGCGCATGAAGTTCGCGCTGTACGACAGTTCGTTGCGCGGGTACATGAACGGCTGGCCGACGCCGTACTTGTAGGCCATGGCCACCAGCGTGGGCATCTTGGCGATCAGGCGGATCGCCGCGATGTCACGATGCTTGGGGTTATTGATGTCGGTGCTGTCGTGATAGAAGGCCGACAGCGCGCCGACCAGGCCCGTCATCACCGCCATCGGGTGCGCGTCGCGGCGGAAGCCGCGCAGGAAGAACTGCATCTGCTCGTTGACCATGGTGTGGTTGGTCACGAGCTTGTGGAAGTCAGCCTGCTGCTGCGCGTTGGGCAGGTCGCCGTACAGCAGCAGGTAGCAGGTGTCGAGGAAGTCGCACTGCGTCGCGAGCTGCTCGATCGGGTAGCCGCGGTACAGCAGCTCGCCCTTGTCGCCGTCGATGTAGGTGATCGTGCTGTTGCACGCGGCCGTCGACAGGAAGCCGGGGTCGTAGGTGAACTTGCCGGTCTGGCCGTAGAGCTTGCGGATGTCGATCACGTCGGGCCCGATGGTGCCCTTGTAGATCGGCAACTCCATGCTGGGGCTGCCGTCGGAGAACGACAGGGTGGCTTTCACGTCGGAGGGGGTCATCGCTCAGGCCTTTCGCTTCAGATCGTGTTCTCGATCGCCCGAGGGCGCCGCATCAGCGACAACACCTCGCGCACTTCGGGTCGGTCGACGTCGCCCTGCGGCTCGCAGCGGGCCAGCAGCAGGTCGAGCAGGTCGTTGTCGGCCAGGTCCATCAGGAGCTCGAGCCCCAGGGCCTGCCTTGTCGTGATCGTCTCCTCGTGGCGGCGGAAAAACTGCTCGATGAACAGGTCGTTCTCCAACAGCCCGCGGCGGCAGCGCCACTTCAGGCGGCTCAGGCTGCGGGCATCGAGCGCGGCGTCCATCGGGTGGGTCATACCGCCCGCCGGACCATCAGCTCCTTGATCTTGCCGATCGCCCGGGTCGGGTTCAGGCCCTTGGGGCAGACGTCGACGCAGTTCATGATGGTGTGGCAGCGGAACAGCCGGTACGGGTCTTCCAGGTTGTCCAGCCGCTCGGCGGTGGCCAGGTCGCGGCTGTCGGCGATGAAGCGGTAGGCCTGCAGCAGCCCCGCGGGGCCGACGAACTTGTCGGGGTTCCACCAGAAGCTGGGGCAGCTGGTGCTGCAGCTCGCGCACAGGATGCACTCGTACAGGCCGTTGAGCTCTTCGCGCTCTTCGGGGCTTTGCAGCCGTTCGCGCTCGGGCGGCGGCTCGTCGTTGATCAGGTACGGCCGGATCGAGTGGTACTGCTTGAAGAACTGCGTCATGTCCACGATCAGGTCGCGGATCACCGGCAGCCCGGGCAGCGGCTTGAGCACGATGGTTTCCGGCAGGCTGCGCAGGTTGGTCAGGCAGGCCAGGCCGTTCTTGCCGTTGATGTTCATCGCGTCCGAGCCGCAGACGCCTTCGCGGCAGCTGCGGCGGAAGCTGATCGTCGGGTCCTGCGCCTTGAGCTTCATCAGCGCGTCGAGCAGCATGCGTTCGCTGCCGTCGAGCTCGACCTGCAGCGTCTGCATGTAGGGCTTGGCGTCCTTGTCGGGGTCGTAGCGGTAGATCTGAAACGTACGCTTGGTCATTGGAGCCCCTCGTCCAGCGAGTACGCCGGCCGATCCCCCGAGGGGATGCAGGCCGGCTTGGAAGCGGCCCGGTGCTCGGCCCGCGCGCTCAGTGAAGCGGTTGTTTGCATCGGCATCAATCAGAAAGTGCGGACCTTCGGGGGAACGCTGGCCACGGTCAGCGGCTGCAGTTGGACCGGCTTGTACGACAGACCGTTGCTCGCGCTGTCCCACAGCGTGTGCTTCAGCCAGTCGCGGTCGTTGCGGCCGAGCGGGAACTCGGGGTCGTCTGCGCCGCGCTCGTAGTCTTCCACGGTGTGCGCGCCGCGGCACTCGTGGCGGGCGGCCGCCGAGACCATCGTGGCCTGCGCGCATTCGATCAGGTTCTCGACCTCCAGCGCCTCGACGCGCGCGGTGTTGAAGACCTGGCTCTTGTCCTTCAGCGCGATGGCCTTGACGCGCTCGCGCAGGTTCGCCACCTGCTTGACGCCCTCGTCCAACACCACCTGGGTGCGGAAGACGCCGGCGTGATGCTGCATGCTGTTGCGCAGGTCATTGGCGACGTCCTGCGCGTACTCGCCGCTCGTGCTGGCGTCCAGCCGGGCCAGGCGCGCGAGCGTGCGCTCGGCGGCGTCGGCCGGCAGCGGCTTGTGGGCCTTGCTGCGGCTCGCGTACTCGACGATGTGGTTGCCCGCGGCACGGCCGAACACCAGCAGGTCGAGCAGCGAGTTGGTGCCCAGCCGGTTGGCGCCGTGCACGCTGACGCAGGAGCATTCGCCCACCGCGTACAGACCATTGACCACGCTGCTCGGGTTGCCGTCCTTCGGCACCACCACCTGGCCGTGGATGTTGGTCGGGATGCCGCCCATCTGGTAGTGGATGGTCGGCACCACCGGGATCGGCTCCTTGGAGATGTCGACGTTGGCGAAGTTGTGGCCGATCTCGAACACGCTGGGCAGGCGCTTCATGATCGTCTCGACGCCCAGGTGGGTCATGTCGAGGTTGATGTAGTCCTTGTTGGGGCCGCAGCCGCGGCCTTCCTTGATCTCCTGGTCCATGCAGCGGCTGACGAAGTCGCGCGGCGCCAGGTCCTTCAGCGTCGGCGCGTAGCGCTCCATGAAGCGCTCGCCGTTGACGTTGCGCAGGATCGCGCCCTCGCCGCGGCAGCCTTCGGTCAGCAGAACGCCCGCGTTGTGCACGCCGGTGGGGTGGAACTGCCAGAACTCCATGTCCTGCAGCGGGATGCCGGCGCGTGCGGCCATGCCCAGACCATCGCCGGTGTTGATGTAGGCGTTGGTGCTAGCCGCGAAGATGCGCCCGGCGCCGCCGGTGGCCAGCAGCGTCGTCTTGGCCTCCAGGATGTGGACCTCGCCGGTCTCCATCTCCAGCGCCGTGACGCCGACCACGTCGCCCTCGGCGTCGCGGATCAGGTCCAGCGCCATCCACTCGACGAAGAAGTTGGTGCGCGCCGCCACGTTGCGCTGGTACAGCGTGTGCAGCATCGCGTGGCCGGTGCGGTCGGCAGCGGCGCAGGCGCGCTGCACCGGCTTCTCGCCGTAGTTGGCGGTGTGGCCGCCGAACGGGCGCTGGTAGATCGTGCCGTCGGGGTTGCGGTCGAACGGCATCCCCATGTGCTCGAGTTCGTAGACGACGCCGGGGGCCTCGCGGCACATGTATTCGATCGCGTCCTGGTCACCCAGCCAGTCCGAGCCCTTGACGGTGTCGTAGAAGTGGTAGTGCCAGTTGTCCTCGGACATGTTGCCCAGGCTGGCGCCGATGCCGCCCTGCGCGGCCACCGTGTGGCTGCGGGTGGGGAAGACCTTGCTCAGCACCGCGACGCTGAGTCCGGCCAGCGAGAGCTGCAGCGAGGCACGCATGCCCGAGCCGCCGGCGCCGACGATGACGACGTCGAACTTGCGCTTGGAGAGCTTCGAGGAAGAGGTGGCCATCGTTCAAAGTCTCCACAGCACTTGCAGGGCCCAGCCGAGGCAGCCGACCAGCCAGACCAGCGTGGCCACGTCCAGCGCCAGGCGCAGGCCCACGGGCTTGACGTAGTCCATCCAGATGTCGCGCACACCGACCCAGGCGTGCCAGGCCAGCGAAATGATGACGACGAAGGTCAGCACCTTCATCCATTGCTGGGCGAAGATGCCGGCCCATTTGTCGTAGCCCATCGCGCCGGGCATCAGCACCTGCACCAGCAGCACGACCGTGAACAGCGCCATCAGCGTGGCGGTGACGCGCTGGCTGAGCCAGTCGCGCAGACCGTAGTGCGCGCCGACGACCAGGCGCTTGGATCCGTAGTTGACCGACATGGTGAGAACGTCCTCTTTCTTCTTGCGCTGACTTGCGGCTTCAGTACAGGCCGAACAGCTTGGCGCCCAGCAGCACCGTCAGCGCGATGCTGGCCACCAGCGTGAACAGCGCCGACGAGCGGCCCTGCTCCTTGCTGACGCTGTGCGTGGCGTCCATCCACAGGTGGCGCAAGCCGGCGATGAAGTGGTGCAGGTAAGCCCAGATCAGCGCCAGCACCACCAGCTTGACGACGACCGCCGGCACGAAGCCGATGCCCACCGTGAACGCCGCGCTGAAGCGCTCGTACGAGACCTCGGAGCTGAGGCTGGTGTCGAACAGCCAGATGATGAAGGGCAGCAGCGCGAACAGCAGCAGCCCGCTCAGGCGGTGCAGGATGGACACCCAGGCGGCGAGGGGCAGCCGGTACTGCGTGGCGTCGACCAGGCGCATCGTGCCGGGCCGCGGTTTGGACATCGGGGTCGTCATGGTTGGCGCTGCGGGTTGGCTGTGGGCTTTGGGCTTTGGGCTTTGGGCTTTGGGCTTTGGGCTTGTGGCTGTCGACGGCGGGCGGGTGTTGCGCTTGCGTACAACTCGTTGAGTTTATTGCAACGCCACTGCCTTACATGGAACTGGGCGGAACGGGTCCGCGGCGGCTACTGCAGGTCATTGCGGTAGTGAAAGCGGTCGGTGCGATAGAGGCCGCGGCGCAGCTCCACCGGCCGGTCGCCGTAGGTGTGCGACAGCCGCTCCACCAGCAGCAGCGGCGCGCCGGCGGCCACGGCCAGCAGCGCGGCATCGTCGGGCGGCGCGGCCACCGCGCGGATCTTCTCTTCGGCGCGCACCATGCGCAGCCCGAACTCGGCCTCGAACAGGCCGTACATCGGCCCGCGCCAGCTCGACAGCTTGTCGGCCGTCAAGCCTTTGAACAGCGGGCCGGGCAGCCAGATCTCGTCCAGCACCACCGGCTCGCCGGCGTGCAGCAGCAGGCGGCGGACCTGCACCGCCGCCTCGCCGGCCTTGAGCTCCAGCGCGCGCGTCACCTCGGCCGGCGCGCGCATGCGGCGGCATTCGAGCAGACGGCGCTGCAGGCGGCTGTCACCGCCGTCGTCGGGCATCAGGCGCAGAAAGCGGTATTGCGTGCGCTCCTCGGCATGCGTGGCGACGAAGGTGCCCTTGCCTTGGCGGCGCACGAGGTGGTTCTCCTGCGCCAGTTCGTCGATCGCCTTGCGCACCGTGCCCTGGCTGACCTTGAAGCGCGCGGCCAGCTCGATCTCGCTGGGGATCATCTCGCCGGCCTTCCACTCGCCGGCCTGCAGCCGCTGCAGCAGCAGCGCCTTGATCTGCTGGTACAGCGGACTGAACGCCGGCGCGATGCCGGCGGTGGCGTCTGCAGCGACGACGGGCGGGGACATTCGACGATTGTCTTACATAAGACATAAGAGTCGAGTCAGGCGTCGGTGACTAGAATCGTCGGCTGATTCCCCCGCCTGCAGACCCCCTTTCTTTTCCGGAGAGCCCCCATGAGCAAAAAACCCGTCCGCGTGGCCGTCACCGGCGCCGCCGGCCAGATCGGTTATGCCCTGCTGTTCCGCATCGCCAGCGGCGAGATGCTGGGCAAGGACCAGCCGGTGATCCTGCAGTTGATCGAGATCCCCGACGAGAAGGCGCAGAAGGCGCTGAAGGGCGTGATGATGGAGCTGCAGGACTGCGCCTTCCCGCTGCTGGCCGGCATGGAGGCGCACGGCAGCCCCGAAACCGGCTTCAAGGACGCCGACTACGCGCTGCTGGTCGGCGCCCGCCCGCGCGGCCCCGGCATGGAGCGCGCCGACCTGCTGGCCGCCAACGCGCAGATCTTCACCGCGCAGGGCAAGGCGCTGGACAAGGTGGCCAGCCGCAACGTCAAGGTGCTGGTGGTCGGCAACCCGGCCAACACCAACGCCTACATCGCGATGAAGAGCGCGCCCAGCCTGCCGCGCGAGAACTTCACCGCGATGCTGCGCCTGGACCACAACCGTGCCGCCAGCCAGATCGCCGCCAAGATCGACAAGCCGGTGTCCAGCATCCACAAGCTGTGCGTCTGGGGCAACCACAGCCCGACCATGTACGCCGACTACCGCTTCGCCACCGTCGACGGCGCCAGCGTCAAGGACCTGATCAACGACCAGGTCTGGAACAAGGACGTCTTCCTGCCGACCGTGGGCAAGCGTGGCGCCGCGATCATCGAGGCGCGCGGCCTGTCGTCGGCCGCCAGCGCGGCCAACGCCGCGATCGACCACATGCGCGACTGGGCGTTGGGCACCAAGGGCGAATGGGTCACGATGGGCGTGCCCAGCAACGGCGAATACGGCATCCCCAAGGACGTGATCTTCGGCTTCCCGGTCACCACCGAGGGCGGCAAGTACAAGATCGTCGAAGGCCTGCCGATCGACGCCTTCAGCCAGGAGTGCATCAACAAGACCCTGGCCGAACTGCAGGGCGAGCAGGACGGCGTCAAGCACCTGCTGTAAACCGAGCGCTGCAGCGCTGCGACAAGGCCGGCCGCCGCAAGGCGCCGGCCTTTTTGCTGGGCGGCGTGAATTTGCACGCGCTGCATCCGGCCGGCGGGCGGGCTCGTCAGGACGTTGCGCGGCGCTGTTGCCGCTCAACCTTCCCAGGAGATGCCCGATGAACACCCGCCTCGTCCGCCTCACCGCCCGCCTGATCGCTGCCGCCGCCCTGGCCGCCCTCGGCACCGCCCACGCGGTGCCGGTCACCGTCTCGATCAGCGGCCTGCCGCCGGGCCTGGCGGCCACGCTGACCGTCAAGCGCAACGTCTGCCCCGACGGCATGGGCTGGGTCGACAACGCCGCGCAGGCGCTGACCGAGACCAGCCACACCGTGATCGAGCGGGTGACCACGCCGCTGGGCCAGACCCTCTTGCGCCTGCGCGTCGTCACCCGCTACGTGGCCAGCTTCGACACGCCGCTGACGCCGGCCGCCAGCCCCATCGCCTTCGAGCGGCGCTGTTCCACCCTGGGCATGGCCGACGATCTGTTCCAGTTCGGCATCCAGGTCCAGGGCTTCAACGCCAATGGCCAGGCCGCCAAGCTCAGCGGCTTCGTGGCCCAGACGCTGCAGTCGGCCAGCGTCGCGGTCAATGCCACGCTGGCGGCCAAGACCAACAGCTTCACGCCCGTCAGCGGCGGCGCGCTGGCGCGCGGCATGGTGCACACGCTGCAAGCCGACTTCAGCAGCAGCCTGGGCGCCGTGCAAGGGCAGCGGCTGGACCTGCAGCGCCCGTCGACGCTGATCCCCGGGATGTTCAGCACCGTGGCCAGCCTGTTCGTGCGCAACGACGGCGCCGCCTGCGTGCAGGCCGGCGCCAGCACGCATTGCCTGGGCGAGCCCGGGTTGGTGCAAGCCGGCGGCGTGATCCTGCGCGGCCTGCAGCGCAACCTGCAGGGCCAGCCCGGCACGGTGCGCTTCCAGTTCGAGCTGATGCAAAGCTTCGGCACGGGCACGCTGCGGCTGCGCGCCGCCGCCGACGCCAGCGACCTGCCGGCTTATCGGGTGGACGACACGCCGCAGGCCATCCAGCTGCTGCCCTGGCAGGCGCTGGACCAGACCGTCACGGTGCAGTGAGCGCCGAGCCGCCCGCGCGCGTCAGCCCTTGGGCGCGCGCGGCGGCCGCCGCACCGCGGCGTGATGGTGCGTGCGCACCGTTTGCGTGGCCAGGTGCACCTCGCGCAGAAAGTAGCCCAGGCCGACCGTCAGCGCCAGCGTGGCGATGGTGAACAGCACGCCTTCCAGCCAGCGCAGCGGCAGGTCGAGCAGCTCTTCGACGAACAGCGCGGCGATCACCATGCACACCAGCAGCGCCGACAACGTGCAGGCCGTGATCGCGGTGCTGGCCAGGCGCCGGCGGTACTCCAGGTTCTGCAGCTCCAGCTCCAGCAGCGGGTCGCCGGCCACCAGTTCTGCCAGCGGCGGCTCGCGCAGCTGGCGGCCGCGGTCGATGATGCGGCCCAGCCGCCCGGCCATCACGTTGAGCATGCCGGCGATGCCCGTCAGCAGGAACACCGGCGCCAGCGAGAGCTGGATCGCGTGCCCGACGTCGGCCGCCAATTGGGGCAAGGCCATCGCGCCGCTCAGCCGATCACCTCGGGCCACTGGGTGTGGAAGAACTGGCCCTCGGGGCGGTCGATGCGCTCGTAGGTGTGGGCGCCGAAGAAGTCGCGCTGGGCCTGCAGCAGATTGGCCGGCAGCCGCGCGCTGCGCAGGCTGTCGTAGTAGGCCAGCGAAGCGCTGAACGCCGGCACCGGGATGCCGGCGCGCACCGCCAGCGCCACCAGCTCGCGCCAGGGCTGCTGCGCGCGGTTGAGCACGCCGCTGAAGTACGGCGCCAGCGCCAGGTTGGGCAACGCCGGGTCGGCCCGCCAGACCTCGGTGATGCGTTCGAGAAAGCGCGCGCGGATGATGCAGCCGCCGCGCCAGATGGACGCGATGCCGCCGAGGTCCAGGCCCCAGCCCTTCTTCTCGCTCATGCTGCGCATCAGGTCCAGGCCCTGGGTGTAGCTGATGATCTTGGAGGCATACAGCGCCTCGTGCACCATGGCCTGCAGCGCCTTGGCGTCGACCGTCAGCCGCGGCGGCGGCCCTTGCAGCGATTGCGCCGCCAGCAGCCGCAAGGCGCGCTGCGACGACAGCACGCGCGCTTCCACCGCGGCGTTGATGGTGCTGACCACCACCGCCAGCTCGGCCGCATTGATCAGCGTCCAGCGGCCGGTGCCTTTCTGGCCGGCCTTGTCCAGGATGACGTCGACCAGCGGCCGGCCGGTCTCGGAGTCGACCTGCTCGAGCGCGCGCGCGGTGATCTCGATCAGGTAGCTCTGCAGCTCGCCGCGGTTCCATTCGTCGAACACGGCGGCCATGCGCGGCGCGTCCAGTCCCGCAGCCTGCAGCAGCGCATAGGCCTCGCAGATCAGCTGCATGTCGCCGTACTCGATGCCGTTGTGCACCATCTTGACGAAGTGCCCGGCGCCGCCGGGGCCGATGTGGATCACGCAGGGCTCGCCGTTGACGCGCGCGGCGATGGCCTCGTAGATCGGCCGGATCTCGGCCCAGGTGCTGTCCGGCCCGCCGGGCATGATGCTGGGGCCCTTGCGCGCGCCCTCCTCGCCGCCGCTGATGCCGGCGCCGACGAAGCGCAGGCCCTGGGTCGCGAGCCAGGCGTCGCGCCGCTCGGTGTCGGTGTACAGGCTGTTGCCGCCGTCGATCACGATGTCGCCCGCCTCCAGCAGCGGCAGCAGTTGCTCGATCACCGCGTCCACCGCGGCGCCGGCCTGCACCATCAGCTGGATCTTGCGCGGCCGCTTCAGGCTGGCCACGAAATCGGGCAGCGTGTCGAAGCCGGCCAGCCGCAGCTCCGGGTGCGCGGCCACGAAGTCCCGCGTGACGCTCGCCGTGCGGTTGTAGACGCTGACGCGAAAGCCGCGGCTCTCGACGTTCAGCACCAGGTTCTGGCCCATCACGGCCAGGCCGATCAGGCCGAAGTCGCTCAGTTCGCTCATCGTCGTGCGCCCGCTGTCTCTGGTGGTTGCCAATCATCATACGATCAGCCGATCGACAATGCGCCCGATGAGCGCCCTGCACCCCCGCCAAGCCCTGTTCGACCCCGACGAGCGCGCCGTGCCGCCGCTGCCCGTCTGCGACCACTACAGCGGCGTCGAGCCGCGCATGCGCAAGAGCCTGGAACTGCAGGCCGAACTGGGCCCGGTGTTCGACGTCACGCTCGACAACGAGGACGGCGCCCCCGTGGGCGGCGAGGTCGAGCAGGCGCACCTGATCGCCGAGCTGCTGGCCAATCCGCTCAACCGCTTCGGCCGCGTCGGCGTGCGCGTGCTGCCGGTGGACCATGCGCGCTTTGCCGACGTGGTGGCCATCGTGCTGGCCGCGCGCCGGCGCCCGGCCTATCTGATGCTGCCCAAACCGCGCAACGCGGTCGAGTTGCAGCGCGCCGCGGCCGCGATCGACGCCGGCGGCGGCGCCGACATCCCGCTGCACGCGCTGGTGGAGACGCACGGCGCGCTGCAGGACGTGCGGGCGCTGGCGGCACACCCGCGCATCGAGTCGCTGAGCTTCGGGCTGATGGACTTCGTCTCGGCGCACCGCGGCGCCATCCCGCAAAGCGCGATGGGCGTGCAAGGCCAATTCGAGCACCCGCTGGTCGTGCGCGCCAAGCTGGAGATCGCCGCCGCCTGCCACGCCGAGGGCAAGGTGCCGTCGCACTGCGTGGTCACCGAGTTCAAGCACACCGCGGCGCTGCAGGAGGCCGCCGGCATCGCGGCACGCCGCCTCGGCTTCACGCGCATGTGGAGCATCCACCCGGCGCAGATCCGCCCCATCGTCGACGCCTTCACGCCCACCGTGGCCGAGATCGACCAGGCGATCGAGATCCTGCAGGCCGCGCAGGCCGCGCAGTGGGCGCCGATCCGCCACCACGACGTGCTGCAAGACCGCGCCAGCTACCGCTACTTCTGGCAGTTGCTGGAGCGCGCGCACCGCACCTCGTTCAGCGGCGGCGCGCAGTTGCCGGCCGAGGTGCGGGCGGCGTGGTTTGCGGCCGACGCCGCATGAAGCTCGGCACCGCGCAGGGCCCGGCGCTGGTGCTGCCCGGCTTTGACGGCGTGCGTGAACTGCGCAGCCAGCGCACGCTGCTGCGGCAGTGGCAGGACAGCGACCTCGACACCTGGGTGGCGATGAATGCCGACGCCGCGGTGCGCCAGCACTTTCCCGCGCGGCTGACCGCCGACGAAGCGCTGGCCGAAGCCGGCCGCATGCGCAGCACGCTGGCCCGCCGCGGCTGGGGCGCGTGGGCGCTGGAGATTCCCGGCGTGCTGCCGTTCGCCGGCTTTGTCGGCCTGCTGGTGCCGGCCTGGAGCGCGCACTTCACGCCCGCGGTCGAGATCGGCTGGCGGCTGCCGCAGGCCGCCTGGGGCCAGGGTTATGCCAGCGAAGCCGCGGCCGCCGCGGCGGCGTTTGCGCTGGAGATGCTGCAGCTCGACGAGCTGGTGGCGATCACGATCCCGGCCAACGAGCCATCGCGCCGCGTGATGCGGCGCATCGGCATGGTCCACGATGAGGGCGGCGACTTTGCCCACCCGCGGCTGCCGGCCGAGCACCCGATGAGCCGCCACGTGCTGTACCGGCTGCACCGGCCTGGCTGAGTGCCGCAGCGCCCGGGCTCAGGTCGATTGCCCGCCGGCGCAAGTCCAGACGCACGGTCTCGCTGCGGCCCGAACGGGTGTCCGTCGCCACCAACAAACAGGACGATGCCTTCCGGCGCGTCGGTCCCCAGCTGCAGCGTGGCCTTGACGACACTGCCGGTCGGCTCCGGCATGAACCTGCCCATTTCGCCCAGATTGCTCTGCGTCACCACCGTCGGCGACCGGCCGTTGGCCTGCGTGACGACAAAGGTCAGCAGGCCCAGGCGGGCCACGCGGGTCTGGTCGGCAAAGGGGCTGGCCGACTGGCCATCGGGCAGCGGTCTGATCGCATGGAAGATCCCCCAGGCGCTGCTGATAACGTCGACGTTAGGCGCCGCAATTCATCCTGCACCTCTGTACATCCAATAGGCACACACGACTCTGCTAGACTCGCAGCGTGAAGCCGTTCCGATGGGGACCCGAGAAGAACGCAGAGTTGCTGCGCGAGCGCGGCATCTCGTTCGAGAATGTCGTTGTGGCCGTGGACGCAGGAGGGCTCCTGGATGTTCTGGAGCATCCGAATCAATCTCGCTACCCGGGGCAGCGCATCCTTGTCGTCACGTGGGACGGGTACGTCTATCTTGTGCCGTTCGTCGAGAAGGTGGACCACTACTCCTTGAAGACCGTCATCCCCAGTCGGAAGGCGAGGCGGAGCTACCTTGAGCAAGGAGGCAAAGATGCCTAAGGTTGATCAGTACGAAGCTGAATTGCTTGAAGCCTTCGAAGGCGGAAAGCTGAAGTCAGTTGCAACGAAGAGCGAACTGGCCAAGATGCGTGCTTCCGCGCGTGCGACTGCGATCAAAGACAAGCGCGTCAACATTCGTCTGTCTGCCGGAGATCTACAGGACATTCAGGTCAAGGCGCTTGAAGAGGGCATGCCGTACCAAACCCTCATCGCCAGCGTTTTGCACAAGTATGTGGCGGGCCGGCTTCAAGAGGCACCAGCGTCGGCGTTGCCAAAGACGCCGCGCCCTTCTTCCCGCGGTCGAAGTCAAAGCGGCGCCTGACATGTCGGTCAACCGGAGGCGCCACGGCAGGCCAGGATGTCCGCTGCCGCGATGAAAAGCGGCTCCGCCGAAAATCCCGGCCGGCCGCCGCACGGCCGTTGACAATCGCGCCCTTGCCCTTTGTCGAGCCGCCCCGCATGAATGCACTTCCCCGACGCCTGAGCGCGAGTCTCCTGGTGGCCTGTGCCATCGGCCTGTTGAGCACCGTCGCCACGGCGCAGAGTCCCGCCAAGAGCCAGCGTGCCAAGGCGCCGCCCAAGCCCGCGGCGCGCCCGGTCGCCGAGGCGCCGCTGCCCGCCGCCGACGACGAGCAGAAGGTGGCCGCCGCGCTGGCCTATCTGGGCGACTACGAGTGCGAGTTCAACGAGAAGCTGGCGATCGAGAAGAACCCGCGCTTCCAGGGCTACCTCGACGTCAAGCACCGCAAGAGCCTGTGGACCATGAAGCCGGTGCTGTCCAAGACCGGCGCGCTGCGGCTGGAGGACGTCAAGGGCCGCACGCTGCTGCTGCAGATCGCCAACAAGTCGATGCTGATGGACGTCAAGATCGGCCAGCGCCTGGTGGACAACTGCGTCCACGAGGCGCAGCGCGAGGCGATGCGCAACCGCCCGGCGGGCGAATCGATCGGCATCGACCCGGCCAAGGCCGCGTCCGCCGCTCAGGCCGCCGCCGCGGCCAGTGCTGCCGGGCCGGCGGTGCTGCCGGCAGCCTCGGCAGCGTCGGCCCCCAACTAGCGATCCGCCACCCGGCGGGACGGGACATTCGGGTAAACCTTGATTCTGATCGCGTCGGTATGTAGAATTCATGCATACCGAATCGTTCAGATTCGCCCGATCCCAGGAGGCCCCGATGGAAGCCACCGTCGCCGAACGCGGCCAGATCACCCTGCCCAAGGCAGTGCGTGACGCGCTGGGTCTGACCAAGGGCAGCAAGCTCAAGGTCGAGCTGGACAACGGCCGCATCGTGCTGCGCAAGGACGTGGGCGACGCGCTGTCGCGGCTGCGCGGCCGCATCAAGCTGCCGCCCGGCGTGAGCACCGACGACATCATGCGCGAGCTGCGCGGCCGCGCCCCCGGCGATCCCTATCCGCCGCCGGGCGACGAGCGGTGATCGCCGTCGACACCTCGGTGCTCGTCGACTACATCGGCGACGGGCCCGCCGCCGAGCACGCCGAGGACGCGCTGCGCCCGGCGCTGTCGGCGGGCCCGGTGGTCGCCTGCGCGGTGGTGGTCAGCGAGGTGGTCGCCGGCCTCGGCCACAGCGACATCGTGATGGACACGCTGGACGCCGTGGGCATCGCCTTCTCGCCGCTGGAGCTGCGCTCGGCCGTGCGCGCCGGCGAGATGCAGCGCCGCTACAAGGACCGGCTGCGCGGCAGCAGCCAGGCGCAGCCGGCGCGGCGCAGCGTGCCCGACTTTCTGATCGGCGCCCACGCCCTGCTGCAATGCCAGGGCCTCATCACCCGTGACGCGGACTTCTTCCGCGACTACTTCAAAGGCCTCAAGGTCATCGTGCCGAAAGCCTGAGCCCTCACACTCGACCTCACGACCCCGTTCCCCCAGACCCCGAAGGAGCCACCATGCTTGCCGCCTACCGCCAACATGCCGCCGAACGCGCCGCGCTCGGCATCCCTGCGCTGCCGCTCGATGCCAAGCAGGTGGCAGAACTGATCGAGCTGATCAAGAACCCTCCGGCGGGCGAGGATGCCTTCCTGCTGGAGCTGCTGACCTACCGCGTGCCGCCGGGCGTCGACGACGCGGCCAAGGTCAAGGCCAGCTTCCTGGCCGCGGTGGCGCACGGCGACCTCAAGGTCGGCCTGATCAGCCGCGCCAAGGCCACCGAGCTGCTGGGCACCATGGTCGGCGGCTACAACGTGCACCCGCTGATCGAGCTGCTGGACGACGCCGAGATCGCGCCCGTCGCCGCCACGGCGCTGAAGAAGACGCTGCTGATGTTCGATTACTTCAACGACGTCGCCGAGAAGGCCAAGGCCGGCAACACCTACGCCAAGCAGGTGATGCAGAGCTGGGCCGACGCCGAATGGTTCACCAGCCGGCCCGAGGTGCCCAAGACCATCACCGTCACCGTCTTCAAGGTGCCCGGCGAGACCAACACCGACGACCTCTCGCCCGCGCCCGACGCCTGGAGCCGCCCCGACATCCCGCTGCACTACCTGGCGATGCTGAAGAACAGCCGCCCCGACGCCGCCTTCAAGCCCGAGGAGGAAGGCAAGCGCGGCCCGATCCAGTTCATCGAAGACCTCAAGAAGAAGGGCCACCTCGTGGCCTACGTCGGCGACGTGGTGGGCACCGGCTCCAGCCGCAAGAGCGCCACCAACAGCGTGATCTGGGCGACCGGGCAGGACATCCCCTTCGTGCCCAACAAGCGCTTCGGCGGCGTCACCCTGGGCGGCAAGATCGCGCCGATCTTCTTCAACACGCAGGAGGATTCGGGCAGCCTGCCGATCGAGGTCGATGTCTCCAAGCTGGAGATGGGCGACGTGATCAACATCGAGCCCTACGATGGCAAGATCACCAAGGACGGCAAGACCGTTGCCGAGTTCAAGCTGAAGAGCGACGTGCTGCTCGACGAGGTGCGCGCCGGCGGCCGCATCAACCTGATCATCGGCCGCAGCCTCACCGCCAAGGCGCGCGATTTCATGGGCCTGCCGGCCAGCACCACGTTCCGGCTGCCGGTGGCGCCCAAGGACACCGGCAAAGGCTTCACGCTGGCGCAGAAGATGGTCGGCCGCGCCTGCGGCCTGCCCGAAGGGCAAGGCATCCGCCCCGGCACCTACTGCGAGCCCAAGATGACCACGGTGGGCAGCCAGGACACCACCGGCCCGATGACGCGCGATGAGCTCAAAGACCTGGCCTGCCTGGGCTTCAGCGCCGACATGGTGATGCAGAGCTTCTGCCACACCGCGGCCTACCCGAAGACGGTGGACGTCAAGACCCACCGCGAGCTGCCGGCCTTCATGAGCAACCGCGGCGGCGTCAGCCTGCGCCCGGGCGACGGCATCATCCACAGCTGGCTCAACCGCCTGCTGCTGCCCGACACCGTGGGCACCGGCGGCGACAGCCACACGCGCTTCCCGATCGGCATCAGCTTCCCGGCCGGCTCGGGCTTGGTGGCCTTCGGCGCCGCCACCGGCGTGATGCCGCTGGACATGCCCGAGAGCGTGCTGGTGCGCTACAAGGGCAAGATGCAGCCCGGCGTGACGCTGCGCGACCTGGTGCACGCGATTCCGTACTACGCCATCAAGCAAGGCCTGCTGACGGTGGCCAAGGCCGGCAAGAAGAACATCTTCAGCGGCCGCATCCTGGAGATCGAAGGCCTGCCCGACCTCAAGGCCGAACAGGCCTTCGAGCTGAGCGACGCCTCGGCCGAGCGCTCGGCCGCCGGCTGCACGATCAAGCTCAACAAGGAACCGATCATCGAGTACCTGAAGAGCAACGTCGTGCTGATGAAGAACATGATCGCCGAGGGCTACGAGGACGCCAAGACGCTCAAGCGCCGCATCGAAAAGGTCGAGGCCTGGCTGGCCGACCCGCAGCTGCTGCAGGCCGATGCCGACGCCGAGTACGCCGCGGTGATCGAGATCGACCTCAACGAGCTGAAGGAGCCGGTGCTGTGCTGCCCCAACGATCCTGACGACGCCAAGCTGCTCAGCGAGGTGGCCGGCACCAAGATCGACGAGGCCTTCATCGGCAGCTGCATGACCAACATCGGCCACTTCCGCGCCGCGGCCAAGCTGCTGGGCGGGCAGCGCGACATCCCGGTCAAGCTGTGGGTCGCGCCGCCGACCAAGATGGACCAGAGCGAGCTGATCAAGGAGGGCCACTACGCCGCCTTCGGCACCGCCGGCGCGCGCACCGAGATGCCCGGCTGCAGCCTGTGCATGGGCAACCAGGCCCAGGTGCGCGAAGGCGCCACCGTGATCAGCACCAGCACGCGCAACTTCCCCAACCGCCTGGGCAAGAACAGCAACGTGTTCCTGGCCTCGGCCGAGCTGGCGGCCATCGCCAGCAAGCTGGGCAAGATCCCGACGGTGGCCGAGTACCACGAGGCCATGGGCATCGTGAACAAGGAAGCCGCCAGCATCTACAAGTACATGAACTTCGACCAGATCCCGGAGTACGCCCACACAGCCAAGGGGGTGGCGGTCTGAGCGCCTGTTGACCTGCAGCAAGGCCCGCTTCGGCGGGCCTTTTTTTTGTCGGTGCCCAGGGTCAAGCCGAGGCGCTGCCTGCGGCCGACTGGGGTATCGTGCCCTCCGCTCCGGCGCCAGTTTCGCGCCCTTTTTGCGCCGCTTTCGCCCCCGTCGTGCCCATCGCTGCACCCGTCTCGCTCGACCGCGCACTCAGCGCCGAGCAAAACCGCCTGCACGGCCGCGTGCTGCCGCTGGTGCTGCCGGTCGTCTGGATCCTCTGCCTGCTCGTCTGCGTCCACCTGCGCGACACCGTCAGCACGGCCGCCCTGGCGCTGTGGCTGCTGCCGCTGGCCGCGGCCAGCGTGCTGCGGATCGCGGTCCACCAGCAGCTGCGCGCACCGCTGGCGGCCGACCCCGCCAACCCGCGTTGGCGGCTGTGGTATCGCGTCGCAGTGGCCCTGCAAGGGCTGGCCTGGAGCCTGGGCGGGCTGTTGCTGTTCAGGCTGCAGACGGCGCCGCAGGTGGATCTGGTGGTGCTGGCGCTGGTGGGCGTCGCCGCCGCCGCCATGGTCGCGCTGGCCTTCGACCGCGTGGCCGCCGTGCTGTATGCGCTGCCCAGCCTGCTGGTGGTGCTGGCCTACGCCCTGCAGCACCAGGTGCCGACCAGCCTGCTGATGATGCTGACGCTGCTGGTGACCAGCGCGCTGCTGATGCTGCGCGTGCACCACCTGTTCGTCGAGGCGGTCACGCTGCGCCGGGCCCAGGCGCACAAGACCCACGAGCTGCGCCGCGTGGCCGAGCAGCTCGACCGCACCGGCGCCATCGCCGGCGTCGGCGGCTGGGAGCTGGATGCGGCGACGCGCCGGCTCACGCTGTCGCCGCAAGCGCAGCGCCTGCTGGACCTGCCGCCTGACGCCAGCCTCGGCATCGACGAGTGCCTGGCCATGTTCGCCCCCGTCGACCGCGACGGCGCCCGCGCCGCGGTCGATGCCGTGCTGCAGGACGGTCGGCCCTTCACCGCCGCGGCCCGCGTGCGCACCGCCCTGGGCCGCGAGGTCGTGCTGCGCGCCAGCGGCGAGGCGCGGCGCGTGGACGGTCGCATCGTCGGCGTCGACGGCGCAGTGCAGGACGTCACCCGCAGCCACGACACCGACCGCCAGCTGGCCAACGAGCGCCGCTTGCTGCTGCAGTTGCTGCGCAGCGCGCGCCAGGGATTCTGGTTCCTGGACGTCGACGGCCGCTGCACCGACCTCAACCCCGCCATGATCGAGCTGCTGGGCCGCCCGCGCGAGCAACTGCTGGGCCGCAGCGCGCTCGACTGGTTCGACGGCGAGTCGCGTGCGCGGCTGGCCGCCGAGCTGCTGGCCGCGCAGCGCCCGGGCGCGCAGCCCGCCCGCGACGAGGGCACCGAGCTCAGCTTGCGCCGGCCCGACGGCAGCCTGCGTCACTGCCTGATGCAGGCCTCGCCGCTGTTCGACGAGGGCCAGCGGCCGACCGGCTCGATCGCCACCTGGACCGACATCAGCGCCCGCCACCAGGCCGCGGAGGCCTTGCGCGTCTCGGAGTTCGCGATCAACGCCAGCACCGAGCTGATCAGCGTGATCGACGAGTTCGAGATCTACCGCAAGGTCAACGACGCCTGGTGCCGCAGCATGGCGCTGCGGCGCGAGCAGATCATCGGCCACCGCTTCGAAGAGCTGGTGCCCAACGTGCTGGCGCCGTCGCGGGTGCAGGCGCTCAAGCGTTGCCTGGACGAAGGCCGCGTCACCCAGGTGCGCAACCGCCTGCAGCTGCCGGGGCAGCCGCCGCGCGTGCTGCACACCGATTACTTCCCGGTCGCGGTGGCGGCCGGGCACCCGCGCATGGTCACGGTCGTGACGCGCGACGTCACGCAGGAGGAAGAGCAGCGCGCCGCGATGGTGGCCGCCTCGGAGTACCTGCGCGGCACGCTGGAGGCCACCAGCGAAGCCATCTTCGCCACCGATTCCGACCACGACGACGAGCCGGGGCGCTTCGCCAACGACCAGATGTTCCGCCTGCTGGGGATGGACCGCGCGCTGGGCCAGGACGTGAGCTCGCGGCAGGTCATGGAGCACCTGCGCCCGCTGCTGATCGACGGCGACGCCGAGGAGGCGCGCCTGAACGCGATCGTCGCCGCCGGCGTGCCGGTGGAGGAGCGGCTGCACCTGCGCGACGGCCGCGTGCTCACGCTGCGCTTCGCGTGCTCGATCGTGCATGGCCGCAAGCTGCGCGTGTGGAGCAGCCGCGACATCACCGGCGAGGCCGCCGCGCAGGCCGTGCGCGAGGCCGCGGCCACCGAGCAGCGCGCGCTGCTCGACAACTTTCCCGGCTTCATCGCGGTGTTCGACGGCCGCTTGCGCTACCACTACGTCAACGAGCGGCTGGCGCGGCTGCTGGGCCAGCCGGCCGAGCGCATCGTCGGCCGTCCGGTGGCCGACGTGGTGGGCCCGCTGCGCTGGCGCAAGCTGCGCGTGGCGCTGGATCTGGCTTGGCGCAACGGCCAAGCCACCTCGACCGCCCAATACCCGGGCGCGGGCGGCGCGGCGGTGGAGCTCGAAACCACCCACGTCGCCGGGCCGGCGCAACCCGACGGCACGCGGCCGGTCTACGCCTTCGGCATCGACGTCACCGAGCGCAAGCGCGCGCAGGCGGCGTTGATCGACGCCTTGTCCGAGGCCGAGCGCGCCAACAAGGCCAAGTCGCAGTTCCTGTCCAGCATGTCGCACGAATTGCGCACACCGCTGAACGCCGTGCTGGGCTTCGGCCAGTTGCTGGCGCAGCAGGACCTCGACCCCGGCCAGCGGCACCAGGTGGACGAGATCCTGCGCGGCGGCCGCCACCTGATGGGCTTGATCGGCGACCTGCTGGACCTCGGGCGCATCGAGGCCGGCGAACTGGAGATGGTTGCCGGCTCGGTGAGCGCCGCCGCGCTGGTGGACGAGTGCGTCGCGCTGATGCAGACGCAGGCCGCCGAACAGGCGGTGCGCCTGCACCCGCGCGCCGGCGGCGGCGCCCTGCACGCGTGGGCCGACCCCAAGCGGCTGCGCCAGGTGCTGCTGAACCTGCTGTCCAACGCCATCAAGTACAACCGCCGCGGCGGCGAGGTCGGCGTCGCGATCGAGCCCGCCGACGGCGAGCTGGAGTTCCGCGTCACCGACAGCGGCCCCGGCCTCAGCGCCGAGCAGCAGGCGCGCCTGTTCAAGCCCTTCGAGCGGCTGGACGCTGCGCGCAGCGGTGCCGACGGCACCGGCATCGGGCTGGCGCTCAGCCGCCACCTGGTGGAAGCAATGGGCGGCCGCATCGGCGTGGTCAGCCAGCCCGGCCACGGCAGCAGCTTCTGGTTCCGGCTGCCGCTGGCCGAGGCCGCGCCCGCGGTGGCCGCGCCGCCGCCGCCCGCACCGGCCGGGCGCCGCCGGCGCGCGCTCTACATCGAGGACAACCCGGTCAACCTGATGCTGATGGCCGCGCTGCTGGAGAACGAGCTCGATCTGGCGACCGCGGCCGAGCCGCTGCAGGGCCTGGCACAGGCGCAGGCCGCGCCGCCGGACCTGATCCTGCTGGACATCCAGCTCCCCGGCATCGACGGCTTCGAGGTGCTGCGCCGGCTGCGCGCCGACGAGCGCACGCGGCGCATCCCGGTGGTGGCCGTCAGCGCCAACGCGATGCCGGCCGACCTGGCCGCCGGCAAGGCCGCCGGCTTCGATGCCTACGTGACCAAGCCGGTTGACCTGCACGCGCTGCTGGACACCGTGCGCGCGCTGCTGCCGCCCTGACCGTGACGCGCCTTCACGCGCGTGGCCGCACCTTGGTCTAAGCTCGCGCCGCACACGCACCGCACTCGTGCCGCACTCGTGCCGCACACGCGCCGCACACGCGACGGAAACCCTGCCATGCCCCTGACCGCCCCCGCCGCCACGCCGCAGCTGCCGCTGCAGGGCAAGGTGCGCGGATTCGTCATCACCACCGTGCTGCTGCTGGTCGGCGCTGCGGCGCTGGCGCTGCTGGCGCTGGCCCTCGCGGCAGCCTGGTACTGGCGCGACCTGCCGGCGCTGACCAAGGTGATCGACTACCAGCCGCGCCAGCACCTGCAGGTGCTGACGGCCGACGGCAGCGAGATCGCCGCCTTCGGCAGCGAGCGGCGCATCTTCGTGCCCATCGAGCAGATCCCGCCGATGCTGAAGGACGCGGTGCTGGCGATCGAGGACACCGGCTTCTACGAGCACGGCGGCATCAGCCCCAAGGGGCTGCTGCGCGCCTTCATCGCCAACCTCGGCGGTGGCGCGCCGCAGGGTGCGTCGACCATCACGCAGCAGGTGGCGCGCACCTTCTTCCTGTCCACGCGCCGCACGCCCGAGCGCAAGATCAAGGAGGCGCTGCTGGCGCTGCAGATCGAGCGCGAGCTGGGCAAGGACCGCATCCTCGAGCTCTACCTGAACCAGATCTACCTCGGCCAGCGCGCCTACGGCTTCGGCGCCGCGGCCCAGGTGTACTTCGGCAAGCCGCTGGCGGCGCTGACGCTGGCCGAAACGGCGATGCTGGCCGGGCTGCCGCAGAACCCGATCTGGGCCAACCCGGTGGTCAACGCCGAGCGCGCGCGGCGGCGCCAGCGCATGGTGCTGGACCGCATGCTCAAGCTCGGCCGCATCACGCCCGAGCAGCACGCGCAGGCGGTGGCCGAGAAGCTGGTGCTGCGCGACGGCCGAGCCACCCAGCTTCATGCCGAATACGTGGCCGAGATGGCGCGGCTGGCGGTCGTCGAGCGCTTCGGCGAGCAGGCCTACACGCAGGGCCTGCGCGTCATCACCTCGATCCAGGCCGCCGAGCAGCAGGTGGCCCACGCCGCGCTGCGCCGCGCGCTGCTGACGCACGAGCGCAAGCAGCGCTGGCGCGGCCCCGAAGACCACGAAGAGCTGCCGCCGCGCGCAGCCGGCGCCGAGCTGGAGCGCGCCGCCGCGCAGGCGCTGAAGGACCACCCCGACGACGACGACCTGCGCGTGGCCATCGTGCTGGAAGCCGGGCCCAAGGAGGTGAAGGCGCAGCTCGCCAGCGGCGAGGCGGTGCGCATCAGCGGCAACGGGCTGCGCCAGGCGCTGCCGGGCCTGGTGGCCAAGGCGCCGGCCGCACTGGCCTTGACGCGCGGCGCGGTGATCCGGCTGCTGGCCGAGACCGGGCGCGACGGCACGAGCTGGAGCATCGTGCAGTGGCCCGAGGCCGAAGGCGCCTTCGTCGCGATGGACCCGGCCAACGGCCGCGTGCGCGCGCTGGTGGGCGGCTTCGACTTCCGCCAGCGCCAGTTCAACCACGCCACGCAGGCCTGGCGGCAGCCGGGGTCGAGCTTCAAGCCCTTCTTGTACTCGGCTGCCATGGCGCACGGCGTGCGTCCCGAGACCGTGGTCGACGACCTGCCGCTGACGGTGGCCGAAGGCGCCACCGACGACTGGAATCCGAAGAACTCCGACGGCCAGTTCGACGGCCCGATCACCGTGCGCGAAGCGATGGTGCGCTCGAAGAACCTGGTCAGCATCCGGCTGCTGCGCCAGATCGGCCTGCCCGCGGCGCGCGAATGGGTGGCGCGTTTCGGCATCGACCCCGCGCGCCAGCCCGACAACCTGACCTTCGCCCTGGGCGCCGGCAGCGTCACGCCGATGCAGATGACCGCGGCTTATGCCGTGTTCGCCAACGGCGGCTGGCGCGTGCAGCCGGTGCTGATCGAGAAGATCATCGACGCCCGCGGTCAGGTGCTGTTCGAGGCGCCGCCGCCGCCCGCCTTCAGCGACGAGTCGCGCGCGCTGCCGGCGGCCAACGTCTTCCTGATGCGCAGCCTGCTGGCCGATGTCACGCTGCGCGGCACCGCGGCCGCCGCCCAGGCCACGCTGCGCCGGCCCGATCTGTACGGCAAGACCGGCACCACCAACGATGCGGTGGACGCCTGGTTTGCCGGCTTCCAGCCCAGCGTGGTGGCGGTGGCCTGGATCGGCTACGACGAGCCGCAAAGCCTGGGCCAGCGCGAAAGCGGTGGTGGCCTGGCGCTGCCGCCGTGGATCGAGTTCATGCGCGTCGCGCTCAAGGGCGTGCCGGTGCAGCCGCTGCTGCCGCCGCCGGGCGTCGAGCGCGCCGAAGGCGGCGACTGGCGCCTGGTCAGCGACAGCGTGCAGCCCTTCATCGCGCGCATCGCGGCGCCGATGCCGGAGGGCGCGGCGAGCGCGCCCCTACCGTCGCAGCCGCCAGCGCTGCCCGAAGCGGCCTCGGCAGCAGCACTGCCGCTGCCGGTGCTGCCGATTTCGCCGGTGCCGCCCGTGCCGCCAATACCGACGGCGGCCAGCGCGGCGCCGCGCTGACGGCGGCGGCCGGCTCTCAGGGGCGATTCAGGGCTGCGGCGCGGGCGGCGACGGTGCGTCGTCGGCCGGCGTGTCGGCATCGCCGGGGCCACCTTGAGGCGCGGGCCCATGGCCGACGGACTTGCGCTGCGCCTTCTCTTCCTTCTTGCGCTTCTTCTCCAGCTCGCGCTGGCGCTTCTCGAATGCGTAGTTGGGTTTGGCCACGGACATCGGGCTCCAGCAAAGGCAATGCCCCGACGATACCTCAGCGCTCCGGCGCAATCTCGGTGCCGTAGTCGTACAGCGCTTCGAGGATGGCCTGATCGCGGTCGTCGGCCTGTTCGGCCAGTTCGTCGATGCGCTGGAAGTACTGCGTCAGCGTGGTCGCGCCGCCGGCGCCGTCGTGCAGCCGCGCGGCGCAGTGCGCCTGCCAGCGCTGGCGCTCGGCGTCGTTCAGCGTGTCGGCGAAGTTGCGCGCGCGGTAGCGGAACAGCAACTCGTCGAGCCGATCGTCCTGGAAGGCCGGGCGACGCTCGGCCAGCGCCTGCGGCGACAGCGCGCGCAGGCGCTGCAGCGTGCGCCGGTCTTCCTGGCCGAGGAAGCCGCCGTACAAGTCCTCGTCGACGTCGACGGGTTGCGCCGGCGCCGGCCGCGCAAAGACCTGCGGCCACAGCACAGTCGCCTGCGCAGCCGCGGTGCCGGCGTGCTGCGCGTGGCGCGCCGCGGCGGCCAGGTCCACGCCCCAGCGCTCGGCGGCCGGGCCCAGGGTCTTGAGGTTGCCGATCACCACCGGGCTCTTGTTGAGGTGGATGGTCTTGATCGGCAAGCGCTGCACGCCCTCGGGCAGATCGTCCTGACGCACGAAGAGGCGCTGGCGCACCTGCTCGGCGTCCAGCGCGGCCAGCTCGGCGGGGTCTTGCGCGAGGTCCCAGACGATCAGCTCGTTCTTGTTGGTCGGATGCGGCGCCAGCGGCCACACCACGGCCAGGCAGCCGCGCTCGGCCGGGTAGCGGCCCGAGAGATGCACGAAAGGCCGCTCGACGCCGATCTCGGCGCGCACCGCGTTCTTGTCGCGCAGCCGCAGGCAGAAGTCCCACAGCCGCGGCTGCCGCGCCTTGACCAGCCGCGCCAGCGCGATGGTGGCGCGCACGTCGGACAGCGCGTCGTGTGCCGCCTCGTGCGCCAGGCCGTTGGCGGCGCTGAGGTGTTCCAGCTTGAACGAGGGTCGGCCGTCGTCATGCCGCGGCCACTCGATGCCCTCGGGGCGCAGCGACCAGGTGCAGCGCAAGGTGTCCAGCAGGTCCCAACGGCTGCAGCCGTTCTGCCACTCGCGGCCGTAGGGGTCGATCAGGCTGCGCCAGAACAGGTAGCGCGTGACCTCGTCGTCGAAGCGGATGCTGTTGTAGCCGACGCCGATGGTGCCGGGCGCGGCCAGCTCGGCCTCGATCGCCGCGGCAAAGGCGTGCTCCGGCAAGCCCTGCTGCAGGCATTGCTGCGGCAGGATGCCGGTCAGCAGGCAGCTCTCGGGGTCGGGCAGCGAGTCGGGCGCCGGCTTGCAGTAGTGCATCACCGGCTCGCCGATGACGTTCAGCTCGGCATCGGTGCGCAGCCCCGCAAACTGCGCCGGCCGGTCGCGGCGCGGCACGCGGCCGAAGGTCTCGTAGTCGTGCCAGAAGAAGGTGTCGGCGGGCATCTCAATGCCCGCCCGGCCGCCCGCAGGGCATTGAGCGCCCCCTTGGGGGGCAGCGAACGGCGTGAGCCTGGGGGCGAATCATTCCGCGACGATACCCCGGGGCTGGGGCATCAACGCCCTGTCGCCGCCACCGCCCGCGTCAGCCCTTCTTGCGCGCCGCGGGCTTGGCGGCGGCGCCACCGCTGCCGCCTTGCTGCAGCGCCTCCGACATGCCCAGCAGCACGCCGCCGACCATCGCCGCGTAGCTCTCGGCCATCGCCTGCGCGGCCTTCAGCCCGGCGGCGCGCGAGTTGCGCACGGCGGCCTGCATGTCGTCCATCAGCTTCTCGGCGGTGGCGCTGGCACGGTTGCCGGACAGCGTGCCGCCGGCCTGCATCTTCTCCAGCACAGGGCCCCAGGCGGCGGCCATCTGCTCGCCGGCGCCGCCGGCGGCCTTGCGCACGGTGCTGATCAGCGTGTCCTCGAACTTGTCGAGGTCGGCCAGCGCCTTGCTCAGATGCTTGTCGCGCAGGTCGGCGCCTTGTGCCATCAGCTGGCCCAGCGCCACGCGATTGGCCTCCACGGCCTTCAGCAGCGCGTCGTCCATGCCGGCCACCGCCTTGTCGAGCAGCGCTTCGGCATCAGCGCCGGCCAGCGGGTTCTGCGCGATGCCGCTGCCCACGGCGTCGGTCACGCTCTTGAGCGCCGCGCGGATGTTCTTCAGCGTCAGCTCGCGCCCCTGCAAGGCCTGCAGCGTGGCACTGCTGACCGCCTTGCGGAGCTGCTCGCCCTGCTGCGCGGTGGCGGTCTGGAACTGCGCCACCAGCGCTTCGGCGTCGATCAGGGGCTTGACCATCGGGGCTCTCCTCAGGGTTGTGGGGCCCCTGGATGCTCGCATCGAAGCGCCGGCCGGACAAGTCCGGCACGGCCCTGATCGATGCACGGGCCCTGCAGCACCCGCCGCGGCAGCTCGATAGGTGTTTCGGTCCCGGTCCCGATAATCGGCCATGCGCGAGCTGTTCGACCTCGATCCGGCCCTGGTCTTCTTGAACCACGGCTCCTTCGGCGCCTGCCCGCAGCCGGTGCGCCAGGCGCTGCACGACTGGCAGACGCAGATGGAGCGCAACCCGGTGGAGTTTCTCGGCCGGCGCTCGGCCGCGCTGCTGCGCACGGCGCGCGAGCAACTGGCCGGCTTCGTCGGCGCGCAGGCCGACGACCTGGTGTTCGTGCCCAACGCCACCACGGGCGTCAACATCGTCGCCCGCTCGCTGGACCTGCGGCCCGGCGACGACGTGCTGGGCACGACGCTGGAATACGGCGCCTGCGACGCGACCTGGGACTTCACCTGCGCCCAGCAGCAGGCGCACTACCGCCGTGCGCCGGTGGCGCTGCCGCTGGACGACGAGGCCTGCGTGCGGCAGATCATGGCGCAGGTGACGCCACGCACGCGGCTGGTCTTCATCAGCCACCTGGCGTCGACGACGGCGCTGATCCTGCCGGTGGCCGCGGTGATCGCCGCGGCGCACGAGCGCGGGCTGCCGGTGCTGGTGGACGGCGCGCATGCGCCGGGGCAGTTGGAGCTGTCGCTCGACGCGCTGGGTGCCGACTTCTACACCGGCAACGCGCACAAGTGGCTGTGCGCGCCCAAGGGCAGTGGCTTCCTGCACGCGCGGCCCGAGCAGCAGGAACGGCTGCACGCCAGCGTGGTGAGCTGGGGCTACCTGGCCGGCAGCGGCGGGCACACCGGCTTCGATGCCTACACCGGGCACACGCTGTTCGAGCGCCGGCTGCAATGGCAGGGCACGCGCGACATCTGCGGCTGGCTGGCGGTGGGCGCGGCGATCGACTTCCACCGCCAGCACCTGGGCCCCGAAGTGCGTGCGCATTGCCGCCGGCTGGCGCTGGCGCTGATGCACGAGCTGGCCGCGCACTTCGGCCTGCCGGTGATCGGCAGCGACCCGCATTTCGCGCAGATGGTGCCGCTGCCGGTGCCGCCCTGCGACGCCGAGGCGCTGCGCCGCCGGCTGTTCGAGCAGCACCGCATCGAGGTGCCGGTGACGCAGCACGAGGGCCGCTCCTTCGTGCGCGTCTCGGTGCAGGCATACAACACGCGCGCCGAGCTGGACGCGCTGGCGCAGGCGCTGCGATCGGAGTTTGCGCATGGATGAAGTCGACGTGCTGGTCATCGGCGCCGGCGTGGTCGGCCTGGCCTGCGCGCGGGCGCTGGCGCTGCAAGGACGCTCGGTCGTGATCGTCGAAGCGGCCGCGCAGTTCGGCAGCGGCACCAGCAGCCGCAACTCCGAGGTCGTGCACGCGGGGCTCTACTACGAGCCCGGCAGCCTGAAAGCGAGCTTGTGCCTGCGCGGGCGCGAGCTGCTGTACGCCTACTGCGCCGAACGCGGCGTGGCCGCGCAGCGCTGCGGCAAGCTGCTGGTGGCCACGCGCGAGGCCGACGCACCGAAGCTCGACGCCATCCGCCAGCGCGCGGCCGCCTGCGGCGTGCACGACCTGCAGCCGCTGGACGGCACGGCGCTGCGCGCGCTGGAACCCGCGTTGCAAGCCGTGGCCGGGCTGTGGTCGCCGAGCAGCGGCATCGTCGACAGCCACGGCCTGATGGCGGCGCTGCTGGGCGATGCCGAGCAGGCCGGCGCGCTGTTCGCGGTGGCCAGCCCCTTTGCCAGCGCGCGCCGCGACGCCGATCGTTGGATCGTGCAGACCGGCGGCGCCGAGCCCTTCGAGCTGGCCGCGCGCTGGCTGGTCAACAGCGCCGGGCTGCAGGCGCAGGCTGCCGCCGCGTGCATGCAGGGCTTTCCGGCCGCGGCGATTGCGCATCGCCACCTGGCCAAGGGCCACTACTTCTCGCTCAGCGGCCGCGCGCCGTTTCGCCACCTGATCTACCCGATGCCGGTGGACGGCGGCCTGGGCGTGCACCTGACGCTGGATCTCGGCGGACAGGCGCGCTTCGGCCCTGACGTGCAGTGGCTGCCCGACGGCATCGCCGACGCCGCGCTGGACTACGCGGTCGACCCCGCGCGGCAAGCGGCCTTCGAGGCCGAGATCCGCCGTTACTGGCCAGGCCTGCCGGCGGGCAGCCTGCAGCCGGCCTACAGCGGCATCCGCCCCAAGCTCAGCGGCCCCGGCGAGCCGGCGGCCGACTTCCGCATCGACGGCCCGGCGCAGCACGGCACGGCCGGCGTGGTGCAGTTGTTCGGCATCGAGTCGCCGGGGCTCACCGCGTCGCTGGCGATCGGCGAGCAGGTGGCCGGCATCGTGGCGGCGGCCGAGGCCGGCTGACGACGCTGATCGCGCGCGCTCGGCGACAATGCGCGCCGCTTTCGCGTTCCCCTCTGCCCTCTGCCCTTTCCCCCCGCCGCATGCCCGACTCGCTGATCCTCACCCTCGCCGGGCCCGACCGCACCGGCATCGTCCACGCCATCACCGGCGCGCTGGCCGGGCGCGGCGGCAACATCACCGACGCCGCGCAGTTCAACGACCAGAGCACCGGCCAGTTCTTCATGCGCGTGCAGTTCGCGCTGGCGCCGGGTCAGCACGAAGCGATCCGCGCCGACCTGGCCCGCCTGGCCGACGCCATGCAGATGAAGTGGCAGCTCCACGAGGCCCAGGCCCGCCTGCGCACGGTGCTGATGGTCAGCAAGCTGGGGCATTGCCTGAACGACCTGCTGTTCAGATACAAGAGCCAGCTGCTGCCGCTGGACATCCGCGCCGTGGTCTCCAACCACCGCGACTACTACCAGCTCGCCGCCAGCTACGACATCCCCTTCCACCACATCCCGGTGACGGCCGCCACCAAGGCGCAGGCGGAGGCGCGGCTGCTCGACCTCGTGCAGCAGGAGCAGGCCGAGCTGGTGGTGCTGGCGCGCTACATGCAAGTGCTGTCTGATGACTTGTGTCGTGCGTTGGAAGGGCGGGCGATCAACATCCACCACAGCTTTTTGCCCAGCTTCAAGGGCGCCAAGCCCTACCACCAGGCGCACGAGCGCGGCGTCAAGATCATCGGCGCCACCGCACACTACGTGACCGCGACGCTGGACGAAGGGCCGATCATCGAGCAGGACATTGCCCGCGTCGACCACGCCTGCACGCCCGAGCAGTTGACCCACATCGGCCGCGACATCGAATGCGCGGTGCTGGCCCGCTCCGTGACCTGGCACGCCCAGCACCGGGTGCTGGTCAACGGGCACAAGACGGTGGTGTTCCGTTGACCATGCGTGCCTGAACCCGACGCGCCGCCGTTGCCGCGCACGGTACGGGTCAACCCCCTCATCACGCCGCTGTCCGGCGCCGAAGAAGAAGGCTGGGAAGGCTGCCTCCCGGTGTCGGGGCTGCGTCAAGTGCGCTTCAACGGCCGGTTCAGCTCCAAGAGCTGGCCAGCACCGGATTGAGCGGCTGCTGGTACGAGCTCGGCAAGGTCGTCTGGCCGACCGCAGGCGGGCTGAAGCCGGCCATGGCGGACACGAGGGCGTCCACCTGCGTGCTCAGCAGCATCTTGCCGTCACCGGACGTGAACTGCTCGATCTGGCGGGCCGAAGACAAGTACCACCCGTAGACATTGACCGAGTCCGCGCCGCCGATGATAGAGCCGGCTGCGGTCCTTTGAACACGCAACTGCCAGCGATAAGTGGATTGGCTG
>CAYYDJ010000035.1:0-33362 GCA_964470565.1 uncultured Rubrivivax sp.
GTCCGCACATCGTCGACATGGTCAAGGCCGGCGAGATCCAGCTCGTCTTCACGACCGTCGACGAAACGCGCGCGGCGATCGCCGATTCGCGCCACATCCGCACCGCGGCACTGGCCAACCGCGTGACCTACTACACCACGATGGCCGGCTGCGAGGCGGCCACCGAGGCGCTGAAGCACCAGAGCGGCCTGGCCGTCATCTCGGTGCAGGAAATGCACGCCGAACTGGCTTAAGATCCGCGCCCATCCATCCGCCGCAACGGGCCTGAAGCCGGCCTGTTGCGGCGGATTCACTTTTGCCCTCAGCCGAGCAGCGTCATGCCCACCATTCCCCTCACCGTCCGCGGCGCCGAGAAGCTCAAGAGCGAGCTGCAACGCCTGAAGACCGTCGAACGCCACGCGGTGATCCAGGCCATCGCCGAGGCGCGCGCGCAGGGCGACCTGTCGGAGAACGCCGAGTACGACGCCGCCAAGGACAAGCAGGGCTTCATCGAAGGCCGCATCAACGAGCTGGAGGCCAAGCTCGCGGCGGCCCAGGTGATCGACCCCGCGGCCATCGACGCCGGCGGCAAGGTGGTGTTCGGCGCGACGGTGGACCTGGAGGACGAGGACAGCGGCAACAAGGTCACCTACCAGATCGTCGGCGACGACGAAGCCGACCTCAAGCTGGGCCTGATCTCGATCAGCAGCCCGATCGCGCGCGCATTGATCGGCAAGAGCGCCGGCGACGTGGCCGAGGTGCAGGCGCCCGGCGGCCTGCGCAGCTGGGAGATCGTCGGCGTGCGCTACGCCTGATGGCGGCCGCCGCGGTCGCTGAGCGCATCCGCCGCATCCTGCCGGCGCTGTGGCTGGGGCTGCTGGCCGCGATCGCGCTGATCGCGACGCCGGCGCCCTTCGCCGAGGTGGCGCGCGAGGCGGCCGGCCGCATCAACGGCCGCATGCTGGCGCAGGAAGCCTGGTTCAGCATCGTCGCCGCACTGGTGTTGTGGGCGCTGGAGCGTGGTCGCGCTCATCGCGCCGCGGCGGCGCGCCGAGGTTCGCTGTTCAGCACCGAGATGATCCTGCTGCTGGCCACGCTGATCTGCACGCTGCTGGGCTTCTTCGCGGTGCAGCCGCTGCTGCCGGCCGCGCGGCTGGGGCAGGGCAGTTTCAGCTTCGGCCAACTGCACGCGGCGAGCGTGGGCTTCTACGCCGTCAAGCTGCTGCTGGTTGCCGCGCTGGCGTGGCGTGCCGCTGCGCCGCCGCCAGCGGCGGCAGGCTGATCAGGCCGGCGCTTTCTTCTTGGCCGAGCGCTGTGCCGGCGGCTTGGCGCGCTTGACCAGCCCGCCAGCGGTGACGCGCTGGTTGCCCAGCACCTTGGCCTTGCGCGACACCGGCGAGCGCCCCGGGCGCTTGGGCGGCGTGATGATGCGCACCACGCGCGGGCCGGGCTTGCGGTCGTCGCGCTCGGCCTTTTCCTTGTCGGCCGGCTGCCGCCACAGCACCAGCAGCTTGCCGATGTGCTGCACCGCGGCCGCGTCCAGCCGCTCGGCCAGCGTGTTGAGCGCGGCCTCGCGCTCGCTGCGCTCGTCGCTGAACATGCGCACCTTGATCAGGCCGTGGGCCTTGAGGGCGGCGTCGACTTCGCGCTCGACCGCGGGCGTCAGGCCCTCGGCGCCGATCATCACCACCGGATCGAGGTGATGCGCCTCGCCGCGGCGCTGGCGGCGCTCGGCCGGGGTCAGGGTGAGGGCAGGCATATCAGTACCGCCCGGCCGGTCCGAAGGTACTGAGCGCCCCGGGACCGGTAGGGTCCCCAACTGGGACTGGGGGCAGCGAACGAAGTGAGCTTGGGGGCACCATGGCCCTATTATCGCCGCCCGATGAAGCTCAAGACGCGCAGCAAGAAGGTCAACAAGGCCTGGCTGCAAGACCACCTGACCGACCCCTACGTGCGCCAGGCGCAGGCCGAGGGCTACCGCGCGCGTGCCGCCTACAAGCTCAAGGAGATCGACGAGGTCTTCCACCTCTTCAAGCCCGGGCAGGTGGTGGTCGACCTGGGCTCGACCCCGGGCGCCTGGAGCCAGTACCTGCGCCGGCGCTTCGCACCCAAGGTGGCCGGCAGCGGCGGCGCCGCCAGCGGCGCGCTGGACGGCACGCTGCTGGCGCTGGACATCCTGCCCATGGAGCCGATCGAAGGCGTGCAGTTCCTGCTGGGCGACTTCCGCGACGAGGCCGTGCTGGGCGAGCTGGAAGCCGCGCTGGCCGGCCGCGCGGTGGACGTGGTGGTCTCCGACATGGCGCCCAACCTGTCGGGCATCGCCGCGGCCGACGCCGCGCGCATGGCCGACCTGGTGGAGCTGGCGATCGACTTCGCGCAGGCCCACCTGCGGCCCGAGGGCGTGCTGGTGGCCAAGGTGTTCCACGGCAGCGGCTACAGCCAGCTGGTCGAGCGCTTCAAGCGCAGCTTTCGCGTCGTCAAGCCGCACAAGCCCAAGGCCTCGCGCGACCGCTCGGCGGAAACCTTTTTGATCGGCATCGGTCTGAAACCCGCGCCGGCTTGATGCGTTCGGCCGGTTATGCGCGGGGAAATCCCCGCGTTTCAGGGGCTTCAAAGGCTTGACTGAAATAGAATCGGGCCCATATGGACGGGGTTCGCGCCGCCGATGCGGCCCCTAGGAGTCACAGTGAACAATCAATGGTTTTCCAAGGTCGCTGTCTGGCTGGTGATTGCACTGGTGCTGTTCACCGTGTTCAAGCAGTTTGACCGCGGCGTGGCCCAGGGGTCTCAGGTCGGCTATTCCGACTTCCTGGAAGAAGTGCGCGCCAAGCGCATCCGCTCGGTCACGCTGCAGGAAAGCCCTGGCGGCGGCACCGAGATCATGGCCACCACCACCGACGACAAGAAGCTGCGCAGCACGGCGACCTATCTCGACCGCGGCCTGGTCGGTGACCTCATCAACAACGGCGTCAAGTTCGACGTCAAGCCGCGCGAAGAGCCGAGCCTGCTGATGGGCCTGCTGGTCAGCTGGGGCCCGATGCTGCTGCTGATCGGCGTCTGGATCTACTTCATGCGCCAGATGCAGGGCGGCGGCAAGGGCGGTGCGTTCAGCTTCGGCAAGAGCAAGGCGCGCATGCTCGACGAGAGCAACAACACCACCACGTTCCAGGACGTGGCCGGCTGCGACGAGGCCAAGGAAGAGGTCAAGGAACTGGTCGACTTCCTGAAGGACCCGCAGAAGTTCCAGAAGCTCGGCGGCCGCATCCCGCGCGGCGTGCTGCTGGTCGGGCCGCCCGGCACCGGCAAGACGCTGCTGGCCAAGGCCATCGCCGGCGAGGCCAAGGTGCCGTTCTTCAGCATCAGCGGCTCCGACTTCGTCGAGATGTTCGTCGGCGTCGGCGCGGCGCGCGTGCGCGACATGTTCGAGCAGGCCAAGAAGAGCGCGCCCTGCATCATCTTCGTCGACGAGATCGACGCCGTCGGCCGCCACCGCGGCGCCGGCCTGGGCGGCGGCAACGACGAGCGCGAGCAGACGCTCAACCAGATGCTGGTCGAGATGGACGGCTTCGAGACCAACCTCGGCGTCATCGTGATGGCCGCCACGAACCGGCCCGACATCCTCGACCCGGCGCTGCTGCGCCCCGGCCGCTTCGACCGCCAGGTCTACGTGACGCTGCCCGACGTGCGCGGCCGCGAGCAGATCCTCAACGTCCACATGCGCAAGGTGCCGGTGGGGCAGGACATCCGCGCCGACATCCTCGCTCGTGGTACCCCGGGCTTCAGCGGCGCCGATCTGGCCAACCTGGTCAACGAGGCGGCCTTGTTCGCCGCGCGACGCAATGCGCGCGTGGTGGAGATGGTCGACTTCGAGAAGGCCAAGGACAAGATCATGATGGGCCCCGAGCGCAAGAGCATGGTCATGCCCGAGGAAGAGCGGCGCAACACCGCCTACCACGAGGCCGGCCACGCGCTGGTGGCGCGGCTGCTGCCCAAGACCGATCCGGTGCACAAGGTCACCGTGATCCCGCGCGGCCGCGCGCTCGGCGTCACGATGCAGTTGCCCGAGGGCGACCGCTACAGCATGGACAAGGAGCGCATGCTGTCGACGATCAGCGTGCTGTTCGGCGGCCGCATCGCCGAAGAAGTGTTCATGAACCAGATGACCACCGGCGCCAGCAACGACTTCGAGCGCGCCACCTCGATCGCCCGCGACATGGTCACGCGCTACGGCATGACCGACGAGCTGGGCCCGATGGTCTACGCCGAGAACGAAGGCGAGGTCTTTCTCGGCCGCAGCGTCACCAAGACGACCACCATGTCCGAGGAAACGATGCGCAAGGTCGACTCGGTGATCCGCCGCATCATCGACGAGCAGTACGGCGTGGCCCGCAAGCTGATCGAGGACAACAAGGACAAGATGCACACGATGGCGCAGGCCCTGCTGGACTGGGAAACCATCGACGCCGAGCAGATCGACGACATCATGGCCGGCAAGCCGCCGCGCCCGCCCAAGGACTGGACGCCGCCGAGCAACAAGCCCAGCGGCCCGCCGACGCCGCCGACGCATGCCGACGGCGCCCCGGCCACGGCCTGAGCGCAGGCTTCGCAGGATCGACACGGGGCCTTCGGGCCCCGTTTTCTCGACACGGGGCCTTCGGGCCCCGTTTTCTCGACACGGGGCCTTCGGGCCCCGTTTTCTCGACACGGGGCCCTCGGGCCCCGTTTTGCTGGGGCGTGACAGTCGTAACAATCGCCGTTCAACTCGTCACGAATTCCCGACCTGCCGCTCCGGCGCGCGGGCTTGGCGCGCCGACAATCAGCGCCGCGCGGGGCAAGCTCCATGAGCCTGCCCGACCGCCCACAGGGCGAATTCCGAAGTGCGCAGCACGAAGGCAGACCAATGAGCAGACGGTATTTCGGCACCGATGGCATCCGCGGCACCGTGGGCCAGGCGCCCATCACCCCCGACTTCATGCTGCGCCTGGGCCATGCCGTGGGCCAGGTGCTGCGGCGCGACAACCCGCGGCCGACGGTGCTGATCGGCAAGGACACCCGCATCTCGGGCTACATGCTCGAATCGTCGCTGGAAGCCGGCTTCGCCTCCGCCGGCGTCGACGTGCTGCTGAGCGGCCCGCTGCCGACGCCCGGCGTGGCCTACCTGACGCGCGCGCTGCGGCTGGATCTGGGCGTGGTGATCAGCGCCTCGCACAATCCCTTCGGCGACAACGGCGTCAAGTTCTTCTCCGCCCAGGGCGAGAAGCTGCCCGACGAGTGGGAGCTCGAGGTCGAGACCGCGCTGGGGCACGAGCCGCAGTGGGTGGATTCATCGAACCTCGGCCGTGCGCGCCGGCTGGAGGACGCCGGCGGCCGCTACATCGAGTTCTGCAAGAGCACCGTGCCGCACAGCCTGTCGCTGCGCGGCATGAAGATCGTGGTCGACGCCGCGCACGGCGCCGCCTACCACGTCGCGCCCGACGTCTTCCACGAGCTGGGCGCCGTGGTCGTGCCGATCGGCGTGCAACCCGACGGGCTGAACATCAACCAGGGCGTGGGCGCCACGTCGCCCGGTGCGCTGGTCAAGGCGGTGGCCGAACACCAGGCCGACTACGGCGTGGCGCTGGACGGTGATGCCGACCGGCTGCAGATGGTCGATGCGCAGGGCCGGCTCTACAACGGCGACGAGCTGCTGTACGTGATGGCTGCCGACCGCCTGTGCAAGCGCGAGACCGTGCCCGGCGTGGTGGGCACGCTGATGACCAACATGGCGGTGGAGGTGGCGCTCAAGCGGCTGAACATCGCGCTGGTGCGCGCCAAGGTCGGCGACCGCTACGTGCTGGAAGAGCTCAGCCGCCGCGGCTGGCAGCTCGGCGGCGAAAGCTCGGGCCACCTGCTGGCGCTGGACCGCCACACCACCGGCGACGGCATCGTCAGCGCGCTGCAGATCATGCAGGCCATCCGCCGCAGCGGCAAGACGCTGGCCGCGCTGCTGGACGGCGTGACGCTGTTCCCGCAGACGTTGATCAACGTGCGCCTGCGCGACGGCAGCGACTGGCAGCGCAACGCCCAGCTCGACGACGCCCAGCAAAGCGCCACCCGCGAGCTGGGTGAGCGCGGCCGCGTGCTGATCCGCGCCAGCGGCACCGAGCCGGTGCTGCGCGTGATGGTCGAAGCGCGCGACGCCGAGCTCGGCCGCCGCTGCGCCGAGCGGCTGGCGGCGGCGGCGGTGGCCTGATTGGCGCGCGGCGCGGCCTTGCGGCCGCGCCGATGACCGTTCCATGACCGTTCCATGACCGTTCGATGACGGCGACGACAAGCCGCCCGCCGCTTGTCACGAAGCCGTCACGGCCGCTGCCTAGAGTCCTTGCGCATGCAACCCGTCATCGCGAAAGGACGACCCATGATCCGCAGCAGCTTCTCCGCGCTGGCCGCCGCCGCGCTGGCCCTTGTCACCAGCGCCTCGCTGGCGCAGGACGTCACCGGCGCCGGCGCCTCGTTCCCGGCGCCGGTCTACGCCAAGTGGGCCGACGCCTATCACAAGGCCACCGGCGCACGCATCAACTACCAGTCGGTGGGCTCGGGCGCCGGCATCAAGCAGATCAAGGCCAGGACGGTGGACTTCGGCGCCACCGACGCGCCGCTGAAGGACGACGAGCTGGCCAAGGAAGGCCTGATGCAGTTTCCCACCGTGATCGGCGGCGTGGTGCCGGTGGTCAACGTCAGCGGCATCAAGCCCGGCCAGCTCAAGTTGACGGGCGCGGTGCTGGGCGACATCTACCTCGGCAAGATCACCAAGTGGAACGACGCCGCGATCGCGGCGCTGAACCCGGGCCTGCCGCTGCCTGACGCCGCGATTGCCGTCGTGCGCCGCGCCGACGGCTCGGGCACCAGCTTCGTCTTCACCAGCTACCTCTCGAAGACCAACGCCGACTGGAAGGCCAAGGTCGGCGAAGGCACCGCGGTCAACTGGCCCACCGGCGCCGGCGGCAAGGGCAACGAAGGCGTCTCGGCCTTCGTGCAACGGCTGCCGGGCAGCATCGGCTACGTGGAATACGCCTACGCCAAGCAGAACAAGATGGCCTTCGTGCAGCTTCGCAACCGCGACGGCGTCTACGTCTCGCCCGATGACGCCACCTTCAAGGCCGCGGCCGCCGGCGCCGACTGGAGCAAGACCTTCGCGCAGGACCTGACCGACAAGCCGGGCAAGGAGAGCTGGCCCATCACCAGCACCACCTTCATCCTGATGTTCGCGGCGCCCGACAAGCCGGCGCAATCCGCCGCGGCGCTGAAGTTCTTCGACTGGGCCTACGCCAACGGTGACAAGGCCGCCGAAGATCTGGATTATGTGCCGCTGCCCGCCGCGCTGAAGGACCAGGTGCGCAAGCGCTGGAGCGACCAGATCAAGGCCGCGAAGTGATGGCGGCTCGCCGCGGCTGAAGGCGCGACGAAGAGCAGCTCCATGGCCGCTACACTCCCCGCCTCCTCCTATCCCAGCCCCGAGAGCATGGCCCGCGCCACGCCCCAGGGCCGTCCGCCGGCGCGGCGCCGCGTGGCGCCCTGGGCCGACACCGTCTTCGCGCTGCTGACCCACGGCGCGGCCTGGCTCACGCTGGCGCTGATGGTGGGCATCATCGGCTCGCTGGTGGTGGGTGCGATGCCGGCGATCCACCAGTTCGGGCTCGGCTTCCTGGTCAACGCCGAATGGGATCCGGTGCAGGAGAAGTTCGGCGGCCTGGTGATGATCGTCGGCACGCTGATGACCTCGTTCATCGCGCTGCTGATCGCGGTGCCGGTGAGCTTCGGCATCGCGCTGTTCCTCACCGAGATGGCGCCGGGCTGGCTCAAGCGGCCGCTGGGCATCGCGATCGAGCTGCTGGCCGCCGTGCCGTCCATCGTCTACGGCATGTGGGGGCTGCTCGTCTTCGGGCCCATCCTCGCGCGCTTCGTGCAGGCGCCGCTGCAGGCCGCCTTCGGCCAGGTGCCGGGGCTGGGCGCGCTGTTCAGCGGGCCGCCGGTGGGCATCGGCATCCTGTCGGCGGGGATCATCCTGGCGATCATGGTGATCCCCTTCATTGCCGCCGTGATGCGCGACGTGTTCGAGGTCACCCCGGCGATGTTGAAGGAGTCGGCCTACGGCCTGGGCTCCACCACGTGGGAGGTGGTGTGGCACGTCGTGCTGCCCTACACCAAGACCGGTGTGGTCGGCGGCGTGATGCTGGGCCTCGGCCGCGCCCTGGGCGAGACCATGGCCGTCACCTTCGTGATCGGCAACTTCAACCAGCTCAGCTCGCTGTCGTTGTTCGAGGCGGCCAACAGCATCACCTCGGCGCTGGCCAACGAGTTCGCCGAGGCCGGCGCCGGGCTGCATCAGGCCAGCCTGATCTACCTGGCCCTGGTGCTGTTCTTCATCACCTTCTGCGTGCTGGCGCTGTCCAAGCTGCTGCTGACGCGGCTGCGCAGGGCCGAAGGGGCGCGTTCATGAACGGCAGCGCCCACGCGGCGCGGCTGGCCATGCACCGCCGCCGCAAGCGCACCAACCTGATCGCGCTGACGGCCTCGCTGGCGGCCATGGGCTTCGGCGTGTTCTGGTTGATCTGGATCCTGGTCGAGACCGTGCGCCTGGGCTGGGGCGGCATCGCCTGGAGCGTGTTCACGCAGATGACGCCGGCGCCGCAGTCCGACGGCGGTGGCCTGGCCAACGCGATCTTCGGCTCGCTGACCATGGTGACGCTGGCCACCGCATTGGGCACGCCGATCGGCATCCTGGCCGGCGTCTACCTCGCCGAGTACGGCCAGAAGAGCTGGCTGGGGCACACCGTGCGCTTCATCAACGACATCCTGCTGTCGGCGCCGTCGATCGTGATCGGCCTGTTCATCTACGCGGTGGTGGTGGCGCCGTTCAAGGGCTTCTCGGGCTGGGCCGGCGCGCTGGCGCTGGCGCTGATCGTGATCCCCGTCGTCATCCGCCAGACCGAGAACATGCTGAGCCTGATCCCCAACGCGCTGCGCGAGGCCGCCTACGCGCTGGGAACGCCCAAGTGGAAAGTTATCCTGACGGTCACGCTGAAGGCCGCGCGCGCCGGCGTCATCACCGGCGTGATGCTGGCGGTGGCGCGCATCGCCGGCGAGACGGCGCCGCTGCTGTTCACGGCGCTGTCCAACCAGTTCTGGAGCAGCGACATGAGCCAGCCGATGGCCAGCCTGCCGGTGACGATCTTCAAGTTCGCGATGAGCCCCTACGAGAACTGGCAGCAGCTCGCCTGGGCCGGCGTCTTCCTGATCACGCTGGGCGTGCTGGCGCTCAACATCCTGGCCCGCGTGCTGTTCCGCAACAAGCATTGAAAGCGCTTCATTCATGATCGCCGACGTCGACCTGCCCGTGGCCGAAAGGCCGAAGCTCTCGGTGCGCAACCTCAATTTCTACTACGGCAGTTTCCTGGCGCTAAAGGGCATCAACCTCGACATCCCGGAGAAGAAGGTCACCGCCTTCATCGGCCCTTCGGGCTGCGGCAAGAGCACGCTGCTGCGCACCTTCAACCGCATGTTCGAGCTCTACCCCGAGCAGCGCGCCGAAGGCGAGATCAAGCTCGACGGCGAGAACATCCTGGCCAGCCGCGACGACGTCTCGCTGATCCGCGCCAAGGTCGGCATGGTCTTTCAAAAACCCACGCCGTTCCCGATGTCGATCTACGACAACATCGCCTTCGGCGTGCGGCTGTTCGAGCGGCTGCCGCGCGTGGAGATGGACGAGCGCGTGGAATGGGCGCTGAAGAAGGCGGCGCTGTGGAACGAGGTCAAGGACAAGCTCGACCAGAGCGGCGCCGGCCTGTCCGGCGGCCAGCAGCAGCGGCTGTGCATCGCGCGCGGCATCGCGATCAGGCCCGAGGTGCTGCTGCTCGACGAGCCCTGCTCGGCGCTGGACCCCATCTCCACCGGCAAGATCGAGGAGCTGATCCACGAGCTCAAGAGCGACTACACCGTGGCCATCGTCACCCACAACATGCAGCAGGCGGCGCGCTGCAGCGACTACACGGCCTACATGTACCTGGGCAATCTGGTCGAGTTCGGGCCGACCTCGGAGCTGTTCATGAAGCCCAAGAAAAAGGACACCGAGGACTACATCACCGGGCGCTTCGGCTGAAGGACACGAGCATGACCAACAAACACCTTTCGACGCAGTTCGATGCCGAGCTGTCCGGCGTCTCGGCCCGCGTGCTGGAGATGGGCGGCCTGGTCGAATCGCAGGTGGCGCAGGCCGTCTACGCGCTGACGCAGTTCAGCGCCGAGACGGCGGCCCAGGTGCTGCGCCAGGAAGAGCGCGTCAACCAGATGGAAGTGGAGATCGACCGCGACCTCTCCGGCATCATCGCCCGCCGCCAGCCCACCGCGCGCGACCTGCGGCTGCTGATCGCGGTGAGCAAGACCATCGCCAACCTCGAGCGCGTGGGCGACGAGGCGGCGCGCATTGCGCGCACCGTGCAGCGGCTGATCAACACCGGCGTCTCCAGCCGGATGCGGCTGCCGGTGTCGGACCTCAGCTTCGAGAGCGAGCTGGCCACCGCGCAGCTGCGCAAGGCACTGGACGCCTTCGCCCGGCTGGACACCGCGCGCGCGCTGGAGGTGCTGAAGCAGGACGACCAGATCGACCAGGAGTTCGATGGCCTGCTGCGCAAGCTGATCACCTACATGATGGAAGATCCGCGCACCATCTCGGCCAGCATCGACCTCGTGTTCGTCGCCAAGGCCATCGAGCGCGTGGGCGACCACGCCAAGAACCTGGCCGAGGCCATCATCTACATCGTCAAGGGCACCGACGTGCGGCACAGCCCGCTGGAAGCGGTGGAGAGCGCGGTCAAATGAGCGCCGCACGATCGCATCGGAGGCGCTCGCTCCCCCTTGGGGGGACGGCCCGCAGGGCCAAGGGGGCTCCATGAGCAGTGTTTTGGTGGTCGAAGACGAGTCGGCGATCGCCGAGCTGATTGCGATCAACCTGCGCCATGCCGGCCACGAGGTGACCGTGGCCGCGACGGCCGAGCAGGCGCAGCACGCCATCGGCGGCGCCTTGCCCGACCTGGTGCTGCTGGACTGGATGCTGCCCGGCGACAGCGGACTGGCGCTCGCCAAACGTTGGCGCGCCGACCCCCGCACGCGCGAGCTGCCGATCATCATGCTGACGGCGCGCGCCGAAGAGGGCGACAAGATCGTCGGGCTGGATGCCGGCGCCGACGACTACCTGACCAAGCCTTTCTCCACCAAAGAGCTGCTGGCGCGCATCCGCGCCGTGCTGCGCCGCAAGGCACCCAACGCGCTGGACGAGGCGGTGCAGGTCGCCGGGCTGCGCCTGGACCCGTCAACGCGCCGGCTGTCGCACCCGGTCGGCGGGCAGCCGCGCGAGCTGAAGATCGGCCCCACCGAGTTCAGGCTGCTGCACTTTCTGATGACGCACCCCGAGCGCGTGCACAGCCGCGCGCAACTGCTGGACCGCGTGTGGGGCGACCACGTGTTCATCGAGGAGCGCACGGTCGACGTGCACATCAAGCGCCTGCGCGAGGCGCTGGCGCCGGCCGGCATGGCGGCGCTGATCGAGACCGTGCGCGGCGTGGGCTACCGGCTCAATCAGCGCTCGCCCCAGCAGGCCTTGCCGCCGCAGGCGGCCTGAGCGGCCGTTGGCGACGGTCGCGACGACGCTCACGACGACGATGCATCCCCTGCTCGCGCGTTGGCTGCTGGCGCTGGCTTTGGTGCTGGCCGGCGGTGCGCTGGGCGGCTGGATGGGCGCTGCCTGGCACGAGGCGGCGCCCGGCGTGCTGGCGGGCGCGGTGCTGGGGCTGGCGGTCTTCGGCGCGCAGGACGCCTGGCGTGCCGCGCGGCTGCTGCGCTGGCTGCGCGGCCCGCAGGAAGACGCCGCGCCGCGCGACACCGGGCTCTGGGGCGAACTGGGCTACCGCGTCGAGCGGAGCCTGCGCCTGCGCGACCAGGCGCTGCGCAGCGAAGGCCAGCGGCTGGCGCAGTTCCTGTCGGCGATCGAGGCCTCGCCCAACGGCGTGATCCTGCTCGACGCGCAGGACCAGATCGAGTGGTGCAGCCACGTCGCGGCCGACCATTTCGGGCTCGACCCGCAGCGCGACCGGCTGCAGCGCATCACCAACCTCGTGCGCGCGCCCAGCTTCGTGGCCTACCTGCAGCAGCCGGCACCGGCCGACGCGCTGATGCTGCCCGGCCCGCGCGCGGCGCGCACGCTGTCGGTCAACGTGCGCGCCTACGGCGAGGGCCAGCGCCTGCTGCTGACGCAGGACATCACCGACCGCGAGCGCTCCGATGCGATGCGACGCGACTTCGTCGCCAACGTCTCGCACGAGATCCGCACGCCGCTGACCGTGCTGGCCGGCTTCGTCGAGACCATGGCCAGCCTGCCGCTCGGTGACGTCGAGCGTCGACGCGTGCTGGCACTGATGGAGCAGCAGACGGCGCGCATGCAGGCGCTGGTGGCCGATCTGCTGACGCTGGCGCAACTGGAGGGCAGCCCGCGCCCGGCCACCGACCAGTGGGTGGACGTGGCCGCACTGCTGGAACAGGCGCTGGCCGACGGCCGCGCGCTGTCGGGCGGGCGGCATCGGATCGAGCTGTCGCTGCAGGCCGCCGGCGAGCTGGCCGGCAACCGCGGCGAGCTGCTCAGCGCGGTGGGCAACCTCGTCAACAACGCCGTGCGCTACACGCCCGAGGGCGGCCACGTCGGCGTGCGCTTGGCGCTGCGCGAGGGCGGCGGCGCCGAGATCGAGGTCAGCGACGACGGCCCCGGCATCGCGCGCGAGCACCTGCCGCGGCTGGCCCAGCGCTTCTATCGCGTGGACGGCAGCCGCTCGCGCGAGACCGGCGGCACCGGCCTGGGGCTGGCCATCGTCAAGCACGTGGTGCAGCGCCATGGCGGCGAGCTGGCGATCGCCAGCGAACTGGGCAAGGGCTCGCGCTTCCGGTTGCTGCTGCCGCCGTCGCGGCTGCGCTTGGCGGCGCTGCCGCGCAGCGACGCGGCCTTGCCGTCGCTGCCGTCGCTGACCTGATGGACCGGACTCGCTCGACTACGGCGCGGCTTTGCGCACGTAGACGAAGCTGCGTTCCTCACGGTCGGTGGGGCGCAGGACCATGGCCTTGACGGTCCAGCCCGCGGGCACCGGCACCACGCGCGCGCGGGTCACCTGCACCATCACCGGGCAGCGGCCAGCGGCGGCATCGGCTCTGGCGTCGACGGTCCAGCGGCCCCAGAACTCCAGCGAGGCCACGACGGCCGGCGACAGCTTGGGGCCTGCGATGCAGGCGCCCGGCGGCACGTGGGCCGCGATGCGCTCGACCAGCGTGCGGTTGCTGCGCGCATAGTCCAGCGGCGGCAGCAGCAGCGTCATCGCCAGCAGCCAGCTCAAGGCCACGCCGCCGGCGGGCAGCACCAGGCTCTTCCACAAGGCCTCGCGGTGGCGGCCGGTGCGCCAGCGCAGCAGCCACAGCCAGGCCAGCGTGCCGGCCACCGCGGTGGCCAGTGCAACGACCGAGAAGCTGGGCACGAAGCCGGGCGCCAGGCGCTCGATGTTGGCCGCGGGCTTGGCCGGCACGCCGAGTTGCATCGAGCTGTAGATGACCCAGATCGCGATCGCCGAGCCGGTGAAGAAGAACATCGAGAACCAGTCGATGGCCGCCGAGGCGCTGCGCCGCAGCGTCGGCAGCGCAAAGGCGGCCAGCGCGGCCATGCCGGGCAGCGCCAGCATCAGCGCACGGTCCTGGCCGGCCATCGCCACGCTGGCCAGCAGCGCGGTCAGCACCACCACCAGCGGCACGGCCAGGTGGCGGTGGCTGAGGTAGTGCCGCCAGCGCCACAGCGTCCACAAGGCCAGCGGCCAGGCCGGCCACAGGAACCACAGCCATTGGCGCGGGATGCCGATCAGGTCTTGCAACGTCGGCGCCGCCAGTCGCCACCGCCAGGCGCCCAGCGCCCAGGCCAGCAGCGCGGCGGCCGCGGTGGCGGCCAGCACCCAGCGCTTGAAGGCCTGCACCGCGGGGTAGCTGGAGCGGCGGCAGACCTCGGCACCGCCCAGGCCCAACAGCAACGCCATCGTCGGCGCGCCGCTGCCGGCCAGCAGCGGCAGCGCGGCCAGCACCGCGGCGCGCGGCTGCCAGCGGCGAAACGGCGCCGCGGCCAGCGCGTAGGCGAACAGCGCCACGGCGGCCAGTTGCGCCAGCTCCGGCGTGGTCTCGTGGCCGAGTTGCAGCAGGCCGAGGCTTGCCATCAGCGCCAGCACGGCGGCGTCGGCGATGGCGCGCGCGTAGTCGACCGGGTCGGCCTCGCCGCCGAAGGCGAAGGGCAGCGGCTGGGCGGCGTCGGTCAGCGCCAGGTGGTAGGTTGCTGCCCAGGTCAACAGCAGCGCCAGTGCCAGCAGCCCGGCGAAGGCCAGCCGCGCGGCCAGCGGCGCGTCCACCAGCGGCGAGAGCACGGCGATGGAGGCCGCGCCCAGCCAATGTGGAAAAAGCGCCGCGTCGCCCGCCACGCCGCCGAGCGTGGGCGTCAGCCAGGTGCTGCGGCCCTCGGCGATGGCCAGCATCTGGCCGAAGGCGGCGAGGTCGGCGTTGCGCCAGGGGTCACGTCCGAACAGCCCCGGCAGCAGGTAGGCGGCGCACAGCGCCAAGAGCGCCGGCCGCGGCAGCCGGCGCGCGCCGCGCAGCGTGACGAGGGCAGGGACGGGGCTGATCACGGCAACGCGATGATGCCCGAGCGCTGACGCTCAACAAAAAAGGCAGCCGGAGCTGCCTTCTTCAACGCGGCAGCCTGCGCTGCCTTCGCCGCTTGCAAGCCGCACCGGCTTACTTCTTGAGGTGGGCGAACTTGTTGCGGAACTTCTCGACGCGGCCGCCCAGGTTGTCCACGCTCTTTTGCGTGCCGGTGTAGAACGGGTGCGTCTCGCTGGTGGTTTCCAGCTTCACCAGCGGCAGCTCGCGGCCGTCGTCCAGCTTGACGGTCTCCTTGCTCTGCACGCACGAGCGCGTGACGAACTTGAAGCCGTTGGACAGGTCCTGGAAGCAGACCTCGCGATAGGTGGGGTGAATGCCTTGTTTCATCGGGTGCCTTGGGGATCAGGGTCGGCAGCCACGCTGAAAAAGCGTTCAGCGCACTTGCCGGGTTGGCGAAAAACCGCGGATTATAGGTGGTGTCAGCCGCCTCGCCGCATCATGTCGAAGAAGTCGAGGTTGTTCTTGCTCGACTTCATCTTGTCGAGGATGAACTCCATCGCCTCGATCTCGTCCATGTTGTAGAGCAGCTTGCGCAGGATCCAGGTCTTCTGCAGGATCTCGGGCTTGAGCAGCAGCTCCTCGCGCCGGGTGCCGCTCTTGTTGATCAGGATCGAGGGGTAGACGCGCTTCTCGGCCATGCGGCGGTCGAGGTGGATCTCGCAGTTGCCGGTGCCCTTGAACTCTTCGTAGATCACCTCGTCCATGCGGCTGCCGGTGTCGATCAGCGCGGTGCCGATGATGGTCAGCGAGCCGCCCTCCTCGACGTTGCGCGCGGCGCCGAAGAAGCGCTTGGGGCGCTGCAAAGCGTTCGCGTCGACGCCGCCGGTGAGCACCTTGCCCGAGGTGGGCAGCACGTTGTTGTAGGCGCGCGCCAGGCGGGTGATGCTGTCGAGCAGGATCACCACGTCCTTCTTCAGCTCGACCAGGCGCTTGGCGCGCTCGATCACCATCTCGGCCACCTGCACGTGGCGCGCGGCGGGTTCGTCGAAGGTGGAGCTGATGACCTCGCCGCGCACGGTGCGAAGCATCTCGGTCACTTCCTCGGGCCGCTCGTCGACCAGCAGCACGATCAGGTGGATCTCGGGGTGGTTGGCGACGATGGCGTGCGCCAGGTGTTGCATCATCACCGTCTTGCCGGTCTTGGGCTGCGCCACCAGCAGCGCGCGCTGGCCTTTGCCGATCGGCGCCACCAGGTCGATGATGCGGCTGGTGATGTTCTCTTCGCTCTTGATGTCGCGCTCGAGCTTGAACTGCTCCTTGGGGAACAAGGGCGTCAGGTTCTCGAACATGATCTTGTGCTTGCTCTCCTCGGGCGTCACGCCGTTCACGCGGTCGACCTTGACCAGCGCGAAGTAGCGTTCGCCGTCCTTGGGCACGCGCACCTCGCCCTCGATCATGTCGCCGGTGTGCAGGTTGAAGCGGCGGATCTGGCTGGGGCTGAGGTAGATGTCGTCGGTCGAGGCCATGTAGCTGGCCTCGATCGAGCGCAGGAAGCCGAAGCCATCGGGCAGCACTTCGAGCACGCCGTCGCCGAAGACCTGCTCGCCGGCCTTGGCGCGCTTCTTCATGATCGCGAACATCAGCTCCTGCTTGCGCAGGCGGGTGACGTTCTCGATCTCCAGCGCCTCGCCCATCTTGATGAGCTCGCTGACGTGCTGCGCCTTCAGTTCGGAAAGATGCATGGGGAAAAGTCCCTCGGGGTCGGCCGCCACAGCCGGGGGCGGCATTCAGGGCCGGCACCGACGGCCGCCGTGCTGCCACCGATCAGGCCCATTTGCAGGACCTGGTCGTATCGGATGCACGCTGGAGTGTCGGGCCGGATCCGCGTTGGCCCGGCATCGAGGCCGGAGGGGTCCGGCAGCCGGGGGCACGGTGGCTGTCACACGGGGCCTGGCGCGCTAGCGGCGCTGCCGGTCCCGTGGAAGATGATTATAGGTGGCCGTCGACGAAGGCCGTCAACTCGCGCTTGGGACGGGCGCCGGTCAGCTCGGCGACCTTCTGTCCACCCTTGAAGATCATCAGGGTCGGGATGCCGCGGATGCCGAACTTGGCCGGCACCTCGCGGTTGTCGTCGACGTTCATCTTGGCGATCTGCAGGCGGCCGCCGTAGTCCTTGGACATCTCGTCGAGGATGGGGGCGATCATCTTGCAGGGGCCGCACCACTCGGCCCAGTAGTCCACCAGCACCGGCACGTCGGAGTCGAGCACGTCGCTCTTGAACGAGTCGTCGGTGATGTGTTTGATCAGTTCGCTGCTCATGCGAGGGTCTCCATGGCCTGTCGTCGAAGCGCGCTGCTGACGTCACGAGGCGGCGCGATTTTGACACATCGGGTCTGCCGTTGCCGGGCAGCGGGCGGCTTGCGGCAGGCGCGGAAATGGCCTGCAACAGCGTGCCTGTTCGGCGCATGCAGGCCGGGCGGCCAGCCGTCCAATCGCAGCCATGCCAACCGCCACTCCGTCCGTCGCCGGTGCCGCCGGCGCGCGCAACGGCAGCCAGCGCCGCTTTGCGCGCTTTGCCCTGCAGCGCCTGCTGGGCAAGAGCGTGCTCACGATGGCCTGGCAGGTGAGCGACCCGCGCGTCGGCCAGGAGCTGGTGCTGATGCTGCCGCGCGTGGTGCCGCAGGGCGAAGATGGGCTGGAGCGCTGGCTGCAGCGCGCGCGCAACGCGGCGCGGCTGGACCACCCGCATCTCGCGCAGGCGGTGGAGCTGGGCGCCCACGACGGCTGGCCCTACGTCACCTACGAGCTGGGCGAGACCGCGACGCTGGCCGACCGCATCGGCAGCCAGGGTCTGGCGCCCGAGGACGCCGCGCAGATCGGCAGCCAGCTGCTGGCCGCGCTGGCCTATGCCCACGACGCCGGCGCCGCCCACCGCGACCTGCAGACCTGCAGCGTGCTGGTCAGCGACAAGGGCCAGGCGCGGCTGATGGGGCTGGACATCGTCTGCCTCGAAGACGCGCCGCACGCCGGCTTCGACACCTTGTCGCTGCGCGCCCAGCGCCAGGCCGCCGAGGCCGACGTGCTGCGCCTGGGCGTGCTGCTGCACCCGATGCTGACCGGCCAGCCGGCGCTGGACGAGCCCGACGCCGGCAAGGTGGCCGAGCGGCTGCCGCCGCAGGGCCGCGAGATCCTGCGCCTGCCTTTCGCGACGCCGCGGCCGGTGCCCGAGGCGCTGCGCGTCATCGTCAACCGCGCCACCGACCGCCAGGAGCGCCAGCGCTACCGCAGCGCGCGCACGCTGGCGCATGCGCTGGACGGCTGGCGGCGGGCCCAGGCCGGCAACGACGGCGGCCCGCTGGCGCTGCTGCTGGAGCGCATCCGCATCGCCGGCGTGCTGCCGGCATCGCCCGGCGGCGCCGAGCGCGCGGCGCGGCTGGCGCTGATGGAGCGCGGCCGCACCGACGAACTGGCCGAGGTGCTGCTGGAAGACGTGGCGCTGGCGCTGGAGTTGCTGCGCGCCGTCAACACCGCGCAGGTGCGCGGCGCCCAGGTCTCGGGCGCCGGCCCGGTGCTGACCGTGCGCCGCGCGATCGCGATGCTGGGGCTCGAAGGCGTGCGCCGCGTCGCGCTGGCGCTCAAACCCTGGCCCGGGCCGCTGGCCGAGCCGCAGGCCGCCGAGCTGTCGCAGCTGATGGCGCGCGTGCGCCGCGCCGGCCGCATTGCGGCGGCGGTCCGCCCGCCCGGCTACGACGCAGAGGTGGTCTACCTGATGACGCTGCTGCAGAACGTGGGGCGGCTGGTCGTCCAGTACCACCAGGCCGACGAGGCGGCGCAGATCCGCCGCCTGATGCAGCCCGCCCCCGGCGAGCATGGCCACCCCGAGGAGCCGGGCATGAACGAGCAGGCCGCGTCGATGGCCGTGCTGGGCGTCGACCTGGAAGCTATCGCCGGCGCCGTGGCGCGCTGGTGGGGCCTGGACGAAAGCGTGCTGCACATGATGCACCGCCAGGCACCGGGCGGCGCGGTTCGCCAGCCCGAGAACGACGACGAGTGGATCCGCATCACCGCCAGCTGCGCCAACGAGGTGGTCGACGCCACCGCGCTGCCGGCGGCGCGCGTGCTGCCGGCGCTGCAGGCCGTGGTGCACCGCTACGGCCGCGTGCTGAACCTCAACCTGCGCGACCTGCAGGCGGTGCTGCAGGGCGCATCGCCGAGCGATGAGCGCGAGGCCGGTCAAACGCGCGAAACGGGCGCCATCGGCAACGGCGCCGAGGCGCTGCGGTGACCGCCAACGCGGCCAACGCGGCCAACGCGGCCGCCGCGGCCGGTCCCGCGCCCGCGCCCGCACCCGCATCACGCCGCATCGGCCGCTTCGAGCTGCAGCGGCTGCTGGGCCGCGGCGCGCAGGCCAGCGTCTGGCTGGCGCACGATCCGCGGCTGCAGCGCGACGTCGCCGTCAAGCTGCTGGCCGGCGGCGCGGCCGCCGATGCCGCCGCCGTCAGCCGATGGCTGCACGAGGCGCGCGCGGTCAGCCGCCTGTCGCATCCGCACATCGTGCCGGTGTTCGAGGCCGACGACGATGGCGGCCAGCCCTACCTCGTCTTCGAATACGTGCCCGGCGGCACCTTGTCGGAGCTGATCGGCCGCGACGGCGCGTTGCCGCCGCGGCGTGCCGTCGAGCTGATGATCGGCGTGCTGGATGCGCTGGCTCAGGCGCATGCGCAAGGCATCGTGCACCGCGACCTCAAGCCCTCCAACGTGCTGCTGGGTCAGGACGGCCGCGCGCGGGTGATGGACTTCGGCATTGCCGCACGCGTCTCGCACGGTGCCGATGGGCGCGTCGTCGGCACGCCGGGCTATGTGTCGCCCGAGGCCGCGCGCGGCGAGGCGCCGCACCCGCGCATGGACGTGTTCTCCGCCGGTGCGATGCTGGGCGAGGTGCTCAGCGGCCAGCGCCTGCTGCAGGAGGGCGACCCGCGGCGCGCGTTGCAGCGCGTGCAGCGCGAAGACCTGCTGCTGCCGCCCGAGATCGGCGTCGACGATCGACTGCGCAGCATCGTGCAGCGCGCGCTGGCACGCCGGCCCGAGCACCGCTTCGACACCGCCGCCGCGCTGCGCGATGCGCTGGCCGCCTGGCTTCAACCGGGCTCGCAGCAGGCGGCGCCCGCGGCCGGCCACGGCACGCTGGACTTCCTGCTGCGCCGCATGCGCCACAAGAGCGACTTTCCCGCGCTCGGCGAGTCGGTGCTGCGCATCCAGCGCACCGCCAACTCCGAAACCGAGAGCCTGGCCAGCCTGTCGGCGGACATCCTGCAGGACGTGGCGCTAACGAATAAATTGCTGCGCCTGGTCAACAGCGTGACGTTCGCGCATGCCGGCGGCGGCAGTGTCGCCACCGTCTCGCGCGCGGTGCAGCTCATCGGCTTCGGCGGCGTGCGCAACCTCGCCTTGTCGCTGGTGCTGCTGGAGCACATGCAAAACCAGCAGCACGCGGCGCAGCTCAAGGGCGAGTTCCTGCGCGCGCTGCTGGCCGGCAGCCTGGCCGGCGCGCTGGCGCCGCTGCTGCGCGAGAGCGAAGAAGTCTTCATCGGCGCGCTGTTCCAGAACCTGGGCCGGCTGCTGACCGAGTTCTACTTCCCCGAAGAAGCGCAGCAGATCCGCGAGCGCGCCGCCGCCGGCCTCGGCCGGGACGAGGCCGCGCGCCAGGTGCTGGGCCTGGGCCTGCAGGACCTGGCCGCCGGCGTCGCAAAGGCCTGGGGCCTGCCGGACAGCCTGCAGCGCACGATGCGCGCACCCGACGGCGAGTGGCCGCAGCGCCCGGTGGAGCAAGGCACCGAGCGCTCACGCTGGATCGGCCGCTGCGCCAACGAGATGAGCGACTGCCTGCTGGCCCACGAGCCGCAGCGCGCCGAGGCCGCATTGGCCGAGCTGGCCGAACGCCACGCGCGGGCGCTGGGCCTGGCGCCCCAGGCCATCGTGCAGGCGGCCACCGCGGCGCGCGGGCAACTGGCCGAGTTCGCGCGTGCGATGGGGCTGGACCTGGCGCGCGGCGCCGCGGCACGGCGCCTGTTCCCCGACGGCACGCTGACCGAACAGCAGACCCAGGTGTTGGCGGCGGCTGCCGAGCCGCCGGCGCCGCGCTCGTCGGAAGCCGTGACCGCGGCGCTGACAACTGGCATCGCCGAGGTCACCCAGCGCCTGGCCAGCGGCGACTTCAAGCGCAACGAGGTCTTGCACAGCGTGCTGCAGACCATGCGCGACGCACTCGACCTGCAGCGCATCGTGTTCTGCCTGCGCGACCCCAGGACCGACACGATGACCGGCCGCCTGGCGCTGGGCGCCGGCGGCGCCGAAGCCTGCAAGCCGTTCGCGATCCCGCTGCGCGAAAGCGCCGGCGCGCCGGTGGACTTGTTCGCCGCCGTCTGCCGCAAGGGTGCCGACACCGTGATCGCCGACACCACGCGCGGCGGCCTGGCCACGCGGCTGCCGCCGTGGTATCTGAACTCGCTCAACGCGCCCAGCTTCCTGCTGCTGCCGCTGATGATGAAGAACGCGCCTTTCGGGCTGATCTACGCCGATGCCGCGCAGCCCGGCGCACTGGCGCCCGAGGAAAAGGAGCTGGCGCTGCTGCGCGCCTTGCGCAACCAGGTGGTGATGGCCTTCAGGCAGGCCGAGCGCTGATGAAGGTGACGAGCCTTACCCCCGGCACTGGTGGCAACGGTTAGGGCTGCTTGGTTCCCCACCTGACCCGTTTGGCCGCGCTCCCATGCGGGGAGGCCCGTCGGGGGCGGATTGTAGGAGCCTTCAGCGCAGCTGCAGCGCGTCGTCACCAAAGCGCAGGCCCAGCGGCTCGATCAGCAGCTCCTTCGGTCCGGCCTGCACCACGCCGGCCACGCGCGCGCCCACGCCCTGGGCTTGCGCCACCTGCACCGTGCGCTCGGCATCGGCCGCGGCGACGAAGAGCGCGAAGCCGGCGCCCATGTTCAGCGTGCTGTAGGCCTCTTGCGCGTCGTGCCCGGCCTGCTGCTGGATGAAGCGCAGCACCGGCGGCACCGGCGGCAGCGTGTGGATGCGGTAGGTCAGCGCCTTGGCGTGGCGCAGCAACTTGCGCCAGCCGTGGCCGGTGATGTTGGCGCAGTAGTGCGGCGCGATGCCGGCCTGCCACAACGCCTCGGTGACGGGGCTGTACAGCACGGTGGGCGCCAGCAGTGCCTGGCCATAGCCCAGGCCCGGCGCCACCTCGGTCAGCCAGCCTTGCGGCAGCCGCTCGACCAGCTTGCGCGCCAGGCTCAGGCCGTTGGCGTGGATGCCGCTCGAATCGAGCAGCACGATGGCGTCGCCGGGGCCCAGGCGGTCGCCGACGGAGAGCCGCGTCTTCGGGTTGACGATGCCGGTGCAGGCGGCCGCGAGGTCGATGCGCCCGGCCTCGACGATGCCGGCCAGCGCCGGCGTCTCGCCGCCGCCCCAGGCCACGCCGCAGGCGTCGCAGGCCTGTTTCCAGCCCTGCACCAGCGCCTGCGCGCGCTGCGCGTCGCCGAACCAGTCGGAGCCGCCGGCGGCCCAGTAGGCCTGCACCACCAGCGGCGTGGCGCCGACCGTGATCAGGTCGTTGACCGCCATGGCGATCGCGTCCTGCGCGATCGCGCCGTACCAGCTCTTGCCGGTGAGCTTGGCCATCTCGTCGGCCACCAGCGCCTTGGAGCCCAGGCACTCGACGATCGAGGCGAGGTAAAAAGGCCCCACGTCGACCACGTAGGCCGACTCGCCGCGCGAGGCCGCCACCTCGGCGAAGCCATGCGCGCCCAAGTGCGAGGCGGTGGCCGCGGCGGCGCGCTGGGCGTTGACTTTCAGCGGGTCGATCAACTCGTAGTCGACGCCGGCGCCGGCGTAGCTGAGGGTGGTGGGGGCAGGGCTGCTCATCGGCCGGGATTATCGACGGCCCTCCGTAGAATGCCCCGTATGAGACGAACGTCGTCAGCGCGGCGGGCCGAGCGCCGGGCCGCTCCCAAGCCGGCCCGCGTCCCCGCGGGGGATCGGCCGACGCACCCGTCGGACGAGGGGCGCCGGTGAGCACGATCGTCCTGGCGCGCAAGTACCGGCCCAAGCGCTTCGACCAGATGGTCGGGCAGGAGCACGTCGTGCGCGCGCTGACGAATGCGCTGCAGACGAACCGCCTGCACCACGCCTACCTGTTCACCGGCACGCGCGGCATCGGCAAGACCACGGTGTCGCGCATCCTCGCCAAGTCGCTCAACTGCACGGGGCCCGACGGCAACGGCGGCGTCACCGCACAGCCCTGCGGCGTCTGCAGTGCCTGCACGCAGATCGACGCCGACCGCTACATCGACTACATCGAGCTCGACGCCGCCAGCAACCGCAGCATCGACGAGATCCGCGACCTGATCGAGCGCGCCGCCTACAAGCCCGGCGTCGGCCGCTTCAAGGTCTTCATGATCGACGAGGCGCACCAGCTCACCAAGGACGCCTTCAACGCGCTGCTGAAGACGCTGGAGGAGCCGCCGGACTACCTGAAGTTCGTGCTGGCCACCACCGACCCCGACAAGATGCTGCCCACGGTGCTGAGCCGTTGCCTGCAGTTCAACCTGCGGCCGATGGCGCCCGAGGTGGTGCGCGAGCACCTGGCGCGCGTGCTGCAGGCCGAAGGCGTGGCCAGCGACGACGGCGCCTTGCGCCTGCTCGGCCGCGCGGCGCGAGGCTCGATGCGCGACGCGCTGTCGCTGACCGACCAGGCCATCGCCTACGGTGGCGGCCGGCTCGAAGAAGCCGTGGTGCGCACGATGCTGGGCACGGTGGATCGCCGCCACGCGGCGCAGTTGGTGCAGGCGCTGGCCGCGCGCGACGGCCGCGCGGTGCTGGAGGCTGTGGACGCGCTGCGCGCGCAAGGCCTGTCGGCCGCCGGCACGCTGGAAGAGATGGCCGCGCTGCTGCAGCAGATGGCCGTCGTCCAGGCCGTGCCCGACGCGCTGGACGCCGCCGACCCCGAGCACGAGGCGCCGTTGCAGCTGGCGCCGCTGCTGGCGGCCGACGAGACGCAACTGCTCTACAGCATCGCGCTGCAAGGGCGTGCCGAGATCGCGCTGATGAGCGACGAGTACGCGGCGCTGACGATGGTGCTGCTGCGCTTCCTGGCGTTTCCGCCGGCGGGTTCGGGGCCGGCGAGGGCAATGGCGCCCGCGCCGGCAGCGGCCAAGCCTGCGCGGCCGGCGGCGGCGCCCGCGGTGGCGCCCGCGGTGGCGGCACCCACCGTCGCGGCTCCTGCGGCGGCGGCATCCGTGCTCGTTCCAACCCCGGCACGGCCACCGGCGCCGGTCGTTCCGACCCCGCCGCCTGCGGCCGCGGCGCGCGGCTGGGCCCCCGCACCGGCACCGGCCACGGCGCCGCGCGTGGCCGAGCCCGAGATTCCGCCCTGGGTCGACCAGGGCCCGCCGCCCGAATTCGATGCCGAGCCGCGCACCGCGCCGTTGCGCGCGCCGGCCCCGCCCGCGCTGACGGTGCCGGCCCCGCGTCCGCCCGCTGCTGCCGCTGCGGCGGCGGTGCTCAGCGCGCCCGAGACCACGCCGCTCGGCGACCGCTGGGCCGAGCTGGTGCGCCGGCTGGCCGAGCAAGGGCGCATCGCCGCGCTGGTGCGCGAGCTGGCCTGGCAGGCCGGTGTGCGCGATTGCAGCGACGAGGCCGATGGCAGCGGCTGCTGCTGGACGCTGCGAGTCGAGCGCGACTCGCTGCGCGCCGACGGCACGCGCGACAAGCTGGCCGCCGCGCTGAGTGCCGAGCTCGGCCGCCCGCAGCGGCTGCAGCTCGAAGCCGGCGTGCCCACCGATTCCGTCGCCCGCCGCGACGCCTGGGAGCGCCAGCGCCGCCAGGCCGAGGCCGAACAGATCATCCGCGCCGACCCGGCGGTGCAGGAGCTGCTGTCGCAGTTCAAGACCGCACGCATCGTGCCCGACAGCATTCGCCCGCTCTGAACCTTACCCATTTCCCCAGGAGAAGCACCATGATGAAAGGCCAGCTCGCCGGTCTGATGAAGCAGGCCCAGGCCATGCAGGACAACCTCAAGAAGGCCCAGGACGAATTGGCCACGATCGAGGTCGAAGGCCAGTCCGGCGCCGGCCTGGTGAAGGTGACGATGACGTGCAAGCACGACGTCAAGCGCGTGGCCATCGATCCCAGCCTGCTGGCCGATGACAAGGACATGCTCGAAGACCTGGTAGCCGCCGCGTTCAACGACGCGGTGCGCCGCGCCGAAGCCGTCAGCGCCGAGAAGATGGGCAAGCTCACCGCCGGCATGCCGCTGCCGCCGGGCATGAAGTTCCCGTTCTGATGTCCAACCCCCGAAGCGCCTTCGGCGCCCCCCCCTCAAGGGGGCGCCGCCAGCGGACCGGCAAAGCCGGATCCGCGGCCGCCGCTTGGGGCCGCCTGGTTCTTGCCGAGCGAGTGTCGCTGCGCTGCCCGTGTGGCGTGGACCCATGGCCGAAGCCGCGCTCGACGACCTGATCGAAGCCCTGCGCCGGCTGCCCGGCGTGGGCGCCAAGTCGGCGCAGCGCATGGCCTTCCACCTGTTGCAGCACGATCGCGACGGCGCGCGCCGGCTGGCGCAGGCGCTGCAGCAGGCGGTGCAGCGCATGCACCATTGCGCGCGCTGCCACACCTTCACCGAGGCCGAGGTCTGCGCGACCTGCCTCGACCCGCAGCGCGACGCGCGGCTGCTGTGCGTGGTGGAGACGCCGGCCGACCAGGCGGCGCTGGAGCGCAGCGGCAGCTTCAAGGGCCTGTACTTCGTGCTGATGGGGCGGCTGTCGCCGCTGGACGGCGTGGGCCTGGCCGACATCGGCGCCAGCCAGTTGCTGCAGCGCGTCGCCGACGGCGTGGTGCAGGAGGTGATCCTGGCCACCGGCTTCAGCGCCGAAGGCGAGGCCACGGCGCATGCGCTGGGCGAGGCGCTGCGCGCGCGCGGCCTCAAGGTCACGCGGCTGGCGCGCGGCGTGCCGGTGGGCAGCGAGCTGGAGTACGTCGACCTCGGCACCATCGCCCACGCGCTGGCCGACCGGCGCTGAGCGCGTGGCAACCGGCACCGCCGTCGTGAACGTCATCGGCATCGAATCCTCCTGCGACGAGACCGGCGTCGCCCTCGTCGAGGCCGGCGAAAGCGGCACGCCGCGCCTGCTGGCGCACGCGCTGCACAGCCAGGCCGAGATGCACCAGGCCTACGGCGGCGTGGTGCCCGAGCTGGCCTCGCGCGACCACGTGCGGCGCGTGATCCCGCTGCTGCGCCAGGTGCTGGATCGGGCCGGCTGCCGGCCGGCCGACATCGACCTCGTGGCCTACACCCGCGGCCCCGGACTGGCGGGTGCGCTGCTGGTCGGCGCCGGCGTCGCCGAGGCGCTGGGCGTCGCGCTGGGCCGCCCGACGCTGGGCGTGCACCACCTCGAAGGCCACCTGCTGTCGCCCTTCCTGGCCGCCGACGCGCCGGCCTTCCCCTTCATCGCGCTGCTGGTCTCCGGCGGCCACACGCAGCTGATGCGCGTCGATGAGGTCGGCCGTTACGCACTGCTCGGCGAGACCATCGACGACGCCGCCGGCGAAGCCTTCGACAAGAGCGCCAAGCTGCTGGGCCTGGGCTACCCCGGCGGCCCGGCGCTGGCGCGGCTGGCCGAAAGCGGCCGCGACGACGCGGTGCCGCTGCCGCGCCCGCTGCTGCACAGCGGCGACCTCGACTTCTCGTTCGCCGGCCTCAAGACGGCGGTGATGACGCGGCTGCGCGCGCTGGGCCCGCAGCCCGGAGAGGCTGCGCGCGCCGACCTCGCGGCCTCGGCGCAGGCCGCCATCGTCGACGTGCTGGTGGCCAAGACGCTGCGCGCCCTGGCCGACAGCGGCCTGCAGCGGCTGGTGGTTGCCGGCGGCGTCGGCGCCAACCGGCGGCTGCGCGAGCGGCTCGACGCCGCGGCGGCGCGGCGGGGCTTTCGCGTCCACTACCCGCCGCTGGACCTGTGCACCGACAACGGCGCGATGATCGCGCTGGCCGGCGCCTTGCGCGCCCAGCGCGGCCTCGACCGCGGCCGCGCCGCCGGCCCCTTCGACGTGCGGCCGCGCTGGCCGCTGGACCAGATCTGAAAGAGCGATTCCGATGAGACCCGAGATCCAGGCCCTGCCGGGCTCGCGCATCCGCGAGGTGGCCACCGCCGCGATCGGCCGCAGCGATGTGCTGGCCTTCTGGTTCGGCGAAAGCGACGAGGTCACGCCGCCGGCGATCCGCGAGGCCGCCGAGCGCTCGCTGCAGGCCGGCGAGACCTTCTACGCCCACAACCTGGGCTTGCCCGATCTGCGCGCCGGGCTGGCGGGTTATGTCGGCGCATTGCATGGCCCCGTGGGCGACGAGCGCATCGCCGTCACGTCCTCGGGCGTCAACGCGCTGATGCTGGCGATGCAGATGCTGGCCGGCGCCGGCGACGAGGTGGTGGCGGTGGTGCCGGTGTGGCCCAACCTGACGGCGCAGCCGGCGATCCTGGGCGCATCGGTGCGGCGCGTCTCGCTGCGTCCGCAGGGCGGCGCCTGGCGGCTGGACCTCGACGAGTTGCTGGCCGCGGTGACGCCGCGCACCCGCGTGCTGCTGGTCAACGCGCCCAACAACCCCACCGGCTGGACCTTGAGCCGCGACGAGCAGCAGGCCTTGCTGGCGCATTGCCGCCGTACCGGCACCTGGATCCTGGCCGACGAGGTGTACGAGCGGCTTTACTACGCCGGCGCTGCCTGTGCACCCAGCTTCCTCGATGTCGCCGGCCCCGACGACCGGCTGGTCGTGGCGCACAGTTTCTCCAAGAGCTTTCTGATGACCGGCTGGCGCCTGGGCTGGCTGGTGCTGCCGCGCGGACATCTGGACGCCATCGGCAAGCTCATCGAGTTCAACACCTCGTGCGCGCCGGTCTTCGTGCAGCGCGGCGCGCTGGCCGGGCTGGCGATGGCCGACGCCTTCATCCCCGGCCTGGTGCAGCGCCTGCAGGCCTGCCGCGACCGCCTGGTGGCCGGGCTGCAGGCGCTGCCGGGCGTGCAGGTGGCGCCGGCGCCCGGCGGCATGTACGCGTTCTTCCGCGTCGCCGGGCAGGACGACTCGCTGGCACTGGCCAAGCGCCTGGTCACCCAGCACGGCCTGGGCCTGGCGCCCGGCGTGGCTTTCGGGGCCGAAGGCGAGGGCTGGCTGCGCTGGTGTTTCGCCTCGCGCGACCCGGCGCGGCTGGACCAGGGGCTGCAGCGCCTGGCCGAGGCCCTGCGGGCGATGGCATAATCGCGCGTTCCCTTTCGGGGGAATCCAAGCACGGCGCCGGTCGGTTTCACTGGCGTCCGCAAGTCGAAACCGGAAACCGTCCAGGCCAGCGGCGCTGCAAGCGCCCTTGTCATGGCGGCTTCCTCCACACCGGAACACAGGAAATCCCATGAGCCTGGCTACCACCCAGAAGGCCGAGATCGTCAAGGCCAACGCCCGCGCCGCCAACGACACCGGCAGCCCCGAAGTGCAGGTTGCGCTGCTCACCGCGCGCATCAACGAGCTGACCCCGCACTTCAAGCAGCACCTGAAGGACCACCACGGCCGCCGCGGCCTGCTGAAGATGGTCAACCAGCGCAAGCGCCTGCTGGCCTATCTGAAGGACCGCGACGCCGACCGCTACACCGCGCTGATCGCCAAGCTGGGCCTGCGCAAGTAAGACCCTGAAGACCGTTTCCGCTGCGGGCGCGCCCGCAGCGGACTCCCAAACGGAGACGGCAAGGACGCAACGCTGCTGTGTCATTCCACTGGTGCCTGCAAGCCGCCACGGCGGGCCCTGCTGGAATGGCATTGCGTCGTGCCGAACCGCCTCTGCCCCACACCCGCAACGGAGACATCCGCATGAGCATCTTCAACAAGGTCAGCAAGACCTTCCAATGGGGCCAGCACACCGTCACGCTGGAGACCGGCGAGATCGCACGCCAGAGCGGCGGCGCCGTGGTCTGCAGCATCGGCGACACCGTCGTGCTGGCCACCGTGGTGGCCAAGAGCGAGGCCAAGGCGGGGCAGGACTTCTTCCCGCTGACCGTCGACTACATCGAGAAGACCTACGCCGCCGGCAAGATCCCGGGCAGTTTCTTCAAGCGCGAAGGTCGCCCCAGCGAACTGGAGACGCTGACCAGCCGGCTGATCGACCGCCCGATCCGCCCGCTGTTCCCGGACGGCTTCTTCAACGAAGTGCAGGTCGTCGTCCACGTGCTGAGCCTGGACCCCGAGATCCAGGCCGACATCGCCGCACTGATCGGCACCAGCGCCGCGCTGTCGATCAGCGGCATCCCGTTCAATGGGCCCATCGGCGCCGCGCGCGTGGGCTACATCGACGGCGAATACGTGCTGAACCCGGGCAAGACGCAACTGGCCGACAGCAAGATGGACCTGGTGGTCGCCGGCACCGAAGCCGCGGTGCTGATGGTCGAGTCCGAGGCCGACCAGCTGCCCGAGGACGTGATGCTGGGCGCCGTGGTCTTCGGCCATGAGCAGGGCAAGATCGCGATCGCCGCGATCAACGAGTTGGTGCGCGAAGCCGGCAAGCCCGAGTGGACCTGGTCCGCACCGGCCAAGGACGAAGCCTTCATCGCCAAGGTCACGGCGCTGGCCGAAGGCCCGCTGCGCGCCGCCTACCAGATCCGCAGCAAGCAGGCCCGCACCCAGGCCTGCCGCGACGCCTACAGCGCGACGATGAGCGCGCTGAAGGCCGAGGGCGCCGAGTTCGACGCCGTCAAGGTCGAGGGCCTGCTGTTCGACATCGAGTCGAAGATCGTGCGCGGCCAGATCCTCGCCGGTGAGCCGCGCATCGACGGCCGCGACACAAGAACCGTGCGCCCGATCGAGATCCGCTCCGGCGTGCTGCCGCGTGCCCACGGCTCGGCGCTGTTCACGCGCGGCGAGACGCAGGCCCTGGTCGTCGCGACGCTCGGCACCGAACGCGACGCGCAGCGCATCGACGCGCTGGCTGGCGAGTTCGAAGACCGCTTCATGCTCCACTACAACATGCCGCCGTTCGCCACCGGCGAAACCGGCCGCGTGGGCAGCCCCAAGCGGCGCGAGATCGGCCACGGGCGCCTGGCCAAGCGCGCGCTGGTCGCGGTGCTGCCGAGCAAGGAGGACTTCCCGTACACGCTGCGCGTGGTCTCCGAGATCACCGAATCGAACGGCTCCTCGTCGATGGCGTCCGTCTGCGGCGGCTGCCTGAGCCTGATGGACGCCGGCGTGCCGATGAAGGCGCACGTCGCCGGCATCGCGATGGGCCTGATCAAGGAAGGCAACCGCTTTGCGGTGCTGACCGACATCCTGGGCGACGAGGACCACCTGGGCGACATGGACTTCAAGGTGGCCGGCACCACCAGCGGCGTCACCGCGCTGCAGATGGACATCAAGATCCAGGGCATCACCAAGGAGATCATGCAGGTTGCGCTGGCGCAGGCCAAGGAAGCGCGGCTGCACATCCTGTCCAAGATGGTCGATGCGGTGGGCGGCGCCAAGACCGAGGTCTCGCAGTTCGCGCCGCGCCTGTACACGATGAAGATCAACCCGGAGAAGATCCGCGACGTGATCGGCAAGGGCGGCGCGACGATCCGTGCGCTGACCGAGGAGACCGGCTGCACGATCGACATCGGCGAGGACGGCACCATCACCATCGCCAGCACCGACGCCGACAAGGCCGAGTTCGCCAAGAAGCGCATCACCGAGATCACGGCCGAGGCCGAGATCGGCAAGGTCTACGAAGGCCCGGTGACCAAGATCCTGGACTTCGGTGCGCTGGTCAACATCCTGCCCGGCAAGGACGGCCTGCTGCACATCAGCCAGATTGCGCACCAGCGCGTCGAGCGCGTCGAAGACTTCCTGAAGGAAGGCCAGGTCGTGCAGGTCAAGGTGCTGGAGACCGACGAGAAGGGCCGCATCAAGCTCAGCATGAAGGCGCTGCTCGAAAAGCCCGAGGGCTACGTCGAGCCCGAGCGCCGCGAGCGCTTCGACCGTGACGACCGCCCCCGCCGCGACCGCGACGACCGCCCGCGCCGCGACCGTGGCGAGCGCGGTGACCGAGGCGAGCGCAGCGAACGCCCGCGCCGCGAATCCTTCGACGAGGCCGCGCCGGTGAGCAGCGAGGCGCCCGCGGGCGACCACGCACCGGCCGCCGCCGAAGCGGCGCCGGTGCCGGCACCCGCGCCCGAAGCGCCCAAGGCCGACTGACGGCCGGCCGACGAAAGCCGACGCGATGCGTGCGATCGAAATCGCCCAGCCCGGCGGCCCCGAGGTGCTGCGCGAGGTGCAGCGGCCCGACCCGGTCGCGCAGCCGGGCGAGCTGCTGATCGCGGTGCAGGCCTCGGGCGTCAACCGGCCCGACGTGCTGCAGCGCAAGGGCCTGTACCCGATGCCGCCCGGCGTGTCCGACCTGCCGGGCCTGGAGGTCGCCGGCACCGTGCAGGCCGGCGCTGCCGCCGATCTTGCGGCCGCGAGGCTGAAGATCGGTGACCCGGTGTGTGCGCTGGTGGCCGGCGGCGGCTACGCCGAACGGTGCGTGGCGCCGGTCGGCCAATGCCTGCCGCTGCCGCGCGGGCTGTCGATGGTCGAGGCGGCCAGCCTGCCCGAGACCTTCTTCACCGTCTGGCAGAACGTGTTCGAGATCGCGAAGCTGCGCAGCGGCGAGACGCTGCTGGTGCAGGGCGGCTCCAGCGGCATCGGCGTCACGGCCACGCTGCTGGCCAAGGCGCTGGGCTCGACGGTCATCGTCACCGCGGGCAGCGACGACAAGTGCGCCGCCTGCATCGCGATCGGCGCCGACCACGCGATCAACTACCGCACGCAGGACTTCGTGGCCGAAGCCAGGCGCCTGACGGGCGGCAAGGGCGTCGACGTGGTGCTGGACATGGTGGCCGGCGACTACCTGGGCCGCGAGCTCGAATGCCTGGCCGACGACGGCCGGGTGGCGGTGATCGCGGTGCAGGGCGGCACCAAGAGCGCGATCGATTCCGGGCTGCTGCTGCGCAAGCGGCTGGCCATCACCGGCAGCACCTTGCGCCCGCGCAGCGTGGCCTACAAGACCGAGCTGGCGCGCGCGCTGCGCGCCAAGGTCTGGCCGCTGATCGAGGGCGGGCGCATCAAGCCGGTGATCCACCAAGTGTTCCCGGCCGCGCAGGCGAGCGCCGCGCACGCGCTGATGGAATCGAGCACGCACGTCGGCAAGATCGTGCTGAGCTGGTAAGGAGTGAGTGCGATGCGACGCAAGCTGGTGGTGGGCAACTGGAAGATGCACGGCAGCCATGCGGCCAACGCCGAGCTGCTGGCCGGCATCGTCGGCGCGCGGCCCTACGGCTGCGATGTCGCGGTCTGCGTGCCCTATCCCTACCTCACCGAGACCGCGGCCACGCTGGCCGCCGGCGACGTGCGCTGGGGCGCCCAGGACTGCTCGGCGCACGAGCAGGGCGCCTACACCGGCGAGGTGTCGGCGGCGATGCTGCGCGAGTTCGGCTGCCGCTACGCGATCGTCGGACATAGCGAGCGACGTGCGTATCACGCCGAGAGCGATCTGCTGGTCGCGCAGAAGGCGCAGGCGGCGCTGGCCAAGGGCATCACGCCCATCGTCTGCGTCGGCGAGACGCTGGCCCAGCGCGAGGCCGGCGAGACCGACCTCGTGGTCAAGCGCCAGCTCGCGGCCGTGATCCACCTGCTGGCACATTGCGCCGGCGAGATCGTCGTCGCCTACGAGCCCGTCTGGGCCATCGGCACCGGACGCACCGCGACGCCCGAGCAGGCGCAGGCGGTGCATGCGGTGCTGCGCGCGCAGCTGCAGGCCGCCACCGGCCACGGCGAGCGCATGCGCATCCTCTACGGCGGCAGCGTCAAGGCCGACAACGCGGCCACGCTGTTCGCCCAGGCCGACATCGACGGCGGCCTGGTCGGCGGGGCCTCGCTGAAGGCCGCCGACTTCATCGCCATCTGTCGCGCCGCGGGCTAACCGGTATTTTCAACGCACCACCCGCGTCGCGCATTCCTTCGGAGAGAACTCACCTATGCAGATCTGGATGACCCTCGTGCTCGCGCTGCAGTTGCTGTCGGCGCTGGTGATGATCGGGCTGGTGCTGATCCAGCACGGCAAGGGCGCCGACATGGGCGCCTCGTTCGGCAGCGGCGCCTCGGGCAGCCTGTTCGGCGCCACCGGCAGCGCCAACTTCCTGTCGCGCTCGACGGCGGCCTGCGCCACCATCTTCTTCGCCTGCACGCTGGCGCTGGCGCTGATGTCCAACGCCGGCAACGGCCGCGCCGCCAACGTCGGCGGCACCGTGCTGGACCGTCCCGCGGCGCCCGCCAGTGCGGCCGCGCCGGCATCCGCGCCGGCCCTGCCGAGCGGCGTGCCGATGCCCGCCGCAACGACCAGGACCGAAAGCGCGACCGAGCCCGCTGCCGCCTCGGCGCCGGCCGCCGCGGCCAGCCAGTGAAGCCTGTCTCAGGTCAGGGAAGTCCCTGGTTTTGAGGCTAGAATTCCCAGTTGTTCGACGAGCCATCCTCATGCCAGTCGAACGTTGCTGCGCAAGCGGTTTTCACGTCCTGCCGACGTGGTGAAATTGGTAGACACGCTATCTTGAGGGGGTAGTGGCGAAAGCTGTGCGAGTTCGAGTCT
>CAYYDJ010000036.1:0-33092 GCA_964470565.1 uncultured Rubrivivax sp.
CGCGCGACCTGCGGCCTTTCGTCGGCGAGCTGACGGCCTACCACGACCCGAACGAACGTTTCGAGTTCAAGGCCGGCTACCTCGACGAGTTCAGCGCGCTGCAGCCGCCGGCGTTGACGCAGCTGGAGCGTTACTTCGCGGTCATCGCCAAGGGCGACGAGCTGCTGGACTGGCGCGAGATGTGCGCCCGCGTGCGAGGCGCGCAGATCCGCCTGCTCGAAGGCAGCGACCACGGCCTGTCGGACTTCGACGAACACCTGCCCGCCATCCTGCGCTTCCTGCAACTGCTGCCATGAGCATGGCGATCGGGGGCGCGGTCAGGCGACGTCGCCGCCTCCGGGCGCCGGCTTGTCGCCGGTGAGCATCGCGCGCACGAGGTTCTCTTGCTGGTGCCGGCTCGTGAAGACGACGCCGCCGACGTGCAGCGCAACCAGCGCGATGAGCCCCCAGGCCAGCGCCACGTGCGTGTCTTCGAGCCACTCGTAGCCCCACAGCCAGTCGGTCGTGAACAGCCAGCCGCTGAGGCAGGTGGCGGCGACGGTGGCCAGCAGCGCCAGCACCATCCACCCACCCAGCGGGTTATGCCCCAGGTAGCGCGGCGCATCGCCGGCGAGCACCGCGCGTGCGTAGGCCAGCGTTGCCGACGGCGCGCGCACGAACTGCGCGAAGCGCGCGTAGCCCGCACCGGCAAAGCCCCAGGCCAGGCGCACGGCGACGACCGCCGCCGCGCCATGGCCCAGCCACTCATGCCAGGGCCCGCGCTGATGGCGGGTGAACCAGGCCGCCGCGACGCACACAACCAGCGCCCAGTGCAGCAGACGCACCGCGCGGTCCCAGACGCGCACGGCGCCCGGCGTCCTACTCCACACGCTCGAAGGTCTTGGGATGGAAGAAGGCTTCGACGCGCTTGCCCTCGGGGGTCTTCGCGTAGACCTCGTAGCAGCTGGGCGTGACCTTCACCTGGCGGATGACCCAGCCTTCGTCGGTCAGCTTCTTCGCCAGCTCGGTGTGCGGCCGCCATTCGGCCTTGGGCGTCGCCGGGTCGCACTTCACGTCGCCGTGCGCCCATGCCAGGCCACTGCCCAGCAGCAGCAAGGCGGCGCCCGTCATCGCCCTGTTCACCTTCGTCGTCATCGCCTTCGTCATCGCGGTCTCCTTCAGGCCACGGCCCAGCGCCGCAGCAGGTTGTGATAGACGCCGGTCAGCGCGAGGAGATTCGCGTCGTCGGGCGGCAGCCCTGGCGTCAGCCCCTGGATCGCGCGGTCGAGGTCGAACAGCAGGCTGCGCGCGCCTGCGTCGGCGACGTAGCTCTGGATCCAGAAGAACGAGGCGATGCGCGCGCCGCGCGTCACCGGCGTCACGCGGTGCAGGCTGGACGAGGGATACAGCACTAGGTCGCCCGCGTCCAGCTTCACGACCTGGGCGCCGAATGGGCCTTCGATCTCCAACTCGCCACCGTCGTACTCGTCCGGCGAGCACAGGAACAGCGTCGCCGAGAGGTCGCTGCGCATCGCGAGCGCGCTGCCCGGAACGCCCATCAGCGCACTGTCGACGTGCGCGCCGTAGTTGCCGCCGCCGGCGTAGCGGTTGAACTTGGGCGGGTGGATGCGCTGCGGCAGCGCCGCGGCGGTGAAGAGCGCGTTCGCCCCAAGGCGCCGCAGGATGTGGTTGCCCAGCGCGACCGCGGTCTCGTCGCCATCGGCGAGCTGCTCGTTGCGCTTGACACGCTTGGCCAGCGAGCCGGCGGTGAGCGCGCCATCCTGCCAGGCGGCCGTTTGCAGGCGCTCGCGGAACTGGCGCAGTTCGTCGTCGTCCAGCACCTTGTCGATCGTCACCAGCATCGGTCGCCTTTGTCCACGCCAGCCGGCAGCGCACGCGCGGGCGCCAGGGTCGCGCGCCGCACGTCGGCGAGTGTCGCGCAGCCGGCCTGTGCCATGCACGCCTCCAATTCTTCGCGCAGCAGCTTGAGCATGTGCGCCACGCCCAAAGCGCCGGCCACGGCCAGCGCGTACACCTGCAGGCGGCCGATGAGCACGGCATCGGCGCCGAGCGCGATCGCCTTGAAGACGTCGCCGCCGCTGCGAATGCCGCCGTCGAACAGCAGCGGGTAGCCGGCGCCGACGGCCGCGCGGACCGCGCTCAGCATGCGCAAGCTGGCGGGCGCGCCGTCGAGGCTGCGCCCGCCGTGGTTGGAGACGACGAGGCCGGCCACTTGGCGCTGCTGCAGTTCGCGCGCGTCATCCGGGTGCAGCACGCCCTTGACCCAGACGGGCAGCGGCGATTGCTGGATCAACCAGTCGAGATCGGCCCATCCCGGCGCGCCGTGCATGGCGCCTTGGAAGACGCGGCTGCCACCGGCGGACCGTGCCGCTGGCGACGCGACAGGATCGTCCCGCAGGTTCGCGGCCAGGCAGTCGGCGGGCAGGCGAAAGCCGGCGTCGAGCGCGCGGCGGCTGGGCAACTGGATCGCCGCGTCCAGCGTGACGACGATGGCGCCGAAGCCGGCATGGTGGGCGCGGCGCACCAGGCTGAGCGTCGCTTCGCGCCGTGGCTGGAAGTACAGCTGAAACCAGCGCCGCGGCCCCGCGACGCGGGCCACCTCCTCCAGCGGGTAGGAGCTCAAGGTGCTCAGCACCAGGCCGGCTTGCGCGGCCTGCGCGGCGCGCGCGGCGTCCAGCTCGGCGTTTGCATGCACGAGCTTCTGGTGCGCGACCGGCGCCAGCAGCAAAGGATGCGCAAAGGCTTCGTCGCCGAGCGTGAACTGCAGGTGGCCGCCGCTCACATCGCGCAGCAGGCGCGGCACGATGGCGAGGTTCGCAAACGCGGCGCGGTTCGCCGCCACGGTGGCATCGTTGCCGCTGCCGCCGGCGATGTAGGCATGGACCGGCGCAGCGAGGTGGCGCGGCGCCAGGGTTTCATAGTCCTGCGCGCCGCTGATGTCCGGCGGTATGCCGGCGACTGGCGGGATCGGCTGCATCGGCGGCATCGGCTGCATGGACGCGCGCTGTCGCGGGTTCAATAGTCCACTTCCAGCGCGAGCATCGCGCGACGCTTGTCGCCCATCATCAGCCAATTGCCGTTGCGGTAGGCGCTGAGGTAGTAGCTCTTGTCGGCCACGTTCAGCACGGTGCCGCGCAGCAGCAGGTTCTTGTTGATGCGGTAGGTGGCGAACAGGTCGAACACCGTGAAGCTCGGCACACGCTGCGTGCAATCGGTGACGCCAACGGTGAAGGCCGCCGCCGTATCCGGCTGCCCGCCGCACCGCTGGCTCTCGTAGCGCACCGTGCCGCCGAAGCTGAAGCCAGGCGTGAACTCGTACTTGGCCTGCAGGTTGAAGGTGCGGTCGGCGAAGTTCGACAAGGGGTGGCCGATGGCATTGGGCCCGCCGCCGTTGATGGTGGCGTCGGACCTGGTGATCTTCGACGTCATGAAGGCCGCGCCGGCTTGCACCGTGAACTGCTCCGTCACGTTGCCGACGACGCCGAATTCCACGCCTTGCACGCGGTTGCCGCCGGTGTTCAAGGTGCCCAGCAAGGCGCCTTCAGCCTGGCTGACGCCTTCCATCACGTCGCGCTTGTCGGTGCGGAACAGCGCGGCCGTGACGAGCAGCTTCTGGTTCAGCAGGTTCCACTTGGTGCCGAGCTCGACGTTGCGCGACGTCTCCGGCTTGGAACTGAGCCGGCCGTCCAGCGTCACGGTCACGAGGCCGCCGTAGCCCGGGTTGGTGCCCGAATCCGGCTCGCCGCCGTTGATGTCCTGACCGCTGCCGTAGCCGAGGTAGACGATGCCGTCGGGCGTCAGCTTGTAGCTCAGGCCGCCCCAGTAGTTCTTCAGCGTCTCCTTGTACTTGAAGGGGCCGGCGGTGATGGCACCGGTGTTGGCGTTGAACGAGGTGGCGTTGAAGTTCAGGATGCGGTCCAGCCGCACGCCGACGAAGCCGGTCAAGCGGTCGGTGAAATCCATCGTGTCCATCAGGCTGGCGCCGACGGTCTTGATGTTCCAGTCGAAGTTCTGGCCGCCGCGCGTCCACTGGATACCCCTGATGCCCTGGATGTTGGGCAGCGGCGTGAGGGTGTTTTCAGCCCCGAACGTGGTGATGCAGTAGGCGTTGAGCGCGCCCGCGCCGGCGCTGTTCTTGCAATTGAAGGGGTTGCTGCTGACCTGGGTGTAGGCGCCCTGGTCGACCTTGTGATCGGAGTACTCGATCGTGGCGACGAACTCGTTCTTGCGGCCGTTGCCGAGGTCGGTGTCCCAACGCAGGCTGTCCTGGTGGGCAAAGTACTTCACGTTCTGCCAGCGGCTGTGCTGGTCGTTGAGGACGACGGCGCCCGGGTTGGTGCCGCTGCCGTTGTTGGCGTTGGCGTTGTAGGTCGCGGTGGTGAACGCGTAGGCGTTCTTGGTTTCGCCGTAGCGCGTGCGGCTGTCGAGCGAGAGCGCCGGCGCGAGGGTCCACCGGATGCGCAAGGTGCCAGTGTCGGTATCGGACCTCATGAACTCGCCGTTCTGCGTCTGCGGCGGCATCACCGTCGCGGGCACGCGGCTGCCCGCAGCGCCGACGAGCCAGCCGCCGGCGTCGTAGTACGGGTTGCTGGCGCGCGAGCCGTAGTAATCGAGCGTGGCGGAGAAATCCTTGCTCGCCTCATACAGCGCCGAGATGGCGATCCCCTTGCGTTCGCGCCCGGCGGGCGCACGATCAGGCACGTCCTGGTCGGCCCACAGCGCGTTCACGCGCACCGCAAGGTTGTCGTTGATCGCGTGGTTGATGTCGGCGGTGATGCGCTTGTAGTTGTCGGTGCCCAGGCCCACGGTGGCGCGCGTGAAGTCGTAGTCCAGCGTCGCCTGCTTGGTCACCGCGTTGACCGCGCCGCCGGCGGAGCCGCGGCCGGCGAAGCTGGAGTTCGGGCCCTTGGTGATCTCCACCTGTTCGATCGCGAAGCTTTCGCGCGTGTTCATGCCGGGGTCGCGCAGCCCGTCGATGAAGATGTCGCTCTTGGCAGCCTGCCCGCGGATGAAGTAGTTGTCGCCGAACATGTTGCCGTTCTCGCCGGCGCCGAGCGTGATGCCGGGGCTGGCGAGGAGGATCTGCGCCAGGTCGGTCTGGCCTGAATCGTCGATCGCGTTCTTGGTGATGACCTGGATGGTCTGCGGCGTCTGCGCCAACGGGCGGGTGTGGCGCGAGTCGGCGGAGGTCTTGGCCTTGTAGGGCGCGCCGGTTTCGGCGTTCGGGTTGGGGTCGATCGCGGTGGCCTGCACCTTGACGCCGGGGAGCACCGCATCCTTCGGCGCGGAGGCTGCGGGCGCCGGTGCCGCCACCTGGGCCAGCGCCGTCAACGGCATCAGCGCCGCCGCGGTGGTGACGCCGAGTGCCGCACCGCCCTTGGCGATGAACCGGGACGGAACGACCGCAGCGGCGCGCAGGCTGCGCGGACGGCGGGTGCTGACAGAAGGTTTCTGGGACATGGGGTGCCTCCCTCGATTCGGTTGGATGTTGATGAAGAATGATAAGGATTCTTATTTGCGTTCTACATCAACAGTTGCGCGGCCACCACAGGGATCTTCCGCAGCCCCGCGCGGCGGCTCAGCCCGTTTCGAGGGCGAAGGTCAGCGAGATCGTGGCCCAGGCCTCGACCGCCCGGCCGGCGTCGATGTGCGGCTTGAACTTGGCCTTGCGCGCGGCCGCCACCGCCGCAGCGTCGAGGCGCGGATAGCCGCTGCTGCGCGCCACTTCCACCAGGCGCGGCAGGCCGGCCTCGTCGATCAGCACGCGCACCAGCACCTCGCCCTCCTCGCGCTCGCGGCGCGATGCCCGCGGGTACTCCAGCGGTGGCGGCACGAGGTACTGCACCCCCGACGACGGGATCTGGCGCGGGTTGGCGGCGACCACCACCACGGCAGGCGCCGTGACGGCAGGCGGCGCCGCGGCCGGCGCCGGCACGGCGGCGGGCGCGGGTGGCGTCGGCGCTGGCGTGGTCGCCGTCACGACCGTGATGGACGGCGGGGGAGCCAACGGGCTGGGCACGACCACCACCTCGGGCACCGGCAGCGGCGCCGTCGTGAGACGCGCCGGCGGCGGCACCGCGAGCGGCGGCGGCGCCGGCGGCGCTGCCGTTCGAGCCTCGACGAGGCTCACGATCACGGGCGCCACGCTGGCCACGGCGTCGCGCACGCGCGACTGCAGCAGCATCCATGCAACCAGCACGTGCAGGGCCACGATCGCCGCCACGGCCATCTTTCGGCGCCGGCCGGCATGCGCCGGCGTCCACCCGTCCATGCCGGACGCTGCTGCTGCGGGGCGGGATGCGAGCGGAGCAGGGGCAGCGAACACGATGCGTGTGGCGAATGAAAACGGACGAAAACTCTAGCACACGCGAATCATTTGCATTCGTATCCACCTTGAGAGAGCCCCAGCGTCGGCTGCACGGTTCGATCGGCGCATCGCCAAGAGCGGCTGGCTACCCGGCTGGCGCCCGACTGGCACCCGGCTGGCGCCCAGCCGGCGGACGACGACTTGGCGCCGGAAAAAGGGTGCTCGGCCTTCTGCAATTCCGCCGATGGCCTGCCGCGACGCCGGCCGACACTGCCACGGGCGGCAGCCGGCCCGCGCTGCGCCCGCAGGGCTGCATTTCGACGAGGACTTCCCCATGAGCATGACGATCCAGGAGCGCACCCAGGAGCTGACGGGCACCATCCGCGATGCCGTCGTCTACCTGGTCGACCACGAGTCGCCCCAGATCCGCCGCCTGCTGGCCGATGCGCTGGACTCGGTGCAATCCGCCGTGCCGAACGCCGCCAGCGTGCGCAGCGCGGGCCAGGCCTTGCGCGGCCTGCTGGGGGCCAAGCTGCTGCCAGCGCCAACGACCACCGCGCTGGAGCGCTACGAGCGCGCGGTGGCCGACGCGCTGCAAGCGCCGGCCGCTGACGCCGTGGCCGTCAAGCTCGTCATCTGGGACCTCGACGACACCTTCTGGCGCGGCACCCTGGCCGAAGGCGACGCACTCGAGATCCCGCCGGCGCACCTGGATGCCGTCAGGGAGCTGACGCGGCGCGGCATCGTCAATGCCATCTGCTCGAAGAACGACTTCGCCACGGCCCGGGCACGGCTGGAGCAGGCGGGCATCTGGGACCAGTTCGTCTTCCCCCGGATCGCGTTTTCCCCCAAGGGCGAGCTGATCCGCGACATCATCAGCCAGGCACAGTTGCGGGCCGAGAACGTGCTGTTCATCGACGACAACACGCTCAACCTGGAAGAAGCGCGCTACTACAACCCGGGGCTGCAGGTGCTCGATGCGGCGGCCAGCGGCGCGCTCCTCGGGCTGCCCGGCCTGGCCGGCAAACCCGATGGCGGCCAGCGCCTGGCGCAATACCGGATGCTCGAGCAGCGCAGCAGGGAGCGCGAAGGCGCCGCCAGCAACGACGAGTTCCTGCGCCAGAGCGACATCCGCATCCGCATCACGCCGACCCGTGAGGCCGATGCCGAGCGCGTCCACGAGATGATCGCGCGGACGAACCAGCTCAACTTCACCAAGAAGCGCGTGTCGCCCGAAGACGTGCGTGCCCTGGTGGCAGACCCGGCCAACCAGACGGCCACCATCGCCGCGCGCGACCGTTTCGGCGACCACGGCGTGGTCGGCTGGTACTGCCTGCGCGACGGCGTGCTGCAGCACTTCCTGTTCTCCTGCCGCATCATCAACCTCGGCATCGAGCAGTTCGTGTACGCGCACCTCGGGCACCCCGGGATCACCGTCGCGGGCGAGGTGGCGTCGACGCTGTCCGAGCACGAGGCCGGCGCTGACTACATCACGCTGGAAACCGCCCCGCCGGCGCAGCCCGACGCCGCGCCGGCGCGCCAGGACCATCCCCGGCTCAGGCTGTTTGCGTCCGGCGCCTGCGACATGTATTACCTCGTCGGCACGCTGGCCAATGCGCTGACGAACGTGACCTTCGAGTGCAACACCTTCCGCGGCGACACGCGAGGCGTCAACGTCTCGACCGAATACCTGCGCTCGTGCTTCGAGATGTCGGACGACGACAAGGCGCTGTGCGCCCGGCACTTCCACAACTACAGCGGCCAGACGGCCTTCAAGACCCGGGTCTTCGACGGCGCCTACGACTACGCGCTGTTCTCCTTCAACGACGACGCCGAACTGTTCACCTACCAGCACCGCAGCCGCCCCGCGCTGCGCGCGGTGCTGAGCGAAAGCGCCGCCTACAGCGTCACGCCCGTCACCCCGCCGCCCGGGGAGGACGCCGATCGATGGCTGTGCGAGCACTTCGACTGCCGCGGCCTGATCACGGCCGAGCGCTTCCGCGACAACCTGCTGTGGATGGCCGCTCGCATGCCGGCGCACACGCGCATCCTGCTGATGACGCTGCCGGAGTTCAACTACTTCCGCAACGCCATGCCGGCCTTTCCTCAGTACCGGCGCCAATGCCTGCGGCTCAACCGCGTCATCCGCGAGCTGTGCGCCACCGACGAGCGCTTCACGCTGGTGGAGATGAACAAGCACGTCACGGAGCGCAGCCACTTCACCGACTACGTGATGCACCTGCGGCCGGAGCGCGGCTTCCTGATCGCCTGCGAAGCCTTGCAGGCGATGGCCGAGCGCCCGGTCGACACCCGCCTGGCCGCACAACTGCCCGTGCACGGCAGAACGATCGTCCTGCTGGGCAAGGGGATCGAGACGATTCCCTACCTGTTCTCGCTCCAGGCGGCCGGGCTGCCGGTGAGCCACTGCGCGGTGCAAGCCGGCGACATCAGCCTGATGGGCCGACCCCTCCCGCAGCTTTCGGCGCTGGCCGGGCAACTGCAGGACTGCTTCACCATCGTCACGCCGCAGTTGGCCGCCAGCGGCGCGGACCTGCAAGCGCTGGGCTCGCCTGACGGCGCGGACCGCTGGGTGCTGCAGCAGTCGGTGTTCAACCTGGACTGGAAAGAGCGCTGAAGACGGCGCGGCGCGGCGGCGCCGGCATGGCCCTGGGCGACAATCCGCCCCGTGAGCTATGCACTGTTCGATGACGCCGGCAAGTTCCTGGCCGGCCGTGTGATGTCCGAGGCCGAGACCTCGGTGCAGATCGAGCTTGACTCGGGCAAGCGGGTCAAGGTCAAGGCCGCGCACGTGCTGCTGCGCTTCGACAAGCCCGCGCCGGCCGAGCTGATGGCCGACGCGCAAACGCTGGCGCAGCAGATCGACCTCGACCTGGCCTGGGAATTCGCGCCCGACGACGAGTTCGGCTTCGCCGACCTGGCGCGCGACTACTTCGACGCCAAGGCCGGCGCCGGCCACCAGGCGGCGGCACTGTTCCGGTTGTTCGAGGCGCCGCACTACTTCCGCCGCGCCGGCAAGGGCCGCTTCAGGAAGGCGCCCGAAGAGACGGTCAAGGCCGCGCTGCTGGGCATCGAGCGCAAGAAGCAGCTCGCCGCGCAGATCGAGGGCTGGGCCGGCGAGATCGCCGCCGGCCAGTGCCCGGCGCCGGTGCGCGAGCAGCTCTACCGCATCCTCTTCAAGCCCGACAAGAACGGCCCCGAGTACAAGGCCGTGGTCGAGGCGGCGCGGCGCACGCAGCGCTCGCCGCTGGACCTGCTGCAGGCCGCAGGCGCCATCGACAGCCCCTACCAGTTCCACTGGAAGCGCTTCCTGTTCGAGCAGTTCCCGCAGGGCACGGGCTTTCCCGCGCTGCCAGCGCCGCCGGTCAAGGACGAGCTGCCGCTGGCCACGGTGCAGGCCTTCTCGATCGACGACTCGGCCACCACCGAGATCGACGACGCCTTGTCGGTGCAGGGCCTGGGCAGCGGCACCGTGGTGCTGGGCATCCACATCGCGGCGCCGGGGCTCGCCATCAGCCCCGATTCGGCGCTCGACAAGCTGGCGCGCAACCGCCTGTCCACCGTCTACATGCCGGGCTGGAAGCTGACCATGCTGCCCGACGAGGTGGTGCAGCGCTACACGCTGACCGAAGGCCGCGACTGCCCGGCCGTCAGCCTGTACGTCACCTTCGACGAAGCCACGCTGGAACTGCGCGGCAGCCAGACGCGGCTGGAGCGCGTGCCCATCGTCTCCAACCTGCGGCACGACCAGCTCGACGGCCTGATCACCGAGGCCGCGCTCGACGGCCAGGCGCCGGCGAGCTTCCCGCATGCGGCCGAGCTGGCTTTTGCCTGGCGGCTGGCGCGCCAGCTCAAGGCGGCGCGCGAGGTGGTGCGCGGCAAGCCCGAGACCTTCAACCGGCCCGACTACAACTTCAAGCTGGATAACGGCGATGCCGAGCCCACCGGCAACGAGGCCGTGAGCATCGTCGTGCGCCAGCGCGGCGCGCCGCTGGACCTGATCGTCGCCGAGGCGATGATCCTGGCCAACAGCACCTGGGGCGGCTGGCTGGCCGAGCTGGGCGTGCCCGGCATCTACCGCGCCCAGGCCAGCCTGCTGCCCGGCGTGAAGGTGCGCATGGGCACGCGGCCGGCGCCGCACGCCGGCATGGGCGTGCCGCAGTACACCTGGGCCACGTCGCCGCTGCGCCGCTATGTCGACCTGGTGAACCAGTGGCAGATCATCGCCTGCGCGCGCCACGGCCGCACCGCGGCGCTGGCCGCGCCGTTCAAGCCCAAGGACGCGGCGCTGTTCTCCATCATCTCGGGCTTCGACGCCGCCTACGCCGCGTACAACGACTTCCAGCACGGCATCGAGCGCTTCTGGACGCTGCGCTGGGTGCAGCAAAACGGCGTCACCGAGCTCGACGCGGCGGTGATGAAGGACGGCCTGGTGCGCGCCGAGACGCTGCCGCTGGTGTTCCGCGTGCCGGGCACCGAGGGCCTGCCGCGCGGCACGCGCATCCGCGCCCGCGTGGCCGGCATCGATTTGCTGACACTCGACCTGCACGCACAGCTGCTGCAGCGCATCGAGGCCGCGCCGGCTGCTCAAGCGGACGCTGCCGCCGATGCCGCCGACGACGAGGACGCCGACCCCGGCAGCGGCCCGCTGACGCTGGCGATCGACGTCGCGGATGCAGCCGGTGCGACCGAAACACCCGACGCAGGGGACGCGGGCGACCCCGCCGCCGCGCCCGGATCTTGACGCCGTGGCCAGCGCCGCCGCCGGCAAGCTTGCGCTGGCGCCCGTGTACTGGGCGCTGCTGGCCTCGCTGGCGGTGCACGGCGGCGTGCTGACGCTGCGCGCGGCCGACCCCGAGCGCTTCAACCGCGTGTTCAGGGACACGCCGCTCGAAGTCATCCTCGTCAACGCGCGCTCGACCGAGCCGCCGGTCAAGCCACAAGCCATCGCGCAGGCCAACCTGGCCGGCGGCGGCAACGTCGAGAAAGGGCGCGCGCAGTCGCCGCTGCCGGCGCACGCCACCGCCGAGCTGGGCGACGCGCCGGAGGAAGCGCGCCGCCGCATCGAGCAGTTGCAGGACCAGCAGCAGCAGTTGCTGGCCCAGGTGCGGCGCGAGGTGGCGATGCTCTCCACCCCCGACCCGCAGCGCGATGCCGGCCGCCCGCAGGACCGCGACCAGGACGAGCGCAAGCGCCAGTTGCTGCGCCTGCTGGCCGAAATCGAGAAGCGCATCAACGACGAGAACGCCCGCCCCAAGAAGCGCTACATCAGCCCCGCCACGCAGGAGGCGGTGTACGCGCTGTACTACGACGCGCTGAAGCAGCGCATCGAAGACCGCGGCACGCGCGACTTCCCCGAGTCGCAGGGCCGCAAGCTCTACGGCGAGCTGACGATGAACGTCACCGTCGACGCCGGCGGCCGCCTGGTCGACGCCGAAATCGTGCGCCCCTCGCGCTCGCGCTTGCTCGACCAGCGCGCGCTGGCCATCGTGCGCGCGGCCGGGCCCTTCGGCGCCTTCTCGCCGGCGATGCGCCAGCAGGCCGACCAGATCGTCATCACTTCGCGCTTTCGTTTCACCCGCGACGACGGCCTTGAAGCCATCCCACTGGAGAGCGTGCGCCGACAGACCCCATGACCGAGCCAGCTTTGATTCCCTACGCCGTGATCGGCCATCCGGTGGCGCACAGCCAGTCGCCCTTCATCCACGCGGCCTTCGCGGCGCAGACCGGCGAGCCGGTGGATTACGGCCGCATCGATTGCGGCCCCGACGGCTTCGAGGCCGCGGTGCGCCGCTTTGCGGCCGCCGGCGCCGGTGGCTGCAACATCACGGTACCGTTCAAGTTCCAGGCCGCCGACCTCGCGGCGCGCTGCAGCGAGCGCGCCCGCCTGGCTGGCGCCGCCAACATCCTGAAGTTCGACGCCGCGCCCGCGGGCTGGCTGGCCGACAACACCGACGGCAGCGGGCTGCTGCGCGACATCGGCCAGCACGCCGGCTTCGACATCGCCGGCCGGCGCGTGCTGCTGATCGGCGCCGGCGGCGCCGGCGCTGGCGTGCTGGGCCCCTTGCTGCAGGCCGGGCCGCGGCAGCTGGTGCTGGTCAACCGCAGCGCCGAGCGCGCCCAGCAACTGGCAGCGCGCCATGCCGCGCTGGCCGAGCGTCATGGCGTCGATCTGTCGACGGCGCCGCTGGAGAGCCCCGGCAGCGCCTTCGAGCTGGTCATCAACGCCAGCGCCAGCAGCCTGCAGGTCGCCGGCGTGCCGGTGCCGGGCGCCGTGCTGGCGCCACGCGCGCTGGCGATGGACCTGATGTACGGCCCCGCGGCGCAAGGCTTCCTGGACTGGGCCGCGGCGCATGGCGCCAGCGGCCGCGACGGCCTGGGCATGCTGGTCGAGCAGGCGGCCGAGGCCTTCTTCGTCTGGCGCGGCGTGCGGCCCGAGGGCGCGCCGGTGCTGCTGGCGCTGCGCCGGCACCTGGCCGCTGCGGCCGCATCGGCATGAAGCGCCGCGTGCTGCTGGGCATTGCGCTGCTGGCCTGGTGCCTGCTGGCGCTGCAACTCGCCTTCGTGCTGCGCATCGCGCTGATGGCCTGGCTGGACCCGCGCTCCACCACCTTCCAGCGCAGCGAGATGCTGCGCATGGCGCTGGACCATCAGCAGATCGCCTGGGCGCAGGTCTGGGTCGACTACGACCAGATCTCGCCCCAGCTCAAGCGCGCGGTGATCGCCAGCGAGGACGCCGGCTTCATCGAGCACACCGGCGCCGAGTGGGAGGCGATGGAAAAGGCCTGGAGCCGCAACCAGAAGGCGCAGACCGCGCGTCCCGGCTCGCGCGCCTCGCGGCTGCGCGGCGGCTCCACCATCACCCAGCAGCTCGCCAAGAACCTGCTGCTGTCGGGCGAGCGCACGGTGCTGCGCAAGGGGCAGGAGCTGTTGCTGGCCTGGACGCTGGAAGCGCTGCTCGACAAGCGCCGCATCCTGGAGCTCTACCTCAACCACGTGGAATGGGGCGAAGGCCTGTTCGGCGCACAGGCGGCGGCGCGGCACTACTTCCGCGTCGACGCCGCCAAGCTTTCGGCCGAGCAGGCGGCACGGCTGGCCGTGATGCTGCCGGCGCCCAAGCGCTTCGAGCGCCAGCCGGCCTCGGGCTACCTGGTGGCGCGCGCCGCCGCCATCGTCGCGCGCATGCCCGCGGTGGACCTGCCATGATCGCGCGATGAGTGCCAGCCTGAGCCAGGAGATTGCGGTCGCTGCCGCGCAACTCGTCGTCGAAGACGGCCTGGAGTACGCCCAAGCCCGCCACAAGGCGGCGCGCCAGCTCGGCGGCCGTGCCGTCAAGCCCGGCCAGATGCCGCGCAACGAGGAGATCGAGGACGAGGTGCGCGCCTACCTCGCCACCTTCCACGCCGAACGCCAGCCGCAGGAGCTGCGCGCGCTGCGCGAGCTGGCCGCGCGCTGGATGGAGCGGCTGGCCGCCCACCGCCCGCACGTGGCCGGCGCCGTCTGGCGCGGCACGGCCACGCGGCGCTCGGCGCTGCTGATCGACCTCTATTGCGACGACCCCAAGAGCACCGAGATCGACCTCATCAACCAGCGCCTGGACTTCGACGCCGGCGGCCATGGTGACGGCGGCGCCGACCCGGTCTCGGTGCTGACGCTCGGGGCGCGCGTGCCCGACTGGCCCGAACCGGTGACCCTTCACCTGCTGCTGCACGACCTGGACGACCTGCGCGGCGCCTTGAAGCCCGATGCCCGCGGACGCAGCTGGCGCGGCGACCGCGCGGCCTTGCAGCGGCTGCTCGGCGCAGGGGGCGCGGCATGACGCGCCGCCGCACCCTGGGCTGGGCGCTGGTCGGCGCCGGCGCGGCGGCGGCCGGCGCCGGCATGTCGTGGTGGCTGTCGACCAAGGCGGTCGACCCCGCCGTCGAGGCCGAGCTGTGGACGCTGCGCTTCGTGCGCCCCGAAGGCGGCGAACTGGCGCTGGCCTCCTTGCGCGGTCAGGTGGTGGTGCTGAACTTCTGGGCCACCTGGTGCGCGCCCTGCATCAAGGAGATGCCCGAGTTCGACCGTCTGCAGAAGCTGGAGTCCGGCCGCGGCGTGCAGGTTGTGGGGCTGGCGGTGGATGGGCCGACGCCGGTGCGCGAGTTCCTCGCCAAGCGGCCGGTCAGCTACCCCATCGGGCTGGCCGGCTTCGAGGGCAGCGACCTCAGCCGCAAGCTCGGCAACGCGGCCGGCGCGCTGCCCTTCACCGTGGTGTTCGACCTCGCGGGCCGGGTGCGCCACCGCAAGCTGGGCATCACGGCCTTCGACGAGCTGGCCGGCTGGGTCAAGGGGCTTTGAAAAGCGGCTTTGAAAGCCCGTTAGCAGCGTTCTTCGCCGAATTTGCGCTCAGCGGCTCACAACCGCATACATTCAGCGTAAAGTTCGCCGTCCCCAAGAAGGGTGAGGCCGCTCGCGCGGCAGCGCCACGCTGTACTCCATGAGCATCCTCGTCCTCAACGGCCCCAACCTCAATTTGCTGGGCACCCGTGAGCCGCAGGTCTACGGCAGCACCACGCTGCCGCAGATCGAGGCTGAACTGGTGGCGTTGGCGGCAAAAGCAGGCGCGAAGCTGGAGTGCTTTCAAAGCAACCACGAAGGCGCGCTGATCGACCGCATCCACGCCACACGGCTGGACGGCACGCGCTTCGCGATCATCAACCCCGGCGCGTTCACGCACACCAGCGTCGCCATCCGCGACGCTTTTGCCGGCGTGGCACTGCCCTTCATCGAGGTGCACCTGTCCAACGTCTACAAGCGCGAACCGTTCCGCCATCACTCCTACCTGTCGGACATCGCGGTCGGCGTGATCTGCGGGCTGGGCGTGCACGGCTACCGCCTAGCGCTCGACTACGCGCTCGACCAGACGCGCCAGCGCGCCGGGCTGCAAAGCGCCTGAACCCGGCCGCGCCGCCGCCAAGCTTGCTTAGGCCGCCACCCGCGGCCGGCCCCAGACCCCAAGGAAGTCCATGGACCTGAGAAAACTCAAGACCCTGATCGATCTCGTCTCCGAGTCGAACATTTCCGAACTGGAGATCACCGAGGCCGAGGGCAAGGTGCGCATCGTCAAGGCCGGCGCCGCGCCGGCGCTGGCGGCGCCGATGGCGATGGCGGCGGCGCCGGCGGCGGCGCCTTCGCTGGCGGCCGCGGCAGCGCCCGCGGCCGCCGCGCCGGCCGAAAGCCCGGCCGAGCCCAGCGGCAAGATCGTCAAGTCGCCGATGGTGGGCACCTTCTACCGCGCGCCCAGCCCGGGGGCCAAGTCCTTCGTCGACATCGGCAGCGTGGTCAAGGAAGGCGAGCCGGTCTGCATCATCGAGGCGATGAAGATCATGAACGAGATCGAGTCCGACCTCGGCGGCACGGTGCGCAGCATCCTGTGCGAGAACGGCCAGGCGGTGGAGTTCGGCCAGCCCTTGTTCGAGCTGGAATAAGGGCGCCACTTCGTGTTCAAGAAGATCCTCATTGCCAACCGCGGGGAGATCGCCCTGCGCATCCAGCGCGCCTGCCGCGAGATGGGCATCCAGTCGGTCGTCGTCTATTCCGAGGCCGACCGCGAAGCCAAGTACGTCAAGCTGGCCGACGAAGCGGTGTGCATCGGGCCGCCGCCGTCGGCGCAGAGCTACCTCAACATGCCGGCCATCATCTCGGCCGCCGAGGTGACCGACGCCGAGGCCATCCACCCCGGCTACGGCTTCCTGTCGGAGAACGCCGACTTCGCCGAGCGCGTGGAGCGCAGCGGCTTCGTCTTCATCGGCCCCACGCCGGACGCCATCCGCACGATGGGCGACAAGGTCGCGGCCAAGCAGGCGATGCTGAAGTCCGGCGTGCCCTGCGTGCCCGGCAGCGAAGGCGCGCTGCCCGATGATCCCAAGGAGATCATCAAGATCGCCCGCGCCGTCGGCTACCCGGTGATCATCAAGGCCGCCGGCGGCGGCGGCGGCCGCGGCATGCGCGTGGTGCACACCGAGGCCGCGTTGGTCAACGCGGTGCAGACCACGCGTGCCGAGGCCGGCGCGGCCTTCGGCAACCCGGCGGTCTACATGGAGAAGTTCCTGGAGAACCCGCGGCACATCGAGATCCAGGTGCTGGCCGACACCCACCGCAACGCCGTCTGGCTGGGCGAGCGCGATTGCTCGATGCAGCGCCGGCATCAGAAGATCATCGAGGAGGCGCCGGCCCCCGGCATCGCGCGCCGCACGATCGAGCGCATCGGCGACCGCTGCGCCGCCGCCTGCAAGAAGATCGGCTACCGCGGCGCCGGCACCTTCGAGTTCCTGTTCGAGAACGGCGAGTTCTACTTCATCGAGATGAACACGCGCGTGCAGGTCGAGCACCCGGTGACGGAGCTGGTCACCGGCATCGACATCGTGCAGATGCAGATCCGCGTGGCCGCCGGCGAGAAGCTGCCGATGACCCAGCGCAGCATCCAGACCCGCGGCCACGCGATCGAATGCCGCGTCAACGCCGAGGATCCGTACAAGTTCACGCCCTCGCCGGGCCGCATCACGGTCTGGCATCCGCCGGGCGGCCCGGGCGTGCGCGTCGATTCGCACGTCTACACCAACTACTTCGTGCCGCCCAACTACGACTCGATGATCGGCAAGATCATCGTCCACGGCGACACCCGCGAGCAGGCGCTGGCGCGCATGCGCACCGCGCTGTCGGAGACCGTGGTCGAGGGCATCCTGACCAACATCCCGCTGCACCGCGAGCTGATGGCCGACGCCCGCTTCGTCGAAGGCGGCACCAGCATCCACTACCTCGAAGGCTGGATGGCCCAGCGCCAGCGCTGATGTTCGAGCTCGTGCTGCTCGCGCCGCAGGCGCTGGTCGAGCCGGTCAGCGACGCGCTGGGCGACGAGTTGGGCGCGCTGTCGGTGTCGGTCGAAGACGCTGACGCCGACTCCGACGCCGAGCGCGCCTTGTTCGGCGAGCCCGGCATGCCGGCGCCAGTCGCCGGCTGGAACCGCTCGTCGCTGCGCGCGCTGTTCGACAGTCGCGAAGGCGCCGAGGCAGCGGCCACGCTGTTGCTGGCGCAGGATTGGACCGAAGGACTGCAGGTGCGGTCGCTCGATGCGCTGCAAGACCAGGACTGGGTGCGCCTGACGCAAAGCCAGTTCGAGCCGATCGCCATCACGCCCACGTTCTGGATCGTGCCGAGCTGGCACCAGCCGCCGCCGCAGGCCCAGCGGCTGATCCGGCTGGACCCCGGCATGGCCTTCGGCACCGGCACCCACCCGACCACCCGCATGTGCCTGCGCTGGATCGCGCAGCGCGCAGAGAGCGGCGACCGCGCCTGCTTCGCCTGCTTCGAACAGCGCGTGCTGGACTACGGCTGCGGCTCGGGCATCCTGGCGATCGCCGCCGCGCTGCACGGCGCGCGTGAGGTCGACGCGGTCGACATCGACCCCGCGGCCGTGGCCGCCAGCGAGGCCAACGCGCAGGCCAACGGCGCCGCACTGCGCTGTGGCCTGCCGGCGCTGGCCCAGGGCCGCTATGGCTTGGTGCTGGCCAACATCCTGGCCTCGCCGCTGAAGCTGCTGGCGCCGCTGCTGTGCGACCACCTGGCGCCCGGCGCGCCGCTGGTGCTGGCCGGCATCCTGGCGCGGCAGACGGCCGAGCTGCAGGCGGCCTACGCGCCCTGGCTGGCGCTGCAGGTGGCCGACGAGCAGGAAGGGTGGGTGCTGCTGACCGGCTCTGCGCCGCCGGCCTGAGCCCTGGAGATCCGCCGCATGACCCTGGCCACCCGCTGCCCCAGTTGCGGCACGGTGTTCCGCGTCGTGCAGGACCAGTTGCGCGTCTCGCAAGGCTGGGTGCGCTGCGGCCGCTGCAGCGAAGCCTTCAATGCGCAGGAGGCGATGGTCGACTGGCCGGCTGCCCCAGGCGCGGAGTTGGGCGAAGCGACGCGCGACGCGGCCGCGATCGTGATCCCGGCCCGCGTGCCGGCGGCCGACGAGGTGGTGATCGCGCTGCCGTCGGCAGCGGCAGCGGCACCGGCATCGGCATCGGCACCAGTGCCCGTGCCCGTGGCCGTGGCACCGCCGCCCGAGCCTGAACCCGAGCCCGGCCCGCCGCTGATCGAGCTGCCGCCGGGCGTGGAGGTGATCGCCAGCGACGGCGCGATGCGCGTCGCCGTCGTGCTGCCGGCCGCGGAGCGCGAGGCCGTTGCCGAGACGCTCGAAGCAGGCCAGCCGCCCACGCTGGAGCCGTGGCCCATAACGCCGGAAGCACACGCATCATGGGCGCCCGCCGTCTCGACACCCGAGCCCGCCGTGGTCATCGAGCCTGCCAGCGCTGCGGCGCCGGACGCCGCAGCGCTCGCCAGGCCGGCGGCCACGCACGACGCCGTGCTGGACGAGCCGCTGCAGCCCCCGCCCTCCTTCGTGCTGCAGGCCGAGCGCGCCGCGCGCTGGCGCCGGCCCGGCGTGCGGCTGGCCTTGTCGGCCGCCGCTTTGCTGGCCGCGCTGGGGCTGGCCGCGCAAGCCGCCTACGTCTTCCGCGACCGCATCGCCGCCGGCCAGCCGGCGTGGCGGCCGGCGCTGCAGCAGGCCTGCGCCGCGCTGGGCTGCCGCGTCGGCGACTACCGCCAGATCGACGCGCTGTCGGTCGAGAGCACGGCGCTGACGCGTGTCGACGGCGCGCCGGTGTACCGCCTGGCCGTCACGCTGCGCAACCGCGCCGGGCTGGACGTGGCGGCGCCGGCGCTGGATCTCTCGCTCACCGACGCGCAGGGCCGGCCGATCGCCCGCCGCGTGCTGCAGATGAGCGACCTCGGCCTGCCGCTGCGCACGCTGAAGCCCGGCAGCGAGGTGCCGATCCAGGCGTCGCTCAAGGTCGGCGACGGCGCGGTCAGCGGTTATGCGGTCGAGATCTTCTATCCCTGAACGTCCCATGTCCCTCTTGCTGGAGCCTTCATGTCGGCCTTGATCTGCGGTTCACTCGCCTTCGACACCATCACCAACTTCCCGGGCCGCTTCTCGCAGCAGATCCTGCCCGACCAGGTGCACATCCTCAACGTCTCGTTCCTGGTGCCCACGCTGCGGCGCGAGTTCGGCGGCTGCGCCGGCAACATCGCCTACACGCTGCAGGCCCTGGGCGGCCAGCCGGTGGTGCTGGCGATGCTGGGCCAGGACGGCGCCGGCTACCGCGAGCGCCTGGCCGGCTGGGGCGCCGACACCTCGCTGGTGGGCGGGCAGCCGGTGGAGTACACCGCGCAGGCCATCATCATCACCGACGAGGACAACAACCAGATCACGGCCTTCCACCCCGGCGCGATGAGCCTGGCGCACGAAATGCGCGTACCGGCGCCGGGGGCGCGCAAGGACATCGCGATCGGCATCATCGCGCCCGACGGCCGCACCGCGATGGCCGAGCACGCGCAGCAGATGTTCGAGGCCGGCATCCCCTTCATCTTCGACCCCGGTCAGCAGCTGCCGCAGTTCGACGGCGCCGAGCACCGCCGGATGCTGGGCATGGCGCGCTGGGTGGCCGTCAACGACTACGAAGGCCGCATGCTCAGCGAGCGCACCGGCGAATCGCTGCAGGCGATCTCGCAGCGCCCCAACATCGACGGCGTGGTGGTGACGCTGGCCGAGCAGGGCTGCGAGGTCTGGCAGGACGGCGTCAGCACCCGAGTCCCCGGCGTGCCGGCCGAGGCGGTGGTGGACCCCACCGGCTGCGGCGACGCCTTCCGCGCCGCGCTGCTCTACGGGCTGGAGCGCGGCTGGACGCTGCAGCGCTGCGTGGAATTGGGCAACCGCGTCGGCGCACTGAAGATCGCCCACCGCGGCGGGCAGAACCACCCCGTCGACCGCGCGGCGCTGGGGTGTTGAGGGCGCCCAGCCAACCCCCCGCGGGGGATCAGGCAAAGTGGCAGGGCGCGCATCTGCTTGCGCGCAGCTAATCTTCTAAATCAACGGCGCCGGCGGCGCGCAGCCAGTCGGCCACCTGCTGCGGCGGGCAGTCCAGGTGCAGCCGCTTGCGTCGCGCCAGCTCACCGCCGATCAGGCTCACGCCGCGCTTGGGCAGGCCCAGCGACTTGGCCAGCCACTGCTGCAGCACGGCGTTGGCGCGGCCTTCCACCGGCGGCGCTGCCAGCCGCACGCGCAAGGCATCGCCCAGCTGCCCGGCCACCGCGGTGTGGCCGGCGTTGGGCACGACCTGCACGCGCAGCTCGCTGCCGCCGTCGTGGGCGCTGAGGCAGGGCAGGTCGGCGAACGGGATCATCGAAAAAAAAGCCCGGCGGAAGGCCGGGCTCGGGTTGTCGAGGTTCAAGGGTCCGGGAGCGCCAGGCTCCCGGACTCTCTAGCCGACTCAGGGCTTGTTGCCGGTCGGGAAGGGCCAGGCCGCAGCCGGGCTCAGCGCCGTCTTCGCAGCAGGAGCGGGGGCCGCAGGGGCAGAGGGCGCCGCGGGCGCCGCCTTCTTTGCAGCTTTCTTCGCAGCGGCCTTCTTGGCCGGGGCCTTTTTCGCCGGCGCCTTTTTGGCCGGGGCCTTCTTCGCCGGGGCCTTCTTGGCAGCGGCCTTCTTCGCCGGCGCCTTCTTCGCAGCCATCTTCTTGGCCGGCGCAGCCTTCTTCGCCGGGGCCTTCTTCGCGGCCATCTTCTTGGCCGGAGCGGCCTTCTTCGCCGGCGCCTTCTTCGCGGCTGCCTTCTTGGCCGGTGCGGCCTTCTTCGCCGGGGCCTTCTTCGCCGGCGCCTTCTTCGCGGCCGCCTTCTTGGCCGGAGCGGCCTTCTTCGCAGTTGCCATAACGATCTCCTTGATCAAGTTGCAAAGAGCATCGTGCCGACCGAGCTCGATACGACACGATGATTCACGGCCCACCGGTCTTCCGCCGGGCTTGCGCCCTGCGGTTGCCGCGGTGCCGTGAACGGGGTTGCAACCCGGCATTGGCCCTCTGACGGGGCCGTGATCCAGGCTGCGGATCTTGATCGCTCACACGGGGCGCTGCCGTTGCCGTTGCGCCCTTCTGCGGTGATCGTCCCGTGCATGCCCAGCGCCGCCGGTTGAACCGGGCGGCGCTGACAGGCCTTGGTCGTCACCATCATTTGATTCGTCGTCAATCCCAGGACAGCGCGCCGCCGGTCTGGTAGTCGATCACGCGCGTCTCGAAGAAGTTGCGTTCCTTCTTCAGGTCGATCATCTCGCTCATCCAGGGGAAAGGGTTCTCCTCGTTCGGGAACAAGGCGTCCAGTCCGATCTGGGTGGCGCGGCGATTGGCGATGTAGCGCAGGTAGCCCTTGAACATCGACGCGTTGAGGCCCAGCACGCCGCGCGGCATGGTGTCCTCGGCGTAACGGTATTCAAGCTCGACCGCGCGCTCGAACAGCGCCTTGATCTCGGCCTTGAACGCCGGCGTCCAGAGCTGCGGGTTCTCGAGCTTGATCTGGTTGATCAGGTCGATGCCGAAGTTGCAGTGCATCGACTCGTCGCGCAGGATGTACTGGTACTGCTCGGCGGCACCGGTCATCTTGTTCTGGCGGCCGAGCGCGAGGATCTGCGTGAAGCCGACGTAGAAGAACAGGCCTTCCATCAGGCAGGCGAAGACGATCAGGCTCTTCAGCAGCGTCTGGTCGGCCTCGGGCGTGCCGGTGCTGAAGGCCGGGTCCATGATCGCGTCGATGAACGGGATCAGGAACTCGTCCTTGTCGCGGATCGACGCCACCTCGTGGTAGGCGTTGAAGATCTCGCCTTCGTCCAGGCCCAGCGATTCGACGATGTACTGGTAGGCGTGCGTGTGGATCGCTTCTTCGAAGGCCTGCCGCAGCAGGAACTGCCGGCACTCGGGCGCCGTGATGTGGCGGTAGGTGCCCAGCACGATGTTGTTGGCGGCCAGCGAATCGGCGGTGACGAAGAAGCCGAGGTTGCGCTTGATGATGCGGCGCTCGTCTTCGCTCAAGCCGTTGGGATCTTTCCAGGTCGCGATGTCGCGCGACATGTTGATCTCTTGCGGCATCCAGTGGTTGGCGCAGGCCGAGAGGTACTTCTCCCAGGCCCACTTGTACTTGAAGGGCACCAGCTGGTTGACGTCGGTGTGGCCGTTGATGATGCGCTTGTCGGCCACGTTGACGCGGCGGCGCGATTCATCGGGCTCGGCCTTCGCCGCGGCCGGCACGGCACGCGGCGTGGTGCTCGGCACCGCGCGTGCGGCTTGCTCGATGGCGGCCAGACGAAGAGCGGGCTGCTGATCACGCAAGGCCGCGGTGGCCGCGCCTGCGTTGTTGGCATTCGTCGATGAAGGTTTGACGTCGTCGTCCCAGACCAGCATGTGTCTTCGTCCTATGGTGCGGAATTATCCGAGTGTTGCGTGCGAACACCAAGCACTTGTTGACAGTTGCGCGTGCGTGTTGTTGCAGCAGTGCATCGCATCGCGCGTCACTGACACGCTTCGCAAGTCGGGTCGTCGATCGAGCAGAACTTGATGTCGCTGGCCGGCTCTGCTGTCGTCGATGCTGCTGCCACCGGCGAGCCGCCTTGCATGGGCACTGCGTTCAACTTGCCTTGCGCGACGGTGGCCTTCTCGGCGTAGGTGGCACTGGTGGTGCGCAGGTAGTACGTGGTCTTGAGGCCACGCGTCCACGCGAGCTTGTAGGTCTCGTCGAGCTTCTTGCCCGAGGCGCCCGACATGTAGATGTTGAGCGACTGCGCCTGGTCGATCCACTTCTGGCGCCGCGCCGCGGCCTCCACCAGCCAGCTCGCATCGACCTCGAACGCGGTGGCGTAGACATGCTTCAAGTCCTCGGGCACGCGGTCGATCGGACGCAGCGAGCCGTCGAAGTGCTTCAGGTCCATCACCATCACGTCGTCCCACAGGCCCAGGCGCTTGAGGTCGCGCACCAGGTACTCGTTGATGACGGTGAACTCGCCGGAGAGGTTGGACTTGACCGACAGGTTGCCGAAGCTGGGCTCGATCGACGCGTCAACGCCGATGATGTTGCTGATGGTCGCCGTGGGCGCGATGGCCACGCAGTTGCTGTTGCGCATGCCGTGCGCGGCAATGCGCGTGCGCAGCGCGGGCCAGTCCATCGACGACGAGCGGTCGACGTCGACGTAGCCGCCGCGTTCTTGCGCCAGCAGTTCCAGGCTGTCCTGCGGCAGCACGCCGCGGTCCCACAGGCTGCCACGGTAGCTGCTGTAGCGGCCGCGCTCCTCGGCCAGCTCGGTGCTGGCCCAATAGGCGTGGTAGCACAGCGCTTCCATCGAGCGGTCGGCGAATTCCACCGCCTCGGCGCTGGCGTAGGGCAGGCGCAGCTGGTACAGGCAGTCCTGGAAGCCCATCACGCCCAGGCCCACCGGGCGGTGGCGCAGGTTGCAGTCGCGCGCCTTCTTCACCGCGTAGTAGTTGATGTCGATGACGTTGTCGAGCATGCGCATCGCCGTCGCCACGGTCTTCTTCAGCTTGGCCTGATCGACGGCGCCGTCCTTCAGGTGCTGCGCGAGGTTGACGCTGCCCAGGTTGCACACCGCGATCTCGGTGTCGCTGGTGTTCAGCGTGATCTCGGTGCAAAGGTTGGACGAGTGCACCACGCCCACGTGCTGCTGCGGGCTGCGCACGTTGCAGGCGTCCTTGAAGGTGATCCAGGGATGCCCGGTTTCGAACAGCATCGACAGCATCTTGCGCCACAGGTCCTTGGCCGGCATGCGCTTGTAGAGCTTGAGCTCGCCGCGGTCGACCTTGGCTTCGTAGGCCGTGTAGGCCTCCTCGAAGGCACGGCCGAACTTGTCGTGCAGGTCGGGGCAGGTGGACGGCGAGAACAGCGTCCAGTCGCCACCTTCCATCACCCGGCGCATGAACAGGTCGGGGATCCAGTTGGCGGTGTTCATGTCGTGCGTGCGCCGGCGGTCGTCGCCGGTGTTCTTGCGCAGCTCCAGGAACTCCTCGATGTCGAGGTGCCAGCTCTCCAGGTAGGCGCAGACCGCGCCCTTGCGCTTGCCGCCTTGATTGACGGCCACCGCGGTGTCGTTGACCACCTTGAGGAACGGCACCACGCCCTGGCTCTTGCCGTTGGTGCCCTTGATGTAGGAGCCCAGGGCGCGCACGCGCGTCCAGTCGTTGCCCAGGCCACCGGCGAACTTGCTCAGCAGCGCGTTCTCTTTCAGCGCCTCGTAGATGCCGTCGAGGTCGTCGGCCACCGTGGTCAGGTAGCAGCTCGAGAGCTGGCTGCGCCGCGTGCCGCTGTTGAAGAGCGTGGGCGTGCTGGACATGAAGTCGAAGCTCGACAGCACGCCGTAGAACTCGATCGCGCGCGCCTCGCGGTCGATCTCGCCCAGCGCCAGGCCCATCGCGACGCGCATGAAGAAGGCCTGCGGCAGCTCGATGCGCTGCTCGTCGACGTGCAGGAAGTAGCGGTCGTACAGGGTCTGCAGGCCCAGGTAGTCGAACTGCAGGTCGCGCCCGGCGTCGAGCGCGGCGCCGAGCCGCGCGAGGTCGAACTGCAACAGCTTGTCGTCCAGCAGCTCGGCCTCGACGCCGCGCTTGATGAACTGCGGGAAGTACTCGGCATAGCGCTCGGCCATCTGCGCCTGCGAGACCTCGGCGCCCAGGATCTCGCGGCGGATGGTGTGCAGCAGCAGCCGCGCCGTCGCGCGGCTGTAGGCCGGGTCTTTCTCGATCTGCGTGCGCGCGGCCAGGATCGCGGCCTTGTAGACCTCGTCGATCGGCACGCCGTCATACAGGTTGCGGCGCGTCTCGGCCAGGATGGGCGCGGCCTGCACGTCGGCACCGAGACCGGCGCAGGCCGCTTCGACCAGCGCCTTCAGCGCGGCCAGGTCCAGCGGCACGCGCTGGCCGCGGTCGGTGACGAACAGCTCGGCCGGCTTGGCCGGCACCGCGGCCACCTGCTGGCGCGCGCGTTCCTGCGCGCGGCGCTCGCGGTACAGCACGTAGGCGCGCGCCACCTCGTGGTGGCCGCCGCGCATCAGGCCCAGCTCGACGTGGTCCTGCACGTCCTCGATGTGGAAGGTACCGCCGCCCGGACGCGAGCGCAGCAGCGCGCGCACCACCGTCTCGGTCAGGCGCTCGACCGTCTCGCGCACGCTGGCCGAGGCCGCGCCCTGGGTGCCGTGCACCGCGAGGAAGGCTTTCATCAACGCCACCGCGATCTTGTTCGGCTCGAAGGCCACCACGGCGCCGTTGCGCCGGATGATCTGGTAGCCGGCGTAGGCCGAAGACGCCGGCGCCGCAGCGGCAGCAGGATGACGGACGGGCACGGCAGCCTCGGAAGCAGACGGCAGGACGCTTTGCATCGAATCCTCTTGATGAACGGTAAGGGAGCCGGCCCTGTCGCGAGGGACAGGCGCGGGCGAATCTTTGATTGTTGGATGGCGCAACGACGGTACCGGCGCCGCCGGCGCCGCCAAAGCGGACGGCGGTGCAACCAGCGCGGCGAAACGGGGGCTTCAGCAACCTCGGCGACCTCGGCAACCGTCCATCAGGCCGTGGCCGAGGCGCTTGTCGAGGTCACGAGACTATCACGGAGCGACACTATATCTGGGGCCTCCGAGGCCCACAAGACACTATAGGTAGTGGCATCCCTGATTTGTCGGATCGACGCGTTTCAGTCGCCCGAAGGCCACACGCGGACCGCCGCGCCCTTGAGCAGCCGGCGCAGCCGCCGCCACTCGAAGCCGGCCCCGGGATCGTGCTTGCGGCCCGGCGCCACGTGCTCGTGGCCGACGATCTCGTCGATCGGATGGTGCGCGCTCAGCACGCGCAGCAGCCGCGCCAGCACGCGGTACTGGCGCGCCGCGAAACGCCGCCCTTCGAGGCCTTCGATCTCGATGCCGATCGACCAGTCGTTGCATTGCTCGCGCCCGCGCCAGCTCGACACGCCGGCGTGCCAGGCGCGCTGCTCGGTGGCGACGAACTGGATCAGCTCGCCGCTGCGGCGCAGGAAGAAGTGCGCCGAGACGCGCAGCCCGCGCAGGCCTTCGAAGAAGGGCTGGCGGCTGCAGTCCAGGCGGTTGGTGAACAAGGCCTGCACGGCGTCGCCGCGCAGGACGCCGGGCGGCAGGCTGATCGAATGCAGCACCACCAGCGTCGGCTGCTGGCCCGCGGGCCGCGGGCCGAAGTTGGGCGAAGGCACGGCGCGGGCGCCGCGCCACCAGCCGCCCTGCCAATCCGGTTGACGCCAACCCGGCCGGCGCCGGCGCGGCTTCAAGGCGCGTCGCCGCGCTCGGCGGCGATGTCGCTGCCGCCGATGCCCAGCCGTGCCATGCGATAGCGCATCTGCCGCAGCGACAGCCCCAGGCTCGCGCCGGCCGCGGTGCGGTTGTAGCGGTGGCGCTCCAGCGCGCGCTCGAGGATCTCGCGCTCCACCTGGTCGAGATGGGCCGCCAGGTCGCTGGGCAGCGGCGGCTGTCCCGGCGGCGCAGGTGCAGGACCAGGTGCGAGTGAGGGTGCGGGTACGGACACCAAGCCCGCCGCAGCGGCGGCCGGCTCGGCCTCGGCTTCGTGCAGCAGGTCGTCGGGCAGCGCCAGGTCTTCGCGCTCGATGCGCGCGCCGCCGGCCAGCGCCAGCGCGCGGTGCAGCAGGTTCTCCAACTCGCGCACGTTGCCGGGGAAGGCGTAGCGCCGCAATTGATCCATCGCGCCGGCGGTCAGCTCGGGCACCGGCGTCACGCCGGCGTCGCCGGCGATGCGCTCGATCACCGCCTGGCAGATCTCGGCCAGGTCCTGCAGCCGTTCTCGCAGCGGCGGCACCGGGATCTGGATGACGTTGAGGCGGTAGAACAAATCCTGGCGGAAGCGGCCCGCGGCGACCTCGGCCGCCAGATCCTTATGGGTCGCGCTGACGATGCGCACGTTGACCGGCAGCTCGGCCGTGCTGCCCACCGGCCGCACCGCGCGCTCCTGGATCACGCGCAGCAGCTTGCTCTGCATCGACAGCGGCATCTCGCCGATCTCGTCCAAGAACAACGTGCCGCCGTGCGCAGCCTGGAAGAAGCCCTGGCGATCTTCGGTGGCGCCGGTGAAGGCGCCCTTGCGATAGCCGAAGAACTCCGCTTCGAGCAAGGCCTCGGGGATGGCGCCGCAGTTGACCGCGATGAAGTGCTGCCCGGCGCGCGGCGAGACCTCGTGGATCGCGCGCGCCACCAGTTCCTTGCCGGTGCCCGACTCGCCCTGCACCAGCACCGGCGCCATGCCGCGCGCGACGCGCTCGACCAGCGAGCGCACCTGCTGCATCGCCGCCGAATGGCCCGCCAGGCGGCGCAGCGCGGCGGCGACCGGCGGCACTGCGGGTTCGATCGGCGCGGTCGTCCTCGCGCCGCGCGCCTCGTGCCCGCCATCGCGTGCCCCATCGCGCCCCGCATCGCGCTCACGCGGCGTCGGCCCCGGCGGCCCGCCCACCGGCGCCGGCGCGCGGCCCAGCGCGGTGGCCACCACCGAGCGGAACTGCCGCAGGTCCACCGGCTTGGTCAGGTAGTCGTAGGCGCCGGCCTTCAGCGCCTCCACCGCGTTCTCGGCCGAGCCGTACGCGGTGATCACGATGCCCTTCTCACGGCGGCCGTGCTCGTCCATGCGGCGCAGCAGGTCCAGCCCGCTGCCGTCGGGCAGCCGCATGTCGGTGATCACGACGGCGAAGCGCTGTGCCTGCAGCGCCGCCCAGGCTTCCTCGACCGAGCCGGCGCAGTCGACGTCGTAGCCCTCGCGCACCAGCGTCAGCTCGTACAGCGTGCGCAGGTCGGGTTCGTCGTCGACGACCAGCAGGCGATAGGCGGCGGTGGGGTTCACGGAACGAGGCCCAGGGTGGCGTTGGCGGGGCTGAGCGCGCCGCGCTGCATCAGCACGCGGAACTCGTTGCGCAGCCCGCTGCTGCCGGGTCGCGCGCGGTATTCGATGCTGGCGCGGTAGCGCTCGCACAGCTCGCGGCAAATGTACAAGCCCAGCCCGGTGCCGCGACTGCGGGTGGAGAAGAAGGGCTCGAACAGATGGCGCTCGACTTCGGGCGCGATCGGCGGGCTGTCGCTGGCCACCGACAGCACCGCGGTGCCTTCGTCGTGCGCGGCCAGGCGCAGGAAGACGGCGCCCGGCGCGGCGCTGGCGTGCCGGCGCGCGTTGTCCAGCAGATTGATCAGCACGCGGCGCAGGTGCTCGGGGTCGAAGCTCACGCCCAGCGGCTGGCTGGGCAGCTCGACGCGCAGCCGGCTCTCGGCGCCCAGCGGCAAATCGACGGTGCGCGCCCATTCGGCGGCCGCGGCGGCCACCTCGGCGCTGGCGTCGATCACGCGCACCAGCGGCGGCATGCCGGGTGCCACCTCCATCACGTCGTCGACGATGCGCTTGAGCCGCTCGACGTTGTCAGCCACCATGCGCGCCAGGCGCTGCTGCGTGGGCGCCAGCTCGTCCTCCAGCAGCAGCGCATTGGCCTGCGCGATGGCGGCCAGCGGGTTGCGGATCTCGTGCGCGATGCCGGCCGAGACGCGGCCCATGGCGGCCAGCTTCTCCTGCCGCAAGCGCCCCTCGGCGGTACGCACGTCTTCCAGCAGCAGCACGCAGAAGGGCTCGCCGCCGCCGGCACCGGGGCTCAGCTCGCGGCGGCGCAGGAAGCGCATGCGCACGCGCAGCGCGCGGCGGTGGCCGCCCTCGAAGGCCAGGGCGACGTCGCGCCCCGCCTCGGGCCAGATGGCGGGGTCGGCCAGCGCCGCTTCAACCGCCTGCGACAGCGGCTGCCAGGCCCGCCGCGACGGCAGCGGAAACGGCGCCGGCGGCGCCAGCCCCTGCTCGGCCAGCAGCTCGCGCGCCGCGGGGTTGGCGGCGCGCACGCGCAGCCGGTGGTCCACCACCAGCACGCCGTCGACCATCTCCTCGATCACCAGGCGGTTGAGCTGCGCCTGCTGGCGCGCCAGCTCCAGGCTGCCGCGCGCCGCCAGCTCCTCGCGCGCCAGGCGGCCGGCCAGCTCGCCGGCCATCAAGCTGATCATGAACAGGCCCAGGCCGGTGAGGCCGGCCTGCATCATCAGCGCGTTGAGGTCGCCGCCTTGCTGCGTGCTGCGCCAGGCGATGACCAGCAGCACCAGCGTGACGCCGGCGGCCGTGGCCAGTGCGCGTAACCTGCTGGTCAGCACGCCGGCCATCAGCACCGGCAGCACCAGCAGCGCGGCAAAGTTGAAGCTGGAGCCGGCCTCCAGCACGTGAAGTCCGGCGAAGACCAGCAGGTCGACGCCGATGGTCGCCAGCCATTGCGCGCGGCGGCGGCCGCGGCTGGCCTGCGGCTGCGCCAGCGGCCGAAAGCGCGGCAGCAGCCAGAAGGTGATGGCCTGCAGCGCATAGCCCAGGCTCAGCACCAGCGAGGTCAGCGCCAAGCGCACGCCGACCAGCTCCGCCGCCACCTGGACCGCCACCAGCACCAGGCCGACCACCGCGCGCGCCGCGGCATAGGTGCGGTAGATGCGCGCCAGCGCGGTCTCTTGCGCGGTGGCCACGCGCCTCGCCTCGCGGCTGAGGAAGCGGCTGTCAGCCATCTCCTCGCCGGCCGCGGGCCAGCCGGCGTCGAACACCGATTCGTTGAGGTCGCTGGCGCGATCGGCATCGACACCGACGGCGCCGAACCACGATTCGTCGCCATCCGGCGGCGGCGATGGCGGCGCGCGGCGCTCGGCCTGGCGGCGGTCGCCCACGCGGCGGTCGCCGCTGCGGCGCTCGGCGTCGCGCGGCGCGGCAGCGTTCATTGGGGGCCGGCGATGCGGTGGGCTTCGCCGCAGAACGATCGGCCGGCGCCGTCGAGCAAGGCGTCGTCACGCGGCAGGTGCACGCCGCAATGCGCGCAGCGGACCATGGCCTGCGCTTGCGGCTTGGGCGCCGCCGGCTTGCGGTCTTCGCGCTCGGGCCGACGGCGGCGGCTGCTGAGCATCAGCAAGGCGATCGCGATCACCACGATGAGCAGGACGAACTTCATGCCGGCACCCGCCCCAGCAGCACTTCCAGCACGAAGCGCGCGCCGACATAAGCCAGCAGCAGCAGCACCGCGCCGACGTAGAGCCAGCGCGTCGCGCTGCGCCCGCGCCAGCCGCGCAGCCGGCGGCCGGTGAGCAGCGCCGCGAACACCGCCCAGCCCATCAGCGAGAGCACGGTCTTGTGGTCGAACTTCCAGCGCGTGGCACTGAAGAAGCCCAGCAGCAGCGCGGCCGACAACACGACGAAGCCCGCCTCGACGAAGCGGAAGGTCAGCCGTTCGAGCTGCAGCAAGGGCATGCCACCGGCCGGCGCCGGACCCTTCAGCCGCAGCCGCCGCTCGGCCGCGTCGAGCAAGGCCGCATGCACGACCGCGGCGCCGAACAAGCCATAGGCGGCGACGCCCAGCACGTAGTGCAGCGGCGCCAGTGGCGTGGCCAGCGAGCGCGGGTCGCCTGGGAAAAACACCGCCAGCAGCACGACCACCGCACCCACCGGCGCCAGCCAGCCGCGCACGGTGGGCAGCGGCACGAAGCGGCTTTCGACCGCATGCACGCCGATCACGATCCACACCGTGAGCGACAGCACCGGCGCGAAGCCCAGCCGCGCGCCATGCACGCTGGTGCCCCAGCCGGCGATGTCGGCCACCAGCGCCACCAGGTGCGCGACCCAGGCCGCGGGCAGCGCCCATGCGGCCAGGCGGTCGAAGCGCTCGCCGCGCAGCGAAGCCGCCGCGTACAGCAAGGCCGCCAGCAGCGCCGGCACGCTGTCGACCAGCGGCGTGCTGCTGGAGGCCGGCGATAAAATCATGGTCACAGTGTACTTTCGCGGCGCCGCGTCACGCGCCGTACGGCGATGGCCTCGACCCTATCCGACCGCCTCTCGCGGCTGGTCAAGACGATGCGCGGCCAAGCCCGCATCACCGACAGCAACATCCAGGACATGCTGCGCGAAGTGCGCATGGCCTTGCTGGAAGCCGACGTCGCGCTGCCCGTGGTGCGCGACTTCATCGCCCGCGTCAAAGACAAGGCGCTGGGCCAGGAAGTGGTGGGCTCGCTCAACCCCGGCCAGGCGCTGGTGGGCATCGTCCAAAAGGAGCTGGCCGCGACCATGGGCGAGGGCGTGGCCGACCTGAACCTGGCCACCCAGCCGCCCGCCGTGGTGCTGATGGCCGGCCTGCAGGGCTCGGGCAAGACCACGTCGACGGCCAAGATCGCGCGCCACCTGATCGACAAGCGCAAGAAGAAGGTGCTGACGGTCTCGGCCGACGTCTACCGGCCGGCGGCGATCGAGCAGCTCAAGACCGTCAGCGCACAGGCCGGCGCCGAGTGGTTCCCGTCCAGCCCCGCGCAGAAGCCGCGCGACATCGCGCTGGCCGCGCTGGACCACGCGCGCCGCCACTACTTCGACGTGCTGCTGGTCGACACCGCCGGCCGCCTGGGCATCGACGAAGCGCTGATGGCCGAGATCCGCGAGCTGCACGCTGCGGTGAATCCGGTGGAGACGCTGTTCGTCGTCGACGCGATGCAGGGCCAGGACGCGATCAACACCGCCAAGGCCTTCAAGGACGCGCTGCCGCTGACCGGCGTGGTGCTGACCAAGCTGGACGGCGATTCGCGCGGCGGCGCGGCGCTGTCGGTGCGGCAGATCACCGGCGCGCCGATCAAGTTCGCCGGCGTCTCGGAGAAGATCGACGGCCTGGAAGTCTTCGACGCCGACCGCCACGCCGGCCGCGTGCTGGGCATGGGCGACATCGTCGCGCTGGTCGAAGAGGTGCAGAAGGGCGTCGACCTGAAAGAGGCGCAGAAGCTCGCCGACAAGGTCAAGAGCGGCGCCGGCTTCGACCTCAACGACTTCCTGTCGCAGATCTCGCAGATGAAGAAGATGGGCGGCCTGTCGGGCCTGATCGACAAGCTGCCCAGCCAGTTGAGCGCCAAGGCCAGCGGCGCCGACATGGACCGCGCCGAGCGCGACGTGCGCCGCATGGAAGGCATCATCAATTCGATGACGGCGCTGGAGCGGCGCAAGCCCGAGCTGATCAAGGCCAGCCGCAAGCGCCGCATCGCCGCCGGCGCCGGCGTGCAGGTGCAGGAAGTCAACCGCCTGCTCAACCAGTTCGAGCAGATGCAGGGCATGATGAAGAAGATGAAGGGCGGCGGCCTGATGAAGATGATGCGCCGCATGGGTGGCGGCATGGGCGGCCTGCCCGGGTTGCCGCGCTGACGCCCAAGGCGCGTTGAAGCGCCGAACTGGCCGCCTTTTGCGGCCGGTGAAACGATTGGATACGTTGGTCGCGGCCATGGCGTTGACCACGGCGGGGCATCGCGCGTAGCTTGCGGCCTTTCGCGCGACACGGCCCCTTTGCGCCCTTTGCCCATGGACTTCATCGACGCCGGTTCCTCCACTGCCCTGGTGGCCGCCGTGGCTCTGCTGCTGACGCTCTACTTCGTTCGCCGCCGCGGCCGCCAAGGCGCCGGCCGCGGCGTGCGCGATGCGCTGGACACGGTGCAGGACTGGCCACCCGAGCCGGCCCGCGTGATGACGGTGCAGGAGCGCCAGTCCTACGAGCTGCTGCGCCGCGCGCTGCCGGGCTACATGGTGCTGGCGCAAGTGCCGCTGTCGCGCTTTCTGCGCGTGCCCACGCGGCACTCGTACACCGAATGGCTGCAGCGGGTGGGCTCGCTCAGCGCCGACCTGCTGGTCTGCGACACCGGCTCGCGCGTGCTGGCGGTGATCGACGTCCGCGCCACCGACGAGAGCGAGCGCAGCCGGCGCCGCCACGAGCGCCTGGCGCGCGTGCTGCGCGCCGCCGGCATCCGCGTGCACGTGTGGCGCGAAGGCC
>CAYYDJ010000037.1:0-31520 GCA_964470565.1 uncultured Rubrivivax sp.
AGAAGTGGTTGAAGCCGACCTCGAACAGGTCGGCCGCGCTGGCATAACTCGCAATGTGGCCGCCCAGTTCGCCATAGGCCTGGTTGGCGCGCACCACCATCGCCAGCGCGTTCCAGCGCATCAGCGAAGCCAGCCGCTCCTCGATGGCCAGGTCGCCGGGGAAGGGCGCTTGCTGCTCGGGCGCGATGGTGTTGACGTAGGGCGTGCCGCGCGCTGGCTGCCAGCCGACGGCGCGGCGCGCGGCCAGTTCGGCCAGCCGCGTGAGCAGGAAGCGTGCGCGCCCGGCCCCGTCGGCGCCCAGCACCGACTCGAAGGCGGCCAGCCATTCGGCGGTCTCCTGCGGGTCGGTGTCTGCGGCGGGGGCGGTTTGCAGATGCGGCTGGATCGAATCGTCGCTCATGGTCGGGCCTGTGGTCGCGCCGGCTCGATCGTGCCACGGCGGCCGAAGGCTTTCAAAGCGGCGCGGGCTGCGGCCGCTCAAGCACCCTCACTGAGCGCTATCACTGAGCGGTCCCACTGAGCGCTCCCACTGAGCGCCACCATTGAGCGCCACCACCCCCCGCCTCAGCACCGCGGCGGCGGCCGCGCCCCCGTCGACGTGTCCTGCAGCAGCATCTGCACGTCGCCCAGCGTGCGCTCGGCAAAGCCGCCTTCGCAGTAGCAGAGGTAGAAATGCCACAGGCGCAGCAGCGCCTCAGGGTAGCCGCGCTCGCGCACGGTGCCCGCATTGGCCAGCAGCCGCTCGCGCCAGGCGGCCAGCGTGGTGGCGTAGTGCGGGCCGATGTCTTCCAGGTCGACCAGGCGCAGCCCCGAGCTGCGGACGATGGACGCGGTGAGCGCGCCCACCGACGGGATGCAGCAGCCGGGAAAGACGTGGCGCTTGATGAAGTCCACCGAATCGCGTGCCGCGGCGTACTGGCGGTCGTCGATCGTGATCGCCTGCAGCAGCATGGTGCCGCCGGGCGCCAGCAGCTCATGGCAGCGGCGGAAGAAGGTGTCGAAGTACTGGTGGCCGACAGCCTCGATCATCTCCACCGACACCAGCTTGTCGTAGCGGCCGTCGAGCTCGCGGTAGTCGTCCAGCCGCAAGGTGATGCGGTCGGCCAGGCCCGCGGCGTCGATGCGCTGGCGCGCCAGCGCGTGCTGCTGGCGCGAGATGGTCGTCGTCGTGACGCGGCAGCCGTAGTGGCGCGCCGCGTGCAACGCCAGCGCGCCCCAGCCGGTGCCGATCTCCAGCAGATGGTCCTGCGGCCGCAGGTCCAGCTTGCGGCACAGGCGGTCGAGCTTGGCGATCTGCGCCTGCTCCAGCGACAGGCCCGGCGGGTCGAACAGCGCGCAGGAATAGGTCAGCGTCGGGTCGAGGAAGAGTTCGAAGAAGTCGTTGCCGATGTCGTAGTGCGCAGCGATGTTGCGGCGGCTGCCGCGCCGCGTGTTGCGGGCCAGCGCGTGCAGGCCGCGCCGCGCCCCGTCGGCCAGGCGCGACCAGCCGCCGCCGTCCAGGCCGTCGAGCACGCCGCGGTTGACGAGCAGGATGCGCACCAGTGCGCTCAGGTCGTCGGCCAGCCAGTCGCCGGCCATGAACGACTCGCCGGCGCCGACCGATCCGCCGAACGCCGCCTCGGGGTAGAAGCGGCGGTCGCGCACCTGGATCGTTGCCTGCAGCGGGCAGCGCGCGCTCGGGCGGCCGTAGGTCTGGCGCCGCCCGTGGTCGACCAGGGTGATGCTGCCGTGCTCGATCTGCGCCAGGCGCTGGCGCAGCAGCCGCTCGGCGCCGGCGTCGAACCAGCGCTCGAGCGGCCGCCGCCGTTCGTCATCGTCCGTGGTCCTGATCGAGCGGGCGCGGTCGGCCAGCGTGGCGGCGTCGGGTCTCATCGTCGGTCTCCATCGAGGGCAGGGTGGTCGTGCACCGGCACGCGCTTGAGCCACAGCCGCAGCGCCTGCCAGTGGATGGCGGCGATCACCTGCGCCGTCATCAGCGGAAAGCGCAGCAGCGCCGCGGCCAGTGCCGGGCCACCGAGCGGGCGGCGCTGCAGCGCCAGCGTGGCACCGAACACCGGCACGGCGCCGGACGGCGCGCCCTGGCGGCGCAGTGCCATGTGAATCGCCAGCGACGGGCCCGGCGTGCCGAGCCGCCAGTCATAGACCAGGTCCATCGGGTGGAAGGGCGAGACGTGCAGCGCCTTGTCGCTGCGCGCCTGCAGCCAGGGCGTGCCCGGCTCGGATGACTGCTGGCGCAGCACGTAGCAATGCCGCTCGCCCCAGGGCGTGTTGTTGACCTCGGCGACCACGGCCTGCAGCTCGCGCCCTTCGGCATCGAAGCAGTAGTAGAAGCTGACCGGGTTGAAGCCGTAGCCGAAGTAGCGCAGATGCGTCAGCAGGCGCACCGGACCGGTCGGGCGCTGGCCGGTTCTTGCGGCCACCAGGTCGCGCACCGCGTCGCCCAGCGGCTGCGCGGGGTCGCCCAGGTGGTCGCGGCGGTCGAAGCGCGCCAGCGCCGGGCGCCGGGCAGACCACAGCCAGCGGCCGCGGAACACCTCGTCCAGCTCGGCCAGGTCGAGGTAGAGCATGAACAGCCGGTAGCGGAAAGCATGCGGCCGCGGCGCCAGGCGCCGGTGGTCAAGCCACCCGTGGTAGATCGCGCTGTTCATCGTTGCGGGCGATGTCGAAGCGGCGCAGCGCCCTCAGCGCGCTGACCACGCCGTCTTCGTGGAAGCCGTAGCGCCAGTAGGCGCCGCAGTAGTGGGTGCGGCCGTGCGTCAGCGGCGCGCCGCTGACCTCGGCATGCCGCTGCTGCGCCGCGACGGCGGCGGTGGTGAACAGCGGGTGCGCGTAGCCGATGCGGCGCAGCACGCGCCGCGGGTCGATCGGCTGCGCGCCGGCGTTGAGCGAGACGCAGAAGGTGTGGCGCGAGTGCAGCCCTTGCAGAACGTTCATGTTGTAGGTTAGCGCCACGCGCGGCGCCGTGCCGGGCAGCACGTGGTAGTTCCAGGCCGCCCAGGCGCGGCGCGCGCGCGGCAGCGGCGAGGGGTCGGTGTGCAGCACGGCCTCGTTGCGCTGGTACGCAAAGGCGCCCAGCACCTCGCGTTCGGCCGGCGAGGGGTCGGCCAGCAGCTTCAGCGCCTGGTCGGCATGGCAGGCCACGAAGACGTGGTCGAAGCGCTCGGCGCGCCGGCCGCGCACCTGAACCTGCACGCCGTCGGCGAAGCGCTGGATGCGCTGCACGGGGCTGTTCAAGCGGATGCGGTCGTGCCAGGGCGCCGTCAGCCGCTCGACGTAGCGCGCCGAGCCGCCGCGGATCACGCGCCAGAGCGGGCGGTCGTCCACGCTGAGCATGCCGTGCTGGTGCAGGAAGCGCACGAAGAAGCGGGCCGGGAAGTCCAGCATCAGCGCCGGATCGGTCGACCAGATCGCCGCGCCCATCGGTACCAGGTAGTCGCTGACGAAGCGGCCGCCGAAGCGGTGCTCGCGCAGCAGCTCGCGCAGCGGCGTCTCGGCGCCGCCTTGCTGCAGCCAGGCCGGCGCCACGCGGTGGAAGCGCAGGATCTCGGCCAGCATGCCGATGAAGCCCGGCCGCAGCAGGTTGCGCCGCTGCGCGAACAACCCGTTGAGCGAGCTGCCGTTGTACTCGAGGCCGCGCGCATCGTTGCGGACCGAGAAGCTCATGCTGCTGGCCTGCGAGGGTACGCCCAGCTCGTCCAGCAGCGCGATGAAGTGCGGATAGGTGCGGTCGTTGAAGACGATGAAGCCGGTGTCGACGTGCTGCACCTCGCCGTCGCCGAGCTCGATGCGGTGGGTGTGGGTGTGGCCGCCGACGTGGCCGTCGGCCTCGAACACCGTGATGCGGTGGCCGGCCGCGTGCAAGCGGTGCGCGGCCACGTTGCCGGCGATGCCGCTGCCGACGACGGCGATGCTCAAGTGCCGCGTCATCGCCGTGCCTCCCGCACCGCCGCCGGCACCGGCTTGAGGCCGTGGATCAGGCCCAGCGCGGCCAGCGCACGCAGGCCCCACCAGGTGAGGTCGATCTCCCACCAGTAGAAGCCCTGGCGCGCCGCCGCCGGGTAGTGGTGGTGGTTGTTGTGCCAGCCCTCGCCGAAGGTCAGCAGCGCCAGCCAGCCGTTGTTGCGCGAATCGTCGCGCGTGGCATAGCGGCGGCTGCCGCAGCGATGCGCCAGCGAGTTGATGCTGAAGGTGGCGTGGTACAGCGCCACGGTCGAGACGCAGAAGCCCCAGACCACCCACTGCGCGCCGCCGGCCGCCCACAGCGCGGCCACCAGCAGCAGCGGCACCAGCGCGTCCCAGCGGTCGATGAAACGCAGTTCGGGATAGCGCGCCCAGGACTTCACCAACTCGCTGCGCACCGCGAAGTTCTCGCGCGCCATGAACCATCCGAGGTGGCTCCACCAGAAGCCGTGCTGCCGCGCCGAGTGGCTGTCCGCCGGCTCGTCGGCATGCACGTGGTGGTGGCGGTGGTGCGACGCCCACCACAGCGGCCCGCGCTGCGCGGCCGACGCGCCCAGCAGCGCAAACGTGAACTGCAGCGCGCGCCCGGTGCGGAAGGCCTGGTGCGAGAAGTAGCGGTGGTAGAACGCGGTGATCGCGAACATGCGCAGCGCGTACAGCGCCACGGCGACCGCCACCGCCTGCGCGCTGACGCCCACCCAGGCCACGCCCAGGCAGCCGGCGTGGATCGCGATGAAAGGCAGCTGGCGCGCGAGATCGATGCGGCGCGGTGCGGCGCTCGGCGGCGCCGCCGGCAACGATGCATGGCCGTCGAACCAGGCGCGCAGGCTGGCGGCCAGCCGCCGCCGCGGGGCGCCGCTCATGGCAACGGCCTCCCGGGCACGAAGGCGTTGGTGCGGCGCACGTAGTCGGCATAGCCGGGCCGGTGGTGGCCGAGGCGCTTTTCCAGCAAGGGCACGCCCGACACCTTGAGCAACAGCAGCGTCATCAGCAGCGGCGAGACCACGGTCCACCACGCGCCGCCGGCGGCGGCCACCAGCCAGGCGCCCCACCAGACGCAGCATTCGCCGAAGTAGTTGGGGTGGCGCGAATAACGCCACAATCCGACGTCCAGCACGCGGCCGCGCTGCGCCGGGTCGGCCTTGAAGCGGGTGAGCTGCGCATCGGCCACCGCCTCGAAGACGATGCCGAACGCCATCAGCGCGAGGCCGGCGCCGTCCAGCAGCGTCCACGGCGCCGGGCTGGCAGCGGCGGCCATCAGCGGCAGCGCGACGATCCAACCCAGCAGCGCCTGCAGCCCGAAGATCAGCAGCAGGCTCTTGCGCTCGAAGTGCGGCTGGTGGCGGGCGCGGATGGCCTGGTAGCGCGGGTCTTCAGGCCGCCCGCGCGCGCGCCGTGCGAGGTGCAGCGCCAGCCGCAGCGCCCAGGCCAGGGCCAGCAGCAGCAGCGCCGCGGCGCGCGGCCCCGTCTGCGGCAGCGTCGCCGCGGCCACGGCGGCCGGCAGCCAGACCAGGAAGGACCAGGCGATGTCGACGATGCTCACGTCGCGCAGCGGCAGGCTGGCCAGCCAGACCGCGAAGGCCAGCGCAGCGCCGGCGGCCAGGCCCAGCAGTGCGGCGGCCGGCGTCATCGGTGCGGCTCGAACAGGTAGTGCGCCACCCACCAGGCCTGGCCGCCGTCATAACCGAACAGCTCGGCGCAAGACAGGAAGAACAGCCGCCAGCGCATCCACCACAGGCCGGCACGCTCCGGCCCGTAGGTGGCGGCCAGCAGCGGCCAGACCTCGGCCCGGCGCGCGTCCATGTTGTCCAGCCAGGCCTGCGCGGTGCGCGCGTAGTGCGTGCCGTCCCAGCGCCAGCGCGAGAGCAGGCGCAGATCGTCCTGCAGGCGCAGCGCGAGGTCGTCGCTGGGCATCATGCCGCCGGCGAAGAAGTGGCGCGCCATCCAGTCGGAGTCGTCGCGGTCCTCGAAGGCATAGGGCGTGCTGCGATGAACGAACACGTGCATGAAGAAGCGCCCGCCGGGCCGCAGCCAGCCGGCCACGCGGCGGAACATCTCGGGCCAGTTGCGCAGGTGCTCGAACATCTCCACCGACACCACGCGGTCGAAGCGCTCGCCGTCCGGCGGCTGGAAGCGGGCAACGTCGGCGGTGATGACCTGCAGGTTGGCCAGGCCGCGGCGGCGCGCCTCGGCCTCGATGTGCTCGCGCTGCGAGTGCGAGTTGGACAAGGCGGTGATGCGGCTGGCGGGGTAATGCGCCGCCATCCACAGCGACAGCGAGCCCCAGCCGCAGCCCAGCTCCAGCACGCGCTGGCCGTCGGCCAGGCCGGCGCGGCCGCAGGTGGCCGCCAGCGCGGCCGCCTCGGCGTCGTCGAGCCGCTGCACGCCCGGCGGCCACCAGGCCGAGCTGTACTTGCGGTGCCGCCCCAGCACCTGCGCGAAGAAGGCGGCCGGCAGCTCGTAGTGCTGCTCGTTGGCCTTCTCGGGCAGCAGCGCGATCGGCGCTTCGCGCATCGCGGCGACGAAGGCCTCGCTGCGCGCGGCGGCGGCTTCGGCATCGCCGGCGTCGATGTCGGCCAGCCGCTGCTGCAGCAGCCGCCGAATGCCGCGGCGAACCAGTCGGTCGGGCAGCACCCCGCGCTCGGTGAAGGCCAGGGCCAGCTGGGACATCGGCGGCTCCTCGGTGTCGTTGTTCAGGGCTTGTACGCGCGCGCGGTGCAATCGGATCACCGGCGGCCGCCGCCATGATCCAATCCACCGTGGACCCCGTACAAGCGCGCATGGGGCGCGTGAGTTCATCCTGGCTGCATCCGGTGCCTGTGCCGGTGCGCTCGCGCGTGGTCCCGCCTTACCTGGGCATCGTGACCGCCACCGACCACCGGATGCCGACCGCCGACGAGCTTCATCAATGGCTGCAGGCCGTCGCCGAGCACGGCGACCGAAGCGCCTTCGCCGCGTTGTTCAGGCACTTTGCGCCGCGGCTGAAGGGCTTTCTGGTGCGCTCGGGTTGCAGCGAGGTGCTGGCCGAGGAGCTGGTGCAGGAGGCGATGGTGCAGCTCTGGCGCCGTGCGGCCTCGTTCGACCCGGCACGCGCCCAACTGTCGACCTGGCTCTACACCATCGTGCGCAACCTGCGGGTGGACCACCACCGGCGGCAGGCCGTCAGGCCCGAAGGCGACATCGATGCGACCGTCGCCGACGTCGATCAGGTCGCCGACGCGATCGGCGACGACGCCGCGCTGCAGCCCGAGGCGCAGCTGCTGGCCGCGCAGCGCGAGCGCCGCGTCCGGCATGCGCTGGCCGCCTTGCCGCCCGAGCAGGCGCAGGTGCTGCGGCTGTCGTTCTACGAGGAGCACGCCCACCCGGCGATCGCCCGCGACCTGGGCATTCCGCTGGGCACCGTGAAGTCGCGCATCCGGCTGGCGGTGGCGCATCTGCGGCGCCTGCTCGACGGACTGGAACCATGATCAGCCACCACCCCGCCGACGATCTGCTGCTGGCGCTGGCCGCCGGCCGGCTGCCGCCCGGGGCTGCGCTGGTGCTGGGCGTGCACCTTGAAGGCTGCGCCCACTGCCGACAGCAGTTGCAGACGCTGCACGCGCTGGGCGGCGCGCTGATCGAAGACGCCGAGCCGTTGGCGCTGGCGCCCGATGCCTGGGCGCGCACGCTGCAGCGCATCGATGCCGGCGAGCCGCCACCGCCGCCACCCCTGGCGGCCGATCACGGCGCGCCGGGCGTCGCCGCGCTGCAGCCGCCCGACGGCCTGCGCTGGCCGCAGGCCTTGCGCGACTGCCGCAGCTCGCGCTGGCGCTGGATGGGCCCTGGCATGCGCTTTGCGCGGTTGACGCTGGCGGCCGATCCGCAGGCCAGGCTGTTCCTGCTGCGCGTCGCCCCCGGCCGCAGCCTGGCACGCCACAGCCACGAGGGGCTGGAACTCACCCAGGTGCTGTGCGGCCGCTTCGACGACGGCCGCAGCGGCTTCGGCCCCGGCGATTTCGATGCCACCGACGAGACCGTGCATCATCAGCCGGTGGTGCAGCCGGGTGGCGAATGCATCTGCCTGGCCTACCTGGAACGCGGGCTGCGCTTCGAGGGCCGGGTGGCCGCCTGGATCGGCGGCCGGGCTGGCATGTCGCCTTGAGGTCACCGGCCCCGGGGGCGATCAGGTCGAACGCCGGCGCCCCACACGGTGCAGCACGGCCTGGGCGGCGGCGGCGCTGGCCGCGGTGACGAAGGTGCCCCAGGCCAGGTCGGCCAGCGTCACGGCCCATGGCCAGCCGCGCAGCGTGGCCTGGTTGGTCAGGTCGTAGGTGGCATAAGCCACCAGCCCGAAGCCGGCGCCGCGCATCGCGGCGGCGCGCACGCTGGCGGCCGGCAGCACCGCGAAGCCGGTAACGCCACTCAGGTAGATCACGTAGAAGACCGCGGCCGCGGCGGTGTCGAAACCGTCGCGCATCAGGTGGCCGATCGCGGGGCGGTACAGGCGCTCGGCCATCGTCAGCAGCCACAGCGCATCCAGCGCCAGAAAGGCCACCGCGCCGGCGGCAAAGGCCACGGCGAAGCGCCGCGCGGGCGGGTGCTGATCCGGGTGCGGCTGCGGCTGGGTCATCGATGCAGGCCTCTCGAGGCGGCAGAGATCGCGCCGCGGTGGCCAGCTTCTACGCAGCGCGCGCGGCGGCGGATCACACGGCACACTTCGTCCATGGCCTTCGCACCGCAGATCAAGATCGCCGCCGCCTACCTGCGCGGCGGCACCAGCAAGGGCGTGTTCTTCCGCCTGGCCGATTTGCCCGAGCGCTGCCGCGTGCCCGGCCCGGCGCGCGACCGGCTGCTGCTGCGCGTGATCGGCAGCCCCGACCCGTACGGCAAGCAGACCGACGGCATGGGCGGCGCCACGTCGTCCACGTCGAAGGTCGTGATCGTCTCGCCGTCCACGCGGCCGGGGCACGACGTGGACTACCTGTTCGGCCAGGTCGCGATCGACCGGCCGGCCATCGACTGGTCGGGCAACTGCGGCAACCTGTCGGCGGCGGTCGGCCCGTTCGCGATCGCCGCTGGCCTGCTGCCGCCCGAGCGCGTGCCGCAGGACGGCCTTTGCAGCGTGCGCATCTGGCAAGCCAACATCGGCAAGACCATCGTCGCGCAGGTGCCGATCACCAACGCCCAGGTGCAGGAGACCGGCGATTTCGAGCTCGACGGCGTGACCTTCCCGGCGGCCGAGGTGCAGCTCGAGTTCCTGGACCCGGCCGACGCAGGGGATGGCGATGGCGATCGCGGCGGCGGTGCCATGTTTCCGACCGGCCGCGTCGTCGACGAACTGCAAGTGCCCGGCATCGGCACGCTGCCCGCCACGCTGATCAACGCCGGCATCCCGACGATCTTCCTGAACGCGCGCGACCTCGGCTACACGGGCACCGAGCTGCAAGGCGCGATCAACGACGACCCGCGCGCGCTGGCGCGCTTCGAGACGCTGCGCGCGCACGGCGCGTTGGCGATGGGCTTGATCGGCCAGCTGGCCGAGGCCGCCACGCGCCAGCACACGCCCAAGATCGCTTTCGTCGCGCCGCCGGCCGACTACGTGGCCTCCAGCGGCCGGCCCGTCAAGGCCGGCGAGATCGACCTGCTGGTGCGCGCGCTGTCGATGGGCAAGCTGCACCACGCGATGATGGGCACCGCGGCGGTCGCCATCGCCACCGCGGCGGCGGTGCCCGGCACGCTGGTCAACCTTGCGGCCGGCGGCGGCGAGCGCCGGGCGCTGCGCTTCGGCCATCCGTCGGGCAGCTTGCGCGTCGGCGCCGAGGCGCGGCAGCGAGACGGCCAATGGATCGTCACCAAGGCGGCGATGAGCCGCAGCGCGCGCGTACTGATGGAAGGTTATGTGCGCGTGCCTGGTGACAGTTTCTGAACCCGAGAGCAGCATGTCCACTCGCAAGCAACTCAAGGCCCTGGCCGAAGCGCGCCGCGGCGTCATCGTGCCGGGCGCGTTCAACGCGCTGTCGGCGCGCGTGATCGAAGACCTCGGCTACGAGGCCGTCTACGTCACCGGCGCCGGCGTCACCAACATGTGGTTCGGCCTGCCCGACCAGGGCTTCATGGGCCTGGCCGAGATCGCCGACCACACCGCGCGCATCCGCGACGCGGTGGCGCTGCCGCTGATCGTCGACGCCGACACCGGCTTCGGCAACGCGCTGAACGTGCGCCATGCGGTGCGCACGCTCGAACGTGCCGGCGCCGACTGCATCCAGCTCGAAGACCAGGTGGCGCCCAAGCGCTGCGGCCACTTCGCCGGCAAGGACGTGATCGCGCTCGACGAGGCGGTCAACAAGATCAAGGCCGCGGTCGATGCGCGCCGCGACGGCGAGCTGCTGATCATGGCCCGCACCGACGCAGCCGCGACGCAGGGCTTCGAGGCCGCGGTCGAACGCGCGCAGGCCTTCGCCGAGGCCGGCGCCGACCTTCTTTTCGTCGAAGCGGTGACGACAGCCGAGGAGGTGCGCTCGCTGCCGCAGCGCCTGGCCAAGCCGCAGTTGATGAACATGGTGATCGGCGGCCGCACGCCGATCGTCAATGCCGCCGAGCTGGCCGGCCTGGGCTACGGCATCGTGCTCTACGCCAACGCCGCGCTGCAGGGCGCGGTGGCCGGCATGCACAAGGCGCTGACCGTGCTGCGCGACGCGCGTGAGGTGCAGGAAGCCAGCGGCCTGGTGACGCCTTTCGCCGAGCGCCAGCGCCTGGTGGGCAAGCCGGCGTGGGACGAGTTGGAGCGCCGCTACGCGACGGGCATTGGGAGCATGATGGCTGGCCTGTGAACAGCAAGCAGGGCTGGCGCATCGTTGCGCCGGCCGCGAAGGAGGCATCGGCATGGACCCTGGCGTGGAGTTCGTCGACGTCCTGATCGTCGGCGCTGGCTTGTCCGGCATCGGCGCGGCTTGCCATCTGCAGCGCGCGTGCCCCGGCCGGCGCTTCGCGATCATCGAGGCGCGCCAGGCCTCGGGCGGCACCTGGGACCTGTTTCGCTACCCCGGGATCCGCTCCGACTCGGACATGTACACGCTCGGCTACTCGTTCCGCCCATGGACCGGCGAGAAGGCGATCGCCGATGGCGCCTCGATCCTGGCCTACCTGCGCGAGACCGCGCGCGAGCACGGCGTCGACCGCCTGATCCGCCATGGCCATCGTCTGCGCGGCGCCGCGTGGTCCTCGGCCGACGCTTGCTGGACCGTGCGCATCGACCGCGAGGGCGCCGCGCCGGTCGAGATGCGGGCCGCCTTCCTGATGCTGTGCTGCGGCTACTACGATTACGACGACGGCTACACGCCGGACTTTGCCGGCCGCGCCGACTATCGCGGCCGCTTCGTGCATCCGCAGCACTGGCCAGACGACGTCGACTACACGGGCCGGCGCGTCGTCGTGATCGGCAGCGGCGCGACCGCGGTCACGCTGGTGCCGGAACTCGCCAGGCGTGCCGCCCACGTCACGATGCTGCAGCGCTCGCCCACCTACATGCTGACGCGCCCATCGGTCGACGGCCTCGCGAAGTGGCTGCCGCATGCGCTCACGCGCTGGAAGAACGTGCTGCTCGGGATGTACTTCTTCAATCTGTGCCGGCGCCGGCCGGCGCGCGTGAAGGGGGCGCTGATCGGGCTGGTCTCCAAGCAGCTCGCGCCGGGCTGTGAGGTCGCCACCCATTTCACGCCGCGCTACGGGCCCTGGGAGCAGCGCCTGTGCCTGGTGCCCGACGGCGATCTGTTCAAGGCGATCAACGCCGGCCGGGCGAGCGTCGCCACCGACCGCATCGAGCGTTTCACGGCAACCGGCTTGAAGCTCGAAAGCGGCGCCGAACTGGCGGCCGACCTGGTGGTCTGCGCCACCGGTCTGCGCATGGCGGTGCTGAAGGGCGTCGAGCTGTCGGTCGACGGGCGTCGCATCGCGGTGCCCGAGCTCGTCAACTACAAGGGCGTGATGTTCGCGGGCGTGCCGAACCTGATCTCGGTGTTCGGCTACACCAACGCGTCGTGGACGCTGAAGGCCGACCTGGCCAGCGTCTTCCTGTGCCGCGTGCTGAACCACATGCAGCGCAGCGGCACCCGCGTCTGCGTGCCGCGCGATGACGGTGCGACGGCGACGGCGCCGTGGGTCGACTTCTCGTCCGGCTACTTCCGCCGCGTGCTCGACCAGTTGCCGCGCCAGGGCGACCGCAAGCCCTGGAAGCTGAACCAGAACTACCTCGCCGACCTGATGACGCTGCGCCATGGCGCGCTCGACGACGGCGTGCTGAGCTTTTCGGCCTGAAGCGGCACGGCGGGCATTCAGCGCCTGCGCGCTTGGCGGACTGCCTCTCGGCGTTGGCGCGGTTGTTAGCTAACTGCTAACATCTTGCATGTACTCGATCGAATACACACGCGACGCGCTGAAGACGCTGGCGAAACTGCCGCGCAACGTGCGCGAGCTGTTGAAGTCGAAGATCGAGGACGTGGCGCGCGATCCGTTCGGCGCCGCCAACGTCAAGAAGCTTGTTGGACAGTCGGGCTATCGGTTGCGGGTGGGCAACTGGCGCATCATCTACGAAGTCGATTCCGGACGAGTGGTGGTGCACGTGCTGAAGATCGGGTCGCGCGGAGGTGTGTACGAATGAGCCGAGTGCAAGTCATCGAACTGGACGGCAGGCCCGCTGCCTACGTGGTGCCGGCCGACATCTGGACGATCGTCAAGGATCTCGTTGAAGACGCCGAGGACGTGGCCGACCTCCGGCGTGCGATCGCCGAGGACGACGGCGTTCGCTTCCCGGCGCCGGTGGCCTATGCCATCGCCGACGGCGCGTCACCGCTGAAGGCGTGGCGCGAGCACAAGGGCCTGACCCTGCAGGCCCTGGCGGACGCGGCGGGCGTCAGCAAAGCCTACGTCAGCCAGATCGAAGGCGGCAAACGCGCAGGGACGGCGGTCACGCTCAGGAAGCTGGGCGCCGCGCTGGGCGTGCCGGTGGGTGCGCTGGTGCCTTGACGGTTGCTGCGCACGGTCGTCGCGGCGCTGGGCTCCTGCTGCAGCAGCCCTACCGGCTCGGCCCGGATGGTCGAGGCGGCGGACGCCTTGCGGCCGGCGGCGTGACGGCGCTCACCGTCCGCTGGCCGGCAGGGCAAGGGCTATGCGCTGGCCGTACAGCGGCGCGGCCGGCCAGCGTGCGCTGTCGGGCGGCGCGCCGCGGCCGTCGCGCAGCCATCGCGCTGCCGACAGCCAGCCGCCGTGCGTGACGACGATGCGCGCCGCGCCGGGGTCGAAGCCGCGCACGCGCTGCAGCAGCGCGGCCACGGTCTCGCCGCCGCCGGGTGGCTGGCGCTCGAAATCAGCGCACCAGGCGTCGAACTCGGCGCGCGGCACAGCCGTCCAGGGCTGGCCGTCCCAGCGGCCGAAGTCCAGCTCGCTGAGCGCGGCATCGACGCGGTGCCGCCAGCCCCAGCGCGCCAGCCAGCAGCCGACCGCGCGGCTGCGCTGCAAGGGCGAGGTGACGACGACATGCCGCAGGCCGCGTTGTCGCGCGAAGGCGCGGATGCGATGCGCCAGGCGCTTGGCGCGGCGCGGGTCGACGCGCAGATCGGTGCGGCCGCCGATGCAGCGGCCCTCGGCACCTGGCGCGCGCGGGTGGCGCCAGGCGTGCAGCCCGGCGGGGTCGTGCATCGCGGTCATCGCGCGTCGCGCGTTCGGCTCGCTCATCGTGGCCAGGCCGCGGCCAGCGCCAGCAGCACGACGATCTCGCCCAGCTGCTCGCAGGCACCCAGCGTGTCGCCGGTGTAGCCGCCCAGGCGCCGCCGCAGCCAGTGGCGCAGGGTGCCGCACAGCACGGCCAAGCCGCCGACGCCAAGCCCGAAGGCCAAGGCCGGCGACGGCGTGGCGGCCGCCGCCAGCGCCAGCACCAAGGCGCCGGTGACCATGGCCCAGGCCGCGTCGATGCCGCTCACTTCGCGCGCCAGCGGCTTGGCCTTGGCCTGGGTTTCGTCGCCGCCATAGGGCAGCATCGCCATCGGCGCGATCGACGCGGCGCGGCCCGCAGCGTGCGCGGCCAGGCAGGCCACTGCGGCCGGCAGCGGGCCGCGCGCCAGCAGCTCGGCCAGCAGCAGCACGCGCAGCAGCAGGCTCAGGGCCAGCGCCGCGGCACCATAGCTGCCAATGCGCGAGTCCTTCATGATCGCCAGCGCCTTGTCGCGCGGCGCGGCGCCCAGCAGCGCGTCGAAGCTGTCGGCCAGGCCGTCCTCGTGGAACGCCGCGGTCAGCCACAGCGTCGCGGCGACGGCCAGCGTCGCGGCCACCGCGGGCGGCCAGACGAGCAGCGCGCCGCTGGCGATGGCAGCGCCGACCGCGCCGACCAGCGCGCCGACCAGCGGGAAGTGGCGCACGCAGGCGTTCAGCCACGCCGGCTGCCAGCCGACCCAGCGCGGCACCGGCAGCCGCGTCAGGAACTGCAGCGCCACGAAGAAGAGGCGCAGTTCGTGCTGCAGTCGCTTCATCGCGACGAGCGGCTCACCTGCGCTGATTCGAAGCTCGCCATCTCCGCCAGCACGCGGCAGGCCGATGCCAGCAGCGGCCAGGCCAGCGCGGCGCCAGAGCCTTCGCCCAGGCGCAGGTCCAGGTCTAGCAGCGGCTGCGCGCCCAACTGTTGCAGCCAACGGGCGTGGCCGATCTCCTGCGAGCGGTGCGCGAAGATGCAGCGCTGCAGCAGCGCCGGCTGCAGCGCGGCGGCGACGGCCACCGCGGCGGTGGTGATGAAGCCGTCGACGACGATCGCGCGGCCTTCGTGCGCGGCCTGCTGCACGGCGCCGACCATCGCGGCGATCTCCAGCCCGCCCAGCGCTGCCAACACCGCCAGTGGCGCCGTGGCCTCGGCATTGGCCGCCAGCGCACGCTGCAGCACCGCGCGCTTGTGCGCGAGGCCGGCGTCGTCGAGCCCGGTGCCGCGGCCGGCGCAGACGCTGAGCGACTCGCCGGTCAGCCGCGCCATCAGCAGCGCTGCGGCCGAGCTGTTGGCGATGCCCATCTCGCCCAGCAGCAGCACGTTGCCGGGCAGCGCGGCCACGAGGCGCCGGCCCTGGGTGATGGTCGCCTCGCACTGCGCGAGGCTCATCGCCGGACCTTCGCTGGCGTCGGCGGTGCCGTGCTCGGCGCCGTCGACCTTCAAGCGCACCAACTGCGGGTGCGGCTCGAACTCGGCGGCCACGCCGCAATCGGCCACCGTGACGGCGATGCCGTGCTGGCGTGCCAGCACCGACACCGCGGCGCCGCCGGCGAGGAAGTTCAGCACCATCTGGCGTGTGACCTCGGACGGATAGGCCGAGACGCGCTGCGCCGCGATGCCGTGGTCGGCCGCGAAGACCACGAGTTGCGGTGCTTCCAGCCGCGGCTGCTCGCGGCGCTGGATCAGTGCGAGCTGCAGCGCCAGCGCCTCCAGGCGGCCGAGCGCGTCGCGCGGCTTGGTCTTGGCGTCCAGTGCGGCCTGCACGCAGCCGCGCAACTCGGCGTCGCCGAACGGGGCCAGCGGCAGCGTGGGTTGGAACGGGGAGAAGGCGCTCATCGTGTCAGGCTTGCAGCAAGGCGCGCAGGGTCGACGCGCCGAGGTGGTCTTCGAGCAGCGCGGCCAGGCCGTCGAAGCTGTCGTCCAACGTGCGCACGGTGCGGCCGGTGCGGTCGAACAATGCCCGCAGCACCGCGGCGTCCTCGAACAGCCCGTGCGCGGCAATGCCCAGCACGCTGCCGCGCTGCCAGCCGATGGCCTGGCCTTCGCTGTCGAACAGCACCGGCTGCGCCTCATCGGCGACGACCTCCGTGCGGCCGCAGCGGATCTCGTAGGCCTGCAGTTCGAGGCCCGACAAGCCCTGCCAGGGCGCGGCCAGCGCAGCGCCGAAGCGCACCGGCGCCGCACGCAGGCGCTTGGGCGCCGCGTAGCGCGTGGCCAGCGGCAGCAGGCTCAAGCCCGGCCGCGGGCCGTGCGGGTCGCCGTCAGCGCCTTCGGGATCGTCCAGCACCCGGCCCAGCATCTGCATGCCGCCGCAGATGCCCAGCAGCGGCCGGCCCCGGCGCGCGTGCTGGTCGACCGCATCGGCCAGGCCTTGCGCGCGCAGCCAGGCGAGGTCACCGCTGACCTGCTTGGAGCCGGGCAGCACGATCCAGTCGGCATCGTCCAGTTCGGCCGCACTGCGCGCCCAGCGCAGCCGCGCGGCGGCGGCCAGCGGCTGGAACTCGTCGAGGTTGCTCAGGTGCGGCCAGGCGACCACAGCGATGCGTGGACCCTGTGCGTTAGCCGGCGGCGGGGCGTGCAGCCCGTCCTCGTCGGGCAGACCGTGGTCGCGCCGCATCGGCAGCACGCCCAGCAGCGGCACGCCGGTCAGCGCTTGCAGTTGCCCGGGGCCGGGCGCCAGCAGCGCGGCGTCGCCGCGGAACTTGTTCAGCACGAAGCCGGCCAGCGCGCCGCGCAAGTCGTCGGGCAGCAGCGCCCAGGTGCCGTGCAGGTGGGCGAAGGCGCCGCCGCGGTCGATGTCGGCCACCAGCAGCGCACGCAGGCTGCCGCCCAGCTCGCGCGCCCAGCGCGCGGTGCCGAGGTTCACGTAGTCCTGCGGCGCCAGGTTGATCTCGGCCGGCGAGCCGGCGCCTTCGATCACCAGCAGCTCGTGCCGAGCGGCCAGGCGCTGGAAGCTTTCGCGCGCGGCGGCCGCCAGCACTGCGCTGCGCTCGCGCCAGGGCATGCTGGACAACGCCGCATCGGCGCGGCCTTGCAGCACCACCTGGCTGGCGGTGTCGCGCTCGGGCTTCAGCAACACCGGGTTCATGTCCACCTGCGGCGGCACGCGCGCGGCCAGCGCCTGGAAGTACTGCGCCGACCCGATCTCGCTGAAGGCCCCGTCGGGCCCCGGCACCACGCGCGCGTTGTTGCTCATGTTCTGCGCCTTGAACGGCGCCACGTCCAGCCCCTGGCGCGCGGCCCAGCGGCACAACGCGGTGGCCAGCAGGCTCTTGCCCGCGCCGCTGCTGGTGCCCCAGACCATGATCGCTGTTTTCATACGTTGGCAATCGGTGTTAGCCATGGCGCCGCGGCGGTCAGCAGGAAGGCTGCGCGCGCGGCTTGCTCGGTGATGCGCAGCGCCTGCGCCGTGGCAGCCACCGCCGCCGCCCAGGCCGCGGCGCCGGCGATCAATGCTGTCCGCGGGCCCAGTGCCGTCAAGCGGTGGCCCAGCGGCGCCATCAGGCGCCCGAACCAGGCCACCGGGTGCCAGGCGCTGCGCGGCTCGCCGAAGGCGGCGTCCAGCGCCCAGGCCAGCAGCACGGCGCCGGCGACCACCATCAGTCCTCGATGCCGCGCTGCGCCGGCACGCCGGCCTGGTGGTGGTGCTTGACCAGCGCCATCTCGGTGACGGTGTCGGCCAGCGCGATGAGTTCGTCGGGCGCGTTGCGCCCGGTCAGGACCACGTGCACGTGGGGCGGGCGCTCGCGCAGGCTCTGCAGCACGGGCTCCAGCGGCAGCCAGCCGTAGCGCAGCGGATACATGATCTCGTCCAGCACGACGAGGAAGTGCTCGCCGGCGCGGATCGTCGCCTCGGCTCGTGCCCGGCCGTCGCGCGCGAGCTGCGCGCTGTGCTCGAGGTCGCGGCTCTTCCAGCTGAAGCCGTCGCCCAGGCCCTCGATCGGCACGCCGAGCTGCTCGAACACGCGGTGCTCGCCGAAGCGTGCGCTGGGCACTTTCATGAACTGGTAGATCTTGACCGGCTTGCCGCGGCCGTGCGCGCGCAGCGCGAGGCCGAAGGCGGCGGTGCTCTTGCCCTTGCCGTGCCCGGTGTGGACGATCGCGAGGCCGCGGCGCTCGCCGTCGGCTTTGGGGCTGGGCGCGGTGGGCGGGGCGACGATCTCCATCGGGGAACTCCTACTCGTGGTCCAGCGCCAGCGCGACGCGCGGGCGGCCGGCGGCATCGGGCTCGATGCGGATCGCGCCGCCGAACACGCGCACCAGCGTGGCCTGCACCGCGGCATCGGTGGGCGCCCCGGCAGCCTGCAGGCGGCCGTCGGCCAGCACCAGCAGGCGGTCGGCCTGCAGCGCGATCGGCAGGTCGTGCAGCACGCTGAGCACGGCACGCGGCCGCGTGCCGTCATCGGTCGCACCGGGCGGCACGGCTTGCCGTGCTAGCCGTCGAAACAAACGTGCCAGCGCCACCTGGTGCGGCGCGTCCAGGTGCGTGGTGGGTTCGTCCAGCAGCAGCAGCGGTGCCTCGGTGGCCAGCACGCGCGCCAGCAGCACGCGCTGGCGCTCGCCGCCCGACAGCTCGTGCAGCCGGCGGCCCTGCCAGGCGGCGCACTCGGTCAGCGCCATCGCGCGGGCCACCGCGGCGCGGTCGGCGGCGCCGGGCGTGCCCAGCACGCCCAGGTGGGCGATGCGGCCCAGCTCGACGGTCTCGCGCACCGTCAGCTCGCCGGTGACGTCGCCTTGCTGCGCCAGCCAGGCCAGGCGGCGCGCGCGCTCGACAGGCTTGGTGGCGTGCAGGTCGAGCCCGTCCAGCAGCACGCGGCCGCCATGCGGCGGCTGCAGCCCGGCCAGCGCCCGCAGCAATGTGGACTTGCCGGCGCCGTTGGGGCCGACCAGCGCGGTCCAGCCGGGGCCGACGTCCAGCGCCACGCCTTGCAGCACGTCGCGCCGGCCCAGGCGCACGCGCAGGTCGCGGGTCTGCAGTGCCGGCGTCATGGCGTGGCGCGCTGCCGCAGCAGCCAGAACAGATAGCAGCCGCCCAGCACCCCGGTGACGACGCCGACCGGCAGCTCTTCGGGCGCGATCAGCGCGCGCGAGAAGACGTCGGCCACCAGCAGCAGCGCCGCGCCCATGGCGGCGCTGGCCAGCAGCAGCCAGCCGTGCGGGCCGGGCGCGTTGCGGCGCACCAGGTGCGGCGCCACCAGGCCGAGGAACGACACCAGCCCGGCCTGCGAGACGGCCAGCGCGGTGCCCAGGCTGAGCATCAGCACCAGCGCCAGCCGCGCCCGGCCGAGGTCCAGGCCCAGGCTGGCGGCGCTGTCCTCGCCCAGCGTCAACGCGTCCAGCACCCGCGCATAACGCCGGGACAGGGCGCACAACCCCAGCAGCCCGGCGGCCAGCAGCACGAGCGCGTCCCAGCCCAGGAAGCTGGTGCTGCCCAGCAGGAAGGCCTGCTTGCCGCGCAGCGCGTCGGGCGAGGCCACGGTGATCAGGTCGCTCACCGCGCCCAGCAGCACGCCGACCACCACGCCGGCCAGCAGCAGGCGCAGCGTCTGCACGGCGCCGCGGGCCAAGGTCAAGGTCATCGCCACGCCGGCGAGCGCGCCGACGAAGGCAGCCGTGACCAGGCCGACGCGTTCGATCCAGGCCACGGTGGCCAGGCTGATGCTGCTGCCGCCCAGCGCCGCGGCGGCCAGCACCAGCACCACGCCCAGGCCGCCGCCGCTGGCGCTGCCCAGCAGGTAGGGGTCGGCCAGCGGATTGCGAAACAGGCCTTGCGCGATGGCGCCCGACAGCCCCAGCAGCGCGCCCACCAGCGCTGCGCCCAGCGTGCGCGGGGCGCGGATCTGGCCCAGCAGCAGCGCGGCATCGGGGCCGTGCAGGTCGGCCCACAAGGCGCGCGGCGAGAAGCCGGCGGCGCCGGTGGCCAGCCCCGCCAGCAGCCCCAGCACGATGGCCGCGGCGATCCAGCCGGCCAGGCGGCGCCGGCGCTGCGCGTCGATGGCCGCAGCGTCGTCGTGGGGCAGGGCGAGCGTGGTCATCGCGCCGTGGCGCCGTCCAGGCGCTCCAGGCGCTCTAGGCGCTCTAGGCGGTCAAGGCAGTCTGCCAAGAGCGCAGCCGCCTCGCCCATCCGCGGGCCGGGGCGGATCAGCACGTCGTAGGGGCCTGGCTCGTAGCCGCACAGGCGCCGCTCGCGCAGCGCGGGCAGCGTGGCCCAGCCAGGGCGCTGCGCCAGCGCCGCCTGCTCGCGCTGCACGCCCATGATGATCTCGGGTTTGGCGCGCACGACGAACTCGGGGTTGAGCTTGGGAAACGGCCCCAGCTCGGCCGGCACGATGTTGACGAGGCCCAGCCGCGCCAGCGTCTCGCCGATCAACGATGAGGTGCCGGCGGCATACGGTCCGCCGCCGATCTCGAAGTAGACGCGCCGGCCGCGCAGAGCGGCGGGCACGCGCGCCGCGGCGGCGGCGATCTCGCGCTCGATGCGCGCCCACACGCTCGGCGCTTCGTCGGGCGTGCCCAGCAGCCGTGCCACCAGCGCCAGTGTGCGGCGCACGTCGGCGTGGCTCGCGGACTTCAGCCGCACGACGGTGAAGCCCAGCGCGTCCAGCCGCTCCACCGCCCGCGACGAGGTGGAGGCCAGGATGACGTCGGGCCTGAGTTCGCAGCCGGCCACCATCAGCGTGGCCCGGCCGCAGTGCGCCGCGATGGCCTGGTGCAGCTCGCCCAGCGCGTCGACGCAAGCCCGCGCCTCGGCCGAGATCGGCATCACGCCCAGGCCGATCTCGTTGGACACCAGCACCACCGGCGCGGCGCTGTCGCGCAGCGCGTCGATGAGATCGTCGCGCGCCTGCGGCCAGGGCAGGGCCGCGCGGCGCCCAGTGCGCGCGGCGCCTCCACGGTGTCCAGCGCCGGCAGCCGCGCGGCGCGGTCGGCACGGTGGCGGGCGATGCGCGCGGCCATCTCGCCGTCGCCGGCCAGCGCGCTGGCGATCAGCGTCGCGCGGCGCGAACCACCGGCCGCCAGCCCGGCGGCGGCGCGCGCTGCGGCCGTGCGCGACTTGCCGCTTCTGGCACCGCCGAAGATCAGTTCGTGCGCCGGCGCGGTCATGCGTCTGCTTCAGGCGTTATCAACCGTCACGGCATGGCCCAGCGCAGCGTCACCTGGGCGCTGCGGCCCGCGGTGGCGTAGGCGCGGGCCAGCTCGTAGGCCTTGTCGCCGGCGTTGTCGATGCGCGCCTGCAGGCTCAAGCCCGCCATCAGCTGGGTGCTGACGAAGAAGTTGACCAGTGCGTAGCCGCCCATGGTCTGGGTGTTGGCCGCATCCTCGTAGCGCATGCCGGCGGCCTGCACTTCGGTGCCGAAGGTCCAGCCGGCCCATTGCGTCTCGGCGCCGAAGGTGGCCAGGCGCCTGGCGCGGCGCTGCAGCACCTTGTCGGTGGCCAGGTTGCGCGGGTCGTGCCAGTCCAGCGAGCCGCGCAGCGTGACGTTGGCCAGCTGCGTGCGGCCGGCCAGCGTCGCGCCCTCCAAGCCGGCGCGGCCGACGTTGGCATAACAGCCGAACGAGTCGACACAAGGGCCCGGTGAGCCGAAGGCGATCAGGTTGGTGAGCCTGTTGTGCCAGGCCGTCAGGCTGGCCTCGCTGCCGGCGGCGGCCCAGCGCAGCCCCAGCTCGACGTTGCGCCCGCTCTCGGGCACCAGCGAGGGGTTGCCGTATTGGCTGAAGCGCTGGTACAGCGTGGGCACGCGGAACGAGGTGGCGGCTGATGCCGTCAGGCGCCACTGCGGCACGAAGGCCCAGCCCCAGGCCAGGCTGCCGGTGGTCTTGCCGCCGAACTCGCTGTCGTCGTCGCGGCGTACGTGGGCTTGCAGGCCATGTTCACGGTTCGCGCCGAAGTCGCCGCGCCAGCCCAGGGCGATGGCGTCCTGGTGGCGCTTGCCTTGCAGCGTGGCCGTGAACGCGGTTGCCGGGTTCAGCAGCTCGTCCTCGCGCCGCTCCAGCGTGGCCGTCAGCAGGTTGCCGGGATCCAGGCGCTGCTCGTGCTGCAGCGTGTAGTTGCGCAGCGTGGTTTCGGTGCGGTAGAAGTCCGGCTGCGTTTCGTAGCTGCTCTCGGTCTGGCCGATCTGCAGCCGCGTGGTGGAGTGGTCGGTCCAGCGGCCTTGCCACGACAGGCTGCCGCTGCGCAGCGAGTGGCGCCCCCAGTCGTCGAAGCCGGGCGTGAAGCCGTCGTACTGCGCCTTCAGCCGGCTGGCCAGCAGCGAGGCGTCGATGCGGTGCACGGGGTCGAACTGGTAGCCCAAGCGCGCCTGCGCCGAACTGCGGCGCCAGCCGTCGTCGTCGGGGTTGTGGCCCACGGCCGCGGCGGTGCGCGAATCGAAGCCGTCGCTGCGGCCGTGCGAGGCCGAGAGCGAGTAGTCCAGCCCCTGCGCCGCGCCGCTGATGCCGGCCTGCACCTGCGCCGTGCGATACGAGCCCGCCGTCAGCGACACCCAGGGCTTGGGCGCGCCCTGGCCGCGCTTGGTGAAGAGCTGCACCACGCCGCCCACGGCGTCGGAGCCGTAGATCGCGGCAGCCGGGCCGCGCAGCACCTCGATGCGGTCGATCTGCTCCAGCGGGATCTGCTCCCACTGCGCGCCACCGGTGGCTTGCGAATCGACGCGAACGCCGTCGATGTAGACGGCGGTGTGGCGGTTCTCGGCGCCGCGGATGAAGACGCTGGTGGCCGCGCCGGGGCCGCCGCTGCGCGAGATCTCGACCCCGGGCTGGCGCGCCAGCAGATCGGCGACGCTCGCGGCGCCGCTGCGCTCGATCGCGGCGCGGTCGATGACCGAGAGGTCGCCCAGCACCGACGACAGCGGCTGCGGCGTGCGGCTGGCGGTGACGACGATGGGTTGTTGTTCCGAAACGCCCGGCGCGGTCTGCGCCAGCGCCGCGGGGGCGATCACGAGGGGCGCGAAGGGAACGAGCGGAACGAGCGCAGCGATGACGCGCTGGGCGCGGCCGGAGGATGACGAAGCCATGGTGGAGCGGAATGAACAAGCCAAACGCGCGACGGCCGCTTCCCCGCGGCATCACGCCTCACGGCGCAGCGCCCGAATCCATCGGGCGGCGCGCCACCTCGTTGGCCGGTATCCGGGCTGGCGGAACATCGCTCGTGACGCCTTCCCAGGCGGCCGCGCCCTCGTTGTCGTTCAGGCGTTGCCGTTCCAGTGGCTGTGTGTCACGAGCCCCAGGCCATTGCGGGCCTGGCGTTGCGCTTACCGTTGCGGGGGCAGCTCAGGTTAGGCGCCGGCGGTGTTGCCCTTGCCCTCCTGATTCCCGTTGAACCGTCTCGGCATGAACGCCTCGACGAGCACCAACGGCGCGCATCATAACGGCAGCGACTGCGCCTTTCAGCGCGGTGCCGCGCGCGCCAGCCGCGCCAGGCAGTCCGCCAGCAGCGCCGCCGATTCGCCGATGCGCGGGCCGGGGCGGGTCAGCATGTCGTAGGCGGCGGGCGCAAAGCCGCACAGGCGCTGCTCGCGGACGGCGGCCAGCGTGGACCAGCCGGGCCGCTGCGCCAGCGCCGGCAGCTCACGCTGCATGCCCATGATCACATCGGGCCGGGCGCGCAGCACGTACTCCGGGTTGAGCTTGGGGAAGGGCCCCAGCTCGGGCGGCACGATGTTGGCCAGGCCCAGCCGCGCCAGCGTCTCGCCGACGAAGGACCGCGCGCCCGCGGCATAAGGCCCGTCGCCGATCTCGAAGTACACCCGCTGCCCGCGCAGCGAGGCCGGCACGCGCGCCGCGGCGGCGTCGATCTCGCGTTGCAGCCGCGCCCAGACGCGTTCGCCTTCTTCCGGCGTGCCCAGCAGCCGCGCCAGGAGGTTGAGGCTGCGGCGCAGGTCGGCGTGGCTGTCGGACTTCAGGCGCAAGACCTCGAAGCCCAGCGCCTGCAGCCGGTCGAGCGCGCGCGACGAGGTCGATGCCAGAATAACGTCAGGTTTCAACGTCGCGATGGCTTCAATCTGCGCATCGTCCAGCCCGCCCAGGTGCGGCAGCCGCGCCACCTCGGCCGGCCAGTCGGAATAGCGGTCGACGCCGACCAGCCGCTCGCCGGCGCCTAGCACCCAGGCCGCCTCGGTCAGTGACGGCAGCATCGAGACGATGCGCCGCGGCGGGGCGTCGAAGCGGTGCTCGACGCCGCGGTCGTCGACGATGGCGATCGGCTGGGCCTGCACCGCGCGCGCGGCCAGCGCCAGCAGGCTGGCGGTGATCCAGCGCCCGAGGTGGCGGCGCTGCAGGGCGGCGTCGATCATCAGGGCATTGTGCAGCGCGCTCTGCTAAGGTGCGGTCCGTGCGATCGCTTGGCGTCTGCTTCCTCGTCCTGCTGGTCTTGCTGCTGCCGTTGCGCGCCGCGTGGGGCGCAGCAATGCCTTGCCATGCGCTGCTGGGCGATGGCGGCGGGCCGGCTGCCGTGCGCCCGGTGGATGCCGTATCGCCTTGCCATGCGGATGCCCATGCCGAGGCCGAGGCCGATGCCGATGCGCACGCGGTGAACGACGTCTGCAAGCGCTGCGCCGCGTTGTGCTCGCTGACGCCCTTGCCGCCGGCGCTGGCTGCGGTGCCCGAGCGCATCGACCGCGTGCTGCCGTCGCCGCCGGGCCGCGGTGCGCCGCCGGCCAGCTTCGTTCGCGGCGGCCCCGAGCGGCCACCCCGAAACGCCTGACCCGTTTGTTTCGGGCCTCGCACGCGAGGCTCGATCGCGCCTGCGCGGTCCCGCGCGGGCATGGGCTGATCGCTGCAATCGTCTTTCGACCATGAACATGCTTCCTCCTCAATGGCGCCCGCTCGCGGCCACAAGCCGGCGCGCTGCACTCGCCATCGCGGCGCTGACCCTCGCGGGCTGCGCCTCGTTCTCGCCCGACGGCGGCTTCGCACCCGTTGAGCGACTCGCGGCCGAGCGCCTCGGCCAGCCGCCGACCGACTGGCGCGATGCGCAACCCACCGCCGCGGTGGCCGCGCGTGTGACCAGCCTGCTGCAGCAGCCGCTGACGGCCGACGGCGCGGTCAGCATCGCGCTGTTGAACCATCCCGCGCTGCAGGCGGCCTACGCCGAGCTGGGCGTGGCCGAGGCCGACTGGGTGCGCGCCGGCCGCCCGGCCAATCCTTCGCTGCGCTTCGGGCGTTTGAGCGGCGGCGGCAGCGTCGAGATCGACCGCGGCGTGCTGTTCGACGTGCTGGGCCTGCTGACGCTGCCGCTGGCGCAGCAACTGGAGCAGCAGCGCCTGGAGCGCACGCAGATCTGGGCCGCGCAGCAGACCGTCGGCCTGGCGCTGCAGGCGCGGCAGGCCTTCTTCGAAGCGGTGGCAGCCGATCAACTCGTCGGTTATGCCCGCCAGGTGCAGGAGGCGGCCGATCTCGCGCACGAGCTGGCCCGGCGCATGGTGGCCGCCGGCCACTTCAGCACGCTGGACGCGCTGCGCGAGCAGGCCTTCCAGACCGACGCCGCGCTGCAGCTTGCGCGCGCCCGCCAGCAGGCGCTGGCCGCGCGTGAGCGGCTGCTGCGCGCACTGGGCCTGGCCGGCGACGGGCTCGAACTGCAGTTGCCGCCGCAACTGCCGGCGCTGCCGGCCGAGCCGCTGGCGGCACAGGCGGCCGAGCAGACGGCCGTCGATCGCCGGCTGGACGTGCTGGCTGCCCGCCGTGACGCGCAGGCCACCGCGCAGGCGCTGGGCCTGACGCAGGCCACGCGCTTCGTCAACGTGCTGCAGGCCGGCTATCAGGACAGCCGCAACAGCGGCGAGCCGCGCCGCCGTGGCGTGGAGATCGAGCTGGAGCTGCCGCTGTTCGACTTCGGCAGCACGCGCATAGCGCGCGCCGAGGCGCTGTATCGGCAAGCGATGCATCGCGTCGCGGCCGCGGCGGCGCAGGCGCGCTCCGAGGTGCGCGAGGCACACGCCGCCTATCGCAGCGCCTACGAGCTGGCGCGCCGCCATCGCGACGAGGTGCTGCCGCTGCGCAAGCGCATCGCCGAGCAGAACCTGCTGCGCTACAACGGCATGTTTGCCAGCGTGTTCGAGCTGCTGGCCGACAGCCGCGAGCAGATCGCCGCGACGGTGGGCGCGATCGAGGCCTTGCGCGAGCACTGGCTGGCCGAGACGCGGCTGCAGATGGCACTGGCCGGCGCCTCGCCGGTGGGAGCGGGGTCGTGAGCGGCCGCCGCCAGTTCCTGCGCAGCGCCGGCGCCAGCCTGCTGGGCGCTGCCGCCGTCAGCCGCGCCGGCGCCGCATCGCTGCCCGAGGCCGCAACGGTGCAGGCCGCGGCCATCACGCAGCCGCCGCCGCTGCCGCCCAACGGCCGGCCGTTCCAGCCGCTGGTCACGCTCAACGGCTGGTCGCTGCCCTGGCGCATGAAGGATGGCGTCAAGGAGTTCCACCTCATCGCCGAGCCCGTGCAACGCGAGATCGCGCCCGGCATGACGGCGCGGCTGTGGGGCTACAACGGATCCAGCCCGGGGCCGACGATCGAGGCGGTGGAAGGCGACCGCATCCGCATCTTCGTGACCAACCGGCTGCCCGAGGTGACCACGGTGCACTGGCACGGGGTGCTGCTGCCCAGCGGCATGGACGGCGTCTCGGGGCTGACGCAGCCGCCGATCGGCGTCGGGCAGACCTTCGTCTACGAGTTCGTGCTGCAGCGCGCCGGCACCTTCATGTACCACCCGCATGCCGACGAGATGCTGCAGCTCGCGATGGGCATGATGGGCCTGCTGATCGTCCATCCCAAGGACGCGCGCCAGCACCGCGTGGACCGCGACTACGGCTTCATCCTCAACGCCTACGACATCGAGCCCGGCAGCGCGACGCCGCGGGCCAACACCATGCTCGACTTCAACCTCTGGACCTGGAACAGCCGCGCCTTCCCCGGCATCGATCCGCTGGTGGCGCGCAGCGGCGAGCGCGTGCGCATCCGCATCGGCAACCTGACGATGACCAACCACCCCATCCACATGCATGGGCCGTCGTTCGAGGTGACCGGCACCGACGGCGGCTGGGTGCCCAAGGCCGCGCGCTGGCCCGAGGTGACGACCGACATCGGCGTCGGCCAGATGCGCGCGATCGAGTTCGACGCCATCGCCGGCGACTGGGCGATCCACTGCCACAAGAGCCACCACACGATGAACGCGATGGGCCACGGCGTGCCGACGATGCTGGGCGTGGCGCAGAAGGACTTGCTGCGCCGGATCACCGCCCTGGTGCCCGACTACATGGCGATGGGCGAGCACGGCCAGCACGAGATGGCCGAGATGGAGATGCCGCTGCCCGACAACACCCTGCCGATGGCCACCGGGACCGGGCCCTTCGGGCCGGTCGGCATGGGCGGGATGTTCAGCGTCGTCAAGGTGCGCGATGACCTGGCGCGCGGCGACTACCGCGACCCCGGGCCGTATCGCCACCCGCCCGGCACCCTGGCCGCGGCGTACGCCGGCGATGATCTGCCGCCGCCGGCGCGTGCAGCAGGGCTGCCCGCGGCCGACCCCGAGGCGCTGCAGGTGCGCAAGCCGGGCGGCCACCAAGGTCATGGTGGCCATTGAGTTCAGGGGTTAGGGCCTGTTAACGCTATGGGAGGGCTCGCGTGACTCAGCAAACAGCCGCCAGCAAGGCGCGCGGCGCAGCCCATGCTGCGCGCCTGGGCAAGCCGTGCAACGCCGCTGGCGGCTGTTTGCTGAGATCACCCGCAGGGCCGCCGCCTGGCTGCCCCCAGGGCGTCGTTGCTCGCTCGTTGCGTGCCATCGGCACGCGGCCTCGCTCGTGCCTAGCCCTGGGGGCAGCCAGGCGGCGGCGCGAGCCCTCCCATAGCGTTAACAGGCCCTAGCTCGGCGGCGGCTGCGGCAGCAGGCGATAGCCCAGCGCCCCGAGCCCCAGCATCGCGGCCACCGCCAGCAGCGCGGCGGTGAAGGGGTCGGCGCCGCGCGCCGCGGCCTGCTGCGCCACCCAGCCGCTGCCCCACTGCACCAGCGCGACGCCGATGAACATCGCCATCGTGAAGACCGACAGTGCGCGGCCGATCACCACCGGCGGATAGGCGGCGCGCACGTCGGCGTACTGCAGCACCATGAAGCCCGAGAGCACGGCGACCCCCAGCGCCAGCGCGACGTCGGCCAGCAGCCCGCGCAGCAGGCCCATCAGCGCGAACAGCAGCGCGGAGGCCAGCGCGCAGCCGACGATCAGCCGCCGGCGCCGGCGCGGCGAGGGCGGATCGAAGCGGCCGAACAGCGCCGGCGACAGCAGCGACACCACCGAGATGGCCAGCGCCACGTGGCCACTGACCACCAGTGAGAGGCCGTGGCGCTCGATCAGCATCGGCCCCAGCCACAAGCCGCGCAGCGCCATGAACGAGGCGTAGTTGGCCGCTCCCATCAGCATGATGCCCCAGCTGTAGGGCAGCAACAGCAGCGCACCGAAGCCGCGCATCGCCTGGCCCAGGCTCTCGCGCGGGGCGCCGCCGGCGGCCGGCGGCAGCGTCGCCGGCGCCGGCGGCCGCACCAGCCACCACACCAGCGCCCAGGCCAGCACCGCGCCGGCGGCCAGCACCAGCATGCCGGTGCGCCAGGAGTAGGCCTCGATCAGCCAGGCCAGCGGCGTGCCGGTGACCAGCATGCCCACGCCGCCGAGCATCAGCACCAGCCCCGACAGCGCCGCGAAGCGTGCCACCGGGAACTGTTGCGCGACGAACAGCGTGCACGACAAAAAGGCCGGCGCCGAGCCGATGCCGATCAGCACCTGGCCGACGATCAACGCCGCATAACTGTGTGAAAAGGCGGACAGCAGCGCGCCCAGCACCGTCAGCGGAAAGGCCGTCAGCACCGTGCGGCGCAGGCCGAACAGATCCATGCCGACGCCGATCAGCAGCTGCAGCGCGCCGAAGGCGAAATGAAAGCTCGCCGCGAAGAGGCCGATCTGCTGTGGCGAGAGCCCGAACTCGGCTTGCAGCGGCGGCGCCAGGATGGTCGCCACCGTGCGGAAGGCCTGGCTCATCCCGAAGGCCGCGGTCAGCGCCAGCAGCATCGGCCAGGCGGCGCGCGGCGACAGGGTGGGGGACATCCAGGGCGCGAAAAAACGCGCCGCCCGTGTTCGTGATCCGGGCGGCGCGGGGTCGGACGGATTAGAGCGCGGCGTCCTTGAGCTTCTTCAGCGCGCGCGCCTTGATGCGCACCGTGGCCGGCTTGGCGGCGAACACGCGCTCGACCTTGGTGAAGGGGTCGATGCCCTTGCGCTTGGGCTTGGCGGGCACTTGCTGCACGCCGATCTTGATCAGCCCCGGCAGCGTGAAGGCGCCGGCGCCCTTCTTGTGCACGGCGCCGAGGATGGCCGTCTCCAGCGCCGCCAGCACGGCCTTGACGGCCTTGGGCTCGACGCCCGACTGCTCGGCCAGGTGGCTGGCCAGCGACGACTTGGTGAAGGTGTCCTTGACGGGCTTGATGGTCTTGGCGGCTGCCGGGGCGGCGGCCTTGGGGGTGCGGCTCGCCTTGGCGGCGGCCTTCTTCGCAGTTGCCATGAGTCTCTTTGGAGGTTGAAAAAGAAAAACGAGGGCACGGGTGCCCTCGTCGTGGATTCTAGGGACCCTGTGGCCCCCGGCGATGCGCGCTTACGACGACGCGTCGCCCATCTGCGACTGCAGCCAGTTCTGCTCGCCGACCTTGGCCACCAGCTCGATCTGGGTCTCCAGGTGGTCGATGTGTTCTTCGGTGTCGTCGAGGATGTCTTGCAGCAGGTCGCGCGAGACATAGTCGCGCACCGACTCGCAGTGCGCGATGGCGTCTTTCAGCACCGCGTGGGCACCGACCTCGGCCTTCAGGTCGCAGTGCAGGATCTCGACCGCGCTCTCGCCGATCAGCAGCTTGCCCAGGTCCTGCAGGTTGGGCAGGCCGTCGAGCATCAGGATGCGGTCCATCAGCCGGTCGGCGTGCTTCATCTCCTCGATCGACTCGTCATGCTCGTGCTTGGCCATGCGGGCAAAGCCCCAGTTCTTGAGCATGCGGTAGTGCAGGAAGTACTGGTTGATCGCGGTGAGCTCGTTCTTCAGTTGGAGATTCAGATACTCGAGAACCTTGGCATCGCCCTTCATCGGCGGGCTCCTTGTCGTTTGAGGTCCTTGTATTGTGCGAGGCAAGGCCGCAGAGCCGTCCGCCAGCGCGCATATCCGAGCCCGCCGTGGTGGCGCTCGGATCACGAAGCGTTTTCATTTGCGCCCGGGGCGGGCGCGCAAGACGCCTGAATATGACGTTAGCTGCCGGCGCGCCGTGCGACCCCGGCCCATGGGGGCGTTCAGTGCGTCTGCAACTCGCCCGGCTCGGCGTGCTCGCTGCCGTCCAGCGGGCGGATGTTCTGCGCCAGCTGGCCCTTGGGGCCTTGCACCATCTCGAAGCTGACGCGGCTGCCCTGTTTGAGGGTTCTGAAGCCGTCCATCTGCACCGCGGAGAAATGCGCGAACACGTCAGCGCCGCCACCATCGGGCTGGATGAATCCGAAGCCCTTGGCGTCGTTGAACCACTTGACCACCCCTGAGGCCATTTGTCGCTCCAGCCGTTCAGCTCTTAAGATCAGAAATTTTCGGATTACGAGTCAGATCTTGTCAAGCTTCGTCACGTCGAAGTTGGCACATTTGCCGCCGCAACGGGGCCGCGCGGCGGGCCGAGCCGGCCGCCTTTCAGGGCTCATCTCGGGGCTTGAACGGCCGCGCTTTGCTCCAACATCGGCTGCTTGGGCTTGGCCGGCGCTGCGCGCACGACCAAAAGCCTTGCTGGATAGAATGAGCCATGCCTGATGAAGGACCTCCGCAGCTGCCTCCCAAGGCACCTCCCCGCGTGCGACGCGAGGGCGGGGAAGGCGCGGTCGTTGCCGAGCGCAAGGCGGCGCGGACCAAGCCGCCGTCGCTGTATCAGGTGGTGCTGCTGAATGACGATTACACGCCGATGGAGTTCGTCGTGATGGTGCTGCAGCAGTATTTCCTGCGTGACCTGACGACGGCCACGCACATCATGCTCAAGATCCACCACGAAGGCCGTGGCGTCTGCGGGGTCTACCCCAAGGACATCGCGGCGACCAAGGTCGAACTCGTCCTGGCCGCGGCGCGCCGCGATGGACACCCGCTGCAGTGCATTATGGAGGCCGCATGATCGCCCAGGAACTGGAAGTCAGCTTGCACATGGCGTTTGTCGAAGCGCGCCAGCAGCGGCATGAGTTCATCACCGTCGAACACCTGTTGATGGCGCTGCTGGACAACCCGTCGGCCGCCGAGGTGCTGCGCGCCTGCGCCGCCAACCTCGACGACCTGCGCAAGAGCCTGGCCACCTTCATCAAGGAGAACACGCCCACGGTGTCCGGCACCGAAGAGGTGGACACGCAGCCGACGCTGGGCTTCCAGCGCGTGATCCAGCGCGCCATCATGCACGTGCAGAGCACCGGCAGCGGCAAGAAAGAAGTGACCGGCGCCAACGTGCTGGTGGCGATCTTCGGCGAGAAGGATTCGCACGCCGTGTACTACCTGCACCAGCAGGGCGTGACGCGGCTGGACGTGGTGAACTTCATCGCCCACGGCATCAAGAAGAGCGATCCGCCGGAGCCCACCAAGTCCAACGAGAGCAGCGGCAACGAGGCCGAGAAGGAAGACGGCGCCGCCGGCGACGGCAAGGGCTCGCCGCTGGACCAGTTCACGCAGAACCTCAACCAGCTCGCGCGCGACGGCAAGATCGACCCGCTGATCGGCCGCGAGCACGAGGTCGAGCGCGTGATCCAGGTGCTCTGCCGCCGGCGCAAGAACAACCCGCTGCTGGTCGGCGAGGCCGGCGTCGGCAAGA
>CAYYDJ010000038.1:0-31186 GCA_964470565.1 uncultured Rubrivivax sp.
AAAGCTCCTTTCTTGCTGGCTACAGATCTGCGCGGATTCTGCACGCTGGATCGGCTGCGTCTTCCCTAAATCAGGGGGGGAGGCGCCGTTCGCCGGTTCGCAAGCCTTGCGTTCAAGCAGCCTTCAGGCGTTGCCACCCCGTCGCCCGCAGGGATCTGACGCCGCAGCCCGATTGCGCACAAACTACGCCCTTCCCTCCTGCAACTCCAAGGATCCCAGGCCATGGCCATCGACAAAGCCCTCTACACTGCCCACGCCACCTCCGTTGGCGGCCGCACCGGCAGCACCGAATCGTCGGACGGCAAGATCAAGCTCCAGTTGTCCACGCCCAAGGCGCTGGGCGGCGACGACGGCCCCGGCACCAACCCCGAGCAGCTGTTCGCCGCTGGCTACTCGGCCTGTTTCATCGGCGCGATCAAGGCCGTCGCGCGCTCACAGAAGCTCACGTTGCCGGGCGAGGTGTCGATCAAGGCCGATGTGAGCATCGGCCCGATGACCGGCAAGCCCGGCGCCTTCGGCATCGCCGCGGCGCTGGCGGTCTCGATCCCCGGGATGGACCGTGCGGCGGCCGAGGCGCTGGTGAAGGCGGCGCATGAGGTCTGTCCGTACTCCAACGCGACGCGGGGCAACATCGACGTCAAGCTGACGGTGGCATAACCACCATTCCGATAAGTGGCCTCATTTCGAGGACAATATGGAGCTTGCTGTCTTTTCAGGCTCCACCCGCCCGCACAATCGATGGCCACTCGCCGCGCACCGACCTCCACCGCCCCCGTCAACGGCGTCAAGCTCCGCCAAACCCAGGCCGAGTACACCGCCGCCCGCCCCAATGCCGAACCCGGCGTCAAGCCGATGATGTCGAGCTCGAAGATGTACGTGTGCATCCGCTGCCACGCCAACTTCAAGACCGGCGACGGCAAGCCCGACCCGCGCCTGCGCGGGCTGGGCCGTTGCAACAACTGCCTGGGCGTGACCCCCACGCCCACGCCCGCCGCCGGCTGAGACCGGCGGTGCCGGCTGCTGCGGCACGCGTCGCAGCAGCCCTTCCGGCGGGCGCGACGCCGATGCGTTGGACCCCGCCGCCCGACGCACCCTCGCTGCTCGGCCGCCAGCGCTGACAGCGCTCCCCCAAGATCAACGGCCCCGGCGCTTTGCCGTCGAACGGGGCTTTGCTGCACGCCGGCAGTTAGCGCTACCAGCCGGCCGTTGCACTCGCCTAAGATCGGCGGATGCCCGACGCGCCTGCACCGCCGCCCCGCCGCAGCCGCCGCAGCAGCGGCGCCGTCACCTTGCACGACGTGGCGCGCTTGGCCGGCGTGGCGCCGATCACCGCGTCGCGCGCGCTGAACACGCCGCAGCAGGTCTCCGACGAGATGCTTCGGCGCGTGGGCGACGCTGTGGCCAAGACGGGCTACGTCCCCAACCGCCTGGCGGGCGGGCTGGCGTCCAGCCGCAGCCGGCTGGTGGCGGCGGTGGTGCCCAGCATCAGCGGCCCGGTGTTCGGGCCGACGATCGAAGCGCTGAGCGAGACCCTGGCCGCCGAGGGCTACCAGTTGATGCTGGGACAGACCGGATACCAAGGTAGCCGGGAGGATGCACTGCTCGACGCCATCATCGGCCGCCGCCCCGACGGCGTGGTGCTGACCGGCATCCTGCATTCGGCGCAGGGCCGCAAGCGGCTGCTGGCCGCCGCGGTGCCGGTGGTCGAGACCTGGGACCTGACCGAGACGCCGATCGACATGCTGGTGGGCTTCTCGCACGCCGACGTCGGCCGCGCGGTGGCCGCCTTCCTGCTGGCCCAGGGCCGGCGCCGGCTGGCGGTGGTGGCCGGCGCCGACGAGCGCGCGGCGCGGCGCACCGCGGCCTTCGTCGCCGCGGCGCGCGCCGGCGGCCAGCACCACGAGGTGACGGTGTTCACGGTGCCGGCGCCCACCACGCTGCGCAGCGGGCGCGACGGCCTGGCGCAGCTGCTGCGCCAGCGCGGCGGCGTCGACGCGGTGTTCTGCAGTTCCGACCTGCTGGCGCTGGGCGTGCTGACCGAGGCGCGCGCCCGGGGCTTGAGCGTGCCGCAGGACGTGGCGGTGGTCGGCTTCGGCGACCTCGGCTTCGCCGCCGATACGCTGCCATCGCTGACCACGGTGCGCATCAACGGCGCGGCCATCGGCGAGCAGGCGGCGCGCTTCATCGTCGACCGCATCGAGGGCCGCCCGGTGGGGCCACGGGTGGTCGACATCGGTTTTTCGATCGCGCAGCGCGACAGCGCCTGAGCCCCTGTTCCGTTCGGGTGCTTGCACAGCCGTTGAGGTAGCGCTACCATTCGCGCCGTTCAATGGTAGCGCTACCGTTTGAAGCGCCACCGAAACAGACCACCCCGGAGACCCGCTCATGAAAGCCCTGTTCACCACCCTCGCCCTCGGCCTGGCTGCACTCACGGCGCAGGCTCAGACCTGGCCAGCCCGCACCGTGACGCTGGTGGTGCCCTTCCCGCCCGGCGGCTCCACCGACACCGTGGCGCGCGCGCTGGGGCCGCGATTGCAGGAGAAGCTGGGCCAGACCTTCATCATCGACAACCGCGCCGGCGCCACCGGCACCATCGGCGCCGCTGCCGTCAAGCGCGCGCCGGCCGACGGCTACACCTTCCTGGTCACCTCGCTGGGGCCGCTGGTGATCGCGCCGCACCTCCTCAAGGGCGTGCCGTACGACGCCGGCAAGGACTTCGACTTCATCACCGTCGCGGTGCAGGCACCCAACGTGCTGGTGGTGCCGGCGGCCTCGCCGTACAAGAGCGTGGCCGACGTCATTGCCTACGAGAAGGCCCACCCCGGGCAGATGAGCTTCGCGTCGTCGGGCAACGGCTCGTCGGACCACCTGACGGCCGAACTGTTCTGGCAGCAGACCGGCACCAGCGGCACCCACGTGCCCTACAAGGGCGGCGCGCCCGCCATCTCCGACCTGCTGGGCGGGCAGGTCAACGCCTCGTTCCAGAACATCAACGCGGTGATCCAGCACATCAACGCGGGCAAGCTGCGCGCGCTGGCCATCACCAGCGAGCAGCGCTCGCCGCTGCTGCCGGCGGTGCCGACGCTGGCCGAGGCCGGCGTCAAGGGCGTGGACGTGTACTCCTGGCAGGCCATCGTCGCGCCCAAGGGGCTGCCGCCAGAAGTGCGCGGCAAGATGCAGCAAGCGGTGGCGGCGGCCTTCGCCGACGAGAAGTTCAAGCAGCAGTTCACCGCCGTCGGCTTCGAGATCGTGGCCAACACGCCGGAGCAGTTTGCCGCCTTCCAGCAGCGCGAGAACGCGCGCTGGAAGCAACTGATCGAGTCGCGCAAGATCACGGCAGACTGAACATGGCCGACGCCAGCCCCCGCATCACCGCGCTGCGCGTGATCCCCGTCGCCGGCCGCGACGGCATGCTGCTCAACCTCAGCGGCGCGCACGGCCCCTTCTTCACCCGCAACCTGCTGATCCTGAGCGACAGCGCCGGCCGCACCGGCGTCGGCGAGGTGCCCGGCGGCGAGGCGATCCGCCGCACGCTGGACGATGCGCGCGAGCTGGTCGTCGGCCAGCCGCTGGGCGCGCAGCAGCAGATCCTGCAGCGCGTGCAGCGCGCCTTCGCCGACCGCGACGTCGGCGGCCGCGGCCAGCAGACCTTCGACCTGCGCACCACGATCCACGCGGTGACGGCGATCGAAAGCGCGCTGCTCGACCTGCTGGGCCAGCACCTGGAGGTGCCGGTGGCCGCGCTGCTGGGCGAAGGCCAGCAGCGTGACTCCGTCGAGATGCTGGGTTACCTGTTCTACCTGGGCGACCGCCGCAAGTCCGGCCTGCCCTACCGCAGCGAGCCAGACGCCGGCGACGACTGGCTGCGCCTGCGTCACGAGCCGGCGCTGACGCCCGAGGCGATCGTCCGCCTGGCCGAGGCGGCGCGCGCGCGCTACGGCTTCAACGACTTCAAGCTCAAGGGCGGCGTGCTGCGCGGCGACGACGAGGTGCAGGCCATCGTCGCGCTGCACGAGCGCTTTCCCGACGCCCGCATCACGCTGGACCCCAACGGCGGCTGGCTGCTGAAGGACGCGGTGCGCCTGATGCGCGACATGCGCGGCATCGTCGCCTACGCCGAGGACCCTTGCGGCGCCGAGGACGGCTTCTCGGGCCGCGAGGTGATGGCCGAGTTCCGCCGCGCCACCGGGCTGCCCACGGCCACCAACATGATCGCCACCGACTGGCGGCAGATGGCGCACGCGCTGGCGCTGCAAAGCGTGGACATCCCGCTGGCCGACCCGCATTTCTGGACGCTGGCCGGCAGCGTGCGCGTGGCGCAGACCTGCCGCGACTGGGGGCTGACCTGGGGCTCGCACAGCAACAACCACTTCGACGTCAGCCTGGCGATGTTCACCCACGTCGGCGCCGCGGCGCCCGGCCGGGTGACGGCGATTGACACCCACTGGATCTGGCAGGACGGCCAACGTTTGACGAAAGACCCGCTGCGCATCGAGAACGGCCGCGTGCAGGTGCCGAGCAAGCCCGGCCTCGGCATCGAGCTCGACATGGCCGAGGTCGAAAAGGCCCACCAGCTCTACCGACAGCACGGCCTGGGATCGCGCGACGACGCGGCGGCGATGCAAAGCCTGATTCCCGGCTGGACCTTCAACCCCAAGCAACCGGCGCTGGTGCGCTGACGAGGAGCGTCGACATGAAGATCGGATTCATCGGCCTGGGCATCATGGGCACGCCGATGGCGCTGAACCTGGCGGCGGCCGGCCACGAGTTGCTGGTGCACACGCGCAGCCAGGTGCCGGCCGCGGTGACCGATGCCGGCGCCATCGTCTGCGCGACGCCGGCCGCGGTGGCGCGCCAGGCCGAGGTGGTGTTCCTGATGTTGCCCGACACGCCCGACGTCGAGCGGGTGCTGTTCGGTGCCGACGGCGTCAAGCTGGGCCTGGACGACAGCGGCGGCCAGCCCCGCAAGCTGGTGGTCGACATGAGCTCGATCTCGCCGACCGCGACGCGCGACTTCGCGCGCCGCATCGCCGAGCACGAGGCCGACTACCTGGACGCGCCGGTGTCCGGCGGCGAGGTCGGCGCCAAGGCCGCGACGCTGACCATCATGTGCGGCGGCACCGAGGCCGCGTTCCAGCGCGCGCAGCCGCTGCTGGCGCTGATGGGCAAGAACATCACCCACGTCGGCGGTGCCGGCGACGGCCAGGTCACCAAGGTGGCCAACCAGATCATCGTCGCGCTCAACATCGCCGCGGTTGGCGAGGCGCTGGTGTTCGCCGCCAAGGCCGGCGCCGACCCGGCCAAGGTGCGCCAGGCGCTGATGGGCGGCTTCGCCGCCAGCCGCGTGCTGGAGGTGCACGGCGAGCGCATGATCAAGCGCAGCTTCCAGCCCGGCTTTCGGATCCGGCTGCACCAGAAGGACCTGAACCTCGCGCTGCAAGGCGCGCGCGAGCTGGGCGTGGCACTGCCACAGACCGCCGGCGCCGCGCAACTGATGCAGGCCTGCGCCGCCAACGGCCTGGCCGACGCCGACCACTCGGCGCTGGTGCGCGCGCTGGAGCTGCTGGCGGCCAAAGCGGTGGCCGAGGGCTGAGCGGCCGTCGCAGCTCTGAGCCTGCTACTCGAAGCGCATCTTCGCGTCGGCCGCGATGCGCCGGTACAGCAGCATGTCGTCGCGGATCTGCTGGCTCATGCGCTCGATGCTGCCGCCTTCGGGCGACAGCCCCATCTCCTGCAGGCGGCTGCGCAGCGTGGGGTCGGCCACCGCCTTGTTCAACGCCTCGTTCAGGCGTGCCAGCGTCGCGGGCGGCGTGCCGGCCGGCGCCAGCAGGCCGGCCCAGGAGTCCAGCACGAAGGCCTTGAGCCCGGCTTCGGCGGCCGTGGGCACCTTGGGCAGGCGGGGGTCGCGCTGCGATCCGGTGACGGCCAGCAGCTTGACCTTGCCGGCATCGGCGTAGACCTTGGCGGTGGCGTCAAAGGTCAGGTCCAGCACGCCGCCGGCCACGTCGTTGAGCGCCGCCGCGGTGGATTTGTAGGGCACGTGCACCAGTGACGTGCCGGTCAGCGCCTTGAAGTACTCGCCGGCGAAGTTGGCTCCGCTGCCGGGGCCCGAGCTGCCGTAGCTCAGCTTGCCCGGGTGGGCGCGCGCGTAGGCGATGAACTCCTGCAGGGTGGCCGCCGGCACCGCGTTGGAGACCGTGATCGCCAGGCCGTAGCTGGCCAGGATGCCCACCGGCGCCAGGCTCTTGTCGGGCTCCAGCTTCACCGCGGGGTCGACCACCGGCAGGATGATGAAGCTGTTGTTGGTGAACAGCAGCGTGCGCCCGTCGGCCGGCGCCTTGACCACCGCGTCGATGCCGATGCGCGAGCCGCCGCCGGGGCGGTTGTCGATGATCACCGTCTGCCCCAGCGCCGGGCCCAGGCGGTCGGCCAGCGCGCGCGCGGCGATGTCGGTCACGCCGCCGGCCGGATAGGGCACGACGATCTTCAGCACGTTGTCCTGCGCCTGCGCGCCGGCGGCTGACAGCGCAGCCAGCAGCGCCGCCGCGGCGAAACGAACGATCTTCTTCATCGGGCGGGTCTCCTCAGCAAGGGAAGCGGCCATCGGCAAAGGCGGCGTCGGGGTCGGCGGTCACCGGCAGGCCCGAGGCGGCCAGGCCCTGGCGCAGCATCTTCATCAGGCGGTCGGGCACGCGCGTGGCCGGCGCGCGCAGCGGGCCGCCGTTGCAGCCGGCGAGCCAGTCCTGGTACTTCCAGGCGGTGCGGTTGAGCACCGAGGTGCCGGGCACCGAGGCCTGCGCCGCGGCGCCGTTGGCGTTGCGCGCCGGGTTGACCTGCCAGTACATCGCCATCGCCTCCTCCCAGCGTCCCTGGCGCGCCAGCTCGAAGGCCTTGGGGTAATAACCGCTCATCCAGGCGGTGTTGCTGGTGCCCGAGAACTGCAGCTTCATCAGGCTCATCAACGGGATCGCGTCGCCTTCGATCGGACAGCTGATCACCACCTGGTCGCGGAAGTGGTGGTACATCTCGCACAGCCCCGCCGGCAGCGGAAAGCCTTGCTCGGCCTTGATCGCGGCGATGTTGGGGCAGTCGGCCAGCAGCCGCCGCACGAGATCGACCGACATGCCCGCCGGGTGCACGCGCTCGAAGCCCCACAGCGGGATCGGGAACAGCATCACCGCCAGCTCGGTGGCGTCGCAGAAGGCGCGCGTGTAGTCGTAGATCTGCTGCTCGCTGGTGGGCCAGAACTGCGGCGGGTACGACAGCAGCACGATGTCGGCGCCGGCGGCCTGCGCCAGTTGCGCGGCCTGGATGTTGTCGGCCAGCGTGCCGAAGGCGGCGTGGAAGAAGAGGCCCAGCCGCTCGCCCGCGGTCTCGCGCGCCCAGGCGGTGAACTGCGCGTTCTCCTGCGGCGTGATCGCCACCTCGCTGCACAGCAGCGTGTAGCGGTAGCCGAAGGCGATGGCCTGCTCGATGTCGTGGCGGATGCCGCGCTCGTTGAGGCGCTTCAGGTCGGCGCTGTAGCTGGGCAAGGTCACGGCCGAGCAGCCGGTGAGGTGGTCGCGCGCCCAGGCGCGGGCGTCGGTCTTGCGGTAGCGGGGCACGGGGTGGTCTCCTGTGTGCGTTGAGTTCCAGCGTTACTTGGCCACCGGCAGGATGCTGGCCGGCAGCGCCGTGCCCAGGGCGCGCTCGCGCGCGCGGGCCAGCAGCATCTCGGCGACCACCACGTCCTGCAGTGCCGAGCCGACCGACTTGTAGAGCACGATGTCGCCTTCAGCCTGGCGCGGCGCGATGCGGCCGGCCACCACCTCGGCCAGCGGCAGCAGCTTGCCGGCCAGCGGCACGCCGGCGCGTGCGGCGGCGATGGCGTCGCCGGTGTCGTGCGCCACCTCGTCGGGCATGTCGGCCACGATGCAGGTGGCGCGCGCCATCGTGTCCTCGTCGACCTCGCGCTGCTCGGGCAGCGTGGAGCCCAGCGAGACCACGGTGGCGCCCGCGGCCAGCCAGGTGCCGCGCAGCACCGGCGATTCGTCGCGGCTGCGCGCCGCGCAGATCACCAGCTCGGCGCCCTGCACCGCAGCTTCGGCGCTGTCGACGGCGCTGATGTCGAGCGCGGGGCTGAAAGCCGCGGCAAAGCGCTCGCGGCTGGCCGGCGTGGGGCTGTAGACGCGCACGCGGCGCAGCTCGCGCACCGCGCGCAGGCCGTCGAGTGCGCCGCGCGCCTCGAAGCCCGAGCCGATCACCGCCACCTGCAGCGGCCGCCGCGGCGCCAGCCGGTCGACCGCCACCGCGGCGGTGCCGGCGGTGCGCAAGCCGGTGACGCGGTTGCCGTCGATCAGCGCGCTCAAGGCCATGGTCTCGGGGTCGAACAGCGAGATCAGGTAGCTGGCACGGCGCGCGCGCGGCGACGCGGCGATCAGCTTGCAGCCCAGATGCCCGCCGGCGGGCGAGACCGCGCTCAGGCTGCGCAGCCAGATGCCGTCGCCGCGCGCCATCGTGCGCGGTGGCAGCATCGCCGGCGAGACGGGCCGCGCATAGGCTTCGGCCAGCGCCGCGACGACGGCCGGCCAGTCGGCCAGCGCGGCAACCTCGGCATCGCTGATGAAGAGCGTGGGCGGCGGCGGTTCGAGCGCGGGCTGGTCTGACACGGTTCGTTGCGGTGAAAAGCTCAGGCCGAGCCGACGATAGGAGCGGCCGCCCGGTTGCGGAACTGCTGGCCGTCGAAAGCAGCTATGCGCCGCGCGGATGGCTGGGCATCAGCGCTCGTCAGCCCCGGCCGCGGGCTCGATCAACCGGCACAGCAGCCCGCGCACCGCCTGCGTCGCGCGCGTGTGCGGGCGCCGCACCGATTCGCCCAGCACGACGAAGCGCTCGAGCACCGGGTCGACGATGCGCGCCGAGGCCAGCCGCTCGTCCAGCAGCCCCGGCAGCACCGAGGCGATGGCGTAGCCGCCGCCGGCGGCCACCACCTCGTGCTGCAGCCCCACCGAATCGGCCTCCAGCGCCACCTGCAGCGCCAGGCCGTGCTCGACGGCGAGCTGGTCCAGCCGCGCCCGCAGCAGATGCGGCCGGCTGGGCAGCACCAGCGGCAGGCCGCTCAAGGCGGCCAGCGGCAGGTCCGCGCCTTGCACTTGCGGGTCGCCGCGGCGGCCCACGAGGCACAGCGCCATGCGCGCCAGCACCGGCTCGTCGCCCAGGCTGGCCGCCGATTCGCGTAGCACCAGCGCCATGTCCAGCCGGCCTTCGTGCAGATGCTCTTCGAGCTGCGCACTGGCGGCTTCCACCAGGTGCAGCCGCACCAGCGGCAACAGCGCACGCACGGCGGCCGACAGCGGCCCGGCGAACTGGCGCACCGCCGTCGGCAGCAGGCCCACGCGCACCTCGCCCGCGGGCTGGCCGGCGGCGCTGCGGATGTCGTCGCTCAAGGCATCGGCATCGGCCGCCAGGCGCTGCACGCGCGGCAGCAGGTGCTGGCCGAAATCGGTGATCACCACGCCGCGGCCGGTGCGGCGAAACAGCCGCTCGCCGCAGGCCTGCTCGAGCTGCGCGATCTGCCGGCTGACCATCGACTGCGGCATGTCAAGCGCCAGCGCCGCCTTGCTCAGGCTGCCCAGCGCCGCCACGCGCAGGAAGACCAGCCAGCGCGCATCGACCAGGCCGACGTCGCTCATGCGCTCAGCCGTGGTGTCGGCGCCGGCCGGCACCACGGGGTCCAGCGCGCCGTCCATCGCGTGCCGAAACGCCCACGGCGTCCGCCCCGCACCTGCACCGCTTGGTCTCCTTTCACACTTGCCAATCACACTTGCCAATGCGCCAGCGGCAGCCCGGCCACCGGCGAGCGAAAGCTCGGCAGCGTGCTGCCGCGCAGGCTGCCGAGGTGGACCGTGTGCAGGTCGGCGCCGCCGAAGGTGAGGCTGGCCATCCAGGGCGCCAGCGTGCCGGCGCAGGCGGCCATGATCTCGGGCGTTAACGTGCGCGCCTCGTAGTGCCGGTCCAGCGTGCGCCGCGCCGGCACGTTGCTGTCGTCCAGCAGCGTCAGCACCTCGCCCTCGGGCGTGATGGCGATCAGCACGTCGGCCATGACCAGCGTGACCCACAGGTTGCCGAAGGCGTCGAAGGCAAAGCCGTCGGGGAAGCCGGCGAGGCGGCTGGGACCGTAGACCTCGCGCTCGCTGAGCGAGCCGTCGTCGTGCACGCGCAGGCGCGAGATGCGGCGCGCGTTGCTTTCCACGACGTAGAGCCATTCCTCGTCGGCATCCATTCGGACCTCGTTGGTGCCCTCGAACCCGTCGGCGACGATGCGCACGCCGCGTTCGTCGATCAGCGCGATGTAGCCGTCGCGCGCGCGGGCGTTGATCGATTCGGTCCAGGGCTGCATGCGCGTGGTCACGGTCAGCCAGATGCGGCCGCGGCGGTCGCGCAGCACGAAGTTGGCCTTGCCCAGCGGCTGGCCGTCGATGCGGTCGAACCAGCGCCGCAGGCGACCTTCGCGCGTCATCACCTCCACTGCGTCGCTGCCCCAGTTGGCGATCACGAAGTCGCCGTTGGGCAGGAAGGCCATGCCATTGGGCAGCGAGCCCTGGCTTTGCACGTAGCGGGTTTCGAAGTCCACGGCGGCATCGGCCGGCGACGTGGCCGGCACGATCAGGCGCTGGGCGCCGTCGGCGGCGATGCGCATCACGCCGCCGCGCGCATCGGCTGCCCACAGCGTGCCGTCGCGCTCGGCCAGCACGCACTCGGGGCGCTGCAGGTCTTGGCCGACGTGGCGGATCGCGGCGCGATCGACCTGCCAGCCTTTCAACGGATTGTGTTTGCCCATGGTGGCAGCCAGCGTAGACAGAGGGCCGCCGCGGCGCCAACGGATTGTCGCGATGCTTGCCATCGCGGCGCCCGATACCTGCTCGATATGATGTGCCGCCATGCGTTACCAGCGCATCGACCTCAATTTGCTGATCGCGCTCGACGCGCTGCTGGCCGAGCGCAACGTGACGCGCGCGGCCGAGCGCATGCACCTGACGCAGTCGGCGATGAGCGGCGTGCTGGCGCGGCTGCGCGAATACTTCGACGACCCGCTGCTGGTGCCCGTGGGCCGCACGATGCGGCTGACGCCGCGCGCCGAAAGCCTGATGCAGCCGGTGCGGGACATCATCGCCAAGGTCGATTCGACGCTGGGCGTGCGGCCCGATTTCGAGCCCGCCAGTGCGCGCCGGCACTTCACCATCATCGCGTCGGACTACGTCTCGCACGTGATGCTGGCCGAGGTGCTGCGCCGCATCGAGCCGCAGGCACCGGGCCTGAGCTTCGACATCCGCCCCAGCAGCCCGGGGATGGCGCAGGAGCTGGACCAGGGCCGCGTCGACTTCCTGGTCACGCCGGCGCATCTGACGGTGCCCGAGCATCCGCAGGCCGTGCTGTTCGACGACAGCTACCACATCATCGCCTGCCGCCAGCACCGCGCGCTGGCGCACGGCATCACGCTGGAGCAGTACCAGTCGCTGGGCCATGTGGTCTACCAGCAGGAGCGCAGCGCCAATCCCTGGTTCGAGCAGTGGTACGCCAACGAGCACGGCGCCACGCGGCGCATCGACGTCATTGCACACAGCTTTGCGCTGATGGCGCGCTTCATCGTCGGCACCCGGCGCATCGCGACGGTGCAGACGCGGCTGGCGATGCAGTTCGAGCAATCGATGCCGGTGCGGCTGCTGCAGCCGCCGCTGCAGACGCCGCGGCTCACCGAGCTGCTGCAGTGGCATCGCTACCGCGCCGACGACCCCGGTGTGCAATGGGTGCGCGAGCGCATCATCGAAGGCGCGGAGCAGCTGCCGTCGCTTTGAGACCCTGGCCGCGCCTGCAGGCGCGCCGTTCAGCCCTGCAGCGCCAGCCGCTTGACCAGCGCCGGGAACTCGCCCATGTCCTGCGCGATGGTGTCGTCCAGCACCCGCGGCGCGCCGCCCACCAGCTCCCAGCCGTTGACCTGGGCGCGCGCCTTCATCGCCGTCTCGGCCAACGCCGCGTTCAGCGCCTTGTTGAGCCGCGCCACCACCGGCACCGGCGTGCCGCGCGGCACGGCCAGGCCGATCCAGAACGAAGGGTCGTATTGGCGAAAGCCGCTCTCGGCCAGCGTCGGCACCTCGGGCAGCGAAGGCAGCCGGCGCGCCGCGGTCTGCACCAGCGGCCGCAGCGAGCCGTTCTTCAACCCCGGCTGCGCCGACGCGAAATCCAGCAGCGCGAGCTGCACCTCACCGGCCATCAGCGCGGTGATCAGCGGGCCCGATCCCTTGTAGGGCACGTGCGTCAGGTCGATGCCGGCCAGCGCCTTGAACTGCTCGATCGCCACGTGGTTGGTGGCGCCGATGCCCGCGCTGCCGTAGAACAGGCTGCCGGGCCTGGCCTTGGCCTGCGCGATCAGCTCCTGCAGCGACTTGAACGGCGCCGCCGCCGGCGTGACGAACAAGCCCACCGCGCGCAGCGCCAGCCCCACCGCGGCCAGGTCCTTGGGCGGGTCCACCGTCGCGTTCTTCTGCACCAGCGGCGCCATCACGTGGTTGGAGCGCGAGGTCACCAGCACCGTGTAGCCGTCGGCCGGCGCCGCGGCCACCGCGGCGGTGCCGATCAGCCCCGCGGCGCCGGGGCGGTTGTCGACCACCAGCGTCTGCCCCAGCTCGGCGCGCATCGGCTCGGCAAGGAAGCGCGCGACGATGTCCGACGGCCCGCCCGGCGGGTTGGGCACCACCAGCTTGATCGCGTGGTCGGGGTAGGCGCCGCCTTGCGCCCTGCCGCTGCCCGCGGCGGCCGTGGCGCCGAGGCCGGCGGCCAGGGTGAGGAAGCGGCGGCGGCTGCTAACGGTCACGGTCAGTGTCTCCTCGTTCACAGCGCCGTGCGGCCGCCCAGCATCTCGGCCACCCAGTCGGCGATGTAGTGGCCGGCGTTGATCGAGTTGTCGAAGCTCGAGTGCTGGCAGCCGCCTTCGCGCTCGGTGAAGATCTTCAGCTCGCGCCGCGGGCTGTTGACGAGCTGCTCGTAGGTGCGCTGTGCCCACTTCAGCGGGATCTGCGAGTCCTTCTCGCCGTGGGTGACGAGAAAGGGCACGCGGATCTTCTCAACCACGCCGTCCAGGTGCACCTGCTCGGCGATGCGCATGAACTCGGCCGTGTCGCGCGCGCCCCAGACCCAGCAGACATGGGCCCAGTAATGCGGCACCGGGAAGTTGCCTTCCTTGTCCAGCCGGCGCTTTTGCACGTCGCGCCAGTCGTGGTTGGCGCCCCAGGCCACGCCGCAGGCAAAGCGCGGTTCGAAGGCCACCGCGCGCGGGCAGTAGTAGCCGCCCAGCGACACGCCTTCGAGCCCGATGCGCCGGGGGTCGACGTCGTCGCGGGTCTCCAGCCAGTCGACGATGCGGCTGGCCCAATGCTCGCTGTCGTAGCGCGCCGTCAGCCCCTGCAGGCGCAGCGCTTCGCCGCTGCCGGGCTGGTCGACCACCAGCGACGAAACGCCGCGCCGGGCCAGCCACCCCGGCAGGCCGACGCGGTACTTCATCTCCTTGGTCGAGTCCAGGCCGTTGAGCTGCACCAGGATCGGCGCCCTTGCCTGCACGCCTTCGGCGCGCACGTACAGCGCGGCCAGCGTCTTGCCGTCGTAGGGGATCTCCACGCGCCGGCAGTTCTCGCCGCTGAGCCGGATGCCTTCAGCGAACAGCGCCAGGTGCCGCTGATAAAGCGCCAGCCGGCCCGGCGCGTCGTGCGCGTGCAGCCGCTCGGCGGTGATCAGGTAGCTGGCGGCGCGGCTGAGCTTCTCGCCGGCCGAGAGCAGGCGGCCACGCGCGCGGTCTTCGTCGGCCAGTGCGCACAACTGGTCGGCCATGCGCACCCAGGTCTCGCGGAAGGCGTGCGTGCCGGCGGCGTCGGGCGCCTTGGCGGCCTCCTGCAGCGGCGCGCACATCGCCTCGATCTCGCCGATGCGCGCGCCCATCTCGATCGCGAGGTCGACCGAGAGGTTCCAGACGTAGTTGGTGGGAAAGTACTTGAACATGGCGGCCGCGATGCTAAGGACCGCGGCCGCATCTGACGAATGGCGGCTGGCGATGCGAGGTATCGCCGCCGGCCATACCAGCGCGGCGCCGCGGCGGCCGCGGCGCGCGTCGGGATCAACGCAGCGGCACCACCCGCTGGTCGATCGCGCCGAAAGGCCCGTCGCGGCCGTCGTCCAGCCGCGCCGCCAGGCGCACGCGGTCACCGAAGGCCAGGTAGGGCGTGCGCGGCTCGCCTTCGTCGAGCAGCTCGATCGCCCGCCGCTCGGCGATGCACGACGAACCGACGCGGCGGTAGTCCTCGTTGGACACCGTGCCCGAGCCGATCACGGTGCCGGCCACCAGGTCGCGACTGTAGGCCGCGTGCGCCACCAGCTGGTCGAAGCCGAATGCCATGGCGCCGCCATGCGCGGCGCCGAAGCGGCGGCCGTTCCAGTCCACCTCCAGCCGCATCTGCACGCGCGCCTCGCGCCAGCCCTCGCCCAGCTCGTCGGGCGTCACGGCCACCGGCGCCATCGCGCTGGCAGGCTTGGCCTGCACCCAGCCGAAGCCGGTCTTCATCTCGATCGGCGCCAGGCGGCGCAGCGACCAGTCGTTGATCAGCACCACCAGCCGGATGTGGCTTGCCGCATCGGCCGCGCTGCAGCCCATGGGCACCGCGTCGGTGATGACGCCGAACTCGCCCTCGAAATCGATGCCGTCGTCGGTCGACGGCATCGGCACTTCGGCGGCCGGCGCGATGAAGCGGTCTGACATGCCTTGGTACATCAGCGGCCTGTCGGTGGGCGCCTTGTCGAGCTTGAACACCACCTGCATCAGGTCGCCGTGCGACTGGAAGGCCGAGCCGTCCAGCCACTGCCAGGCCCGCGGCAGCGGCGCCAGCGCCAGCGTGGGCTCGAACGGCACGGCCTGCGCCGCCTGCCCGCGCTCCAGCGCCGCGGCCAGCTCGCGCAGCGCGGGCTCGGCGCTCGTCCATCGCTCCAAGGCCGTCTGCAGGTTGGGCGCGATCGCGGTCGCCGCGACGCAGCGCGAGAGCTTGGAAGACACCACGACGAGCTGGCCGTCGGGCGTGCCGTTGGGAACGGTGGCGAGTTTCATGCGAGATCCTCGAGCGAACGCGGCGGAGTATCTCCCAGCGGCCCCGGGGATGAAAAAAGCCGCTCGGCGGCGGCTGGGGTCCCATCACGACTGGCGGAGAGAGAGGGATTCGAACCCTCGATACGGGAGACCCGTATACCGGATTTCGAGTCCGGCGCATTCGACCACTCTGCCATCTCTCCGGTGGTCTCGCTTCGAGCGAAGCCGCGGATTCTAGCCGATCAACCGCGCAGCACCTCGTCGCCGTGCAGATAGGGCCGCAGCACCGCGGGCACGCGGATGCTGCCGTCGGCTTGCTGGTGGTTCTCCAGCACCGCCACCAGCGTGCGGCCGACCGCCAGGCCCGAGCCGTTGAGCGTGTGCACCAGCTCGGGCTTGCCGGCCGCATTGCGAAAGCGCGCCTGCATGCGCCGCGCCTGGAAGGCCTCGCAATTGCTGCACGAGCTGATCTCGCGGTAGGTGTTCTGCGCCGGCAGCCAGACCTCCAGGTCGTAGGTCTTGGCCGAGCCGAAGCCCATGTCGCCGGTGCACAGCGTGATCACGCGGTACGGCAGCTCCAGCTTCTGCAACACGGCCTCGGCGTGGCCCACCATCTGCTCCAGCGCCGCGTTGCTCTGCTCGGGCGTGGTGACCTGCACCATCTCGACCTTGTCGAACTGGTGCTGGCGGATCATGCCGCGCGTGTCGCGCCCGGCGCTGCCCGCCTCGGAGCGGAAGCAGGGGCTGTGTGCGGTGAGCTTGATCGGCAGTTGTGCCGCATCGAGGATCTGCTCGCGCACGGTATTGGTCAGGCTGATCTCGCTGGTGCTGATCAGGTACTGCTCGGCCTGCTGCTCATCGCCGCCACCCGCGCCGGCTTCGCCGGTGCTTCCTCGGTACACCCAGAACATGTCCTCCTTGAACTTCGGCAACTGCCCCGTGCCTTCCAGGATCTCGCGGTTGACGATGTAGGGCGTGTAGCACTCGGTGTAGCCGTGCTCGCGCGTCTGCACGTCCAGCATGAACTGCGCCAGCGCCCGGTGCAGCCGCGCTGCCGGCCCGCGCAGGAAGCTGAAGCGCGAGCCCGAGAGCTTGGCGCCGGTGTCGAAGTCCAGCCCCAGCGGCGCGCCCAGGTCGACGTGGTCCTTGACCGCGAAGTCGAAGGCGCGCGGGCTGCCCCAGCGCCGCACTTCGACGTTGCCGCTCTCGTCGGCGCCCACGGGCACGCCGTCCTGCGGCAGGTTGGGCACGGCCATCAGCATCGCGTGCAGCTCGGCCTGCAACGCATCCAGCCGCTCGGCGCCGGCCTTCAACTCGTCGGCGATGCCGGCCACCTGATTCATCAGGGCGCTGGCATCGCCTCCCTTGGCCTTGGCCTGGCCGATCTGCTTGGACAGGCTGTTGCGCTGCGCCTGCAGTTCCTCGGTGCGGGTCTGGATGCGCTTGCGTTCGGCCTCCAACGCGCTGAAGCGGTCCACGTCGAGGAAGGCTTGCGGTTGCTGGCGCCGTTCAAGGCGCGCGATCACGCCGGCAAGGTCGCGGCGCAGCAGGTTGATGTCGAGCATGACGGGGTCTTTCGCAAACGATGGAATCGGTCGATGGCGCCGCAGCGGCAGGCGCCGCGGGCCATGCAGGCTCAGGCGCGCGTCAAGATCGCTCGGCGCTCGGGGCCTTGTCGGCGCCGGCGGCCTTCTCGGCGCGGTCGCTGCCGGCACGCAGCAGCCCGCCGCCACCCAGCCCGCGCGGCAGCGGGAAGTGCACGTGCTCCTGCACGCCCTGCATCTTGCGCACGGCGACGGCGCCCAGCTCGCGCAGCCGCGCGACCACCTGCTGCACCAGGATGTCGGGCGCCGAGGCGCCGGCGGTCACGCCCACGCGCGGCCGCTTGTCGAACCATGCGGCCTGCAAGTCGTCGGCGCTGTCCACCATGTACGCCGGCGTGCCCAGGCGCTCGGCCAGTTCGCGCAGGCGGTTGCTGTTGCTGCTGGTGGGGCTGCCGACCACCACCACCACGTCCACCGCGGGCGCGAGCACCTTCACGGCGTCCTGCCGGTTCTGGGTGGCGTAGCAGATGTCCTGCTGCTTGGGCTCGCGCACGCCGGGGAAGCAACGCTTGACCTCTGCCAGGATGGCGGCCGCGTCGTCGACGCTGAGCGTGGTCTGCGTCACCACCGCGAGCTTCGGCGTGCGCGGGCGCACGTTCGCCACGTCTGCCACCGATTCCACCAGGTAGATGCCGTCGCTCAGCTGCCCCATGGTGCCTTCCACCTCGGGGTGGCCCTTGTGGCCGATCATGATGAACTCGTAGCCTTCGCGGGCGAGCTTGGCCACCTCGACGTGCACCTTGGTCACCAGCGGGCAGGTGGCGTCGAAGACCTGGAAGCCGCGCCGCGCCGCCTCGGCGCGCAGCGCCTTGCTGACGCCGTGGGCGCTGAAGATCAGCGTCGCGCCGGGCGGCACCTCGTCGAGCTCTTCGATGAAGATCGCGCCCTTGGCGCGCAGGTCGGCAACGACGTAGGTGTTGTGCACGATCTCGTGGCGCACGTAGATCGGCGCGCCGAAGCGCTGCAGCGCGCGCTCGACGATCTCGATCGCGCGGTCGACCCCGGCGCAAAAGCCGCGCGGCTCGGCCAGCAGCACATCCTGCACGTCGCTCATCGGTCGATCCTTCGCGCTGCGCGCGCCGGAGCGAGCGCTTGGGAGCGGCCCGGCGCGCTCACTCCAACACTCCCAGCACCTGCACCTCGAACTGCAGCGCCTGGCCGGCCAGCGGATGGTTGAAGTCGAACAGCAGCCAGCCATCGCCCTTGTCGCGCACCACGCCGGCATAGCTGCCCTGGCCGTCGGGGGTGGGAAACTGCACCACGTCGCCGCATTCGTAGCTGGCGTCGGGCTCGCCCAGCTCCTGCAGCAGCGAGAGCTTCACGCGCTGCAGCAGTTCAGGGTTGCGCTCGCCGAAGGCCGTGCCGGCGGGCACCTCGAAGCGAGCGTGCGCGCCCTCCTCCAGCCCGATCAGCCGCTGCTCCAGCGCCGGCGCGAGCTGCCCCGTGCCCAGCGACAGCGTGGCCGGCTTGCCGCCGAAGGTGTTGACGACGTCGGCGCCGTCGGCGCCCGCCAGGCGGTAGTGCAAGGTGAGGAAGGAGCCCGGCTGGATGCGGATCACGGCGGCCACGCGCGCCGGACTGCGGCGCGCCTCGAATAGACTGGTGCGCGATTTTATGCGGCGGCTCCCGACCCCCGCGCCGACCATGACGCCCAAGGACCTGCCCGCCGACCAGCGCCCGCGCGAAAAGCTGCTGGCGCGCGGTCCCGCCGCGCTGGCCGACGGCGAGTTGCTGGCGCTGCTGCTGCGCACCGGCATCGCCGGCCAGGGCGTGCTGGCGCTGGCGCAGGCGCTGCTGGATCGCTTCGGCGGCATCGCCGGGCTGCTGAACGCCGATGCGCGTGGCCTCGCCGCCGTCAAGGGCCTGGGGCCGGCCAAGCGCGCCGAGATCCTGGCGGTGATGGAGATCGCCCGCCGCGCGGTGGCGCAGCCGCTGCGCACGGCACCGGTCTTCGATTCGCCGCAGCACGTGAAGGACTACCTCGCGCTGCACCTCGGCGCGCTGCCGCAGGAGGTGTTCGCCGTGCTGTTCCTCGACCAGCAGCACCGGCTGCTGGTGCTGGAGGAGATGTTCCGCGGCACGCTGACGCACACCACGGTGCACCCGCGCGAGGTGGTGCGCCGCGCGATCGCCCTCAACGCCGCTGCGGTGATCCTGGCGCACAACCACCCCTCGGGCTCGGCCGAGCCTTCGCGCGCCGACGAGGCGCTGACGCAGACGCTGCGCTCGGCGCTGGCGCTGGTGGAAGTGCGGGTGCTGGACCATTTCGTCGTCGGCCAGGGCCAGGTGGTGTCTTTGGCCGAGCGAGGCTTGATGTGACGCGCCCCGCCTTGCGCGGCCACGGCCTGCACAGCTTGAAGGCCTTGCACGAGCACCTGGCGCAGCAGCGCCGCGACGATGCCGAGCGAGCGGCCCGCGCCCGCGCCGAACGGGCTGCCGCCGAACGCGCGCGCCAGCTCTTCGCCACCGCCGTGGGGCCGGTGACGCCGCTGCCGCCTAGCGGTCGCGCCGAGTTGCGCCGCCCGAAGCCGCCGCCGCTGCCGCTGCAGCGCGAAGCCGACGAGCGCGCCGCGCTGCTGGAGGCCTGGTCCGACGAAGTGGACCTGGAATCGCTGCTGCTCACCGACGACGGCCTGAGCTTTCGCCGTCCCGGCGTCGGCCCCGACGTGGTGGGCCGGCTGCGCCGCGGCCAGTGGGCGATCCAGGGCGAGATCGACCTCCACGGCCTGCGCCGCGACGAGGCGCGCGCCGCGCTGCTGGGCTTTCTGGGCGAGGCCGCACGGCGCGGCCAGCGCTGCGTGCGCGTGGTTCACGGCAAGGGCCACGGCTCGCCGGGGCGGCGGCCGGTGCTCAAGGCCAAGGTGCAGCGCTGGCTGGCGCAATGCGCCGAGGTGATCGCCTTCGCCCAGGCCAGCGGGCCACAGGGCGGCGCGGGCGCCTTGATCGCGCTGCTCGATCGCAACGCCTGACGAGACTTGGGCGCTTCAGTCGCGCCCGGCCACCAGCCGCGACGCCACCGCCACCACCGCCTGCGCCGCCTTGGCGCCGGGCATCGCCTCCAGCAGCAGGTGGCGGCGCTGCACGGCCTCGCGCACCGCGGGGTCGGCGGGCACCTCGCCCACCAGCTCCAGCTGCACCGGGCTGTCGAGGCCGGTGCTGACGTAGCGGTCCAGCACCTGCTGCAGCTGCTGGCGCACGCTGCGCCCTTCGCCGGGGCGGCGGACCTGGTTGACCAGCAGGTGGATCTCGCGCCGGCCCTGCGTGGTGGCCAGCACCTTGATGGTGGCGTAGGCGTCGGTCATCGAGGTCGGCTCGGGCGTCGCGACGACCAGCACGTCGTCGGCCAGCGAGACGGCGTACAGCACCACGTCGGAGATGCCGGCGCCGGTGTCCAGCAGCACGCGGTCGAAGCGCGGCGCCACCACGGCGATCACCTGCTGCAGCTGTGTGCGCACTTCCGGCGTCATGCGCGAATACTCGACCATGCCCGAGCCGGCCAGCAGCACCGAGAAGCCGCCCGGCGCGGGCAGGATGGCTTCGTCCAGCGAGCACTTGCCGGTGAACACGTCGTGCAGCGTGATCTTGGGGAACAGGTTCAGCACCACGTCGAGGTTGGCCAGGCCGAGGTCGGCGTCCAGCACCAGCACCTTCTCGCCCTGGCGGGCCAGCGCCGCGGCCAGGTTGGCGGCCACGAAAGTCTTTCCCACGCCGCCCTTGCCGCTGGTGACGGCCATGATGCGGGATCGCCGCGCGGGCGTGCTCATGACGCCCCCTCGGCGCTGCGCGCCGTCCCCCCGAGGGGGAGCGAGCGCCTTCGGAACGGCCGTGCGGCGCTCATCCAATGTCCTCTGAGAAAGTGCTGTCGAACAAGGCGCGGCGCTCGTCGGCGCTGACCAGCGAGACCGGCGTGGTTTCCAGTTGCACCAGGTTGCGACCCAGGGCCTTGGCCTTGTAGAGCTGCTGGTCGGCGCGCTCGATCCACAGCGTCGGCGTCGAGCGCACCCACTGCGGCGCGAAGGCGCCGCCGGTGCTGATGGTCACCTTGATCGACGGCCCGCCCGGGCCCACGGCCACCGGCGCACGCTCCACGCGGCGGCGGATGCGCTCGGCCACCGTGGCGCCGAAGGCCGCCGGACAGTTGGGCAGGATGATGGCGAACTCTTCGCCGCCGATGCGCGCCACCAGGTCCATCGGGCGCACGCTCTCCAGCAGCGCGCCGGCCACGGTGCGCAGCACCTGGTCGCCGGCGGCGTGGCCGTGGCTGTCGTTGACGCGCTTGAAGTGGTCGATGTCCAACATCAACAGCAGCGCCGGCTCGCCGCTGCGCGCCACGCGGTCGACCTCGCGCGCCATCGCCAGCTCGAAACTGCGGCGGTTGGCCAGGCCGGTCAGCGCATCGCGGCTGGACAACTCCACCAGCGCGTCGATCAGGCCTTGCAGCCAGGCCGCGCTGCCCGCCTTGCCCGCCGGCAGCGGCCGTCCGGACTGCGCCAGCAACTGCAGCGCCCGCTCCAGTTGCAGCGGGGCCGGCTCGACGTCAGCGGTGGCCGTGTTGCGGGGCACGAATGGCGGGGAGGTGGACCAAGTTGGCAGCCAGTCTAGCAGCGCCCCCCTGGGCTGCGCCTTTGGAATAGCACGGCCGCAGCCGCCCATTTCCGCGCTTGGCGGCGCGCGGCCGGCGGCACACTGGCCCGGCCCTGATGCGCACGGGCTTGACCGACGCCGTTCATGAATCAACCCATCATCGCCCCGCCGCTGGATCTGGCCGAGCCGGAGTTCACGCTCAGCCCTGCCGAATTCGATCGCGTCCGCACGCTGATCTACCAGCGCGCCGGCATCAGCCTGCACGCCGGCAAGCAGGCCATGGTCTACAGCCGCCTGGCGCGCCGCCTGCGCGAGACCGGATACACCAGCTTCGGCAGTTATCTGCAGTGGCTGGAACACGGTGCGCCGGCGGCCGAATGGCAGGCCTTCATCAACAGCCTGACCACCAACCTGACCTCGTTCTTCCGCGAGGAGCACCACTTCCACTCGCTGGCCGACGACCTGCGCGCGCGCGCCTCGCGGCCGATCCGCATCTGGTGCAACGCCGCCAGCACCGGCGAGGAGCCGTATTCGCTGGCGATGACGGCGGTGGAGTCGCTGGGCCTGTCGGCGCAGGTCAAACTGGTGTGCAGCGACATCGACACCCAGGTGCTGGCCACCGCGCGCCGCGGCGTCTACGCCGCCGATGCGCGCGGGCTCTCGCCCGAGCGGCTGCGCCGCCACTTCATGCGCGGCACCGGCGCCAACGCCGGCTTCATCCGCGTCAAGCCCGAGCTGGCGCGGCTGATCGACTTCCGCCCCTTCAACCTGATGAACCGCGACTGGTCGTCGCTGGGCGAGCCTTTCGACATCGTGTTCTGCCGCAACGTGATGATCTACTTCGACGCACCCACGCAGCGCCAGGTGCTGGAGCGCACCCACGCCGTGCTGCGCCCGGGCGGCCTGCTGTACGTGGGGCATTCGGAGAACTTCACCGAGTCGTCGGACATCTTCCGCCTGCGCGGCAAGACCGTCTACGAGCGCGTGTGATGAGCGCCGCCTTTGCCGCCGCGCCACGCCCCACGCTGGGCGCCACGCCACGGCTGCAACGCCTGAAGGCGCTGCCGCGCCGGCCCGGACAGGCCTCGTTCTTCTTCTACGACACCCATTTCAGCTGCGAGGCGGTGAAGGTGCTGCCCGGCGAGTACTTCGTGTTCGACGAGGACATCGCGATCATGACCACGCTGGGCTCGTGCATCGCCGCCTGCCTGTGGGACCGCGAGCGCCGCGTCGGCGGCATGAACCACTTCATGCTGCCCGACAGCGGTGGCGCCGCCGATGGCGGGCGTTATGGCTCGTTCGCGATGGACCTGCTGATCGGCGAGATGGTCAAGCGCGGCGCCACGCGCGCGACGATGGAGGCCAAGGTCTTCGGCGGCGGCGCGGTGATCAGCGGCATGAGCACCCTCAACGTCGGCGAGCGCAACACGACCTTCGTAATGAACTATCTGCGCACCGAGCGCATCACCGTGGTGTCCAAGGACGTGCTGGACATCCACCCGCGCAAGGTGTGCTTCCTGCCGGCCAGCGGCAAGGCCATGGTCAAGCGGCTGGCTTCCACCAACACCGAGATGCTGCTGGCGCAGGAACGCGCCGCGGCCGCGCCGGCCGTGGCCGCCGGCGGCTCGGTCGACTTGTTTTGACGCTCATGACTCAGGGAAAAGCGATGAAGACGCGGGTAATCGTGGTCGACGATTCGGCCCTGGTGCGCGGCCTGCTGGCCGAGATCATCAACCGCCAGAGCGACATGACCTGCATCGGCGCCGCCGCCGATCCGCTGGTGGCGCGCGAGATGATCCGCAACCTCGACCCCGACGTGATCACGCTGGACGTCGAGATGCCGCGCATGGACGGGCTGGACTTCCTCAGCCGCCTGATGCGGCTGCGGCCGATGCCGGTGGTGATGGTCTCCACGCTCACCGAGCACGGCGCCGAGGTGACGCTGCGCGCGCTCGAGCTGGGCGCGGTGGACTTCGTGGCCAAGCCCAAGATCGGGGTTGCCGACGGGCTGCGCAAGCTGGGCGACGACATCACCGAAAAGATCCGCACCGCGGCGCGCGCCACCGTGCGCCGGCTGGCTCCGGCCGCCGCGGCCGGCGGCACCACGGCGGGCGCGGCGCCGGCGGCGCTGGGCCGGCTGTCGACCGAGAAGATCATCTTCATCGGTGCCTCCACCGGCGGCACCGAGGCCACGCGCGAGGTGCTGGTACGGCTGCCGCCCGATGCACCGGCGGTGATGATCACGCAGCACATGCCACCGGGCTTCACGCGCAACTACGCAGCGCGCCTGAACACGCTGTGCCGCATCCGCGTGGCCGAGGCCAGCGACGGCGAGCGCGTGCTGCCCGGCCACGCCTACATCGCGCCGGGCGGCCTGCACCTCTCGGTGGAGCGCTCGGGCGCCAACTACATCGCCCGCGTGCGCGACGGCGAGCCGGTCAACCGCCACAAACCGTCGGTCGAGGTGCTGTTCCGCTCCGCCGCGCGCGTGGTGGGGCCCAATGCCTTGGGCGTGATGCTGACCGGCATGGGCGCCGACGGCGCGCGCGCGATGAAGGAGCTGCGCGACGCCGGCAGCTACAACATCGTGCAGGACGAGGCGAGCTGCGTCGTCTTCGGCATGCCGCGCGAGGCCATCGCCCACGGCGCGGCTCACGAAGTGCTGCCGGTCACGCAGATCGGCCCGCGCCTGATCGAGCGGCTGCGCAGCACCGCAGGGATGAACACGACACGGGTCTGAGCACGGCGTCGAATCGTTCACGCGCCGCATTCAAGCGGCAGCGCCGGGGGCCGATTTGTAGGGAGGTCTCAACTGCCGCCGCCCCCCGGACATGCGCATCAACCAGCCCGTCAGTCAACGCGAACACGAAATCCCCGACGAAGCGACGCTGATGTCCACCACGGACATCGCCAGCCACGTGACCTACGCCAACGCGGCCTTCGTGGCCGCCAGCGGCTTCGACCGTGACGAGCTGCTGGGCCAGCCGCACAACGTCGTGCGCCACCCCGACATGCCGCGCGAGGCCTTCGCCGATCTGTGGGCGACGCTGAAGGCCGGCCACTCCTGGTCGGCCCTGGTCAAGAACCGGCGCAAGAACGGCGACCACTACTGGGTGCGCGCCAACGCCGCACCGGTCTGGCGCGGTGGTGAGCTAACGGGTTATCTCTCGGTTCGAACCAAGCCCGCGCGCCAGGAGATCGAGGCCGCCGAAGCGCTCTACCGGCGCTTTCGCGAAGGCCGCGCCGGCAAGCGCCGCTTCCACCAGGGCCTGGTGGTGCGAACGGGCCTGATGCGCTGGGCCTCGTGGCCGCAGACGCTGGCCACGCGCTGGCGGCTGCGCTGGTGCGCCGCCGGGCTGGGGCTGCTGGCCATCGCGGCGGCGGCAGTAGCGGGCCTGAACGGACCGGCGCTGGCGGCCTTTGCCGCCGCGATGATGCTGATGAGCCTGGCCGTGGCCGCGCTGATGGACTGGCAGGTCTCGCGGCCGCTGGAGCTGCTGCTCCGGCAGGCCATGAGCGTGGCCGCCGGCCGGCCCGACCATCATGGCGACCTGAACCGCGTCGACGAGATCGGCATGGCGCTGCGCGCGGTGAACCAGGCGGGGCTGAACCTGCGCGCGCTGGCCGACGACGTGGGCCTGCAGGTGGGCGGGCTGCGGTCGGCCAGCAGCGAGATCGCGCAGGGCAACGGCGACCTCAGCGCGCGCACCGAGCAGACGGCGGCCAGCCTGCAGCAGACGGCGGGGTCGATGGCGCAGATGACCTCGGCGCTGCGATCGAACGCCGACACCGCACGCGAAGCGGCGCAGCTGGCCGGCGGCGCCGTCAGCGCCGCGGCCGAGGGCGGCGCCGTCGTCGGCCACGTGGTCGAGACCATGCGCGAGATCAGCGCCTGCAGCAAGCGGGTTGCCGACATCATCGGCGTGATCGACACGATCGCGTTCCAGACCAACATCCTGGCGCTCAACGCCGCGGTGGAGGCGGCGCGCGCCGGCGAGCAGGGCCGCGGCTTTGCGGTCGTGGCCGCCGAGGTGCGCGGCCTGGCGCAGCGCAGCGCGCAGGCGGCGCAGGAGATCAAGGTGCTGATCGACGACAGCGTGCGCAAGGTCGAAGGCGGTGCCCAGCAGGTCGACCACGCGGGGCAGGCGATGGGCGAGATCGTCAGCCGCATCGGCCGCGTCAACGAGCTGATCGGCCACATCAGCACGGCCAACGGCGAGCAGTCGGACGGCATCGGCCAGGTCAGCGTGGCGGTCTCGCAGCTCGACCGCATGACCCAGCAGAACGCCACGTTGGTGGAGCAGACCGCGGCCGCCGCCGATGCGATGCGCGGCCAGGCCGACCGCCTGGTGGACGCGGTGGCGGTGTTCCGGCGCTGACGCGTTGCCGCTTCAGCGCGCCGTGGGCGCCAGGAAGAGCTGCTGCACGTCGCTGAGGAAATCGAAGCCGCGCGCGGTGGGCCGCAGGCGCTGGCCGTCCTGCTGCAGCCAGCCCTGGTCCAGCGCCTGCTGCAAGCCCGGCTGCAGTGCCTGCAGGCCCAGGCCCGTGCGCTCGGCCAGCAGCGGCAGATCGAAGCCCTCGGCCAGCCGCAGGGCGTTGAGCATGAACTCGAACGGCAGCTCCGCGGCGCTGACCGCGTGCTCGTTGGACACCGCCCGCCCCTGCAGTGCCTGGCGGATGTAGGCCGCCGGCTCGCGCCAACGCACCTGGCGCACGATGCGATCGGGAAACGACAGCTTGCCGTGCGCGCCGGCGCCGATGCCCAGGTAGTCGCCGAACAGCCAGTAGTTCTGGTTGTGCACGCAGCGATGGCCGGGGCGCGCGAAGGCCGAGACCTCGTAACGTTTGAGGCCAGCCGCCGCGGTGCGCTCGACGATCAGGTCCAGCATCTCGCTGGCCAGGTCGTCGTCAGGCAGGCCTGCCGGCGGCCGGTTGGCGAACGCGGTGTTCGGCTCGATCGTCAGGTGGTAGACCGACAGGTGCGGCGGCGCGTAGGCCAGCGCCTGCTGCAGGTCGGCCTGCAGCGCGGCCGGCGTCTGCCCCGGCAGCGCGTACATCAGGTCGACGTTGAAGGTGTCGAAGGCCTGCGCCGCCTCGGCCAGCGCGGCGCGCGCTTGCGCGCCGTCGTGCACGCGGCCGATCGCGCGCAGCGCCGCGTCGTCGAAGCTCTGCACGCCCACCGACAAGCGCGTGACGCCGGCGGCGCGGAAGGCGCGGAAGCGGTCGCGCTCGAAGGTGCCGGGGTTGGCCTCCAGCGTGATCTCGCAGCCCGGCTCCAGCGGCAGCCGCGCGCGCACGTCGGCCAGCAGTCGGTCGATGCCGGCCGGCGAGAACAGGCTGGGCGTGCCGCCGCCGATGAAGACGCTGAGCACGCGCCGGCCCCACACCAGCGGCAGCGCCGCTTCGAGGTCGGCGCGCAAGGCGTCGAGGTAGTCGGCCTCGGGCAGCGCCGCGGGCTGCCGCAGTTCGTGTGAATTGAAGTCGCAGTAGGGACACTTGCGCAGGCACCACGGCAGGTGCACGTACAGCGACAGCGGCGGCAGCGTGCTCAGGCGCACGTCGCCGCGGCGGTGCACGCGGATGGGCTCAGGCGTCGCCAAGGGCCCAGGCCTCGCGCAACAGCTCGCGCATCCGCGCCGCGGCCAGCGCGCGGTGGCTGACGCGGTTCTTGGCGGCGGCATCGAGCTCGGCCACGCTGCGGTCGAGCTCGGGGATGAACATCAGCGGGTCGTAGCCGAAGCCACCGCTGCCGCGCGCATGGTGCAGGATGCGGCCGACCCAGCGGCCGCAGGCCACCAGCGGCTCGGGGTCGTCGGCGTGGCGCAGCGCCACCAGCGTGCTGACGAAGGCCGCGCGCCGCTGCGGCTGATCGGCCAGGCGTTGCAGCAACAGTGCGTTGTTGGCGGCGTCCTGCGCGCGGCGCAGCGCCTCGCGGTCGCCGTCGACGGTGGGCACCGCCGCGTAGTGCGCCGAGATCACGCCCGGCGCTCCGCCGAGCGCGTCGACGCACAGGCCCGAGTCGTCGGCCAGCGCCGGCAGGCCGCTCTGGCGCGCCGCGTGCCGCGCCTTGGCCAGGCCGTTCTCCAGGAAGGTGGCGTGCGGCTCCTCGGCCTCGGCAATCCCCAGGCTGCCCTGCGTGACCAGCTCGACCGGCAAGCCGGCGAACAAGGCCTGCAGCTCGGCCAGCTTCTTGGCGTTGTTGGAGGCCAGCACGATGCGCAGCATGGAGGTTCAGGCCTCGGCCAGCGCCCGGCGCTGCGCCGCCACCAACTCGCCGATGCCTTTTTGCGCCAGCGCCAGCAGCCGGTCCATCTGCTCGCGCGTGAAGGGCGCGCCCTCGGCGGTGCCCTGCACTTCGACGAAGCCGCCGGCAGCCGTCATCACCACGTTCATGTCGGTGTCGCAGGCCGAGTCCTCGACGTACTCCAGGTCCAGCAGCGGCGTGCCCTGCACGAGGCCCACCGAGACCGCGGCGACGAAGTCGCGCACCGGCGACGCGGCGATGCGGCCTTGCGCCAGCAGCCAGCCCACGGCGTCCTGCGCGGCGACGAAAGCACCGGTGATCGCCGCGGTGCGGGTGCCGCCGTCGGCCTGCAGCACGTCGCAGTCGATCAGGATCGAGCGCTCGCCCAAGGCGCTGAGGTCGAACACGCTGCGCAGGCTGCGGCCGATCAGGCGCTGGATCTCCTGCGTGCGGCCGCTTTGCTTGCCGCGCGCGGCCTCGCGGTCACCACGGGTGTGCGTGGCGCGCGGCAGCATGCCGTATTCGGCCGTCACCCAGCCCTCGCCGCTGCCGCGCTTGTGCGGCGGCACCTTCTCGTCCACCGAGGCGGTGCACAGCACCTGGGTGTCGCCGAAGCACACCAGCACCGAGCCTTCGGCGTGGCGCGTGAAGCGGCGCTGGATGCGCACCGCGCGCAGGGCATCGGCCGCGCGGCCGCCCGATCGTTGAAACGTCATGTCGTCGGTCCTTGGGCAAGGGCTTGAAAGCGGTGGCGCCAAGGCGCCCGCCGGGCTTGAGCAGCGCTTCAGCGCCGCTTGGCGGACGAGCGCTGGATGGCCTCGTTGATCTCGCGGATCGAGCGCTCGATCTCGGCCTCGTCGAGCTCGTCGGTGTCCTTGTCGCTCAGCAGGCTGGCCTGGATGGTGGACGCGAAGACCTCGTCGCCCAGCGACTGCGTGGACACGCGGGGGCTGGCGCTGATGTCCTCGGCCGATTCCCACTCCACCGCCAGCGCGGTGACGTTGTCGCTCTTCGGGCCGGCCTGGCGCAGCGCTTGCTCCACCAGCTCGGGCACCGCGTCGGAGATCGGGCGCGAGCCCAGCACATTGGTGATCACGGTGTCGGGCAAGGCGCTCCACAGGCCGTCGGAGCACAGCAGCAAGCGGTCGCCGGGGTGCAGCAGCAAGGGCCCGGCGGTGTCGATCATCGGCTTGCCGGGGCTGCCCAGGCAGGTGAAGAGCACGTTGCGGTTGAGCCGCTCGTTGATCGGCATCACCTGCGACATCGCCTCCTGCAGCTCGGTGTAGGAATGGTCGCGCGTGCGGGCGATCAGCTTGTCGCCGCGCATCAGGTACAGCCGCGAATCGCCGCAGTGCGCCCAGTACGCGGCAGCACCCTGCAGCAAGCAGGCGACGACCGTGGTGCGCGGCGTGTCCACCAGCGAGCGTGCCGTGGCGTAGTGCAGCAGTTGGTGGTGGCCGGCGATGATGGCCTCGTGCAGGAAGCGCAAGGGGTCGGTCAGCGCCGGCTTGGCCTCGCGCTGGAAGCGCGCCGCCAGCGACTGCAGCGCCACCTGCGCGGCCATGTCGCCCTCGGGGTGGCCGCCCATGCCGTCGGCCAGCGCGAAAAGCCCGGCGTCCCGCGTGTAGCAGTAGCCCATGCGGTCTTCGTTCTTCTCGCGGCCGCCGCGGCGGCTGATCTGGTGGACCGCGAATCTCATGGCCGCCTCAGGTCTTGGCCCCGGTCTTGATGGTCTCCAGCTGCAGCTTGAGCCGCTCGCTGAAGCTGAGCTTGGTGTAGCGGCGCTCGGTCTCGCGCGACAGCTCCTTCTGCAGCGCGAACACGCTCTGCGGCCGGCTCAGCGGATCGAGCGACATGCACCACTCGGTCACCTCGATCAGGTTGTCGGAATAGACATTGCGCAGCCGCGACAGGCTCAAGGCCAGGCGGTCCTTCTCCAGCCGTTGAGGCGCATCGTTAGGCGGGTAACCCTGCATGCAGGCGTAGATGCAGGCGCCGATCGCGTAGATGTCGGTCCAGGGGCCCAGGCTGCCGTCGCGGCGGTACATCTCGGGTGCCGCGAAGCCCGGCGTGTACATCGGGCGGATGAAGTTGCCCTCTTTGGACAGCACCTCGCGCGCGGCGCCGAAGTCCAGCATCACCGCCTTGTTGTCGTTGGTGATGAAGACGTTGGCCGGCTTGATGTCCAGGTGCAGCATCTTGTGCTGGTGCACGATGCGCAGGCCGCGCAGGATCTCGTCGAACAGGCTGCGGATGGTGCTCTCGCGGAACACCTTGTCCCGCTTCATCTCGCGCGCGGTGACGATGAAGTCCTGCAGCGTGTCGCCCTGCAGGTAGTTCATCACCATGTAGACGGTTTCGTTCTCGCGGAAGAAGTTCAGCACCGAGACCACGCTGGGGTGGCTGATCTGCGCCAGCGAGCGGCCTTCTTCGAAGAAGCTCTTCAGCCCCAGCCGGTACAGCGGCTGCTTGTCGGGCTTGACGCGCGGCGTCAACTCGCCGGGCGAGCGCTCGGCCAGCGACGAGGGCAGGTACTCCTTGATCGCGATGAGTTGCTGGCCCTCGCCTTCGGCCAGATACACGACGCCGAAGCCGCCGGCGGCGAGCTTCTTGACGATCTGATAGCCCCCCACCACCGTGCCCGACGGCAACGGGGCTGGCTTGGGCTTTGACATAATCGGCGGACGGTAGGTATCGACAGATCTGACATGCCAGTTTACAGCATGACCGGCTTTGCCAGCGGCACCTGCGAAGCCCCGCCCAGCGCCGGCGGCGCGGCCGCCGCGGTGACCGCCGAGCTGCGCTCGGTCAATGGCCGCTTCCTCGACCTGAGCCTGCGGCTACCGGACGAACTGCGCGGACTGGAGCCGGCGCTGCGCGAGCTGATCGGCAGCCGCATCCGCCGCGGCAAGGTTGAGTTGCGCATGGCCGCCCAGCAGGCCGCCAGCGACCCCTGGCCCAACCCCGCCGCCGAGCAGCTCAACCGGCTGTCGCGGCTGGAATCGCAGGTGCAGGGTTGGCTGCCGCAGGCCCGCGGGCTGTCCGTCAACGAGGTGCTGCAATGGTGCCGCGGCGGCAGCGCGGCCGAGAAACTGGACGAGACCGCGCTGGAAGCCGCGCGCCGCTGCGTGGAAGGCCTGCGCGAAGCGCGCGAGCGCGAAGGCGAGCGCCTGGCGGCGATGCTGCTGGACCGCGTGCAGCAGCTGCGCGCCCTCGCCGCCCGTGCGGGCCCTCTGGTGCCGCAGGTGGTGCAGCGCCAGCAACAGCGTTTTCTGGAACGTTGGAACGAAGCGCTCGGCGCGGCCACCGCCGGCGCAGCCGCTCCCCTGCCCGCCCAGGCCATGCAGGAGCGCGCGCTCAACGAGGCTGCGGCCTACGCGATCCGCATCGACGTGGCCGAGGAGCTGACCCGCCTGGCCTCGCACCTCGACGAGATCGAACGCCTGCTGAAAGCCGGCGGCGAACTGGGCAAGCGCCTGGACTTCCTGATCCAGGAACTGCAGCGCGAAGCCAACACGCTGGGCAGCAAGTCGCCCGCGCTGGAGCTGACCGCGATCTCGGTGGACATGAAGGTGCTGGTGGAGCAGATGCGCGAGCAGGTGCAAAACATTGAGTAGCTTTTCGGGGGGTCCCAAGGGGTCCCCGAGGTTG
>CAYYDJ010000039.1:0-28087 GCA_964470565.1 uncultured Rubrivivax sp.
CCATCCGCGAAGGCGGCCGCACCGTCGGCGCCGGCGTCGTGGCCAAGATCATCGAGTAAGGAACCAGGGTCAACCGCAGGGGCATAGCTCAACTGGCAGAGCGTCGGTCTCCAAAACCGAAGGTCGGGGGTTCGATCCCCTCTGCCCCTGCCATCCGCCAGCCTCGCGACGAGGCGGCGCCAAACAGCCCGCGGGCGCTGATCCAGCCCGGCGGGCTTTGCGCTTGATGTGATCCACCTAAAACCCATGGCCACCCAACCCACCGTCGAGACCGTCACCACCAGTGCCGACAAGGCCAAGCTGGCCGGCGCCGCCTTGCTCGTTGTGGGCTCGATCGTCGTCTTCTACGCGCTGGGCAAGCAGGACCTGTGGCTGCGCGTCGTTGCGCTGCTGCTGGTGCTGGCGGCCGGCGTGGCGCTGTTCTTCATCTCCGAGCCCGGCAAGCAGCTGATCGGCTTCGGCCGCGAGTCGATCCGCGAAGTGAAGAAGGTCGTCTGGCCCACCCGCAAGGAAGCGCTGCAGATGACGGGCTACGTGGTGGCTTTCGTCTTCATCATGGCGCTGTTCATGTTCCTGACCGACAAGACGCTGGAATGGGTGCTTTACGACCTGATCCTGGGCTGGAAGCGCTGAGGACTGCTATGACCGCGGACACCACCCCCGACACCACGGCGCAGGCGGCTGACGCCGTTGCCGCTGCGGCGCCTTCCAACAAGCGCTGGTACATCGTCCATGCCTATTCAGGCATGGAGAAGGCCGTCGAGCGCAACCTGCGCGAGCGCATCGACCGCGCCGGCATGCAGGACAAGTTCGGTCGCATCCTGGTGCCCACTGAAGAAGTGGTCGAGCTCAAGAACGGCAAGAAGACCGTGACCGAGCGACGCATCTACCCCGGCTACGTGCTGGTGGAGATGGAGATGGCCGACGACACCTGGCACCTGGTCAAGCACACCAGCAAGGTCACCGGCTTCATCGGCGGCGCGCGCAACCGCCCGGCACCGATCTCCGAGGCCGAGGTGGCCAAGATCGTCAGCCAGATGCAGGAAGGCGCCGAGAAGCCGCGGCCCAAGGTCGAGTGGATCGTGGGCGAGCTGGTGCGCGTCAAGGAAGGCCCGTTCACCGACTTCAACGGCGCGGTCGAGGAAGTCAACTACGAGAAGAGCAAGGTCAAGGTCAGCGTCACGATCTTCGGCCGTGCCACCGGCGTCGAGCTCGATTTCGCGCAGGTGGAAAAAGTCTGACGAGCACGCTCGTCGGACGTCGCCGAGGCCCGAAGGGCCGCAGGCAAAGTTTGAGCGCACACCGCAGCAACCCCGGTATGCGTGAACACCCAAGGGTTGAGTGACGAGGAGCCGGCTTCCACCGGCGTTTGAACTCGAAGGAGTTGCCACATGGCAAAGAAGATCGTCGGCTTCATCAAGCTGCAAGTTCCGGCGGGCAAGGCCAATCCTTCGCCCCCGATCGGCCCCGCGCTGGGCCAGCGCGGCCTCAACATCATGGAGTTCTGCAAGGCGTTCAACGCCCAGACGCAGAGCTACGAGCCGGGGCTGAAGCTGCCGGTGGTGATCACGGCGTTCGCCGACAAGTCCTTCACCTTCGTGCTGAAGTCGCCGCCGGCGACCGTGCTGCTGAAGAAGGCGGCCAAGATCGAGAAGGGCTCGGGCAAGCCGCACCTGGAGAAGGTGGGCAAGGTCACGCGCGCCCAGCTTGAAGAGATCGCCAAGACCAAGATCAAGGACCTCACGGCTGCCGACATGGACGCCGCCGTGAAGACCATCGCCGGTTCCGCCCGCTCGATGGGCATCACGGTGGAAGGAGTCTGACCATGGCCACGCTGACCAAGAAAGCCAAGTCGCTGCAAGGCAAGGTCGACAGCATGAAGCTGTACCCGCTGACCGACGCCCTGAGCCTCGTGAAGGACTGCGCCACCGCCAAGTTCGACGAGTCGATCGACGTCGCCGTTCAGTTGGGCATCGACGCCAAGAAGTCCGACCAGGTGGTGCGCGGCGCCGTCGTGCTGCCCGCCGGCACCGGCAAGACCAAGCGCGTGGCGGTGTTCGCGCAAGGCGCCAAGGCCGAAGAAGCCAAGGCCGCCGGCGCCGACATCGTCGGCATGGACGACCTGGCCGCCGAGATCAAGGCCGGCAAGATGGACTTCGACATCGTGATCGCCTCGCCCGACACGATGCGCGTGGTCGGCACGCTGGGCCAGATCCTGGGCCCGCGCGGCCTGATGCCCAACCCCAAGGTCGGCACCGTGACGCCCGACGTGGCCACCGCGGTCAAGAACGCCAAGGCCGGCCAGGTGCAGTTCCGCGTCGACAAGGCCGGCATCATCCACGCGACCATCGGCCGTCGTTCGTTCGACGCCGACCGCCTGACGAGCAACCTGCGCGCACTGATCGACGCCCTCAACAAGGCCAAGCCGGCCAGCAGCAAGGGCATCTACCTGCGCAAGGTGGCCGTGTCGTCGACGATGGGCGTGGGTGTGCGCGTCGACACGGCTTCGATTGCCGCGCCTGTCGCGGCGTAAAGGATTGGTGGGCTGCGCAGCCCCCAAGGCTGCGCAGGCTATCCAAGACCGCTGGTGGATGAACGGGACGGCCCGGCATTCTTAATCTCCAGCGCAGATGGCGAACCCGCTGTGAAGGAAACGCGAATGAGTGGTTCCGAACAGAAGGTCGCTGATTCCGGGTGTGCCGGGTTGCTGCCGCTTGGGCAGTGCGATGGCACGTTAGTGTGAGGAGCAGACCTTGAGTCTCAACCGCAACGAGAAGGCCGCCGTGGTGGCGGACGTGTCGACGCAAGTCGCGCGTTCGCAGACGCTGGCGCTGGCCGAGTACCGTGGCCTCACCGTGGAACACCTGAACAAGCTGCGCGTCGATGCGCGCGCCAAGGGTGTGTATCTTCACGTCGTGAAGAACACCCTGGCGCGCCGCGCCGTCGCCGGCACGCCGTTCGAGGTGGCCCAGGGTGCCATGGTCGGCCCGCTGATCTACGGCTTTTCCGAGGATGCCGTGGCCGCCGCGAAAGTCGTCGCCGACTTCGCCAAGGGCAACGACAAGCTCGTCATCAAGGGCGGCGCTTATGCCGGCAAGGCGCTGGATGCCGACGGGGTCAAGGCCCTGGCGTCCATCCCCAGCCGCGAGGTGCTGATCGCCCAGGTGGCCGGCTTGCTGAAGTCGCCCATCCAGCGCATGGCCGGCGTGCTGGCCGCCGTGGCCGAGAAGAAGGGCGGCGGCAGCGAAGCTGCAGCGCCCGAAGCCGCTGCCGCGGCCTGAACCCATTCAAACGTTTTCGAGGAACCCCAAATGGCATTCGACAAAGACGCTTTCCTGTCCGCGATGGACAGCATGACCGTGATGGAACTCAATGACCTGGTGAAGGCCATTGAAGAGAAGTTCGGCGTGTCCGCCGCCGCGATGGCCGCCCCGGCCGCCGGTGGTGCCGGCGGCGCCGCCGCCCCGGCCGCCGAAGAGAAGACCGAGTTCAACGTCGTGCTGCTGGAAGCCGGCGCCAACAAGGTGTCGGTCATCAAGGCGGTGCGCGAGCTGACCGGCCTGGGCCTGAAGGAGGCCAAGGACCTGGTGGACGGCGCGCCGAAGCCCGTCAAGGAAGGCATTGCCAAGGCTGATGCCGAAGCTGCGCTGAAGAAGCTGGTCGAGGCCGGCGCGAAGGCCGAACTGAAGTAAAGACGACATCGGGGTCGAGGCGCTTGCGCGCCCCGACCCCTGTCAGGTGGCTGTTGCAAGCGCCGCGTGCGGCCCTTGCAAGTGTTTCCTGATCCGACTGCAGGGAACGGGTTTGGTCGGACTCCGGTGCAATGCCGGGGTTGTCCGCCAGCGGCAGGTAGTGGCCTGCCACCAGACCTCAGGCGCAATGTCTGAGTCGCCAGTCGCCGACGAGGATCCGCCTTTGGCCAAGGGGGTTCTCTCGACACGGAGAGTTTCAATGGCGCAAGCAACCCCCTACACCTACACCGAGCGCAAGCGCATCCGCAAAAGCTTCGGCAAGCGTGAAAGCGTTCTGAAGGTTCCGTATCTGCTGACGATGCAGCGCGACTCCTACGTCGCCTTCCTGCAAAAGGACGTGCCGCCGCAAAAGCGCAAGCCCGAAGGGCTGCAGGCGGCCTTCCTCTCCGCGTTCCCGATCACGAGCCATAACGGCTTCGTGGAGATGAAGTTCATCGAGTTCAACATCGCCAAGCCTGCCTTCGACGTGCGCGAATGCCAGCAGCGCGGGCTGACCTACGCGGCGGCCGTGCGTGCCAAGCTGCAGATGATCATCTACGACCGCGAGTCGCATCCGCAGAAGGTGCCCAAGGAGATCAAGGAGCAGGAGGTCTACATGGGCGAAGTGCCGCTCATGACCGACTACGGCTCGTTCATCGTCAACGGCACCGAGCGCGTGATCGTGTCGCAGCTCCACCGCTCGCCGGGCGTGTTCTTCGAGCACGACAAGGGCAAGACGCACAGCAGCGGCAAGCTGCTGTTCAGCGCGCGCATCATCCCCTACCGCGGCTCGTGGTTGGACTTCGAGTTCGACCCCAAGGACATCCTGTACTTCCGCGTCGACCGTCGCCGCAAGATGCCGGTGACCATCCTGCTCAAGGCGATCGGCCTCAACCCCGAGTCGATCCTGGCGCACTTCTTCGTCAACGACAACTTCCGGTTGATGGACACGGGCGCGCAGATGGAGTTCGTGCCCGAGCGGCTGAAGGGCGAGGTCGCGCGCTTCGACCTCACCGACAAGAGCGGCGCCGTCATCGTCGAGAAGGACAAGCGCATCACCGCGCGCCACGTCAAGCAGCTGGAGCAGTCGGGCACCGGTTTCGTCAGCGTGCCGGAAGACTTCCTGGTCGGCCGCGTGCTGGCGCGCAACCAGGTCGACCCCGACACCGGCGAGATCGTCGCCAAGGCCAACGACGAGCTGACCGACTCGCTGCTGAAGAAGCTGCGTGCCGCCGGGATCAAGGAGATCCAGTGCATCTACACCAATGAGCTGAACCAGGGCGCCTACATCAGCCAGACCCTGGCCGCCGACGAGACGGCCGACCAGCTCTCGGCGCGCGTGGCCATCTACCGCATGATGCGCCCCGGCGAGCCGCCGACCGAAGACGCCGTCGAGGCCTTGTTCCATCGCCTGTTCTACAGCGAGGACACCTACGACCTGTCGCGCGTGGGCCGCATGAAGTTCAACGCCCGCGTCGGCCGCGACACGCCCGAAGGCAAGATGACCCTCAGCAACGAGGACATCCTGGACGTCGTGAAGATCCTCGTCGACCTGCGCAACGGCAACGGCGACGTCGACGACATCGACCACCTGGGCAACCGCCGCGTGCGCTGCGTCGGCGAGCTGGCGGAGAACCAGTACCGCAGTGGTCTGGCGCGCATCGAGAAGGCCGTCAAGGAACGTCTGGGCCAGGCCGAGACCGAGGCCTTGATGCCGCACGACCTGATCAACTCCAAGCCGATCTCCGCGGCGCTGAAGGAGTTCTTCGGCGCGAGCCAGCTCTCGCAGTTCATGGACCAGACCAACCCGCTGTCGGAGATCACGCACAAGCGGCGCGTCTCGGCCCTGGGCCCGGGCGGCCTGACGCGCGAGCGCGCCGGCTTCGAGGTGCGCGACGTGCACGTCACGCACTACGGCCGCGTGTGCCCGATCGAGACGCCGGAAGGCCCGAACATCGGCCTGATCAACTCGCTGGCGCTGTACGCGCAGCTCAACGAGTACGGCTTCCTCGAAACGCCGTATCGCCGCGTGGTCGACGGCAAGGTCACCAACCAGATCGACTACCTGTCGGCCATCGAGGAAGGCAAGTACGTCATCGCCCAGGCCAACGCCTCGCTGGACAAGGACGGCAAGCTGGTCGACGAGCTGGTGTCGGCGCGCGAGAACGGCGAGTCGATGTTCGTCAGCCCCGAGCGCGTGCAGTACATGGACGTGGCGCCGACGCAGATCGTCTCGGTCGCGGCCTCGCTGGTGCCCTTCCTGGAGCACGACGACGCCAACCGCGCGCTGATGGGCGCCAACATGCAGCGCCAGGCCGTGCCCACGCTGCGCCCCGAGAAGGCCTTGGTCGGCACCGGCGTCGAGCGCGTGGCCGCGGTCGACTCGGGCACGGTCGTCACCGCGCGACGCGGCGGCGTGGTCGACTACGTCGACACCAACCGCATCGTGATCCGCGTCAACGACAACGAGACGGTGGCCGGCGAGGTCGGCGTCGACATCTACAACCTGATCAAGTACCAGCGCTCGAACCAGAACACCAACATCCACCAGCGCCCCATCGTCAAGCGCGGCGACAAGGTGGGCGCCGGCGACGTGGTGGCCGACGGCGCCAGCACCGACATCGGCGAGCTCGCGCTCGGCCAGAACATGCTGGTCGCCTTCATGCCCTGGAACGGCTACAACTTCGAGGACTCGATCCTGATCAGCGAGCGCGTCGTCGCCGACGACCGCTACACCAGCATCCACATCGAAGAGCTGGTGGTGATGGCGCGCGACACCAAGCTGGGCTCGGAAGAGATCACGCGCGACATCCCCAACCTGAGCGAGCAGCAGCTCGCCCGCCTGGACGAGAGCGGCATCGTCTACATCGGCGCCGAGGTGAATCCGGGCGACGTGCTGGTCGGCAAGGTCACGCCCAAGGGCGAGACCACGTTGACGCCGGAAGAGAAGCTGCTGCGCGCGATCTTCGGCGAGAAGGCGTCCGACGTGAAGGACACCTCGCTGCGCGTCGACCAGGGCACCAACGGCACCGTGATCGACGTGCAGGTCTTCACCCGCGAAGGCATCCAGCGCGACAAGCGCGCGCAGCAGATCATCGACGATGAGCTCAAGCGCTTCCGCTTGGACTTGAACGACCAGCTGCGCATCGTCGAGGCCGACGCTTTCGACCGTATCGAGAAGCTGCTGGTCGGCAAGCCCGCCAACGGCGGCCCGCAGAAGATCGCCAAGGGCACGACCATCAGCAAGGACTACCTGGCGACGGTGGAGAAGTACCACTGGTTCGACATCCGTCCGGCCGACGACGAGGTGGCCAACCAGCTGGAGTCGATCAAGAACAGCCTCGACCAGACGCGCCACAGCTTCGACCTTGCCTTCGAGGAAAAGCGCAAGAAGCTGACGCAGGGCGACGAGCTGCCGGCCGGCGTGCTGAAGATGGTGAAGGTCTACCTCGCCGTCAAGCGCCGCCTGCAGCCCGGCGACAAGATGGCCGGCCGCCACGGCAACAAGGGCGTGGTGTCGAAGATCGTCGCCGTCGAGGACATGCCCTACATGGCCGACGGCACGCCTTGCGACATCGTGCTCAACCCGCTGGGCGTGCCCTCGCGGATGAACGTGGGCCAGGTGCTCGAAGTGCACCTGGGCTGGGCCGGCAAGGGCATCGGCCAGCGCATCGGCGACCTGCTGCAGAACGAGGCCCGCGTGGCCGAGATCCGCGCCTTCCTCGACGAGCTGTACAACAAGTCCGGCGGCAAGACCGAGGAGTTGAAGCAGCTCTCCGACGACGAGGTCGTCGAGATGGCGCGCAACCTGCAGCACGGCGTGCCGTTCGCGACGCCGGTGTTCGACGGCGCGGCCGAGGAAGAGATCCGCGGCATGCTCAAGCTCGCCTACCCGGACGACATCGCGGCGCGCAAGGGCCTGACCGCCACCCGCACCCAGGCCACGCTGCACGACGGCCGCACGGGCGACGCCTTCGAGCGCCCGGTGACGGTGGGCTACATGCACGTGCTGAAGCTGCACCACCTGGTGGACGACAAGATGCACGCGCGCTCCACCGGCCCGTACAGCCTGGTGACGCAGCAGCCGCTGGGCGGCAAGGCGCAGTTCGGCGGCCAGCGCTTCGGCGAGATGGAAGTCTGGGCGCTGGAAGCCTACGGCGCCAGCTACATCCTGCAGGAGATGCTGACGGTGAAGTCCGACGACGTGAACGGCCGCACCAAGGTCTACGAAAACATCGTCAAGGGCGAGCACGCGATCGAGGCCGGCATGCCGGAATCGTTCAACGTGCTGGTGAAGGAAATCCGCTCCCTCGGCATCGACATCGAGTTGGAACGCAATTAAGGAAGGAAACGGGAAAGCACCATGAAGGGACTACTCGACCTTTTCAAGCAATTCACCCCCGATGAGCATTTCGATGCCATCAAGATCGGCCTGGCTTCTCCTGAGAAGATCCGCAGGTGGTCGTTCGGCGAGGTGAAGAAGCCCGAGACCATCAACTACCGCACCTTCAAGCCGGAGCGCGATGGCCTGTTCTGCGCCAAGATCTTCGGCCCGATCAAGGACTACGAGTGCCTGTGCGGCAAGTACAAGCGCCTGAAGCACCGCGGCGTGATCTGCGAGAAGTGCGGCGTCGAGGTCACGCAGACCAAGGTGCGCCGCGAGCGCATGGGTCACATCGACCTGGCCGCGCCCTGCGCGCACATCTGGTTCCTGAAGTCGCTGCCCAGCCGTCTCGGCCTGGTGCTCGACATGACGCTGCGCGACATCGAGCGCGTGCTGTACTTCGAGGCCTACGTCGTGGTCGACCCCGGCATGACGCCGCTGAAGAAGTTCAGCATCATGTCCGAGGACGACTTCGAGGCCAAGCACGCCGAGTACGGTGACGAGTTCACCGCGCTGATGGGCGCCGAGGGCATCAAGAAGCTGCTGGAAGAGCTGGACATCGATGCGGAGATCGACAAGATCCGCAACGACATGACCGGCTCCGAGCTGAAGATGAAGAAGAACTCCAAGCGCCTGAAGGTGCTGGAGGCCTTCAAGAAGAGCGGCATCAAGCCGAGCTGGATGGTGATGGAGGTGCTGCCGGTGCTGCCGCCGGATCTGCGCCCCCTGGTGCCGCTGGACGGCGGCCGCTTCGCCACCAGCGACCTCAACGACCTCTACCGCCGCGTCATCAACCGCAACAACCGCCTGGCGCGGCTGCTGGAGCTGAAGGCGCCCGAGATCATCGTGCGCAACGAAAAGCGCATGCTGCAGGAGGCGGTGGATTCGCTGCTGGACAACGGCCGCCGCGGCAAGGCGATGACGGGCGCGAACAAGCGCGCGCTGAAGTCGCTGGCCGACATGATCAAGGGCAAGAGCGGCCGCTTCCGCCAGAACCTGCTGGGCAAGCGCGTCGACTACTCGGGCCGTTCGGTCATCGTGGTCGGCCCGACGCTCAAGCTGCACCAGTGCGGCCTGCCCAAGCTGATGGCCATCGAGCTGTTCAAGCCCTTCATCTTCAGCCGCCTGGAGGCGATGGGCATCGCGACGACCATCAAGGCCGCCAAGAAGGAAGTCGAGAGCGGCACGCCGGTGGTGTGGGACATCCTGGAAGAGGTGATCAAGGAGCACCCCGTCCTGCTGAACCGCGCGCCGACGCTGCACCGCCTGGGCATCCAGGCCTTCGAGCCGGTGCTGATCGAAGGCAAGGCCATCCAGCTTCACCCGCTGGTGTGCTCGGCCTTCAACGCCGACTTCGACGGCGACCAGATGGCCGTGCACGTGCCGCTGAGCATCGAGGCGCAGATGGAAGCCCGCACGCTGATGCTGGCGTCCAACAACGTGCTGTTCCCGGCCAACGGCGAGCCCTCGATCGTGCCGAGCCAGGACGTGGTGCTGGGCCTGTACTACGCGACGCGCGAGCGCACCAACGGCCGCGGCGAAGGCATGATCTTCAGCGACCTGCAGGAGCTGCAGCGCGCGCTGGACAACGGCGCGGTGGAGATCACCGCCAAGATCAGCGTGCGCCTGACCGAATGGGTCAAGGACAAGGCCAACGGCGATTTCGTGCCCGAGACCAAGCTGGTGGACACCACGGTGGGCCGCGCGCTGCTGTCGGAGATCCTGCCCAAGGGCCTGCCGTTCGCCAACATCAACAAGGCGCTGAAGAAGAAGGAGATCTCGCGCCTGATCAACGCGTCTTTCCGCCGCTGCGGCCTGAAGGAGACGGTGATCTTCGCCGACAAGCTGCTGCAAAACGGCTTCCGGCTGGCCACGCGCGCCGGCATCTCGATCGCCATCGACGACATGCTGGTGCCGCCGCAGAAGCCCGGCCTGATCGAGCGCGCCGAGAAGGAGGTCAAGGAGATCGAGCAGCAGTACGTCTCGGGCCTGGTGACCGCCGGCGAGCGCTACAACAAGGTGGTGGACATCTGGGGCAAGACCGGCGACGAGGTGGGCAAGGTCATGATGGCCCAGCTCTCCAAGCAGAAGGTCGAGGACCGTAGCGGCAAGCAGGTGGATCAGGAGTCGTTCAACTCCATCTACATGATGGCCGACTCGGGCGCGCGCGGCAGCGCGGCGCAGATCCGCCAGCTCGCCGGCATGCGCGGCCTGATGGCCAAGCCTGATGGGTCAATCATTGAAACCCCGATCACGGCGAACTTCCGTGAAGGCCTGAACGTCCTCCAATACTTCATCTCGACCCACGGCGCCCGCAAGGGCCTGGCCGACACGGCCCTAAAGACTGCTAACTCGGGCTACCTGACGCGCCGCCTGGTCGACGTCACGCAGGACCTCGTGGTCACCGAGGACGATTGCGGCACGCAGAACGGCATGAACATGCGCGCGCTGGTCGAAGGCGGCGAGGTCATCGAGTCGCTGCGCGACCGCATCCTGGGCCGCGTCACCGCGATCGAGGTGCTGCACCCCGAGACGCAGGAAGTGCTGCTCGGCGCCGCGCAAATGCTCGACGAAGAAGCGCTCGACGTGCTGGAAGCCGCCGGGGTCGACGAGGTCAAGGTGCGCACGCCGCTGACCTGCGACACGCGCTTCGGCCTGTGCGCGCACTGCTACGGCCGCGACCTGGGCCGCGGCGGCCTGGTCAACGCCGGCGAGGCGGTGGGCGTGATCGCCGCGCAGTCGATCGGCGAGCCGGGCACGCAGCTGACGATGCGCACCTTCCACATCGGCGGTGCGGCTTCGCGCGCGGCGGTGGCCAGCAGCGTCGACGCCAAGAGCGACGGCATCATCGGCTTCAACGCGACGATGCGCTACGTCACCAACGGCAAGGGCGAATTGGTCGTGATCTCGCGCTCCGGCGAGATCATCATCAGCGACCAGCACGGCCGCGAGCGCGAGCGCCACAAGCTGCCGTACGGCGCCACGCTCAACATCAAGCCCGACCAGCAGGTCAAGGCCGGCACCGTGCTTGCCAATTGGGACCCGCTGACCCGACCCATCATCACCGAGTTCGCGGGCCGCGCGAAGTTCGAGAACGTGGAGGAAGGCGTCACCGTCGCCAAGCAGGTGGACGAGGTCACGGGCCTGTCGACGCTGGTCGTCATCGACCCCAAGCGCCGCGGCGCGGCCAAGGTCGTGCGCCCGCAGGTCAAGCTGCTGGACGCCGCCGGCAAGGAAGTCAAGATCCCCGGCACCGACCACTCGGTGACCATCGGCTTCCCGGTCGGCGCGCTGATCCAGGTGCGCGACGGCCAGGACCTCGCCCCCGGCGAAGTGCTGGCGCGCATCCCGATGGAAGGCCAGAAGACGCGCGACATCACCGGCGGTCTGCCGCGGGTGGCCGAGCTGTTCGAGGCCCGCAGCCCGAAGGACGTGGGCACGCTGGCCGAGATCACCGGCACCATCAGCTTCGGCAAGGAGACCAAGGGCAAGGTGCGGCTGCAGATCACCGACCCCGACGGCAAGGTGTACGAAGAGCTGGTGCCCAAGGAGAAGAACATCCTGGTGCACGAAGGCCAGGTGGTCAACCGCGGCGAGCTGATCGTCGACGGCGCGGCGGATCCGCAGGACATCCTGCGCCTGCTGGGCATCGAGGAGCTGGCGCGCTACATCGTCGACGAGGTGCAGGACGTCTACCGCCTGCAGGGCGTGAAGATCAACGACAAGCACATCGAGGTGATCGTTCGCCAGATGCTGCGTCGCGTGCAGATCACCAACCCCGGCGACAGCGGCTACATCTCGGGCGAACAGGTGGAGCGCAGCGAACTGCTCAACACCAACGAGCGCCTGCGCGCCGACGGCAAGATCCCCGCGACGCATGCCGACGTGCTGCTGGGCATCACCAAGGCCAGCCTGTCGACCGACTCGTTCATCAGCGCGGCCTCCTTCCAGGAGACCACGCGCGTGCTGACCGAGGCGGCGATCATGGGCAAGCGCGACGAGTTGCGCGGCCTGAAGGAGAACGTGATCGTCGGCCGCCTGATCCCGGCGGGCACCGGCATGGCCTTCCACCAGGCCCGCAAGGCCAAGGAAGACATGGACGAGAGCGAGCGCCGCGCGATCGCGCTGCAGGAGGCCGAGGAACTGGCCGCTGTGCAGATGGCCCACGTCGACGCGGCGGCTGCTGCGGCGGCGGAAGCCACGCCGGGCGGCGACGCAGCGGGCGAGTAGGCCAGCGCCGGCGCCTGCGGGCGCCGGCTCGGCACAATAGCAAGGGGGCGGCTTCGGCCGCCCTTTTTTTCGTTTGTTCGATGATGAGCGGCGGTGGATCGCTCGCACGGCGCCTGAATGGGGCGCGCGTTGCGTGGACAATGGCCCGCAGGTGTTCGAGGGGCGCGGGCGAGCTTGGGCGACAGCAGCATGCAGAAGGCGCGCAACGGCGCGGCCGGGCCGGCGCGGCCAAAACAAGGCCCGCCGCGCCGTGTGCGCCACCAGCCGCCGTTGGGGCGACTGACGCGCCAGGAACGCCGCCGGCTGAGGCTGGCGCTGCTGCTGTCGCTGGGGCTGCACGTGCTGCTGGCCGGGCTGGCCTTCGGCGGCAGCGAATGGGGGCTGTCGACCTTCGTGCTGCCCTGGCGCGACCGTTGGGTGCCGGCGCCGCCGCTGCGCGTGGTGCTGGCCGGGCCGCCGCCGGCGCCGCTGGCCGCGCCGCCGCCGATCGAGGCGCCGGCGGCCGCCGCACCACCGGCACCGCCCACACCACCGGCTACTGCTGCCGTCGTCGCATCGCTGGCCGTGCCTCGCATCGCCGAGCCGGCTGCAGAACCCGTCACTGCGCCGGCGACCAAGTCCCCCACCACACCCCCCGCCGAGCCCCCCGCCAAGCCTGATGGGGAACCGGCCGTTGCGCCCGAGCCCATCACGGCCACGGCCGCCGGGGTCGTCGCCGCGCCGGCCGTCGACCCGGTCCCGCCGCCGGCCGAGGTGGCGCCGGCCGCGGGGCCGGACGTGGTGGCACTGGAGCGTGCCGAGGAGGCCCTGCTGCCCGTGGCGCCGGCTGCCTCGGCGCCCGACGCTGCCGTCACCGCGGCACCCGCGGCTGCGGCCCCGGAGGCGGCGGCGTCCGCCGCGGCGGCCCGTGAGCAAGCCGCGCGTGAAGCGGCCGCGCGTCAAGCGGCAGAGGCGGCACGCCAGGAGGCCACGCGCCAGGAGGCCACCCGCCAGGAGGCCACCCGCCAGGAGGCCGTTCGCCAGGAAGCCGCACGTGTCGAAGCCGAACGACAGCAGGCCGAACGCCGGCAAGCGGCCGAGGCGGCTGCCCTCGAAGAGGCTGAGCGCGCGCAGACGGCACGCCTGCAAGCCGAGCGTCTGCTGGCGCAACGTCAACGTGCAGCAGAGCAGGCTGAACGTGAAGAGGCGGACCGCCAGGCCGCCGCGCGCGCCGAGGTCGCGCGGCAGGAGGCCGCCCGCATCGAGGCACAACGACAGGAGGCCGCGCGCCAGGAGGCAGCTCGCCGCGAAGCGGCCCGCATCGAAGCCGAGCAACAGGAAGCGGCGCGCCAAGCCACGGCGCGTGAGCAAGCGGCGCGTGAATCCGCTGCTCGTGAGGCCGCTGCTCGCGAGGCCGCTGCGCGTGAGTCCGCTGCGCGTGACGCCGCTGCTCGTGATGCCGCTGCGCGCGAGGAAGCCGCCCGCCAGGAGGCTGCGCGGCTGGAAGCCGAACGACAAGCCGCTACCCGCCGGGAAGCCGAGCGCCAGCAGGCAGCCGAGCGCCAGCAGGCAGCCGCGCGAGAGGACGAAGAACGCCGCGAAGCGCGCAAGCGCGCCATCGGCCGCCAGCTCGACGAGGAAGCCGCCCAGCGCGACGCGGCGGCGTCCAAGGCCTCGCTGCTGCCCGGCCAGCTGCCCTTGTCGTGGAGCAGCCTTCGCCGCGCCCGGCTCTGGGGTCACACGCACGAGAACGCCGAGCTAGTGAGTTATGCGCAGGCCTTCGCGCAGAAGATCGAGCGCAACACGCCGATCGACACGGTGCCCGAGGCGGCCCAGCAGCCGCACGGCAACGCGCTGGTCACGGTGGCGATCCGGCGCGACGGCTCGGTGGAGTCGGTCACCTTCGCCGCCGGCAGTGGTGCCGCGGCACTGGACGAGGCGATCCGCCGCATCTTGCGCGCGCAGGCGCCGTTTGCCGCCTTCCCGAGCGGCGTGGCGCGTGACTACGACGTGGTCGAGATCCGCCGCACCTGGCACTTCGACACCGCGGTGCGGCTGCAATGACGCAACGCGCGCAGAATGCGACCAGCGCGCCGCGGCGCGCCCCTCACCCAAGGAGACCTTCATGGCGTTCGACGGCTCGGCGATCAAGACCCTGCTCGACGGGGCAGTGGCCAATGGCGCGGTGCACGGCATCGCGGCGCTCGTGGTCGACCGCAACGGCGCGCTGTTCCAGCATGCGGCCGGCGAGGCCGACGAGCGCACGCTGTTCCGCAATGCCTCCATGACCAAGGCGGTGGCCACCACCGGCGCGCTGCAGTTGGTCGAGCAGGGCCGGCTCGACCTGGACGCCACGGTCGAGTCGATCCTGCCGGCGTTCGGCCGGCTGCAGTTGCTGGAAGGCTTCGATGGCGACACCCCGCGGCTGCGAGCGCCGGCCAGCAAGGCCACGGTGCGCCAGTTGATGACGCACACCGCCGGGCTGGGCTATTTCTTCACCAACGCCAAGCTGATGCGCTACCTGGCGCTGACCGGCGAGCCGAGCCCGCTGTCGGGCGAGAAGCGCAGCCTGTCGGCACCGATGGTCAACGACCCCGGCACGCTGTGGGAATACGGCGTCAACACCGACTGGCTGGGCCTGGTGGTGGAGCAGCTGACGGGGCAGAGCCTGGGCGGCTACCTGCAGCAGCACGTCTATGCGCCGCTGGGCATGAAGGACTCCAGCTTTGCGCCCGATGCCGCGCAGCGCGCCCGGCTGCTGCGCGTGATGCAGCGCCAGGCCGACGGCACGCTGGCGCCTTCGCCGCTGGACCTGCCGGCCCGTTCGGAATGGGACGCCGCCGGCCACGGCTCGTACGGCACGATCCAGGACTACGGCCGCTTCGTGCAAGCCTGGCTCAACGACGGTGCCGGCGTGCTCAAGCCCGAGACGGCGAGGATGGCGCTGCAGAACCACATCGCCGGCGCGCGGATGCCGGAGATGATCAAATCCGCGCTGCCCGAGCTGTCCAACGACGTGCCCTCGCTGCCCGTGCCGCAGGGCTGGGGGCTGGGCTTCCACCTCACGCTGGCCGACCTGCCGGGCATGCGCAGCCACGGCACCGGCGACTGGGCCGGCGTGTTCAATTCGTACTACTGGATCGACCGCCGCAAGGGCATCGGCGGCGTGCTGATGACGCAGATCCTGCCCTTCTTCGACCTGCGCGTCGTCGAGACGCTGATCGGCTTCGAGTCGGCCGTGTATCAGCAGGTCGGCGCCGCGCTGCCGGCGGCCTGACGGGTCGACCGCGGGATCCGTTTCGATACCCAGTTAGGCGCGCCGCCGCTCAGCCGAGCATCGAGCCGCGGATCTCCGACACCGGCTGGTGCTGGCGTCGCGGCAGCAGCTCGGCTTCGGGCACGCCGGCGCGCAGCTTGGCCAGCAGCGCCTCGGGGTCGTACTCGACGCCGATCGGGTTCTCCTCGAAGTGCGGGCCGTACATGAAGGCGTTGGCGTCGTCGTTCGACGCGAAGCAGTCGGCCTGGAACTCCATCTGGTTGCCGTCGGGGTCGGCGTAGTACATCGAGACGGTGATGCCGTGGTGGATGCACCAGTACGGCAGCACGCCCTTGCCCTTGAGCTCGACGTACTTGTCCAGCAGCTCGGCCAGCGAGCGATAGCCGTAGGCCACGTGGTCGACGCCCGGCTGGCCGCGCGGCACGCTGGCCTCGGACTCGCCCTTGACGATCGACAGGTTCAGCAGCGCGACGCGGTGGTGCTCGTCGTCGTAGGTGACGAAGGCGATCACCGGGCTGTGGTATTGCACCGTGCCGCCGAAGACGGTGACGTACCAGTCGAGCATCTGCTGGAAGCGGTAGCTGCGGTAGACGATGTGGGCGAAGGTCTTGGGGCGGATCGTCGTGGTGGCCATGTGGAGCGCTCCTGGATCGCTGCAACTATCGGCGGAAATTGCAGGTCAGTCCAGCGCGATGCCGGTCGCGCGGATCGGGCTTTCCCAACGTTGCAGGTCGCTGCGCTGGGTCGCGGCCAGCTCGGCCGAGGTCGAGCCCACCGGCTGGTAGCCGAGCTTGAGCAACTGGTCGCGCAGCGGCGCCTGGCGCACGGCCTGGGCCACCGCCGTTTCCAGCCGGGCCAGCACCGCCGGCGGCAGGCCGGCCGGCGCGTAGAGGCCGAACCACGCACTGATGTCGAGGTTGATGCCTTGCTCGCGCAGCGTGGGCACCTCGGGCACCTGCGGGTCACGCTCCGATCCGGTGACCGCGATGATGCGGGCCTTGCCGTTGCGGTGCATCTCGGTTGACTCCGACGTCACGTCGATCTTGTAGCCCACGTGGCCGCCCAGCAGCGCGGTGTTGGCCGGCGCGCCGCCCTGGAAGGGAACGTGCAGGAAGGGCTGCTTGAGGGTCTGCTCCAGCATCACGCCCAGGAAGTGCGGTGCCGTGCCGATGCCGGGCGTGGCGTAGGTGGCCGACTGCGGCTGCGCCTTCAGCGCCGTCAGCATCTCGCTCATGGTCTTGACGTTGGACGCCGGCCCCGAGGTGATGCTGAACTGGAAGCGCGCCAGCAGCGACACCGGCGTGAAGTCGCGCGCGGGGTCGTAGTCCAGCTTCTTGTAGACGTGCGGGAAGATCACCATCGGCCCGCTGGGCACCAGCAGCAGCGTCTGACCATCGGGCTTGGCGGCCTTGACGAAGTTGATGGCCAGGCGGCCGGCAGCGCCGGGCTTGTTCTCCACCGTCACCGTGCCCACGCTGTCGCGCAGGGCCTCGGCCAGCAGACGGGCGATCACGTCGGCCGAGCCGCCGGGCGGAAAGCCCACCACGATGCGCGTGATGCCGGCGGCAGGCGCCTGGGCGTGCAGCGGGCCGGCGGCCAACACGGCGGCGGTGGCGACCAGCGTGGCCAGCGTGCGACGGCGGGCAGGCAAAGGGGATGCAGGCATGCGGGGATCTCCGGGGCAGGGGTGAGTGGTGGCACCCGCACTGTAGCCACCGCCGCTGCCGCCGGCCAGATCGCCGGGCCGGCGCGCGTCAGGCCGGCGTTCGGTCGCGCCGGCGCAGCTGCCAGCCGACCAGCACCAGGCCGAACGGCGCCAGCAGCGCCGTCGACGGCAGCGGCACGGTCTGGCCGCCGGCGGCGCTGTAGCTGCCGCTGCCCAGCGTGCCCGAGGTGCAGGCGCCGCCGAACTGAGAGGGGTAGTGGCAGACCAAGCCGCCCAGGTTGGCCAACCAGAGCAGTTCCAGCGCCGGCTGCGTCGTCGGGCCGGTGAACAGGCTTTGCGGCGTCGTCAGGATGAACTGCATCCGGTCGCCCGGCGCATCGAAGTCGTCGATGCGCACATCGACGCCGAAGAAATTCGACGCGGCGTCGTCGAACCAGCCGACCGAGTGCGCGACGGTGGACACGAGGTGGCCGTCGACCCGCGTCTGCATCGCCACGTCCTCCAGGCGGAACGATTGCCCGAACTCGTCGATGACGCCGGGCAGCAGCGGGTCGAGGTCGAACTGCATCTCGACCGTGTGCGGCGCGGCCTGCCCCGGCAACTGGAACCGGCCCGCAATCTCGATGTGCACCGGCGCGGCACGGGCCGTGACGCCGGCCAGCAGCAGGCACAGGCCTGCGCACCAGGACAGCAAGGGACGATGGACGACAGACATCATGGGGCTCCTCGATGCACGCCGACAGGGCGCTCGCGACCAATCTAGGGCGCGCGGCGTCACGCCGGCGTCACGCAGCCACCGGCCTCGGCGATGATCCCCACCCATGAAGCCCCAGCAGCCGGTCACCCTGCGTCTCAACGGCGAGCCGGTGCTGACGCTGCCCGGCGGCCGCGGCGTGGCGCTGGAGCCGCGGGCCGCGGCGCTGCTGGCGTTGGCGGCCTTCGAGCGCGGCCTGACGCGGCTGCGCGCGGCGGCGCTGCTGTGGCCCGATTCGGCCGACCCGCGGCGCAACCTGCGCCAGCAGATGCTGCGCTTTCGCCAGCAGCTCGGGCGCGACATCCTGGTCGGCCGCGACACGCTGGCGCTGGCCGACGACATCGCGCTGGTGGCGGGCGAGCAGCCGCTGCTGGGCACGCTGGCGCTCGACGGCTGCGACGAACTCGGCGCCTGGCTTGCCCAGCGTCGACGCGAGGCGCTGGCCGCGCGCAGCGCCGCCGCGCGCGAGCGCCTGGCTGCCGCCGAAGCCGCGGGTGAGCTCCACGCCGCGCTCACCGCGGCCGACGCGCTGCTGGCGATCGACCCGCTCGACGAGGGGCACCACCGCGAGTGCATGCGCCTGCACTACCTGGCCGGCAACGCGGCCGCGGGGCTGGTGGCCTTCGAGCGGCTCGAACGCACGCTGCGCGACGAGTTCGGCACCCGGCCCGCGGCGGCCAGCGCCGAACTCGCCGCGGCGCTGCGCAGCGCGCACCGCGACACCGCCGGACCTGCGCTGCGCACCGTCCACGCCCGTGTGCCGCTGCCGGTGACGCTCGAGCGCCCGCCGATCGTGGCCGGGCGCGAGGCCGAATCGCGCGCCGCACGGCAGGCGCTGGCCGAAGGCCGCGTGGTTTGGCTGCAAGGCGAGGCGGGCCTGGGCAAGAGCCGCTTGCTGGCCGAGCTCACCGCGGCGGTGGCGCGGCCCGCGGCCGCAGTGCTTGCCGGCTCGGGCCGGCCCGGCGATGCCGGCGCGCCTTACGCCACGCTTGAGCGGCTGCTGCGGCCGCTGCTTGCGGCGCCGCCGGCCGCACTCGGCGAGGCCGCGCGCGGCGCGCTGCGCCACCTCGGCCCGAATGCCCCGGCGGGGCCGCCGGCGCACCCCGGCCAGGCGCTGCGGCCGGGCGAACTGGCCGCTGCGGTTGCCGCGCTGCTGGCCGCCCGCGAGATCGCGCTGGTCGCGCTCGACGACCTGCATTTCGCCGACGACGCCACCATCGAGCTCGTGGCCGGCCTCGCCGCGGGATCGCGCGGCGTGCCGGCGTGGCTGCTGGCCACCCGGGCGGCCGAACTCGGCGCCGCGGGCCGCGCGCTGCGCGCGTCGCTGATCGAGCTGCAACGGCTGGCCGTCGTCAGCCTCGCGCCGCTGGACGCCGCCGGCGTGGCCGCGCTCGTCGATGCGCTGGCGATCGCCGGCCTGCACGGCCATGCGCTCGCGGGGCCGCTGTCGCGCCACACCGGCGGCAACCCGCTGTTCGTGCTGGAGACGCTCAAGCAAGGCCTGCTCGACGGCAGCCTGCGGCGCGGCGAGCTGCCGCATCCGCCCAACGTGGCTGCGCTGATCGAGCTTCGGCTCGCGCGCCTGTCCGAGGGCGCGCTGACGCTGGCGCGGGTGGCGGCGCTGGCGGGCGTGGACTTCAGCGTCGAGCTTGCCGAGGCGGCGATCGGCGTGCGCGCGGTGCAGCTCGCATCAGCCTGGCGCGAGCTGCAGGACGCGCAGGTGCTGCGCGACGAGGCCTTCGCGCACGACCTGGTGTGCGACGCGGTGCAGCGCGGCGTGCCGCAGGCCGTGGCACGGCGCGTGCACGCACAGTGCGCGCAGTGGCTGGCCGCGCACGGCGGCGAGCCGGCGCGCCTGGCGCGGCACTGGCTCGCCGCCGGCCACGCCGCCGAGGCCGGGCACGCCTTCGTCGCCGCCGCGCACCGCGCCGAAGCGACGATGCGCATCCAGGACGAAGCGGCGCTGTTCGGGCACGCGGCCGAGGCGTTTGCCGCCGCGGGGCTGGACGACGCGCGCTTCGAGGCGCTGTGCGAACGCGCTCGCGCGCTGACCGGCGTCGACGCGGGCGACGCGGCGCTCGCCGAGGTGCGCGCGCTGGTCGCCGCGGCCGCGGGCGATGCCCAGCGCATGCGCGCGCAGCGCGAGCTGGTGGGCATGCTGGTCGAGCGCGGCGACAGCGCCGAGTCGATCGACGAGGGCCGCCAACTGCTGGCACTGGCGCGGCGGCACGACGACCACGGCCTGCAGGTGCGAACCGCCTGCCACGTGGCGTCGGCGCTGGCCCGCCTGGGCCGCGCGCACGAAGCGATCGAGCTGCTGCTGCCGCTGCGCGAATGGGTGCTGGCGCAGCCCGACGACACGCTGCGCATGCTCTGGCACGGCGACTGGGCCGCCGCGCTGGGCCACGTCGGGCGGCTCGGCGAATCGATGCTGGCCTTCGACGAGGCGCGCGCGGCGGCGCGCCGGCTGGCGCTGCCCGACGCCGAGGCGCGGCTGATGATGAACGCCGCGGTCACGCTGCGCATGGCCGGCCGCTTCGACCGCGCGCTCGAGCTGGCGCGCGCGGGCCGCGCACAGTCCAGCCGCGATACGGCCGACGCCACCCACGTGGCGATCGCCCGGCTGGTGATCGCGCGCGACGAATGCGAGGTCGGCTGCTACGCGGGGGCGCTGGCGGCGCTGGAGGCGATCGCGCCTCAGTTCGAGTCGGCCGGGCTCGCGTTCTGGGCGCAGGCCGCGCGCATGGTGCTGGCGGCGCTGTGGCTGCAGCTGGGCCAGGCGGCGCAAGCGACGCCGCTGCTCGAACGCGCCGGCACCGAAGCGCCGCCCTGGCTGGAGGCCGACCGCCTGCTGCTGCGGCTGGACCTTGCGCAGCAGCGGTGCCAGCAGGCGCCGGCCGGCGCGCTGGCCGCCGCCCTGGCGCTGGCCGCGCGCGACCCGCAGCGGCAGGCGTGGCTGCGCGTGCGCGCGCTGCGCCACCTGGGCGCTGCCGAGGCGTTGCGCGAAGGCGCCGAGCTCGAGCGCGAACTCGCCGCGTCGGAACGGCTGGGCGTGCGCATGGCGCTCGACGTGCACCTCGCGCGCGCCGCGCTTGCCGAGCGGCGGATGGACCGTGCCGAGCCAGCGGCCGAGGCGCTCGTGCAGCGCTTCGACGAAGGCTGCGCGCCCGATGCCGTGTACCGCGCCGAGGCCTGGTGGGTCGCGGCTCAGGTGTTCACGGCGGTCGGCCGCGCCGCCGACGCCGCGCGCGCGCTCGAACGCGGTGCGCAATGGGTGACGCAGCAGGCGCTGCCGCAAGTGCCGCCGCCCTTCATCGAGTCGTTCCTGCACCGCAACCCGGTCAACCGCGCGCTGCTGGCCGCCGCGTCACGCTGAGCGGCTGGCCGCGGCCTGCGGCAGCACCGCCGCGTGCGCGTCCAGCGCGTCGGCCAGCGCGTCGCCGAACTGCCCGGCCTCGGCGTCGCCGAAAGGCAGCGACAGCGCCGCCATGCCGCGCCGCGCCAGGTACACGCCGCGCTCCAGCAGCGCGAAGTACAGCAGGTCGCGCACGCGGCCGTCGCAGCCGGCGAGGTCGGCCGTGCTGCGCAGCGGCCGCGCCGTCGGGTGCAGCGTCATCAGCGAGCCCAGCCCGCTGGCCTGCAGATCGAGGCCGCGCGCCGCGAACAAGGCGTTGCAGCGCTCGCGCAGCGCATCGCCGCGCGCGTTCAGCGCCTGCACCGCGGCAGCCGTCCACAGCTGGCGCAAGCCGGCGAGGCCGGCCGCCATGCTGAGCACGTTGTTGTTGAAGGTGCCGGCGTGGCCCAGCGCGCCCGGGCGGCGCGGGTCGAAGCGCTGCATGACTTCGCGCCGGCCGCCGAAGGCGCCGAACGACAGGCCGCCGCCGAAGTACTTGCCCAGCGTCGTCAGGTCGGGCGTGATGCCGAGCTGCGACTGCCGGCCGCCGAGCGCCAGCCGCGACGTCATGACCTCGTCGAAGATCAGCAGCGCGCCGCTGTCATCGGCCAGCCGGCGCAGGCCCTGCAGGAACTCACGCTCGCCGGCGATGCAGCCACCGGCGCCGAGCATCGGCTCGACCAGGATCGCGGCCAGCCCGGCACCGTCTCGCCGCACGTGGGCCTGCGCGGCGTCGAGGTCGTTGTAAGGCGCCAGCAGCCACTCGTGCGGCACGTTCACCGCACCGGCCGCGCCGCCGAAGGACAGCACGCCGCCGTGGTACGCGCCTTCGAACACCAGCACCTTGCGCCGCCCGGTGTGCGCCAGCGCCGCGGCCAGCGCCAGCAGGTTGGCCTCGGTGCCGCTGTTGGTGAAGCGCAGCAGCTCCATGGCCGGGAAGCGCCGCACGATCTCGCGCGCCAGCTCCACCTCGCGCAGCGTGTGCGACGACAGACTGATGCCGCCGTCCAGCGCCTGGACGATGGCCTCGCGGATCGGCGCCGCCGAATGGCCGTAGAGCCCGGCGGTGAACTCGCCCAGCGCGTCCAGCAGTTCGTGGCCGTCGGCATCCCACAGCCGGCAGCCCTGGCCGCGCACCATCACCAGCGGGAACGGCGCCTGGAACAGCACGCTGCGCGTGTTGCCGCCGGGCAGCACCTCGGCCGCCGTCTCCAGTTGGCGAGCGCTGGCCGGGTGGCGCGCGCGGTAGCGGTCGATCGCGGCGGCCAGCGCGGCATCCAGCGGTGCACCGGGGTGGGTCGTGTCGTTCATGGCAGGCTCCAGCCGTGGTGCGGCGGAGCATAGGCCAGGCGCTGCCATCAGGCGTGCGGCGCCGTCACGCCGACAATCGGCTGCAACACCCGCTGCATGCCCCGAGGCCACCGATGAGCCGCTTCCGCCCACCCGCTTCGCCAGCGCCTCGCGCGCCGGAGGGGTTGGACGTGCCGCAGGGCCTGGCCGGCCTGTCGCCCGCCAATTTCGGCATGGTGATGGCCACCGGCATCGTCTCCATCGCCGCGCAGATGCTGGGCCGGCCCGGCGTCGCGCAGGCGCTGCTGGCGCTCAACGTCGTGCTGTATGCGGTGCTGTGGCTGCTGACGCTGCTGCGCCTGGCGCGTCACCGCCGCCGCTTCCTGGACGACCTGACCGACCACCTGCGCGGACCGGGCTTCTTCACCACCGTGGCCGGAACGGCGGTGCTGGGCAGCCAGTGCTGGCTGGTTGCCGGACCGCAGGGCGCCGCGCCGGCGGTGGCGCTTTGCGTGCTGGCGGCGGTGCTGTGGCTGCTGCTGATCTACGGCATCCTCGCCATCTTCACGCTCAAGGCGCGCAAGCCCCCGCTGGAGACGGGCATCAACGGCGCCTGGCTGCTGGCGGTGGTTGCGACGCAGTCCGTCGCCGTGCTGGCTGAGTTGCTGAGCACGCGCGTGGACCCGCATGTCCGGCTGGAGATGAGCTTCCTCGTGCTGGCGCTGTGGCTGTGGGGCGGCATGCTCTACATCTGGATGATCTCGCTCATCTTCTACCGCTACACCTTCTTCCCGCTGTCGCCGAGCGAGCTCACGCCGCCCTACTGGATCAACATGGGCGCCATGGCCATCTCCACGCTGGCCGGCGCGCTGCTGGTGAAGCATGCGCCGCAGACGCCGCTGCTGCAGTCGCTGCTGCCGTTCATCAAGGGCTTCACGCTGTTCTACTGGGCCACCGGCAGCTGGTGGATCCCGATGCTGCTGGTGCTGGGCGTGTGGCGCTACGTGGTGCGGCGCTATCCGCTGCGCTACGACCCGACGTACTGGGCCGCGGTGTTCCCGCTGGGCATGTATGCGGTGTGCACGCTCGAACTGGCCCAGGTGCTGGAGCTGGACTTCCTGCAGGACGTGCCCGTGGCCTTCGGCATCGCCGCGGGCCTGGCGTGGCTGACCGCCTTCGGCGGCTTGCTGGCGCGGCTGGTCGGCGTGATTCAGCGGCGCTGAGCCGGCTGGCGCTGCCTTCAAATCCTCGGCGGCATTGGCGAGGGGCTGCGCCGCTTCGACCGCACGCGCCGCCGCCTTAGCATGCGGTGCGCCGGCACGTCTTGCCGGGCAAGGAGGGGGTCCGGATGCAAGACGCCGAAGGGCAAGCCGATGTCGTGATCGCCGGCGGCGGCCTGGCGGGCATCGTCACCGCGCTCGAAGCCTTGCGCGCCGGCTTGCGCGTGACGCTGGTCGACCGCGACACGCCGGAGCGCCTGGGCGGGCTGGCGCTGTGGGCCTTCGGCGGCATGGCGCTGGTGGGCACGCCGCTGCAGGCGCGCATGAAGATTCCCGACACGCCGGAGATCGCGCTGCGCGACTGGCTGCGCTTCGGCGAGCTGGCCGGCGACGACACCTGGCCGCTGCAGTGGGCTCGCCATTACGTGGAGCGCTCACGGGCCGACGTGTACGACTGGCTGGTCGCCGAAGGCATCAAGTTCATGCCCGCGGTCAACTGGGTCGAGCGCGGCCGCTACGGCGACGGCAACAGCCTGCCGCGCTACCACATCGTCTGGGGCACGGCGCGCGAGCTGACGCGCCGCCTGCTGGCAGCGCTGCGCGCGGCCGACGGCGGCGGGCGGCTGCGCCTGCTGCACGGCCACCGCGTCAGCGCGCTCGACCGCGCCGGCGGCGCGATTGCCGGCGTGCTGGCGGTGGACGAGCGCAGCGGCGCCGAGGTGCGCTTGCGCGCGCCGGTGGTCGTGCTGGCGATGGGCGGCCTCAACGGCGGCCACGAAGAAGCGCGCGCCAACTGGCCGAAGGACCGGCCGCGGCCCGAGCGCATGCTCAACGGCGCCCATCCTTTCGCCGACGGCCGTCTGCACCGCTGGGTGGCCGCGCACGCCGGCGGACAGATCGCGCATGCCGGCGAAATGTGGAATTATGCGGCCGGGTTCCCGCATCCGTTCCCGCACTTCGAGGGGCACGGCCTGTCGGCCATCCCTTGCAAATCAGCGCTGTGGCTGGACCACCAGGGCCGGCGCATCGGGCCCGAGCCGCTGGTCACCGGCTTCGACACCCACTGGCTGTGCCGCCGCGTCGCCGAGCAGGCCAGGCCCTGGACCTGGCATTTGCTGAACTGGCGCATCGCGGCCAAGGAGTTCGCGATCTCGGGCGCCGAGCACAACCAGCGCATCCGCGACCGGCAGTTCGCGCTGTTCCTGAAGGAGACGCTGCTGGGCAACCACCGCCTGGTGCGCCAGATGCAGCGCGAGAGCCCGCACTTCCTGGTCGACGACACGCTGGCCGGGCTGGCCGCCAAAATGAACGCACTGACGCGCTCGCACGACGTCGACCCGGCCGTGCTGCAGGCCGGCGCCGATGCCTTCGACGCCAACTTCGCGCGCGGTACCAGCCTGCACAACGACGACCAGATCCGCCGCATCCTGCATGCGCGCCAGTGGGGCCCTGACCGGCTGCGCACCTGCAAGCCGGCGCCGCTGCAACAGCGCGGGGCCGGGCCCTTCATCGCGATCCGGATGCAGCTCATCACGCGCAAGAGCCTGGGCGGGCTGCGCACCGATCTGCAAAGCCGCGTGCTCGATGGCGCCGGCGAGCCGGTGGCGGGCCTCTACTGCGTCGGTGAAGCGGCCGGCTTCGGCGGCGGCGGCGCCAGCGGCAAGCGCTCGCTGGAAGGCACCTTCCTGCCCGGCTGCATCCTCACCGCGCGCGCTGCGGCGCGCTCGATCGCCGGCGGGCGTTGACGCGGCTCAACCACCCTCGAGAGGAGACGCCATGCCCCAAGGCGCCCAAGCCCTGCTGCAGACGCTGGCCGACGCCGGCATCGAAGTCTGCTTCACCAACCCCGGCACCAGCGAGATGCACTTCGTCGCCGCGCTCGACGGCGAGCCGCGCATGCGCGCGGTGCTGGCGCTGTTCGAAGGCGTGGCCACCGGCGCCGCCGACGGCTACGCGCGCATGGCCGACAAGCCCGCCGCGACGCTGCTGCACCTGGGCTGCGGCCTCGGCAACGGCCTGGCCAACCTGCACAACGCGCGCAAGGGCAAGGTACCGGTGATCAACATCGTCGGCGACCACGCGACCTGGCACGTGCCGTTCGATGCCCAGTTGCAGTCCGACATCGAGACCGTGGCGCGCAACGTCTCGCCCGGCTTCGTGCGCACCTCGCGCAGCAGCGCCGAACTGGGCCGCGACGCGGCCGACGCGATCGCCGCCGCGCGCGGCCTGCCGGGCCAGGTGGCGACGCTGATCCTGCCGGCCGACGTGTCCTGGGGCGAAGGCGCCGAGCCTTGCCCGCCGTCGCCGGCGCCGCAGCCCGAAGCCGCCGCCGACGCCACCGTCGCCGCCGTGGCCGCGGTGCTGCGCCCGGGCCACCGCGCCGCGCTGCTGATGGGCGGGCGCGCGCTGCGCGACGAAGGCGCGCTGCTGGCCGCCGCGCGCATCGCGGCGCACAACGGCATCAAGCTGCTGGCCGAGGTGTTCCCGACGCGGCTGGCGCGCGGCGCCGGCCTGCCGGCCATCGAGCGCATCGCCTACCTGGCCGAGATGGCGGGGGTGCAGCTCGCCGAGCTGGACGACCTGGTGCTGGTCGACGCCAAGGCGCCGGTCTCGTTCTTCGCCTACCCCGGCAAGCCCAGCGAGCTGGTGCCCGCGAGCTGCACCGTGCACACGCTGGCCACGCCGGCGCAGGACGCAGCAGCCAGCCTGGTCAAGCTGGCCGCGGCGCTGGGCGCCGCGCAGGCGCAGCCGGCGCTGCAGGCCGCTCGGCGGCCGGCCCGGCCGCGCGGCAAGCTCAGCGCGCCCAAGGTGTGCAAGGCGGTGGGCCACCTGCTGCCCGAGAACGCCATCGTCGTCGACGAAGCCATCACCTCGGGTCTGATGCTGTCGGCGCTGACCGCCGGCGCGCCGCGCCACGACCTGCTGACGCTGACCGGCGGCGCCATCGGCCAGGGCCTGCCCAACGCCGTCGGCGCGGCCATTGCGTGCCCCGACCGGCCGGTGCTGGCGCTGGTGGGCGACGGCAGCGCGATGTACACCGCGCAGGCGCTGTGGACGATGGCTCGCGAGCGGCTGCACGTCACCACCATCGTCTTCAACAACGCCGCCTATTCGGTGCTGAACGTCGAGCTGGAACGCGTGGGCGCCGCGCAGGCCGGGCCCAAGGCGCGCGCCCAGCTCGACCTGCACGCGCCGGTGCTGGACTTCGCGCGGCTGGCGCAGAGCATGGGCGTGCACGCGGTGCGCGTGACCACGGCCGAGGAACTGCTGCCGGCGCTGGAATATGCGCTGGCCAACCGTGAGCCGCATCTGATCGAGGCGATGGTGCCCGAGGCGCTGAGCGGCTTGCGGCGCCGGCTGCTGCCCTGGCTGCTGCGCTCGCTGCCGTCGCTGCCGCCGCCGGTGGCGCGCTCGCTCAAGCGCCGGATTGCGCCGTGAAGGCGGCGGTGACGGGCGCCGGCGCCCAGCGCTCGGGCGGGCAGATCCGCAGGCCGCGCAAGCCGGCCTTGCGCGCCAGCTTGAGCAAGGCGCGGTCGCGCGTCAGCAGCCAAGCGGCGCGGTGGTGCAGCGCCAAGTCGACGAACATCTGGTCCTGCGGATCGCTGCAGCGCAGCCGCAGCGTGGGCAGCGGCGTCGGCAATGCGGTAAGCTGCATGTAGGTATCGGCGAATGTGAGCGCCCGCTCAATATCTGCCTGGAAGCGGCCCAGCGGCGCGTGCCGCAGCACGTGCGCCAGCTCGCCGCGCATCTCGGCGCAGCCCAGCCAGCGCAGCCGGCCGGCCGTGACGGCCTGCGCCAGCGCCGCGACGCCGGGGTTGCGGAACACCAGCAGATCCAGCAGCACGTTGGTGTCCAGCACCGCCACGGGAGTCGTCATGCGGACGGTGCCTTGCCGAACATTTGTGCAGCCAATATACTAGAAGGCTTTTCGGCAGATCCTGCCGCGCTCTTTGACGAGCAAGACCAGCCGCCGCCGCGCCGATCAAACTGATCAAAGCGCAGCCGGCGCGCCGGGCGAGTCAGGCCACGCGCCGGCGCCTGAAGGCTTCTTCCCGAAAAGAGAGTGTGACTTCAAACGGGAACAAGTTACCTATGCCAACCATCAACCAGCTCGTTCGCCAAGGCCGCCAGGCCGAGGTGATCAAGAGCAAGTCTCCCGCGA
>CAYYDJ010000040.1:0-26332 GCA_964470565.1 uncultured Rubrivivax sp.
CAGCTTCGTGCTGGTGGCCGATGGTCTTCGCGGTTTGTGTTAACAGGCCCTAGCCGGCGGTCGCGAACGTAGGTTCGACGAACCCGGCTTTCGATCACGTGGTTCAAACACTCGTCGATCACGTCACCGCTGATGCCCAGGTGCGCCATGATCGTGCCAGCCGTGCGCCGCAAGTCGTGCGCCGTCCACTTGCCCCCTGACAGGCGCAGCGAACTGGTTGCCTTGGACCGGCGCTGCATGCGGCGTTCGGGTTCGCGCTGGCGGTCCGCCAACTGCTTGCCGAAGCTCTTGGTGCACACTGGCCCATCGCTAGCCGAGTTCGGAAACACCCAGGGCAGCAGCTTGCCGTCTGGACCCACTTCACGCAGGGCGCGCAGGGCTTCAACCTGCTGCAGGGCGAAGGCTGATAGGTGGATGGTGTGGTCGCGCTGGTTCTTCGTTTCGGGCAGGTGCCAGGTCCGCGCTGCCAAGTCGACATGCTGCCACTCGGCGCCCATGGCTTCGCTGATTCGGCACCCAGTGGCCAGGATCAGCCATATGGCGCACTCGCTGCGCTTGGTCATCCTGGCATTCGGCAGGGCCAGCGCCAGAGCTTTGATTTCATCTGGCGTCAAAACGCGGTCGCGCTCGGTTTCCTTGCCCCCCACGTGCTTGCGCGTTACCGTGTCCAGCGGGTTGCGGTCCACGATTTCACGCACCAGGGCGAACTGGAACATCTGCTTCAGATCTGCCAACAGCACGTTGGCGGTGCGCAGCTTGCCTTCCCCCTTGGCACCGTCCAGGGGCGCCATCAGATCGGCCTTGGTCACGGCCTTGGCAGCCACATCGCCGAGTGTCGGGAAGATGCGCCGTTCGAACTGGGCCTTCGTGTAGGCGCCGCCGTCTTTGCGGCCCTCGCGGGTGCCATCGGCGCGGACGCGGGGTGATAGGTCGGTTGAGGCCCAGCGGTCGAACAGTTGCCGCACGGTCAGGGCGCGCCGCGTTTCCAGTTCCGCGGCAGCCAGTTCGGCCGCGCGCCGGGCGATCTCCTGCTTCCGCTGCGCCCGCGGGTCAACGCCGTTGGACCTGACGGCCCTGAGCTTGTCTGCTGCCTGCCGTGCATCGGCCAAGCCCTTGTGCGGGAAGCCGGCCGCGGGGTCGTCAGGAAACAAGGCATGCCACTGCTCGGCGCCCGTCGCTGGGTCGGTCATGCGCAGATACCACCGCAGCGAGGCCTGACGCTTCCGCAGGTACAGCCCGCCGCCGTCGTGCAGGGGCTTGGTTTTTCTCGGGTCAGCTTGGTAAGCCTCGACCGCCTTGACGGTCAGCGTCTTCAGTCTTGCAGTCCGGGCCATGATCCCCTCGCGCGATGCCTGGCAACAGAATGGACAACAGAATTATGCCGGATTTTGGCAGACAGCGAGGGGCGGCGGCGGATCGAAGATCTGTCTAACTCGTTGTTTTACATCGATAAGTAAGACTAATCCGGGGCGCTGATGGAGCAGTGCTGACGTGAACTCGATTGAATGGGGTGCAAGGGGTAGCGAGTTCGAATCCCGCCACCCCGACCACTGTTGATATGGGTTAGCCGGTTAACGCCGGCTAACCCTTTGTGCTTTGTGGGGCCGCAGAACAGCAACTCAGCAAATTTGCGAGTTGACATAATAAACATTGTGCGAATTTTCAAAGGGACTGCCGCCCCTCGAATCCGGGGCGTGTTGGGCACCCGCCGCGGATCGCCAATCCCTAGAATCCTCCCTCATGTATCGAACTGCATCCGCGCTGCTGCTGTGTCCGCTGCTGGCGTGGGCGGCGCCGACGGAGTCGGGCGATGCGGGCACGGAGGCTGCATTGTCGAAGTCGCCGGCCGTCGTCGTGCCGGCCGCGGGTGCCAACGGAACGGCCGGCGTCGCGGGCGTTGTGCAGTCGAAGACGGTCGAACTGCTGCTGCAGATGCAGGACCAGCAGGCGCCGCAGATGAACGGCCGTGCTGACTCAGCCGGCGGGACGGCCGCCCTTGCGCGCCCGTTGCCGTCGCGCGCAACGGCTGCCAGCGACGCGGCCGCTCAGCCGGACGAGGCGCCGCTGAACTTGCTGAAGTCGGCGATCTTCAACAGGCCGTTGGCGAAGCCCGCAGACGCGCGGGACTCGCCGGTTCAGGCGCAGCGATCGGGTCTGCCGATGGATGCCGCCGGAATGGCGCCGGCCGGCTCGCCCAAAGCGAGCAGCGAGTCGCCTTCGTCGCTGCTCAACCAGCCCGTCATCCGCTTCATCCGCGAGAACCGCGCCCTGACCATCCTGGCCTGCGCAGTGGCGCTGGCCGCGGTGTGGGCGACCGCGACGTTTTCGTCGTCGCGGCGCTCGCGCTCTCGTTCCCGTTGACGGGAACGGGAACGGGCGCGCGTTCAGTGCGCGCCGTCGGCGTCAGCGTCCGATTCGGGCTCATCGATGCCGTCATCGGCTTGCACCGCCTGCGACTGGCCCGGAAGGGTCTGGCGGTCGAGCGGCCGGCACAGGTGCCGGTTCAGGCGCCCCAGGCGCTCGGACTTCTCGATGGCAGCCAGCACGACTTCGGGCTGGATCATCAGCATGAACGGATTGGCGACGACGGAGGTCTCGGACATGTCGGTGCTCCCGTGGCCCGTGAAAGAGGCCTGCACAGGAACGCACTGTAGTGAGGGCCTGCCATGGCTGACCAGTCAGCCACCGTCCACATGGCGTGTCAGATGACTTCCGACACGGCGACAGTTCACGATCCACGCCGGATAGGTGCCCGGCTGACACCCGGTGGACGCATTTGCCACGCCAGTTGGGGCTTCAGAGTCCACCCGATTCGAGCCGCCGCGCCAGTGAGTCGCGGCCGTCCAGCCGCGCGGTGTCGGCCGCGGTCTGGTTGCGGTCGTTGCGCAACTTGCGGTCGGCGCCCTTGGCCAGCAGCAGCGCCACGCTGTCTTCGCTGCCATAGCGCGCGGCCAGCATCAGCGGCGTGTTGCCGTTGGGCGAGCGCGCGTCGACCTCGGCGCCCTGCTCCAGCAGCAGCTTTACCGGCGCGGCTGAGGGGCTGCTGGCCGCGTAATGCAGCGGCGTCCAGCCGGCTCGGTTGACGGCAGCGCCGCGCGCGATCAGCGCGCGCATCGCGTCGACGTTGGCGCGCAAGGCGGCCATCATCAGCGGCGTTTCGCCACTGGTGTTGGCGCTGTCGATGCGGACGCCGAGCTGCTCCATCAGCGCCTGCGCGGCCTTGGCTGCGCCGCCGCGCAAGGCCAGGAACAGGCCGTGCTGCCCCTTCGGGTCGAGCGTGTTGGGGTCCATGCCGCGCGCCAGCAACTCGCGCAGCGCGGCCACGTTGTCGAGCTCGATCGCGCGGAAGTAGTCTTCGTAGGCGCCGGCGTGTGCGCGGCCGCCAACGGTCAGGCTCGCGCCCAGGGCGGCCAGCAGCCGAGTGTTGAACAGGCGTCGATGGAGCGTCATGAGGTCTTGGCGCGCGGAAACAGGCGGTCGAAGTTGTCGCGGGTCTGCGCGGCCACCTGCTCCAGGCTCAGGCCTTTGAGCTCGGCCAGGCGTTCGGCGACGTGCGGCACCCAGGCGGGCGTGTTGGTCTTGCCGCGATGCGGCACGGGGGCGAGGTAGGGGCTGTCGGTCTCGATCAGGCAGCGGTCCAACGGCACCAGGCGCGCCACCTCGCGCAACTCCTCGGCGTTGCGGAAGGTGAGGATGCCCGAGAACGAGATCATGAAGCCAAGGTCCAGCGCAGCGCGCGCCACCGCGCGGGTCTCGGTGAAGCAATGGAAGACGCCGCCGACGCGGCCCTGCCCTTCGTCGCGCAGCACCGCCAGCGTGTCGTCCGACGCGCTGCGGGTGTGGATCACCAGCGGCAGGCCGCTGGCCTGCGCGGCGCGGATGTGGACGCCAAAGCGCTCGCGCTGCCATTGCATCTGCGCCACCGTGCGGCCGTTGAGCCGGTAGTAGTCGAGCCCGGTCTCGCCGATGCCCACCACGCGCGGCAGCGCGGCGCGCTGCAGCAGATCGTCGAGCGTCGGCTCCTGCACGTCCTCGGAGTCGGGGTGCACGCCGACGGTGGCAAAGAGATTGCCATGTGCCAGCGCCAGGCCGTGCACGGTGCCGAACTCCTCCATCGTCGTGCAGATGCACAAGGCGCGTTCGACGCGCGCGGCCGCCATGTCATCCAGAATGGACGTTATGCGGTCGTGCAGTTCGGGAAAGCTCAGGTGGCAATGCGAGTCGACGAACATCGAAGGAAACCAGCGCTGGCGCTGCAAGGGCAGCGCGTGTCAGATCGTCTGCGTCGGCTTGACCGAGGAGATCGCGGTGCCCAGGATCTCCTCGATGCGCAGCTTCAGCGCGCGCGTCTTCTCGTCGGCCGGAAAGCGCACCCCCACGCCCTGGGTGCGGCCGCCGGAGGCGTTGGGCGGCGTGATCCAGGCCACCTTGCCGGCCACCGGATAACGCTGCGGGTCATCGGGCAGCGACAGCAGCAGGTAGATGTCCTCGCCCAGCCGGTAGTCGCGCGTGGTCGGCACGAACAGGCCGCCGTCGGTCAGCACCGGCATGTAGGCGGCGTACAGCGCGCCCTTCTCGCGGAACACGAGCTGCATCACGCTGGGCCGCGCCGCGCTGCCGGCCGCCGCCAGCGGCGCCATGCCGCCCCCTGCTGAGGCCGGCCGGATCGGTGGCTTGTCGCTCACGAAAGCCCCTCGTCCGACGGGTACGTCGACCGATCCCCCGGGGGGATGCGGGCCGGCTTGGGGGCGGCCCGGCGCTCGGCCCGCCGGGTGCAGGATGACACTGCGTGTCTCATGCGGCGAGTGTATCGGAGGCCTCTGCAGCAGGTCCCATGCGGCCTTTCCAGGCCTCGCGCGCCTGCAGCAGCAGGGCATCGATCAGCAGCGGCTCGCTCCAGGGATGGTCGATCTGCCGCGCCAGCCGGCTGAGCGCGCGGCTCCACGCGGCCAGCGCAGCGGCCGACGCCGGCCGGCCCGGCCAGGCCTTGGCGGGAAAGAAGCGCGGCGCGGCGCCGACGGCCAGTGCCAGCGCGTCGTGGCAAAGCTTTTGCAGCGCGTCCAGCACCTGCGCTGCGGGCCAGCCGGCGAAGGCCTGACCCCGGCCGTCCAGCACCGCGGCGGGCAGCGCCTGCCAGCGCGCGGCGTCGATGCCGGCAGCGGCCAGCGCCGCGGCCTCCAGCGGCCGCTGCGACGCTGCCGCCAGCAACACGTCCGGTTCATCCAAGCCCTGCCCGGCCAGCCATTGCCGCGCCGCGTCGGCGCCGGGCGGCGGCAGCCGCAGCACCTGGCAGCGGCTGCGCACCGTAGGCAGCAACTGTGCCGGCTGGGCGGCGGCCAGCAGCAGCCGGGCGCCGCGCGGCGGCTCTTCCAGCGTCTTCAGCAAGGCGCTGGCCGACTGCAGGTTCATCGCCTCCGCCGGATGGATCAGCACCACCTTGGCACGGCCGCGCGCCGAGGTCGTGGCCACCCAGTCGATCGCGGCGCGCACCTCGTCGATGCGGATCCGGCGGCTGGGCTTGCGCTTGGCGGCCTTGGCCGTGCTGCCGTCGGACTCGGCGACGTCGCCGCCGTCGGCAGCGCCCAACTGTTGACGCAAGGCTTCGGGGAACAGGCGGAACAGGTCGGGGTGATGGCCACCGGCCAGCAGGTGGCAGGCGGCACAGCGGCCGCAGGGCCTGGCCGCCTCGTCAGCGGCCTCGCACAGCCAGGACTGGGCGATCGCCTGCGCACCCTCGAACAGCCCGTCGCCGGCGGCACCGTGCAGCAGCAGCGCGTGCGCCTGCGTCATCGCGCGGGCCTGCTGCAGCAGCGGCTGCAGCCAGGGCAGACGGTCTTTTACCGCGTTAGTTGTCACCACCACCCCGTCGCCGCCAGCGCCGCCTGCGCTTCAGCCCACACCTGCTCGCGGCTGCCCAGCGCGTCCAGGCGGCGGAAGCGCTGGCCGTGCTCGGCGCAGCGCGCGGCGTAGCCGGCGCGCACGCGCTCGAAGAAGGCCAGGTCCTGGCGCTCGAAGCGGTCGGGCTGCCGCACCGCGGCGCGGCGCTCGGCGGCCACGGCGGCGGGCAGGTCGAACCACAGCGTCAGGTCGGGCTGGCGGCCCTGCTGCACCCAGGCTTCCAGTTGCGCCAGCATCCTGAGGTCGAAGCCGCGGCCGGCACCCTGGTAGGCGAAGCTGGCGTCGGTGAAGCGATCGCAGACCACGGTCTGGCCGGCGGCCAACGCGGGCTCGATGCACTGTGCGAGATGGTCGCGCCGCGCGGCGAAGACCAACAGCGCCTCGGTCAGCGCGTCCATCGATTGGTGCAGCACCAACTCGCGCAGCGTCTCGGCCAGCGCGGTGCCGCCGGGCTCGCGGGTCTCCAGCACCGTGTGGCCGCGCGCGCGCAGCCAGTCAACCGCCTGCGCGATCTGCGAGCTCTTGCCGGCACCGTCGATGCCCTCGAAGGTGACGAAGCGGCCCGGCGTCACGGCGTGGTCTGCCCGCGTTGGTAGCGGTTCACTGCGCGATTGTGCTCGGTCAGGCTGTCGCTGAAGGCCGAGCTGCCGTCGCCGCGGGCCACGAAGTACAGCGCCTTGGTGCGCTCGGGCTGCACCGCGGCGCGCAGCGAGGCCATGCCCGGCAGCGCGATCGGCGTCGGCGGCAGGCCGTTGCGGGTGTAGGTGTTGTAGGGCGTGTCGGCGAGCAGGTCGCGCTTGCGCAGGTTGCCGTCGAAGGCTTCGCCGAGGCCGTAGATCACCGTCGGGTCGGTCTGCAGCGGCATGCCGATGCGCAAACGGTTGACGAAGACGCCGGCCACCAGCGGGCGGTCGGCCGCGGTGCCGGTTTCCTTCTCGACGATGGAGGCCAGGGTCAGCGCCTCGTCGGCCGACTTCAGCGGCGTGTCGGCGGCGCGCGCGGCCCAGGCTTCGGCCAGGCGCTGCTGCATGATGCGCTGGGCACGGCGCAGCACGGTCAGGTCGCTGACGCCGCGCGCATAAGCATAGGTGTCGGGAAAGAAGCGCCCTTCTGCCGGCACGCCGGGCAGGCCCAGTTCCTGCATCAGGCGCGCGTCGTCCCAGTCGCGCGTGACGGGTTTCAGCCCCGGCGCCGCCGCCAGCGCCTGGCGCATCTGGCGCACGGTCCAGCCTTCGGTCACGCGCACGGTCTGCAGTGTCTCGCGGCCTTGCACCAGCGCGTCCAGCAGGCCGCGCGGCGTGGTGCCGGCGTGGATCTCGTAGCTGCCGGCGCGGATGCGGCGCGCGTCACCCGAGGCGCGGAACCAGGCGTAGAGCCAGCGCGCATCGGTTTGCACGCCGGCGTCGACCCAGGCCTGGGCGATCTCGCGCGGCGTCGCGCCGTTTTCGATCGACAGCTCGATGCTGGGCTTGGCCAATGACAGCGGCTGCTGCAGCCACCACCACACGGCCGCAGCCAAGGCCATGGCGGCCAACGCACAGAGGGCGGCCAGCCATGCCAGCACCTTGAAGCCCTTGGCCGCCTGCCGCATAGGCTGCTGATGATAATGGGGCATGACCAGCATCAGCACCATGCCCAGCGGCGTGCTGCGCCTTGCCGACTGGGGCCTGATCCGCGCCCATGGGCCCGATGCGCGCAGCTTTCTTCAAGGCCAGCTCACGCAGGACGTGCAAGGCCTGCAGCCCGGCCAGGCGCGGCTGGCGGGCTACTGCTCGGCCAAGGGCCGGCTGCTGGCGAGCTTCGTGGTCTGGGCCGGCGGCGCTGACGAGCTGTTCCTGGCCTGCAGCGCCGACCTGCTGCCCACGGTGCTGAAGCGGCTGACAATGTACGTGCTGCGCGCCAAGTGCAAGCTGGACGACGCGAGCGCGCAGCAGTTCGCGTGGGGCGCGGCCGGCACCGATGCGCTGACTTTGCTGGGCAGCCTGGCGCCCTGGCAGATGCGCAGCGACGATGCCGATGGCCGTGTCGTCATCCGCCTGCCGGATGCCCTGCCCGATGCCCTGCTCGACGGCCAGCCGCTGCCGCGCGCGCTGCTGCTGCAGCCTGCTGCAGCGCCGGCCCCGCCCGGCCCGGCGTTGGACGCCGAGGCCTGGCTGGCGCTGGAAGTGCTGAGCGGCGTGCCGCGCATCATGGCCGCGACCAGCGAGCGCTTTGTGCCGCAGATGGTCAACCTCGAGCTGGTGGGCGGCGTCAACTTCCAGAAGGGCTGCTACCCGGGGCAGGAAGTGGTGGCGCGCAGTCAGTACCGCGGCACGCTCAAGCGCCGCGGCTTCGTGCTCGCAGGCGCCGCCGCGATGCAGCCGGGGCAGGACGTGTTCGACGGCGGCGATCCCGACCAGCCCGCCGGCCTGGTGGCGCTGGCCGGCCGCCTGGCGCCGCAGCGCTGGGTGGCGCTGGCCGAGCTGAAGATCGCTGCGACAAACGGCGGCGGCCGCCTGCACCTGGGCGCGGCCGACGGGCCGCCGCTGGCACTGGGCCGCCTGCCCTACGCGATGCCGCTGGACGAGGCCGATTCGCCCGCTTGAGGCGCCAGCAGCCGCCCGGCCTCGATGCGCAGCTGCCGGTCGCAGCGCGCGGCGATCTCGCGGTCGTGCGTCACCAGCACCAGCGTCGTGCCGGCCTCGCGGTTCATCGCGAACATCAGCTCCATCACCTTCTCGCCGGTGGCGAAATCCAGGCTGCCGGTGGGCTCGTCGGCCAGCAGCACCGCCGGCCGCACGACGAAGGCGCGCGCCAGCGCCACGCGCTGCTGCTCGCCGCCCGACAGAACGCGCGGATAGTGGCCCAGGCGCTCGGCCAGGCCCACGCGCTGCAGCATTTCGGTGGCCTGGGCGCGGGCATCGCTGCGGCCCATCAGCTCCAGCGGCAGCATCACGTTCTCCAGCGCCGTCAGGTGCGCCAGCAACTGGAAGCTCTGAAACACGAAGCCCATCTGGCGCGCGCGCACGGCGGCACGCGCGTCCTCGTCCAGCGCGAACAGCGCGGTGCCGGCCACCGTCACGCTGCCGCTGCTGGGCACGTCCAGCCCCGCCAGGATGGACAGCAAGGTGCTCTTGCCCGAACCCGAGGCGCCGACGATGGCCACCGACTCGCGCTCGCTCAGCTCGAAGCTGATGTCATGGAGAATGGTCAGCACCCCGGTGGCGTCGGCCACCTGCTTGCTGATGCGTTGAACGGAGATGATGGACGTGGTGGGCATTCGTCGGAACAGGCGGCAATGGCTGCGGGACTGTAGCCTGCTGCTCGTGGCCTCCCCGGCCGCGGGGCCGCTGCGGGCGCAAGGCGCCGCTGCCGCTGCGACCCGCACGCTGCTGGTGGTGGGTGACAGCCTGTCGGCCGAATACGGCCTGCCGCGCGGCAGCGGCTGGGTGGCGCTGCTGGAGCGGCGCCTGGCCGAGCGGCACATCGCCGTCAAGGTGGTCAATGCCAGCATCAGCGGCGACACCACCGCGGGCGGCCTGTCGCGGCTGCCGGCGTTGCTGAAGGCGCACAAGCCGGCCGTGGTGGTGATCGAGCTCGGCGGCAACGACGCGCTGCGCGGCCTGCCGCTGGCCAGCACGCGCGACAACCTGCTGGCGATGACGCGCCAGGCCAAGGCCGCCGGCGCCAAGGTGCTGCTGGTGGGCATGCAGGTGCCGCCGAACTACGGCCGCAAGTACACCGAGGACTTCCAGCAAGTCTTTGCGACCACGGCGCGCAGCGAGCAGGTGGCGCTGGTGCCCTTCTTCCTGGCCGGCGTGGCCGATGGGCCCGATGCCGAGCGGCTGTTCCAATCCGACCGCATCCACCCCAAGGCCGAGGCGCATCCGCGGATGCTGGACAACGTGTGGGTGCAGTTGAGGCCCTTGCTGCGCTGACGGCTGCCGTCAGTCGTCGCTTGCCGCATCCATCTCCGGAAACAGCACGCTGGTGAAACCCAGCTTCGTGAGGTCGCGCATGCGGCTGGGGTACAGGCGGCCGATCAGGTGGTCGCACTCGTGCTGCACCACGCGGGCGTGGAAGCCTTCGGCCTCGCGGTCGATCGGACGGCCGTGCTCGTCCAGGCCCTGGTAGCGGATGCGTGACCAGCGCGGCACCAGGCCGCGCAGGCCCGGCACCGAGAGGCAGCCTTCCCAGCCTTCTTCTTCGGCATCGGACAGCGGCGTGATCACGGGGTTGACCAGCACCGTGCGCGGCACCGGCGGCGCGTCGGGGTAGCGGTCATTGCGCTCGAAGCCGAACAGCACCACCTGCAAGTCAACGCCGATCTGCGGCGCCGCCAGCCCGGCGCCGCGCGCGGCGACCATGGTGTCCTGCAGGTCGTCCACCAGCGCCAGCAACGCCGGCGTGCCGAAGGCCTGCACCCGTTGCGCGATGCGCAGCAAGCGCGGGTCGCCCATCTTCAGGATCTCGCGCACGGCCATCGCGTCGTCACTCCGTCGTTGGCGGGGCTGCGAGCAGGGCTTGCAGCCCGGCCTCGTCCAGCACCGTGAGGCCCAGTTCGCGGGCCTTGTCCAGCTTGCTGCCGGCCTCCTCGCCGGCAACGACGGCGAAGGTCTTCTTCGACACCGAGCCGGCCACCTTGCCGCCGGCGGCCTCGATCAGCGCCTTGGCCTCGTCGCGCGTCAGCGTCGGCAGCGTGCCGGTCAGCACCAGCGTCTTGCCGCTCAAGGGCAGCGGCACGGCGTTGGCGGCCTCGCTGCCTGGGTGCTCGTCCCAGCGCACGCCGGCGGCGCGCAACTGCTCCACCACCTCGCGGTTGTGCGGCTGCTCGAAGAAGCTGCGGATGCTTTGCGCCACCACCGGGCCGACGTCGGGCACCTGCAAAAGCTGCTCGACCGTCGCGTCCATCACGCGGTCGAGTGCGCCGAAGTGGCGCGCCAGGTCGCGCGCCGTCGCCTCGCCGACGTGGCGGATGCCTAACGCGTAAATGAAGCGGTTCAGCGTCGTGTGCTTGCTGTTGTCCAGCGCCGCCACCAGGTTGGCCGCGCTCTTGTCGGCCATGCGGTCCAGCGCGGCCAGCTTGGCCAGCCCCAGCGTGTACAGCTCGGGCAGGGTGCGGATCAGGCCGCCGTCGACCAACTGGTCCACCAGCTTGTCGCCCAGGCCTTCGATGTCCATCGCACGCCGGCCGGCGAAGTGCAGCAGCGCCTGCTTGCGCTGCGCGGCGCAGAACAGGCCGCCGCTGCAGCGGTGGTCGATGCCGCCCTTCTCGCGCAGCACGCGGCTGCCGCAAACGGGGCATGCGCGCGGCATGCGGAAGTTGGGCACGTAGGCCAGGCGGGGGTTCGGGATGCGGCCGACGATCTCGGGGATCACGTCGCCGGCGCGGCGGACGATCACCTCGTCGCCGACGCGCACGCCCTTGCGGCGCAGCTCGAACACGTTGTGCAGCGTGGCGTTGCTGACCGTGGTGCCGCCGACGAACACCGGCTCCAGCTTGGCCACCGGCGTCAGCTTGCCGGTGCGGCCGACCTGGATCGCGATGTCGTTCAGCCGAGTCACCTGCTCCTGCGCCGGGTACTTGTGCGCCACGGCCCAGCGCGGCTCGCGCGAGACGAAGCCCAGGCGCTGCTGCAGCGCCACCGAGTTGACCTTGTAGACCACGCCGTCGATGTCGAACGGCAGCGCGTCGCGCCGCGCCGCGATGGCCTCGTGATAGGCCACCAGCCCGGCCGCGCCCTGCACCACGCGCCGGTCGGCGTTGACCGGCACGCCGAAGGCGGCGATGGCGTCCAGCGTCGCGCTGTGCGTGGCCGGCTGCGCCCAGCCGCGCAGCTCGCCGACGCCGTAGGCAAAGAAGCTGAGCTTCTTGTCGGCCAGCGCGCGTGAATCGAGTTGGCGGATCGCCCCCGCCGCGGTGTTGCGCGGGTTGATGAAGGTCTTGCCGCCCCTCTCTCGCTGGCGCTCGTTCAGGCGCTCGAAATCGTCGCGGCGCATGTAGGCCTCGCCGCGGATCTCGATCAGCGGCGGCGGCGCCTGGTGCTCGGATCCCAGCAGCCGCAGCGGAATCTGCGCGATGGTGCGCACGTTGTGCGTCACGTCTTCGCCGGTCTCGCCGTCGCCGCGCGTCGTGGCCTGCACCAGCAGCCCGTCTTCGTAGCGCAGGTTGATCGCCAGGCCGTCGAACTTCAGCTCGGCGTTGTACTCGACCGCCGGCGCGTCTTCGGCAAGGCCCAGCTCGCGGCGGATGCGGGCGTCGAAGGCTTCGGCGCCGGCCGCCGTGGTGTCGGTCTCGGTGCGGATCGACAGCATCGGCACCGCGTGCCGCACCGGCATCAGCCCGTCCAGCACCTGGCCGATCACGCGCTGGGTCGGCGAATCAGCCGTCAGCAGTTCGGGGTGCGCCGCCTCGATGGCCTGCAACTCCTGGAAATAACGGTCGTACTCAGCGTCCGGGATCTCCGGCTGGTCCAGCACGTAGTAGCGATGCGCATGGTGCTGCAGCAGCGTGCGCAGCGCGGCGGCGCGGGTGGCGGGCGCGGCGGCCATGGTGGCCTAGCTGAACAGCCGCCGTGCCGCCGGCGTGCCGGCGCCGAGGTCGTGCGATTCGAGCTGGCGGTAGATGTTCTGCAGCTCGGTGCCGATGGCGGCAAAGGCGTGCAGCGTGACCGGCTGGCCCTGGTCGTCGACCAGGCTGGCGTCCATGTCGTCGGCCAGCGTGCGCGCGCTGTTGTGCCAGGCCGGAAACGGCTCGGCTTTCTCGTCGGACTGCGGCACGTCCAGGCTCAGCGTGCATTCGCGCACCGCGGCGGCCTGCGGCTCGTCGGCCAGCGCGGCCTGCGGGTCGAACGACAGCACCAGCAGCGGCGGCGCGCCTTCCTCGGCCGCCGGCAGCACCAGGCGGCCGGGCACCGCGCCGGCCACGAAACCCAGGCGGCCCGCACACTGCTGCACGTAGCCCACCGACCAGGCCACCTGATTGGCGCGCAGCGTGACGGTGAGCACCGCGTCCAGCGGGCCGGCAAAGGCGTCCAGCTCGCGCGCGCGGGCCACCACGTCCAGCATGTCGGGGAAGTCGGGCACCGCGGCGGTGCCGTCGGCGAAGGCCTGCACCTTCTGCACGAACTCGGAATACTCGATCTCGTTGAGGGCACCGCTGCGGCTGGCCAGCTGCACGCCGGCCTGCAACTCGCCGTAGCGGCGGCCGGCGGTCGGCGGCTCCCACTGGCCGGTCTCAGTGTCCAGCCCTTCGATCAGGAAGACCTTGGTGCCGGCGCGGCGGCTGGGCGGCAGGTGGCTGAGCACGAACTCGCCGCTGACGGGCGATTCCAGCGTCATCGGCACGATGGCGTCGATCAGCGCGTCCAGCCGCTGCGGGCGGCGCGGCAGCGCGGGGCGGATCTCCGGCGGCGGCGTGGCCGGCTGCGTGCTGGCGATGTCGTCGCCGTCGCCGAAGCCGGGCTCCACGCGCTCGCCACCCGCTGCCGCCGCAGCGCCCAGCGCCGGCCGGCGTGGCGCGGCACGGCGCGCCGACCACCAGCCGTGCGCGACGATCAGCACCAGCACGACGATGCCAGCGATCGCCAGTCCGGTGCCCAGGGTGATCTGCATGATGGCTGTGGTCTTCAGGCGGCCAGGGCCGATTCGGCCATGCCGATGGCCGCTTCCATGTCCACCGCGACGATGCGCGAGACGCCCTGCTCCTGCATCGTGACGCCGATCAGCTGCTCGGCCATCTCCATCGCGATCTTGTTGTGGCTGATGAACAGGAACTGCGTGCCCTTGCGCGACATCTCGCCCACCAGCTTGGAATAACGCTCGGTATTGGCGTCATCGAGCGGCGCATCCACCTCGTCCAGCAGGCAGAACGGCGCCGGGTTGAGCATGAAGATCGCGAACACCAGCGCAATCGCGGTCAGCGCCTTCTCGCCGCCCGACAACAGGTGGATGGTGCTGTTCTTCTTGCCCGGCGGCTGCGCCATCACCTGCACGCCGGCATCGAGGATTTCGTCGCCGGTCATCACGAGCTTGGCGTTGCCGCCGCCGAACAGGCTGGGGAACATGCGGCCGAAGTGCTCGTTGACCTGGTCGAAGGTCTGCGCCAGCAGGTCGCGCGTTTCGAGGTCGATCTTGTGGATGGCGTCTTCCAGCGTGCGGATGGCTTCCAGCAAGTCGGCGTTCTGCGCGTCGAGGAAGGTCTTGCGCTCGCGCGAACTGGTCAGCTCTTCCAGCGCCGCCAGGTTGACGGCGCCTAAAGCGGCAATCTCGCGGTTGATGCGGTCGATCTCGGTCTGCAGGCCCCAGAGCTTGACGCCGCCGTCGTCGATCGACCGGGCCAGCGCGTCGAGGTCGGCATTGGCGGCCTGCAACTGCTCCAGGTACTGCGCGCCACCCAACTGCGCGGCCTGCTGCTCGAGCTGCAGCTTGATGATCTGCTCGCGCAGCGGCTCCAGGCTGCGCTCGCAGCCCAGGCGCCGCTCGTCGCCGGCGCGCAGCTTGGCGGCGAGGTCGTCGTACTCGCTGCGGCTGGCGGCAAGCTGCTGTTCGCGCTCGAGCTTGAAGGCCAGCGCTTCCTGCAGGCCGGACTGCGCCGCGGCGTCGTTGAACGAGCCCAGCTCCAGTTCCAACTGCTGGCCGGCCTGCACGTTGGACTCGATCTGCTGGCGCGCGGTCTCGATCGCGCGCTGCAGCTCGTCGCGCCGCGCCGCCAGCGCGCGCGCCTGGAAGCGCGCTTCCTGCGCCTGGCGCTCCAGCGCGCGCTGCTGCTCGCGCGCGTCGGCCAATCGGCGGTCGGTGGCGATCACCGCGTCGTCCAGTTCGGCGTGGCGCTCCTGCGCCTGGGCAAGCTGCAGGTCCAGCTCTTCGAAGCGGGCTTCGCCGGTCAGGCGGCGTTCTTCCAGCGCCTCCTGCTGCGCGTCGATCTCGGCCAGCTCTTCCTCCAACTGGCCGCGGCGGGCGTCGGTGGCTTCGGCCTGCTGCGACAGGCGCAGCAGCTCCACCTGCAACTGGTGGGCGCGGGTCTGCGCCTCGCTGGCCTCGCGGCGCGCGCTCAGCAGGCGCTGCGAGGCGTCGGTGTACGCGGCTTCGGCGCGCACCGAGGCGCTGCGCGCGTCGTCGGCGATCAGCGCCTGGGCGCGACGCTCGCGGTCGAGGTTCTCGATCTCCTGCGCGCGCGCCAGCATGCCGGCCTGCTCGGAGTCGGGCGCGTAGAAGGCCACCGCGAACTGCGACACCGCGTGCCCGTCGCGCGTCATGATCAGCTCGCCGTGGGTTAGCTTGTCGCGCTGGGCCAGCGCGTCGTCCAGGCTGGCGGCCGTGTAGACGCCTTCCAGCCAGTCGCCCAGCAGCGCCGAGAGGCCGGCGTCGGACAGACGCAGTTTCTCCGTTAGCCGCGGCAGCGTGTGGTGGGTGCTGGGGATCGCCGCGGCGGGCAGCGAATAGAAAGCCATGCGCGCCGGCGGCGCATCGGTGGCGAAGGCGCGCACCATGTCGAGCTTGCCGACCGACAACGCATTCAGCCGCTCGCGCAGCGCCGATTCCAAGGCCGGCTCCCAGCCGGTGTCGATGTGGACGCGGGTCCACAGCCCGGCCAGGCCTTCCAGCCCATGCTTGGCCAGCCAGGGCTTGAGCTTGCCTTCGGTCTGCACCTTCTCCTGCAGCGCGCGCAGCGCCTCCTGGCGCGCGCCCAGGTCGGCCTGGCGGGCCGATTCGCCGTTGACGGCGTCCTGCGCCGCGCGGCGCTGCTCGTCGAGCGCGGGCACCTGCTCGTTCAGTTCGTGCAGCCGGGCGTCTGCGGTCTGCTGCTGCTCGGCGGCGGTGGCGTGCTGGCTGCGCAACGCGGCCAGCCGATCGGCATCCACCGCCTGCAGGCCCTGGCGCTCGGTGGCCAGGCGGTCGCGGCGCGCGCGCAACTGGCGCGCCTGCTCGTCGATATGGCGGCTGTCGGCGGCCAGCACCTGGATCTGCTGCTGCACCTGGACCACCGCGCCGCGCTGCTCGTTGCTGCGGCCTTGGGCGGCGCGCAGCGCATCGTCGTGCTGCGGCAGTTGCGCGGCCTGCTCCTCGGCCTGCGCATCCAGCACCGCGGCCTGCTCGTCGGCGCTTTCGATCTGGCCGGCGATGTCGTCCAGCTCGGCCTTGGCCGCGGTCTCGCGCTCGGCCCACTGGCCGTTCTGCGATTGCAGCTCGGCCAGCCGCGTCTGGGCGCGCTGGCGGCCTTCCACCACGTAGCGGATGCGCTCTTCCAGCCGGCTGACGGCCAGCGCCGCATCGGCCATCGCACCCTGCTTCTGGTGCAGCACGTCGTTGGCGGCATAGTGCGCCTGGCGCACCGCCTCCAGCTCCAACTCGACCGCGCGCAACTCGGCCAGCTGCCCTTCCAGCGCGGTGGCGGCCTCGGCCGCGGCGGTCTTGACGCGCTCTTCTTCCTGCGCCGCGTCGCGGTGCTTCAAGAACCACAACTGGTGCAGCTTGAGCGTGCCCTGGTCCTGCAGATCGCGGTAGCGCGTTGCCACCTCGGCCTGCTTCTCCAGCTTGTCGAGGTTGGCGTTCAGCTCGCGCAGGATGTCTTCCACCCGCGTCAGGTTCTCGCGCGTGTCCTTCAGCCGGTTCTCGGTCTCGCGGCGGCGCTCTTTGTACTTGCTGACGCCGGCGGCTTCTTCGAGGAACAGCCGCAGTTCCTCGGGGCGCGATTCGATGATGCGGCTGATCGTGCCCTGGCCGATGATCGCGTAGGCGCGCGGCCCGAGGCCGGTGCCGAGGAACACGTCCTGCACGTCGCGCCGGCGCACCGGCTGGTTGTTGATGAAGTAGCTGCTGCTGCCCTCGCGCGTGAGCACGCGCTTGACGGCGATCTCGTTGAACTGGTTCCAGGGGCCGCCGGCGCGCGCGTCCTGGTTGTCGAACACCAGCTCCACGCTGGCGCGGCTGGCGGGCTTGCGCTGGCCGGATCCGTTGAAGATCACGTCCTGCATGCTTTCGCCGCGCAGCTCGCTGGCCTTGCTTTCGCCCAGCACCCAGCGCACTGCGTCCATGATGTTGGACTTGCCGCAGCCGTTGGGGCCGACCACGCCGACGCGCTGGCCCGGCAACTGAAAGGTGGTGGGCTCGGCGAAAGACTTGAAGCCCGAGAGTTTGATCTGGTCGAGGCGCATCCGGCGCTGGCGCTCAAGTGCTTGATTTCAATAACAAAAAGCGCTCCTGCGGAGAGCGCCTGCGAAGTGCGGATGATAGCATCGCGCCCCTGCCCGAACCGTTCACCATGCCCCGCAAGAGTCCCCCCCAACGCCAGGCCCCGGCCCAGCCGCCGAGCGCGCCGTCCAAGACGCTGCAGGCCTTCCCCAACCCGCAGCCCGCGCGCGACTACGTGATCCGCTTCGACGTGCCCGAGTTCACCTGCCTGTGCCCGCTGACCGGCCAGCCCGACTTCGCGCACTTCAAGATCGAGATCGTGCCCGACAGGTTCTGCGTCGAGACCAAGAGCCTGAAGCAGTATTTCTGGAGTTATCGCAACGAAGGTGCCTTCCACGAGAAGGTGACCAACACCATCGTCGACGACATCGTGAGGACCATCGCGCCGCGCTTCATCCGCATCCACGCCGACTGGTACGTGCGCGGCGGCATCCGCACCTTCGTGACGGTGGAACAGCGCAAGAAGGGCTGGAAGCCGCAGCCGCCGGTGGACCTGAGCGGCTTGCCGTCGTGAGCGCCGGCGCGGCCCCGGCCGTCGTGCGCCCGCCGTGGCAGAAGTACGCGGTGGCGGTGCAGCCGAGCGCCATCGACGGCCACGGCGTCTTTGCTGCCGAGCCGGTGCCCAGGCGGCTGAAGATCGGCGAGATCCGCGGCCAGTCGATCAGCGTTGCCGAGGCGCGCATCCGCGCCACGCGCAGCGAGCGCATCATGATCGTCGAGCTGTCGGAGAAGAAGGCAATCGACTTCTCGAAGAGCCTGGACCCGATGCGCTTCACCAACCACAGCTGCCGCGCCAATGCGCGCTTGTGCATCCGCCAGGGCCGGGTGGAGTTCTACGCGCTGCGCGACATCGCGCCCGGCGAGGAGATCACGGTGGACTACGGCGAATCGCACCACGAGGGGCGCTTGCGCTGCCGCTGCGGTGCACCGGGCTGCAAGGGCGCGCTGTGAGGCTGCCTGCCTGAGCGAGTGGCGCCGCGATAATCGCCGCGATGAATCCGCTGCTCGGCCGCCTGCACCCCTACCCTTTCGAACGCTGGCGCAGTCTCAGCCAGGACATCACGGTGCCGCAAGGCCTGAAGCCCATCAACCTGGGCATCGGCGAGCCCAAGCACGCAACGCCGGCGCTGGTGGAAGACGCCCTGCGCGGCAACCTCAACGCGCTGTCCAGCTACCCCGCCACCGCCGGCGAGCCCGAGCTGCGCCAGGCCTGCGCCGACTGGCTGCAGCGCCGCTATGGCGTGGCGGTGGACGCGCAGACCCAGGTGCTGCCGATCAACGGCTCGCGCGAGGCCTTGTTCGCCTTTGCGCAGACGGTGATCGACCCCACGCGGCCCGGCGCCACCGTCGTCTGCCCCAATCCGTTCTATCAAATCTACGAAGGTGCGGCGCTGCTCGCCGGCGCGCAGACGGCGTTCGCCAACAGCGACCCGGCACGCAACTTCGCGGCCGACTGGTCGTCGATCGACGAGGCCACCTGGGCGCGCACGCAGCTGCTGTACGTGTGCTCGCCGGGCAACCCGACGGGCGCGGTGATGCCGCTCGGCGAATGGCAGCGCCTGTTTGAGCTGAGCGACCGCCACGGCTTCGTGATCGCCAGTGACGAGTGTTACTCCGAGATCTACTTCGACGACCCGCCGCCGCTGGGCGCGCTGGAAGCGGCCGCGAAGCTCGGCCGCACGGACTTCCGCCGCCTGATCGCCTTCACCAGCCTGTCCAAGCGCAGCAACGTGCCGGGCATGCGCTCGGGCTTCGTCGCCGGCGACGCGGCGCTGATCAAGCCCTTTTTGCTCTACCGCACCTACCACGGCAGCGCGATGAGCGGCCTGGTTCAGCGCGCCAGCATCGCCGCCTGGCGCGACGAGGCCCATGTGCAGGCCAACCGCGAGCTGTACCGCGCCAAGTTCGCGCAGGTCACGCCGCGCCTGGCGCGCGTGCTCGACGTGCGGCTGCCCGACGCCGGCTTCTACCTGTGGGCCGCGGTGCCGGGCGTCAACGGCAAGCCGGGCGACGACGTGGCCTGGGCCCTGGGCCTGCTCGCTCAATACAATGTGACCGTCCTGCCCGGCAGCCTGCTGGCGCGCCAGGCGCAGGGCAGCAACCCCGGCGCCGGCCGCGTGCGCATGGCCCTGGTCGCCCCCATCGACGAATGCCTGCAAGCCGCCGAGCGCATCGTCTCCTACACCGAAAGCCTCCGATGAGCACCGAACTGCAGTCCATCATCGACCTCGCCTGGGAAGGCCGCACCTCGCTGACGCCGACCACCGCCGACCCCAGGATCCGCGACGCGGTCAGCCAGGTCATCGCCGACCTCAACGCCGGCCGCGTGCGGGTGGCCCAGCGCCAGGGCGTGGGCCAGTGGCGCGTCAACCAGTGGGTCAAGAAGGCGGTGCTGCTCAGCTTCCGCCTCACCGACAACCAGCTGATGCGCGCCGGCGAGCTGCACTTCTTCGACAAGGTGGCCACCAAGTTCAGCCAGATCGGCGAGGACGGCCTGCGCGAGGCCGGCGTGCGCGTGGTGCCGCCGGCGGTGGCACGGCGCGGCTGCTACCTCGCAAAGAACGTGGTGCTGATGCCCAGCTACGTGAACATCGGCGCCTACGTCGACGAAGGCACGATGGTCGACACCTGGGCCACCGTGGGCTCGTGCGCGCAGATCGGCAAGGGCGTGCACCTGTCGGGCGGCGTGGGCATCGGCGGCGTGCTGGAGCCGCTGCAGGCCAACCCGACCATCATCGAGGACAACTGCTTCATCGGCGCGCGCAGCGAGGTCGTCGAAGGCGTGATCGTCGAGGAGAACTCGGTGCTGGGCATGGGCGTCTTCATCGGCCAGAGCACGCCGATCTTCAACCGCGAGAGCGGCGAGATCTCCTACGGCCGCGTGCCCAGCGGCAGCGTGGTGGTGAGCGGCAGCCTGCCCAAGACCACGGCCGCTGGCGCCAGCTATAACCTCTATGCTGCGGTGATCGTCAAGCGCGTGGACGCGCAGACGCGCAGCAAGACCAGCATCAACGAGCTGCTCCGGGCCTGAGCCCAGCCACCCCAAGGGAGGACCGCGATGAGCGCCAACATGGAACGGGTGCTTCGCCTGATGGCGGAGAAGAACGCCTCCGACGTCTACATGTCGGCCAACACGCCGATCCTCATCAAGATCCACGGCCAGATCCTGCAGTTGTCGGACCAGCTGCTGACGCCGTCGCAGACGCGCCAGTTGCTGGCCGAGCTGCTGACGCCGCAGCAGCTCGAAGAGCTGGACGAGACCGGCGAGCTCAACGTCGGCATCGGCGTCGCGCGCGTGGGCAGCTTCCGGCTCTCGGCCTTCAAGCAGCGCGGCAGCATCGCCGCGGTGTTCCGCTGCATCCCGCAGGAGATCCCGGCGCTCGATTCGCTGGGCGTGCCGGACATGCTGTCGCAGCTGGTCGTCGAGAAGCGCGGCCTGATCCTGATGGTGGGCGCCACCGGCACCGGCAAGAGCACCACGCTGGCCTCGATGCTGGAGTGGCGCAACCAGCAGCTCACCGGCCACATCCTGACGATCGAGGACCCGATCGAGTTCTTGTTCACCAACAAGCGCTCGATCGTCAACCAGCGCGAGGTGGGGCGCGACACGCAGTCGTTGCAGACCGCGCTGCGCAATGCGCTTCGCCAGGCGCCCGACTGCATCCTGATCGGCGAGATCCGCGACCGCGAGACCATGACCTCGGCGATCAGCTACGCGCTGTCGGGCCACCTGGTGCTGGCCACGCTGCACGCCAACAACAGCTACCACGCGCTGGGGCGCATCCTGTCGTTCTACACGCCGGAGTCGCGGCCCGCGCTGCTGTCCGACCTGGCCGCGGGCTTGCGCGCCATCGTCTCGCAGCGCCTGCTGCGCAGCAACGTCGGCGGCCGCATTCCGGCGGTGGAAGTGCTGCTCAACAGCAAGTACATCGCCGAGTTGATCGAGAAGGGCGACTTCTCCAGCGTGAAGGAGGCGATGGAGAAATCGATGGCCGAGGGCTCGCAGACCTTCGAGCACGACATCGCGCGGCTGATCAAGGACAACACCATCACGCGCGACGAAGGCATGGCGCATGCCGATTCGCCGACCAATCTGCTGTGGCGGCTGCAGAACGAGCTGACGCCGATCTCGCGCGTCGCGCCCAAGAAGGAAGAGCCCGAGCAGGCCAGCTTCACCGAGATCACGCTGGACGTGCGGCCCGAGGAAGAAACCAAGGTGGCCGCGCCCTGGATGGTCAAGAAATGACTGAGTTGGCGGCGCTGCGGCTGGCCGAGCAGTTGATCGCGCGGCCTTCGGTGTCGCCCGAGGACGGCGGCTGCCAGGCGCTGATTGCCGAGCGGCTGGCGGCCGCCGGCTTCGAGTGCGTGCACCTGCCGCACGGGCCCGACGGCGGCATCGTCAGCAACCTGTGGGCGCTGCACCGCGGCGCGCGGCCGGGGCCGGTGGTGGGCCTGGCCGGCCACACCGACGTGGTGCCGCCCGGCCCGGCCGACGCCTGGACCACGCCGCCCTTCGTGCCCTCGCACCGCGACGGCCACCTCTACGGCCGCGGCGCGGCCGACATGAAAAGCTCGGTGGCCGCGATGGTGGTGGCGGCCGAGGAGTTCGTCGCCGCGCAGCCCAGGCATGCCGGCGCGGTGGCACTGCTGCTGTCCAGCGACGAAGAGTCGCTGGCCCGCGACGGCACGGTGCGCATCGTCGAATGGCTGCAGGCGCAAGGCCAGGCGCTGGACGCCTGCGTCGTCGGCGAGCCGACCTCGGTGGACCGGCTGGGCGACACGGTGAAGAACGGCCGCCGCGGATCGCTGGGCGCGCGCCTCACGGTGCGCGGCCTGCAAGGCCACGTGGCTTACCCGCATCTTGCGCGCAACCCGGTGCACCTGGCGGCGCCGGCGCTGGCCGAGCTGGCCGCCACGGTCTGGGATGACGGCGACGAGCACTTTCCGCCCACCACCTGGCAGATCAGCAACGTGCACGCCGGCACCGGCGCGCTCAACGTGATCCCGGGCGAACTGGTGGTCGACTTCAACTTCCGCTTCAGCCCGCGCTCGACGCCGGCCGCGCTGCAGCAGCGCGTGCAGGCGCTGCTGGACCGCCACGGCCTCGACGCGCAGCTCGATTGGCGGCTGGGCGCCGAGCCCTTCATCACCCAGCCCGGCACGCTCAGCGCCGCGCTGGTGGCGGCGATCGAGGCCGAGTGCGGCGTGACGGCCACGCTGTCGACCACCGGCGGCACCAGTGACGGCCGCTTCATCAAGCGCATCTGCCCGCAGGTGATGGAGTTCGGGCCGGTCAACGCCACCATCCACCAGGTGAACGAACGCATCGAGGCGGCCAGCATCGCGCCGCTGAAGAACGTCTACCGCCGCACGCTGGAAGCACTGTTGGCATGAAGCTGATGCAGGCGGTCGAGCGCGCGGCCGCGCGGCTCGACGCGGCCGGGGTCAGCTTCGGCCACGGCACCACCAACGCCTTCGACGAGGCGGCCTGGCTGCTGCTGTGGCGCCTGGGCCTGCCGCTGGACGCGCTGGACGACGAAGCCGAGCGCGGGCTGACGGGTGCCGAGCAGCAGGCGATCGATGCGCTGATCGAGCAGCGCATCCAAAGCCGCATGCCCGCTGCCTACCTGACCGGCGAGGCCTGGCTGCAAGGCCTGCCCTTCTTCGTCGACGAGCGGGTGATCGTGCCGCGTTCGCTGATTGCCGAGGTGCTGGCCGACGGCAGCGCCGAGCCTTGGCTGGCCGCCGAGCCGCAGCGCATCCTCGATCTGTGCACCGGCAACGGCAGCCTCGCGGTGCTGGCGGCGCTGGCCTGGCCTGACGCGCAAATCGATGCCACCGACCTGTCGGCCGATGCACTGGTCGTGGCGCGGCGCAATGTCGAGCGGCACGGCGTGGCCGATCGCGTGCGGCTGCGGCAAGGCGACGGGCTGGCCGCCGCCGACGGCCGCTACGAGCTGGTGCTGTGCAACCCGCCTTACGTCAACCGTCAATCGATGCAGGCGCTGCCGGCCGAGTACCGCGCCGAGCCGGCGCTGGCGCTGGACGGCGGTGCCGACGGCATGGACTTCATCCGCCCGCTGCTGCAGGGCCTGCCGTCGCACCTGAGCGCAAGCGGCGTGCTGCTGCTGGAAGTGGGCCACGAGCGCGCACACTTCGAGGCGGCCTTTGCGCGGCTGCAAGCGCTGTGGCTGGCCACCAGCGCCGGCGACGACGCGGTGCTGCTGCTGACGCGCGAGGACCTGCTGGCAACATGATCACCATCCGCGAAGTCACGCTGCGCCGCGGCACCAAGGTCGTGCTGGAGCGCGCCGGCGTCACGCTACAGCCGGGCGAGAAGATCGGCCTGATCGGGCGCAACGGCGCCGGCAAGTCCAGCCTGTTCTCGCTGATCGCCGGCCGGCTGCACGCCGACACCGGCGACGTGGAGATGCCGCCGCGCTGGCGCCTGGGCGAGGTGGCGCAGGACATGCCCGAGAGCCCCGACGGCGCCACCGACTTCGTGCTGCAGGGCGACGCGCCGCTCGCGGCCGCGCAGGCTGCGCTGGCCGCGGCCGAGGCCGGCGGCGACGGCCATGCGATCGCCGAAGCGCATTTGCAGCTCGACGAGGCCGGCGTCTTCGACGCCCGCGCGCGCGCGCAGGCGCTGCTGCTGGGCCTGGGCTTCCGCAGCGAACAGCTGGACGCGCCGGTCAACAGCTTCAGCGGCGGCTGGCGCATGCGGCTGCAACTGGCGCGGGCGCTGATGGCGCCGTCGGACCTGCTGCTGCTGGACGAGCCCACCAACCACCTGGACCTGGACGCGCTGGTGTGGTTGGAGGCCTGGCTCAAGCGCTACGACGGCACGCTGCTCGTGATCAGCCACGACCGCGAGTTCCTCGACGCGATCTGCAAGGTCATCGTCCACCTCGACGAAGCGCAGCTCACGCGCTACACGGGCAACTACAGCGCCTTCGAGGAGATGCGCGCCGAGCGCATGCAGCAGGCCCAGGCCGCCTACTCGCGGCAGCAGGAGCGCATTGCCCACCTGCAGCGCTTCATCGACCGCTTCAAGGCCAAGGCCAGCAAGGCGCGCCAGGCGCAAAGCCGCGTCAAGGCGCTGGCACGGATGGAGAAGCTGGCGCCGGTGCTGACCGCTGGCGACTTCGAGTTCGAGTTCCGCGAGCCGGCGAGCCTGCCCAACCCGATGCTGGCGCTGGACGCCCTGTCGTGCGGGTACGGCCAGACGGTGATCGTGCGCAACGTCAACCGCGGCGTGCTGGCCGGGCAGCGCATCGGCATCCTGGGCGCCAACGGCCAGGGCAAGTCGACGCTGGTGAAGACGATCGCCCGCGCACTGCCGCCGCTGGCCGGGCGCATCACCGAAGGCAAGGGCTTGCAGATCGGCTACTTCGCGCAGCAGGAACTCGACGTGCTGCGGCTCGACGAAGGCCCGCTGCAGCACCTGGTGCGCCTGGCACGCGACCAGGGGCCGCCGGCGCGCGAGCAGGAGCTGCGCGACTTCCTCGGCCGCTTTCGCTTCACCGGCGAGATGGCGGCGCAGGCGGTGGGCTCGCTCTCGGGCGGCGAGAAGGCGCGCCTGGTGCTGGCCATGCTGGTCTGGCAACGCCCCAACCTGCTGCTGCTGGACGAGCCGACCAACCACCTGGACCTGACCACGCGCGAGGCGCTGTCGATCGCGCTCAACGAGTTCGAAGGCACGGTGCTGCTGGTCAGCCACGACCGCGCGCTGCTGCGCGAGGTCTGCGACGAGTTCTGGCTGGTCACGCGCGGCGGCGTCGAGCCTTTCGACGGCGACCTGGACGACTACCAGCGCTGGTTGCTGGAGGTCTCGCGCGCGCTGGCCAAGGGGCAGCCCGCGCCGCCGGCACCGCGCGCGCTGCCGGCGGCCATCGAGGCCCCGCCGCCTGCTGCAGCGCCAGCCACGGCCGCGGCGGCAGCGAACAAGGGCTCGCGTGACGACCGCCAGGCCGGCAAGCAGGCACGCGCGCGGCTGGCCGAGCGCACGCGGCCGCTGCGCATCGAGATCCAGCGCATTGACGAGCGCCTGGCCGTGCTGGGCGCCGAGCGCGCCGAGGTCGAGGCGCTGCTGTCGGGTGCCGGCGTCAAGGCCGCCGAAGACTTCGCCGAGTTGGGCCGCCGCCTGGCCCACGTCAACGCCGAGACCGGCATGCTGGAAGAGCGCTGGCTGCAAGCCCACGCGGAGTTGGAGCAGGTGCAGGCGGAAGGCTGACGCGAGCCGCTGACGAATGCCTTGCGGCGTGCAGGTTCAGCCTCGCTGGCGTGCGGGTTCGGTTGGGCTGGCGTGGGATATGGACCTGCTCCGGCCGTCAGGGGTCAGTGCCGCAGCGAGCTTCGGGCAGCGAGACCTCGGTAGTTCACCCTGAACAACCCGCTTTCAGCGCGCGGGCAGCGGCCGTGAGGAACACGCCACCCGCGTGACGAGCATCAACGTCAACAGGAGTTGCCCGGCAAGTGCGCAGTAAAGCACCCGCAGGTGCGCCAGGATCATCCTCAGGTTGTGCCCGGCGCCGCACAGCACCGCGTGCATCGCGTCACCCAGGGCGCCCTTCAACCAGTTTCGCTCCAGTAGCCCGTCGGTCTTCATGTGGCCGATCATCGGTTCGACCACCTGGCGCCGCTTGAGCAACTTCTTCAGGTTCTTCGGCAACCGTCGCGTGTGGCTGACCAGCAAGCGAGTACCAGCACTGGCCTGAACACCACGGTAGCCGCGGTCCACCAGAGCCATCTTCGGCGTCGTGCCCGTCAGGATGCCGATCTGCTCGATCTGGCTGTCCACCGTGTGCCCGTCATAGGGGTTGCCCGGCATCGAGCGCATGCCCACCACCAGGCCTTCCTTGGCCGTCACCGCCACCGAGGTCTTCACGCCGAACTCGTACGGCGTCCTGGCCTTGCCTTTGGCAATGCACTCCACCTCCGGGGCGTGTAGCGCGTACAGCTTGTTCTTGGAATCGCGGCGCTGTTCGTACAGGCGCTGCGCGATGTTGATCTTGGCCTTGAGCGCATCGGTGATCTCGCCACCCTTGCGCTGCACGTCGCGGATGACGCGGCCCAGCCAGGTGCGCAGCCTCCTGATCTCGCGCTGCATGCGGCGGTACTGCTTGGCGTGGGCGTAGCGCCCGGCCTGGTGTTCGGCGGCCTTGCCCACGCGGGCGTAGCTCTGGCGCAGGGTGATGCCGGCGCCCTGCCCCCCGCGTCAGAATACTTGTCGCCTCGATAGAACCCGGCTGTTCCTGACTTC
>CAYYDJ010000041.1:0-26119 GCA_964470565.1 uncultured Rubrivivax sp.
CGAGACCATCGCGATCGGCGTCAACCGCAGCGAGAGCGTGGGGGCCAACGAGACCATCAGCATCGGGGCCAATCGCAGCGAAAGCGTGGGCGCCAACGAAGAGATCGCCATCGGCGCCAACCGCAGCGTGACCATCGGCGGCGCCAAGACCGAAGCCGTCGCGCTCGCCAAGGCCGAGACCATCGGGCTGGCCAAGATGCTCAACGTCGGCGCGGCCTACAACGTCAACGTCGGCGGGCTGATGGCCACCCTCGTCGGCGCCCAGCGCTCCGACGTGACGGCCTTGAATCACGACGTGCAGGTCGGCCAGGACCTCGTCATCACCGCGGGTAATTCCATCACCTTGAAGGTGGGGGAGTCGGTGCTGGTGATGACCAAGGACGGTGCCATCACCGTCAACGGCAAGACCATCGATGCCGTGGGTTCCAGCCATATCGGGCTGGAGTCCAAGCGTATCGACTTGAACTGAGCCGCGCCGGAGTCTTGTGTGAACCGCCCCGCCCACATCCTGCCGAGCCCGGTGCAGCCCGCGCCGCTGCCGGAGGTGGTCAACCACACACCCTGGCCGGCCCAGTATTTCCAGCACGTGGATCCTCTAGGCGAGGTCTTCCACGTGATGGTCTGCCGCATCGGCTACGACCTGCGCGGCATGAACCACGAAGGGCCTGCGCCGCCCGAACCGCGCCTGGTCGATCCCGACGAACAGCCGCCGCTGTGCGACACCGACCAGTTCCTGGCCGAGCCCAATGCCAGTTCCACGCTGCAGGAAAGCGACTTCGCGCCCTACAAGCCGCTGTGCGACGTGCTGGTCGTCAACGCCAGCGTCCATGCACCCGACGGCAGGCCCGAGCGCCGCTGGCCCGTGGCGCTGCACTTTGGACTGCCAGGCCAGGCCCCTGTCATCGACAAGCGGTTCCAGGTCTGCGGGCCGCGGCGCTTTCAGCGCGGCATCACCGGCTGGCGCCTGAGCGAGCCCGAGCCGGCCCTGCAGGTGCCCTTGTGCTACGAGCTCGCCGCAGGCGGCCCTCATCTGGTGGACGCCCGCCCCAGGCTCGAAGCCTTGCAGCAAGACAGGGCTGCCAGCGATGTTCAACGGCAGGCCGCGGCGCGGCTGCTCAAGGATCTGCCACCGCCGCACCCGCTCAACCCGATCGGCTGCGGCTTCGATCCGCAAGCCTGGGTCCAAGGCCAGGAGGCCATCGGAAGGCAGCCCGCCGTCATCCCGGGGCCGCAGATCGAAGCCTGGAACCGGCCCTTCCGAGGCCAGGCCGATTACCCGGCCATCGGCCTGGGCCCCATCGGCCGCTGGTGGCAGCCACGGCTTGGGCGTGCCGGCACGCACGACGACGCCTGGCGCACCGCGCAATGGCCCAAGAGCCCCCTGGATCACGACTACCGTTATTGGAACTGCGCCCCTGACGATCAGCAGATCGCGTATCCCCAAGGGGGCGAGGCGTTCGGCCTCGTCAACCTGCTGCCCGGCGCGGGCCTGGTGGCCTTCTCGCTGCCGCGCCAGCCGCTGCGCCTGCTGGTGCGGCTGCAGGCTGGGCCGCTGGCGCTGGCGGCCATGCCCATCGACACCCTCATCGTCGACGTGGCTGCCGCCATGCTCACCGTGGTGCGCCGGGCTTGCGTCAGCGCGAGGGAGCCCGTCCGCAAGCTCGAACTCGGCACCTGGACCGATGACGCCGCCGTTTCGCTCGGCACGCTGATACCGCCGCAGGCCGCCTGAGCGACGCCAACACAGCGCCACACCACCACCCGACCGCGCCATGGCACTGGAGCATCTCATTGCACGCGACGCCAGTTTCGTCGTCATCTGCCTCACCCCCGATGTCTGCCTGACGCCCGGCAAAAGCGGCTATCCCGTGCCCTACCCCATCACGCACCAGCTCGACCAAGCCCAGCACTGCAGTCCCAACGTGTTCCAGCAGGGCGAGCCGGCGTATCTAGACAACGAGAGCTACGTCGACAACGTCAAAGGGGACGAGCCAGGCAACGGCGGCGGCGTCATCAGCCAGGTCAACACCAAGATCAGCCACAACATCGCCAAGAGCGCCAAAGTCTTCATCAATGGCCGCGCTGCCGTACGCACCGGCGACGCGATGTGGATGAACTGGAAGAAGCCCTGAGGCGGGGGCGCGCTCACGCAACGCCATGGCGACACGCAAGGCCCGGACTCAACCCAACCGCGAGACCCCGCCGGGCCCGCTGGGCAACGCGCCGGGAGTGATCGTTCCCAAGACCGAGCCCAACCTCACGGGCTCGAACTCGGCCCCGCCCATCAAGACCGAAACGGCCGAGGAGAGCAGCCTGCTGCAAAAGGCCGGCGAGCTGCTGGAAAAGGGCGAGATCCAGGCGCTCAACGACGCCAAGGACTGGGTCCAGGGCGGCGTGGACCAGGGCGTGCAGGCGCTCGGCGGCGGCGCGCTGGCCTCCGGGGCGGGCGCGCTGATCAAGGGTGCCGTCGACATCTTCTTCCCCACCAACGTGATCGACATCGTGCCCGGCGGCAAGATCGTCAGCGGCGGCAAGAAGGCGCTCAAGCTCGGCGAGAAGGTGCTCAAGAATGCCGCTGAAGAGGCGGCAGAGAAGGCCGCCAAGGAGACGGCGCAGAAGGCGGCGAAGGAAGCGGCGGAGAAGAAAGCCACGAAGGCTGACGGTTCAGGCGGCGGCTACGGCAAGGGCAGGCAACGCCGTCCGCATCACAAATGCGAGTTGATGAAGTACAAGGACATGCTGTGCGACGGCGAGAAGCACCATGTGCTGCCCGACTACATGATGCGCACCGGCTCGGCCAAGCTGAAGTTCGACCCGGGCACGCGCATTCCCGGCACGCCGGACTACGACAATGCGCCCGCCATCTGCCTGAGCAAGGAAGAGCACAAGGGCCTGCACAAGACCGCCGACAGCAAGATCGCGGCCGTGGGCCGGGGACAGAACGGCTCCGCGACCATGGGGCAGGCCAAGCAGATCAATGCCGAAGAAGCGGCCAAGAAATCGGGCTGCAATCCCAAGAACATCAAGAAGCAGCTCAACCGGATGGTCAAGACGCCCGACGACAAGCTCTTGCGGGCGGTGAAGGATGCGAGGAAGGTGACGCAGGAGTTGATTGACGCCGTCACGAAGCCTGTTGGCAAGTAAGTTGATGAGAGAGCGTGCGTGGCAAAGATTCCTACCGACAAATCGATGATTTCCGGGGCCGTGATCGATCCCATGCAAGTCTTCTTTGCCGAAGACCTGGACTACGCGGTGGCAGAGGGCCAGCAGATCGGTTTCACGTCAATCTACCGCCCCCAGGAGAAGCCAGATGCACCGTGGGCAGGCTTTGCGTACCCAGATACCGTGCTCGCAAGCAACTGCTGTTGGACTGCCACGGCATCTGGCACGACTTTTCGTTGCGTGCTCGGCGAAGAAGGGATGGTCAATTTGTACGGCCCGGGCGGCAATCCCGACCGCACTTTCCAGATCCCCGAAGCCGGCGTCTTCCGCGAAGGCGCAGCCGGCTACGGCTACGTCAGCCGCATCCGCGCGATCGGGCAGAGCCTGTACGTCTGCGGCGCGTCGCGGCAGGTCTACCGTTATGTGTCCGCGCTCGGCGGCGCGCCGTTGTCGGGCCGCTTCGTCGACGTGGCCGGCGCGATGCGCCAGCCGCCGCTGGCGCCGCCGCCGCAGGCCTCGGGGCCGGCTTTCGACGCCTGGTCGGCGCGCGACATCGTGCTCTTCAACGACATCGGCGGCAGCAGCGAGTCCGACCTCTACGCCGTGGGCGACGAGACCTGGCATTTCGACGGCAGCGCCTGGCGGCAGATCCAGCTCGGCAACGATCCCGAGACCATGCACGTGGTCAAGGCGCTCGATGCCCGGCGCGTGCTGATCGGCGGGCGCAACGCTTATCTGTACATGGGCAATGCGCGCGACGGCTTCAGCAGCCTGGTGGGTGCCGACGACAACGCGACGATCACCGGGTTGGAATGGTTCGACGACAAGCTCTTCGTCGCCACCGATCGGGGCCTGTACACGCTCGACGCGCAGGCCCGGCGCCTGGCGCCCGTTCAGACCGGGCTGCAGCCCGAACTGCAGGACGCGCACCTGCTGGAAGCCAAGGACGGCGTGCTGTGGAGCTTCGGCTACAAGGACCTGGCGTATTGGGACTTGCGCGAAGGCCGGCGCGGCTGGGTGCGGGTGCAGCACCCGGACAACCCGCCGGTGGGCAGCCCCAAGCCAGCGCGGTCGAGCCGCGCGCAGCCGCCGACACCCTCGGCAGCGGAGACGGCGCAGGCCCAGGCGCAGACGGCACGGTCCTTCGCGGCATGGCAGCCGCCGCGCGGCAACAGCGCGGTGGACCTGGCCGGCCTCATCGCCCGCACGGGCCACAAGGGCGTGGGTGCCTACGTGTGCGAGCAACTGGCGCCGCTGGGGCTGCAGCCTGAGGCCGTGCTGCAGTTCGCTCGCACCCAGCGTTATGAGCTGCCCGTGCCAGGGCTCGGTCTGACGCTCAAGCTGCAGTACGTCGGCCGCAAGGTGGCGCTGGCCGATGCGCATGCCAACCCGCATCTGTGGGCGCTGGCCGGGCTGGAACTGCAGTCGCAGGCGCTTGAGCCCGGCGCCGGCTGGCAAGGACCCTGGCCCGGCGAGCTGCAACCGCTGCAGCCGGGCTGGGCCGCCCACGCCGACGCCGTCTGGGGCGAGCCGGGCTTCAAGTCCAGGACTGCGCAGACGCATTTCATCCCTGGCGCCCGCGGCGCCGCGCTGGCCTTGATGCTGATCCACGAATCAGGCCCGGCGCTGGAGCGCTTGCGCATCGAGTGCATGGGCGAGTACGTGGCCGGCTGAGCCGGCTTGCAGCGCCGGTTTACTGCGGCACGAACCCCGTCGCCTTGATGATGCGCGTCCACACCGCCGTGTACGCGCGCTCGCGCTGGCCCAGCTGCTCGGGCGTCATGTAGCCGACGGTCAGGCCCATCGTAGTGAGGCGCTCGTTGACCGCGGGCCGGGCGATCACCTTGGCCACCGCGGCCGAGAGTTGGTCGACCGTCGCGCGCGGCGTGCCGGCGGGCGCGAACAGGCCGTAGTAGGGCACGTCCTCGAAGCCGCTCAACCCCAGCTCGGCGAAGGTGGGCACGTCGGGCATCACCGCCTGGCGTGCGCCGCCCAGCACCGCCACCACGCGCAGCTTGCCGCTCTTGTGGTTCTCGATGAAGTCGGGGATGCTGGCCACGCCGGCAGCGATCTGGTTGCCCAGCATGTCGGCCATCAGCGGCGCGCTGCCGCGGTAGGGCGCGGCCACGAGGTCGAGCTTGTACTTCTCGCCGATCACCTTGACCAGGAACTCCGGCACCGAGGCCGGCGCCGGCACGCCCACCACGCCCTTGCCGCCGCCGGCGCTGCGCACCCAGGCCACGTAGTCGTTGAAGCTGCGCGCCGGCGTGCCGCTGGACACCGCGAAGGCGTTGACGAAGGTGGCGAAGCCGGCGACGGGCACGAAGTCCTTCGCGGGGTCGAAGCCCGGCGTCTTGACCACCTGCGGCAGGATCGAGATCGTGTGGTCGTGGCTCAGGAACAGCGTGTTGCCGTCGGGCGCCGCGGCCTTCAGCGCCTGTGCCGCCAGCTGGCCGCCGGCGCCGGGCTTGTTCTCCACCAGCACGTTGGCCCCGCCCAGCTCGTCCTTCAGCGCGTCGGCCAGGATGCGGGCGATCGCGTCGGTGCCGCCGCCGGGCGGAAAGCCCACCAGCAGGTGGATGGTGCGCGACTGCGCGCGCGCAACGCCGGCCGCGGCCAGCAGCGAGGTGGCAGCGGCGGCTTGCAGCAGGCTGCGGCGGCGGGGAGAAGCGGGCTGGTTCATGGCGGCGGTGCTGGGGTTGTCGAAGGACGCGAAGCTTAACTGCCGGCCCGCGGCATCGGCAGCCCCGCCAGCACCGCGGCCAGCGCCGCCGCCGTCAGCCCGAAGGCGCGGCCGAAGCCGGCGACGAAACGCGCCGACTGCGGCTGCAGCCGCACGAGCAGGAAGTCGCCGAGCGCAAAGGTCTGCTCGCTGCGCGGAAAGCGGCCCTGGTAGACCGCGCGGGCCGACGGCCAATCGGCGCCGTCGCGCGTGATCACCACCGCGCGGGCCTGCAGCGTGACGCGCGCCAGCGCCTGCGGGTTGGCCTCGGGCGCCAGCGGTGCGGTCAGCATCAGGCTGACCTGGGGGTGCGATTGCAGGTCGCGCGTGTGCGGCGCCAGGCCGCTGACGTGGATCAGCGGCTGGCCTGCGGGCAGCCAGGCCACCGGCACCATCGAGACGAACGGCTCGGTGCTGCCGCGCACCTCGTGCAGCGTGCCCAGTGCGCCGATCGGCTGGGCCTGCAGCAGCGCGCGCAGTTCGGTGGCGGTGTCGGTGTCCATGCGGGCGCATGCTACGGATAAGGGCGCTGCTGCACACGGCGGCACCACGGCCGCGCGCCGCCGGTCCCACGGCGCCTTCAGGTCATTTCAGGTTTGCCCTGAGCAGCCATCGCGCCGCCGCCCGATGTTGCCGAGGCCGCGTGCCGCCTAGAGTGGCAGCGTCGCCCTTCGCCTTGCCGCGCCGCCGTGAATCTCAGCCTCCATTCGGTCCCGCCCCGCCGCCAGGGCGGCAGCATGGCCGGCCGCGCCGGCCCGCGTTGGTGGCAGCGCCTGCGCCGCAACCTGGCGCGCAACCGCCGGCCGCTGCTGGTGCTGCAGCCCATCGGCGTGGCGCAGCGCGACCTGCGGGCCCTGCGCGAGCTGTTCGACCGCCTGGGCGACGAGCTGCAGATACGCTTCGACCTCAACGGCGGCGAGCGCGACACCGTGCTGCTGGACATCGACTACGTGGGCCGCACGCCGGCCTCCATCGTCAAGGCGCTGACCGGCGAGCGCGCGGTGCTGCTGTTTGAGCGCCCCGACGAGAGCCTGGGCGGGCAGGCCGAACTGCTGCGCGCCGAGTTGCTGCGCCAGCTCAGCCACCTGCCGGCCTGCCGCGCGCCGGTGCTGCGCCTGTTGGCCGCCGAGCAGGCGGCGCCGCCGGCGGCGCCCAGGCCGCTGCGCCCGGTGGACGGCAGCACGCTGGGCATGGCCTTCGACCCCGAGTTCGATTCGGTGCTGCAGGCCGAGCAGTTGCGCGCCCCGGCACCCGACGCCGCCACCCGCGCGCTGGTGGCGCACGCGCTGCGCGGCCTGCACGACGACAGCACCGACGTGCTGCTGGCCGGCTACGGGCCGCAGGCCGCGCTGCGCATGGACTTCGCGGCGCGGCTGGTGTCGCTGGACCCGCAAGCGCTGCAAGGCCTGCGCGTGCGCCGTGAGCCGCCGCGCCTGGACGGCAGCGCCGGGCTGACCGACCAGGCCGTGGTGCACGACCTCGACGAGATCGTCTGGCACCTGGGCCTGGCCTGCGGCCGCTACGCGCTGCTGCAGGCGCCGGCCGACTACTGGCATGCGCGCCTCGTCGACGTCGATGCCGATCAGATCGAGCGTTATTCCCGCCAGCCGCGCCACCTGGAGCTGATGCGCCGGCTGCAGCAGGGCCCGGCCTCGCCGTCGGAGCTGCGCCGCCACGTGCGCATCCAGGTCGCCGAACTGCTGTGCTTTCTGCAGGCCTGCCTGTTCCTGGGCCTGCTGCGCTGGGAGGCGTAAGCCTCAGCCCGGCAAGGGCCAGACGCGCAACTTGCCGGGGTTGAGCAGCGACAGCGGGTCGAACCGCCGCTTGGCCGCCGCCGACTCGGGCGGCAGCGTGCCGCCGAAGCGGCCGTCTTCGACGTGGCGGTGGTGCGGGTTGTTGACGCGCACGCCCAGCTCGCGGATGCCGTCGACCACCGTCTGCAGGTGTGCCTCGTCGACGTAGCGCAGCAGCGGCAGCGCGGTGCAGATCAGCGCGCCGTCGACGCTGCGGATGAACTCCAGGTGCATCAGCAGCGCGTCGCCGAAGCGCGCGCGCACCGCGCGCACCTGATCCAGGTGATGGCCGGCGCTGAAGCTGCACTGCAGGTAGGTCAGCCCGGGGTCGGTCTTCATCGCGTGCAGCGTGCTGTGGTTCCAGCACAGCTCCAGCACCGAGTGGTTGCGGCGCTGGGCCTCCAGGCTGTCGGCCTCGTGGGTGACGCGGCCGTCGTGGCGGGCCGCCAGTGCCTGCACCGCGGGCAGCGACTCGCGCGTCACCACCGCCACCACCGCGTCGTGGCCGGCGGGGAAGCTCGCCTCCCAACGTTGGATGTAAGCCGGCAGCGGTTGCGCCAGCACGGCCACGTTGCGCTTGGGCAGCGCCGGGTCGGCGGCCAGCGCCTGGCCGAAGTCGAGCGCGGCGTCGAACGCGGTGAAAGCCACCACCAGCTCGTGCCAGTGCTGCGCCGGGGCGTGCGCCAGCTCCAGCTCCAGCACGATGCCGGTGGTGCCCCAGTTGTGGTGCAGCGCCAGCGCCGCGCTGCCGCGCAGCTCCACCGCCTGCGGCTGCGGCTCGACCGACAGCACGCGCAGCCCGGCGACGTTGCCCGGCGCGGCGATCGGCCCCCAGGTGATGGAGCCGATGCCGCCAAAGCCGCCGGCGAACAGCCCGCCCAGCGTGGCCAGGCGGAAGGTCGACGGCATGGTGCGCAGCTCGTGCCCGTGCTCGCGCAGCCGGCGCTCCAGCTCGCCCAGGCGGATGCCGGCCTGCGCGCGCACGGCACCGTCGCGCAGCCACAGCAACTGGTTGAGGCCGCCCATGTCGACCAGCACGCCGCCTTGCAGCGGCGTGCACTGGCCATAGTTGCCGGTGGCGGCGCCGCGCAGCGTCAGCGGCATGGCGTGGCGCGCGCAGGCGGCGGCCAGCCGCGTCAGATCGGCCTCGTCGCGCGGGCGCACCGCGATCTCGGCCACCGCGCCGGCCAGCTCGCGCTTGAGGATGGGGCTGAACCACGAGAAGTCGCGCGACAGCACCGCCAGGCGCTCGGCGTCGGTGGTCCAGTCCAGCTCGGGCAGCTCGGCCCGCAGCGCTTGCACGTCGTGGAGGTGGCTCATGTCAGTCTTTGTTGGATTCGCTGGCGTGCCAGCCGCCGATGAAGCGGCGCGTCAGCCACGCCATCGCGACGAACAGCAGCACGCCGGTCAGCGAGATCAGCAGCAGCGCCGCGAACATGCGCGGGATGTCCAGCATGAAACCGGCCTGCAGCACCTGGTAGGCCAGGCCCGAGCCGGTGCCGCCGGTGCCGGCGACGAACTCGGCCACCACCGCGCCGATCAGCGACAGCCCGCTGCTGATGCGCAGCCCGCCGAAGAAATAGGGCAGCGCGCTCGGGATGCGCAGCCGGCGCAGCGTCTGCCAGCGCGTGGCGCCGTTCATGCGGAAGTAGGCCTGCAGGTCGGGGTCCACGCTGCGCAGCCCCAGCGTGGTGTTGGCGATGATGGGGAACAGTGCCACCAGCGCGGCGCAGACCACCATCGCCGCGGTCGGGTTCTTGACCCAGATGATGATCAGCGGCGCCACCGCGACGATGGGCGTCACCTGCAGCAAGATGGCGTAGGGGAACAGCGTGGTCTCGATCAGCCGGCTCTGCACGAACAGGAACGAGACCGCCACCCCCACCACGGTGGCCAGCACGAAGGCCAGCAGCGTGACCTGCAGCGTGACCCACAGCGCCGACATGAAGGCGCCGAAGTGCGTGACCAGCGTCTGCATCATCAGCAGCGGCGATGGCACCAGATAATGCGGCAGCTGGAGGCCCGTGACCAGGCCCTGCCACAGCGCGACCAGCAGCACCGCCAGCGCCAGCGGATAGGCCACGCGCTCGATGCGCCGGCGGCGCGGCGCGCCGACCAGGATCGCGCTCATGCCGCGCGCTCCACCAGGTCTTCGCCGCTGGCGCGGTACAGGCTGTCCTGCAAGGCGCGGGCGTGCTCGGCGAAGCGCGGCGTGACCAGGAAGTCGCGCCGGCGCGGATAGGGCTCGTCGATGCTCAGCTCGTCGGTCACGCGGCCCGGGCGCGCGGCCATCATCACGACACGCTGCGACAGGAACACGGCCTCGGCGATGCTGTGGGTCACGAAGACGACGGTCAGCCCCCGGCTGCGCCACAGCTCCAGCAGCTCGGCATCGAGTTTGTGGCGGGTGAACTCGTCGAGTGCGCCGAAGGGCTCGTCCATCAGCAGCAACTGCGGCCGCACGACCAGCGCGCGGGCGATCGACACCCGCATCTGCATGCCGCCCGACAAGGTGTTGGGCAGCGCGCGCTCGAAGCCGCGCAGGCCCACCAGCGCCAGTGCCTCGGCGACGCGCGCCTCGGCCTCGGCGGCCGGGATCTGCGCCAGGTCCAGCGGCAGCCGCACGTTGGTCTGCACGTCGGCCCAGGGCATCAGCGTCGGCGACTGGAAGACGAAGGCCAGGCGCCGGCCGCTGGCCTTCAGCGCCGCCGGCGGCTGGCCCCACAGCTGCAGCCGGCCGCCGTCCAGCGGCAGCAGCCCGGCCATCAGCTTGAGCAGCGTGCTCTTGCCGCAGCCCGAAGGGCCCAGCAGCGTGACGAACTCGCCCTCGGCCACGCGCAGGTGCACCGGCTGCAGCGCGTGCGTGCCATCGGGGTAGGTCTTGTCGACGCCGTCGACGTCAACGGCGTCAGCAGCAGCGGCCGCCATCGTCAGGGCATCACCTTCAGGTCGCGCACGAACTCGGTGGTGTAGCTTTTGGCCAGCGCCACCTTGGCGGGGTCGATGACGCCGGAGCTGACCATCAGGTCGTAGCTGGCCTTCAGGCGCTCGGGCGTGATGGTGCCGATGCCCAGCTTCTGCGCGTCGCCGCTGGTCACCATGCCCAGGTCGCGCAGCTTGCCCACGCTGTAGGCGAGCTGCTCCTCGGTCATGTTGGGGTTGTCCTTGCGGATCAGCGCATTGCCCGGCGCCGGGTTGGCGAGGTAGCTCTTCCAGCCTTCCATCGTCGCGCGCACGAAGGCGGCGAGCGCGGTCTTGCGCTCGGCCACGGTTTTTTCCATGCACGCGATGGTGGTGTTGTAGGCCGGGTAGCCCTGGTCGCTGAACATCAGCACGTTGACCTTGACGCCGGCCTTCTGCAGCGAGAAGGGCTCGCTCGTCAGGAAGCCCTGCATCGCCGAGTTGGGGTCGCCGACGAAGGGCTGGATGTTGAAGGTGTAGGGCCGCACCTGGGCGTCGCTGAGGCCGTACTTGGCCTTCAGCCAGGGCCAGAAGGTGCGGTGCGAGGCGGCGCCGATGAAGATGGTCTTGCCCTTGAGCTCGGCGAAGGACTTGACGTCCTCGTGGGCGATCAGCACCTGCGGATCTTTCTGGAACACCGAGGCCACGGTGACCACCGGCACGCCGGTGTTGCGCGCGATCAGCATCGCCATGTCGGTGCTCATCATGCAGTCGGCCTGGCCGGCGGCCAGGATCTGCAGGCCGTTGAGCTGCGGGCCGCCGGTCTTGATGGTGACGTCGAGTCCATGCTTCGTGTACAGGCCCTCGGCCAGCGCCTGGTAGAAGCCGCCGTGCTCGGCCTGGGCGTACCAGTTGGTCTGGTAGACGAACTTCTCCTGCGCCTGCACCGTGCCGGCGGCGGTCAGCAGCATCAAGGTGGCGAAGGCGGTGGTCTGCAATCTCATGCAAGGCTCCGGTTCAGAGGTGTTGTTCGATGTGGCCGCTCTCGGCGCCGCGGCCCCAGGTGACTTCGTCGCGCACCACCCAGCGCAGTGCGTGCAGCTCGGTGATGGCGCGCGCCCAGCTCTCGGCCAGCGTGGCCAGGATCTCCAGCCCCTGCTCGCGCGTGGCGCCGGTGGGGTCGCCGATGACGCCGCTGGGGCCGAAGTCGCGCGTGGTCCAGGCGCAGGCCGGGCGGCCGTCGGGCGACAGCAGCTTGATCGGAAACGGCGGCGGGTAGTTGGCCACCGCGCGGTCCATGCGCACGCTCTCGGGCAGCAGCGCCAGCATCAACGCCGTCTCGCCGTGGCCGGCGTGCATCGCAAGCTGCTTTTCCCGCTCGTTGGTGAACTTGGACGCCGCATTGGGCATGCGCCACACCGAGTGCGGCACCACCACGTAGTCGCCATGGCGCAGGCGCAGTTCGCGCGCGGCCATCTCCATCACCTGCGGCTGGCCGCCGTGGCCGTTGACGATCAGCAGCTTGCGAAAGCCCGAGCGGTAGACCGATTCGCCGACCTCGGTGACGGTGTCCAGCAGCGTCCTGCCGCTGACCGTGAAGGTGCCGGGAAAGTGCAGGTGCTCCTCGCTCTTGCCGTAGGTGATGGGCGGCAGCGCAAAGGCCGGCACCTCGGCCGGCAGCCGCGCCAGCGCGTGACCCATCACGCCGGCGCAGATCACGGTGTCGACCGCGATCGGCAGGTGCGGGCCGTGCTGCTCGGTGGCGCCGGCGGGCAGCACGACGACGGTGTTCTCGCGGTCGGGCAGCGCCGCGATCTCGGTCCAGCTCAGGTACGGCAGGTAGCGCGCCGGCGGCGTGTAGGCGTGGAGCATGGGCGTTGGTGAATCCAGGTCAGGTGATTTTGCGCATGGCGGCGGCGGCGCGCTGCAGGAAGGCGCCCCGCTGTTCGGGGGTGGCGGTGTTCATGCCGTGCAGCGGCAGGTAGCGGATGCGCGCGCGGCCGTCGGTCAGCCGGCGCATGAAGCGTTGCATCAGCGCCCGCGGCGCGTCGCCCAGGTACCAGGCACGCCAGCGCGGCGTGCCGTAGGTGGTGACGGCGACCACGTGGCGCAGGTGCGTGAGGCCGGGCTGGATGCGCCCGGGGTCGCTCATGTCGAACGAGACGCCGGGCAGCAGCACGCGGTCGAACCAGCCCTTCAGCATCGCCGGCAGGCCGAAGTTCCAGACCGGGAACACGAAGACCAGCGCCTGGGCCTGCAGCACGCGGTCGACGTAGGCCTGCACCGGCCGGCGGTTGGCGGGGATCTGCGGGTACAGCGCGAGGTCGTCGGCGCCCAGCACCGGGTTGAAGCCCTCGGCGTGCAGGTCGCAGTCGTCCACCTCGTGACCGGCCTCGCGCAAGCCCTGCAGCACGTGGCGGTGGACCGCGGCATTGAAGCTGTCGGCGCGCGGGTGGCAGAAGATCAGCAGCACACGCATCTGTGACGTTAGTTCATCTGCGGGTTGACGATCTTGACGATGCGGCTCCACTTGGCGACCTCGGCATCGATGAAGCGGCGCGAGTCGTCGACCGACTTCGCCTCGACGACGAAGCCGCGCTCGGCGAAGAAGTCCTTCAGGTCCGGCGCGCGCACGGCCTTCACGACCTCGGCGTTCAGCCGCTCCAGCACCGCCGGCGGCGTGCCGGCGGGCACGAACAGGCCCTGCCACGACAAGGCCTCGAAATCGGCCAGGCCTTCCTCGGCCATGGTCGGCACCGCCGGCAGCAGCGGATGGCGCTGGCGCGAGGTGACGGCCAGCGCGCGCAGCTTGCCGGCCGTGATCTGCGGCAGCACGACCAGCAGGTCGCCGAACATCGCTTCGATCTGCCCGCCCAGCAGGTCCTGCAGCGCCGGCGCGCTGCCCTTGTAGGGGATGTGGGTGACCTTCACCTGCGTGGCCAGGCCCCACATCTCGCCCGTCAGGTGCATCGTGGTGCCGATGCCCGGCGAGCCGTGGGTCAGCCGCTCGGGGTTCTTGCGGCCCCAGGCCACCAGATCGGCCATGCTGCGCAGTGGCGAGTCGGCGCGCACCACCAGCACCAGCGGCGCGCTGACGACGATGGACACCGGTGCGAAGTCGGCCCGCGGGTCGTAGCCCAGCTTGGGGTTGATGGCCGGGCTGATGGCGTGCGTGCCGGTCACGCCGAACAGCAGCGTGTAGCCGTCGGCCGCGGCGCGCGCCACCTCCACGCTGCCGGTGGCGCCGCCGGCGCCGGGGCGGTTGTCCACCACCACCGGCTGGCCGAAGGCGGCGGCCAGCTTGTCGCCGATGCGGCGCGCCAACAGGTCGGTGCTGCCGCCGGGCGGAAACGGCACGACCAGGCGCAGCGGCCGGGTTGGAAAGCCCGACGCTGGCGGCTGCTGCTGCGCCAACGCCGGCGCGGCCGCAAACGCCAACGCCAACGCCTGGGCGATGGCCTGGCGGCGGTTGTGCTGCTTCATCGTCATCATGGTTCGGCTCCTGCATCGCCGGCAGCGTCGACCGGCCCCCAGCCGCCGCCGCCCGCGGTCTCGATGATCCAACGGTCGCCGGCTTGCAGCGACACGCGGGCCCTGGCGCCGAGCGGCTCGACGCGCCCGTCGGCACGCAAGACGCGGGCCGCGCTGCCGGCGCCGGGCGCGCCGCCGGCGCAGCCCGCCGCCTGGCTGCGGTGGCGCTCGCCGCGGTACGACAGTTGCGCCTGCCCGCGCAGCAGCCGGTAGACGCGGCGCACGCCGTCGCCGCCGCGGTGGCGGCCGGCGCCGCCCGAGCCGCGGCGCCGCTCGCAGGCTTCCACGCGCACGGGGGCCAGGGCCTCGATCACTTCCACCGCGGTGTTGCGCGCGTTGCCGACGTCGGTGGACACCGCGCTCTCGCCCGCGCCCAAGGCGCTGGCGCCAGCGCCGCTGGCGATGATCTCGGTGTAGGCGAATGCCTGGCCGGCCTCGTCCTGTCCGCCCAGCGACATCACCACCGCGACGCCGGCATGCGCGGCCGCCGAGACGGCCGCCGCCTGCTGGCCCCAGGCCGCCAGCAGCGCGTTGGCGGCCAGCTTCACCGTGGCGGTGCGCGCGTTCACCGCGGCGGGGAAGCGCGGGTTGACCACGCTGCCCTCGGGCAGGCACAGCGTCACCGCGGCCAGGCCGCCGCCGTTGTCGGGCGCGTCGGGCGCCAGCGTGCGCACGAAGTACAGCAGGGCCGACAGCAGACAGGCAGGCGAGGCGTTGGCCGGGCCGCGGGTCTGCGGCGCCGAGCCGTCAAAGTCGATCGTTAGCGCGTCGCCGCGCTTGTCCAGCGTCACCTGCAGCGGCACCGGGCGGTCGTCGACGCCGTCGCTGTCGAGCTGGTCGCGCACGGTCCAGCGGCCGTCGGGCGCGGCGGCCAGCGCCTGGCGGGTGAGCGCTTCGGTGCGGGCCAGCAGCGCGTGGGCGCGCTGGGTGAAGGCTGGCTGGCCGCCGTGTGCCCACAGCGTCTGCAACTCGTCGGCCGCCAGCGCGGCGGCGTTCCACTGCGCCTGCAGGTCGGCCAGCAGGTGCTCGGGCGTGCGGCTGTTGGCGGCCAGCAGCGCCCGCAGCACGGGGTCGAGCCGGCCGTCGCGGTGCGACCGCAGCGGCGGCACGCGCAGCCCTTCCTCGAAGATGCTGCGCGCGTCGGGCGGCACCGAGCCGGGCGCGATGCCGCCCACGTCCTGATGGTGCAGGCTGCAGGCAGCCAGCGCCTGCATGCGGCCGCCGGCATCGAACAGCGGCACGACCAGCGTCAGGTCGGGCAGATGGGTGCCGCCGTCCCAGGGGTCGTTGAGCAGGAAGCCGTCGCCGGGCTGCATCGCGGCGGCCGGCGCGTGGCGCAGCACGGCCTGCACGGCGCCGATCAGCGAGCCCAGCAGCAGCGGCAGCCAGCGCGCCTGCGCCAGCATGCGGCCGTCGGGCAGGAACAGCGCGGCCGCGCAGTCGCCGGCCTCGCGCGCGATGCTCGATCGCGCCTGGCTCATCAGCAGCGCCTGCATGCGGTCGGCGGTGGCGGCCAGCGATCGGCCCAGCGCGTCAGTCTCGTCGGCCGGCGGCGCGGGCGGCGCCGGTGCGGGCTCGTCGCCCAGCAGCTGCTGCACGGTGGCGCGGAAGCGTTCGTACTCGCGCGGCTGCGGCAGCACCTCGTGCGACTGCGCAATGCGCAGCCCCGGCACGCGCGCGGCCAGCAGCGCGGCGATGCGCTGCTCGTGCGCCGGATTGAGGTGCGAGAACAGCCCGCAGACGGCCACCGCGCGCACACCGGCCGCGGCGATGCACGCGGCCAGCGCCTGCAGCTCGGCGTCGTCCAGCGGCTCCACCTCGCGGCCCTGGGCGTCGATGCGGCCGGCGACCTCCAGCCGCAGCGCCGGCAGCGTGGCCAGCACGCCAGCCAGCCGTGGCTGCGCCCGATAAAGCTCGCAGCGGTTCTGCCGCCCCAGCAGCAGCAGGTCGGCCATGCCGCGGTTGGTGACCAGGGCCAGCGAGGCGGCCCGATCCACGGCCACCGCCGCCGTCAAACCAGTCCCCTGAAACGTTGGGGCCGGAAAGGATGCAGGTCGACCTGCGGCGCGCGGCCGGCGACCAGCGCCGCCAGCTCGCGCCCGGTGCTGGCGCCGCCGCACATGCCCACGTGGCCATGGCCGAAGCCGAGCCAGGCGTTGTCGGCGGCCGGCGCGGCGCCGATCACCGGCAGGCTGTCGGGCAGGCAGGGGCGGTGGCCCATCCATTGCGAGGTGCGCGAGGTGTCGAGGTGGGGAAACAGCTGGCGCCCCTTTTTCAGCAGCACGTCGGCGCGCGCGTACTGCGGCGGCGCCCGCAGGCCGGCGAACTCGACCGAGCCGGCCAGCCGCAGCCCCATCGCCATCGGGTTGACCATCAGGTTGTGCTCCAGCGCCATCACCGTGTGGCGCAGCCCGAGGTTGGAGCTGCCGACGGTGACGTGGTAGCCGCGCTGCGTCTCCAGCGGCACGCGCGCGCCGAGCTGCCGCGCCAGCGGGCCCGACCAGGCGCCGGCGGCCACCAGCACGCCGTCCACCGCCAGCCGCTCGCCGCTGGCGAGAAGCAGCGCCCGCACGCGGCGGCCCTGGCGCTCGAAGCCCTGCACCGTCTCGCGCACATGCTCGGCACCGTCGCGCAGGCATTGCGCGTGCAGTGCCTTCACCAGCGCTGATGGGTCGGGCGTGCTGCCGTTCTCGGGCGCCAGCAGGCCGAAGCGGAAAGTCCCGCGCAGGTCGGGCTCCAGCGCTTCCAGCTCGTCCTGGCCGACCTCGCGCAGGTCCACGCCCAGCCGGCGGCGCAGGTTCATGCCCCAGGTCCAGCGCGCCGCCGCCTGCTGCGACGAATAGACGTAGAGGCAGCCGCTGCGCCGCACCAGGTGCGGCACGCCGGCGTGCTCGACCAGCGGGCCATAACTGTCGAAGATGGGGGCAAGCAACTGGCGCATCGCGGTGGCGATGCGCACCACCTCGTCGGGCGAGCTGTGGCGCAGGAAGCGCAACAGCCAGGGCAGCACCCGCGGCAGATAGGCCCAGCGCACGGTCAGCGGGCCCAGCGGGTCGCGCAGCCAGTTGGGCACCTGCTTCCACATGCCCGGCATGCCCACCGGCAGGCAGGCGCTGGGCGAAAGTGAGCCGGCATTGCCGAAGGAGCAGGCCTCGCCGGCGTCGCGCGGGTCGACGAAGCTGATGCGGTGGCCGTCGCGCTGCAGCCAGGCGGCGCTGCAGGCGCCCACGATGCCGGTGCCGATGACGGCGATGTGCATGGTTAGCTCGAGCTGATCGAACGGACGAAGGCGGCCGCCTCGGAGCGCAGCGCCGCGAGGTCCAGCCCCGGGATGCGGTCGTGCTCGACCACCATGCGGCCTTGCACCAGCAGCGCGCGCAAGGCAGGCCGGCCGCCGCTGGCCACCGGCGCGATGCCGGGGTCGAACAGGCCGAAGTGGCGCGGCTGGTCGAGGCTGTAGACCGCGACGTCGGCCGCCATGCCCGGCGCCAGCGTGCCCACGCCATCCAGCCCCAGCAGCCGCGCGCCGCCGGCGGTGCCGATGTGCACCACGTCTTCGACCGTGATCGCCGCCGCACCGCCACCGGGTTGGCCGCCGGCACGCTCGCCGGCGCGCGGGTCGGCGCGGTGCAGCAGCCAGGCGGCGTGGGCTTCGCTGATCATGTCGGCCGCCTCGTTGCTGGCCGCGCCGTCGACGCCCAAGCCCACCGGCACCCCCAGCGCCAGCGCCTCGGGGATGCGCGCGATGCCGCTGCCCAGCCGCGCGTTGCTCTGCGGGCAGTGCGCGATGCCGGTCTGCGTCTGCGCACATAGGCGCAGCTCGTCGTCGGACAGATGCACCATGTGCGCGTACCAGACGTCGGGGCCGACCCAGTCGCGCTCGGCGACGAACTGCAGCGGCGTGCAGCCATGCTGCTCGCGCGCCCAGCGCACGTAGTCGTGGGTCTCGCTCAAATGGCTGTGCAGCCGGATGCCGAGTTGCCGCGCCTGCTGCGCCATCGGCTTCAGGTGATCGGGCGCGCAGCTCCAGTTGGGCGTGGTGATCGCGCTGGCCACGCGCTGCATTGCCATCGGGCCGGGGTCGTGGAAGCGGTGCACGTCGCGCTCGACGCGCGCCATGAAGTGGTCCAGCGACTCCGCCAGCGCCCAGCGCGGCAGCGGCTCGGCGCTGGGCCGGGCCTGCGTCTGGCCACCGCAGCACAGCACGCAGCGCAGGCCGAGCGCCCGCGCCTCGTCGAAGATGGCGGCCGAGGCATCGAAGGGCAGGCCTTCGCCGTCGTGGTACTGGTGGTCGGCCACGGTGCTGCAGCCCGACAGCGCCAGCTCCACCAGCCCGATGCGCGCGGCCAGGCGCAGCGCGGCCTCGTGGTCGAAGCGGCGGCGGTAGCGCATCGGCACCGCCGCCAGCCAGGGCACCAGCGGCAGATTGATGCCCGCCGGCACGCCCTTGAGCAGGCTCTGGAACAGATGGTGGTGGGTGTTGACCCAGCCGGGATAGACCACGCAGCCCTCGGCGTGCAACACGGCCTCGCCGGGCTCGGGCTGCAGGCGGCCGAGTGCCGTGACGACGCCATCGCGGTAGCGCAGATCGCAGCCGTCGGCGCTGCGCATCGCCGCGCCTGGGCTGCCGGTCCACAAGGCCTCGGCACCAACGATCAAGCCGCTAGTCATGCAACGGGATCAAGGCCGTGGCTTCCACCTCGACCAGGATGTCGGCGCTGGGCAGCATGCCGCTGACCTCCACCACGGTGCTGGCCGGCGCCTCGCCGGGAAAGAACAGCCGGCGCACGCGGCCGTAATGCGGGAAGTGGTCCAGGTGCTTGAAGTACTGCACCAGCTTGACGACGTCGCTCATGCGGCCGCCGGCCGCTTCCACGGTGGCGCGGATGCGGTCCAGCACGAACCAGCTCTGCGCCAGGATCGGGCCTTCCTTGAAGTCGGTGCTGAACTCGCCGGTCTGACCGAGCAGCTCGCGCGCCGCGGCCGGGATGTCGTCGTAGCCGCGCACGATGAGCTTGCGCGCCGGGTCGACGGCAATCACGCCTGACAGGAAGACCAGATCACCCGCCCGCCGCCAGGCCGCATAGCGCGCCAGGGGCTGGGCCACGTCGCCGGAGTCGCTCATCGAAAGGTCGAGAGTGGCCAAGGCGGCCGAGTCTAAGGTCTGGCTACGATCGCCGCATGCAGACTGCCAGCATTCTCGACCGCGTGGCCGGCCTCGGCTCCGACAAGTGGCGCGTGCACGTGCGCGCCAAGCAACTGATGGCGCAGGGTGAGGCCGTGATCCTGCTGACCATCGGCGAGCCCGACCGGCCGACGCCGACCGAGTTGATCGAAGCCACCGAGCGCGCGCTGCGCGGCGGCCGCACCGGCTACTCCAACGGCCGCGGCGAGAGCGCGGTGCTGCAGGCACTGGCGGCCAAGTACAGCGCGCGCAGCGGGCGCACGGTCGGCACCGACCAGTTCATCTGGGTGCCGGGCACGCAGAGCGCGCTGTTCCTGCTGCTGATGGCGCTGGTCGAACAAGGCGACGACGTGCTGCTGGCCGACCCCTGCTACGCCACCTACCACGGGCTGGTGCAGGCCACCGGCGCGCGCGCGGTGCCGGTGGCGCTGCGCCCGCAGCGCGGCTTCCGGCTGGCGGCCGACGACCTGGCGCGCGCGCTGACGCCGCGCACCCGGCTCATCTTCCTGAACTCCCCGCACAACCCCACCGGCGCCGTGCTGACGCGCGACGACGTGCGCGCGATCGGCGCGCTGGCACAGGCGCACGACCTGTGGATCCTGAGCGACGAGGTCTACGAGTCGCTGGTGTTCGACACCGGCGACGGCCGCCGCTTCGCCTCGCCCTTCGACGAAGCCGAGCTGGCCGATCGAACCGTCGTCGCGTCGTCGCTGTCGAAGTCGCACGCCGCGCCGGGCTTTCGCGCCGGCTGGTGCGCCGGGCCGCCGGGCTTCATCAGCCGGCTGCTGCCGCTGGCCGAGACCATGCTCTTCGGCGCCCAGCCCTTCATCGCCGACATGGCGGCGCAGGCGCTGTCGCACGAGTTCGCGATCACCGCGCAGATGCGAAACAGCTATGCCGCGCGCGCCCGCCACGTCGCGCAGGCGCTGGGCCAGGTGCCGGGGCTGCAGGTGCATGCGCCGCAGGCCGGGATGTTCGTGATGCTGTCGGTCGGCGACCTGGGCGTCGACGGCGAGGCCTTCGCGCTGCGCCTGCTGGACGAGGAGCGCGTGGCCGTGATGCCCGGCGCGGCCTTCGGGCAATCATCGGCGGCCATGCTGCGCCTGAGCCTGACGGTGCCCGACGAGACGCTGGCCGAAGGCTGCCGCCGCATCGCCGCGTTGGCGCAGCGGCTGAGTTCGGGATGGCCATCCGCCGGCCCTGCGCGCTAGCATGGCCCGCACCTGAACCGCTGCCCACGAGGACGACCACACCCATGGCCACCACTCCCACCCTCAGCGCCCCGGTCGGGCCGGGCCAGGCCAACCTGCCCGACGACGTGCGGCTGCTGCGCCAGGCGCTCAACGACTTCAGCAACCGCGGCTTCCTCAAGCCGCCGATCACGCTGCCGGCCGAAGGCGGCTGGGACGCCGCGCTGGCCGCCGCGCTGCAGGCGGTGGAGAACCAATACTTCTACGGCGAGGCCGACCCCGACAACAAGCTGGAGACGAACGACACGCTGTTCCAGTTTCTCGTCCAGACCGGCCAGGACAGCCAGCGCCTCGCCGCCAGCCTGTCGGGCGAGACCTACGGCCTGGCCAGCGCGATGGTGCCCGGCGGCGTCGATCGCACCAAGCGCACGACGCGGGTCACGCCGCAGCTCGTCAACGGCAAGACGGTGATGAAGCGCGAAGTCAAGGTCGAGACGGTCAGCGGCAACATCCGCAGCTACCTGCCCTTCATCCTGCAGGCGCTGACCCAGCGCGGGCTTAACGACACCGACATGCTGATGATGGCGCTGGGCACCGTCCGCGCCGAGTCGGCAGCCTTCCAGCCCATCGACGAAGGCATCTCCAAGTACAACACCAGCCCCAAGGGCACCGAGGGCCGCCACCCCTTCGACCTTTACGACGACCGCACGGACCTGGGCAACAGCGGCGACGGCGACGGCGCGCTCTACAAGGGCCGCGGCTTCGTGCAACTGACGGGGCACGACAACTACCAGACCGTGGGCCGCCAGGTGGGCATGGACCTGCTGGCCGACCCCGACCGCGCCAACGAGCCGGCCGTGGCGGCCGCGGTGCTGGCGCAGTTCCTCAAGAACAAGGAGCCGGCGATCCGCCAGGCGCTGAAGAAGAACGACCTCGCCCGCGCGCGCAAGCTGGTCAACGGCGGCAGCCATGGCCTGCAGGCCTTCCGCGAGGCCTTTGCCGCCGGCCGGCGCTACCTGGGCATCGTGGTGCCGGCCAAGGCACGCAAGGCGGTCAAGGCCAAGGCCGCGGCCAAGTCGACGGCGCCCAAGCCGGCGGTCAAGGCGCCGGCCAAGACCGCCACGCCGGCGGCCGCGCCGGGCCTGAAGCAAATGCCGCTGCCATGACGCGGTGCTTGCGACCCATGCGGCACTTGCAACTGGCGCCGGCCTGGGCCGGCCTGCTGATGCTGCTGTCGGCCGCCGGGCCCGCCTGGGCCGACGCGGCACCGGCCGCGCCAAGCCTGTGCACCGCTGCCGAGACCACCGTCTTCGACTGCCCGCTGGCCGGCGGGCGGCGGGCGGCGGTGTGCGCCAGCGCCGACCTGTCGGCCAGCGCCGGCACGCTGCAGTACCGCTTCGGCCGGCCCGGCAAGGTCGAGCTGCAATGGCCGCCGGCCGCTGCGGCCGACTGGCGCGCCGCTGTCAAGGCCGGCCAGGTGATGTACGCCGGCGGCGGCGGCGCCTACCTGCGCTTTGCCGCGCCGCCCTTCGAGTACGTGGTCTACAGCGCCAGCGGCCGCGGCTGGGGTCGCAAGGCCGGCGTGATGGTGCTGAAGGACGGCCAGACCGCGGCCGTGCGCCGCTGCACCGCACCGGCGCGCAGCCGCATGAACCTGGCCTTCACGCAGCAGGCCGGGCTGGCCGCCGACGAGCAGGAACTGGAACTGCCCGGGCCTTGAGGCACGCAGGGGCAGCCGACGAAAAAACCGGCCCGCCCGACGATGCAGGGGGCCGGCGAAGTCCTTGGACGAGGACATCGGAAGGTCAACGTTGGCGCTTCCCACGGCGCCGGGGAGTCGGGAATGACTGTACGCGTTCGCGGCGCCGGCTGCCATCCCGGGCCTGCGGGGCCGGACCCCGGGTCTGCATCCGGGGCATGATCGCGGCATGACCGCTGCGTCCGCCACCCCACCGCTGACCGAAGACGACATCCAGCGCCTGCAGGCGCTGCTGGACACCGTGCCCGCGCCGCTGGAGCCGCTGGACGTCAGTGCGCTCGACGGCTACCTGTGCGGCGTGCTGCTGCAGCCGCGGCCGCCGGCACTGGCGCAGTGGTGGCCGGGCGTGGTGGACGTCGAAGGGCGGCCGCTGCCGGCCGGCTTCGACGCCGCCGAGCTGCAGGCGCTGGCGCAGCGCCGCCACGCCGAGCTGGGGCAGGCGATCGCCAAGCGCGACTGGTTCGACCCCTGGGTCTTCCAGCTCGACGACGAGGCCATGCCGTCCGAAGCCGTCTTACCCTGGGTGGCCGGCTTCGCGGCGGCGCAGGACCGCTTCCCCGACCTGATGGCCAGCGACGACCCGGCGCTGATCGAGCCGCTGGCGCTGCTGTACCTGCACTTCGAGCGCGACGACCTCGAAGACGCCGACGCGCTGCTGGCGGTGATCGACACGCTGGAGCCGCCCGACGACCTGGCCGAAGCGGTGCAGGACCTCGTGCGCAGCGTGATGCTGATCGCCGACGTCACGCAGCCGCGCCGCCAAACACCGAGCGCGCGTGCACGCCCAGGCCCTGGGCCACGCTCGCGAAGCGGTCGCCGCGGACGGCCGTAGCGCCGGCAAACGCGGCGCCGATGCGCGCCACCAGCGGCTGCAGCCCGGTGGAGCCGCCGGTGAAGTACAGCGTGTCGACCGCGGCCGGCGCCACGCCGGCCCGGCGCGCCGTCTGGCGCGCGGCGTCGACGATGCGTTCGAGGTCGGCTTCGATGGCCGCCGCGGCCGCCGGCTCGGACAGCGTGGCCTGCAGGCCGGCCTCGACCTCGCCCAGCTCGATCAGCGCCTGGCCGCCGTCGCCGAGGGTCGCGACCTCGATCTTGGCCTGCTCCGCCGCGGCCGCCAGCGCATGGCCCAGGCGCTGCTGCAGCACCGCCATCAAGCGCCGGTGGTGGGCCGGATCGGCGTACCAGCCGTGCATGCGGCGCAGCTCGGCCACGCGCGCCGGTGCGTAGCAGGTGTTGATCAGGTGCCAGGTGGCGAGGTCGAAGTACAGCGCGCTCGGCAGCTCCCGCGGTGCCTCGCCGGGCCGCGCCGGCGGGCGCAACGTGCGGTAGCCCAGCAGCGGCAGCACGGCAGCCAGCTCGACGTGGCGGTCGAAATCGGTGCCGGCGATGTGCACGCCGTGATTGGCCAGGATGTCGTCGCGGCGGTCCAGCCGGCCGCGCCGCGCCGGACCCAGGCGCAGCAGCGAGAAGTCGGAGGTGCCGCCGCCGATGTCGGCCACCAGCACCAACTGCTCGCGCTCGACCCGGCGCTCGTGGTCCAGCGCGGCGGCGATCGGTTCGTACTGGAACAGCACGTCGGTAAAGCCGATGCTGCGCGCGGCCGCCTCCAGCGCGGCCTGGGCGCGGGCGTCGCGCGCCGGGTCGTCGTCGACGAAGAACACCGGCCGCCCCAGCACCACGCGCTGCAGCTCGGCGCCGGCCGCCGCCTCCGCGCAGTGCTTCAGGTGGCGCAGGTAGCCGGCGATGACCTCGGTGAAACGCACGCTGCGGCCGCCGCCGACCTCGGTGCTCTGCTCGATCAGCGCCGAGCCCAGCACGCTCTTCATCGAGCGCATCAGCCGGCCGTCCAGCCCGTCGACGTAGGCGGCAATCGCCGCGCGGCCGAAATTACGCCCGGGTTCGTCGGCGCGGTAGAACACCGCGGTGGGCATGGTGCGAAAGCCCGGCTCCAGCTCGACCAGCACGACCCCCTGGGGACCGTCGCTGGGCAGCGCGATCGCCGAGTTGGAGGTGCCGAAGTCGATCGCGGCGAAACCGGGTGCTGGCATGGCGGGCGGACGGGTGGGCGGCGAGGCCCTCGAACGGGGGCGCGGATTCTAGGGGTACGCACCGGTCGTTCGCGTGTCGCCGTGAACTGGGGCACGTGCGTTAGGCATTTCGGGCGATCACGATTGCCCGACAGCCCGCACACTGCATGGACGAGAGGCATCCACCATGAGCGAATCCAGCAAACCCCATCGGCTGTTCGACCTGTGGCGTCGCCGCGCGGACGACGCCGGCGCCGCCGAAGCCGACGACGTGGGCACCGCCTTCGGGCTGGAGCTGAGCATGCTGCCCGACGACGAGCCCTCGGCCACGCAGGGCACCGGCGCCCCCGGCGGCACCGGCTGGTGGCGGCGGCTGACGCAGCCGTGGAGCGGCAGCTAGGGGCCTTCTGTTAACGCACCAGCAGCACCGGCGTGCCGCAGTTGGCCAGCACCTTGGTGGCCACCGAGCCCATGACCAGGTTGGTCAGCGTGCCGTGGCCGTGCGAGCCCATCATCAGCAGGTCGAACTGGCCCTTCTCGGCCGTCGCGGCGATGGTCTCGGCCACCGGCCCCACCTTGGCGACGTAGTTGGCCTTGATGCCCTGGCGCTCGAAGAACTGGCGGATCGGCTTGAAGACCTTCTCGCCCTCGGCCTCGTAGTAGTCCTTCAGCACCTGCCGGTCGAGCACCGACGCGGCGCGCGGCGGCACCGCGGTGACCGTGTGCAGCACGGTGTAGCTGTGCGACTTGCCCAGCCATTCGTCGTGCGCCGCCAGGTAGGCCAGCATGCGTTTGGTGTAGGGGCTGCCATCGACGGCGACCAGGATCTTCATCGTGCGTCCTCGGGAAATGCGTGACGGCTGAAGTGTTGCACGCGGCGGCGGCCGGATCTTGACCTGCGGCCAACGGCGGCGATTCAGCGTGGCAGCCGCCTCAGGCCTCGATCAGCCGCAGCGCGTCGTAGCCCTCGGCCTCGCCCTTGGCGGCCAGCCCGCGCGCCTGGCAGACCACGCGCGCCGGCGCCCGGCCGGGCCGCGCGACGAGGTAGTCGTGCCGGCAGTGCAGGTGGCCGTGCAGCCACAGCTCGGCCCGCGGGATCAGGTCGTCGTCGGCGTTGCAGAAGCTGGCGGTGCCCGGCTGGCGGCCGTAGCGCGGGTCGGCGCTGCGCAGGCTGGGCGCGAAATGGGTGACGACCACGGTGCGGTCCCAGCGGCCTTGCGCCGCTTGCGTCAGCTCGGCCTCCAGCCAGGCGCGGCAGGCCAGGCCTTCGGCACGCACGGCTTCGGCGTCGAACGGCGCGCCGCCGCGGCTGGCGTTCATGACGCGCTGGAAGTAGCCGCCGGCGCGCATCGCCCGCTCACGCCCCGCGGCGCCGTAGAGGTCGAAGTCGCTCCAGCGGACGGTGCAGACGAAGCGCAAGCGCGCGCCGTCGGCGGCCTCGATCAGCGCCGTCTCGCGCTGCAGCAGCCGGATGCCCAGGTCGGCGCAATGCGCGCGCAGCCCGGCCAGCGCGGCGTCGACGTCGCGGCCGTCGAACTCGTGGTTGCCGGGCACGAACAGCACCGGCACCGGCCAGCCGGCAAAGCGGCGCAGGCCGGCCCAGGTGGCGTCGATGTCGCCGGCCAGCACCATCAACTCGGCCCCGGGCGCCGGCTCGGGGTCGAAAACCTCGGTTTCGAGGTGCAGGTCGGACAGCAGCTGCAGCTTCAAGCCGCGGCAGCCGTCAAGCCGCCAGCCGGGCTTCGATGCGCTGCATCGTCGCCGGCAGCTCGGCCGGCAGGCCGTACTCGAGCCGCTTGAACAGCTCGGCGTGCAGCTTCAGCTCCTGCTGCCAGGCGGCCTTGTCGAT
>CAYYDJ010000042.1:0-25786 GCA_964470565.1 uncultured Rubrivivax sp.
GCCTGATCGCGGTGGCCGCGGGCGCCGGCGGCCACGCCGGCGTCAAGAGCCCGTTCGCGCTGGTGGCCGAGATCCGCGAGTGGTTCGACGGCCCGATCGCGTTGTCGGGCGCCATCGCCACCGGCGACGCGGTGCTGGCCGCCCTGGCGATGGGGGCCGATTTCGCCTACATCGGGTCGGCCTTCATCGCCACCGAGGAGGCGCGCGCCACCGAGGCCTACAAGCAGTGCATCGTCGACGGCAACAGCGACGACATCGTCTACTCCAGCCTCTTCACCGGCGTGCACGGCAACTACCTCAAGCCCAGCATCCGCAATGCCGGGCTCGACCCCGACAAGCTGCCTGAGAGCGACCCCAGCCAGATGAACTTCGGCGGCGACAAGACCAAGGCCTGGAAGGACATCTGGGGTTGCGGCCAGGGCATCGGCGCCGTCAAGGCCGTGGTGCCCGCGGCCGAGCTGGTGGCACGCATCCGGCGCGAGTACCTGGCGGCGCGGCAGCGCGTGCTGCAGGCGGCCTGAGCGCGCTGCGCAAATCGCTGCGCACTTCGCTGCGCACACTGCGCGCGTTTCGCGCGCTTCACATCCACCCGGCGCTGGCTTCCAGGCTGCAATCACAGCCGCGGCCGGCGGCGATCCAGCGCCGCACCAGCGCGCGCGCCCAAGGCGTTGGCAGCCACGGCAGCCAGCGCCGCGGCTCGTCCAGCAGCCCGCAGCGATAAAGCCTTGGCTGCGGCTGCCAGCTCAGCGCCCGGCAGCGGCCGCGGCGCCGGCGCGACAGCAACTGCCCCAGCGGGCACGGCTCCGCCGCGCAGCACACGCCGCAGCCGTTGCAGGGCTGGCCGGTCGGCGGCTTGGGCGGCGCCGCCGGCTCCAGCAGGATCACCATCTGTCGCACGCCGCTGACACTAGGGCTTCGCGCGCCGCCTTGTCAGCAAATCAGAAGCCTTGCTGCGGTTCAATTGCGGCCGTGGGCAATGAACGACGGTGATACAGTCGCGCCCTTCAAGGAAGTTATGGTCCTTCCCCGTCCCCTTGCTGAGCTTGCGAGACAACAGCAGCAAGGCGGGTCGCAATCCGCCAGCCCGGTGAAGCCGGGGTCGCGGAAGGTTTGGCAACCCATCGGAGCCAGCGGATACCGCAGGCGAAAGGTGAGCGAAAGATGATGCAGCAGTACAGGTCCAACTCGTACCTGTTCGGGGGCAACGCCCCTTACGTCGAAGAGCTCTACGAAGCCTACCTCGACAACCCCGGCAGCGTGCCCGACAACTGGCGCGCCTACTTCGACAACCTGCAGCACGTGCCCGCCGCCGACGGCAGCGACAGCCGCGACGTGGCCCACGCGCCGGTGGTCGAGTCCTTCGCGCAACGCGCCAAGGCCAACGCCTTCGCGCTGAAGGCCAGCGAGGCCGACCTCGCCGTCGCCCGCAAGCAGGTGCACGTGCAAAGCCTGGTGGCGGCCTACCGCAACCTGGGCAGCCGCTGGGCCGACCTCGACCCGCTCAAGCGCACCGAGCGCCCCAAGATCCCCGAACTCGAGCCGGCCTTCTACGACCTGACCGAGTCCGACATGGACATGACCTTCTCGGCGGCCAACACGTTCTTCGGCAAGGCCGAGAACATGACGCTGCGCGAGATCCTGCAGGCGCTGCGCGAAACCTACTGCGGCACCATCGGCGCCGAGTACATGCATTGCATGGATCCCGCCGAGAAGCGTTGGTGGCAGGAGCGGCTGGAGTCCATCCGCAGCAAGCCCAACTTCTCGCTCGACGAGAAGAAGCACATCCTCGACCGCCTGACCGCCGCCGAAGGCCTGGAGCGCTACCTGCACACCAAGTACGTCGGCCAGAAGCGCTTCAGCCTCGAAGGCGGCGAGAGCTTCATCGCCAGCATGGACGAGGTGGTGCAGCGCGCCGGCCAGCACGGCGTGCAGGAGATCGTGATCGGCATGGCCCACCGCGGCCGCTTGAACGTGCTGGTCAACACGCTGGGCAAGATGCCCAAGGACCTGTTTGCCGAGTTCGACCACACCGCGCCCGAAGAGCTGCCGGCCGGCGACGTCAAATACCACCAGGGCTTCTCGTCGGACATCTCCACCGCCGGCGGCCCGGTGCACCTGAGCCTGGCCTTCAACCCCAGCCACCTGGAGATCGTCAACCCGGTGGTCGAAGGCTCGGTCAAGGCGCGCATGGAGCGCCGCGGCGACAAAAAAGGCGACCAGGTGCTGCCCGTGCTGGTGCACGGCGACGCCGCCTTCGCCGGCCAGGGCGTGGTGATGGAGACGCTGGCGCTGGCGCAGACGCGCGGCTACCGCACCGGCGGCACGCTGCACCTGGTCATCAACAACCAGATCGGCTTCACCACCAGCGACCCGCGCGACGCCCGCTCCACGCTGTACTGCACCGACGTCGTCAAGATGATCGAGGCACCGGTGCTGCACGTGAACGGCGACGACCCCGAGGCCGTGGTGCTGTGCACCCAGCTCGCGATGGACTACCGCCAGCAGTTCAAGAAGGACGTGGTGGTCGACATCATCTGCTTCCGCAAGCTGGGGCATAACGAGCAGGACACGCCCTCGCTGACCCAGCCGCTGATGTACAAGAAGATCACGCAGCACCCCGGCACGCGCAAGCTCTATGGCGACAAGCTGGTCAACCAGGCCGTGCTGGCGGCCGAGCGGCCCGACGAGATGGTCAAGGAGCTGCGCGCCGCGTTCGACGCCGGCAAGCACACCTCCGACCCGGTGCTGACCAACTTCAAGAGCAAGTACGCCGTCGACTGGGCGCCGTTCCTCGGCAAGAAGTGGACCGACAGCGCCGACACCGCGCTGCCGCTGGCCGAGGTCAAGCGCCTGGCCGAGCGGCTGACGACGCTGCCCGCCTCGTTCAAGGCGCACCCGCTGGTCGAGAAGGTCATCGCCGACCGCGCCGCCATGGGCCGCGGCGAGATCAACGTCGACTGGGGCATGGGCGAGACCCTGGCCTACGCCTCGCTCGTGGCCAGCGGCTACCCGGTTCGCCTGTCGGGCGAGGACAGCGGCCGCGGCACCTTCGTGCACCGCCATGCGGTGCTGCACGACCAGAACCGCGAGCGCTGGGACGAAGGCACCTACATCCCGCTGCAGCACGTGGCCGACGGCCAGGCGCCGTTCGTCGTCATCGACTCCATCCTGTCCGAAGAGGCGGTGCTGGGCTTCGAGTACGGCTACGCCAGCGCCGAGCCCAACACGCTGGTGATCTGGGAGGCGCAGTTCGGCGACTTCGTCAACGGCGCGCAGGTGGTGATCGACCAGTTCATCGCCTCGGGCGAGGTGAAGTGGGGCCGCGTCAACGGCCTGACGCTGATGCTGCCGCATGGCTACGAAGGCCAGGGCCCTGAGCACAGCTCGGCACGCCTCGAACGTTTCATGCAACTGGCTGCCGACAACAACATGCAGATCGTGCAGCCCACCAGTGCCAGCCAGATCTTCCACCTGCTGCGCCGGCAGATGGTGCGCCAGTTCCGCAAGCCGCTGGTCATCCTCACACCCAAGAGCCTGCTGCGCAACAAGGACGCGACCTCGCCGCTGAGCGAGTTCACCCGCGGTGAGTTCAAGACCGTGATCGGCCCGTCGCGCAGCGAGGTCGAGGCCGAAAAGGTCAAGCGCGTGATCTGCTGCTCGGGCAAGGTTGCCTACGACCTGATCAAGAAGCGCGACGAGAAGAAGGCCTGGGACGTGGCCATCCTGCGCGTGGAGCAGCTCTACCCGTTTCCGCACAAGGCCTTCGCGGCCGAGGTCAGGCGCTTCCCGAACGCGACCGAATTCGTGTGGTGCCAGGACGAGCCGCAGAACCAGGGCGCCTGGTTCTTCATCCAGCACCAGATCCACGAGAACATGAGCGAAGGGCAGAAGCTGGGCTATGCCGGCCGCCCGGCCTCGGCCTCGCCCGCGGTGGGCTACAGCCACCTGCACCAGGAGCAGCAGAAGGCGCTGCTCGACCAGGCCTTCGGCAAGCTCAAGGGCTTCATCCTGACGAAATAGGCCCACCCCCGAAGCGCCTGCGGCGCCTCCCCCTCAAGGGGGCGCCGCTGGCGGACCGGCGAAGCCGGATCCGCGGCGGCCGCTTGAGGACATCACCTCATACCTAACAGACACATCATGGCTATCGTAGAAGTCAAGGTCCCGCAACTGTCCGAATCGGTTGCCGAGGCCACGTTGCTGCAGTGGAAGAAGAAGCCCGGCGAGGCCGTGGCGATGGACGAGATCCTGATCGAGATCGAGACCGACAAGGTCGTGCTCGAAGTGCCGGCGCCGGCCGCCGGCGTGCTGGCCGAGCAGGTGGTGGCCGACGGCGGCACCGTGCTCAGCGACCAGGTGATCGCCAAGATCGACACCGAGGCCGCGGCCGGCGCCCCAGCGCCCGCTGCCGCTGCGCCCGCACCGGCCGCCGCTGCGCCCGCGCCCGCCGCGGCGCCGGCCGCCACTGGCGGCAGCAAGAGTGGCGTCGCGATGCCCGCCGCCGCCAAGCTGATGGCCGACAACAACCTCGCCGCCGGCTCGGTGCCCGGCACCGGCAAGGACGGCCGCGTGACCAAGGGCGACGTGCTGGGCGCCGTGGCCGCGGGTGCTGCCGCGCCGGCGGCCAAGCCGGCGCCGGCGCCGTTGGCCGTGCCGGCCGCACCGGCGGTGGCCAAGCCGCTGCCCGCGGTGGCCGCGCCCATCAGCCAGCCGCTGGGCGAACGCCCCGAGCAGCGCGTGCCGATGTCGCGCCTGCGTGCGCGCGTGGCCGAGCGGCTGCTGCAATCGCAGTCCACCAACGCCATCCTCACCACCTTCAACGAGGTCAACATGGCCCCGGTGATGGAGATGCGCAAGAAGTTCCAGGAGAAGTTCGAGAAGGAGCACGGCGTCAAGCTCGGCTTCATGAGCTTCTTCGTCAAGGCCGCGGTCGCGGCGCTGAAGAAGTTCCCCGTCATCAACGCCAGCGTCGACGGCAACGACATCGTCTACCACGGCTACTTCGACATCGGCATCGCGGTCGGTTCGCCGCGCGGCCTGGTCGTGCCCATCCTGCGCAACGCCGATCAGATGAGCTTTGCCGACATCGAGAAGAAGATCGCCGAGTACGGCCAGAAGGCCAAGGACGGCAAGCTGGGCATCGAAGAGCTGACCGGCGGCACCTTCAGCATCAGCAACGGCGGCACCTTCGGCTCGATGCTGTCGACGCCCATCATCAACCCGCCGCAAAGCGCCATCCTGGGCGTGCACGCGACCAAGGACCGCGCCGTGGTCGAGAACGGCCAGATCGTCGTGCGCCCGATGAACTACCTGGCGATGAGCTACGACCACCGCATCATCGACGGCCGCGAGGCCGTGCTGGGCCTGGTGACGATCAAGGAAGCGCTGGAAGACCCGGCGCGGCTGCTGTTCGACATCTGAAGGCACGCACGATGAGCACGAAGAACTTCGACGTCGTCGTGATCGGCGGCGGCCCCGGCGGCTACATCGCCGCGATCCGCGCGGCGCAGCTCGGCTTCAACGTCGCCTGCATCGACGAGTGGAAGAACGACAAGGGCGGCCCCGCACCCGGTGGCACCTGCACCAACGTGGGCTGCATCCCCAGCAAGGCGCTGCTGCAGTCCAGCGAGCACTACGAGCATGCGGCGCAGCACTTCGCCGACCACGGCATCGGGCTGAAGGACCTCAGCATCGACGTGGCCAAGATGCTCGGCCGCAAGAGCGCCGTCGTGAAGCAGAACAACGACGGCATCCTCTATCTGCTGAAGAAGAACAAGATCGCGTTCTTCCACGGCCGCGGCTCGTTCGTCAAGGCCGTTGAAGGTGGTGGTTATGAGATCGCCGTCAACGGCGAGACGCTGCAGGCCAAGCAGGTGATCGTCGCCACCGGCTCCAATCCGCGGCCGCTGCCCGGCGTGCCGTTCGACGAGGAACGGGTGCTCAGCAACGACGGCGCCTTGCGCATCGGTGCCGTGCCCAAGACGCTGGGGCTGATCGGCTCCGGCGTGATCGGGCTGGAGATGGGCTCGGTGTGGCGCCGCCTGGGCGCGCAGGTGACGGTGCTCGAAGCGTTGCCCGGCTTCCTGCCCGCGGCCGACGAGCAGATCGCCAAGGAGGCGCTGAAGGCCTTCAGCAAGCAGGGCCTGAAGATCGAGCTCGGCGTCAAGGTGGGCGAGGTCAAGACCGGCAAAACGGGTGTGAGCGTCGCCTGGACCGATGCCAAGGGCAATGCGAAAGAGCTGGAGGTCGACAAGCTGATCGTCTCGATCGGCCGCGTGCCCAACACCACCGGGCTGAACGCGCAAGGCGTGGGCTTGAAGCTCGACGAGCGCGGCGCGATCGTCGTCGACGAGCAGTGCCGCACCAATTTGCCTGGCGTCTGGGCGGTGGGCGACGTGGTGCGCGGCCCGATGCTGGCGCACAAGGCGGAGGAAGAAGGCGTCGCGGTGGCCGAGCGCATCGCCGGCCAGCACGGCCACGTCAACTTCGACACCATTCCCTGCGTGATCTACACCAGCCCCGAGGTGGCCTGGGTCGGCAAGACCGAGCAGGCGCTGAAGGCCGAGGGCCGCGCCTACAAGGCCGGCACCTTTCCGTTCCTGGCCAACGGCCGCGCGCGCGCGATGGGCGACACCACGGGCATGGTCAAGTTCCTGGCCGACGCCAAGACTGACGAGATCCTGGGCGTGCACATCGTCGGCCCGCTGGCCAGCGAACTGATCAGCGAAGCGGTGGTGGCGATGGAGTTCAAGGCCAGCAGCGAAGACATCGCGCGCATCTGCCACGCACATCCGTCGTTATCCGAGGCGACCAAGGAAGCCGCGCTGGCGGTCGACAAGCGCACGCTGAACTTCTGAGCCGTGTCGGTCCGCGCGCTCTACGAACGGACGCTGGCCGAGCGCGGCTACACCGCCGACGCGGCGCAGCTGCGCGCCATCGACGCGCTGGAGCGCTGCGAGAACGAGTGGGCCGACTACAAGGCGCGGCGCAGCAACGCGATCGCCAAGCTGATCCGCCGCCCGCCGATCCCGCGCGGCGTCTACATGTGGGGCGGCGTCGGGCGCGGCAAGAGCTTCCTGATGGACTGCTTCTTCCAGTCGGTGCCGCTGAGGCGCAAGACGCGGCTGCACTTCCACGAGTTCATGCGCGAGGTGCATCGCGAGCTGCAGGACCTGAAGGGCACCGTCAATCCGCTGGACGAGCTGGGCCGGCGCATCGCGCGCCGCTACCGGCTGATCTGCTTCGACGAGTTTCACGTCGCCGACGTGACCGACGCGATGATCCTGCACCGGCTGCTGCAGTCGCTGTTCGACAACGGCGTGAGCATCGTCACCACGTCCAACTTCCCGCCTGACGGGCTGTACCCCAACGGCCTGCACCGCGACCGCATCCTGCCGGCGATCGAACTGCTCAAGGAGCATCTCGAGGTCATCAACGTCGACGCCGGCACCGACTACCGGCAGCAGACGCTGTCGCAGGTGGAGACGTACCACTGGCCGCTGGGCCCCGAGGCCGACGCGCTGATGGCGCACAGCTTCGAGCGCCTGGCCGAGGCCAGGGACGAAGACCCGCGGCTGCACATCGAGCACCGCGAGCTGCACGCGCTGCGCCGCGCCGGCGGCGTGGTGTGGTTCGACTTCCGCACGCTGTGCGGCGGGCCGCGCTCGCAGAACGACTACCTGGAGATCGCCTCGCGCTTCCACACGCTGCTGCTGTCCGACGTGCCGCAGATGCCGCCGCGCCTGGCCAGCGAGGCGCGGCGCTTCACGCTGCTGATCGACGTGCTGTACGACCGCCGCGTCAAGCTGGTGATCTCGGCCGCGGTGCCGGCCGACGAGCTCTACACCGAAGGCCCGCTGGCGCACGAGTTCCCGCGCACGGTCTCGCGGCTGGCGGAGATGCAGTCGGCCGAATACCTGGCGCAGGCGCGGCGCGAGGTCGATACTTCGCTGACCTGAACGGAGGCAGACGATGCGCCGCACGCTGGGCTTGTTGCTGTTGACGCTGCTGGCCAACCTGCCCGCGCTGGCGCAGAACGCCGATGCGGCCGCCGCTGCCGAGCTCGACAAGAAGCAGCTCGCGCAGGAGCGCGCCGCCATCCAGCGCCGCTACGCGCAGGAGCTCAAGGTCTGCGCCGACCGCTTTGCCGTCAACGCCTGCCGCGACGAGGCCCGGGCGCGCGAGCGCCAGGCCCTGGCGGCGGTGCAGGCCCGGCAGCTCAAGCTCGACGACGCGCAGCGCCGCGAGCGCACCGCGCGCCGCGAGGCCGAGGTGCGCGCACGGCAGCAGGAGCTGGCGCAGCGGCTGGTGCCCGATGCGGCAGCACCCGCTTCCGCAGCCGAGGCGGCAGCGCCCGCCGCCTTGACGCCCAAGCGCAAGCGCGACCGTGCCGCTGCCGCCGCGGCCCGCGCCGATCGCGCTGAGCGCGCCGCCGCCCGCGCATCGGCCGCGGCCGCGCGGCGCCAGGCGATCGAGGCTGACCAGGCGCGCATCGACGCGCGGGTGGCCAAGCGCAAGGCGCAGGGCAAAACCGTGGCGCCGTTGCCGCCGCTGCCGGCGGCGTCCGCGGCAGCGGCTGCCGCGTCGCAGCCGCACTGAGAATTGAGGACGGCGCGCTACTTCAGCGCGTCGACGCGCAGCAGCGCCACCGACAGGTTGTCGCCGCCGCCGCGGGCGCGCTGGCGCGCCTTGGTGATCAACATCTCGCCGGCTTCGCGCGGCGGCAGCGCGTGGACGATCGCGCCCATTTCCTTGGGCGTGAAGTAGTGCCACAGCCCGTCGCTGCAGGCCAGCAGCGTGTCGCCGAAGGCGAGCTGCTCGATCTGCCACAGCGTGACCGGCGGGTCGGTCTGCGTGCCCAGGCAGCCGGTCAGCAAATTGGACTGCGGGTGCGTGTTGGCCGCCTCCTCGCTGAGCTTGCCTTCGTCGACCAGGCGCTGCACGAAGGAATGGTCGGAGGTGCGCTTGAGCAGGTCTGGCCCGCGGAAGTGGTAGACGCGCGAATCGCCGGCGTGCACCACCCAGGTTTCGAGATCGGGGTTGACCAGGAACGCGGCGATCGTGCTGTGCGGCTCTTCCTCGGCCGTGATGGCCGTCAGCTTGATCATCAGGTGCGCTTCCATCACCAGCTGGTGCAGCAACTCGCCGCCGTCGTCCTGGTCGGGCACGAAGCGCTCGAAGACCTGGCGGCCGGTCAGCAGCACCTGGTCGGCCGCCTTGCGGCCGCCGCTCTTGCCTCCCATGCCGTCGGCCACGATGCCTAGAGCGCAGCCCTTGGCGCGCTGATGGATCAGGACTTCCACCTGATCCTGCTGGTACGCCCGGTCGCCTTTGTGCAGCCCGGTGGCCGCGGTGAGGCGGAAGGCCTGGGCGGTCGAATTCATCCGCTGAATATAAACTCTGCCTATACGCCTCGGCGTGCGCAATGACCGACAACCTGCATTCTCCTCAGCGCCGATTGATCGAGCTGCGCATCGAACACGCGGACCTGGACGACCTGATCGATCGCAACACCGACGATCCCCTGGCCGACGAGCTGACCCTGCGCCGGCTGAAGAAGCGCCGGCTGCTGCTGCGCGATCAGATCTCCCGACTCGAAGGCGAGCTGGAGCCGCCGGAACCGGCGTGAGCGACAGCCTCTGGGCGCGCGCGCAGGCCGTCTTCAGCGCCGACGGGCCGCTGGCCCGCGCTGACCCGCAGTACCGGCCGCGGCCGGCGCAGATGGCGCTGGCCGAGGCCATCTGCACGGCGCTGGAGCAGCGCCAGGTGCTGGTGGCCGAGGCCGGCACCGGCGTCGGCAAGACTTTCGCGTACCTGGTGCCGCTGCTGCTGTCGGGCGGCCGCGCGCTGGTCAGCACCGCCACCAAGAGCCTGCAGGACCAGCTCTATCTGCGCGACCTGCCGCGGCTGTTGCGCCAGCTCGACCTGCCGGTGCACACCGCGCTGCTGAAGGGCCGCGCCAGTTATCTGTGCCGCCACCGCCTGCAGCAGGCGCGGCTGACGGCGCAGTTGCCCGACCGCTTTGCGGTGCGCGCGCTGGCCCGCGTCGAGGCCTGGGCGCCGGCCACGCGCAGCGGCGACCTGGCCGAGATCGACGGCCTCGACGAACGCTCGCCGGTGATCCCGCTGGTGACCAGCACGCGCGACAACTGCCTGGGCACCGACTGCCCCGAGTTCCGCCACTGCCACGTGGTGCAGGCGCGGCGCGAGGCGATGGCGGCCGACCTGGTGGTGGTCAACCACCACCTGTTCTTCGCCGACATGGCGCTGCGCGACAGCGGTGTCGCCGAGCTGCTGCCCACCGTCGATGCCGCGGTCTTCGACGAGGCGCACCAGCTCGTCGACACCGGCGTGCAGTTCCTCGGCCAGACCCTGGGCACCGCGCAGACGCTGGACTTCGCGCGCGACCTGCTGGCCGTGGGCAACGCGCAGGCCCGCGGCCTCTCGCCCTGGCAGGCGCTGGCCGCCGCGGTGGAGAAGGGCGCGCGCGACCTGCGCCTGGCGCTGGCCGGTGAATGGCGTGACGTGCGCGGCCTGCGCAAGCTGCGCTGGGACGAGCGCGCCGACAGCGCCGAGCTGGCCGCGGCGCTCGATCAACTCGACCAGGCCTTGCGCCACGCGGCCGAGGCGCTGGCGGCGCGCGCCGAGATCGGCCCCGACTTCGGCCGCCTGCAGCAGCGCGCGCTGGAGCTGGGCGCGCTGACGCAGCGCTTCGGCCAGCCGGCGGGCGATGCGCGCGTGCGCTGGATCGACCTGTCGCCGCAGCAGGCGCGTGCGGTCGAGTCGCCGCTGGACATCCGCGAGCTGCTGGCCGAGCAGCGCGCGCTGGCGCCGCGGGCCTGGATCTTCACCTCGGCGACGCTGGGCGACGACGAGCCCTTGAGCTGGTTCACCCGCCAGGCGGCGCTGGAAGACGCGGCCACGCTGCGCGTGCAAAGCCCGTTCGACTATGCCGAGCACGCGCGGCTGTGGGTGCCGCTGCCGTTTCCCAAGCCCAACGAGGCGGCGCACCCGGCGGCGGTGGGCCGGCTGGCGGCGCGGCTGGCGCAGGCACTGCAGGGCCGCTGCTTCGTGCTGACGACCACGTTACGCGCACTGGAGACGGTGAGCGACGCGCTGCAGGCCGAGGCCCAGCGCATCGGCGCCGAGCTGGAGGTGCTGACCCAGGGCACGCAGCCGCGGCGCGCGCTGCTGCAGCGCTTCGGCGACGGCCGCGGCAAGGTGCTGGTGGGCTCGCACAGCTTCTGGGAAGGCATCGACATGCCCGGCGACGCGCTGCAATGCGTGCTGATCGACAAGCTGCCGTTCCCGCCGCCCAATGATCCGCTGGTGGAGGCGCGCTCGCGCCACCTGCTGGCGCAGGGCCGCAAGGCCTTCGACGAGCTGCACGTGGCCGAGGCCGCGGTGGCGCTGAAGCAGGGTGCCGGGCGGCTGATCCGCTCCGAGACCGACCAGGGCCTGCTGGTGGTGTGCGACCCGCGGCTGCGGCAGATGGCCTACGGCCGCCGGCTGCAGGCGGCGCTGCCGCCGATGGGCGTGCTGACCGACGAGGCGCAGGCGCTGGACTGGCTGGCGCTGCTGGCCTCGATGCACCCGCCGGTGGCGTCTACCAGAGGCGCCACCACGGCTTGGCCGCCTGCCTGGGCTGGCCGCCCGGGATGAGCGCGCTGTCGGGGAAGTTGGCCTTCAGCACGCGCGCGGCGGCGTCGCGCAGCGCCGGCAGCTGCAGCTTGTCGTAGCTGAGCATCAGGATCTGCAAGGCCTCTTCGGTGGCCGGGGCCTGTTGGAACTCGGTCAGCGCCTGCTGCGCGCGGTTGGCCGCGGCCACGTAGGCGCCGCGGTTGTAGTAGTAGCGCGCCACGTGCACCTCGTAGGCGGCCAGCGTGTTGACGATGTAGTCCATGCGCACGCGCGCGTCGGCCGCATAGCGCGAGGCCGGGAACTGCTCGACCAACTGCTTGAAGGCCTGGTAGGCGTCGCGCGAGGCGCGCTGATCACGTTCCGACAGATCCTGCCCCGCCAGGTTGCCCAGCAGGCCCAGGTTGTCGTTGAAGTTGATCACGCCGCGCAGATACAGCGCGTAGTCCAGCGCCGGGCTCGACGGGTTGTACTTGATGAAGCGCTCGACCGTGCTCAGCGCCTGCGCCTTCTCGTTGGTCTTCCAGTACAGGTAGGCCAGCTCGAGCTGGGCCTGCTGCGCCAGCAGCGTGCCCGCGCCCAGGCCTTCCACGCGCTCCAGCGCCTTGATGGCGCGCTCATAGCTGCCGGCGTCGGCGTCGGCCTTGGCCTCTGCATACAATTTCTCGGCGTTGCGGCCGGCGAATTCGTCCTTGCCGTCGGACGCGCAGCCGGCCAGGATCGCCGTCAGGGCCAGGCCGGCCAGCAAGGCCGCGGTGCGGCGCCAGGTTTGAACAGGATGCATCGGTGCGGTCGGTGCGCGGGCTTGCAGGCCAAGCCGCGGCACCTGAAGACAAGGCGCCGGATTATAGGAAGCCGATGAAAGAGCCCGACGCGGGCGCCGCCGAGGTCGAGGGCGAGGTCGACGGCCTGGAGCCCGAGCGCCGCGCGTGGACCGTGGACGCAGACGGCCACGGCCAGCGCCTGGACAAGCTGCTGGCGCTGGCCTGCGGCGAGTTCTCGCGCAACCACCTGCAAGGCCTGGTCGAGGCCGGCCACGTCGGCGTCGACGGCCAGGTTTGCACGCACAGCGCGCGCAAGCTGCGCGCCGGGCAGCGCATCGAGGCCGCGCTGGTGCCCACCGCCGAGAGCCGGGCCTTCCGCCCGCAGGCGATGGCGCTGGACATCGTGCACGAGGACGAACACCTGCTGGTGATCGCCAAGCCCGCCGGCCTGGTGGTGCACCCGGCGGCCGGCCACTGGAGCGGCACGCTGCTCAATGGGCTGCTGGCCCACCACGCCGGCGCCGCGCAACTGCCGCGCGCCGGCATCGTGCACCGGCTGGACAAGGACACCTCGGGGCTGATGGTGGTCGGCAAGACGCTGCCGGCGGTGACCGCGCTGGTGCGCGACATCGCGGCGCGCGAGGTGCAACGCCAGTACCTGGCGATCGCCTGGGGCGCGGTGGCGCCCGCCGTGCAGCGCATCGACGCGCCGATCGGCCGCGACCCGGCCTCGCGCATCCGCATGGCCGTGGTCGGCGGCGGCCGGCCGGCGCAGACCGACGTCGAATGCCTGGCCGTGCACCAGGGCTTCAGCGCGCTGCGCTGCCGGCTGCACACCGGGCGCACGCACCAGATCCGCGTGCACCTGGCCTGGCGCGGCCATCCGCTGGTGGCCGATGCCTTGTACGGCGGCCGCCCGGCGCTGGGTCTGCAGCGCCAGGCCTTGCATGCCGAGCGGCTGGCCTTCGAGCATCCGATCGGCCGCGAGGCGATGGCTTTTCAACGCGATCCACCGGCCGACTTTGCGGCCGCCTGGGCCACGGTGGCCGGCGCGGCTACAATGCGCTCCGTCCGCGCCCCTGCGGTGCAGCCGCCGTCCTAGATTGTTTCGGATGGGCAGGCCCCGCCCGGCGCCATGCAGACTGTCCACACGGCCCACCGCGCCCTTGATGGCAGCGTGCCCACCAGGCGACGCTTGCATCGCGGCAGGGCCCGACAACCCAACCCGAACCGCCCCGTCGCCCCGGCCCAGCCGGCGACGCCCCCTGACAGCCGCCCTTCATGACGACGAGCGCCGAAGCCAAGCGCATCCTCGAAACGGCCTTGCTGTGTGCCCAGGCACCGATGCCGCTGCGCGAGATGCGCGTCCTGTTCGACGAGGAAGTCGGCCCCGACAGCCTGCGCATGCTGCTCGACGAGATCAGCCGCGACTGGTCGGAGCGCGGCGTCGAGCTGGTCGCGCTGGCCACCGGCTGGCGCTTCCAGAGCCGGCCCGAGATGCGCGAGTACCTCGACCGCCTGCACCCCGAGAAGCCGCCCAAGTACTCGCGCGCGGCGATGGAGACGCTGGCCATCGTGGCCTACCGCCAGCCGGTGACGCGCGGCGACATCGAAGACATCCGCGGCGTGACGGTCAGCTCGCAGATCGTCAAGCAGCTCGAAGACCGCGGCTGGATCGAGACCATCGGCCACCGCGAGGCCGCCGGCCGCCCGGCGCTGTATGCGACCACGCAGCAGTTCCTCGACGACCTGGGCCTGGCGTCGCTGGACCAGTTGCCGCCGCTGGGCGCCGCCGGCGAGGCGCCGCCCGAAGCGGTGGCCGCGCTGCAGGCGCAGGTCTCGCTGCTGGTGCCTGAAGATGGGCAGGCGAGCCTGCCGCTGGGTGAAGAACCCACCCCTGCCGAAGACGCGGCGCCGAGCGCCGAGCCCGCCCCCGAACTTTCCCCCGAGCCTCCGCTCACCGAGCAGCCATGAACGCCAACGAGCCAGAAGATTCGACGCTTCCTGCGCAAACGCCGGAGGGTGATGCCGTGCCGCCGAAGCCACGGCGCCGCCGCACGCCCAAAGCGGCTGCCGCTGCCGCCGAGACGCCGCCCAGCGCCAGTGACGAGCCCGTGGCACCGCCGCCGGCCGCCGAAGCGCCAGGCGAGCCAGCCGAGCCGGCGGCCGACGAGCCTGCGCCCAAGCCGGCGCGCGCGCCGCGTCGGCGCAAGGCGGTCGTCGACGCCGCGGCCGAGCCCGCTGCCGAAGCGCCCGCCGCGCCGGCTGAGGCCGCGGCGCCGGTTGTCGAAGCCCCGCCGGCCGCAGCCGAGCCTGCCGACGTCGCCGGCACGGCGGACGCAACCGCTCCCGCCGCCGACGATCAAGCGCCCGCCGCCGCCGGCGAAGCGGGCGCCCCGCGCGAAGGCAACCGCCGCAACCGCAACCGTCGCCGCAACCGCCGCGATCGTGATCGCGAGCCGCGACCGCCGCGTGCCGAAGGCGAGGTTGACGCCGAGGCCGACGACGCCAGCGACGACGAAGCGGCCGCCGCCGCCGCGCCGCCGGTGCCGGCGCTGCCGCCTACCGACCCCAACGAGCTGTTCGCCGAAGTGCTGTCCGGCGCCTTCGACGCCGAGCCGGCAGCGGCCGCGGCCGAAGAAGCCGCCGACGCTGCTGCAGCGCCCGCCGAGCCGCCGCGCCGCGTGCTGGCGCCCGAGCCCGATGCGCCCAAGCTGCACAAGGTGCTGGCGCAGGCCGGCATCGGCTCGCGCCGCGACATGGAGCAATGGGTGCTGGAAGGCCGCGTCACCGTCAACGGCGAGCCGGCGCACACGGGGCAGCGCATTTCCTTCGGCGACCGCGTGGCCGTCAACGGCAAGCCGGTCAAGCTGCGCATCGCGCCGCCGCCGCCGCGCGTGCTGGCGTACCACAAGCCGGTGGGCGAGGTGGTCACGCACGACGATCCGCAGGCCCGGCCCACGGTGTTCCGCCGCCTGCCGCGGCTGCAGCACGGCAAGTGGCAGTCGGTCGGCCGGCTGGACATCAACACCGAAGGCCTGCTGCTGTTCACCAACTCGGGCGACCTCGCCAACCAGTTGATGCACCCGCGCTTCGGCGTCGAGCGCGAATACGCGGTGCGCTCGCTCGGCGCGCTCGACGACGAGCAGCGCCAGCGCCTGCTCGAAGGCGTGGAGATCGAAGGCCAGCGCTGCGGCTTCAAGAGCATCGAGGACGGCGGTGGCGAAGGTGCCAACCACTGGTACCGCTGCGTCATCACCGAAGGCCGCCACCGCGAGGTGCGGCGCTTGTTCGAGGTGGTGGGCCACGCGGTGAGCCGGCTGATCCGCATCCGCTACGGCTGCGTGGTGTTGCCCAAGGGCCTGAAGCGCGGCGTCTGGGTCGACCTGTCCGAGCCCGACGTGCGCGCGCTGCGCCGGCTGACCGGCACCGAGCGCCCGCGCGACGGTGAAGGCGGTGGCGACGGCCCGCGCAACAAGCGCGGCCGCCGCGGCGGCAAGAACCGCCCCGACCGCGGCGCCGACCGCGGCCCGCGGCCGGACCGGGGCCCGCGCGCCGATCGCGAGCCACGGGCCGAGCGCGAGCCACGTCCCGATCGCGAGCCGCGTGCCGATCGTGAGCCGCGTGCCGAGCGCGAACCGCGCCCCGAGGGTGACGGCCCGCTGTATATCCCCAACCCGCTGCAGCAGACCTACGACAAGCGCGCGATCCAGCAGGCCCGCACGCAGCGCCGCGAGCTGACGGAGGACGACCCCATTCCCAACCCGCTGCAGCAGACCTACGACCGCCGCGCGCTGCAGCGCGAGCGCGCGCCGCGCCGCGAGCTGCCCGAGGACGGCCCGATCCCCAACCCGCTGCAGCAGACCTACGACAAGCGCTTCGTGCAGAAGACCGGCGGCGGCGGAGGCGGCGGTGGTGGCCGCGGCGGCCGTTCCGGCGGGCGCGGGCAAGGCGGTGGTGGCGGCGGCGGCCAAGGCGGCGGCCAGCGCCAGCCCGACCCGATGCAGACGGCGGTGGGCTACATCGGCGCCGACGCCTTCCGCAGCCGCGGCAACAAGGGCGGCAACCGCAACCAGCGCCGCGGCAAGGGCGGCGGCGGCCAGGGCTCGGGCGGCAACCGGGGCGGCAACCGCGGCGGCGGCGGCGGTGGCGGCCGCTGAGTAGAATTCGCGGTTTTTCCGAACCGCATCCCCTTCAGGAGAAGATTCCATCATGGCCGTCGAACGCACCCTCTCGATCATCAAGCCCGATGCCGTGGCCAAGAACGTCATCGGCCAGATCTATTCGCGCTTCGAAGGCGCCGGCCTGAAGGTCATCGCCGCCCGCATGGCGCACCTCTCGCGCGGCGAGGCCGAGGCTTTCTACGCGGTCCACAAGGCGCGCCCCTTCTTCAACGACCTGGTGAGCTTCATGATCTCCGGCCCGGTGATGATCCAGGTGCTGGAAGGCCCGGGCGCGATCGCCAAGAACCGCGAGCTGATGGGCGCTACCGACCCGAAGAAGGCCGACAAGGGCACGATCCGCGCCGACTTCGCCGACAGCATCGACGCCAACGCGGTGCACGGCTCCGACGCGCCGGAGACGGCCGCCGTCGAAGTGGCCTTCTTCTTCCCCGGCATGAACGTCTACAGCCGCTGACGGCTGTCGGCGCGGCCCGCCCGCCATGAACCTCGTCAACCTGCTCGATTTCGACCTCGACGGGCTGGCGGCATTCTGTGCCGGCTTGGGCGAGAAGCGCTTCCGCGCGGTGCAGCTCTTCCGCTGGATCCACCAGAAGGGCGAGGGCGACTTCGAGCGCATGACCGACCTCGCCAAGGCGCTGCGCGACAAGCTGGCCGGCCGCTGCGAGGTGCGGGCGCTGCCGGTGGTGAGCGAGCACGTCTCGGCCGACGGCACCGTCAAGTGGCTGTTCGACGTCGGCGCCGGCAACGCGGTGGAGACGGTCTTCATCCCCGAGGACGACCGCGGCACGCTGTGCATCAGCTCGCAGGCCGGTTGCGCGGTGGGCTGCCGTTTCTGCTCCACCGGCCACCAGGGCTTCAGCCGCAACCTCGGCAGCGGCGAGATCCTGGCCCAGCTCTGGCACGCCGAGCACGCCCTGCGCCGGCGCCTGAAGCTGCCGGCCGGCGAGCGCGCGATCACCAACGTGGTGATGATGGGCATGGGCGAGCCGCTGCAGAACTACGCGGCGCTGGTGCCGGCGCTCAAGGTGATGCTCGACGACCACGGCTATGGCCTGTCGCGCCGCCGCGTGACGGTGTCCACCTCGGGCATGGCGCGGCTGATCGACCGCCTGCGCGACGACTGTCCGGTGGCGCTGGCGGTGTCGCTGCATGCGGCCAACGACGAGTTGCGCGAGCATCTCGTGCCGCTGAACCGCAAGCACCCGCTGGACGACCTGCTGCAGGCCTGCAAGCGCTACCTGGAGCGCGCGCCGCGCGACTTCATCACCTTCGAGTACTGCATGCTCGACGGCGTCAACGACAGCGACGCGCAGGCGCGCGAGCTGGTCGACCTCGTCAACGGCCGCAGCCCCTGCACCGAACCCGGGCTGCGCATCCCCTGCAAGATCAACCTGATTCCGTTCAACCCCTTCCCGCAGTCGGGGCTCAGGCGCTCGCCGCGCGATCGGGTGCAGGCCTTCGCCCGCATCCTGCAGGACGCGGGGCTGGTCGCCACCGTCCGCAAGACGCGTGGCGACGACATCGACGCCGCCTGCGGCCAGCTGGCCGGCGAGGTGGCCGACCGCACCAACGCCCGCGAACGCATGCAGCGTCGGCGTGCGGTGATTCCGTTGACGCCTGTCGTGAGCGATCCCGTGGTCAGCCAACCGGAGGTGAGGGCATGAAGCGCATCGGCGCCTGGGGGTGGATCGCGCTGCTGCTGGCGGCCTTGCTGGCCGGCTGCGCCAGCGCGCCCGGCGGCGAACGCGAGATCCGCACCGACTCCGACCAGAGCAACGCCGAGAAGCGCGCCCGCGTGCGGCTGGAGCTGGCCTCGGCCTACTTCGCGCGTGGCCAGACGACGACCGCGCTCGACGAGGTCAAGCAGGCGCTGGCCGCCAAGCCCGACCTGCCCGAGGCGTTCAACCTGCGCGGCCTGATCTACGCCAGCCTGAACGAACTGCCGCTCGCCGAGCAAAGCTTCCAGCACGCGCTGCAGCTCAACCCGCGCGACGGCGATGCGCTGCACAACTACGGCTGGTTCCTGTGCCAGCAGCGCCGCTTCAACGATGCCGAGGCGCAGTTCAACGCCGCGCTGGCGGCGCCGCAGTACACCGGCAGCGCGCGCACGCACACCGCGCGCGGCATCTGCCTGGCGCGCGCCGGCCGCTGGGCCGACGCCGAGCGCGAGTTGGCGCGCGCCTTCGAGCTGGACCCCGGCAACCCGGCCTCCGCCTTTGCCTACAGCGAGGTGCTGTACCAGCGCGGCGAGTACGAGCGCGCGCGCTTCTACGTGCGTCGCATCAACGCTCAGCCCGAGCAGTCCAACGCGCAGACGCTGTGGCTGGCCGCGCGCATCGAGCGCCGCCTGGGCAACCGCCCCGGCGTGGACGACTACGCGCGCCAGTTGCGCGAGCGCTTCCCCGAATCCGCCGAGGCACGGCGGCTGGCGCTTGGACAGTTCGATGATTGAGCCGATGCCGGACGCCGGCGCGGCCGCCGACCGCAGCCCCACCCAGCCGCCGGAGCCGGCGCCCACCGCGGGCAGGCTGCTGAAGGCCGCGCGCGAGCGCGAAGGCCTGCACCTGGCGGTGCTGGCCGCGACGATCAAGGTCGCGCCGGCCAAGCTGGAGGCGCTGGAGAAGGACCGCTACGACGAGCTGCCCAACCTGACCTTCGCGCGCGCGCTGGCGCAGTCGGTCTGCCGCTCGCTGAAGATCGACCCGCGGCCGGTGCTGGCGCTGCTGCCGCAGGTGGAGACGCCGCCGCTCGAAGGCGCGATGGGCTCGCTGAACACGCCGTTCCAGGAGCGCTCGTCGCGCTCCGACGGCAACGGCCTGGCCTGGGCCAGCAAGCCGATGTTCCTGGCCGGTGGCCTGCTGCTGCTGGCCGCCGTGGTGGTGGGCCTGTTGCCGCCGGACCTGCTGGACCGCTGGCGCCCGGGCGCGGACGCGGTGCCGGGCGCGACCGCCTCGGCTTTGGCGCCGGCGGCTTCGGCAGCGCCGCTGGCGGCGTCGGCGGCCGAGGTGATGGCCGCCGTGGCCGGCGCGGCCAGCGACGCGGCCTCGGCCGTCGTCGGGGCGGCCGAGCAGGCGGCTTCGGCCGTCGTCGCCGCGGCCCCGTCGTCGTCGACGCCCGCCGCAACGCCGCCGATCACCGAGGGTGGCGCAACGCCCGCGCCGCAAGGTCTGCTGAACCTGACCGCCAGCACGCCAAGCTGGGTTGAAGTGCTGGACGCCGACGGCAAGCCGCTGCTGGCGCGGCTGCTGCGCGCCGGCGAGACGGTGGCCGTCGACGGCAAGCCACCGCTGCGCCTGCGCATCGGCAATGCCGGCGGCACCGTGGTGACCTTCCGCGGGCAGCCGCAAGACCTGGCCCCCTACACTCGCAACAACGTGGCCCGCCTGGAGCTGCGCTGAGCCGCAAGCCGACATGAACGACGCCTGGTCCGCCGCCGACGACACGCCGATCACCCCGTCGGCGCCGCTGCCGCGCCGCTCGCGCCAGGCGCGCGTGGTCTGGGGCAGCCGCGTGGTCACCGTGGGCGGCGACGCGCCGGTGCGCGTGCAGTCGATGACCAACACCGACACGGTGGACGTGATCGAGACCGCGATCCAGGTCAAGGAGCTGGCCGTCGCCGGCTCGGAGCTCGTGCGCATCACCGTCAACACGCCCGAGGCGGCGGCCGCGGTGCCGCACATCCGCGAGCAGCTCGACCGCATGGGCATCGACGTGCCGCTGGTCGGCGACTTCCACTACAACGGCCACCGCCTGCTGACCGAGTTTCCGGCCTGCGCCGAGGCGCTGTCCAAGTACCGCATCAACCCCGGCAACGTCGGCAAGGGCAACAAGAAGGACCGCCAGTTCGCGCAGATGGTCGAGGTGGCGGCGCGGCTGGCCAAGCCGGTGCGCATCGGCGTCAACTGGGGCAGCCTGGACCAGGAGCTGCTGGCCTCGCTGATGGACGCCAACGCGCAGCGTGCCCAGCCCTGGGACGCCAAGCAGGTGATGTACGCGGCGCTGGTGCAATCGGCGCTGGGCTCGGCCGCCTACGCGCGCGAGCTGGGGCTGGACGCCGACCAGATCATCATCAGCTGCAAGGTCAGCGGCGTGCAGGACCTGCTGGCGGTCTACCGCGCGCTGGCCCGGCGTTGCGACTACGCGCTGCACCTGGGTCTGACCGAGGCCGGCATGGGCACCAAGGGCACGGTGGCCTCGGCGGTGGCGATCGGCCAGTTGCTGCAGGAAGGCATCGGCGACACCATCCGCGTCAGCCTGACGCCGCAGCCCGGCGAGGCGCGCACGCAGGAGGTGGTGGTGGCGCTGGAGATCCTGCAGGCGCTGGGCCTGCGCGCCTTCAACCCCAGCGTCACGGCATGCCCCGGCTGCGGCCGCACCACCAGCACCACTTTCCAGGAGCTGGCCAAGCAGATCGACGACCACCTGCGCGCGATGATGCCGGTCTGGCGCGCGCGCTATCCCGGCGTGGAGCAGCTGCGCATCGCGGTGATGGGCTGCATCGTCAACGGCCCCGGCGAGAGCAAGCATGCCGACATCGGCATCAGCCTGCCCGGCACCGGCGAGGCGCCGGCGGCGCCGGTGTTCATCGACGGCCAGAAGGCGATGACGCTGCGCGGCGAGGGCATCGCGCAGGAGTTCCACCGCATCGTCGAAGGCTACATCGAGCGCCGCTTCGGCAGCGTCACGGCCGCGCATTGACGGCGCCGCCGCTGCGCCGCTCTCGCGCTTGTCTTCCGAATCTGCACGGGCGCGTCGCCGCGCCGCTTGAAACATGGCCGACAAACTGCTTGCCATCAAAGGCATGAACGACATCCTGCCGGGCGGCGTCCCGCGCAGGGACAAGCTGCCCGACTCCGCGCTGTGGCGCTGGTTCGAGCGCACGGTCGACGCGGTGATGACCGCGCACGGCTACCAGTACCTGCTGACGCCGGTGGTCGAGCTCACGCCGCTGTTCGTGCGCGGCATCGGCGAGGCGACCGACATCGTCGAGAAGGAGATGTATTCCTGGACCGATGCGATGAACGGCGACGCGCTGACGCTGCGCCCCGAGATCACCGCCGGCATCGTGCGCGCGATGATCGAGCACAACGCGCTCTACAACGGCCCGCTGCGCGTGTGGTCCATCGGCCCCGTGTTCCGCCACGAGCGGCCGCAGAAGGGCCGCTACCGGCAGTTCTTCCAGCTCGACGTGGAAGCGCTGGGCTGCGCCGGCCCTGACGTCGACGCCGAGCTGATCCTGCTGCTGCGCCGGCTGTGGCAGGCGCTGGGGCTGGAGATCGGCCGCCACGTGCGGCTGGAGCTCAACAGCCTGGGCCAGCCGGCCGAGCGCGCGGCGCACCGCGCGGCGCTGGTCGCCTATTTCGAGCGTCATGCCGGGCAGCTCGACGACGACTCCAGGCGCCGCCTGCACAGCAACCCGCTGCGCATCCTGGACAGCAAGAACCCGGCGCTGCAGGCGCTGATCGAAGCGGCGCCCAAGCTCGAAGCACACCTGGGCGCCGAATCACGCGCGCACCTCGATGCCGTCTGCGCGGTGCTGGACGCCGCCGGGCTGCCCTACCGCATCAACCCGCGGCTGGTGCGCGGGCTGGACTACTACAACCTCACCGTCTTCGAGTGGGTGACCGACCACCTGGGCTCGCAGGGCACGGTGTGCGGCGGCGGCCGCTACGACGGCCTGTTCGAGCAGCTCGGCGCGGCCAAGCCCACGCCGGCGATCGGCTTCGGCCTCGGCATCGAACGGCTGCTGCTGCTGATCCAGGAGCTGCAGCTGCCCGTGCCCGGCGCCGCGCCCGACGCCTACGCGGTGATCGGCGACGGCGCGCCGCTGCCGCGCGTGCTGGCGGCGCTGGATGCGCTGCGGGCCGCCGGCGTCGCGGTGCTCATGCACCCGGCGGGCAAGGACGGCTGGGGCAGCATGAAGTCGCAGTTCAAACGCGCCGATGCCAGCGGCGCGCGCCACGCGCTGGTCTTCGGCGCCGACGAGCTGGCGCGCGGCGAGGTCGCGGTCAAGCCGCTGCGCCGCGCCGACGCGGCGCAGACCACGCGCGCGCTGGCCGGGCTGGCCCAGTGGGCCGGCGAACTGCTCCACGCATAATCACCGGCTTTTCCGTCCCCGCGCAGTCTCCAAGCGTCCGCATCCCATGGCCACCTCTCTCGACCTGCAGGAGCAGGAACAGCTCGACGCCCTCAAGGCGTTCTGGAAGCAGTACGGCAACCTGATCACCTGGGTGCTGATCCTCGCGCTGGGCGCCTTCGCGGCCTGGAACGGCTGGAACTGGTGGCAGCGCAGCCAGGGCCTGAAGTCCGGCGCCATGTTCGAGGAGCTGGACCGTGCCGTCGCTGCGGCCGACGCCGACAAGGCCGGCCGCATCTTCAACGACATGAAGGAGCGCTTCCCCGGCACCGCGTTCGCGCAGCAGGGCGGCCTGGGCACGGCCAAGCTGCAGTTCGACAAGGGCCAGGCCGACGCCGCCAAGGCGACGCTCGCCTGGGTGGCCGGCAACGGCCCCGACGAAGACCTGCGCAACGTGGCGCGGCTGCGCCTGGCCGGCGTGCTGGCGCAGGCCAAGCAGTACGACGAGGCCTTGAAGCAGCTCGACGAGATCAAGTCGCCGCCCTTTGAGGCCCTGGTGGCCGACCGCCGCGGCGACGTGCTGCTGGCCCAGGACAAGAAGGACGCCGCGCGCGCCGCCTACCAGACGGCCTGGGCCGCGATGGACCCCAGGCTGGACTATCGGCGCCTGGTCGAGGCCAAGCTGGTCTCGCTGGCGGCAGCGCCGGTGGCGGCGGCCAGCGCCGCCGCTTCGGGAGCCGGCCGATGAGGCGCGCGGCCTGGGTGGCCGCGGCGCTCGCGCTGACCGCCTGGCTGGCGGGCTGCTCGTCGGACAAGCCCAAGCCCACGCCGCTGGAGAGCTACACGCCCAGCATCACCGGCCGCCAGCTCTGGTCGGCCAACATCGGCGGCGTCGACTTCGAGCTCTCGGTGGCGGCGCGCAACGGGCAGTTCATCGCCGCGTCGTCCAACGGCACCGTGCTGGCGCTCAACGCCGAGACCGGCGCCGAGGCCTGGCGCACGCAGGCCGGCGCGCCGCTGACGGCCGGCGTCGGCAGCGACGGCCGCTACAACGCCGTGGTCACGCGCGACAACGAGGTCGTCACCTTCGACGGGCCCAAGCTGCTGTGGAAGCAGCGCATCCTGTCGCGCGTGGTGACGGCGCCGCTGGTGGCCGGCGAGCGCGTCTTCGTGATGGCGGTGGACCGCAGCGTGCACGCCTTCGACGCGCAGGACGGCCGCCGGCTGTGGACCTTTCAGCGCACTGGCGACGCGCTGACGCTGGCCGAGGCCGGCGTGCTGATGCCTGCCCGCAACCAGTTGCTGGTGGGGCAGGGCGGCCGCCTGGTGGCGCTGGACCCACTGCGCGGCACGGTGCTGTGGGACCTGCCGATCGGCCAGCCGCGCGGGTCCAACGAGGTCGAGCGCCTGGCCGACCTGGTGGGCCCGGCGGTGCGCGTGGGCGACCGGCTGTGCGCGCGTTCGTTCCAGACCGCGGTCGGCTGCGTGGACCTCGCGAAGAACGTGGTGCTGTGGTCGCGTAACAGCGGCGGCGTCGGCGCGGTGGCCGGCAACGCCGAGCGCGTGTTCGGTGCCGATGCGGTCGACCGCATCAGTGCCTGGAGCGCCGCCAACGGCGACATCGGCTGGACCAACGAGCGGCTGCTGCACCGCGGCTTGAGCGGCGGCGTGGCCGTCGGCAGCTCGGTGGTCTTCGGCGACGTCGAAGGCCAGGTGCACTTCCTGTCGGCGGCCGACGGCAAGACCCAGCTGCGCCTGCCCACCGACGGCAAGCCGGTGATCGGCACCCCGCTGCTGGCCGGCAACACCTTGCTGGTGGCCACCAAGGCGGGCGGCCTGTTCGCCTTGCGCGTCAACTGAGCGGCACGCTGCCGAGCCGGCCGTGAAGCCCGTCATCGCACTCGTCGGGCGCCCGAACGTCGGCAAGTCGACGCTGTTCAACCGCATCACCAAGACGCGCGACGCCATCGTCGCCGACTTCGCCGGCCTGACGCGCGATCGCCACTACGGCGACGCCCACCTGGGCAAGCGCGAGTTCATCGTCATCGACACCGGCGGCTTCGAGCCCGACAAGCCCAGCGGCGTGGTGGCCGAGATGGCCAAGCAGACCCGCCAGGCGGTGGCCGAGGCCGACGCGGTGATCTTCGTCACCGATCTGCGCGCCGGCATCTCGGGCCAGGACCACGACATCGCGCGTTACCTGCGCGGCTGCGGCAAGACCGTGGTGCTGGCCGTCAACAAGGCCGAGGGCATGTCCGAGTCGCCGCTGCTGGCCGAGTTCTACGAATTGGGCATCGGCGAGCCGCATCCGGTCTCGGCGGCGCACGGCCAGGGCATCCGCAGCCTGCTGGAAGCGGCGCTCGCCGGCTACGACTTCGGCCCCGACGACGAAGAGACCGCCGAGGCCGAAGCCGACGGCGTGATCCGCCTCGCGGTGGCCGGCCGGCCCAACGTCGGCAAGTCGACGCTGATCAATGCCTGGCTGGGCGAGGAGCGGCTGGTCGCCTTCGACCAGCCCGGCACCACGCGCGACGCGATCACCGTGCCGTTCGAGCGCGACGGTCGCCGCTTCGAGCTGATCGACACCGCGGGGCTGCGCCGCAAGGGGCGGGTGTTCGAGGCGGTGGAGAAGTTCTCGGTCGTCAAGACGCTGCAGGCCATCGCCGACGCCAACGTGGTGCTGCTGCTGATCGACGCCACCGAGGGCGTCAGCGACCAGGACGCGCACATCGCCGGCTACATCCTCGACGCCGGGCGCGCGGTGGTGGTGGCCGTCAACAAGTGGGACGCCACCGACGACTACCAGCGCCAGCAGCTCGAGCGCTCGATCGAAAGCCGGCTGGCGTTCCTGAAGTTCGCGCCGGTGCTGCACATCTCGGCGATCAAGCGGCAGGGCTTGTCGGCGGTGTGGAAGGCCATTTTGCAGGCCCATGCCTCGGCCACCTGCAAGATGCCCACGCCGGTGCTGACCCGGCTGCTGCGCGAGGCGGTGGAACGCCAGGAGCCGCGGCGTGCCGGGCGCTTCCGCCCCAAGCTGCGCTACGCCCACCAAGGCGGCATGAACCCGCCGCGGGTGGTGATCCACGGCAACAACCTCGACCACGTGACCGACGCCTACAAGCGCTACC
>CAYYDJ010000043.1:0-25151 GCA_964470565.1 uncultured Rubrivivax sp.
GTGGTGATCCACGGCAACAACCTCGACCACGTGACCGACGCCTACAAGCGCTACCTGGAAGGGCGCTTCCGCGAGCACTTCAAGCTCGTGGGCACGCCGCTGCGCATCGAGATGCGCAGCGGGCGCAACCCCTTCGACGACAGCTGAACCACGGCTGCAGCGGGGCGATGCCGTCCCGCGCCGACCGCGTGTGATAACGTGGGCGGCATCTCTTGTCTTACATCACGGAGCATATCGTGAGCAATAAAGGTCAACTCCTGCAGGACCCCTTCCTGAACCTGCTGCGCAAGGAGCACATCCCGGTTTCGATCTACCTGGTCAACGGCATCAAGCTGCAAGGGCACATCGAGTCCTTCGACCAGTACGTCGTCCTGCTGCGCAACACCGTGACGCAGATGGTCTACAAGCACGCGATCTCCACCGTCGTGCCGGGCCGCGCGGTGAACTTCCACGCCAACGAAACGCCTGACGCAGCCTGACGGCCGCCGGCCGGGTGCTTTTTCCGACCCCTTGAGCCCAACCGCAACGACGGACAAGAACGCCGCCGCCGACGCCACCCGCGCCGTGCTGGTCGGCGTCGACCTGGGCGGCACGCTGCCTTTCGACCCCAGCCTGGACGAGCTGGCGCTGCTGGCGCAGTCCGCCGGCGACGTGGCCGTGGGCCGCGTGCTGGCGCGCCGGCGCGCGCCCGATCCGGCGCTGTTCGTCGGCAGCGGCAAGGCCGACGAGATCAAGCTGCTGGTGGCCGAGACCGCGGCCCACGGCGTGATCTTCGACCAGGCGCTAAGTCCCGCACAGCAGCGCAACCTGGAGCGCCATCTCGGCGTGCCGGTGGCCGACCGCACCTCGCTGATCCTGGACATCTTCGCCGCCCGCGCGCAAAGCCACGAAGGCAAGCTGCAGGTGGAGCTGGCGCGGCTGCAGTACATGGCCACGCGCCTGGTGCGGCGCTGGTCGCACCTGGAGCGCCAGCGTGGCGGCATCGGCGCCCGTGGTGGCCCCGGCGAAGCGCAGATCGAGCTCGACCGCCGCATGATCGGCGACCGCATCAAGTCGGTGAAGGAGCGGCTGGAGAAGGTCAAGCGCCAGCGCGGCACGCAGCGCAAGGCGCGCGAGCGGCGCGGCACGTTCCGCGTCTCGCTGGTGGGCTACACCAACGCCGGCAAGTCGACGCTGTTCAACGCGCTCGTCAAGGCGCGCGCCTATGCGGCGGACCAGCTTTTCGCGACGCTGGACACGACCACGCGCTCGCTGTGGCTTGAGAATCTGAGCCCCTGGACGTCGGCTTCGCCGCCGTCGTCCCCCGAGGGGATTGAGTCGCCCGGCGGAGCCGGAGCGACTCAAGCAGGCTTTTCAGTCAGCCTGTCCGACACCGTCGGCTTCATCCGCGACCTGCCGCACAAGCTGGTCGAGGCCTTCGAAGCCACGCTGCAGGAGGCGGCCGATGCCGACCTGCTGCTGCACGTGATGGATATCGCAGGCCCCAACGCGGCCGAGCAGCGCGCCGACGTCGAGCGCGTGCTCGAGGAGATCGGTGCCGGCCAGGTGCCGCAGGTCTGGGTCTGCAACAAGAGCGACCTGCTCGAAGACAGCCAGCGCCCGCGCGTGGCGGCCGACTGGGTGGAGACGCACCCCGGTGTGCGCGTGCCGCGCGTCTTCGTCAGTGCCCTTACCGGCAGCGGGCTCGATGCGCTGCGGCGCATCATCGCGGCCGCAGCCGCCGGCCGCTTGAACGGCGATGCTGACGCCCCACCTGATGCTTTGCCGCCGGTAGCGGCGCGACTGGACGACAATCGCCGGCCCGCGGCCTGACGGTGCGCCGGACCTGCCTTCCAACCACATGCCACATCCAAACGACCCCCGCCTGGTCTACAACGGCCGCAACGACGGCCCGCCCGACCTCGACGAGCTCTGGCGCGACTTCAACCGCAAGCTCAGCGGCCTGTTCGGCGGCCGCGGCGGCGGCTCTCCCGACCCCAACGGCCGCGGCGACGGCAACGGGCCCGGTGGTGGCGGCGGCTTCCAACCCGACATGCGCAGCGCCGGCATCGGCCTCGGGCTGATCGCCGCGGTGGTGGTGCTGGGCTGGCTGGGCAGCGGCTTCTTCATCGTGCAGGAAGGCCAGCAGGCCGTGGTCACCCAGTTCGGCAAGTACCTCCACACGGTGGACGCCGGCTTCCAGTGGCGCTTGCCGTACCCCTTCCAGGCGCAAGAGACCGTGTCGGTCACGCAACTGCGCTCGGTCGAGGTCGGCCGCAACTCGGTGGTGCAGGCCACGGGGCTGCGCGACTCGTCGATGCTGACGCAGGACGAGAACATCATCGACATCCGCTTCACCGTGCAGTACCGGCTCAGCGACGCGCGGGCCTACCTGTTCGAGAACCGCGACCCCGATGCCGCGGTGGTGCAGGCGGCCGAGTCGGCGGTGCGCGAGATCGTCGGCCGCAGCAAGGTCGACTCGGTGCTCTACGAGCAGCGCGACGCGCTGGCTGCCGACCTCGTCAAGTCGATCCAGTCACAGCTCGACCGGCTGAAGGCCGGCATCGTGATTGCCAACGTCAACGTGCAAAACGTGCTCGTGCCCGACCCGGTGCAGGCCGCCTTCAACGACGCCGTCAAGGCCGGCGCCGACCGCGACCGCTTCAAGAACGAAGGCCAGGCCTACGCCAGCGACGTGGTGCCCAAGGCGCGCGGCACCGCCTCGCGCCTGATGGAAGAGGCGGAGGGCTACCGCTCGCGCGTGGTCGCGCAGGCCGAGGGCGATGCGCAGCGCTTCCGCCTGGTGTTGGGCGAGTACCAGAAGGCGCCCGCCGTCACGCGCGACCGGCTCTACCTGGAGACCATGCAGCAGGTCTATTCCAACGTCAGCAAGCTGATGGTCGACACGCGCTCCAGCTCCAATCTGCTGTACCTGCCGCTGGACAAGCTGCTGCAAGGCAGCGCGCAGACGACGCCCGCACCGCCGCTGTCGGCCACGCCCGCGCCAACCGAGACACCGGCCCCGGCGCCGACCGCCACCACCGATGCCCGTTCCCGCGACAACGCGCGCACGCGCGACCGCGAAGGGCGCTGAAAAAATGAACCGCATCGGACTCATCGTCGGCGCCGCGCTGCTGGCCCTGATCATCGCCTCCTCCACGCTGTTCATCGTCGACCAGCGCCAGCTCGCCGTGGTCTACGCGCTCGGCGAGATCAAGGAAGTCATCAGCGAGCCCGGCTTGAAGTGGAAGCTGCCGCCGCCGTTCCAGAACGTGGTCTTCCTCGACAAGCGCATCCAGACGCTGGACAGCCCCGAGACGCGGCCCATCTTCACCGCCGAGAAGAAGAGCCTGGTGATCGACTGGCTGGTCAAGTGGCGCATCGCCGAGCCGCGCCAGTTCATCCGCACCAACGGCACCGACCTGCGCAACCTCGAAAGCCGGCTCAGCCCCGTGGTGCAGGCCGCGTTCAACGAGGAGATCACCAAGCGCGACGTGCGCGGCGTGCTCTCCGGCGAGCGCGACAAGATCATGCAGGACGTGCGCGCCCGCCTGTCCGACGAGGCCAAGGCCTTCGGCATCGAGATCGTCGATGTGCGCATCAAGCGCGTGGACTTCGTGGCCGACATCACCGATTCGGTCTACCGCCGCATGGAGTCGGAACGCAAGCAGGTCGCCAACCAGCTGCGCTCGCAGGGCATTGCCGACGCCGAGAAGATCCGCGCCGACGCCGACCGCCAACGCGAGGTGATCATCGCCGAGGCCTACCGCGACGCGCAGAAGATCAAGGGCGAGGGCGACTCCAAGGCCTCGGCGCTGTACGCCGACGCCTTCGGCCGCGACCCGCAGTTCGCGCAGTTCTACCGCAGCCTGGAGGCCTACCGCGCGTCGTTCCGCAGCCGTTCCGACGTGATGGTGATCGACACCAGCAGCGAGTTCTTCAAGGCCATGCGCAACAGCGGTGCGCCGGGCGCGGCCGCGCCCGCGCCGGCGGCCAAGAGTCGCTAACTCGACCTCTCGGCGGCATGTGGGACTGGCTGTGGGGCGCGCTGGCCCTGATGCTGGTGCTGGAAGGGCTGCTGCCCTTCTTCAGCCCGCGCGCCTGGCGCCAGGTGTTCGAGCGCGCCACGCGGATGAGCGACGGCCAGATCCGCTTCATCGGCCTGAGCAGCATGCTGATCGGGGTGCTGCTGCTGCTCTTCTGGCGCTGAGCTTCAGCGCCGGTCGCGCCCGTAGAATGCCGTTTTCAACCCCGGTGCGCTTTTCATGCTCTCTGCTTGGCTGCTGCCAGAGCACATCGCCGATGTCCTGCCCGCCGAGGCCGCGCGCATCGAGGCGCTCCGACGCCGGCTGCTCGACCGCGCACGCTGCGCCGGCTTCGAGCTGGTGATCCCGCCGCTGCTGGAGCACCTGGAATCGCTGCTCTCCGGCACCGGCCACGAACTCGATCTGCGCACCTTCAAGCTCGTGGACCAGCTCAGCGGCCGCACGCTGGGCCTGCGCGGCGACACCACGCCGCAGGCCGCGCGCATCGACGCCCATCTGCTCAACCACGCCGGCGTGACGCGGCTGTGCTACTGCGGTCCGGTGCTGCACACGCGGCCGCAAGGCCTGCGCGCCAGCCGCGAGCCGCTGCAGTTCGGCGCCGAGATCTTCGGCCACGCCGGGCTGGAGGCCGATCTCGAAGCGCAGGAGCTGGCGCTGGAACTGCTGCGCGGCGCCGGCATCCAGCGCCTGGTGATCGACCTCGCCGACGCGCGCGTACTGCGCGGCGTGCTGGCCGGCGTGGCGATGGACGCTGCGCAGTTGCAGGAGATCGTGCAGGCGCTGTCGGAAAAGGACGCGCCGGCGTTGCGCGAGTTGAGCGCTGCGGCGCCCGCCGAGGCGCGCCAGGGCCTGCTGGCCCTGCTGCAGCTTTACGGCGGCGCCGAGGTGCTGGCCGAGGCGGCGAAGGCGTTGCCCGATCGGGCGCTGGTGCGCCAGGCGCTGGACGACCTGGCCTGGCTGGCGGCGCACCTGCAGTCGGCCTGCCCCGAGTTGCAGATCGGCTTCGACCTCTCCGACATGAGCGGCTACGCCTACTACAGCGGGCCGCGCTTTGCGCTCTACGGCGCCGGCTGGAGCGACGCGCTGGCGCGCGGCGGCCGCTACGACGAGGTGGGCGCGGTTTTCGGCCGCAACCGGCCCGCGGTGGGTTTCAGCTTGGACCTCAAGGCCCTGGCCGAGGTGTCGCAACTGCCCGGGCCGGCCGCCGCAGTGCTGGCGCCGTGGAGCGAGGACGCCGCGCTGCGCGCCGCGGTGCGCCGCCTGCGCGAGGCCGGCGAGGTGGTCGTCTTCGCGCTGCCGGGCCACGACGCGCAGCCGCAGGCCGTGGCCTGCGACCGCGAGCTGGTCTCGATCGGCGGCCGCTGGGTCGTGCAGGCCCGGCCCCTGGATGAACGCAAAGCGTCGGCCAAGACGCACGAGGAAACCGCATGCAGATCGCACACCGGGTGAGCCCCGGTCGCAACGTCGTCGTCGTCGGCACCCAGTGGGGCGACGAAGGCAAGGGCAAGGTCGTCGACTGGTTGACCGATCACGCGCAAGGCGTGGTGCGCTTCCAGGGCGGCCACAACGCCGGCCACACGCTGGTCATCGGCGGCCGCAAGACGGCGCTGCAGCTCATCCCCTCGGGCGTGATGCGCGAGGGCGTCAACTGCTACATCGGCAACGGCGTCGTGGTCGACCCGGCGCACCTGCTGGGCGAGATCGAGCGCCTCGAAGGTCTGGGCCTGTCGGTGCGCCCGCGGCTGCTGATCAGCGAGAGCTGCCCGCTGATCCTGCCCTTCCACGTCGAGATCGACCGCGCCCGCGAGGCGCGGCGCGAGCGCTCCAGCGGCGGCAAGATCGGCACCACCGGCAAGGGCATCGGCCCCGCCTACGAAGACAAGGTGGCGCGCCGCGCCCTGCGTCTGCAGGACCTGAAGCACCCGCAGCGCTTCGAGGCCAGGCTGCGCGAGCTGCTGGAACACCACGGCCGCGAACTGGCGGCGCTGGGCGCGCCGGCGGTCGACGCGCAGGCGGTGCTGGACGGCGCGCTGCGCGCCGCCGACGCGCTGCGGCCGCTGATGACCGATGTCGGCTACCGCATCCACAACGCGCACCTCAACGGCGCCAACCTGCTGTTCGAAGGCGCGCAAGGCACGCTGCTGGACATCGACCACGGCACCTACCCCTACGTCACCTCCAGCAACTGCGTGGCCGGCAACGCGGCTGCCGGCGCCGGCGTGGGGCCGGGCATGCTGCACTACATCCTGGGCATCACCAAGGCCTACACCACGCGCGTGGGCGGCGGGCCGTTCCCGACCGAGCTGCCGATCGACGAGCCCGGCAGCGTGGGCCACCACCTCAGCACCGTGGGCCAGGAGCGCGGCACCGTCACCGGGCGCGCGCGCCGCTGCGGCTGGCTGGACGCGGCGGCACTCAAGCGCGCGATCATCATCAACGGCGTCTCGGGCCTGTGCATCACCAAGCTCGACGTGCTCGACGGGCTGGCCGAGATCAAGGTCTGCGTCGGCTACCGCCTCGGCGGCCAGACGCTGGACATCCTGCCGCTGGACGCCGACGAGATCGATGCCTGCGAGCCGATCTACGAGACGCTGCCGGGCTGGGCCGAAACCACCGCCGGCCTCACCAACTGGGAGCAGCTGCCGGCCAACGCCCGACGTTACCTGGAGCGCGTGCAGCAGCTCGTCGAGGCGCCGATCGACATGGTGTCCACCGGCCCCGACCGCGTGCACACCATCCTGCTGCGCCATCCTTTCAGGCCCTGATCTTCAGCGACGAGGACCCTTCTTCATGCTCACCGACGACGGCAAGCACCTGTATGTCTCCTGGGACGAGTACCACCTGCTGATCGAGCGCCTGGCGCTCAAGGTGCACAACTCGGGCTGGCAGTTCGACCAGATCCTGTGCCTGGCGCGCGGCGGCATGCGGCCGGGCGACATCCTGTCGCGGGTGTTCGACAAGCCGCTGGCCATCATGTCGACCAGCTCGTACCGCGCCGAGGCCGGCACCATCCAGGGCCGGCTGGACATGGCCAAGTACATCACCATGCCCAAGGGCGAACTGGCCGGCCGCGTGCTGCTGGTGGACGACCTGGCCGACACCGGCATCACGCTGCGCGCCGTGGTCGATCGCCTGCGCGGCATGCCCGCCATCAGCGAACTGCGCGCCGCGGTGTTGTGGGTGAAGGGCGTGTCGAGCTACGTGCCGGACTATCACTGCGAGCTGCTGCCCACCAGCCCCTGGATTCACCAGCCTTTCGAGGACTACGACAACCTCCGCCCCGAAGGCCTGGCCCGCAAACTCGAGGTTTGAAGCCGAACAACGAAAAGGCCGGCAAACAAGAAAATGCCGGCAACAAAAGAAAGGGCCGGCAATGCCGGCCCGCTCTTCCATCAAAACCTTCTGGTGCCCAGGAGAGGACTCGAACCTCCACGCCTCTCAGCGCTAGTACCTGAAACTAGTGCGTCTACCAATTCCGCCACCTGGGCTTTCAGGAACTAAGGACTATATCATCAAAGAAAAAAATAATTCAAGCCCTTCGCTCGGGATCTTGAGCGAGGTGGAAGGCCAGGTCGAAGGCCACCGCGACGGCCACGGCTTCGTCTGGCCCGACGACGGCAACAGCGCGATCTACCTCTCGCCGGAGGAGATGCGCTCGGTCATGCATCGCGACCGCGTGCGCGTGCGCGTGCTGCGCTTCGACCGCAAGGGCAGGCCCGAGGGCCGCGTGCTCGACATCCTGGAGCGCCGCAAGACGCCCATCATCGGCCGCCTGCTGCTCGAAGGCGGGCAGTGGGTGGTGGCCCCTGAAGATCGGCGTTATGGCCATGACATCCTGATCCCCAAGAACGCCACCGCCACGGCGGCCGCGGGGCAGGTGGTGGCGGTGGAACTGACCGAGCCGCCCTCGCTGCACAGCAAGCCCGTGGGCCGCGTGCTGGAGGTGCTGGGCGACATCGACGACGCCGGCATGGAGATCGAGATCGCGGTGCGCAAGTACGAGGTGCCGCACCGCTTCTCGCCCGAGACGCTGGCCCAGGCGGCGGCGCTGCCCGAGCGCATCCGCGCCGTCGACCGCAAGCAGCGCGTCGACCTGACCGACGTGCCGCTGGTCACCATCGACGGCGAGGACGCGCGCGACTTCGACGACGCCGTCTACTGCGAGCCCTACAAGCGCGGCCGCGGCAAGACCGCGTTCAGCGGCTGGCGGCTGCTGGTGGCCATCGCCGACGTCAGCCACTACGTCAAGCCCGGCGAGCCGATCGACGAGGACGCCTACGAGCGCGCCACCTCGGTGTACTTTCCGCGCCGGGTGATCCCGATGCTGCCGGAGAAGCTGTCCAACGGCCTGTGCTCGCTGAACCCCGACGCCGACCGGCTGGCGATGGTGTGTGACCTGATCGTCGCCGAGGACGGCCGCATCGACGCCTACCAGTTCTACCCGGCGGTGATCTGCTCGCACGCGCGGCTCACCTACACCGAGGTGGCCGCGGTGCTGGGCAACACCCGCGGCCCCGAGGCCGAGCGCCGCGCCGAGCTGCTGCCGCACCTGCTGCACCTGCACGAGGTCTACCGCGCGCTGCTGAAGCAACGCAACGTGCGCGGCGCGATGGACTTCGACACCGTGGAGACGCAGATCGTGGCGGACGAGCAGGGCCGCATCGAGAAGATCGTGCCGCGCACGCGCACCGACGCGCACCGGCTGATCGAGGAGGCGATGCTGGCTGCCAACGTCTGCGCCGCCGAATTCATCAGCGCGCAGTCGCACCCCGCGCTGTTTCGCGTGCACGAGGGGCCGACGCCGGAAAAGCGCGTCACACTGCAGAGCTATCTGCGCGCGCTGGGCCTGGGCCTGCACCTCAGCGACGAGCCCACGCCGCTGGAGATGGCGGCCATCGCCAAGGCCACGCAGGAGCGGCCCGACGCGGCGCAGATCCACATGATGCTGTTGCGCTCGATGCAGCAGGCCATCTACACGGTGCACAACAGCGGCCACTTCGGCCTGGCCTACGAGGCCTACACGCACTTCACCAGCCCGATCCGGCGCTACCCGGACCTGCTGGTGCACCGCGTGATCAAGGCGCTGCTGGGTGGCCGCAAGTACCACCTGGTGCCGAGCGCGAAGACGCGCGCGCCCGAGGTGCGGCGCGGCGGCAAGGCGCTGCCGCAGCGCCAGGCCAAACCGATGTCGCAGGAGATGGCGCTATGGGAGGCCGCCGGCGCGCACTGCAGCGCCAACGAGCGCCGCGCCGACGAGGCCACGCGCGACGTCGAGTCCTGGCTCAAGTGCCGCTACATGCGCGAGCGCCTGGGCGAGCAGTTCAGCGGCACCGTCAGCGCCGTCACCAGTTTCGGGCTCTTCGTCACGCTGGACGACCTGTACGTCGACGGCCTGGTCCACATCACCGAGCTGGGTGGCGAGTACTACCGCTTCGACGAGGCGCGGCAGGAGCTGCGCGGCGAGCGCACCGGCGTACGCTACGCCGTCGGCGCGCGCGTGCAGGTGCAGGTGAGCCGCGTCGACCTCGACGCGCGGCGCATCGACTTCCGCCTGGTCCGCGACGGCGAGGGCGAGCGCCTGCTGGCCCAGGGTCGGCCCGACAAGGCGCGGCCACCGGCCTCGGCGGTGGACGAGCTGGGCAGCCTGCGCAGCGCCGACCGCCAGGCCAAGGAGGCCAGCCGTGAGCGCATGGCCAAGGCCGGTGCCGGCGGCAAGGGCGCCAAAGGCGGCAAGGCGGCCAAGGGCAGCCAGGGCGGGCGCAAGACCAGTGCCGCGGCGCCGGCGGGTCCGGCCAGCGCCAAGCGGCGCAGTCGGCGCTGATGCGCCATTCAACTAACTCGATATCTGAAAGGCTGCCGCCATCGCGTCGATCAGGTCGCCGGCGCGCAGCGGCAGCCTGGCGGCGCCCGGCTGCGCAAGGTGACGGTCGGCCGCATGGCCGTGCAGCCAGCAGGCGGCGCGGGCGGCAAACCAGGCGGCTTCCACCGCTTGCGCCGCATCGGCGCTGTCGGGCTGCTGCGCCCACAGCCCGCCCAGCCAGCCGGCCAGCACGTCGCCGCTGCCCGGCGCGGCCAGTGCGGCGTTGCCGCTGGCGTTGATCCACGGCGCGCGCGAGGCCTCGGCGATCACCGTGCCTGAACCCTTCAGCAGCACCACGGCGCCGGTGCGCCCGGCCAGCGCCTGCGCGGTGCCCAGGCGGTCGGCCTGCACCGCGGCGGCCGAGCTGCCGTGCAGCCGCGCCGCTTCCAACGGATGTGGCGTTAGCACCGTGACGTCGCCGCGCCGGCCGCGCGCGGCCAGCAGTTCCATCAGCGCCGGGTCGCGGGCGATCGCGTTCAGCGCATCGGCGTCCAGCAGCAGGCGGCCGGCGTGGTGCAGCAGCGGCGGCAGCACGGCGGCCACCGCTTCGCCGCCGCCGCAGCCGCAGACCACCGTGCTGCGACGCAAGCGTGCCGGCTCGTCGGTCCAGGCCTCGGGCCGCTGCATCAACTCCGGCAGCGTGGGCAGCGGGACCGCCGAGCTCAAGGGGCTCAGGTAGACGCGCCCGGCACCGGCCGTCAGCGCGGCGCGCGCTGCCAGCCACGCGGCGCCCTGCATGCCGGCGGCGCCGCCGACGACGATCAGGTCGCCGAAGCTGCCCTTGTGCTGCGCGTGCCGGCGCGACGCGAAGCCCGGCGCCGGCGGCGCCGCATGGGCGCCCAGCCAGGCCGCCGGCGCGCCGGCCGGGCCGGCCTGCAGATCGTCGAACCAGACCTCGCCGGCCCAGTCGCGCCCCTCGGCGGTGACGAGGCCGGGCTTGAGCGTCAGCAGGCTCAAGGTCCAGTCGGCGCGGATGGCCTCGGCGCCCAATCGGCAGCCCGTCTGCACGTCCAGGCCCGAGGGCAGATCCAGCGCCAGCAGCGGCCGGCCGCTGGCGTTGGCGGCGGCGATCGCCTGCGCCAGCGCGCCTTCCGGCGCGCGCGTGCTGCCCAGGCCCAGCAGCGCGTCGATCAGCAGGTCGTCACCGCTCAGGTCGGCGGGTAGCTGCGTGAGCAGCGGGACGCCGGCCGCCAGCGCCTGCCGCAGCGCATCGGCCGCGTCGGCCGGCAGCCGGCTGCGATCGGCCAAGTGCAGCACGCGTACGCGCAGGCCTTGGCACTGCAGATGGCAGGCGGCGATCAGCCCGTCGCCGCCGTTGTTGCCGGGCCCCGCCAGCACGGTGACCGAGCGCGCCCGCGGCGCCAGCGCCAGCGCCAGCCGCGCGCCGGCCAGGCCCGCGCGGGCCATCAGCGCATGCGGCGCGGTGGCCGCCAGCGCCGCGGCCTCGTGTGCGCGCGTGCCGGCAATGTCGTGCAAGGGCCAGGGCGCGGCCGACGCGAAGACGCGCCAGGGGGCGGGTGACGACAAGGCAGGGTCGAGGGCCATCGCGAGGCCCAGTATGCCGCGCCCGCGCCGGGCGCCTTGGGCGCCTTGGGCGCCTCACCCGCGCAACCGCTGCAGCCCCAGTTGCGCCAGCTCGATGGCCGCGTCGCGGCCCGCCACCCGATCGGCCAGCACCCGCGCCGAGCCGCAGGACAAGGCCCAGCCGCTGGAGCCGTGGCCGAGGTTCAGCCACACGCCGTCGGCGCCGCTCGGGCCCAGCACCGGCGGGCCGTCGGGCAGCATCGGCCGCGCGCCTTTCCAGACCTGCACGTCGCGCGTCAGCACCGCGCCGGGAAACCAGTCGTCGAGCACGCGGTACAGCGTGGCCACCGGCGCCGCGCTGATGCGGTCCAGCGGCCCGCCCAGCTCGGCGCTTCCGGCCACGCGCAGCCGCAGGCCCAGGCGCGACAGCGCGACCTTGTAGGCCTCGTCCATCACGGCCGAGCGCGGGCCCGCCAGGTGGCCTTCGAAATGGCGCAGCGTCGCGGTGATCGAGTAGCCATGCACCGGCGCCAGCGGCAGTTGCAGGCCGCAGTCGCGCAGCACGGCGTTGGCCTCGACGCCGGCGCAGACCACCACGGCGTCGAACGTGTCTTCGCCGTGGCGCCCTTCGTGGCGCCAGGCCAGCTGCGGCCGCCGTCCGGGCCGAAGCTGCAGCACCTCGTGCTCGAACAGGAAGCGCGCCTGCAGCCGTTGCGCCTCGGCCTTGAGCAACTGCGCGAACTGGCGGCAGTTGCCGACGCCGTCCTGCGCGAGGTGGATCGCGCCGGCCAGCGGCTGCTGCGGGTTCAGCCCCGGCTCGATGTGGCGCGCCTCGTCGCCATCGACCAGGCGATAGGGCACGCCCAACTCCTTCAGCACGTCCAGGCTGGTGCGCGCGGCCTTCAGTTCGGGCTTGCCGCGCAGCAGCACGAGATAGCCGCTGGCCTGCTCGAAGTCCAGCCGCAGCTCGCGGGCCAGCGTCTGCAGGCGCTGCCGGCTGTAGTGGGCCAGCGCCTGCATGGCGCCGCGGTTGCGGCGGTAGACCTCGGGCCGGCAGGCGCGCCACCAGCGCCACATCCAGGGCAGCAGGTGCCAGGCGCCCCAGCCGCCCAGGCGCACAGCGGCATGGCGGTCGAACAACTGTGACAGCACTTTGCGCGGCATGCCCGGCGCCGCCCAGGGCGTGACGTAGCCCGGCGCCAGCACGCCGGCGTTGGCGAAGCTGGTCTCGGCGGCCACCGCGGCGCGGCGCTCGAAGACCGAGACCTCGTGCCCGTCGGCAGCCAGCTCGTAGACTGTCGTGACGCCGACGATGCCGGCGCCGATCACTGCGATGCGCAACTCAGGCCTCCGCCGCGCGGCCGGCGGCCAGTGCGCTTTCGATCGCCAGCGACACGGCCAGCACGCGCGCGTCGGCCAGCGCCCCGGCCCAGACCATCAGGCCCACCGGCAGCGCGCCGGCGGCCTGGCAGGGCAGCGACAAGGCGCAGCCGTCGAAGAAGTTGACCACCGCCGGATTGCGCAACAATTTGGCGTTAGCCGCGAAGAAGACCTCGTCGCTGGCCAGCAGCGGCGTCAGCGCCGGCGCCACCATCGGCACGGTGGGCGACAGCAGCGCGTCGTAGCCGCCGGTGGCCGCCTGCACCTCGGCGATCCAGGCCCGGCGCGCGGCGCCGAGGTCGATGTAGTCGGCGGCGCTCATCGCCTCGCCGCGGCGGATGCGCAAGGCCACACGCGGGTCGTAGCGGTCGCCGCGCTCGGCCAGCAGCCGGCGATGCCAGGCCCAGCTCTCGGCCGCGCTGAAGCCGCCCTGGGCGTTGATCAGCGCCAGCCGGGCCAGCGCCGGCAGCGGCAGCTCGTCGATCTGCGCGCCGGCCGCGCGCAGCGTGCGCAACGCGGCCTCGAAGGCCAGCGCCACCGCGGGCTCCAGCTCGTCGAGCATCAGCGTGGTCGGCACCGCCAGGCGCAGCCGCCGCGCCGGCCGTGGCGATAGGTTGTACGTGCGATCGGCCAGCACTTCGTGCAGCAGCACCGCATCGCCCACCGAGCGGGTGATGGCGCAGCTGGTGTCCAGCGTCGTCGACAGTGGAATGCAGCCGGCCAGCGGCGTCAGCGCCTGCGTGTTCTTGAAGCCGACCAGGCCTTGCAGCGCGGCGGGGATGCGGATCGAGCCGCCGGTGTCGGAGCCCAGTGCCGCCCAGGCGGCGCCGGCAGCCACCGAGGTGGCACCGCCCGAGGTGGAGCCGCCGGGCACGCGCGCCGTCGCCGGGTCCAGCGCCAGCGTGGCCGCGTTGGCCGGCGTGCCGTGGTGCGGGTTGATGCCGACGCCGGAGAACGCGAACTCCGACAGATTGGTGTGGCCCACCAGCGCCGCGCCGGCGCGGCGCAATCGTGCGACGGCCGGGCAGTCGGCCGCGGCCAGTGCCGCATCGGCCAGCGCGGCCGAGCCGCCTGTGCTGGGCTGGCCGGCGACGTCGAACAAGTCCTTGACCGAGACCGCCAGCCCGGCCAGCGGCGGCAGCGGCGCGCCGTGGGCGTGCTGCGCATCGGCGGCCGCCGCGGTGGCCCGCGCGGCGCCGTCGAAGCGGCGGATGAAGGCGTGGGCACAGGCGGCGCCGTCGGCGGCGCGCAGGCTCTCAGTCAGCAGCTCGGCGGCGCTGACGCGCTTGCCGGCCACGGCGTCGCGGGCGGCGCGCAGATCGGGCAGCGCGGCTCGTGCTAAACTCATCGGGTTTGTCTTTGGGCAGGTGGCTGGCGTTTCACGTCGGGCATCGGCGCCCAGTGGCCAAGCACCACAGCGGACCGTCGTCCTTCGCCGGTCACAGTCCGCAAGTCGCGAAGCCCGGCATCTCCAGGTGTCGGCGCCCTACCAGAACAGGGCGTCGATTGGCGCCGGGATTCTAGAACCAACCTACGGAGTTTCCATGTCTGTCTCCATGCGTGAAATGCTGGAAGCGGGTGTCCATTTCGGCCACCAGACGCGCTTCTGGAACCCCAAGATGGCCCCCTTCATCTACGGCCATCGCAACAAGATCCACATCATCAACCTCGAGAAGACGCAGCCGCTCTTCAACGAGGCGATGAAGTTCATCCGCCAGCTCAGCGCCCGCCGCGGCACCATCCTGATGATCGGCACCAAGCGCCAGGCGCGCGAGGTGGTGGCGCTGGAAGCCCAGCGCTGCGGCATGCCCTATGTCGACCAGCGCTGGCTGGGCGGCATGCTGACCAACTTCAAGACGGTCAAGGGCTCGCTGAAGAAGCTCAAGGACATGCAGGCCACCAAGGAGGCCGGCACCGAGCAGATGATCAAGAAGGAAGCGCTGCTGTTCGACCGCGAGCTGGGCAAGCTCGAGAAGGACATCGGCGGCATCCAGGACATGGGCGCGCTGCCCGACGCGATGTTCGTGATCGACGTCGGCTACCACAAGATCGCGGTCTCCGAGGCCAAGAAGCTGGGCATCCCGGTGATCGGCGTCGTCGACACCAACCACTCGCCGGTGGGCATCGACTACGTGATCCCGGGCAACGACGACTCGGCCAAGGCCGTGGCGCTGTACGCGCGCGCGGTGGCCGACGCCGTGCTGGAAGGCAAGGCCAACGCCGCTGCCGACGTGGTGCAGGCTGCAGCCGGCGGCGGCGACGAGTTCGTCGAAGTGCGCGAAGAAGCCTGATCGATCGGAGCACTGCAATGGCAGCAATCACCGCAAGCATGGTGGCCGAGCTTCGCGCCAAGACCGACGCCCCGATGATGGAGTGCAAGAAGGCGCTGACCGAGGCCGACGGCGACCTCGGCCGCGCCGAAGAGATCCTGCGCGTCAAGCTGGGCAACAAGGCCGGCAAGGCCGCGGCGCGCATCACCGCCGAGGGCGTGGTGGCCGCGTCGGTGGCCGGCAGCACCGGCGCGCTGGTCGAGATCAACTGCGAGACCGACTTCGTGTCCAAGAACGACTCGTTCCTGGCCTTCGCCAAGGCCTGCGCCGAGTTGGTGGCCAAGCACAACCCGGCCGACGTGGCCGCGCTGTCGGCGCTGCCGTACCAGCAGGACAGCTTCGGCCCCACGCTGGAAGACGTGCGCAAGGGCCTGATCGGCAAGATCGGCGAGAACATGTCGATCCGCCGTTTCAAGCGTTATGACGGCGGCAAGGCCCTGGCCCACTACCTGCACGGCACGCGCATCGGCGTGATCGTCGAGTACGAGGGCGACGCCACGGCGGCCAAGGACGTGGCGATGCACGTCGCGGCGATGAAGCCGGCCGCGCTGTCGTCGGCCGAGGTGCCGGCCGAACTGGTCGACAAGGAGCGCAAGATCGCCGCCGAGAAGGCCGCCGAGGATGCCGCAGCGGCCGTCGCCGCGGGCAAGTCGGCGCAGTCGGCCGAGATCGTGGCCAAGCGCGTCGAAGGCTCGGTGCAGAAGTTCCTGAAGGAAGTGGCGCTGCTCGAACAGGTCTTCGTCAAGGCCGCTGACGGCAAGCAGACCGTTGGCCAGCACCTGAAGGCCGCCAACACCACGGTGAAGGGCTTCACGCTGTACGTGGTGGGCGAGGGCATCGAGAAGAAGACCGACGACTTCGCGGCCGAAGTGGCGGCCCAGGTCGCCGCGGCCAAGGGCGGCTGAAGCGCTGCCGTTGCGAGCCCAGGCGCCGGGCCCCGCAGGGCCCGGCCGCTACACTGGCGAGCCATCAAAAGAGACCCTGCCACCGAAAGCCCTGACGAATGCCGGCCTACAAGCGCATCCTGCTCAAGTTGTCTGGCGAAGCCCTGATGGGCGACGATGCCTACGGCATCAACCGCGCCACCATCGTGCGCATGGTGCGTGAAGTGCAGGAGGTGACGCAGCTCGGCTGCGAGGTGGCGGTGGTCATCGGCGGCGGCAACATCTTCCGCGGCGTGGCCGGCGGCTCGGTGGGCATGGACCGCGCCACCGCCGACTACATGGGCATGCTGGCCACCGTGATGAACGCGCTGGCGCTGGCCGACACCATGCGCCAGGAAGGCATGACCGCGCGCGTGATGTCGGCGATCTCGATCGACCAGGTGGTCGAGCCCTACGTGCGGCCCAAGGCACTGCAGTACCTGGAAGAAGGCAAGGTGGTGGTCTTCGCGGCCGGCACCGGCAACCCCTTCTTCACCACCGACACTGCGGCCGCGTTGCGCGGCGCCGAGGTCGGCGCCGAGGTCGTGCTGAAGGCGACCAAGGTCGATGGCGTCTACAGCGCCGACCCCAACAAGGACCCCACGGCCACCCGCTATGCGCGCATCGGCTTCGACGAGGCCATCGCGCGCAACCTGCAGGTGATGGACGCCACCGCCTTTGCGCTGTGCCGCGACCAGAAGCTGCCGATCAGAGTCTTCTCCATCATCAAGCCCGGCGCGCTCAAGCGCGTGGTACAGGGCGAGGACGAAGGCACCCTGGTGCATGTTTGACGAGGCGCATCGACGATGACGACCACCATCCCCGAGATCAAGAAGACCGCCGAGCAGAAGATGGGCAAGTCGGTCGAGGCCATGAAGGCCGAGCTGCAGAAGATCCGCACCGGCCGCGCCCACCCCGGCATCCTCGACCAGGTGCACGTGGACTACTACGGGTCGATGGTGCCGATCAGTCAGGTGGCCAACGTCACGCTGCTCGATGCGCGCACGATCAGCGTGCAGCCCTGGGAGAAGGGCATGGGCAGCAAGATCGAAAAGGCGATCCGCGAGTCGGACCTCGGCCTCAACCCCGCAGCGCAGGGCGACCTGCTGCGCGTGCCGATGCCGGCGCTGACCGAAGAGCGCCGCAAGGACCTGACCAAGGTCGTGCGCCACACCGGCGAGGAAGCCAAGATCGCCGCCCGCGCGATCCGCCGCGATGCCAACGAGCACCTGAAGAAGCTGCTGAAGGACAAGGCCGCGTCCGAAGACGACGAGCGCCGCGCGCAGGACGAGGTGCAGCGGCTCACCGACCGGACGATCGCGGAGATCGACCGCCTGGTGCACGCCAAGGAAGCCGAGGTTCTGGCCGTCTGAGGCCGGGGCCGGGGCCGCATCCATGTCGGCAGCGAACTCCGCGCAGGCCTTGGTGCCGCGCCACGTGGCCATCGTGATGGACGGCAACGGGCGCTGGGCCAAGCGCCGCTTCATGCCGCGCTTCTTCGGCCACGAGCAGGGCATGGAGACGCTGCTGCGCGTGATCGACGTCTTCGCCGCGCGCGGCGTGCAGTACCTGACCGTGTTCGCCTTCTCGTCCGAGAACTGGAAGCGCCCCGACGAAGAGGTCTCGGGGCTGATGAACCTGGTGCTGATCGGCGTTGCCAAGTACCTGAAGAAGCTGGCCGCCGAGGGCGTGCGCATCCGCATCGTCGGCGACCGCGCGGGCGTGTCCGACAAGCTGCGCGCCGCCTGGGATGAAGCCGAGGCCGGCACCGCCGCCAACAAGCGCATCAACCTGTCGGTGGCCTTCAACTACGGCGGCCGCTGGGACGTGGTGCAGGCCTGCCAGCGCGCCGTGGCCGACGGCCTTGCCCCCGCGCAGATCGACGAGGCCGCGCTCGCGCAGCGCATGGCGCTGGCCTTCGCGCCCGACCCCGACCTCTTCATCCGCACCGGCGGCGAGATGCGGGTGAGCAACTTCCTGCTGTGGCAGACGGCCTATGCCGAGCTGTACTTCAGCGATTGCCTGTGGCCCGACTTCGGCCCCGCCGAGGTCGACGCGGCGCTGGCCGCCTACGCCGGCCGCGACCGTCGCTTCGGCGGCGTGCGCAGCGCGCCCGAGGGCGTGCCGCAAGGCGCCTGAGTTCGCGGTGCTGCGCCAGCGCATCATCACGGCCCTGGTGCTGCTGGCCGTCCTGTTGCCGGCCCTGTTTGCCGCGCGCGCCTGGCCATTCGCCGCGGTCACGCTGCTGATGATCGCCGCCGCCGGCTGGGAATGGAGCCGGCTCAACGGCCTGACCGGCGCGCTCGCCGTGCTCTATGGTTTGGTGTTAGCCGCCGCCTGCTTTGCGGCGCTGGCCGCCGGCTGGACGGCCGAGGCGCCGCGCATCGTGTGGTGGCTGGCCTCGGCGGCGTGGGTGCTGGGCGGCGTGGTGGCGCTGCGCGCCGGGCCGTCGGCCTGGCCCGCGCTGCCCCAGGGGCTGCGGCTGCTGCTGGGCCTGGCGCTGCTGTGGGCCGGCTGGCTGGCGCTGGCGCAGGCGCGTTCCATCGGCATCAACTTCATCCTCTCGGTGCTGTGCCTGGTCTGGATGGCCGACGTCGCGGCCTACTTCGGCGGCCGCGCCTTCGGCCGCCGCAAGCTGGCGCCGAGCATCAGCCCCGGCAAGAGCTGGGAAGGCGTGTGGAGCGGCATGGCCGGCGTGCTGCTGCTGGCCTTCATCTGGTCGGCCGTCGAGTCGCACGGCGGCGCCGACAGCCGCAGCCTGTTCAGCGCCTTGTTCGAGCGCCTGGGCCAGGTGTCGGGCTCGTTGGCCTTGCTGGCGCTGTCAGGCATGAGCGTGGTCGGCGACCTGATCGAATCGCTGGTCAAGCGCGCGGTCGGCGCCAAGGACAGCTCCAAGCTGCTGCCCGGTCACGGCGGCGTGCTGGACCGCGTGGATGCGCTGCTGCCGGTGTTTCCGCTGGCGCTGGCCTTCATCACGCTTTGAAGGGCACGCGCGCATGAGGCAACGCATCGCCATCCTCGGCTCCACCGGTTCGGTGGGCAGCAGCACGCTGGACGTGATCGGCCGCCATCCGGATCGCTTCGAGGTCTTCGCCCTCAGCGGCAACCGGCGGCTCGACGAGTTGCTGGCGCAGTGCCGGCAATGGCGCCCGCGCTTCGTGGCCGTGGCCGGCAGCGAGCAGGTGCGCAGCCTGCGCGAAGCGCTGGCCGCCGAAGGCTTGCGCAGCGAAGTGCTGTGCGGTGCCAACGCCCTCGTCGAGCTGGCGGCGCACCCCGAGGTCGACGCGGTGATGGCCGCCATCGTCGGCGCCGTTGGGCTGGAGCCCTGCATGGCCGCGGCGCGTGCGGGCAAGCGGCTGCTGCTGGCCAACAAGGAGGCGCTGGTGGTCGGCGGCGCGCTCTTCATGCAGGCGGTGCACGAAGGCGGCGCGACGCTGCTGCCCATCGACAGCGAGCACTCGGCGATCTTCCAGTGCCTGCCCGAGGACCGCGCCCGCTGGGCCGCGCACATCGACCACATCGTGCTCACCGCGTCGGGCGGACCATTCCGCCGCCGCGACCCGGCCACGCTGGCCGGCGTCACGCCCGACGAGGCCTGTGCCCATCCGAATTGGGTGATGGGACGCAAGATCTCGGTCGACTCGGCGACGATGATGAACAAGGCGCTGGAGGTGATCGAGGCGCACTGGCTGTTCGAGCTGCCGCCCGAGCGCATCCGCGTCGTGCTGCATCCGCAGAGCATCGTGCACTCGATGGTGGTCTGCCGCGACGCCTCGGTGCTGGCGCAGCTCGGCACGCCCGACATGCGGGTGCCCATCGCCTACGGGCTGTCGTTCCCGCAGCGCATCGAGTCGGGCGCCTCGCGGCTGGACTTCACCGCGCTGGCCGGCCTGAGCTTCGAGACCATGGACCTGCAGCGCTTTCCGGGCCTGCAGCTCGCCTACGATTGCCTGCGCGCGCCTGAGGGCACGAGCGCGGTGCTCAACGCCGCCAACGAAGTGGCGGTGCAGGCCTTTCTCGATCGCCGCATCGGCTTCACCGCGATCCATGCGGTCAACTGCCGCACGCTGGAGCGGGTGGCGCCGCCGGCGGCGCCACGCTCGGTGGCCGATCTGCTGGAACTGGACCGCCGTGCGCGCGTCGAAGCGGCACGCCATGCCGAGGAGTTGGCCCTGTGATCACGACGATCCTTGCTTTCCTGTTGACGCTGGGCGTGCTGATCGTGGTGCACGAGTACGGCCACTATCGCGTGGCCGTGGCCTGCGGCGTCAAGGTGCTGCGCTTTTCGGTCGGCTTCGGGCGCGTGCTGTGGCGGCGCCAGAAGGATCGTGACTCGACCGAGTTCGTGGTTTGCGCGCTGCCGCTGGGCGGCTACGTGCGCATGCTCGACGAGCGCGAGGGCGAGGTGCGGCCCGACGAGCGCGAGCAGGCCTTCAACCGCAAGCCGCTGTGGAAGCGCGCGGCCATTGTCTCCGCCGGGCCGGTGGCCAACCTGCTGCTGGCGGTGCTGCTGTACGCGGCTGCGCACGTCTACGGCGTGGTCGAGCCCAAGGCCGTGCTGTCGACGCCGGCGGCGGCCAGCCTGATGGAGGCCGCGGGCGTCAAGGGCGGCGACTGGGTGCGCTCGGTCTCGGCCGATGGCCAGGACTGGCGCGACGTCTCGTCGATGACCGACCTGCGCTGGCAGATCACGCAGGCCGCGCTGGCCGGCGAGCCGCTGTACCTGCTGCTCAGCGACGCCCAGGGTCACGGCCAGCGCCGCACGCGGCTCGACCTGAGCCAGCTCGCCACGCGCGAGGTCGACGCCTCGACGATGAAGGCGATCGGCCTCGGCCCCGCCTACAGCGAACCGGTGATGGGCGAGGTCAAGCCCGGCGGCCCGGCCGCGGCGGCAGGGCTGCGCAAGGGCGACCGCGTGCTCGGCATCGACGGCGTGCCGGTGGCCGATGCCTTCAGCGTGCGCGAGCGCATCATGAAGTCGGTGACCCACGGCGCCGCCGCCGCGCAGCGCTGGCGCGTCGAGCGCGACGGCCAGGTGCTGGAACTGCCGGTGCAGCCGCGCGCGGTGAGCGAGGGCGGTCGCGAGTTCGGCCGCATCGACGCCTTCGTCGGCCCGCCGCCCGAGATGGTGACCGTGCGCCAGGGTCCGCTGGACGCGCTGGCGCTGGGCGCGCAGCGCACCTGGGAGGTCTCGGCGCTGACGCTGCGCATGCTGGGCCGCATGCTGATCGGCGAGGCCTCGATCAAGAACCTCAGCGGGCCGCTGACCATCGCCGACTACGCCGGCCAGTCGGTGCAGCAGGGCTTGAGCTACTACCTCGCCTTCCTGGCGCTGGTCAGCGTCAGCCTCGGCGTGCTGAACCTGCTGCCGCTGCCCATGCTCGATGGCGGGCACCTGATGTACTATGCTTTCGAGGGTCTGACCGGCCGTCCGGTCTCCGATCTCTGGCTGGCGCGTCTGCAACGAGGCGGCATCGCGCTGCTGTTGATGATGATGTCGGTGGCCCTGTTCAACGACGTGGCCCGTTTGCTGGGCCTGCACTGACCGCCTCATGTTCCCCGCATTCCCGATCGCTCCGGCGCGCAGCCTGGCCGCCGCCGTCACCCTGGCCGTGCTGGCCGTTCCCGTGGCCCGCGCGGTGACACCGTTCACCATCAAGGACATCCGCGTCGAGGGCCTGCAGCGCACCGACCCCGGCACCGTGTTCGCCGCGCTGCCCTTTCGCATCGGCGACACCTACAACGACGAGAAGGGCGCGATCGCGCTGCGCTCGCTGTTCGCGACCGGTCTCTTCAAGGACGTGCGCATCGAGATCGAAGGCGACGTCGCGGTCATCATCGTCGACGAGCGTCCGGTCATCGCCAGCATCAACTTCGTCGGCCTGAAGGAGTTCGACAAGGACCCGCTGACCAAGTCGCTGAAGGAGGCCGGCATCGGCGAGGGCCTGCCCTTCGACCGCGCGCTGGTCGATCGCGCCGAGCAGGAGATCAAGCGCCAGTACCTCTCGCGCAGCCTCTACGGCGCCGAGGTGGTGACCACCGTCACGCCGATGGAGCGCAACCGCGTCAGCGTGACCTTCACGATGACCGAGGGCGACGCCGCGCGCATCAGCGACATCCGCATCGTCGGTGCCAAGGCCTTCTCCGAATCCACGCTGCTGGGCCTGTTCGACCTCACCACCGGCGGCTGGTTGACCTGGTACACCAAATCTGACCGTTATTCGCGCGCCAAGCTCAACGCCGACCTGGAGACGCTGCGCGCCTACTACGTCAACCGCGGCTACCTGGAGTTCGCGGTCGAATCGACCCAGGTCACGATCTCGCCCGACAAGCAGGAGATCGCGATCACGATCTCCATCCGCGAGGGCCAGCCCTACACCGTCACCGGCATCAAGCTGGAGGGCGACTACCTGGGCAAGGAGGACGAGTTCCGCTCGCTGGTGCGGCTGCAGCCCGGCGAGCCCTATCGCGGCGAATCGGTCACCGAGACCACCAAGGCCTTCAGCGACCTCTTCGGGGGCTACGGCTACGCCTTCGCCCGCGTGGACGCGCGGCCCGAGATCGACCGCGCCCGGGGCCTGGTCGCCATCACGCTGGTGGCCGAGCCGCAGCGCCGCGTCTACGTGCGCCGCATCGACGTGGCCGGCAACACGCGCACCCGCGACGAAGTGGTGCGGCGCGAGTTCCGCCAACTCGAGTCATCGTGGTACGACGGCAACCGCATCAAGCTCTCGCGTGACCGCGTCGACCGCCTGGGCTACTTCAAGGACGTCAACGTCGACACCGCCGAGGTGGCCGGCGCGCCCGACCAGGTGGACCTGACCGTCACCGTCAGCGAGAAGCCCACCGGCAACCTGCTGATCGGCGCCACCTACTCCAACGCCGAGAAGCTGGGGCTGTCGCTGGCGGTCAGGCAGGACAACGTCTTCGGCTCGGGCAACTACCTGGGCGTGGAACTCAACACCAGCAAGTACTACCGCACCCTGGTGCTGAGCGCGGTGGATCCGTACTACACGGTGGACGGCATCTCGCGCGCGGTGGACCTGTACTACCGCACCAGCCGGCCGTACAACGCGCAGGGCGACACCTACCAGATCGCCACGCCCGGTGCCTCGGTGCGCTTCGGCGTGCCGGTGACCGACTTCGACACCGTGTTCGTCGGCATCGGTGCCGAGAGCACGCGCATCGGCACCTCCACCGGCATCCCCAACAGCTACTTCCTCTACCGCGAGACCTACGGCGCCAACAGCTACTCGCTGCCGCTGACGCTGGGCTGGGCGCGCGACGCGCGCGACAGCGCGCTGGCGCCCACCTCCGGCCGCTTCCAGCGCGTCAACCTCGAATGGGGCCTGGCCGGCGACGTGCGCTACCTGCGCAGCAACCTGCAGTACCAGGAGTACTGGCCGCTGCCGTGGAAGATGTCGCTGATGTTCAACGCCGAACTGGGCCTGGGCAAGGGCCTGGGCGGGCGGCCGTTCCCGATCTTCAAGAACTTCTACGGCGGCGGCCTCGGCAGCGTGCGCGTGTTCGAGCAAAGCTCACTGGGCGTGATCGACCCCACCGGCGCCTTCATCGGCGGCGCCAAGAAACTCAACTTCAACACCGAGCTGTACTTCCCGGTGCCCGGCACCGGCAACGACAAGACGCTGCGCATCTTCGCCTTCGCCGACGCCGGCAACGTCTGGCGCGAAGGCGAGAAGATGGACGCCGGCAGCCTGCGCGCGTCGGTCGGCGTGGGCCTGAGCTGGATCTCGCCGGTGGGCCCGCTCAAGCTGAGCTGGGGCGCGCCGGTGAAGGTCAAGCCCAACGATAGAATCCAACGTTTCCAGTTTCAGATCGGGACTGCGTTCTGATGAAGACCTCGAAGACGCCCACGACGATGCTCAAGACCCTGGCGGCATCGCTGGCGCTGGCTGCGATCTCGGCCACGGCCGCGGCGCAGGAGCTGAAGATCGGCTACGTCAACAGCGAGCGCGTGCTGCGCGAAGCCTCGCCGGCCAAGGCCGCGCAGGCCAAGCTCGAGAACGAGTTCAGCAAGCGCGACCGCGAGCTCAACGACCAGGCCAACAAGCTCAAGGCCACCGCCGACAAGCTGGACAAGGACGCGCCCACGCTGGCCGAGGCCGAGCGCACACGCCGCCAGCGCGAGCTGGTCGAACAGGACCGCGACCTGCAGCGCAAGCGCCGCGAGTTCCAGGAAGACCTGAACCAGCGCAAGAACGAAGAGCTGGCCAGCGTGGTCGAGCGCGCCAACCGCGTGATCAAGCAGATCTTCGACCAGGAGAAGTACGACGTGATCCTGCAGGAGGTGGTGTTCGCCAGCACGCGCATCGACATCACCGACAAGGTCATCAAGGCGCTCAACGCCGCCGCCCCGGCCAAGTAAGGCCGCCGGGTCTGACCGTTCGTCACGGGCGCGCCGCGTGCAGGTCAGCCTGGCCGAGCTGGTGGCCGCCCTCGGCGGCAGCCTGCTCGGCGACCCCGCGCTGACGGTCGAGCGCATCGCGCCGCTGGAGCGCGCAGGCCCGCGCGACATCAGCTTCCTGGCGCAATCGCGGCTGGCGCCGCAGCTCGCCGCAAGCCGCGCCGGCTGCGTGATCGTGCGGCCCGAGCACCAGGCCGCGGCTGCCGCGCGCGGCGCCGCCATCGTCACCGCCGACCCCTATCTCTACTTCGCGCACCTCACGCAGTGGTGGGCGGCGCGGCTGCGGCCGCCGGCCGCCGGCGGCGTGCACGCCAGCGCGGTGGTGGAGGCCGGCGCGCACGTTGACGCCAGCGCCAGCGTGGGGCCGCTGGCCTTCGTCGCCGCGGGCGCGCGCATCGGTGCCGGCGCCGTCATCGGCGCGCAGGCTTTCGTCGGCGCCGACGCCCAGGTCGGGCCCGGCTCGCGGCTCGGTGCGCGCGTGGTCTTCGAGCGCGGCTGCCGCATCGGCGCGCGCGGCCTGGTGCTGCCGGGCGCGGTGATCGGCGCCGACGGCTTCGGCTTCGCACCCGACGCGGCGCGCCAGGGCCAGTGGGTCAAGATCGAGCAGCTCGGCGCGGTGTGGATCGGCGACGACGTCGAGATCGGCGCCAACACCTGCATCGACCGCGGCGCGCTCGACGACAC
>CAYYDJ010000044.1:0-24922 GCA_964470565.1 uncultured Rubrivivax sp.
GCGCCAGTGCTGGCTCAGCGGGCAATCACTAGCGGGCAACTGCCGGATTTAGGTTGAAAGGAGCTGGCATGAGTTCTTCGGCTAGAGCGGTCCGCTTCGACGACGACCTGATGACCCTTGATCTGGCCGACGGCCGGTCGCTGGCCGTGCCGCTGGCCTGGTTTCCGCGCCTGCTCAACGCCACGGCTGAGCAGCTGACCGCGGTCAGCTTCAGCGCCCGTCGGCTGCACTGGGAAGCGCTGGACGAAGACATCTCCATCGACGGCCTGCTGGCCGGCGTCGGCGATCAGTCGCGGCTGCGGACGCCGGCCCTGTGAACGGGCTGCACACCCAAGCTCACGCCGCCTGCGCCGCCTTCAACACCTCCACCCGCACCGCCGCGGTCAGCTCGGCCTTCAGCTCGGCGAAGGCCGGGGTGGTCTTCACCGAGTAGTGGCGCGGGTGCGGCAGCGGCACCGTGCGGTCGAGCTTGATGCGGCCGGGACGGGCGCTCATCACGACGACGCGGCCGCCCATGAAGACGGCTTCGTCGATGTCGTGGGTGACGAAGAGCACGGTCTTGCGCTGCCCTTCCCAGATGCCCAGCAGCAGCTCCTGCATCAGCTCGCGGGTCTGGTGGTCCAGGGCGCCGAAAGGCTCGTCCATCAGCAGCATGCGCGGGTCGTTGGCCAGCGCGCGGGCGAGCGCGGTGCGCTGCTGCATGCCGCCCGAGAGCTGCTTGGGATAGTGGTTCTCGAACCCCTTCAAGCCCACCTTGGCGATGAAGTCGCGCGCCACCTCGAGCTGTTGCGCGCGCGGCAGGCCGCGCTCGCGCAGGCCGAAGCAGACGTTGTCCAGCACCGTCAGCCAGGGGAACAGCGTGTAGCTCTGGAACACCATACCGCGGTCGGCGCCGGGGCCGTGCACCGGCTGGCCGTCCAGCAGCACCTGGCCGGCGGTCTGCGTGTCCAGCCCGGCGACGATGCGCAGCAGCGTGCTCTTGCCGCAGCCGCTGGGGCCGAGGATGGTGATGAAGTCGTTCTCGGCCACGTCGAGGTCGGTGGCCTGCAGGGCTAACGTCGTATCGAAACGGCGCTCGACGCTGCGCACCGAGAGGATGGTGTTGCCGTCCGCCATGTTCAGCGCCCCAGCTGCGCCCACGGGAACAGCCGCCGGTTGAGCCACTTGAACAGCAGGTCGCTGGCCAGGCCGATGAGGCCGATCACGATGATGCCGAAGATGATCTGGTCGGTGGCCAGCAGCGCCTGGCTGTCGGTGATCATGTGGCCGATGCCGCTGGAAGCGCCGATCAGCTCGGCCACGATCACGTAGGTCCAGGCCCAGCCCAGCACCATGCGCAGCGTCTCGGCGATCTCCGGCGCGGCGCCGGGCAGCAGCACGCGGCGGATCAGCCCGCGGTCGCTGACGCCCAACGTGTACGCGGCCTCGACCAGGTCGCGCCGCGTGTTGCCGACGGTCACCGCGATCATCAGCACGAGCTGGAAGAAGCTGCCGATGAAGATGACGGCGAGCTTCTGGGCCTCGCCGATGCCGGCCCACAGGATCAGCAGCGGGATGAAGGCCGACGCCGGCAGGTAGCGCGCAAAGCTGACGAAGGGCTCGAAGAAGGCCTCCACCGGCTTGTAGGCGCCCATCAGCACGCCCAGCGGCAGCGCCAGCGCGGCGGCGATCACGAAGCCGCCCAGCACGCGCCACACCGTCATGCCGATGTCGTGCGCGAAGCCCATCTCGGCCAGCAGCGTCCAGCCGCTGCGCAGCATGGTCAGCGGGTCGGCCAGGAAGGTCTTCTGCACGAAGCCGCCCAGCGTGGCCAGGGTCCACACGGCGACGAAGAGCACGAAGAAGGACACGCCGAGCGCAATGCGCGCGCCCGGCGCCACGGGTTGCAGCGGCCTCACGGCCGACTACTTGACGAAGCGCGTGTCGGCCAGCTTGGACAGGTCGGGCAGCTGCTTGATGATGCCGGACTCCAGCAGCAGATCGGCCGCTTCCTTGCTGAACTGAGCGTGCTCGCCGGCAAAGAACTTCTGGTTGGCCTCGCGGTCCTGCCAGCGCAGGTACTTCTGGCTGGCCTCGAACTGTTCAGCGCTCTGCTTGACGTCGGCGCCCATGATCTCGAAGGATTTCTTCGGCTCGGCCTTGATCATCGCCAGTGCGTCGAAGTAGCCGTCGGCCAGCGCCTTGGCGGCCTTGGGGTTGTCGGCCAGGAACTTGGGCGTGCAGCCCACGGTGTCCATGATCATCGGGTAGTCGAGCGTCGTCGCGATGATCTTGCCGGCCTCGGGCTTGGCGCGCACCGCGCCGAGGTAGGGCTCGTAGGTCATCGCGGCGTCGATGCCGTCGGTGCCGGCGATCATCGCGTTGGCCGCGGCCTGCGGTTCGAGGTTGACCACCTTCACGTCCTTCACCGAGACGCCGTTCTTCTTCAGCATCCAGGCCAGCGTGAAGTAGGGCGCCGTGCCGGGCGCGCTGGCGGCCACGGTCTTGCCCTTGAGGTCGGCGATCTTCGTGATCGCGGGCTTGACCACCATGCCGTCGGCGCCATAGCTCTTGTCGAGCTGGAAGATCTGCGTCGTGGCCACACCGTTGGCGTTCCAGACCACCCAGGTCTCGACCGTGGTGGCGGCGCACTGGATGTCGCCGCTGGCGATGGCGAGGTGGCGGTCCTTCTGCGGGATCTTCTTGAGGCTGACGTCGAGCCCGTGCTTCTTGAACAGGCCCGCCTCCTTGGCCAGCGTCAGCGGCGCGAAGCCGGTCCAGCCGCTGATGCCGATGGCGACCTTGGTCTCCTGGGCATGGGCAGCGGTGGCCAGGCCGGCGGCCAGCAGGACGGCAAGGAGGGAAGGTTTCATCGAAGGCTCCTGGGGGTTGGAAAGGGTTGCAGCTGACAAGGACGGAACGAACGGGCCGCTGCCTGGACTACCCGGCGCGCTGGATCACCGCGCAAGCGATCCGCGCGCCCGAGTTGCCGGTGGGCTGCGTGCTGTAGTCGTCGGGTTGGGCGTGCACGATCAGCGCGCGGCCGACGATGTCGGTGACACCGCCGCCGCCGATGCTCATGCCGTCCACGCGCACCGAGAAACTGGCCACGCCGTCGGTGCCGGCCTTCAGCGCCGGCAGGTCGCCCACGTGGTGCGCGCCGCTCAGCGGGCCGTGCGGCTTGGCGGTGGGGTTGAAGTGGCCGCCGGCGCTCATGCCGTCGCCGCTGGAGCAGTCACCCTTCTCGTGGATGTGGAAGCCGTGCTCCTGCCCCGGCTTGAGGCCGGAGATGCGGCCGTCGACGATCACCGCGTCGCCCAGGCGCCTGAAGCGCACCTCGCCGGCGGCCGCATTGCCGCGCGTGGGCTCCAGCCGCGCCACCGCATCGGCGGCGGGGCCGCTGGCGCAGCCGGCCAGGCCGGACGCCAGCGCCAGGATGGACACGGACAGGCTCAATGACGGTAAGCGCATGTCGACTCCTCGATCCTCTCAACCCTGAAGGCGCCGGATGATAGGTGCAGGGCCGCGGCTCTGAGCGTGAGAGGCACACTCAAGCGGGCACCCACAATGCCGGCATGTCCGGCAGGCCGCGGAAGATCGCGCCCAGCGCACCACGGCCGATCTGTGTTGCGGCGGCCTCGATGTCGACGGCCAGCGAGCGGTCTTCCATCATCGCCGGGCTGAAGCCGCGCAGCAGCGCGTGCGCCTGCTCCAGCGCGCCGGAGCTTCGCAGCGGGCGCAGGAACTCGATGCCCTGCGCGGCGGCCAGCCATTCGATCGCCAGGATGCGCGAGACGTTGGCGATCATCGGCTGCAGCCGGCGCGCGGCGAAGGTGGCCATCGAGACGTGGTCTTCCTGGTTGGCGCTGGTGGGCAGGCTGTCGACGCTGGCCGGGTGGGCCAGCGACTTGTTCTCGCTGGCCAGCGCCGCGGCCGTCACGTGCAGGATCATGAAGCCGCTGTTGAGCCCCGCATTGGGCGTCAGGAACGGCGGCAGACGTGAAACGTTGGCATCGATGAGCATCGCGACGCGGCGCTCGGCGATCGCGCCGACCTCGGCGATCGCGTTGGCCATCGCGTCGGCGGCCAGCGCCACCGGCTCGGCGTGGAAATTTCCACCGGAGATCATCGCGTTGTCGTCGCCGAAGACCAGCGGGTTGTCGGTGACCGCATTCGCCTCGCGCAGCAGCACCAGCGCCGCATGGCGCAGCTGGTCCAGGCAGGCGCCCACCACCTGCGGCTGGCAGCGCAGGCAGTAGGGGTCCTGCACGCGGTCGTCGCCGTCCAGCATCTGGCTTTGCCAGGGCTGGACGTCCCCCTCGGGGGGCGGGCGCTGCGCAGCACCGCCCTGGGGGCGCATGGCCTGGTGCGAGGCGCGGATCGCGCTGCCTTGCAGCAGCGCGCGGTAGTACATCGCGACGTCGATCTGCCCCGGCTGGCCGCGCAGCGCGTGGATGCGCGGGTCGAAAGGCCCGTCGCTGCCGCGCGCGGCGTCCACCGTCAGCGCGCCGATCACCAGCGCGCTTTCCAGCACCGGCTCGAAGCCGAACAGCGCGTGCAGCGCCAGCGCGGTGCTGGTCTGCGTGCCGTTGATCAGCGCCAGGCCTTCCTTGGCCTGCAACTGCAGCGGCGCGATGCCTTGCGCGCGCAGCGCCTCGGCGGCGGGGATGCGCCGGCCGTCGTCGCCGACGAAGGCGCCCTCGCCCATCAGCGCCAGCGTCATGTGCGACAGCGGCGCCAGGTCGCCCGAAGCGCCGACCGAGCCCTGGCTGGGCACGAAGGGCACGAGGCCGGCGTTGTGCACGGCCAGCAGGCTGTCGATCACGGCGGGCCGCACGCCGCTGAAGCCGCGCGCCAGGCTGGCTGCCTTGAGCGCCAGCATCAGCCGCACCACCGGCGCGGCCAGCGGTTCGCCGACGCCCACGCTGTGGCTGCGGATCAGGTTCCACTGCAGACGCGACAAATCCTCCGCGCCGATGCGCGTGCTGGCCAGCTTGCCGAAGCCGGTGTTGACGCCATAGACCGGCGCGTCGCCGGCCGCCGCGGCCTGCACGCAGGCCGCGCTGGCTTCGATGGCCGGCAGGGCTTGCGGATCCAGGACAAGAGCTTGCCCGCCGGCGTGGATGGCCTGCAGTTCCTCCAGCGTCAGGCGGCCGGGGCGGATCAGCATCCCTGCGCTCCCGGGATCATCGGCAGCTTCAGGCCTTGCTCGCGCGCGCACGCGATCGCGTCTTCGTAGCCGGCGTCGGCATGGCGCATCACGCCGGTGCCGGGGTCGTTCCAGAGCACGCGCTCGATGCGCTTGGCGGTGGCGTCGCTGCCGTCGCAGACGATCACCACGCCGGCGTGCTGGCTGTAGCCCATGCCGACGCCGCCGCCGTGGTGCAGGCTGACCCAGGTGGCGCCGCCGGCGGTGTTGAGCAGCGCGTTCAGCAGCGGCCAGTCGCTCACCGCGTCGCTGCCGTCGCGCATGCTCTCGGTTTCGCGGTTGGGTGACGCCACCGAGCCGCTGTCCAGGTGGTCGCGGCCGATCACGATCGGCGCCTTCAGCTCGCCGCTTCTCACCATCTCGTTGAAGGCCAGCCCGGCGCGGTGGCGCTCGCCGAGGCCGATCCAGCAGATGCGCGCCGGCAGGCCCTGGAAGGCGATGCGCTCACCGGCCATGTCCAGCCAGCGGTGCAGGTGCTTGTCGTCGGGGAACAGCTCCTTGAGCTTGGCGTCGGTCTTGCGGATGTCTTCGGGGTCGCCCGACAGCGCCACCCAGCGAAACGGCCCCTTGCCGCGGCAGAACAGCGGCCGGATGTAGGCCGGCACGAAGCCGGGGAAGTCGAAGGCGTTGGCGACGCCGGCGTCGAGCGCGACCTGGCGGATGTTGTTGCCGTAGTCCACCGTCGCGATGCCCTGGGCCTGGAAGGCCAGCATCGCGCGCACGTGCTGCGCGCAGCTTTGCGCCGCCGCCTCGCGCAGCGCGGCGTGCTGGCCGGCGTCGGCCTGCGCGGCGCGCCAGCGCTCCACGCTCCAGCCCACGGGCAGGTAGCCGTTGACGAGGTCGTGCGCGCTGGTCTGGTCGGTCACGAGGTCGGGCCTGGCGCCGCGGCGCACCAGCTCGGGCAGCAGCTCGGCGGCGTTGCCCAGCAACCCGATCGAGACCGCACGGCCTTCGGCGGTGTAGCGGGCGATGCGCGCCAGCGCGTCGTCGAGGTCGGCCGCCTGCTCGTCGAGGTAGCGGCTGCGCAGCCGGAAGTCGATGCGGCTTTGCTGGCACTCGATGTTCAGCGAGCAAAAGCCCGCGAAGCTGGCCGCCAGCGGCTGCGCGCCGCCCATGCCGCCCAGGCCCGCGGTGAGGATCCAGCGCCCGCGCGCGTCGCCGCCGAAGTGCTGGCGCGCGGCTTCGGCGAAGGTCTCGTAGGTGCCCTGCACGATGCCCTGGCTGCCGATGTAGATCCAGCTGCCGGCCGTCATCTGGCCGTACATCATCAGGCCCTTGCGGTCGAGCTCGTCGAAGTGCTCCCAGGTCGCCCACTTGGGCACCAGGTTGGAGTTGGCCAGCAGCACGCGCGGCGCGTCTTCATGGGTGCGGAACACGCCCACCGGCTTGCCGCTTTGCACCAGCAGCGTCTCGTCGGGGCGCAGCGCCTTCAGGCTGGCGATGATGGCCTCGAAGCAGTCCCAGTTGCGCGCGGCGCGACCGATGCCGCCGTAGACCACCAGCGCGTCTGGGTTCTCCGCCACCTCGGGGTCGAGGTTGTTCTGCAGCATGCGGTAGGCGGCCTCGATCAGCCAGTTGGCGCAGGCGATCCCGGCGCCGCGCGGCGCGCGCACGGGCCTGGGCTGGGCCAGCGAATGCAGGGCAGACAGATCGGTCATGGTGGAAACCCCAGGTTGAGCAGCGGATGGCCGGGCATCGTACTTGTCTAGACAAGTCTATGCAAGTAGGATCGCCCCGTGGTCCGCAGCTCCATCCTCGCCCCGTATGCCCGCGTCAAGCAGCACCTCAAGGACGGCCTCGCGGCCGGCACCTGGGCGCCGGGCGCGCTGATGCCGTCGGAGGCCGAGCTGGTGGCGCAGTTCGGCGTCAGCCGCATGACGGTCAACCGCGCGCTCAAGGAGCTGCAGGCCGAGGGCCTGGTCGAGCGCAGCCAGGGCCTGGGCACCTTCGCGGCGCGGCTGCACCGCGTCAGCAGCACGCTGACCATCCGCGACCTGCACGAGGAGATCGAGTCGCGCGGCCACGAGCACCGTGCCGCGGTGCACCTGCAGCGCGCCGAGAAGGCCGGCAGCGCGCTGGCCGCGCAGCTCGGGCTGGCGCCGGGCGCGCGCGTCTTCCACACGCTGATCGTCCACCACGAGAACGGCGTGCCGCTGCAATGCGAAGATCGCTACGTCAACCCGCGCTGCAGCCCCGCCTACCTGGACGCCGACTTCACGCGCACCACGCCGACGCAGGTGCTGTTCGAAACCACCGCGCTGTGGCGCGCGCAGTACACCGTGGAGGCCAGCGCGCCCACCGCGGACGAAGCGCGGCTGCTGGGCATCGGCGCGCGCGAGCCCTGCCTGGTGGTCACCCGCCGCACCTTCAGCCGTGACGCGGCCATCACGCTGGCGCGCCTGGTCCACCCCGGCACGCGCTACCAGCTTCAAGGAGACTTCCAGCCATGAACCCTGCCGACCGTGTCGTCACCCCCGGGTTGGTCGACGCCTTCCAGCGCGACGGCGCCGTCTGCCTGCGTGGCCTGCTGACGGCCGCCGAAGTGCAGCGCCTGGCGCGTGGCATCGACGCCAACCTGGCCGCGCCCAGCCCGCGTGCCGTCGTCGCCAGCCGGCCCGAGGACCCGGGCTTCTTCATCGAGGACTTCTGCAACTGGCAGGACAACGCCGACTACCGCGCCACCGCCACCGACAGCGCGCTGCCGCAGGCCGCCGCGCGGCTGATGCAAAGCCGCACCGTGCGCCTGTACCACGACCACATGCTGACCAAGCAGCCCGGAACGCGCACCCGCACGCCCTGGCACCAGGACCAGCCCTACTACAACGTCGACGGCTTGCAGAACGTCAGCTTCTGGATCCCGGTCGACCCGGTGTCGCGCGCCGCCACGCTGGAGTTCGTGGCCGGCTCGCACCGCGGGCCCTGGCTGATGCCGCGCAGCTTCATGGACCATCAAGCGAAGTGGTTTCCCGAAGGCAGCCTGGCCGATCTGCCCGACATCGAAGCCGATCGCAGCGCGCACCGCATCCTCGGCTGGGCGCTGCAGCCGGGCGACGCGGTGGCCTTCCACATGCTGGCGCTGCACGCCTCGGCCGGCGCCGACAGCCGGCGCCGCGTGTTCTCGCTGCGCTACCTGGGCGACGACGCGACGCACGCGCCGCGGCGCTGGAGAACCTCGCCCGAGTTCCCGGGCCTGGCCGAGCAGTTGCCGGCCGGCGCGGCGATGGACCATGCGCTGTTCCCGCTGCTGGTCGGCGCGGCCGATCAGGCTGCCGGGCGATGAACCGCGTCGAGCTGACCGATTGCCCGCCGCAGCCGTGGCGCAACGGCGGCGGGCTCACGCGCGAGCTGCTGGCCTGGCCGGCGGCGGCGGCCGACTGGCAACTGCGCGTCAGCGTCGCGCGCATCGAGCGCAGCGGGCCTTTCTCGGCCTTCCCCGGCGTGCAACGCTGCTTTGCGGTGCTGCAAGGCAACGGCGTGCGGCTGCACCTGCCCGCAGGGCCTTGCCGGCTGACCCCGGGCGACGACGCCGTCTGCTTCGACGGCGCGGCGGCACCCGGCTGCGACCTGATGGACGGCGCGACCGAAGACTTGAACCTGATGGCCACCCGGGCCGCCGGCCGCCCGCGCTTGCAGCGCGCCCAGGCCGGGAGCAGCATCGAGCAGCCGGCGCGCTGGCGCGGGCTGTTCGCCGCCACGGCGGCACAGCTGACGGCCGCCGGCCACGCCGAGACCGTGCCCGCCGGCACGCTGGTCTGGAGCGCCGACGCGGCCAGGCTCGCCAGCGCCTGGCAGCTCGGCCAGGGCAGCGGCTGGTGGCTGAGCCTGGACACCTGAAGGACGGATTCGCGATGGACACCGAGACCTACCGTTTGACGCCAGGCACGCGGCCGCTGCTGGTCAGCCTGCCGCACGTGGGCACACAGATCCCCGACTGGCTGCAGCCGCGGGTCGTGCCGCGCGCGCTGGCGGTGGAGGACACCGACTGGTTCCTCGACCGCCTCTACGCTTTCTGCACCGAGCTCGGCGCCAGCGTGCTGGTGCCGCGGCACAGCCGCTTCGTCGTCGACCTCAACCGGCCCAGCGACAACCAGCCGATGTACCCCGGCGCCAACAACACCGAGCTGTGCCCGACGCGCTTCTTCACCGGCGACGCGGTCTACCGCGACGGCCAGGCGCCGGCCGAGGCCGAGGTTCGCGATCGCGTGGCCCGCTACTGGCAGCCCTACCACGACGCGCTGGCCGCTGAGCTGGCGCGGCTGAAGGCGGTGCACGGCCACGCCGTGCTGTTCGACGGCCACAGCATCAAGAGCGAGCTGCCCTGGCTGTTCGACGGCACGCTGCCGCACCTGAACCTGGGCAGCGCCAACGGCGCGAGCTGCGCGCCCGATCTGGCCGAGCGCGTGGCCGCGGGGTTCGCCGCACAGGCCGACTACAGCCACGTGCTGAACGGCCGCTTCAAGGGCGGCTACATCACGCGCCACTACGGCCAGCCCTCGGCCGGCGTGCACGCGCTGCAGCTGGAAATGTGCTGGCGCACCTACATGGACGAGACGCCGCCGTACCGCTGGCACGACGAGCGCGCCGCCGCCGTCACGCCGCTGCTGCGCCGGATGGTGCAGACGCTGCTCGACTGGAAGCCCCATGCCTGAACTCGCGCTGTGGGCACCGCAGGCCTGGATCGATGGCCGCTGGCAGGCCGAGGTGCTGCTGGAAGCCGGCAGCGACGGCCACTGGCAGCGCATCAGCCCCGGCCGCCCGGCGCCGGCGGGCGTGCAGCGGCTCGAAGGCCCGGTGCTGCCGGGCCTGGTAGACGCGCACAGCCACGCCTTCCAGCGCGCCTTCGTCGGCCTGGCCGAGCGGCGCGACGGCGAGCACGACGACTTCTGGTCCTGGCGCGACCGCATGTACGGCGTCGCGCTGCGCATCACGCCCGAGCAGCTGCGCGCGGTGGCCGGCCACCTCTACACCGAGCTGCTGGCCGGCGGCTACACGCAGGTCTGCGAGTTCCACTACCTGCAGCACCAGGGCGATGGCGAGCCCTATGCCGATCCGGCCGCGATGGCCTGGGCACTGGCCGACGCCGCGGCCGAGGCCGGCATCGGGTTGACGCTGCTGCCCGCGGTCTACGAGCGCGCCGGCTTCGGCGCCGACGGCCTGCGGCCCGACCAGCGGCGCTTTCGCGCCGGCGCCACCGAGGTGCTGGCGCTGCAGCGCCGCGTGCGCGCCGCCGGCCGGCCGCTGCTGGATTGCGGCGCCGCGCTGCACTCGCTGCGCGCGGCGCGGCCCGAGTCGCTGCAGTGGCTGGCCGAGCGCAGCGAGGGGCCACTGCACATCCACGTCGCCGAGCAGCAGGCCGAGGTGCGCGACTGCCTGGCCGCCACCGGCTGCAGGCCGATCGAATGGCTGCTGCGGCATGCGGCGCTGGATGCGCGCTGGCAGCTCGTCCACGCGACGCACACCGTCGCGTCCGAGATCGATGGCGTTGCCCGCAGCGGCGCCGGCGTCGTGCTGTGCCCCGGCACCGAGGCCAACCTGGGCGACGGGGTGCCCGACCTGCGCGGCTGGCTGGCCGCCGGCGTGCCCTTGTCGCTGGGCTCCGACAGCCAGGTGACGCGCGGCTGGAGCGAAGAGCTGCGCTGGCTGGAATACGCGCAGCGCCTGCAGCATCAGCAGCGCAACGTGGCCGCCGCGCCGGGCCTGCAGCCGGCCACCGCGGCGCGGCTTTTCGACCGCGTGCTCACCGGCGGCGCCGCGGCCGCCGGCTTTGCGCGCTGGGGCCTGCAGCCCGGTGCCCGCGCCGACCTGCTGATGCTGGACCTGCAGGAGCCGGCATTGATCGGCCTGCCGCCGTCGCACGGGCTGGACGGCCTGGTGTTCGCGGCGCCGGCGCGGCCTTTCGCGCGCGTGCTGGTCGCCGGCCGCTGGCGCGAGATGGCGCACAGCGGCCGCGCCGGCGCTCATCAGGCGGCGCTGCAGGCCTTGTGGTCACCGCCGCCGGCGACCGGCGCATAGGAATTCCAAACGGCCTCGGGCCTGTGGAAAGCCCGAGTGACGCCGGCGGTGGCCGGCCGATATCGGCCTGGATGGCTTGCAACTGACGGCCACCACATCGTCTTGTCGTGATAGGGCCTGGCTCCTGGCGGGCCGCTCGGGGCTCGCTGGGCCTTTGAATCAGGATTGCGCCTCGATCCGTGCGCATTGCCCCGGTATTCGACGCAGCCTCACCCAGGCTGCCGCTGGCAGTGCAGCCTGGGGGAAGGTCCTCATGACGGCCGGTGCGGCTCAGATGGCTGCAGTCTTGCCCCGCGTCGCGCGCCCGGCCCATGGGCGGCGGCGGCGGCAGCCTCGGTGCGCGCCGGCGCGTGCGCGGGCGGCCCTTGCGGCACGATTTGTGCCCGCAGCTTGGCATTGGGTGCCAGCACGCAATGGAAGCTGATTGGGCGCAGCCGCGTCGCTCATCCAGGGCCAGCAGGAGATCAACCGGGAGGAGGCGCGGCACCCGGCGGTGTTCGTCGCTGCCGCCGCCGTTGCTGGACGTGGAAGCGCTGATGGTGCTGCTCACCGGCATCGTCGACATCGCCACCACGCGGACGTTTGAAAAGGTGCGCGGGGTTCAAAGCGACAGGGTGGGCAAGTGAGAGCGGCAGGCGCCTAGTCGTCGCTCGCGGAGCCGGAGGCTCGCGAGGGCTCAGGCAGCGGCCCCGCGGTCAGGTCGGTCTGCAGCGCCTCGGCGCGCGTCATTCGATAGCGCGTCGCGCCGCAGCGTCCCGTTACCCGGTTTGGCGTGATTTCAGCGGCGCTCGCCGCGGCCGCACTTCACGCCGCCTACTCCAGCGATGCACTGCGCGATCGCGCCCCCTCCAGCAGCAGCCATTGGCGAAACGCCGCGAACGCGGGCAGTTCCAGCCGGTCGGGCCGGTAGCACAGGTAATGTCCCTGGTCGACGACGATAGGGTCGGCGAAGGGGTTGACGAGCGAGCCCTCGGCAAACTCGGTTTGCACCAGCAACGCGGGCACCAGGCCGATACCCAGGCCGCTGAGCGCGGCCTGGATCAGCGACGAGTACTGCGCAAAGCGCGGACCGGCGAGCGTGTGCATTTCGGGCACGCGGTGCTGCGTGGCCCATTGGCGCCACGCGGCCGGCGTGCCTTCGTGGTGCAGCAGCGTGTGGCGCAGCACGCCTTGCGCGCGCGCGAAACCCGCCGGTCGCCGGCGCGCGTCGACCAAACCCGGTGCCGCGATCAGCACGAACTCGCGCCCGGCGACGTATTCCGACACCACGCCGGGCCAGCCGTCGGGGCCGTAGCGGATGGCGGCGTCGACGCCGGCCGGCAGACCGTCGCTCGGCTCGAGGTGGCGGCTGAAGCTCAGCATCACGTGGCGGCTTTTCTGGCTGAAGTCGGGCAGGCGCGGGATCAGCCATTTGGTCAGCAAGCTCGGAGCGCTGGCCAGGGTGATCAGCCCTGCGCCGGCATCGCCCGAGCGCGCCTCGAAGCTCGCCGTTTCGATCGCGCGCAGCCCCGCGGAAATCTTTTGCCAGTACACGCGACCCTGCGGCGTCAGCTCGACGCCGCGGCCGCTCTTTTGCAGCAGCCGGCGGCCCAGAAAGGCTTCGAGCCCGGCGATCTGCTTGCTGACCGCGCTGGCGGTGACGCACAGGCTGTCAGACGCCAGCGTGATGCTCTGGTGGCGCGCCGCCGCGTCAAAGGCCAGCAGTTCCTGGATCGTCGGGCAGTCGCGCTTCACCGCGCGCCGCCGCTGAAAAACCCATCGGGCGGGTCGATCGACATTTTCCGTTTGCTCATGTGTTGCGATCCAGGTTTCAGCCATCGATGTGGCGGCCATCCCTAAAATCGGACGCAGCGCGGCGTCGGGTCATGTTACGACAGTTGCGCGTTCGGAAAGTATGACGGCGACGAGGACGATTGGAGACGCAACGTGGTCCGCGGTATTTCCCTGCTCTACGGCCTGTACCTGCTGCTGCCCATTGCGCTGCTGCTGATCGGCAGCGTGGGCGGCAACTGGACCAACACGCTGCTGCCCAGCGGCATCACCGGCCAGTGGTACCTCGACCTGTGGGTCGACACCTCGTTTCGCAAGGCCTTCGTCACCAGCCTCGTGGTCGCACTGGCGGCCTGCGCGATCAACACCGTGCTGGCGCTGCCGCTGGCCTATGCGCTGTACCACGGCGCGCGCCGCGGCAGCAGCCTGGCCGCGCGCATCATCAGCGCCACGCCGATCGCGGTGCCGACGATCACGCTGGCATTCGCCTACATGATCGTCTTCAACACCGACCTCGCGCCCTGGCTGGGCACGCTGCCGCTGCTGATCGCGGCGCACGCGATCCTGACGCTGCCCTATCTCACCAACACGCTGCTGACCGACCTGCGCCACCTGGACCTGGGCCGCCTCGAGCAGGCCGCGGCGACGCTGGGCGCATCGGGCTGGCAGCAGTTCACCGGCATCGTGCTGCCCAGCCTGCGGCAAAGCCTGATCAGCGGCCTGGTGATGGTCGCCGCCATTTCGGTGGGCGAGTTCGGGCTGTCGAACCTGCTCACGAGCTTCCAGAACCGCACCTACCCGGTGCTGCTGCTGCAAGCCTTTTACGGCGCGACGGGCTTTGCCTGCGCCGCCACCGTGATCCTGCTGGTGCTGGCGAGCGCGTCGGCCCTGCTGTCGTCGTCGCTGGTGAAGCAGCGGCACTGAACCCTCGCAAGCCCGGCAGCCGCGAGCAAGCCAATCGATTCGCCATGAGCCTCGTACTCGACAAGGTCAGCTACAACTACCCCGGCAGTTCGCAGGGCCTGCACGACGTATCGATCGACGTCGGCACGGGCGAGCTGGTCGCGGTGATCGGGCCCAGCGGCTCGGGCAAGTCGACGCTGCTGCGCCTGGTGTCGGGCCTGGTGACCGGCCACACGGGCCGCATCGCGCTCGACGGCGACGATTTGTCGAACACGCCGGTGCACCTGCGCCACTTCGGCATGGTGTTCCAAAGCTATGCGCTGTTCCCGCACCTGAGCGTGCTGGACAACGTGGCCTACGGGCTCAAGCTGCGTAGGGTCGACACCGCCACGCGCCACAAGCGCGCGCAGGAACTGCTGGACATCGTCGACCTGGGCGAGTTCGCCAAGCGCGCGGTGGCGCAGCTTTCGGGCGGCCAGCAGCAGCGCGTGGCCCTGGCGCGGGCGCTAGCGATCGACCCGCGCGCGCTGCTGCTCGACGAGCCGCTGTCGGCGCTGGACGCCAGCGTGCGCGGCCACTTGCGCGACCAGATCCGGTCGCTGCAACAGCGCTTCAACGCGACCACGCTGCTCGTCACCCACGACCAGGAAGAAGCGCTCGCGATGGCCGACCGCGTGGCCGTGCTGAAAGACGGCCGACTGCTGCAGATCGCGACGCCGCGCGACATCTACGATCAGCCGGCCAACCGCGCCGTCGCCGAATTCGTCGGCCTGTCGACCATTTTGAGCGCCACGGTGAGCGCGCGCGACCGGCTGGACCTGGGCTTCGCCGAACTGCTTGCACCCACCGGCAACCGCAGCGCGGGCAGTGCCGTGCAGGTGCTGGTGCGGCCCGAACACATTCAGGCCGACCCGCCGGCGGGCACCGTCAACCGCCTGAGCGGGCGCACCGGCGCGCAGCGCTACCTGGGCGCGTTCACGCGCTACGACTTCGAAGTCGCCGGCGCCGACAAGCCCTTCCTCGCCGAATCGGCCGCGCCCGCGCAAGCGGCGATTGCGATCGCCCCGCAGCACCTGCGGCTGCTCGACCATTGAGCCGGGCACCGCCTTCGTCCCCAGCCCCAAGCCAAGGAGCCCCCATGCAACGCAGACATCTGATCCAAGCCGCCGCGGTTTTGCCCGCGGCGTCCATCGCTTCGCTCGCCACGCTCGTCTCGCAAAGGGCCTTCGCCTTCGACGGCCCCGAGCTGTACGCGGGCGAGAAGGCCTTGTATGCCGAAGCGGCAAAGGAGGGCCTGTGCGTGTCTTTCGACACCGGCCCCGAATGGGCGAACTGGAAGTCGCTGTTCCGCGAATTCAAGAAGCGCTACCCGGAAATCGAGCTGACCTACAACGACATCGGCTCGGCCGCCACCGTGGTGGCGCTGGAGAAGACGCGGCGCCGCCCGCAGGCCGACACCGCGTACTACTTCGCGGCCTCGGCCGTCGACGCGGCGAAGAAGGACCTGGTCGCGCCGTTCAAACCGGTGAACTTCGACAAGCTGCCCGCGGTGTTCCGCGACGCCGAAGGCCGCTGGTTCACGATCCACACGCTCAACATCGCCTTCCTCGTCAACAAGAAGCTCGTCAAGAGCGTACCGACGAGCTGGGCCGATCTGCTCAAGCCCGAGTTCAAGAGCAGCGTGGTCTACCTCGACCCGCGCTCCACCGGCATCGGCCAGGTGCTGACCTTCGCCGCGGCCTACGCCAACGGCGGCAGCGTCGACGACGTCAAGCCCGGCACCGACTACCTGGGCCGGCTGCACGCGGCCGGCAACGTGCTGCGCGTCGAAGGCACGACGCCATACGCGAAGTTCCTCAAGGGCGAAATCCCGGTGTGGATCAGCTACGAGAACGACGGCTTGAAGGCCAAGTACGTCGACGGCATGGCAGACGCGGTCGAGGTCGTGATCCCGAAGGAGGCGAGCGTCGCCGCGCCGTACGCGATCAGCCTGGTGAAGAACGGCCCGAACCCGAACGCCGGCAAGCTGTGGCTGAACTTCATCATGAGCGAAGCCGGCCAATCGCTGTTCGCGCAGGGCTTCGTGCGCCCGGCGGTGCCGGGCACGCCGCTGTCGGCCGACGTCGCGGCCAAGATGCCCGCGGCGCCGCAGATCAGGCCGTTGGACGTCGTCAAGGCGGCCGAGCGCAAGGCCGAAGTCGACAAGCTGTGGGCGCAGGCGGCGCTCGGAAGGTAAGCCGCCGTGCGACGCTTCGGTGCCTGGCCCGCCTGGGCCTTCATGGCGCTGTTCTTCGCGGTGCCGCTGGCGGCGCTGCTGCCCGAGGCCTTCGCCGAAGGCGGCAGTGCCTTCGGTCGCCTCTTCGGCAACCCGCTATTCTTCGGCGCGCTGCGCAACACGCTGGCGCTGGGGCTGGCCGCGGGCGCGCTGTCGGCGCTGGTCGGCACCTTCATCGCGATCGAACTCGCGCGCCAGCCCGAAGCGCGCCGCCAGTGGATGATGACGCTGCTGGGCCTGCCGCTGGCGTTCTCGGGGCTGGTCATCGCCTACGGCTTCATCCTCGCGTTCGGCCGTGCCGGCTTCGTCACGCAGCTACTCGCCGGGCTGGGCGCCGACCCGGCGGTCCTGGGCGCGTGGATTTACAGCGTCTCGGGCCTGGGGTTCGCGTATGCGTACTACCTGATTCCGCGCGTCGCCCTGTCGCTGTACCCGGTGTTCGCGAACCTGGACGTGCGCCCGGCGCAGGCCGCGCGCACGCTGGGTGCGTCGAAGGCGCGTGCGTTCTGGGACACCGTGGTGCCCGAGGTTGCGCCTTCGGTGCTGGCCAACGCCTGCATGGTGGCCGCGATCGCGATGGGCACCTACGGCACCGCGCTGGCGCTGGTCGGCACGCAGCTCAACATCCTGCCGCTGATGCTGCTGGCGCAGGTCGGCGACGGCGGCTCCGATTTCGCGGTGGCGGCGGCGCTGTCGCTGGTGCTGATGGTTCTGTGCGTGCTGGTGATGGGGGTAGGCGATGTGGTTACGCGAAGGCGCGAACGTGCAGCGGTCGGCGGCGGTCACTGAGGCGCTGCAGCGCTTGGCGCTGAAGCAGCAGGGCGCGTCGCGCCACCGCCAGCCGGTGGCGCTGATCGGCCCCGGCGACGCCGACGACCGCGAATGCGCGGCGGCCTATGCCATCGCGCATGCGCTGGCCGGGGCCGGCATGGCGGTGATCTGCGGCGGCCGCGGCGGGGTGATGGCCGCCGCATCGCGCGGCGCCACCGACGCCGGCGGCATTGCGGTGGGGATCCTGCCCGAAGACGACGACTCGCGCGCCAACGAATGGCTGAGCGTGGCTGTGCCCACCGGCATGGGCGAAATGCGCAACGCCATCATCGCGCGCAGCGGCGTGTGCCTGATCGCGGTGGGCTTCAACATGGGCACGCTGTCGGAAATGGCGCTGGGGCTGAAATGGGGCAAGCCGGTGTTCGTGCTGCACGGCGGCGTCGAACTGCCCGGCGCGCTGGCGGCGCACGACGTCGACGAGCTGCTGGCCAAAGCGCTGGCATGCTTGCTCGCGCCTGCGCCTGAAACCGAGCGGAAGGCCTGAATCGGTTCACCGCGCGGCTGCGCCGCCGTCGCCTGCGATCAAGCCATGGCGCAAGCGGAAAGCGTCTCGGCGCTGCAGCGCGCCCAGCGCCGGCGCGGCGTCGGGCAGGTCGTTGAACACCGCGATGCCGGCCGCCATCGCCTGCCGTGCCGCGGCCTCGCGCCGCGCTTCGAACACGGCTTCGCCACTCGAGCGCCACACCAGCGCGATGCCCTGGCGCAGCGGCAGGCTTGCGCGCAGGTCCAGCGTTACCTGCATCAGCGCGTCGAGGATCCGGCGCGCGAGGCGCGCCATCGTCGCGCTGCAAGATGTTGGCCGGTATGTCGACCGGGTTGCCCAGGCTTGCGCCGTCGGCAATGTCCAGCCGCGCCAGCGTCTGCAGCGTCGCCTCGTCGAGCGCCGCCAGCTCGACGCCCTGGTGCGACAGCATGTCGGCGGCCAGCACGCTGGTGCCGCCGCCGTTGCCGAGCAGCATCGTGCGGCGGCAGCTCCGCGGCAGCTGCGGTGGCTCCGACTGGAACAGCGCGAGCGCGTTGATGAACTCGGGCAGCGTGTCGACCAGAACCGAGCCGGTTTGCGCCGCCGGCGCGCGCCAAATGCGGTCGTCGCCGGCGAGCGAGGCGGGGCGCGAGGCCGCGGCGCGCTGGCCCCGCGCGGTGCGGCCGCCTCTGAGGAGGACCACCGGCTTGGCGGCGCGCGCGCGGCGCAGCAGCTCGAAGAAGTGCCGGCCATGCTGCAGGTCTTCGAGGTAGATGCCGATCACCCGCGTCGCGTCATCGGCGAGGAAATGGGCGAGGAAATCGCTCGGTCCCAGGTCCAGGCTGTTGCCGATCGACAGCAGCGCGCTGAAGCGCAAGCCGCGGTGCCACCCGCTTCGCAGCAGGTCGATCGACAGCCCGCCGCTTTGCGACACGATGCCCGCCGGTCCCGGCTCGCCGACGCCGTCGTTGACCAAGCCGATGCGTCCCGCCGGGCTGTACAGGGCCATGCAGTTGGGCCCCAGCAGGCGCATGCCGCCTGCGTGCACGGCGTCCAGCAGTTCTCGGCGCGCCGCCGCGTCGCCGAAACCGCTGGACATGATCTGCACGAAGCGCGTCTTGCCGCTCGCCTGGCGCAGCAGCGGCGTGATCAGCAGCGCAGGGATCGCGAAGTAGGCGTAGTCGACCGGTTCGGCCAACGTCGCCAGGCTGCTGGCCGTCGGCAGGCCTTCGATCGATGGTGCGCTCGGGTGGATGGGCACGATGCGGCCGTCGTAGCCGGCGCTGCACAGCGCGCGAATGAAGTTGTTGCCCTGCGCCGTGCCGATGGACGACGCGCCGATCACGGCCATGCTGCGCGCCTCGAACAGCACCTTGAACGGGGCGTAGGAATATCAAACGGCCTCGGGCCTGTGGAAAGCCCGAGTGACGCCGGCGGTGGCCGGCCCGCTGCAGCAGCTGCAGCAGCTGGCGCAGCAACTCGGCGCCGGCGGCGCGGCGGCCGCGCGCGCCGCGCCCGCGCCCACGCTGCGCTGGATACGCGCCAGCAAGGGCGAGGTGACGCACCAGGTGTCGTTGGACGAGGTGCTGTACTTCGCGAGCGACGACAAATACACCGTGGTGCACTCACCGCAGGGCGAGCACCTCATCCGCACCGCCCTGGGCGAGCTGCTGCGCCGCGTGGTGGGCCCGGCCGCTGGCGCGAGATGGCGCACGGCGGCCGCGCCGGCGCTCATCAGGCAGCGCTGCAGGCCTTGTGGTCACCGCCGCCGGCGACCGGCGCATAGGAATTCCAAACGGCCTCGGGCCTCGGAAAGGCCTGAGTGCCGCCGGGCATGGCGCTGCGGCCTTGAGTCAATCGGCCTGGCAGGCGCGGCGCCAGCCAGCTTGGCCGGCGCCGCGTGCCTGCGCGCTGCGTTATCGCGCCGGCCGCGGCTCCACCACGGGGAAGCCGAGCGAGAAGCTGTCGAGCATGGCCAGCAGCTCGGCGAGCTTCTCGCGCTTGCCGTCGACGACGACGCGCCCGGCCTGGATCGCATCGGCAAAGCTGGTCTTTTGCAGCGAGATCTCGTCCAGCGTCGCCCGGCTCAGCGTCACCGTTGCATCGGCGTTGGGCGCCTGCGCGTCGGCCACATGGGTCAGCGCGCTGTTGTCGAGGTTCAGCACGTAGTTCTGCCGCGTGTCGGTGAAGCGCCAGTTCAGCACGATGGTCTTGCCCTCGGCCTTGTCGCCGTTCAGGCGCACGCCGAGGTAGTCGAAGAACGTGTCCAGCGGCAGCGCGCGGATCACGTCGGGCGAGGCGGAGATGGTGCCGGGGATGCGCGGCACGCCGTCGCGCAATTCGGCCGCGCCCTGCAGCAGCGCATTGCGCGCGGTGGCCGATTCCATCTGGTAGCCCAATTGCTCGTAGGCGTCGGCGGCCAGCGCGCGGGCTTCGCGGTTGCTGGGGTCGGCGAACACCAGTTGCGAACCGAGCTGCGCCACCCAGCGGTACTCGCCCTTGGCATAGTCGGCGCGGGCACGCTCCAGCGCCCGCTGCGCGCCGCCCATGTACTCGATCGTCTTCTTCGCGGCCGCCACCGGCGGCAGTGCCTCCAGGTTGGCCGGGTTGCCGTCGTAGTAGCCCAGGTAGCGCTGGTAGATGGCCTTCACGTTGTGCTTCAGGTGCCCGTAGAACGGGTGCGTCGACCAGTCCTGCGCCAGGCTGGCCGGCAGCTTCATCGTCTCGGCGATTTCGGCGCCCACGTAGCCGAGGTTCATCTGCCGCACCGTCTGGTCGTGCAGGTACTTGTAGGTGTCGCGCTGGTGGCTCAGCGTGGTGCGCACCTGCTCGCTGCCCCACACCGGCCAGGTGTGCTGGGCGATCATCACGTCGCTCTTCGCGCCATAGCGCTGCAAGGCGCCGCCGATGTACTTGGACCATGCCAGCGCATCGCGCACCAGCGCACCGCGCATGGGCAGCAGGTTGTGCAGGCCCTGCACCGCGATCTCGGACATGTTCAGCACCCGCAGCTGCGGGTAGTACATGATCAGCTCGGCCGGCGCCTCGGCGCCCGGGGTCAGTTCGAAGACGATGTCGACGCCGTCGATGCGGTGGGTTTCGATGGGCTTGTCGATGGTCTGTGTGGGCGCGATCAGCGTCACGGTGCCCGAGCGGCTGATCTTGCCCAGGCCGGCGTCGATGCCGCCTTTCTCGCTGCGCGGCAGCAGCGAGCCGAACTGGAACAGCGCGCGGCGTGACATCGCGTTGCCGGCGATCACGTTCTCGCCCACCGCCTCTTCCATGAAGCCGGCCGGCGCAATGATCTTCACCTTGCCGGCGGCCACGTCCTCGCTGCTGACCACGCCGCGCACGCCGCCGAAGTGGTCGAGGTGGCTGTGCGAGTAGATCACCGCCACCACCGGTTTTTGCGGCCGGTGCTTGTAGTACAGCGCCATGCCGGCCTTGGCCGATTCGGCCGACACCATCGGGTCGATGACGATCAGGCCGGTGTCGCCTTCGATGATCGACATGTTCGCGATGTCGAAGCCGCGCACCTGGTACAGCCGGTCGGTCACCTTGAACAGGCCGTTAGCCATGTTGACGCGGGCATGGCGCCACAGCCCCGGGTTGACGGTGTCAGGCGCTTCCTCGCGGCTCAGGAACTCGTAGCCGCGCAGCGTCCACACCACGCGCCCGCCCTCGCCGGTGATGACCTGGTCGGTCGCCGCCTCGATGAGCCCGCGCTTGGCGTCGTCGAACGAGCGGGTGTCGGTCAGCGGCAGCCCGGCGCGCACGGCCCGGTTGGCCGCGCGGGTGGCCTCGGTCGCGTCCTTGGCGGGCTGCGGCGCGGCCGCTGCCGGCGCCGGGGTCTGCGCATGGGCCGGCGCCGCCAGCGCGGCCAGCAGGGGCAGTGCCGGGATCAGCCGGCGGATCAATCGGGTCGAATGGGGGTGCATGAGACAGTCTCCTGTGGTGTTCGTCGACTACGAAGGGCTCGGCTCGGCGGGCCCGCGGGCCGGCTGAGCCTACCCCGTGGTTTCAGGCAATGCGGCGTTCGTGGCCGGCCCAGAAGGGCTTGCGCAGCTCGGTCTTGAGCACCTTGCCGGCGGCCGACAGCGGCAGCGGCTCGGTGCGGAAGCTGTAGGAGCGGGGCCGCTTGTAGGTGGCGATCAACTCGCCGCAATGGCGCGTGAGCTCGTCGGCATCGGCCGGCAGGCCGTCCTTCAGGCGCACCACGGCATGCACCGCCTCGCCCCATTTCTCGTCGGGAACGCCGATCACCGCGCACTCCAGCACCGCCGGGTGCTTGGCCAGGGCGTTCTCGACTTCGGCCGAGTACACGTTCTCGCCGCCGGAGACGATCATGTCCTTCACCCGGTCGACGAGGAAGAGGAAGCCGTCTTCGTCCATGTAGCCGGCGTCGCCGGTTCGCAGCCAGCCCTTGACCAGCGTGGCCTCGGTCTGCTCGGGCTTGCGCCAGTAGCCCAGCATCACGGTGGGGCCGCGCGCCACGATCTCGCCGACCTGGCCGCGCGGCACCTCGTCCATCATGACGTCGACGACGCGGAAGTCGGTGCCCGGCACGGCGCGGCCGGCCGAGCGCAGCAGCTTGGCCTTCGGGCCTTCGAGCGCATGGCAGTCGGGCGTGAGGATCACCGCGCCGCCGGCCATCTCGGTCTGGCCGTAGCCCTGGTAGAGCTGCACCTGCGGCAGCGAGACCATGATCCGGCGCAGCAACGCCTCGGAGATCGGCGCGGCGCCGTAGATCAGCCGGCGCAGGCCGCTCATGTCGGCCGGCTTGGCCTGCAGGTAGCGGTCGACGTAGTCGATCATCGTGGGCACCAGCAGCGTGGTGTTGACCTGCTCGGCCACGATCGCCTCGACCACGGCCTTGGGGTCGAACTGCGGCAGGATCACGATCTTGGCGCCCACCGAGGTATAGCTCAGCAGCGAGGTGACCGCGGCGATGTGGAACATCGGCGCCGCCGCCAGGAAGACGACGTCGTTGTCGTAGGTGCTGATGAGCGCGCAGCTCATGTAGGCCATCGCCATGTTGGCGTGCGACATCATCACGCCCTTGGGCCAGCCGGTGGTGCCGCCCGTGTACATGATGCAGGCCAGGTCGTCGCCCGCGCCGCTGCGGTCGGCAATGGGCGCGTGCTCGGCGATCAGCGCCTCGTAGCCGAGCATGTCGGCCACGGGCTCGTCGCCCAGGAACACGGTGCGTGCCGCATCGAAGCCGGGCAGGCGGCGCACGACATCGGCAAAGGCCGCGTCGACGAACATGAACGTCGGGCTGCTGTCCTGCAGCGCATAGGCATGCTCGGCCGGCGCCCAGCGGGTGTTGGAGGGCACCAGCACGCAGCCGGCCCACAGCACGGCAAACACCGTCTCGAAGTAGCGGTCGCTGTTCATCGCCAGGATCGCCACCCGGTCGCCGGGCTGGGCGCCCAGGGCCACCAGGCCGCCGGCGAGCCGGCTGACCCGGTTCTGCGTTTCGGTCCAGTTGCGGCGGCGTTCGCCGAACACCGTGGAGGTGCGCTTGGGATACTGCTGCGCCGCGCGGCGCAGGCCTTGGGTCGGGTTCAGTTGCACGTCAAGTCTCCGGGGTGGTGGCCGGGCGACATGCCGGCCTGTGGATGTGAAAGGGAACAGGGGTGGCGTCTGCCGCGGGCTCAGCCTTCGAGCCCTTCGGCAAAGCCCAGGGTGTGCAGGCGGGCGTGCACCGCGGCGATGTCGTGGCTGAGCAGCGCCAGGTCGTGGGCCCGGCCGTCGCGGTCTTTCACGTGGTTGCGCAGCACGGCCTCGGCGCTGAAGCCCAGTTCTTCGAAGGCAGTGATGGCGGCGCGCTGGTCCACCGTCATCTGCACGCACAGCTTCTCCAGGCCCAGCCCCAGCGCGAGCGCGAAGCATTCCTGGATCAGCATCCGGCCCAGGCCGCGCCCGCGCCATGCCGGCGCCACCATCACGCGCAGTTCGCCCACGTGGCGCGACCACGACAGGGTGTCGCTGACGATGGCCGTGCAGCCGACCAGTTCGCCCTCGCAGCGTGCCGCGAGGCTGGTGACGCTGCCGTCGGCCAGCGCGTCCAGCCAGGCCTGCACCACCTTGGGGTGGCCCAGGTCGCGGCGCATGAACAGCAGGTCGTGCGCCGGCAACTGGGCCACGAAGCGGCCCACGGCGTCGGTGTCACCGGGGGCGAGCAGGTCGACCTCGACCGTCGCCTCGCCGAAGCTGAAGCTGCGCGGGTAGACGCGGGGCGGCGCCGCGCCCGGGTTGCGTGGGTTCATGTCGATCTCCTTTCGAGCCATTGGTCGAGTGCCGGCCACATCCGCTTGACCGCGCTGGCGCCCGCGACCAGGCTCACATGGCCGCCTTGCAGCATGAGTTCTTGCTTGTCGCGCGAGCCGGCGCGCTCGACCAGCGGCTTGGCGCAGGCCGGGGGCACGAGGTGGTCGTACTGCGCCACCACGTGCAGCAGCGGCACGGTGATGTTCTCGAGCGCCACGCGCTTGCCGCCCACCTTGAGCGTGCCTTCGTGCAGGCTGTTCTTCCACATCAGCTCCTTGACGGTCTGGCGGAAGTACTCACCGGCCAGGGGCAGCGTCTCGGCGCCCCAGCGCTTCATGCGGCGAAAGCCCGCCACATAGGCGTCGTTCCACAGGTTGTCCCACAGGCGGATGCGCGCGGTCACCTCCGACACGGGGCGCTGCGCCTCGAAGACGCCGACGACGAAGCGGCTGGGGATGTTGCCCATCGTGTCGACCAGCCGGTCGACGTCGAAATGCGCGGGGTCGGACATGGCGCGGAACAGCGTCATCTGCGACCAGTCGACCGGCGTCGTGAAGCACACCAGGTTGGCCAGCGGGCCACCGGGGTGCAGCGCGGCATAGATCACCGACAGCACGCCGCCCATGCAGTAGCCCACCAGCGTGACCTCGTCGACGCCGCAATGCGCCTGCACCCGGCGGATGCAGTCGGGGATGAAGTCGAGCGTGTAGTCCTCCAGCCGCAGGCCGCGTTCTTGATCGGTGGGCGCGTTCCAGTCCATCACGTAGACGTCGTAGCCGCGCCCGATCAGGAACTCGATCAGGCTCTGGCCCGGCGCCAGGTCGAACAGATAACTCTTGTTCGTGGTGGCCATCACCAGCAGCACGGGCACGCGGTAGACCTCGGCGCTGCCCGGGTGATAGTGGTACAGGTTGAGCGTGCCGCGGCGGTGCAGCAGCGTCTTGGGGGTGATGCCCACGGCCGGCGCGGGCGAGCCGAGGTGGTCCAGGCCTTTCAGGCCACGCTGAATGGTGCGTTCCACCTCGCTGCGCAGGCGCTGCACCAGCGAGGACTCATCGGCGGGCCCGGGCGGCGTGCGGGGGGCGGCGGTGCTCATGCGTCAGTCCTTCCGGGTCGGCCGGCGCTTGGCCGGTGCGCGGGCGGCGCGCGAACGTGCAGGTGCAGGTGCAGGTGCAGGTGCAGGTGCAGGTGCAGGTGCAGGTGCAGG
>CAYYDJ010000045.1:0-24743 GCA_964470565.1 uncultured Rubrivivax sp.
CCGCAGACGCTGTTCGAGAAGATCGTCGCGCGCCACCGGCTGCGCAACGGCTTCGTGCGCGCCGACCTGCGCTTCATCCACGAGTACTACACCGGCATGTGCGCGCACCTGCTGGCGCAGCACGCCGGCAGCGGCTGGCGGCTGCACGAGCCGGACGGCATCGTCTGCTTCGAGGACCATCTGTCGTACGTCCGCGAGAGTCCGGCGCACCTCGCGCAAGGCCTGGTGCCGGGCGTTCAGCGGCTGTCGCGCGCGCACCGCGAGTTCGTCGCGCGGCATGGCTTGAAGGACCACGGCGACGCCGCCGGCGGCGAAGGCTCGCAAGGCATCTCGCACGCGATGGTGGCCGAGCGCTACGCGCGGCCGGGGCAGTTGATCGTCGGCACCGACTCGCACACGCCGCACAGCGGCGCTTTAGGCTGCGTGGCCTTCGGCGTCGGCAGCACCGAGATGGCCAATGCCTTCCTGACCGGCGCGGTGCGCATGGGCAGCCCCGAGGTGCTGCGCATCGAGGTCGACGGCCGGCTGCCGCCCGGCGTCTCGGCCAAGGACCTGGCGCTGCAACTGCTGGCGCTGCCCGAGATCCGCGCCGGCGCCGGTGTCGGCCGCGTGTTCGAGTTCGGCGGCAGCGCGGTGCGCGCGCTGGACATCGACGAGCGCGCCACGCTCACCAACATGACGGCCGAACTCGGCGGACTGACCGGCCTCGTCGAGCCCGACGAGACGACCGTGCGCTTCCTGCGCCAGCGCCGCGGCGTCGACGTGGCGATCGAGTCCTGGATGCACAGCGACGCCGGCGCACGCTACGCGGCGATGATCCGCGTCGCGGCCGACGAGCTGTCGCCGATGGTGGCACGCCCCGGCGACCCGGGCCTGGGCCTGCCGCTGGCCGCGCTGCACGAGCGGCCGCGCATCGACATCGCCTACGGCGGATCCTGCACCGCCGGCAAGCGCGCCGACTTCGAGCAGTACCACGCGGTGCTGGCCTGGGCGGCCGCGCGCGGGCTGCGCGTGGCGCCGCACGTCAGCCTGTACCTGCAGTTCGGCACCGAGGACGTCGCCGCGCACGCCGCGCGCGAAGGCTGGCTGGCCGCGTTTGAAGCGGTGGGCGCGCGCATCCTGCAACCGGCCTGCGGCGCCTGCGCCAACTGCGGCCCCGGCGCGTCAACGGCAGCGCAACAGGTGACCGTCAGCGCGATCAACCGCAACTTCCCCGGCCGCTCCGGCCCCGGCCAGGTCTGGCTCGCCAGCCCGGCCACCGTGGCCGCCAGCGCGATCGCCGGGCGGCTGGCGTCGTTCGCGGAGTTGGTGCAATCGTCGCCGCCGGCCAGCGGCGGCACCCGCCTCAGGCCCTGACCAGCAGCGCATGGGCCAGCACGATGCCCACCGCCGTCAGCGCCAGCGAGCCGAACAAGTGCAGCCCGGCCGCGCCGAGCGCCCAGCCGTACTGCTGGCGGGCGAGCAGCGAGACGACCTCCAGCGAGAAGGTCGAGAACGTCGTCAGCCCGCCCAGGAAACCGGTGATGACCAGCAGCCGCCACTCGAGCGCCAGGCCGCTGTGATGGTTGAAATACGCGCTGGCCACGCCGACCAGCAGTCCGCCGACCAGGTTGGCCGCGACGGTGCCCAGCGGGATCGTCGGGAACAACGGGTTCAACCAGCCGCCCAACGACCAGCGCAGCAAGGCACCGAGCCCGGCGCCGCCGAAGACGGCAAGAAAGGGAAGTCCGCTCATGTCGCTCCTCGATCGACCGCGTCAGGCCGGCGGGCGCCGCAGGCATGACGAGGCGGCAGCAGGGCCCGCCGCACGCTACAACGCCAGCGTGTAGACCGCCGCGGCGGCGCGCTCCTCGGCGCTGTGGCCGGCCAATGCCGGGTCCCACTCCGGGCCGCAGGCCCCGATGCTCGGCGCGAGGCCCTTGATCATGGCCGTGACCTCTTCGGTGTTGGCGTCCAGTTCCGCCACCGGCTGCCGATTGCCCGCCAGCAGCTTGGCAATCGGGCCGCCGGCCGCCGGGACCATCACCAGATACTTCGTCGCCTGGCGATGCGCCGCCTGCACATGAGGCTGCGGCACTTCGCGGCCAAACGCCTGACTCATCTCGTGTCTCCGTTTGCCGTCTGCAACGACGGGCCTGCGGCATTGTGCGCCGCGGCGGCTCGGCGTCGGCTACAGCAGCAACAGCGCCAAGCCGATGGCCGCCGGCACGGCCTGGATGAACAGGATCCGCTTGTTGGCGGTGGCCGCGCCGTAGACACCGGCCACCAGCACGCACGACAGGAAGAACAGCTTCACGCCCAACCCAGGGTCGCCCAGGTACAAGCCCCAGAACAGGCCAGCGGCCAGAAAGCCGTTGTAGAGGCCCTGGTTGGCCGCCAGCACCTTGGTCTGCGCGGCGAACTCCGGCGTCAGGCCGAAGGCCTTGCGGCCCTGGGGCTTGTCCCACCAGAACATCTCGAGCACGAGGATGTAGACGTGCAGGATGGCCACCAGGAGAACGACGACATTTGCGACAGTGGACACGTGCGGCCTCCGGATGGTCTACCTATGCGCCGCCGTTTTACTTCAGATTTCAAGCACCGCGCCATAGCGGTCGAGCTGGTGGTCGCCATCGCCCAGCAACGGATCGATCATCGTCAAGCGCTTGAAGTAGTCGCCGACCGCCAGTTCGTCGGTCATGCCCATGCCGCCGTGCAGTTGCACGGCCTGCTGGCCGACGAAGCGCCCCGAACGCGCCGCCTGGTACTTGGCCGCTGCCAACATGCGCTGCCGCGCGGCCGCGTCGGGCTCGTCCAAGGCCTGCACCGCCACATAGGCCATCGCCAGCGCCAGCTCTTTTTGCACCAGCATGTCGGCCACGCGGTGCTGCAGCGCCTGGAAGCCGCCCAAGGCCTGGCCGAACTGCGTTCGCGTGCGCAGGTATTCGACCGTGATCTCGATCAGCCTTTCCATCGCGCCGGCAGCCTCGGCGCACAGCGCGGCCACGCCCCAGTCGATGCCCACTTGCAAGGCCTGCAAGCCCTGGCCCGGCGCCCCCAGCAAGGCGTCGGCAGGCACGCGCACCTCGCTCAAGCGCAGGTCCGCAGCGCGGTTGCCGTCCATCGTCGGATAGGCGGTCAGCGCCAGCCCGGCGGCGCTGCGCGTCGGCAGCAGGAACAGGCTGGCGCCCGGGTCGCCGTCGATGCAGGCGCTGACGATCAGCAAGTCGGCCGCATCGCCATGCCAGACCAGGCACTTGCTGCCGCTGAGCACATAGCCGTCTGCCGTCGATCGCGCGCGGCACGCGACGGCGCCGATGTCGAAGCGGCCTTGCGCCTCCAGGCAGGCGACGGCGGCCATCACGCTGCCGCTGGCCAGCGCCGGCAGCCATTGGCGCTTGTGCTGCGCGCTACCAAAGCGTTGCAGCAATTGCGTGGCCATCACCGCGCTGGGCGTGACCGGCTCGCTCATCAGCCCGCGCCCCAGTTCGCGCTGCACCACCAACAGGCTGGCGGCGCCTTCGCCAAAGCCGCCGAACTCAGGATCGATCAGCAAGCCGGTGACGCCCACTTCGGCCAGCGTCGACCAGATGCCGGCATCGCGGCCGCTGGCGCTGCGCACGATCGCGCGGCGGCGCTCGAAGCCGTAGTCGCTGTCGATGAAGCGGCGCAGGGTGTCGGCCAGCATGCGCTGCTCGTCGCTGTGGTTGAAGTCCATGGTGCCCTCTTCTAAAAACCCAGCAGGGCCTTGGCGATGATGTTCTTCTGCACTTCGGTGGCGCCGCCGTAGATCGAGGTCTTGCGCATGTCGAAGTAACCCGCGCTGGCCCCTGCCGCCCAGTCGGGGCCGCTGGCCGGCGGCCGCGCGCCGGGCTGCAGCCAGCCGGGCTCATACGGCCAGGCATGAGGGCCGGCGAGTTCCATCTGCAGCATCGCCAGGTCCTGCTGCACCTCCGAGCCACGGATCTTGACGATCGACGCTTCCGGTCCCGGCGTGCCGGCGGCCTGCGTGGCCACGCGCAACAGCAGCATCTCCAACGCCATGATGTCGATCTCGATGCGCACCAGCTTGTCGCGCACGCGCTGCAGCGTCGCCAGCGGCTGGCCGCGTCCATCGAGCGTGTGCGCTGCATAGTGCTTCAGGCGGTCCAGCTCGCGTCGGCAGTGGCCGAGCCCTGCGATGCCGGTGCGCTCGTGGCCGAGCAGGTACTTGGCGTAAGTCCAGCCGCGGTTCTCTTCGCCGACCAGGTTCTCGGCCGGGACTTCGACGTCTTCCAGCCAGGTCTCGTTGACGTCGTGGCCGCCGTCGAGCGTCCTGATCGGCCGCACGCTGACGCCGGGCGACTTCATGTCGATCAGCAGCAGCGAAATGCCTTGCTGCTGGCGCGCCTCGGGGTCGGTGCGCACGAGGCAGAAGATCCAGTCGGCGTAATGCGCCATCGTGGTCCAGGTCTTCTGGCCGTTGACCACGTAGCGGTCGCCGCGGCGCACCGCACGCGTCTTCAGCGACGCCAGATCGGAACCCGAGCCCGGCTCGGAATAGCCCTGGCACCAGAAGTCCTCGACCGTGATCATGCGTGCCAGGAAGCGCTGCTGCTGAGCCGGGCTGCCGTACTTCATCAGCACCGGCCCGATCATCGTCAGTCCGAACGGCAGCAGCCGCGGCGCGCCGGCACGCATGCTTTCGATCTCGAAGATCAGGCGCTGCAACGGGTTCCAACCCGTGCCGCCGAAGGCGACCGGCCAGCTCGGCGCGCCCCATCCTTTGGCGTGCAGGATGCGGTGCCAACGCACGTAGTCGTCCTTCTCGATGCGCTGGTGGTTGAACACCTTGGCGCGGATGTCGGCCGGCACGGCCTCGGTCACGAAAGCACGGACGTCCTGGCGGAATGCCGTTTCCGCTGCGGTGTAACGCAAATCCATCGACTGATCCCTCTTTGCTCAAAGGCTGCGCGCAACCAGTTCCTTCATGATTTCGTTGGAGCCGCCGAAGATCTTGCTGACGCGCGCGTTGGCATACATGCGCGCAATCGGGTATTCGAGCATGTAGCCGTAGCCGCCGTGCAGCTGCAGGCATTCGTCGATGATTTCGCAGTTGCGCTGCGTGCACCACCATTTGGCCATGGCCGCCGTCGTCGCGTCGAGTTCGCCTTTGAGCAGCTTGACGACGCAGTCGTCGACGAAATTGCGCGCGATGACTGCGTTGGTCTTGCACTCGGCCAGCTTGAAGCGCGTGTTCTGCATCTCCAGCAAGGCATTGCCGAACACCTTGCGCTGGCGCGTGTACTGCACGGTCTCGTCGATCGCGCGCTCCATCGCCGCCACCGCGCCGAGCGCGATGATCATCCGCTCCTGCGGCAACTGCTGCATCAGCTGGTAGAAGCCCTTGCCTTCGTCGGGCCCCAGCAGGTTGGCGCGCGGCACGCGAACGTTTTCGAAAAACAGCTCGGTCGTGTCCTGCCCCTTCTGGCCGAGCTTTTCCAGGTTGCGGCCGCGGCGAAAGCCTTCCAGCTCGGCCGTCTCGACGACGACGATCGACACGCCCTTGGCGCCGAGGCTGGGGTCGGTCTTCGTGACGACGAGAATCAGATCGGCGTGATGGCCGTTGGTGATGAAGGTCTTCGAGCCGTTGATCAGATAGTCGCCGCCGTCGCGGGCGGCGCGCGTCTTGATGGCCTGCAGGTCCGACCCCGCGCCGGGCTCGGACATCGCGATCGCGCCCACCCATTCGCCGCGCGCCATCCGGGGCAGCCAGCGCAGCTTCTGCGCTTCATTCGCATAACGCAATATGTAGTGCGCGACGATGCCGCTGTGCACATTGGTGCCCAGGCTGGTGGCGATCGCCCGCGATTGCTCCAGCGTGACGATCGCATCGTGCGCAAAGCTGCCGCCGCCACCGCCGTATTCCTGCGGAATGCTCGGGCACAGCATGCCGATCGCGCCGGCCTTGAGCCAGGTCTCGCGGTCGACGTGCTGCTGCTCGGCCCAGCGCGCTTCGTTGGGAACGAGTTCCTTGGCGACGAAGCGGCGGATCGTGTCCTGGAACATCTCCAGTTCCTCGTCGATCCAGGGGGACTTGTGCGGGCTGCTCATGCGGGGCTCCCGGTGGCGTCGCCGGTCTCAGTGGCGCTGGTACAGCGTCACCACGCAGGCGCCGCCGAGGCCGAGGTTGTGTTGCAGCGCGACGCGCGCGCCTTCGACCTGGCGCTTGTCGGCCGTGCCGCGCAGTTGCCAGACCAGTTCGGCGCATTGCGCCAGGCCGGTGGCACCGAGCGGATGGCCCTTGGACAGCAAGCCGCCCGAGGGGTTGGTCACCACGCGCCCGCCGTAGGTGTTGTCGCCGTCGACGATGAACTTCTCGGCCGTGCCGGCCGGCGTGAGCCCGAGGCCTTCGTAGGTGATCAGCTCATTGGCGGTGAAGCAGTCGTGCAGCTCGACCACGTCGACGTCCTCGGCACCGATCCCCGCGCGCTCGTAGACCTGGCGTGCCGCGGCCGCGGTCATGTCGTAGCCCACCACCTTGCGCATGTCGGCTTCGTCGAAGCTGCTGTGGCGATCGGTCGTCATCGCCTGCGCGGCGATCACGACCCGGGCGTCCAGGCCGTGCTTCCTGGCAAACGCGTCGCTGCAGACGACGGCCGCCGCCGCGCCGCAGGTCGGCGGGCAGCATTGCAGGCGCGTCAGCGGATCGAAGACCGCGGGCGACGCCATCACCTCCTCCAAGGTCACCGCGTTGCGGAAGACCGCGAACGGGTTGTTGGCGGCGTGGCGCCGCGCCTTGACCGAGATGCGGCCGAAGGTCTCGGCGGCGATGCCGTACTCGCGCATGTAGGCGCGGCCGGCGCCGCCGAAGAACTGCGCCGCGCGCGGCGCCTGCTCGTCGTAGCCCTGGATCTCGCCCATCACCTGCGCGAAGCGCGCCATCGGCCCCGGGCGGTCGGTGTAGGCGCCTTTCAGCGCCCCCGGAACCATTTGCTCGAAGCCCAGCGCGAGCACGCAGTCGGCGGCGCCGCTCTCGACCGCCTGGCGCGCGAGGAACAGCGCCGTCGACCCGGTGGCGCAGTTGTTGTTGACGTTGATGACCGGGATGCCGGTCAGGCCGACGCCGTAGACCGCCGCCTGGCCCGAGGTGGAATCGCCGAACACATAGCCGACGTAGGCCTGCTCGACGAGCGCGTAGTCGACGCCCGCATCGGCCAATGCCGCCTTGGCCGCCTTCGCGCCCATCACGTGGTAATCCTCGCTGGCGCTGGGCTTGGTGAACGCAATCATGCCGACGCCGGCGATCACGACCTTGTGGCTCATCGCTGAACTCCTTGTGGAAGCAATTGAAGTGATGGAATGCAGACCGCTCAACCGACGGCCCGCGTGCGGCCTTGCCAGAACGGCGCGCGCAAGTCCTTCTTGAGGACTTTGCCGGCGCCCGACAGCGGCAGCTCGGTGCGGAACTCGATGCTCTTCGGGCACTTGTAGCCGGCGATGTGGTCGTGGCAGTGCGCGCGCAAGGCCTGTGCGTCGAGTTCGCCGCCGGGCTTGAGCACCACGACGGCGTGCACCGCCTCGCCCCAGCGCTCGTCGGGCACGCCGATCACGGCGCAGGCCGCGACGGCCGGGTGGCGCGCGATCACGTTCTCGACTTCGGCCGAGAAGACGTTCTCGCCGCCGCTGACGATCATGTCCTTCATGCGGTCGACGATGAACAAGTAGCCCTCGTCGTCCATGTAGGCGCCGTCGCCGGTCCACAGCCAGCCGTCGCGCAGCGCGCCGGCCGTCTCCTCGGGCTTGTTCCAATAGCCCTGCATGACATTGGCGCCGCGCAGGATGATCTCGCCGACCTCGCCACGCGGCAGTTCGTGGCCCTGCGGATCGACCACCTTGACGTGGATGCCGAAGCAGGGCCGGCCGACCGAGCGGTAGCGCCCGTTCGCGCGCCCCTCGGGGCCGTGGTTCTCGGGCGGATTGACCGACACCACGGGCGAGGCTTCGGTCAGCCCGTAGGCGTGGAAGAACTCGACCGCGGGCAGCGAAGCCATCGCGCTTTCGAGCAAGGCGGCCGAGATCGGCGAGGCACCGTAGGCCAGGCGGCGCAGGCTGCTCAGGTCGTGCCTGGCGAAGTCCGGGTGCGCGAGCAGCGCCTGCAGCATGGTCGGCACCAGCAGCAGCTCGGTCACGCGCTCGCGCTCGATGGTCTGCAGCACCTCGCGGGCGTCGAACATCGGCACCACCGCATGCGACTCGCCGGCCGCGAACTGCATCACCGCGCGTGCCATCGCCGCGGTATGGAACAGCGGCGCCGCGTGCAGCGTGGTCGAATCGCGCAGCAGGCTGGCGTCGGCCATGCGCTGCACGCCCGAGGCCCACAGGTTCAGATGCGACTGCATCACGCCCTTGGGCAGGCCCGTCGTGCCGCCGGTGTACATGATGGCGGCCAGGTCGTCGCCGCCGCGGCCGGCGTCGGCCATCGGCGCGCTGCCCTCGACGAGGTCTTCGAAGCCGATCATGCCGGCCGGCGCGGCGTCGTCGCCGACGTGGATCAGCAGCGGCTTTCGCTTGGCCGCCGCCGCAATGCCGTCGGCCATGCGCAGAAAGTGGCCGTCGATCAGCAGGATGCCGGTGTCGCAGTCGTCGAGCGAATAGACGATCTCCGGCACGCTCCAGCGGATGTTGACCGGGTTCAACACGCCGCCGGCCCACCAGACGGCCATCATGTATTCGAGGTAGCGGTCTGAATTGAGGGCCAGCATGCCGACGCGGTCGTTGGCCTGCAGTCCGAGCCCCCGCAAGCCCGCCGCCAGCCGCGCCACGCGCTCGCCCAACTGGCCGAACGTGCGGCGGCGGCCGCGAAACGTGGTGGCCACGCGGTCAGGCTGCAACTGCAGCGATCGGTGTAGGCCTTGGGTCAGGTACATGCGGGTCTCCAGCTCCGTGGTCAGCGCTCGACCGCCGGCGTCACCAACGGGAAGTTCGGACGGAAGGTGTCCAGGCTGCCGAGCAGCAGTTGCAGCTTACGCGCATCGCCTTCGACCTTGGCTTTGCCGTCCTGCACCGCCTTGTCCAGCGGCAGCACCCCGGCGCTGAGCGCGATCAACACCGGCTTGGCCAGCGTGATGGTCAGGTCGGCGCCACCGGCCTGCTGTTCGGGCAGCACGGTCAGCGCGCCGTTGCGCAGCGTCATGGCATAGCGCGAGCCGTCGTCGCTGAAGCGCCAATTGATCAGCGCCTGCTGACCCTCGACCTTGGCGGCGTCGACGCGGATCGCCATGTACGCGAACAGCATGTCGACGCTCATCGCGCGCGCGATGTCGGCCGACGACGTGCTTTGCGTGCGCTGCGCGATGCCGCCGCGCAACTCTTGCGCGCCCAGCAGATAGATGTTGCGCCAGACGGCGCTTTCGGACTGGTAGCCGAGCTGCTCGAGCGTGCGCGCCTGCAAGGCCTTGGCAGCGGCGTTGGCCGGCTGCGCGAAGACCAGCTCGTTGAGCACCTGCGCCACCCAGCGGTAGTCGCCCTGGTCGAAGGCGGCGCGGGCGCGCTCCAGCACCGCATCGGCGCCGCCCATCCATTCGATCGTGCGGCGGGCGCTCTCGACCGCCGGCAGCGGGTTCAGGTGCGCCGGATTGCCGTCGTAGAAGCCGAGGTAACGCTGGTAGATCGCGCGCACGTTGAAGCTGATGGTGCCGTAGTAGCCGCGCAGATACCACTTGTTGGCCAGGCCCGGCGGCAGGCTGCGAATCTCGTCGGCAATCTGCGTCGGCGTGTAGCCCTTGTTCATCAGCCGCACCGTCTGGTCGTGCAGATAGGCGTACATGTCGCGCGTGTCGGCCAGGAAGCCCTTGATGCGGTCGCTGCCCCAGACCGGCCAGGTGTGCTGGGCGATCAAGGCATCCGTGCGGTCGCCGTAGCGCAGCCGCGCGGCGTCGAGCTGGTAGGCCCATTTGCGCGCGTCGCGCACCAGCGCGCCGCGCGGCGTCAGCAGGTTGTGCTGGGTGTGGTTCGCGTTCTCGGCGATGCACAGCGTGCGCAACTGCGGGAAGTAGACGTGCATCTCCGCCGGCGCTTCGGTCTCCGGCGTGAGTTGGAATTCGATGTCGACGCCGTCGACGCGGTGCGCCTCGAACGGCTTGGCGATGGCGTCGGTCGGCGCGATCAGCGTGATGGTGCCCGACGCCACGGCCTTGCCGAGCCCGGCGTCGACGTGGCCTTGCGTGCCGACCGCCAGCGGCGTGCCGAACATGAACTGCGCACGCCGGTTCATCGCATTGCCGGCGACCACGTTCTCGTTGATGGCCTCTTCCATGAAGCCGGCCGGGGCGAAGATGCGCACCTTGCCGGCGCGCACGTCGGCTTCGTCGACGACGCCTTTGACGCCGCCGAAATGGTCGGCATGGCTGTGCGAGTAGATCACCGCGACCACCGGCTTGCGCGGCCGGTGCTGGTAGTAGAGCTCGAGGCCGGCGCGCGCGGTCTCGGTCGACAGCAGCGGGTCGATGATGATCAAGCCGCTGTCGCCCTCGATGATGTCCATGTTGGCGATGTCGAAGCCGCGGACCTGGTAGACGCGCTCGGTCACCTTGAACAGGCCCGCGAAGTTGTTCACCAGCGCCTGGCGCCACAAGCTCGGGTTGACGCTGTCGGGCGCTGCGCCCTGCACGAAGCGGTAGGCGCCGAAGTCCCAGGCCAGCGTGCCCTGCGGCGTGCGCAACTGCTCGCTCGCCGGCAGCGTGGCGATGAAGCCGCGCTGCGCATCGTCGAAGTCGGCCTTGTCGGCGAAGGGCAGGACATCCAGCACGCGCCGATTGGCCGCCGCCGTGGCGGCGGTGGCCGGCTGCGTGAGCGCCTGCGCGTGGGCGATGGGCGCCTGCGGACAGGCCAGCAGCGCTGCCACAAGCGGCAGCAAACGGCGCAAAGTTGTCTGGGTCACGGTTGTCTCCGAGGTGGGAATGGTGGTCAGCCCGAACGGGCTGCAGTGGTCATCAACCCGCACGGGCTGCAGTGGTGATCAGCCCGCCGGTGCAACCGCCGCGGGCTTGGCAATCGCTGCCGCTGCCGGCGCAGCGCCAAGGCTGGTGCGTCCGAGGATCAGGTCGGCCGCCTTCTCGCCGATCATGATCGACGCGGCATTGGTGTTGCCGCTGATGAGCGTGGGCATGATCGAGGCATCGACCACGCGCAGCCCCTCGACCCCGCGCACGCGCAGTTCGGGGTCGACCACCGCGCCGCCGTCGCTGCCCATGCGGCAGGTGCCCACCGGGTGGTAGACGGTGTCGGCGCGCGCGCTGATCATCGCGCGCACCGCCTCGTCGTCGCTGCCGTCGGCGCGCAGGTGGCCGTGGTACATCGGCTGGCCGCCGAAGCGGGCCAGCGCGCTTTGGTCGAGGATGCGTTTGACGATGCGAACGCCGTCGACCATCACGGCCATGTCGCGCGGGTCCTGCAGCAGGTTGAGCGTGATCTGCGGCGCCTGGCGCACGTCGGCTGAGTTCAGCTTGACGGCGCCGCGGCTGTGCGGGCGCAGCACGCACACGTGCAGCGAGTAGCCGTGCGTGCTGCGGTGCTTGCGATCGGCGACGGCAGCGACGAAGTGCAGTTGCAGGTCGGGCTGCTCGAGCTGGGGCCGGCTCTTCACGAAGCCGCCGGTCTCGGTCAGGCTTTGGGTCAGCATCCCGATGCGCAGGCGCCGATAACGCCGCCACTCGCGCAGCATGCGCAGCAGCCCCGGGACGCTGGTTGCGAACAAGTCGGTGCTGAAGAGCTTGTGGTGCAGGATGACGTCGGGGTGATCCTGCAGGTTCGTGCCGACCGCGGCGGCGTCATGCACGACCTCGATGCCGTGCGCGCGCAGATGCTCCGACGGGCCGATGCCGGAAGCCATCAGCAGTTGCGGCGACCCGAACGCGCCGGCGCTGACGATCACTTCGCGGCGCGCGCGCAGCGTCTGCTGCAGGCCGCCGCGCAGCACGACGACCCCGACGGCGCGCCGGCCCTCGAAGACGATGCGCAGCACCTGGCTGTCGGGCAGCACCTGCAAGGCGCGGCGGCCGGCGTTGAACGCCGGGTCGTCGGCACGGCCGCGGTGCAGGTAGGCGCGCGCGGCGTTCCAGCGTTCGCCGCCTTGCTGCGTGAGCTGGTAGTAGCCCACGCCTTCCTGGTGCGCGCCGTTGAAGTCGGGGTTGTGGGCATGTCCCGCCGCAGCCGCAGCTTCCAGGAAGTAGCGCCCGAAAGGATTCGGCGAGCGCGGGTCGCTGACGTGAAGCGGCCCTTTGCCGCCGTGCCATTCATCCTCGGGCCGCCCGCCCAGCCTGACGTTGCACTCCGAGCGCTTGAAGTACGGCAGCACGCCCGGCCAGCCCCAACCGCTGCAACCCTGCGCTTCCCAGTGGTCGTAGTCGGCCGGCGTGCCGCGGATGTAGACCATGCCGTTGATCGACGAGCTGCCGCCCAGCCCGCGGCCGCGCGGCTGGTAGCCGCGGCGACCGTCGAGCGCCGGCACCGGCAGCGTGCGGTAGCCGTAGTTGCGAGGGCCGGGCTTGGCCGCCGTCAGCCCCAGGCCCACCGGCACGGTGACGACGCCGGCGTGGTCGTGCGGGCCGGCCTCCAGCAAGGCCACGCTGCCGGCATCGGCGTCGGCCAGACGTCCGGCCACGGCGCAGCCGGCCGAGCCGCCGCCGATGACGATGAAATCGTGCTCCTGCGTCTCCATCGCTGTTCCTTTCGTTGCTGGGCAAGGCCACGCGCGGCGCTCGTCGTTGCCGCCGCTGCCGGACACGGCCGGGCGCTCAGCCGCCCAGCATGTCGCCGACGCCGTACAGGTGCAGCCGGCCGTGCACCTCGGCGATGTCGTGGCTCAGGATCGCCAGGTCGCTGACGTTGCCGTCGCGGTCCTTCACATGGCCGCGCAGCACCGCCTCGGCGCGGAAGCCCAGCTCCTCGAACACCGCGATCGCGGCGCGCTGGTCGACCGTCATCTGCACGCACAGCTTCTCCAGCCCCATGCCGAGCGCGAGCATGAAGCTCTCCTGCACCAGCGCGCGGCCGAGGCCGCGGCTGCGCCAGGCGGGCGACACCAGCACGCGCAACTCGCCGACGTGGCGCGACCACGACAGCTCGTCGACGACGATCGCCGAACAACCCACCAGCTCGTCGCCGCTGCGCGCGCCCAGGCCGGCGATGCGGCCGGCGCCGATCGCCTCCAGCCACGCCTGCTGCACCTTCGGGTGGCTGAGGTCGCGGCGGACGAACAGCAGGTCATGCGTCGGCAGCGTGGCGACGAAGCGTTCGAGCGCCGCGCCGTCGGCCGGCAGCAGCCGCTCGAGTTGCACGTGATGCGATGCGAGCGTCAGCGTGCGGGGATAGGCGCGCGCGGGTTGCGCCACGCCGGGGTCTTGGGTGTCGTTCATTCCGATCTCCGGGCCAGCCAGTTGTCGAGCGCCGGCCACATCCGCTTGACCGCGTTGGGCCCGGCCACCAGGCTGACGTGGCCGCCCGGCAGCACGATCTGCTCCTTGTCGCGCGAGGCGATCTGCTCGATCAAGGGCGCCGCCGCCGCCGGCGGCACGATGTGGTCGTACTTGGCCACCATGCTCAGCGTCGGCACCTGGATCGCCTTCAGCTGCACCGGCCGGCCGCCGATGCGCAGCGTGCCGTCGTGCAGGCCGTTCTTCCAGAACAGCTCCTTGACGGTCTGGCGGAAGTACTCGCCGGCCAAGGGCAGCGTGTCGGTGCCGAAGCGGTCCATCATGCGGTAGCCCTTGACGTACTCGTCGTTCCACATGTTGTCCCACAGGCGAATGCGCGCTGCCACGGCGCCGCCTGGACGGATGGCGCTGAACGCGCCCTTGATCAGATCCGGCGGCATGTAGCCCAGCGTGTCGATCAGCAGGTCGACGTCGAAGTAGCGCGGATCGGCGATCGCGCGGAAGGCCTTGAGCTCGCGAAAGTCGATCGGCACCGTGAAGCCCACCAGGTTGCGCACCGGGCCGCGGGGGTGCAACGCGGCGTAGATGGACGCCAGCACGCCGCCCATGCAGTAGCCGACCAGCGTCACGTCGTCGACGCCGCTGTGCTGCTGCACGCGCCGGATGCAGTCGGGGATGAAGTCGAGCGTGTAGTCCTCGATCTTCAGGCGCTTCTCGTCCGGGCCGGGCGCGTTCCAGTCCATCACGTAGACGTCGTAGCCGCGCTGGCAAAGGAACTCGATCAGGCTCTGGCCCCGCGCGAGGTCGAAGATGTCGCACTTGTTCGTCGTCGCCATCACGAACAGCAGCGGCACGCGGTAGACCTCGGCGGTCTGCGGGTGGTAGTGCAGCAGGCTCAGGGTGCCGCGGCGGTGGATCTCGGTGCGCGGCGAAACGCCGATCGCCGGCGCCGGCGAAGCCAGGTATTCCAGGCCTTTGAGGCTGCGCTGGATCAGCCGGTCGACCTCGGTGCGCAAGCGTTGCGCGACCGACGAGTCGGCTTCGGGCGGCAGGGTGCTGCTGCTCATCGCGTCAGGCCTTGCGCGAGGCCGCCGGCTTCGGCGAGGGCGCCGCCGCTGGCGGCTTCAGAGAAGGCGCCGCCGCTGGCGGCGGTGCGTGGCGGGTGCGCGCCGGTCGCGGGCCGGGCAGCGTTTGCGCCGGCAACAGCCGGTCGACCTTGTCTTCCAGCCGGCGCAGCGTCGCCGCCAAGGCCTGCAGGTCACTGGCGCTGGGCACGTCCAGCAGATCGTGCACGGTGCTCAGCAAGCGGCCGCTGAGGTGTCGCATGCCGACCACCACGCCCAACATGGCGCCGATCGCCGGCGCATAACGGCCGCTTTCGAGCTGGCGCTGCGCGATCAGGTTGGCGCCGACCTCGGCCTTCGTCAGCAGCTCGCGCCAGCTCGGCAGCCCATCCGCCGCGGGTGCCGCCGGAGCAGGTGCGGGTGCGGGTGCGGGTGCGGGTGCGGGTGCGGGTGCGGCAGGCCGCGCCGGGCTGCGCGTGCGCGGCTTGGCCGCGCGGCGGGTGGGCGCGGTGGCGGTGCGGGGCATGGAAGTCGCCATGTCAATCGGAGGGGTAGGTGCGGCGCGCGGCAAGCCGTTCGACGCTGGCCAGCAGGCTGCGCCGCGCATGCAGGTCGGGCACGGTGCCGGCATCGCGCAACAGCAGCGCCGCGTCGTGCGAGCGGCGCGCCAACTGGCCGAGCAGCGTGACACCCCAGCGCCCGGCCATGAGCGAGCCGACCAGCGTGGTCAGCAGCGTCTCGCGCACGGCCTTGACCGGCAGCGGCTGCGCCTGGCCGGTGGTGCGGTCGGCGATCTCGACGGTGCGGTCGGGCGCCGGCTGGCCGTCGAAGGCCTGCGCCAGCGCGACGCCGATGCGCTGCAGCGCGTCGCGCGCAGCACCGATCACCGAGTCGAAGTTCAGGAAGCCGTGGAACTGCCCGGCGTAGTGCAGCAGTTGCACCGGCACGCCCGCGGCGCGCAGGCGCGCCGTGTAGTCGAGCGCGTCGTCGCGGATCGGGTCGAAGCCGGCGCTCAGCACCACCGCCGGCGGCAAGCCTTGCAGCTCGGGATGGCGGCGCGGCGACAGCCAGGGATCATCGGCGTTGGCCGGGATGTTGATGATGCGGCCGATGCGGTCGGCGATGCGCTCGGTCAGCAGGTAGCCCTTGGCGTTCTCGGCCAGCGACTCGAAGCGGTGCGCCAGGTCGGTGGCCGGATAGACCAGCACCTGCAGCCGCAGCTTGGGCCCGCCGCCGTGCGTGACGCGCTGCGCGACCGCGGCGCTGACGTTGCCGCCGGCCGAGTCGCCGCCGATCGCCAGGCGCTCCGGGTCGATGCCCAGCACCGAGCCGTGCCCATGCACCCACTGCAGCGCGGCGAGGAAGTCTTCGCGGCTGGCCATCAGGTCGTGCTCCGGCGCCAGCCGGTAGCGCACCGCGATGACCACGCAGTCGGCGATGCAGGCGATGCTGCGGCAGATCGATTCGGCCGTCTCCGGCCCGCCGATCATGAAACCGCCGCCGTGGCACCACAGGAACGCCGGGCGCACCGCCGGAGCGCCCGGCGGCGTGAACACGCGCAACTCGATCGGGCCACCGGGCCCGGCGATCCATTGCGTGCGCACCGACGCCACCGACGGCCGCCGGCCCAGCGCGAGCGTGGTCAGCCGCCACACCACGCGCTGCGACCGGTAGTGCAGTGGCAGCCAGCCACTGAGGTTGACCAGGCGCAGGAACGCCCGCGCCTCACTGTCCGGCCGCTGTGCGCGCAACATGCGCGGCATGCCGTGCTCGGCACCGCGCGCCGCGTTGTCGGTGTAGGGCCGGTGCCTGGCCGGCGCCTGGGGCGGCTCCTGCCGCTGCGTGGCATCGGCCGGGGGCTTCTTTCGCGCGCTCATCGCTGGCGGGGCGTCGTCTCAAGCGGCGAGCGCGACGGTCTTGCGCAACTCGACCTTCATCACCTTGCCGACGCTGGACATCGGCAGCGCCGTGCGCACCTCGAAGCTGCGCGGCACCTTGTAGCCGGCGATCAGCGTGCGGCAGTGCGTCTGGATCGACTCCAGGTCGGTGCTCTGGCCGGCCTTGAGCACCAGCACCGCGTGCACGCTCTCGCCCCACTTGTCGGACGGCACGCCGATCACCGCCGACTGCGCCACCGCCGGGTGGCTGGCGAGCGCGTTCTCGACCTCGGCCGAATAGACGTTCTCGCCGCCGCTGACGATCATGTCCTTGATGCGGTCGGCGATGTAGATGTAGCCGTCGTCGTCCATCCAGGCGCCGTCGCCGGTGTGCATCCAGCCGTTGCGCACCGTCTTGGCCGTCTCTTCGGGCTTGTTCCAGTAGCCCTGCATGACGTTGGGCCCGCGCACCAGCACCTCGCCGACGGTGCCGCGCGGCACTTCGTTGCCTTGCTCGTCGCCGATCTTCAACTCGACGCCGTCCACCGCACGGCCGGCCGAACGCAGCAGCTTGCCGTGGTGGTCCTCGGGCATCAGCAGCGTCGCCACCGGCGCCAGCTCGGTCATGCCGTAGGCCTGGATGAACTTGACGCCCTTGAACACCTTGAGCGCGCGGTCGAGCAGCGTTTGCGAGATCGACGACGCGCCGTACAGCACGTACTGAATCGACGACAGGTCGATCGTCTTGGCCGCCTCGGGGTTGGCGGCCAGCCAGTCGAGCGACATCTGCACCAGCGTCGGCGCCATCATCACGACGTTGGGCTTCTCCTGCGAAATCGTTTCGAGCATGCGCTTGGGCTCGAACATCGGGATGATGAGGTGCGAGCCGCCGCACAGGAACAGCGCAATCGTCACCGCGAAGTCCGCCAGGTGGAACATCGGCATCGCGTGCAGGTAGACGCAGCCGGGGCCGTAGATGCCGAGGTGCACCGAGACCTGGGCCGCCGCGCCGAGGTTGTTGTGGCTGAGCATCACGCCCTTCGGGAACCCGGTGGTGCCGCCGGTGTAGAAGACGCCGGCCAGGTCCTCGCCGTGGCGGTAGGCGTCTTCGATCGGCTCGGTCTGCGCAATCAGCGTCTCGTACGACAGCATGCCCTCGGGCGTCTCGCCGTCGCCGGCGTAGATCAGGTGGCGGATCGTCTTCGAGTTCTTCGCGATGCCCGCGCCTTGCGCCTTGAAGGCGTCGTCGACGATCAGGATCGAGGTCTCGGAGTCGTCGAGCGAGTACAGCACCTCGGCGGCGCTCCAGCGGATGTTGATCGGGTTGAGGACGCCGCCGGCCCACGGCACGGCGAGGTCGTACTCGAGGTAGCGCTGCGAGTTCAGCGAATAGATCGCGACGCGCTCGCCCTTCTTGACGCCGAGCGCGCGCAAGGCGCCGGCCAGCCGCGCAACGCGCGCACCGAACTGGGCGTAGGTGAAGCTGCGGCCCATGAAGCGGATCGCTTCCTGGTTGGGGTGCTGCTGCAAGGCCTTGTGCAGGCCGAGGGTCATGTACATGCTGGTCTCCTCGGGCGCCGACGGGCGCCGCGCTCATCAATGGCTGCCGCTGGGGATGGGCCGGTCGCATCGCCGGCCTTGGGCAACGCGGTCAGCGGCGTGCTGCGTTGCCTTGTTCTTGCGAGGGTGAACTTTGCACGGTGCTGCTGCCGGAAGCACTAGCCGCAATGGCTGGTGCGGCGACGCCGGCGGCGACGCTGGCGGGCGCTGCCGGCTGCAGCCACGGCCAGACGATTCGGGCGGCTTGGCCGTCGCTGCGCCAGGCGTGGCAGGTGTCGAGCACCGCGGGCCGCTCGCCCGGCGGGCGCGCCAATGCGCCGGCGGCGCGAGCGTCGCGCTTGAGCGCGTAGGCCGCCTGCACCGCCGTCGCCGCGATTGCCATCGCCAGGTCGGTCAGGTGCGTGCAACCCTGCAAGCCGCCAACGCGCTGCAGCAACTGCTGCCGGAAGCCGGCGCCGATGCGCAAGCCCGCCAGCCCGGCATAGGCGCTTTCGATGCCGCCGCAGAAGGGCGTCGCGCCGACCGCCAGCCTGGCGCGCACGTGGCGGATCGTGAGGCCGTGGTCCAGCGTCAGCGTGAGCTGGATGTCGTGGATCGCATCGCCGGCGGCAATCTGGTGGAACACCATGTCGGTGCCATGCGGCGTGAGGTCGCGCATGCGCCCTTCGATGTCGATCAGGCCGTCGTCGCGCAGCCAGCACTCGGTGATCGTCTCGCGCCGGTGCAAGGCGCGGCGCGGGGTGGGCGTGTCGTTCATTCGCGGGCCGTCCTCAGGCGCGTCGGCGCCGATGCTCAGGGTCCAAGGGGGTGTTGCCGTGGCTGCAGCACCCACAGCAGGCGCTGCATTCGCCGTAGCCGATCACCGCCGGCCGCGGCGCGATGCCGGCCGCCAGTGCATCGGCAAAGCCGTGCAGGCCGGGCTCGCGCGGCGCGCGCTCGAACGCCGCGCGGTCGGACGCGGCGCCGACGACGATGCCATCGAGCGCGCCGCGCGCGCGCAGCGGCTGCAGCCGCGGCAGCAGGTCTTGGGTGGTGATCGCCAGCCGCGCGCCGGCCTCGGCCGCGCAGCCGGCCACCGCGTCGGCGCTGCTCATCGGGTCGGCCGCCACCCCCACGGCGCCGCAGCGCAGCACCGCGTAGCAGGCGATCGCGTGCTGCGCGCACTCGGGCATCAGCAGCAGCACGCGGCCGCCGTGCCGCACGTCGAAATGCTGTTGCAGGTAGCCGGCCAGCGCCAGCGCGCCTTCGTGCAGCGCGCCGAAGCTGATGGCGCGGCCCTGGAACTCGATGGCCACGCGGTCGGGCGTGCCCGCGGCGCTGGCCTCGAGCCGGGCGAAAGCGTCGCAGCGCCGCATGGCTACCTTGTTAGTCCATCGTCACGCCCGAGACCTTCACCAACTTGGCGATCAGCGGCGTGCTGTCGTCGAACACCTTGCGCGCCGCGGCGCCGCTGTCGCCGATGCCGCGGAAACCGTAGACCTGGAAGCGCGCCTTCATCGCCGTCGAGGCCACCGCGTCACGGGCCGCCTTCTCCAGTTGCGCCAGCACCGGCGCCGGCACGGCGGCCGGCGCCAGCATCAAGATGCCGCCGATGACGCGGAACTCCTCGTCGGGGAAGCCGGCCTCGGTGAAGGTGGGCACGTCGGGCAGCGACGGGAAGCGCTTGAGCCCGGTGACGGCCAACGCGCGCAGCTTGCCGGCGGCAATCTGCGGCGCCAGCGTCCCGGCGGTGCCCAGCGCCCACGGGATCTGGCCGCCGATCATGTCCTGGATCATCGGCGTCTCGCCCTTGTACGGCACGTGCGTCATGTCGAGCTGGCGCGAATCGCTCAGGTACGCGCTCATCAGGTGGCCGCCCGAGCCGGTGCCGTAGGAGCCGTAGCTGACCTTGCCGCGGTTGAGCCGGGCCCAGGCGACGAACTCCTGCATCGTCTTCGCGGGCACGTCCTTGTTGACCGCCAGCACGACGTCGGCCTCGCAGACCTGCGTCAGGAACGCGAAGTCGCGCCGGGTGTCGTAGGCCATCTTCGAGAACATGTGCGGCGTGTACGCGACCGGCGTGGTGTGCGTCAGCAGCAGCGTGTGGCCGTCGGGCGCGGCGCGCGCCACGGTCTGCGCGGCGAGCATGCCCGAGGCGCCGGGGCGGTAGTCGACGATCACCGCCTGGCCGAGCGCCTGGCGCATCTGCTCGGCCATCGCGCGGCCAATGACGTCGAGCACACCGCCGGGCGGCGCCGGCACCAGCAGCGTGATCGGCTTGGACGGGAAGCTTTGCGCCAGCGTGACGCCGGCGCCGGCCAGCGCGGCGGTGGCAGCGAGGCCGCGCAGCAGCGTGCGCCGGCGCGTGATCGGGTGTGCGTGCATCGGTGCATCTCCTGCGGTGGGGGCGGTCAGCGCGGCAGCCGGCCGGCGTGTCGCCAGCGGTTGCGGCGCACGCTGCCGCGTGCAGGGCGATGATGGTGGGCGGCGCGGCGGCCGGCACTAGCCGCGGTGGCTAGCTAGCTAGCGCGCGCCGGGCGGCAGCGGGCGCAGCGCGGCGCCCACGCCCCGTCGCGCCACCGTCGGGCCACCGTCACGCGGATGGCACGCCGCCTTCCAGGTCGCGCATGCGCGCCACCGCCTCGTCGCGCTCGGCAACGCCGAGCTTGGCGTAGACCTTGCGCAGATGCCACTTCACGGTGTGCGGGGTGACCCCCAGCACGCGCGCGATCTTCTTGTTGGGCAGCGCCTGCGCCACCAGCTTCAGCACCTCGCGCTCGCGCTCGCTGATGGCCTCGATCGGCGCCGGCACGGCTTCGGGCGCGCGCGCCGATGCCGGCGAGCGGCGCACGGCGGCATCGATCACACGCTGGGCATAGAACGCCAGCACCGGTTCGAGATCGCCGCGTTGCAGCAGCCGGCCGACCAACGCCGGCACGCGCGGCGACGCATCGAGCAGGCTGCGCACCAGCCCCAGCCGGTGGCCGATGCGCAGCGCCTCCAGCACGTGCGCCTGCGCCACGGACTCGCGGCCACGCCCTTCCTCGGCCGCGGCGAGCATCAGCCGCACATTGGCCGCCAGCCGCCAGCGCGGCGCGCGGGTGGCCTGCTCCAGCAATGCTTCCAGGCGCAGCGCGGCGGCGTTGAAGTCGTTCCAATGCAGGCTGGCATCGGCGCGCGCGCGTTCGGTCATGCGTTCGAGCTGGGCCGCCGTTCCGGGCGCCGACCCGGCGTAGCGCTGACCCAGCTCCTCCAGGCGGCGCAGCACGGCGCGGGCGCGCGTCGTCTCCCCCAGCCGCAGGTGGATGCGCAGCCTGACCGCCAGCGCCGTGGCGAGCACGCGGTCCAGCCGATGGCGCAGCGCGTAGTCTTCCAGGCGCTCCAGCCACGACAGCGCCTCCAGCCGGCGACCGGCGTTCCAGTGCACCAGCGCCAGGCTGTGCAGCGCACGCAGTACAGCGTCGGGCAGCGCGGTGCGCTCGAGCAGCTCGATGCGCGGCAGCAGCAGCGCCGTCACGGCGTCGAGCTCGTTCAGCTCGTACAGCACTTCAGCCAGCAACCCCGCAGCGACCAGCGAATTGCCGGTGTCGGCGCCGCCGCCCTCGCCGGCGCCCAGCAATTCGCGCAGCGCGCGTTCGGCCTCGGGCAGCCGCCCTTCCAGCAGATAGCTCAGGCCCAGCAGGCTGCGGCCCATGCCTTCGCGCGCCGGTGTCGGGCGCAGTTGCGCGGCCTCGGCCAGCAGTTGGCGCGCGCGCTCGTACTCGTCGCGCGCCATGTGCATCCACGCCAGGATCTGCCGCCGGCCGACCTGGGCCCAGGTGTCGGCATCGACGGGGATGCCCTCCAGCGCGGGCGCGATCGCCGCCACCGCGTCGCTGTCGTCGCGCTGCATCGCCAGCCCGCCGCGCAGCAGCGTCACGTGGTAGCGCTGCGGCGCGGTCAGCGTCGCGGCGCGCGCGTCGAGTTCGCTCAGGCTGTGCTCCAGCGCGTCGAGGTTGCGCGCATACAGCTGCAGCTGCGCCTGGACCAGGCGCAGCACCGAACTGTTGGCCGCCTGCGCCGCCGGCAGCCGGTGCATCAGCACCGACAGCGCGCTCAGCTCGCGGCGCGCGATCAGCGCCGGCGCCGCCTGCTCGACCAGCGCGGCCGCAGCGTCGGCGTCGCCGGCCTGCACCGCGTGGCGCACCGCTTCGTCGATCTGGCCGTGGGCGTCGAACCAGCGCCAGGCAACGTCGTGCAACAGGCGGCGCTCGGCCTCGGGCAGCGCCGCGGCACGCTGCACCAGCACCTCGCGCAGCAGCGGATGGATGCGGTACCACGTCAGGCCGTCGTGGCTGCCCACCTGCTGGACGAACAGGTTGTCGTGGTCGAGCTGCGCGAGCCGGGTCGTCATTTGCGCCGCCGCCTGCGGGCGGCCGGTCAGTGCGGCGACGAGCGGGGCGCAGAAGCGGCTGCAGACCGCAGCGCGGATCAGCAGCGCCAGGTCGTCGGCGGCCAGCCGCCGCAGCACCTCGCTTTCAAAGTAGTCGGCGAAGGCGCGTGCGTCGCGCAGTTGCACGCGCGCGAAGTTGCCGCCGGGACGCGCCTTCAGATCGAGCGCGAAGAGTTGCAAGCCGGCGACCCAGCCGTCGGTCAGGCGGTGCAGTTCCTCGGCGTCGCGCGCGTCGATGCTGCCCAGGCGCTCGCGCAGAAAGCGCTCGCTCTCGTCGGCGCTGAAGCGCAGGTCGCGCAGGTCGAACTCTGCCAGTTCGCCGCGCGCGCGCAGCCGGGCGAGCGACAGCGGCAGCGCCGTGCGCGAGCCCATGGCCAGGTGCAGGTTCGGCGGCGCGTAGTCCAGCAGCCATTGCAGCACGCGCCCGACGCCGGGGTCGGCCAGGTGCTGCAGGTCGTCGAACATCATCACCAGCTCGCGCGGCCGGCTGCCGATGCTTTGCACCAGCGTGATCACCACGTGTTCCAGCGCGGCCTCGCCGCTGTCGCGCCCCAGCAGCAGCGTGGCCTCGGCCACCAGCGCCGGGTCGACCTCGGCCAGGCTGGCGACCAGGCAATCGAGCAGGCGCGCCGGGCTGTCGTCCTCGCTCGCCAACGTCAGCCAGGCGACATCGAAGTTCAGCGGCAGCAGCGCCTGGCGCCAGGCCAGCAGCGTGCTGGTCTTGCCGCTGCCGGCGGGGCCTTGCACGACGATGCAGCGTTTGCGCCGCGCGTCCTGCAGCCGCGCCAGCAGCGCCGCGCGCGCCAGCAGCGGGCGCGCCGGGCGCGGCGGCATCAGCTTGGCAGTGGCGATCGGCTCGAGCGCGCGCGCGGCGGTGGTGGAGACGGAAGCGGCGGGCATGCAGCCGACAATCCTACGCTGCCGTCCGTCCGCGCCGTGGCCGCCAGGCTGCAGACGCACAATGGCAAGGCCATGCGGCGCGCCATCCGCGCCCGCCACAGTCTTTTGGAGAGCAAACCTTGCCGCATCGAAACGAAGTCCTCAGACAAGCCGTCATTTGCGAGCCGCTGCGCACGCCGGTGGGCCGCTACGGCGGCGTGTTTCGGGACGTCCCGGCAGCCGACCTGGCCGAGCGCGTGCTGGCCGAACTGGTGGCGCGCACGAAGCTGGACCCCGCCAGCATCGACGACGTCGTCTTCGGCCAGTGTTATCCCAACGGCGAGGCGCCGGCCATCGGCCGCATCGCCGCGCTCAACGCCAAGCTGGGCATTCGCGTGCCGGGGCTGCAGCTCGACCGCCGCTGCGGGTCGGGCCTGCAGGCCGTGATCGATGCCGCGATGCGCGTGCAGACCGGCGCCTGCGACCTCGTGATCGCCGGCGGCGCCGAAAGCATGAGCCAGGCGGAACACTACGTGCTGGGCGGCCGCTTCGGACTCAAAGGCGATTCCAGTCCGTTCTGGGACCGCATCGCACGTGGGCGCATCACGTCCGGCGGCAAGCACCATCCGGTGGCGGGCGGCATGCTGGAAACGGCGGAGAACCTGCGCCGCGAATACGGCATCACCCGGGCGGCCCAGGACGAGCTGGCGTTGCGCTCGCACCGCAACGCGGTCGCGGCCCAGCAAAGCGGCCGCTTCGCCGATGAGATCGTCTCCGTCCTGGTCAAGGGCCGCAACGGCGTCGTCGAGGTGGGCGTGGACGAGCACCCGCGTGCCGACGCCACGCTCGACAACCTGGCCTCGCTCAAGCCCGTGCGGCTGGCCGCGGACCCGCAGGCCACCGTGACGGCCGGCAACGCCAGCGGCCAGAACGACGGCGCTGCCGCCTGCATCGTGACGACGCCCGAGAAAGCACAAGCGCTGGGCCTGCGGCCCTTCGCCCGGCTGCTCAGCTGGGCCGCTGCGGGCGTCGAGCCCGAGCGCATGGGCATCGGCCCCGTGCCCGCGACCGAGCGCGCCCTGGCGCGCGCCGGCCTGACGCTGAAGGACATCGACCTGATCGAGCTGAACGAAGCCTTCGCGGCCCAGGTGCTGGCCTGCACCGCCGCGATGGGCTTGCAGCGCGGCGACTTCGAGCGCTTGAACGTCAATGGCTCGGGCATCTCGCTCGGCCACCCGGTCGGCGCCACCGGTGTGCGCATTCTTGCGACGTTATTGCGCGAGATGGCGCGCCGCGAGGCCCGCTACGGCCTGGAAACCATGTGCATCGGCGGCGGCCAGGGGCTGGCGGCCGTGTTCGAGCGCGCGTCGTGACGGCCCGCTGCTGCAGCGCTCGCGCACCAGCGGGTGCGCGGCGTTGACCGACGGCCGAACCTCGCGTGGTCGTTGAAGCGGGAGTCACGGCTCGACGGCATCGGTGGCTCAACGCTCGTCACTGATCTCCTCAGAGCCGGCTGCGCAAATCTGAACACGGCGTAAAGTGGGATGGCTGCTCCGAT
>CAYYDJ010000046.1:0-24608 GCA_964470565.1 uncultured Rubrivivax sp.
CCTTCGTCGCCGGCGCGCGCGGCTTCATCGACGACGTGATCCAGCCGCACGAGACGAGAAAGCGCATCTGTCGCAGTCTGGCGATGCTCAAGGACAAGAAGCTCGAGAACCCGTGGCGCAAGCACGGCAACATTCCCCTGTGAGGAGCGGCGGCATGTTCAACAAGATCCTGATCGCCAATCGAGGCGACAACGGCCGCCGGGCCGTTGCGGCGAAGCCAAGTTGCATGGTGCGCGAAGCGCACGCAGGCGATTTCGACTCGATGGAGCCTGCACATGTTTAGCAAGATCCTGATCGCCAATCGAGGCGAGATCGCCTGCCGCGTGATTGCCACCGCGCGCAAGATGGGCATCAAGACCGTGGCGGTCTATTCCGAGGCCGACCGCGAGGCGCGCCACGTCGAGCTGGCCGACGAGGCTGTCTTCATCGGCCCCGCGCCGTCGCGCGAGAGCTACCTCGTCGCCGACAAGATCATCGCCGCGTGCAAGCAGACCGGCGCGCAGGCGGTGCACCCGGGCTACGGTTTCCTGTCGGAGAACGAGGACTTCGCGCGCCGCGTGGAGGATGAGGGCATCGTCTTCATCGGCCCCAAGCACCACAGCATCGCCGCGATGGGCGACAAGATCGCGTCCAAGAAGCTCGCGCTGCAGGCCCAGGTCAACACCATCCCCGGCTACAACGACGTGATCGAGTCGCCTGAAGCAGCGGTGACCATCGCGCGCGACATCGGCTACCCGGTGATGATCAAGGCCAGCGCCGGCGGCGGCGGCAAGGGCCTGCGCGTGGCCTTCAACGACAAGGAAGCGCACGAAGGCTTCGCTTCCTGCCGCAACGAGGCGCGCAACAGCTTCGGCGACGACCGCGTGTTCATCGAGAAGTTCGTCGAGAGCCCGCGCCACATCGAGATCCAGGTGCTGGGCGACGCGCACGGCAACGTGGTCTACCTGCACGAGCGCGAATGCTCGATCCAGCGTCGCCACCAGAAGGTGATCGAGGAAGCGCCGTCGCCCTTCATCAGCGCGGCCACGCGCAAGGCGATGGGCGAGCAGGCGGTGGCGCTGGCCAAGGCGGTGAAATACCAGAGCGCGGGCACGGTGGAGTTCGTGGTCGGCCGCGACCAGAGCTTTTATTTCCTGGAGATGAACACGCGGCTGCAGGTCGAGCACCCGGTGACCGAGAGCATCACCGGCATCGACCTGGTGGAGCAGATGATCCGCGTCGCCGCCGGCGAGGCGCTGCCGTTCACGCAGGCGCAGATTGCGCTCAAGGGCTGGGCGATCGAGTGCCGCATCAATGCCGAGGACCCGTTCCGCGGCTTCCTGCCCAGCACCGGGCGCCTGGTGCGCTACCTGCCGCCGCCGCAGACGATGCACGCGGCGCAGCCGGTGCCGAAGACCGGCGGCGTGCGCGTCGACACCGGCGTCGATGAAGGCGGCGAGATCCCGATGTTCTACGACTCGATGATCGCCAAGCTCATCGTGTACGGGGCCGACCGCAACGACGCGATCGCCAAGATGCGCGAGGCGCTCAACGGCTTCGTGATCCGCGGCGTGTCCAGCAACATCCCGTTCCAGGCGGCGCTGCTGGCGCACCCGAAGTTCGTCGCCGGCGACTTCAACACCGGTTTCATCGCCGAGCACTACGGCAGCGGCTTCCGCGCCGAGGACGTGGCGCACGACGACCCCGGCTTCCTGGTGGCGCTGGCGGCGGCCGTCCACCGCCGCTACCGCGACCGCGCCGCCGGCATCAGCGGGCAGATGGCGGGCCACGGCGTGCGCATCGGCAGCGAGTTCGTCTGCGTGGTCAAGGGCCAGGCCGGCCGCCACGAGCAGGTGCCGGTCACGCTGACGGTGGACGGCGGCATGCGCGTGACGGTGGGCGAACGGCACTACGCGATCTCGCTGGACTGGCGCTTCGGCGGCATCCGCGCCGTCGGCCAATGCAACGGCAAGCCCTTCACGGCGCAGGTCGAGCGCCAGGGCCTGTGGTACCGGGTGGACCACAACGGCCGCCGCATCGAGGCGATGGTGGTGAGCGCGCGCGCCAGCGATCTGCTGCGCGTGATGCCGTTCAAGCCGCCGGCCGACATGAGCAAATTCCTGCTCTCGCCGATGCCGGGGCTGCTGGTCGACGTGGCCGTCAAGCCGGGGCAGGCGGTTCAGGCCGGCGAGCGGCTGGCGGTGATCGAGGCGATGAAGATGGAGAACATCCTCACCGCGGCGCAGGACGGCGTGGTCAAGGACGTGATGGCGGCCAAGGGCGAGAGCCTGGCCGTCGATCAACCCATCGTCAGCTTCCAGTGAGTCTCCCATGAGCGCAGCCAAGCCCTTCCGCATCCTCGGCCTCCAGCAGATCGCCATCGGCGGCCCCGACAAGCAACGTTTGAAGTCACTGTGGGTCGACGTCCTGGGGCTGGCCGTCAAGTCCACCTTCGTCAGCGAGCGCGAGAACGTCGACGAGGACATCTGCGCGCTGGGCGAAGGCCCGCACGCGGTGGAGGTCGACCTGATGCAGCCGCTGGACCCCGACAAGAAGCCCGCGGTGCACGCCACGCCGCTGAACCACGTGGGCCTGTGGGTCGACGACCTGCCGCAAGCCGTGGCGTGGATGACCGCGCACGGCGTTCGCTTCGCGCCCGGCGGCATCCGCAAGGGCGCGGCGGGCCATGACATCTGCTTCATCCACCCCAAGGGCAACGACGAGTTCCCGCTCGGCGGCGAGGGCGTGCTGATCGAGCTGGTGCAGGCACCGCCCGAGGTGGTGGCGGCGCTGGGCTGAGGCCAGCGGCTGCGGCCGCACAATCGGCCGCGTGGAACCGACCTCCAATGCCCAGCAGCCGCCGACGCTGCCCCCGCACCGGCCGCTGCCGGCCTACTATGCGCAGGACGACGGCGGCCAGGCGCGCCGGCGCTTCCTGACTCGCATCTTCGACGAGACGGCGTCCGACTACGACCGCATCGAACGCTGCCTGGCGCTGGGCAGCGGCCCCTGGTACCGCCGCATGGCGCTGCAGCGTGCGGGCCTCGACGCCGGCGCACAAGTGCTCGACGTGGGCATCGGCACCGGCCTGGTGGCGCGCGAAGCGCTGAAGATCATCGGCCCGCAAGGCCGCCTGATCGGCGTCGACCCCAGCACGGGCATGATGGGCCAGGCGCGGTTGCCCGGCGTGGAACTGCTGCTGGGCCGTGCGGAGGCGCTGCCGCGGCCCGACGCCAGCAGCGACTTCGTCAGCATGGGTTACGCGCTGCGCCACATCGACGACCTGGCGGCCGCGTTCGCCGAGTTCCACCGCGTGCTGCGGCCCGGCGGCCGCGTGCTGCTGCTGGAGATCAGCATGCCGGCGTCGCGCTGGGGCCGCTTCTGGCTCAAGGCCTACATGCGGCTGCTGGTGCCGCTGATCGCGCGCTTCGTCGCCCGCGGCCGGCCGACGGCGCACTTGTGGACTTACTACTGGGACACCATCGAGGCCTGCGTGCCGCCGCCGGCCATCGTGCAGGCCCTGCGCAGCGCCGGCTTCGAGCAGGTGGAGCGCCACGTCGAGCTGGGCATCTTCTCGGAGTATCGCGGCGTCAAGCCGCGCTGACGGCGCCGCCCGCTCAAGCGCGCGAAGCCCGCCAAGCACGCGATGCCGCAGTTCGCCGCCAACCTGTCGATGCTGTATGGCGAGTTCGACTTCCTCGACCGCTTCGGCGCCGCCGCGGCCGATGGTTTTCGCGCCGTCGAGTTCCTGTTTCCCTACGCGTTCGACCGCCGCGAACTGCGTCGCCGGCTGGATGAGCACGGCCTGACGCAAGCCTTGTTCAACGCGCCGCCCGGCGACTTTGCGCGCGGCGAGCGCGGCCTGGCCAGCCTGCCCGGGCGCGAGGACGAGTTCCGCCGCGGCATCGCCGAGCAGGCGCTGCCCTATGCCCAGGCGCTGCCATGCCAGCGCATCCACGTGATGGCCGGCCTGCTGCCGCCCGGCGCCGAGCGCGAGCGCCACCGCGAGACCTATCTCGCCAACCTGGCCTGGGCCGCGGCGCAGGCGGCGACGGCCGGCGTCACGCTGTGCATCGAGCCGATCAACCCGCGCGACATGCCGGGCTACTTTCTCAACCGGCAGGACGAGGCGCACGCCATCGTGCAGGCCGTGGGCGCGCCCAACCTCAAGGTGCAGTTCGACCTCTACCACTGCCAGATCGTCGAAGGCGACGTGGAGACGAAGCTGCGCCGCTATCTGCAAGGGCCCGACGCCGGCCGCGTCGGCCACATCCAGGTGGCCGGCGTGCCCGATCGCCACGAGCCCGACCAGGGCGAGCTGAACAGCGCCTACCTGTTCGAGCGGCTCGACGCGCTGGGCTGGCGCGGCTTCGTCGGCGCCGAGTACCGGCCGCGCGCCGGCACCCGCGCCGGCCTGGGCTGGTTTGCCCCATGGAAAGCCCTTCAAGGCTGAGCACAATGGCGCCTTCCCGTTTGCACCCCTTCGAGGAGCCCTCCGTCATGACCCGTTCCCGTTCCATCGCCCTTGCCGTTGCCCTGCTGGCCCTGGGCGGCGCCGCATCGGCGCAGACCGTGCTGAAGATCGGCTACGCCACCACCAAGGATTCGCACTACGGCGTGGGCGCCACCGTCTTCTGCGACGAGATCGCCAAGGGCACGAACAACCGCTACACCTGCCAGCACTTCGCCAACAGCGCGCTGGGCGGCGAGCGCGAGATGATCGAGGCGGTGCAGCTCGGCACGCAGGACCTCGTCAACACCTCCACCGGCCCGCTGGGCAACTTCGTGCCCGAGGTGAAGATCTTCGACATCCCCTTCCTCTTCCGCAGCTACGACCACGCCCGCCACACGATGGACGGCCCGATCGGCCAGAACGTGCTGAAGGCGATGCAGGCCAAGGGCCTGATCGGCCTCGGCTGGACCGAGAACGGCTTCCGCCACATGACCAACAGCAAGCACCCCATCGTCAGTGCCAGCGACGCCAGCGGGCTGAAGATGCGCACGATGGAGAACAAGGTGCACATGGCGGGCTACAAGACCTTCGGCATCCTGCCCACGCCGATGCCTTTCCCGGAGCTGTTCACCGCGCTGCAGCAGGGCACGGTGGACGGGCAGGAGAACCCGATTCCCGTGATCCTGTCGTCCAAGTTCGCGCAGGTGCAGAAGTACCTGTCGCTGACCGGGCACGTCTATTCGCCGGCGGTGATCATCCTGTCGCCCAACGTCTGGAACAAGCTGTCCGACGCCGACAAGAAAGTCTTCACCGACGCCGCCGCCAAGGCCGGCGCCGCGCAGCGCAAGAAGGTCAACGACGACGAGGCCAACGGCATCGCGCAGTTGAAGAAGGACGGCATGCAGGTCGTCGAGAAGGTCGACGGCGAGAGTTTCCGCAAGGCGGTGGCGCCGGCCTACGCCGACTTCGCCAAGGAGTTCGGCGCCGACAAGATCGCCGCCATCCAGGCCGTGAAGTGACGAGCCAGGGCGCGGCCGGCCGGCCGTGCCCGGCGAACCGGGGGATGGGGGCGCGATGCGTTCGGTGTTGATGCGCGTCGACCGGTGGCTCACCGGTCTGGCGCTGAACGTGGCCTGCGTGCTGCTGGCCGTGATCTGCGTGCTGGGGCTGTGGCAGGTGCTGGCGCGCTTCGTCTTTTCGCAGCCGGCGATCTGGACCGAGGAGTCGATGCGCCGGCTGCTCATCTGGTGCGTGATGTTGGGCACGGTGGCGGCCTTCCGCCACGGCGCGCTGGTGTCGGTGGACCTGATGCTGAGGCTGTCGCGCGGCGCCTGGCAGCGCGTGGTGCGCAGCCTCATCACCGCGGCATCGCTGGCCTTCCTGGCGGTGCTGGTGTGGTTCGGCACCAACCTGGCCTGGCGCGTGCGGTTCCAGACCTTCGCCAGCATGGAGCTGTCGATGGCCTGGGCCTATGCGGCGCTGCCGGTGGGCGCGCTGCTGGCCATGGTGGCGGTGCTGGCGCACCACGCCGACCCGCGCAACACCGAACTCGACAACGCGCAGTAGGCCGCCGCCCATGTCCCTGACCCTTCTCGTCACGATGCTGCTGGCCTTCGCCTTCAGCATCTCCATCGCGGTGGCCATCGGCGGCTCGGCCATGCTGGGCCTGGCGTTTTTCGACCCGGCGCGGCTGGTGCTGGCGCCCAAGGAGATGTTCACCGCGATCGACAAGTTCCCGCTCGCGGCCATCCCCTTCTTCATCCTGGCCGGCAACCTGATGGAGACCGGCGGCATCAGCCGGCGGCTGGTGGAGTTCGCCAAGAGCCTGGTCGGCGGCGTGCAGGGCGGCCTGCCGATGACCTGCGTGCTGACCTGCATGATCTTCGCCGCCGTCTCGGGCTCCAGCGTGGCCACCACGTTTGCGATCGGCGCCATCCTGATCCCGGCGCTGATCCAGCACGGCTACCCGAAGACTTATGCCGCCGCGCTGCAGGCCACCTCGGCCGAGCTGGGCGTGATCATCCCGCCGTCGATCCCGATGATCCTGTTCGGCGTCTCGGCCGAGGTGTCGATCGGCGAGCTGTTCATCGCCGGCTTCGGCCCGGGGCTGCTGATCGGCGGTGCGCTGATGCTGTTCGTGCATCTGTATTGCCGCTGGAAGGGCTGGGGCCTGAAGGACGGCCAGGGGCGGCGACCCGTGTTGACCGCGGCACGCCAGGCGGCGTGGGCGCTGCTGATGCCGGTGATCATCCTCGGCGGCATCTACGGCGGCGTGTTCACGCCCACCGAGGCGTCGGTGGTGGCGGTGTTCTACGCGCTGCTGGTGGGCCTGTTCATCCACCGCGAGCTGCGCCTGGCCGACCTGACGATGGTGCTGCGCAAGAGCGTGATCAGCTCGTCGGTGATCATGTTCATCATTGCCAACGCGGGGCTGTTCGCGTACCTGATCACGCGCGCCGGCGTGCCCGATGCCATCGGCGAATGGCTGGTGCGCGTGCTGCAGTCGCCGGGCTGGTTCCTGCTGGGCGTCAACGCGGCGCTGTTCGTGATCGGCATGTTCATCGAGACCAGCGCGGCCATCATCGTGCTGGCACCCATCCTCGCGCCGGTGGCCGCGCACTTCGGCGTCGACCCGGTGCACTTCGGCACCATCATGGTCGTCAACCTGGCGCTGGGCATGATCACGCCGCCCTTCGGCGTCAACCTGTTCGCCGCCTGCACCGTGGCCAAGGTTTCGCTCGACCAGATCGTGCGCCACCTGGCGCCTTTCGTCGCCGTGGTGATGGGCTGCCTGATGATCGTCACCTACGTGCCCGCGATCAGCCTGACGCTGCGCGACCTGGTGTACGCGAAGCCCGCGGCCGCCGCCGCGCCGACGCCGGGCCCCGCGCCCGCGATCGGCCCGCAATGACGCTTTCGGAGCCTGCCATGCCTGCCTTGCCCCCCCGCCTGAACCTGATCAACGGCGAACACGTCGCCGCCGCCAGCGGCCTGACCATCGACGTGACCGACCCCGCCGACGGCCAGCCTTTCACGACGCTGCCGCGCAGCGACCAACGCGACGTCGACGCCGCGGTGGCCGCCGCGCGCGCTGCCTTCCACGGCCCCTGGGGGCGCATGACGGCCACCGAGCGCGGCCGCGTGCTGATGAAGCTCTCGGCGCTGATCCTGCAGCATCACGCCGAGCTGGCCGACTTGGAATGCCGCGACACCGGCAAGCCCATCCAGCAGGCGCGCGTGGACATCACCGCCTGCGCGCGCTATTTCGAGTACTACGCCGGGGCCGCCGACAAGCTGCACGGCGAGACCATTCCGTATGCGCCAGGCAGCACCGTGATGGCGCTGCGCGTGCCGCACGGCGTCACCGGTCACATCGTGCCCTGGAACTACCCGGCGCAGATCTTCGGCCGCTCGGTCGCCGGCGCGCTGGCCGCGGGCAACGCGGCGGTCGTCAAGCCGGCCGAGGACGCCTGCCTGACGCCGCTGCGCATCGCCGCGCTGGGGCTGGAGGCCGGGCTGCCGCCGGGTGCGCTGAACATCGTCTGCGGCCTCGGCACCGAGGCCGGCGCGGCGCTGGCGGCGCACTCGGGCCTCAACCACATCTCCTTCACCGGCAGCCCGCAGACCGGCACCGCGGTGGCGCAGGCGGCGGCCGTCAACCACGTGCCCGTCACGCTGGAGCTCGGCGGCAAGTCGCCGCAGATCGTCTTCGCCGACGCCGACCTCGACGCCGCGCTGCCGGTGGTCGTCAACGCGATCATCCAGAACGCGGGCCAGACCTGCTCGGCCGGCAGCCGCGTGCTGGTCGAGCGCGCGATCTACGGCCAGGTGATGGACCGGCTGAAGGCGCGCTTCGAGGCCCTGCGCACCGGCCCCGGCGCTGCCGCGCCCGACTGCGGGCCGTTGATCAGCCGCAAGCAGCTCGACCGCGTGGAGGCCAAGGCCGCGTCGGCACGCGACGCCGGCGGCCGCGTCTTCGCCCGCGCGCAACTGGTGGCCGAAGCGCCGAAGACGGGCTTCTATTTCCCGCCGCTGCTGCTGGCCGACCTGCCCACCACGCACGAGGTGGCGCAGGACGAAGTCTTCGGCCCGGTGCTGGCCGCCTTCGCCTTCGACGGCGAGGACGAGGCCGCACGGCTGGCCAACGACACGCCCTACGGGCTGACCGCCGCGGTCTGGACCCGCGACGGCAGTCGCGCGCTGCGCATGGCGCACCGCATCGAAGCGGGCCAGGTCTTCATCAACAACTACGGCGCCGGCGGCGGCATCGAGCTGCCCTTCGGCGGCATGAAGCACTCCGGCTACGGCCGCGAGAAGGCTTTCGAGGGCCTGAAAAGCTTCACGACGATCAAGACGGTGGCGATCCTGCACGGCTGACGCGGCGGCGGCCCCAGCCTTCGCGCGCCGCGAAGCCTCGGTTCACAATCGGCGCATCGGATGATCCGATGTGCGGGCTATGGTTCAGCCCTTGCGCGTCGGCCGCCCTGTGCGATGCGCTTCGACCTCACCACCCTCAACCTCGTGCTGGCCATTGCCGACACCCGCAGCATCACCCGCGGCGCCGCGCGCGAGAGCCTGGCGCTGGCCGCGGCCAGCAAGCGGCTGTCGGACCTGGAATCGCGGCTGGGCGTCACGCTGTTCGAGCGCCGCGCGCGCGGCGTCGAGCCCACCGAGGCCGGGCGCGCGCTGCTGCGGCACATCCGCTCGCTCAACGCCTCGCTGCACGCGCTGGAGAACGAGGTGGTCGAGTTCTCGCGTGGCATCAAGGGGCATCTGCGCGTGGCGGCCAACGCCAGCGCGATCGCCGAGCACCTGCCGGCCGACCTGGCGGCCTTCGCGAAGGCGCAGCCGGGCATCCGCATCAGCCTGGAAGAGCTGACCAGCCACGAGGTGCAGGCGGCGCTGCTGGAAGGCCGCGCCGACGTGGGCATCTTCATCGCCGACCAGCCGCCCGAACCGGCGGCGCTGGATGCCAGGCCCTACCGCGAAGGGCAGCTCGCGATCCTGGTGCCGCGCGGCCATGTGCTGGCCAAGAAGCCGGCTCAAGCCTTCGATGCGCTGCTGGACTTCGACATCGTCGGCCTGCACGCCGGCGCCGCGGCGCAGGAGCAGATGCGCGAGCGCGCGCAGGCGCTGGGCCGCACGCTGAACGCGCGCATGCAGGTGCACGGCTTCGACGCCATCGCGCAGCTCGTCGAGGCCGGCCTCGGCGTCGCCGTGCTGCCGCAGGCGGTGGCGCACCGCTTCGCCAAGGTCTTCAAGGTGCAGCCGCTGCAACTGCAGGAAGACTGGGCGCGCCGCCGCTACTGGCTGGCGCTGCGCCGCCAGGCCGTGCAGCCGGCGCCGCTGCAGCGCTTCGTCGACACGCTCTCACCCCCATCGCCACCCCGGAGGCAGCCATGACCGCCCGCACCCTGTACGACAAGCTGTGGGACGAACACGTCGTCCACACCGAGGAGGACGGCACCGCCGTGCTCTACATCGACCGTCACCTCGTGCACGAGGTGACCAGCCCGCAGGCCTTTGAAGGTTTGCGGCTGGCCGGGCGCAAGGTCTGGCGCGTGTCGTCAGTCGTCGCCACGGCCGACCACAACACGCCGACGACCGGCTGGGATCGAGGTTATGACGGCATCGCCGACCCGATCAGCAAGCAGCAGGTGACGACGCTCGACGCCAACATCAAGGCCTTCGGCGCGGCGGCGTACTTTCCGTTCCTGGACAAGCGCCAAGGCATCGTGCACGTGATCGGGCCCGAGCAGGGCGCCACGCTGCCGGGCATGACCGTCGTTTGCGGCGACAGCCACACCAGCACCCACGGCGCCTTCGGCGCGCTGGCGCACGGCATCGGCACCAGCGAGGTCGAGCACGTGCTGGCCACGCAGACGCTGCTGGCCAAGAAGGCGAAGAACATGCTGGTCAAGGTGGACGGCCAGCTCGCGCGCGGGTTGACGGCCAAGGACATCGTGCTGGCCATCATCGGCCGCATCGGCACCGCCGGCGGCACCGGCTACACGATCGAGTTCGCCGGCAGCGCGATCCGCGCACTTTCTATGGAAGGCCGCATGACGGTCTGCAACATGGCGATCGAGGCCGGCGCGCGCGCCGGGCTGGTCGCGGTGGACGAGAAGACCATCGAGTACGTCAAGGGCCGGCCCTTCGCCCCCAAGGGCGTCGAGTTCGAGCAGGCCGCTGCGCACTGGCGCACGCTGCACTCCGACCCCGGCGCGCATTTCGACACCGTGGTCGAGGTCGATGCCTCGGCGCTGAAGCCGCAGGTGACCTGGGGCACCAGCCCCGAGATGGTGCTGTCGATCGAAGACCGCGTGCCCGATCCCGACAAGGAGAAGGACGCCAACAAGCGCGGCGCGATCGAGCGCGCGCTGACCTACATGGGCCTGCAGCCCAACAAGGTGATGAGCGACATCACGATCGACAAGGTGTTCATCGGCAGTTGCACCAACAGCCGCATCGAAGACCTGCGCGACGCCGCCGCGGTGGTGAAGAAGTTGGGCCGCAAGGTGGCCGGCAACGTCAAGCTCGCCATGGTCGTGCCGGGCTCGGGCCTGGTCAAGGCGCAGGCCGAGAGCGAGGGCCTGCACGAGGTGTTCAAGGCCGCCGGCTTCGAGTGGCGCGAGCCCGGCTGCAGCATGTGCCTGGCGATGAACGCCGACAAGCTGGAGCCCGGCGAGCGCTGCGCCAGCACCAGCAACCGCAACTTCGAGGGCCGCCAGGGCAACGGCGGGCGCACGCACCTGGTCAGCCCGGCGATGGCGGCGGCCGCCGCGATCGAAGGCCACTTCGTCGACATCCGTCGCATCGCCTGAAGGAGGACGACAGCATGCAAGCCTTCACCGTGCACCAGGGCCTGGTGGCCCCGATGGACCGCGAGAATGTCGACACCGACGCCATCATCCCCAAGCAGTTCCTGAAGTCGATCCAGCGCAGCGGCTTCGGCCCCAATCTGTTCGACGAATGGCGCTACCTGGACAAGGGCGAGCCGGGGCAGGACATCGCGGCGCGCAAGCCCAACCCCGATTTCGTGCTGAACCAGCCGCGGTACGCCGGCGCGTCGATCCTGATCGCGCGCCGCAACTTCGGCTGCGGCTCCAGCCGCGAGCACGCGCCCTGGGCGCTGGAGCAGTACGGCTTTCGCGCGCTGATCGCGCCCAGCTTCGCCGACATCTTCTTCAACAACTGCTTCAAGAACGGGCTGCTGCCGATCGCATTGAGCGAATCGCAGGTGGCCGCGCTGTTCGACGAAGTGGCGGCGTTTCCCGGCTACCGGCTGACGGTGGACCTGCCGCGGCAGGTGATCGTCAAGCCCGACGGCAGCGAGTTGCCGTTCGACGTGCAGCCCTTCCGCAAGTACTGCATGGTCAATGGCTTCGACGACATCGGCCTGACGCTGCGCCACGCCGACAAGATCAAGGCTTTCGAGGCCGAGCGCCTGGCCAGGATGCCCTGGCTGGCGGCCCGCAGCCTGGGATGATCGGCAACATCGCCTGAAGAAAGGGAAGCCCGAGATGAAGATCGCCATCCTGCCCGGCGACGGCATCGGCACCGAGATCATGGCCGAGGCCGTGAAGGTGCTGAGCGCGCTGGACCTGACGTTCGAGACCGAGACCGCGCTGGTCGGCGGCGCCGCCTACGACGCCCACGGCCACCCGCTGCCCGACAGCACGCTGAAACTGGCCGAGGCCGCCGACGCCGTGCTGTTCGGTGCCGTCGGCGACTGGAAGTACGACAAGCTGGAGCGCCAGTTCCGCCCCGAGCAGGCCATCCTGGGCCTGCGCAAGCAGCTCGGCCTGTTCGCCAACTTCCGCCCGGCGATCTGCTACGAGCAGCTCACGCAGGCCTCGTCGCTGAAGCCCGAGCTGGTGGCGGGCCTCGACATCCTGATCATCCGCGAGCTCACCGGCGACATCTACTTCGGCCAGCCGCGCGGCCGCCGCACCGCGGTCGACGGCCACTTCCCCGGCACCGAGGAAGCCTTCGACACCATGCGCTACAGCCGGCCGGAGATCGAGCGCATCGCCCACGTCGCCTTCCAGGCCGCGCGCAAGCGCAACAAGAAGGTGACCTCGGTCGACAAGGCCAACGTGCTGGAGACCTTCCAGTTCTGGAAGGACGTGGTGACGGCGGTGCACAAGGACTATCCCGACGTGCAGCTCGAGCACATGTACGTCGACAACGCCGCGATGCAGCTCGTCAAGGCGCCCAAGGCCTTCGACGTGGTGGTCACCGGCAACATGTTCGGCGACATCCTGTCCGACGAGGCGGCGATGCTCACCGGCAGCATCGGCATGCTGCCCTCGGCGTCGCTGGACAAGAACAACAAGGGCCTGTACGAGCCCAGCCACGGCAGCGCGCCGGACATCGCCGGTCAGGGAATTGCAAACCCGCTGGCTACAATCCTGTCCGCTGCCATGATGCTTCGCTTCTCGCTCAACCAGCCCCAGGCCGCCGACCGCATCGAGCGGGCGGTCAAGGCCGTGCTCTCGGCCGGCCTGCGCACGGGCGACATCTGGAGCGAGGGCACGACCCGGGTCGGCACGCGCGAGATGGGTGATGCAGTCGTGACTGCGATCACTGGCAAAACCATTACCACCAAGACCTAGCGTCTCGGATCGTCTCGCCTCATCCCTTCGGACCCCGGCGAACGAGCCGGGGGCGATCAAGGGGTCCGGATGCTTCTATCGGAAAGGCAGGACTGAAATGGCACTCGTAGGATTGGTCGGCTGGCGCGGCATGGTCGGCTCCGTGCTGATGGAGCGCATGCAGGCCGAGGGCGACTTCGCGCTCATCGAGCCGGTGTTCTTCTCCACCTCCAACGCCGGCGGCGCCGCGCCGGCGCAGGCGAAGAACGAGGCAAAGCTGCACGACGCCTTCGACATCGCCGCGCTCAAGCGCTGCGACATCGTCATCACCGCGCAGGGCGGCGACTACACGACCGAGGTCTTCCCCAAGCTGCGCGCCGCGGGCTGGAACGGCCACTGGATCGACGCCGCCAGCACGCTGCGGATGAAGGGCGACGCGGTCATCGTCCTCGACCCGGTGAACATGCCCGTCATCCAGGCCGCGCTGAAGAAGGGCGGCCGCAACTGGATCGGTGGCAACTGCACCGTGAGCTGCATGCTGATGGGCGTGGGTGCGCTGTACAAGGCCGGCCTCGTCGAGTGGATGAGCACGCAGACCTACCAGGCCGCCAGCGGCGGCGGCGCGCAGCACATGCGCGAGCTGCTCACGCAGTACGGCACGCTCAACGCCGAAGTCAAGGCGCTGCTGGCCGACCCCAAGAGCGCGATCCTCGAGATCGACCGCGAGGTGGTCGCCAAGCAGCGCGCGCTGTCGGCCGACGAGACGGCCAACTTCGGCGTGCCGCTGGGCGGCTCGCTGATCCCGTGGATCGACAAGGATCTGGGCAACGGCGTGTCGCGCGAAGAATGGAAGGGCATGGCCGAGACCAACAAGATCCTCGGCCAGGGCGAGGGCTTCGGCACGGCTGCGGTGCCGGTCGACGGCTTTTGCGTGCGCGTCGGCGCGATGCGCTGCCACAGCCAGGCGCTGACCTTCAAGCTGAAGCGCGACGTGCCGCTGGCCGACGTCGAGGCGCTGATCGCCGCCGACAACGCCTGGGTGAAGGTGGTGCCGAACAACAAGGAAGCCACGCTGCGCGACCTGACGCCGGTGGCCGTGACCGGCACGATGAGCATCCCCGTCGGCCGCATCCGCAAGCTGGCGATGGGGCCTGAGTACCTGGGCGCATTCACGGTCGGCGATCAGCTGCTGTGGGGCGCCGCCGAACCGCTGCGCCGCATGCTGCGCATCCTGCTGGAGGCTTGAACGCGGTCAGCCGCCGGACCTTGCCGAACGTTGCCGACGGGCAACAAACCGTGACCGGCGAGCGAAACAAAGCATTTCCGGCGCAAATGTCAGTCTTTGCATGAGCTTGTCAGCCTATATGCTTGATGCTATTGTGTTTTCCACCGCGTCAGCATGGCCGGCGTGCCGCCCGGTGGGGTGAGTGGGATCGGAGTCGGCGGGTCTCTGTCGCAGAGAACCCGCCGATCGTTTTGGGGGACGCCTTGGAACAACGCTCGATGAAAGCTGGTCGCTTCGCGCTGACCGCGGTGGCCCTGGCCGCCGGATGTGTGCTGAGTTCGCCGGCCTGGTCGCTGGGGCTCGGGCGGCTCACCGTGCAATCGTCGCTCGGCGAGAGCCTGCGGGCCGAGATCGACGTCACCAGCCTGTCGCCCGAGGAGGCGGCGTCGCTGGTGCTGCGCGTCGCCTCGCCCGACGCCTACCGCGCCGCCGGCGTCGAATACAACGCGGCCCTGAGCGGCGCCCAGGTGACGCTGCAGCGCCGCGCCGATGGCCGGGCCGTGTTGCGCGTGTCCAGCGACCGCCCGCTGGTCGAGCCTTTCGTCGACGTGATCGTCGAAGCCACCTGGGCCAGTGGCCGGCTGGTGCGCGAATACACGCTGCTGCTGGATCCGCCCACGCGGATGGCGGCTCCGCCGGCGCCGCCCACCCCGGCGGCCGCGACGGCCGTGCCGGTGCCGGCACCGGCCGCTGCACCTGTTCCTGCACCCGCTGTCACCGCCACGCCGGCGCCGGCCCCCGCCGCGGCGCCCAGCCGCGCGCCGGCCGCGCCGCGCACGGCGCGCGCCGATGCCCCTGGCGGCAACGAGCTGCGCGTGCGCAGCGGCGACACGCTGTCGCGCATCGCGGCGCGCAATGCGCGGCCAGGGGTCTCGCTGGATCAGATGCTGGTCTCGCTGTTCCGCGGCAACCCGCAGGCCTTCGTCGGCGACAACATGAACCGGCTGAAGGCCGGCGCGGTGTTGACGCTGCCGTCGGCCGACGATGCGCGCAAGGTCGGCAATGCCGAGGCACGCGACGTGATCCAGGCGCAAAGCGCCGACTTCGCCGCCTACCGCCAGCGTCTGGCCGGCGGCGTGTCGACCAAGGCCGACGAAAGCCCCAGCCGCCAGTCGCGCGGCAGCGTGCAGGCGCGGGTGGACGACCGCAAGGCTGGTGCCGCCACCAGCCCCGACAAGCTGACGCTGTCGCAAGGCGCGCTGAAGGCCAGTGCACCCGAGGCCCGCATCTCGCGCGAAGCCGAGAAGAAGGAAGGCGCCGCCCGCGTGGCCGAGCTGTCGCGCAACGTCGAGGACCTGAAGCGGCTGCAGCAAGGCACCACGGCCGCGCCGGCGCCCGCCGTGGCGCCGACGCCGGCCGCAACGCCGACGCCTGCACCCGCGCCGACGCCTGCGGTGACGGCCGCCATCCCCGCGCCGCTGCCGGCCCCGGCGCCGGCACCGGCTCCGGCGCCGGCTCCCGCAGCGGCACCGGCCGCCGCCGAGGCGTCCGCGCCAGCGGCTGCGGTGCCCGCCAGCATGCCCACGCTGACGGCGGCGCCCGCGGTGACGGGGTCGGCGTCGGCGCCGAAGCCCGCCGTCGCCCCGCCGCCGCCGGCCGAAGAGCCCGGCTTCCTGTCCAGCCTGCTGGACACGCCCTGGGCGATCCCGGGCGCCGTCGCCCTGCTGGGCCTGTTGGCGGCGTTGGGCCTGTACCGCGCGCGCAACAAGAAGAAGGCCGGCGGCGAGACCTCGTTCCTCGAAAGCCGGTTGCAGCCCGACTCGTTCTTCGGCGCCAGCGGCGGCCAGCGCATCGACACGCGCGAAGCGGCGGGCGCCAGCTCGTCGTCGGCCTCGTCGATGAGCTATTCGCTCAGCCAGCTCGATGCCATCGGCGACGTCGACCCGGTGGCCGAAGCCGACGTCTACCTGGCCTATGGCCGCGACCTGCAGGCCGAGGAGATCCTGAAGGAGGCGATGCGCGCCAACCCGCAGCGCATGGCCATCCGCACCAAGCTGCTGGAGGTCTACGCCAAGCGGCGCGACATCAAGGGCTTCGAGCTGCTGGCGTCCCAGGTGCACTCGCTGACGCAGGGCCACGGCGAGGACTGGGACAAGGTCCAGGAGATGGGCCAGCAGATCGACCCCGACAACCCGCTGTACCAGCCCGGCGGCCAGCCCGAGCCGGTGCCCGGCCCCGGTGGCGAGCCGATCGAGCCGCTGGGCGCGGTCACCCAGCCGCATACCGCGCGGCCGACGCCGCCGGTCTTCGTGCCCGATTCGGCGCTCGATTCGGCGCTCGATTCGCGTCCGGCCGACCTCGACCTCGACCTCGACCTGGGCCACGAGGAGCCGCCGGCGCCGGCCGAGGTCACGCGCCCGCTGCCGGCCACGGCCGACATCAACCTCGACGTGGGCGCGATCGACTTCGAGACGCCGGCGCTGCTGGAAGAGCCCAGCACGCAGCCGGCGGCGATGCTGGCCACGCCGCCGGCGGCGGCCGATGGCGGCATCGACTTCGACCTCGACGCCTTGTCGCTGGACGAGCCGGCGCCCAAGACCATGCCGCTGCCGCGCGCCGACCTCGGCGGCCAGGCGCTGGACTTCGGCAGCTTCGGCCTGCCCGAAGCCGAGCTGACCACGGTGGCCATGAAGCGGTCCGGGCCGGCGGCGGCCGCCGAGCCGCTGCCGATCGACGAAGACGGCGACCCGCTGGCCCGCAAGCTGGAGCTGGCCGAGGAGTTCCGCCAGATCGGCGACGTGGAGGGCGCGCGCGACCTGCTGGAAGAAGTGATCGCCAAGGCCGACGGCACGCTCAAGAGCAAGGCCCAGGTGATGCTGGACGGCCTTGCCTGATGGCGAAGGCCCAGGCGGCCCCGGGCGCATCGCACTGGGGCTGAGCTACCGCGGCAGCCGCTACCAGGGCTGGCAAAGCCAGCCGGGCGGCTGCACGGTGCAGGACCAGCTCGAAGCGGCGCTGGCCGCCTTTGCCGCCACGCCGCGCGAGCGCATCGTCACCCTCTGCGCCGGCCGCACCGATGCCGGCGTGCACGGCGTCAACCAGGTCGTGCACCTCGATCCGCCGGTGTTGCGCGAGCCTTTCTCGTGGGTGCGCGGCTGCAACCGCTTCCTGCCGGCCGACATCGCGGTGCAGTGGTGCCGGCCGGTCGCGCCGGCCTTCCACGCCCGCAACAGCGCGCGCGGGCGGCGCTACCGCTTCATCGTGCTGCAGTCGCCGGTGCGGCCGTCGCTGGAGCAAGGACTGGCCGGCTGGGTCTTCCGCAGCCTGGACGGTGACGCGATGCGCGCCGCTGCCGCAGTGCTGGTGGGCACGCACGACTTCAGCTCCTTCCGCGCGGCCGAATGCCAGGCGGCGTCGCCGGTCAAGACGCTGCGCGCACTGACCATCGAGCGTCGCGGCGCCTACTGGTGCTTCGATTTCGACGGCAGCGCCTACCTGCACCACATGGTGCGCAACATCGTCGGCTGCCTGGTGCTGATCGGCAGCGGCCGCCGGCCGCCGGGCTGGATGGCCGAGGTGCTGGCCGCGCGCAGCCGCGAGGCCGCGGCGCCGACCTTCCCGGCCGACGGCTTGTACTTCCTGGGCCCGTACTACGATGCCGGGCATGGCATCCCCGACCAAGCGCCGGCCAGCGACTGGCTGCTCTGAAGCCTGAGCCCATGAGCCGCACCCGCATCAAGATCTGCGGCCTCACGCGCGAGGCCGACGTCGACGACGCGATCGACGCCGGCGCCGACGCACTGGGATTCGTGCTCTACGCCAAGAGCCCGCGCGCGCTGACGCTGGAGCGCGCGGTGGCGCTGGCCAGCCGCCTGCCGCCTTTCATCACGCCGGTGCTGCTGTTCGTCAACGCCTCGCCGGTGGAAGTGATGCGCGCCGCCGAGGTGCTGCCACAGGCGCTGCTGCAGTTCCACGGCGACGAGACGCCGGAGCAATGCCTGGCCGCGGGCCGGCCACACCTGCGCGCCGCGCGCATGGCGCCGGGGTTCGATCTGCTAGAGTTCGCGGCGCGCTTCCAAGGCGCGCAAGCCCTGCTGCTCGATGCCCATGTCGAGGGTTATGGCGGCGGCGGAAAGGCTTTCGATTGGTCACTGATTCCACGAAACGTGCCCCTTCCGGTCGTTTTGTCTGGTGGGTTGAATCCGGCAAACGTGACCGATGGGGTGCAGGCCGTCCGGCCCTGGGCCGTTGACGTGAGTTCCGGCGTGGAATCGGCCAAGGGCGTCAAGAACGCCGCGCTGATGCGCCGGTTCTGCAAGGCGGTTCGCGAAGCGGACGACCGCATCGCCAGCCGCTGAACCCCCCAGGCCTTGCGCCAGCAGCGCGCGAGGCCCTTCGTGGAAGCCCTGTCATGTTGAACTACGCACAACCCGATGCCCGCGGGCATTTCGGACCGTACGGCGGCAGCTTCGTCGCCGAGACCTTGGTGCACGCGCTGCACGAACTGGAAGCCGCCTACGCGCGCTACCGCGACGACCCGGAGTTCGTCGCCGAATTCAATGCCGAGCTGGCGCACTTCGTCGGCCGGCCGAGCCCGGTCTACCACGCGGCACGGCTGAGCCGCGAGATCGGCGGCGCACAGATCCACTTGAAGCGCGAGGACCTCAACCACACCGGCGCGCACAAGGTCAACAACACCATCGGCCAGGCGCTGCTGGCGCGCCGCATGGGCAAGCCGCGCGTCATCGCCGAGACCGGCGCCGGCCAGCACGGCGTGGCCACGGCGACGATCTGCGCGCGCTACGGCATGGAGTGCATCGTCTACATGGGCAGCGAGGACGTGAAGCGCCAGTCGCCCAACGTCTACCGCATGCACCTGCTGGGCGCCAAGGTGGTGCCGGTGGAAAGCGGCAGCAAGACGCTGAAGGACGCGCTGAACGAAGCGCTGCGCGACTGGGTGACGAACGTCGAGAACACCTTCTACATCATCGGCACCGTGGCCGGCCCGCACCCGTATCCGATGATGGTGCGCGACTTCCAGCGCGTGATCGGCGACGAATGCCTGCGGCAGATGCCGCAGATGATCGGCCGTGCGGGTGCGCAGCCGGATGCGGTGATCGCCTGCGTCGGCGGCGGCAGCAACGCGATGGGCATCTTCTACCCCTACATCGAGCACGACAACGTGCGGCTGATCGGCGTCGAGGCCGCGGGCCTGGGCCTGTCCACCGGCCACCACGCGGCCAGCATCTGCGGCGGCGCGCCCGGCGTGCTGCACGGCAACCGCACCTATCTGCTGCAGGACGACAACGGCCAGATCATCGAGACGCACTCGGTCTCGGCCGGGTTGGACTACCCCGGCGTCGGCCCCGAGCACGCCCATCTGCACGACATCGGCCGCGCCGAGTACGTGGCCATCACCGACGACGAGGCGCTGGCCGCCTTCCACCGCCTGTGCCGCACCGAAGGCATCATCCCGGCGCTGGAGTCCAGCCATGCGGTGGCCTACGCGATGAAGCTGGCGGCGACGATGAAGCCGGACCAGCATCTGCTGGTCAACTTGAGCGGCCGCGGCGACAAGGACATCAACACCGTCGCCGCGCTGCAAGGCGCGGACTTGCCCGGATTGGGGGTGGCCCGATGAGCCGCATTGCCCAAACGCTGGCCGCGTTGAAGGCCCAGTGCCGCAAGGCGCTGATCCCCTACGTCACCACCGGCGACCCCTTCGCCGACGGCACTGCCGACGTCATGCATGCGCTGGTGGAAGGCGGCGCCGACATCATCGAACTCGGCGTGCCCTTCAGCGACCCGATGGCCGACGGCCCGGTGATCCAGCAGGCCAGCGAGCGCGCGCTGGCGCGCGGCATCGGCTTGCCGCAGGTGCTGCAGGCCGTGCGCGACTTCCGTGTCCGCGACGATCGCACGCCGGTGGTGCTGATGGGCTATGCGAACCCGATCGAGCGCTGGGACGGCCTGCACGGCGCCGGCAGCTTCATCGCCGCGGCGGCCGCCGCCGGCGTCGATGGCCTGCTGGTGGTGGACTACCCGCCCGAGGAGTGCGAGACCTTCGTGCAGCGGCTCAAGGCGGCGGGGCTGGACCCGATCTTCCTGCTCGCGCCCACCTCCACCGAGCAGCGCATGCAGGAGGTGGGCCGGATCGCGACGGGCTACGTGTACTATGTCTCGCTGAAGGGCGTGACCGGCGCAGGCCACCTGGACACCGAGGCGGTGGCGCAGATGCTGCCGCGCATCCGCCAGCACGTGACGGTGCCGGTGGGCGTGGGCTTCGGCATCCGCGACGCCGCCACCGCGCAGGCCGTGGGGCGGGTGGCCGATGCGGTGGTGATCGGCTCGCGCCTGGTGCAGATCCTGCAACCGCAGACCGGCGACAATGCGCCGGCTGCGGTTGCCCGTGAACGCGCCGCTGACACGGCGCGCAGTTTCATGGCCGAAATCCGCACCGCCCTGGACGATTTGGCGAAGGAGTAGTCCCGCATGAGTTGGCTCGAAAAGCTGCTGCCGCCCAAGATCCAGCCCACCGACCCCACCGAGCGCCGCACGGTGCCCGAGGGGCTGTGGATCAAGTGCCCCTCGTGCGAGACGGTGCTGTACAAGACCGACCTGGAGCAGAACCTCAACGTCTGCCCCAAGTGCGACCACCACCACCGCATCGGCGCGCGGGCGCGGCTGGACGCCTTTCTCGACCCCGAGGGCCGCTACGAGATCGGGCAGGAGGTGCTGCCCACGGATCCGCTGAAGTTCCGCGGCAGCAAGAAGTACCCCGACCAACTGAAGGCGGCGCTGGAGAACACCGGCGAGACCGATGCGCTGATCGTCCTCGGCGGCGCGGTGATGAGCGTGCCGGTGGTCGCCGCCTGCTTCGAGTTCGACTTCATGGGCGGCAGCATGGGCTCGGTGGTCGGCGAGCGCTTCGTGCGCGGCGTCGAGACCGCGGTCGAGCAGAAGGTGCCCTTCATCAGCTTTGCCGCCACCGGCGGCGCGCGCATGCAGGAAGGCCTCTTGAGCCTGCTGCAGATGGCCAAGACCAACGCCGCGCTGACCCACCTGGCCAAGGCCCGGCTGCCCTACGTCAGCGTGCTGACCGACCCCACGATGGGCGGCGTCTCGGCCAGCTTCGCCTTCGTCGGCGACCTGGTGATCGCCGAGCCCAAGGCGCTGGTCGGCTTTGCCGGGCCGCGGGTGATCGAGAACACCGTGCGCGAGAAGCTGCCCGAGGGCTTCCAGCGCAGCGAGTTCCTGCTGCACAAGGGCGCGCTCGACATGATCGTCGACCGCCGCCAGATGCGCAGCACCATCGCCCGCGCGCTGGCCATCCTGCTGCGGCAGAGCGCCGATGCGGTGGCCTGACGCTCCACGCGGCCTGAACGCCGGGCCCGCCAGGGCCCGGTTCGTTTTTGGGGCTTGACGAGATGAGCCTGCCCACCACGCTGGACGGCTGGCTGGCCCACTGCGAGCAGCAGCACCACAAGGTCAAGGACCGGCCGCTCGACGGCCTGCGCGCGCTGCGCGATCGCTTGGGCCTGCGCTTCGAGTGCCCGGTCATCATCGTCGCCGGCACCAACGGCAAGGGCTCCACCTGCGCGATGCTGGACGCCATCGCCCGCGAGGCGGGCTATCGCGTGGGGCTGTACAGCAAGCCGCACCTGGTGCACTTCGAGGAGCGCTGCCGCATCGACGGCCGCATGGTCGACGCCGCGACGCTGCTGCCGCACTTCCAGGCCGTGGAGGCGGCGCGCGACGGGCTGGCGCTGACCTGGTTCGAGTTCACCACCTTCGTGATCCTGCACACGCTGGCCCACACGCCGCTGGACCTGGTGGTGCTCGAGGTGGGCCTGGGCGGCCGGCTCGATGCCGTCAACGTGATCGACGCCGACTGCGTGGTGCTGACCAGCATCGACCTCGACCACGTCGAGACCCTGGGCCCCGACCGCGAGACCATCGGCCTGGAGAAGGCCCACGTGATGCGGCCCGGGCGGCCGGCCATCATTGCCGACCCCGCGCCGCCGCGCAGCGTGATCGAGTACGGCGAGCGCATCGGCGCCGACCTGTGGCTGGTGGGCCGCGACTTCAACCACGCCGGCGACCGCCAGCAATGGGGCTGGGCCGGCCGCGGCCGCCGCTTCAGTGGGCTGGCCTACCCGGCGCTGCGCGGCGCCAACCAGTTGCTCAACGCCGCCGGTGTGCTGGCCGCCTTCACCGCGCTGCGCGAGCGGCTGCCCATCACCGCGCAGGCGGTGCGCGTCGGGCTGGCGATGGTGGAGCTGCCGGGGCGCTTTCAGATCGTGCCCGGCCAGCCGGCGCTGGTGCTGGACGTCGCCCACAACGTGCAGGCGGTCTCGGTGCTGGCGCTCAACCTCGACGCGATGGGTTTTTATCCGCGCACCCACGCGGTGTTCGGCGCGATGCGCGACAAGCAGCTCGCGCCGATGATCGCGCGCATCCGCGGCCTCATCGACCACTGGCACCTGTGCGCGCTGCCCACGCCGCGCGCTGCCACGCCGGACGAGCTGGCGGCGCTGTTGCCGGGTGCGTCCGTCGAATGCCATCCTGACCCGGCCGCGGCCTTGCGCGCGGCGGCCGCGGCGGCGGACCCGACCGATAGAATCGTGGTCTTCGGGTCCTTCTTCACCGTCGGCGGTGTGCTGAAGGACGGCCTGCCGCGATTGTCGGCGCCGCACGCCGGTTGAGCCGCCCGCAGCGGCCCGGCTTCCACCCCCCCATGGCCCTGCTTTCGTTCCTGCGACGCAAAGATCCCAAGCCCTCGGCGAAGGCCGCGCCGGCCGCTGCCGACCGCGCGGGCGACGACAACGGCCCGGTGCACCAGGCCCGCGCGCGGGCGCGCCGCCGGCTGATCGGCGCCGTGGTGCTTCTGGCCATCGGCGTGGTGGGCTTCCCGATGCTGTTCGAGACCCAGCCGCGGCCGCTGCCGGGCGACATCCCGATCGAGCTGCCCAAGCGCGATGGCGTGGCAGCCACGGCGGCGCCCAAGCTCAGCCCCGCGCCGCGGCACGCGCCGGCGGTGACCGAGCTGCCGGCGGAACCCACCGCTGCCGTGGCCTCGGCGCCGGCTGATGCAGCGCCGGTGCCGCACACGCCGGCCGAGCCGCCGGCGACCGCCATCGCCAAGGTCGAGCCGAAGGCGGAGCCCAAGCCCGAGCCCGCCAAGTCCGAACCCAAGCCCGAACCCAAGGCCGAACCCAAGCCCGAACCGAAGCCCGAACCCAAGCCTAAAGAGCCGCCCAAGCCCGATGGCGAACGCGCCCGCGCGTTGCTGGAAGGTCGCAGCGCCGACAAGCCGGCGCCGGCCACGGTGGCCGTCGCCGCGTCGGAAGGCAAGGCCGCCGCCCGCTTCGTCGTCCAGGTCGGCGCCTACACCGATGCCGCCACGCTGCGCGAGGTGCGTGCCAAGGTGGAGAAGCTGGGCCTGAAGACGTACACCCAGTCGGTGGACACGGCGGCCGGCACGCGCACGCGGGTGCGCGTGGGGCCCTTCCCCGACAAGGCCGAGGCCGACCGCGCCAGCGCGCGGCTCAAGAGCGCGGGCCTGCCCGGCGCGGTGCTGACGCTGTGATGCTGCCCGAGCTGCCCTGGATCGACTGGACGCTGCTGGCCGTGCTGCTGGTTTCGGTGGTCATCGGCCTGGTGCGCGGCTTCGCCTTCGAAGTGTTGTCGCTGGTCGGCTGGCTGGTGGCCTGGTTCGGCGCGCAGTACCTCGCACCCGAGGTCTCGCCGCACGTGCCGGTGGGCACGCCGGGCTCGGCGGGCAACCTCGCGGCCACCTACGTGCTGTGTTTCGTCGCGATCCTGATCGTCTGGACCCTGCTGGCCCGCCTGGCGCGGCTGCTGGTGCAGGCCACGCCGCTGAGCCTGCCCGACCGGCTGCTCGGCGCCGGCTTCGGGCTGCTGCGCGGCGGCGTGCTGTTGCTGGCCGTGGCCACCGTGGTGGCGCTGACGCCGGCGGCGCATTCGGCGCCCTGGCAGGCGTCCGCAGGCGCGCGCTGGCTGGGCATCGCGATGCTGGGCCTCAAGCCGCTGCTGCCGGACGAGCTGGCGCGCTACCTTCCAACCTAAGGACACCGAGCCATGTGCGGCATCGTCGGCGTGATCTCCAAGGCGCCCGTCAACCAGTTGATCTACGACGCGCTGCTGCTGCTGCAGCACCGCGGCCAGGACGCGGCCGGCATCGTCACGATGCAGGGCACCAAGTGCTTCATGCACAAGGCGCGCGGGATGGTGCGCGACGTCTTCCGCACCCGCAACATGCGCGCGCTGCCGGGCACCGTGGGCCTGGGCCAGGTGCGCTACCCGACGGCCGGCAACGCCTACAGCGAGGAGG
>CAYYDJ010000047.1:0-23601 GCA_964470565.1 uncultured Rubrivivax sp.
GCACCAGGCTGCGGTCGGACTCCAGCCGCAGCTGCGCGCTGTCGTCGCCGCCGGGATGGCGGCGCTGCTGCTGCAGCCAGCGCCACAGCGCCTCCGGCGCCGCGTGCTGGGCCGCCGCTTCCTGCAGCCGCTCGGCCAGGTGCAGCACGTTGGTCAGCCGGCGCTCGCCGTCGGCGCCTTGCAGCAAGCGGCGGGCGAGCTGCTCCTGCTCCATCCAGGCGCGCAGCATCGGGCCGATGCCGCGCTGCAGCCAGCGCTCGCGATAACCCGCGAAGCGGGCGGCCTGGTCGGCCAGCGCACCTTCGTCGGCGGCCAGCGCCTGCAGCGCGGCGGCGTCCCAGCCCATCAGGCCCGTAGCCAGCGCGGCGCGCAGCAGCCCCGTGCGCGTGGGCTGCAGCACTGCGGCCAGCACCTGCTCCAGCTCCTCGGCGTCGACGCTGGCGTGCACGCTGGCCTGCGACAGCTCGACGCTGCCGACGCCGCGCGCCGCCAGCGCCTGGCGCATCGCCGCGCCCTGGCGATGCGTGCGCGCCAGCACCGCGATGTCGCCGCCATCCAGTGGCCGGCCGTCGAGCAGCAGCCGGCCTTGCCGGGCGGCGGCCAGCAGCCGGGCGATCTCATCGGCACAGGCCTGCACGGCGACTTGAGCGGCCTGTGGCTTGGGCAGCGGCTGGCCGTCGTCGCCCAAAGGCAGCTGCCAGACCTGCAGCGCGGCGGCGGGCTGCGGCACGCTGCGGTCGTCCAGCCGCGGCCGGGGCTTGGCGCCGGCGGCCACCGGGTGATAGTCCAACCCCGGCAGCAAGAAGGCACGCGGATTGGCGCCGAACAAGGCGTTCAGCCCTCGCAGCAGCGCCGGCGTGGAGCGCTGATTTGACGTTAGCGTCCGCACCCGACCGGCCTGCGCGCGCGCCTGCAGATAGGTGTGCAGGTCGGCGTTGCGGAAACCGTAGATCGCCTGCTTGGGGTCGCCGACGAGGAACAGGGTGCTTTGTGAACCTTGCAAGGATCGGATGATGTCGAACTGCAAGGGATCGGTGTCCTGGAACTCGTCGATCAGCGCGGCCGGGTAGCGCTGGCGCAGCATGGCGGCCAAGCGCGCTCCGGTCGGGCCGGCCAGCCGGGCCTGCAAGTCCAGCAACAGGTCGTCGAAGCCGACCACGCGGCGTTCGCGCTTCAGCGCGCGCAACTGGCCCGGGCCAAGCTCGAGCCAGTCGCGCAGCAAGGCCAGGCGCTGCAGCCGCGCGGCGCCGGCCACGCGGCGGCTGCCGTCGAGCAGCGCCTGCGCCAGCGCGAAGAAGGCGTGCGCGCGCGGCGGCGGCTGGCCCTTGTTGGGCTGCAGGCGCTCGGCGGCCAGCAGGTCCAGCGGACGGCCGTCGGCCGGCAGCGCGAAGGCATCGCCGGCGGCGAAGCACTGGTCCCACTGCGCGGCGGCGTTGACCACCGCCTCGGGCTTGTAGGAGCGCTTGTTCAGCGACGGCAGCGCGTCCAGCACGCTCTCGACGATGCCATCGCGATCGGCCGTCCACGCGGCGCGGGCTTCGTCGAAGGCCCGCTGCAGCGCTTGCTCGTCGGCCGGCGAGGGCAGGGCGCCGGGGTCGGGCCACAGCAGCTTGGCGAGCGGCTTGGCCACGCGTCGCCGCAGCAGTTGCGCCCAGCGCTCGGGCGTGTCGCCGGCCTTCAGCAGCGCGGCGGCCAGCGCCGGCGGCAGCGCGCCATCGCCGCTGACGCGGCGGCGCCAGAAGTCCTGCGCGACCTGCAGGCGCAGTTCGCCGTCGTCGGCCAGCAGCTCCTGCACCAGCGGCGCGCCGCTGCCGAACGGCGTATCGGCCAACGCGCGCTGGCAGAAGCCGTGGATCGTGAAGATCGCTGCCTCATCGAAACTCTGCAGCGCCTGCTGCAGGCGCAGCGCCAGCGCGCGGTCGTCGTCGCCGTCGTCGCCGCTGCGGCTGCGCACCGCCTGCAGCAGCGCGTGCACGAAGGGATCGGCGCTGCCCTCGCGCAGGCCTGCCAGGACGTCGGCCACGCGGCCGCGAATGCGCTCACGCAACTCGGCGGTGGCCGCTTTCGTGAAGGTGACGACCAGGATCTGCTGCACCGTCAGCCGCCGCTCCAGCAGCAGGCGCAGGTACAGGCCGCACAGCGTCCAGGTCTTGCCGGTGCCGGCCGAGGCTTCGATCAGCGTCAGCCCATCCAGCGGGGCGGCGAAGACGTCGAAAGGCTCGTTCATCCCAGGCCCTCGGCGTGGTCGATCAGCGGTTCGAAGACGGCTTGCGCCAGCGCGCGGAAGCGCTCGTCCAGCGGATCGCCGGCGCGGCCGCGCAGTGCGAGGCGGATGGCGCGGTCTTGCGATTCGCCCCAGGCGCGATCGTGCGCGGGCGCCCAGGCGGCGCGCAGCGCGCTTTCACGGCCGCCGCTGCTGACCCAGGCCCAGGCGCTGCGCGGATAGAAAGGCAGCGGCGCCTGCTGGCCCTGGCGGTACAAGGCCTGCAGCTCGGCCAGGCGCTCGGCGGCTTGCGCCACCGGGCGCCAGCGCGGCGCCAGGTCGCGCGCCAGCCAGCGGCGATGCACGCCGCTGCCGGGCGGCGCGGCGGCGCACAGCGCAAGGTGGCGGATCCAGGCTTCCAGCAGGTCGCGCGGCTGCAGGCGCTCATAGCGCCAGCCCAGCAGCTCGCCTTGCGCGTGCAGGCGGCGCCACTGGGCGGCGAAGCGGCGCAGCTCGGCCAGCTCGGCATCGAGCAAGCGGCCGCCGATGGCGCCCGCCGGCCAGTCGACGCCGGCCTCGGCCCAGGCGCGCAGCGTGCTGTCGTCCAAGTCGCGCGTTAGCAACGGCGGCAGCAGCCGCTCAGCCAGTGCCTGGCGCTGGCGGCGTTCGGCCGTGAAGGGCTCATCGTCTTCGAGTTCCTCGTCGTCGAAGGGCAGCTCGATCTGCAGCCGGCGGCGCAGCAGGTGGCGGCTGGGATTGCGGAAGAACTCGATAAGCTGGGGCAGGCTGGGGCTGGGTGCGTCGTCGTCGGCCCAGGGGCGCAGCGGGCGGCCGAAGAAGGGCGGCTGACGGTTGGCGACCAGGCCGTCGTCGTCATCGTCGCCTTCATCGTCATCGGCGGCGATGGCCTCGTCGGCGGGCGGCAGCAGCGGCCGCGCCGACCGCGCCTGAAGCGCCTCGGCCAGCTCGCGCCGGTGGCTGCGCAAACGCGGATCGGCCTGCGGCGAGAAGGCTTCGATCGAGAACGGTTGCAGCGGGTGCTCGACGACCAGCCGGTGGCGCGCCTGGCGCAGGCTTTGCGGATCGGCCGGGTCGGCGGCGATCGCGGGCACCAGCGTGTCCAAAAGGTCCGCCACCAGCACCGAGGGCGGCAGTGGCGCGTTGTCGCGCACGCTGCGGCCGCTGTGGCTGAGGTGCAGGTGCTCGCGCGCGGCGAGCAGCAGGTCGAGGAACAGGTTGCGCTCGTCGTCGCGGCGCCGGCGGTCGCCGCGGCGCGGGTGGGCGGCCAGCAGGTCGAATTCCTCGCGGCGCGGCGGCGATGGGAACACCCCGTCGTCCAGCCCTAACACGGAGATCACGCGGAACGGCAGGCTGCGCAGCGGGCTCATCGCCGCGACGGTGACGCTGCCACCGGCCACCGCGCCGCGCGCCGGGTCGTCGAGCTGGCGTGCCAGCGCGGCGCGCAGCACGGCCAGCGGCAACGGGCCTTGCACGCCGCCGGCCTGCATGTCGGCCAGCAGCGCCCGGATGGACTGCTGCAGCTCCTGCAGGTCGTCCAGTTCGGCGGGCGCGGCGGCGATGAAATCGGCGATCGCCTGCTGCAGCAGCGCGCCCCAGGCCGCCGGCGCCAGCGCCGGCTCGGCAGCGGCGTGCAGCGCCGACAGCAGACGCACGAAGCGCCAGCAGCGGCCGAGCAGCAGCGCGTCGCCGCCGGCGATGTCGGCCGCCGGCAGCAGCCCGGCGACAGGCTCGGCGCCGCCGACCGGCAGCGCATGGCCGAGAAACAGCCGGCTCATCGCGTCGGCCAACGTGTGACGAGCGTCGGCGGGCAAACCTTCGCGGGCGCGCTGTGCGGCGTCCAGCCCCCAGTGCGCGCCGGCGGCCTGCAGCCAGGCCTGCACTTGCTGCAGGTCTTCGTCGTCGAGTTCGAAGCGGCGCGCCACCACCGGCTGTTGCAGCAGCCCGAAGACGGCCGTGACGGGCAGCCGCGAGGCGACCAAGGCCAGCAGGTCCAGCAGCGCGCGTGCCGGCGCGCTGACGCTGCTGCGCCGGCGGCCGGTCAGCGCATAGGGGATGTGGCGCTCGGGCGGCGCGGTGCCGAACACGGCGTCGACCAGTGGCGCCGCGGCTTCGAGGTCGGGCAGCACCACCAGGATGTCGCCGGGGCGCAGCGTGGGGTCGGCGGCCAGCAGGCCGAGCAGTCGGTCTTGCAGCACCTCCAGCTCGCGCGTCAGCGAATGGCAGACGTGCAGTTCCAGGCTGCGGTCATCGGGCGCGATGGACAGCGAGCCGGGCGCCAGCTCGGTCAGGTCGAGGATGCTGTTGTGCACCTGGGCCAGCAGGCTGCGGCCGCGATGCGGCACGTAGACGCCGTCGTCGGTGATGCCGTCGCCGTTGGTGCCGTCGCCGTTGGTGCCGTCGCCGTCGAGCTCGATCAGGCCGTCGACCAGGGCCTGCGTCTGGCGGCCCCAGGCGGCCAGCAGGCGGTTGCCTTCCTCGTGGCCCTGGTCGCGGCCGCGCACCGCCAGGTGGCTCAAGCGGCGGCGGTCGACCACCTCGAACCAGTATTCGCGGCAGGGGTTCAGCACGTAGAGGTCGACGTCGATCACGCGCGCCATCTGCTGCAGCAGTTGCAAGTGCAGCGGCGCGATCGCCGGCGGCGCAAAGACATGCACCTGCATGGGCAGCCCGCGCTCGCGCGCCAGCGCCGGGCCGCCGCGCTGCAGGAGATCGGCGAACCGGGTCATCGGGTGCTGGCCGGCGATGCCGAGTTCGGCCACCAGGCGTCGCCACAGCGCGGCCTGCCAGGCCTCGTCGGCGCGCGCGTCGTCGCTGGCGTGCGGCAAGCCGGCGTCGCGGCCCGCGGCCCAGGCACGCAGCCAGTCGGCGCGGTAGGTGACCAGCGGCTCCAGCAGCGCGGCGATGCGCACGCTCAGCTCGTAACGCATCAGCTCGTCGGCTTGCGCCAGATAGTCGGCCAGGCGCGGCTGGCCCGCGACCCAAGCGGCATCGGCCAATGCGCGGTGCACCTGCCAGACCATTTGAGCGGCATCAAACGGCGACTGCGCGCGCGCGCCTTCGCCGCCTGCTTCAGCCAGCACGCGGGCGATCTGCCGCCACAGCCACTGCGCCAGAAAGTCGAAATGCACGTTGGCGCAGATGCCTTGCTCGCGCGCGATTGCCAGGGTCAGCCAGCGTCGCAGCCCGGTGCTGGGCACGATGATCTGCGCGGGGCTGAAGGGGTCGTCACCCTGCGTGGCGGCCAGCCGCTGCAGCAGCCGGCCGGCCAGTGCTTCGGTGTGATTGGAGAAGTGCAGGGTCAGCATCAGCGGCAAGTTGGCAAGGGTAGCGTGCCCGCGGTGTTGCGCGCCGTTCACAGGCCGCGCGCTGATCGCGTAGGGGTGGGTCAACGCGGAGAACGAAATCGCTGCCGGCAGGGTAAGCTGGATTCAGAGCACCGCAGACCGCAAGGCTGACGGCGCCGAAAAAGAAACTGGCACTAACTGCGATCAAGGACGGACGGCGCGCCGCCCGAGGTCGACAGAGGGGATCAGGAGGTTTTTTGTGATGATGCCGCTGGGCTTCACCGTCTCGACGGTGAAGGATGATTCGAGCCTGCGTGAAGTGCGGGCCTTGCGTTCACAGGCCTATGGCCGCCACCTGCCGGACCTGCCGGCGATGAGCCAGGCGCTGGCGCGGCCCGACCCGTCCGACGCGTCGCCCGACATCACGGTGCTGGCCTGCCGCGACAAGATCAGCGGCGAGGTGGTGGGCACCGCGCGTTTCCAGCGCAACCACCCGCAGGCGCTGCCGATCGAGTCCAGCGTGCAGTTGCCGCCGTCGCTGGCCGCGCAATCGCGCGCCGAGGTCACGCGGCTGGCCGTCCGGCCCGGCGCCGATCCGCTGGTGCGGCAGGCGCTGTTCAAGTCGTGCTGGATGCTGGCGCTGGCCGGGCAGATCCGCAACCTGGTGATCGGCGCACGCAACGCCCCGCTGGTGCGCATCTACAAGAGCCTGGGCTTCGTCGACGTGCTGGCCGACGAGAACGGTGCCCCGCGCCCGGTGCCGCTGGCCCATGCCGGCAACCTGCCGCACCATGTGCTGGCACTGGACGTGGCGGGCGCCGAACGGCGCTGGCACGCGCTGCACCATCCCTGGTACTGCTTCATGGTCGAGACCTGGCACCCCGACCTGCAGCTGATCCCCGAGAGGGTGCCGGCCGAACTGGCCGAATGGGCCGGGGCAGCGCTCAGTCCGTGGGGCCTGCGTCTCGCAGCACCTGCACAAGCTGCTCCCGCGTGAAGGGCTTGCCGATCACGCGGTCCATCCCGGCGGCCAGGCAGGCGATGCGGTCGCTGTCGCCATAGGCGGCGGTCAGCGCCACGATGGGCAGCCGCGGCAGGCCGCGGCGGCGCTCCTGCAGGCGGATCTCGGTGGTGGCGGCCAGGCCGTCCAGCACCGGCATGCGGCAGTCCATCAGCACCAGTTCGGGGCGCTCGCGCTCGCGCAGCGCGTGCTGTACCGCCTGGCGGCCGTCGGCCACGCGCTCGTTGCGCACGCCCAGGCCGTCGAGCAGGGTGCAGACGATCACCGCGTTGACCTCGTCGTCCTCCACCACCAGCACGCGGCCGGGCAGCCCGGCGGGCAGGGCGGCGGCCGTGGCCGCGTCGGCCGGCGGGGCCGGCAGCGCGGGTAGCGAGGGCAGCAGCGGCGGCGCCGGCTGCGGCGCGGCCGCCGCGGGCAGGCTGAGGTCGAAGTGGAAGGCCGCGCCTTCGCCCGGCGTGCTCTGCGCGGTCAGCGAGCCGCCCATCGCGCCGGCGATCTCGCGCGCGATCGTCAGCCCCAGGCCCACGCCGTCGGCCAGGCGGCCGCTGCTGGCCTGCTGGAAGGGCTCGAACACCCGCGCCAGATCGACCGCCGTGAGCCCGGGGCCGGTGTCGATCACGCTGATGCGCCAGCGGTCCCAGGCCGCGTCGCGCCCGGCGCGCAGCGTGATGCCGCCCTGCGTGGTGAACTTGACGGCGTTGCCCAGCAGGTTGTGCACCACCTGGCGCACGCGCGCCGCGTCGCCGCGCAGCCAGCAGGGGCGCGGCAGCGGGTCGAACTGGCGCGTGAACTGCAGGCCCTTGTCGGCGGCGCGCAGCGCGAAGACCTCGGCCGCCTGGTCCAGCACCTCGGCGAGGTCGAAGTCGGCCTCGTGCAGCGTGAACTGGCCGGCGGCGATGACCGAGGCGTCGAGCAGGTCGTTGATCAGCGCCTGCAACTGCCGGCCCGAGCTTTCGATCAGTTCCAGCCGGCGCTGCGTGGCGGCGTCGCTCGCCTCCAGGTGCATCAGCCGCGCCACGCCCAGGATGCCGTGCAGCGGCGTGCGCAGCTCGTGGCTGACCTTGGCCAGGAAGCGGTCGCGTTCGGCACTGCGTTCGCGCGCCAGCGCCAGCGCGGCTTCCTTCTCGGCCACCAACTGGTCGGCCTGCAGGCGCAGCAGCAAGCCCAGCGAGAGCCGGTGCGATGCCGCATACGCGGTGACCAGCACCACCCCCAGCAGCGCGAACTGGCCGGCGCCGGCGAAGACGGCGATCTCGTCGCCGCGCAGCGCCAGCCCCAGCGAGATCGGCGCCAGGATGGGCACCACGTAGGCCGCGGTGGCCGCCAGCCGCACCTGCAAGCCGAAGGTGGCGATGCAACTCACCGCATCCAGCGCCGCCACCGCCAGCGAGACCACGGTGACCGACTCGCCGGCCAGGCGCCAGCCGGCCACACCCCACACGGCGCCGTCGAGTGCCAGCAGCCACAGGATCGCGGCCTCCCAGCGGCGGCGCGACAGCGCCCCCTCGGCGCGCCGCTCATAGGCCCGCGCCAGGCCGATGCGCGCCAGCGCGACGCCGATCTTCAAGGCCAGCCAGGCCTGCACCTGGCCGGCCGGCAGCAGGTGCTGGAACTGCAGCGCCAGCAGCACCGCGAAGGCGGTGGCGCCCACCGTGCCGAAGCGCGTGTGCAACAGCACCATGCGCAACTGCTCGTGCAGCACGCGCTCGCGCTGCGCGGGCTGCAATTGCAGGCCCAACTCGCGCGCTGCGCGGTCCAGCGCCCAGGAGGGTCGCCAACGAAGGAAGTCGATCAGACACTGCTCCTTGGTCGCCCCGCTCCTCCCTGCCGGGGCCGTCTCGATCGGCGGCATTGTCACTCGGCCGCCGGTCTTCGTCGCTGTGGCGAGCCTCTAAATAGAATGATTCGATGGCAGAAGACGACATCGGCCAGCCGCCCGAACTGCAGATCGCCGGCGCGCTGGCCACCCTCACGCTGCGCCGGCCGCGGCAGGCCAACCGGCTGCAGCCGCAGGACCTGCAGACCGTGCTCGCGCAGTTGGCGCAGGTCGACGCCGAGCCCGGCGTGCGTGTGCTGTGCCTGCGCAGCAGCGGGCGCCACTTCTGCAGCGGCTACGACATCGGCAGCATCAGCGCCGAGCGCGCGGCCGACTTCGAGACCATGGTCAACGCGCTGGAAGACGCGCGGCCGCTGACCGTGGCGGTGCTGCAAGGCGGCGTCTACGGCGGTGCCACCGACCTGGCGCTGGCCTGCGATTTCCGCCTCGGCACGCCCGCGGTGGACCTGTTCATGCCGGCAGCGCGCCTGGGCCTGCACTTCTACCGCCGTGGGCTGGAGCGCTACGTTAGCCGGCTGGGGCTGGAGACTGCCAAGCGGCTGTTCCTGACCGCCGAGCGCGTCGATGCCGCGGAACTGCAGCGCATCGGCTTCCTCGGCCGCCTGGTCGAGGCCGACGTGCTGGACGCCGCGGCCGCCGAGCTGTGCGCCACGCTGGCCGCGATGGCGCCGCTGGCGGTGCAGGGGATGAAGAAGCACCTGAACCGCATCGCCCGCGGCGCGCTGGACGCCCAAGACCTGCAGCGCGACATCGCGCGCGCCGCCGCCTCGGCGGACCTGCAGGAAGGCCGCGCGGCCTGGGCCGAGAAGCGGCCGCCGCGCTTCACGGGCGGCTGAAGCGCGCCCGTTAACGGTTGATCGCAGCCGCCGGCAGCAGCCGCTCGCTGCCGGACAGTTCGCCGCCGCCGTCGAGCTCGATCGCCACCTGCGTGCAGACCGCGCGGCACAGCGTGGCCACGCGTTCGCTCTGCAGCCGGTAGTAGATCTGCGTGCTGTCGCGCCGCTTGCCCAGCACGCCGGCGCGGTACAGCGTGGCCAGGTGCTGCGACATGTTGGGCTGCGTGGTGTCGATCTCGGCCAGCAGCTGCGAGACGTTCTTCTCGCCGTTGCACAGCGCGCCGATGATCTTCAGCCGCACCGGCGTGGACAGCAGCGCGAACAACTCGGCCACCGACTCGAAGACGGCGTCTGATTGCTGCGCGGCGGCGGCCGGGGGCTTGCTCATCACCGGCGATTTTATGCGCAGGCACTGATGGACGGGGCCGACCCTGCTCAGGGCGCCGGCTTGAAGCGGTAGTGGTCGCGCTGCAGCACCGCCGCCACGGCCTGCACGTCCTCGGGGAAGAGCTGCAGCTTCAGTTCGGTGCTGCAGTACTCCACCATCGAGATCAGCGCCGCCGGGCGGCCGATGCGGCCGGTGGGGCGGTAGATCGCGCTGCCGTCGCCGCCGACGCGGCGGATGTGGCATTCGCTGCACTTGTTTTCGCGGATCAGGCGCTCGCCCAGCGCGAGATCGGCGCCGCGGAACTCGGCCGGCACGGTCTTGTCGGCCGTCTTGTCGTCGGCGGCAGCGGCCGTGCCGACGGCCAGCAGCCCGCTGGCGATGGCGAACCACAGAGCCTTCATCGCGCCTCGTGCTCCATCAGCAGATAGGTGTTGTACGCGTTCATGCGGTTGACGGCTGCGAACAGCGGCCAGGCCGCGAAGCGCGACCAGTCGACGCGAGCATACGCCTCGTCGAAGCTCTCCATGTTGCGCGCCGCCTCGCCCATGGTCTGGCGCAGATAGGCCAGATAGTCGCGGGTCTGCTGCAGGTCCTCGGCCGGGTGGGTGGACACCGGGCCGTGGCCGGGCACCAGCAGCCGGGGCTTGAGTTCCAGCATGCGGTCCAGCGCCTGGATCCAGCGCCGGCTGTCGGCCTGGCCGACGAAGGGCACGCGGCCGCGGAAGACCACGTCGCCGGTGAACAGCACGCCGGTGGCGGCGTCGTACACCACCAGGTCCTCGGCGGTGTGCGCGGGGCCCGCGTGGCGCACGGTGAAGCGGTGCTCGCCCAGCGTCAGCACGAGGTCATCGTCGCGGCCGTTCTCGCCCAGCCAGAGGTCGGGCACCACCAGCCGCGTGTGCTCGTCCACCCAGGGAAACAGCTCCTCGCGGCTGGCCTGCAGGCGCAGGCGGGCGGTGTCGCTGTTCAGGTACTCGCGGCAGGCGGCGTGCGCGACGATGCGGGCGCCGGCGGCCTGCAGCACCTGCAGGCCGTACAGGTGGTCGGCATGGCAGTGGGTGACGACCACGTAGCGCAGCGGCGCCTGCGTGCGCTGGCGGATCAGCGCCAGCAGCCGCTCGGCCAGCGGCGGCGAGCCCAGCGCGTCGACCACCAGCACGCCCTGCGGCGTGACCACGAAGGCGGCGTTGGAGATGAAGTTCTGGTTGGCCGCCGAGCCCATCGCCGCCTGGCCCTGCACGAACCAGGTGTCGGCGGCCACCGGCTCGGCCGTCATCGGCACCGTGGCCGGCTGCGCCGCGGCCAGCGCCGGCAGCAGCAGCAACGTGGCAGCCCACAGAAACACCAGGGATTTCATAGGGATAACGCTACATGCGAATTTGCTGATATTTGCGGAACACTATACCCCTACGGCCATTCGACGACCACGACGCAGAGGAAGGGAAATCCATGAGTCAGCGACCTGAGCGAGACAAGACGCGAGACAAGACCAGGGCCTTGCGCCGCGCTGCCGGCGCGCTGCTGTGGCTGGGCCTGGCAGGGCCGGCAGCGGCGCAGACCGCGCCGGCCGCGCAGCCATCGCCCGAAGCCCAGCGGCTGTACCTGCGATCGCTGGCCGCGAGCTGTGCGCATTGCCACGGCACCGATGGCCGGGCGGTGGCAGGCGAGGCCTTGGTTCCGCTGGCCGGCCGATCGCGCGAAGACTTGCTGACGCAGCTGATGGCGTTCCGCACCGGCGACCGCAAGGCAACCATCATGCATCAGATCACCCGCGGCTACAGCGAGGCGCAGCTGGAGATGCTGGCGGCCTACTTCGCGGCGCAGAAGTGAGAAAGGCCAGGCACGACATGCAACGCAGACAACTCCTCAAGACCCTGGCCGCCACGCTTCCCGCAGCCGGCCTGGGCGCTTGCGCCAGCGTCGGCGGCCAGCGGCCGCAGGTGGTGGTGGTGGGCGGCGGCTGGGGCGGCAACACGGCGGCCAAGTACATCCGGCTGCTGTCGGACCAGCGCATCGACGTCACGCTGGTCGAGCCCAACCCGGCCTTCGTCTCCTGCCCGATGAGCAACCTCGTGCTATCGGGCCGGCGCGAGCTGGCCGACATCACGCTGGGCTACGAGAAGCTGGTCGATCGCCACGGCGTGCGCCTGGTGCGCGGCCGCGTCGCCGCGGTGGACGTGCAGCAGCGCCAGCTGCGGCTGGAAGACGGCAGCAGCCTGCGCTACGACAAGCTGGTGCTGGCGCCCGGCATCGACATGATGTGGGACAGCGTGCAAGGCCTGCAGGCCGCGCACGCGCAGGGCCGCATCCTGCACGCCTGGAAGGCCGGCGCCGAAACGGTGGCGCTGCGCCGCCAGCTGCAGGCCATGCGCGACGGCGGCACCTACGCCATCGTGATCCCCGAGGCGCCGTACCGTTGCCCGCCCGGCCCCTACGAGCGCGCCAGCGTGATCGCCGCCTACTTCAAGCGCGAGAAGCCGCGCTCGAAGGTGCTGATCCTCGACGGCAACCCCGACGTCACCAGCAAGGGCCCGCTGTTCAAGAAGGCCTGGGCCGAGCTCTACGGGCCGATGGTGGAGTACCGCGCGCAGCACAAGGCGGTGGCGGTGGACGCGGCGAGCAACACCGTCAAGTTCGAGATCCAGGACGACGTGAAAGCCGACGTGCTGAACGTGCTGCCGACCATGCGCGCCGGCGACATCGCCGTGAAGACAGGCCTGGCCAACGCCAACGCGCGCTGGTGCCACGTGGACTTCCTGAGCTTCGAGTCCACCGCGGCCCGGCACGTGCACGTGATCGGCGACTCGATCCAGATCGCCCAGGGCATGCCCAAGTCGGGCCACATGGCCAACTCGCACGCCAAGGTGGCAGCGGCGGCGATCAGCGCCGAACTGCTGGGCCTGCCGGTCAACGCGCACCCGATGCTGACCAACGTCTGCATGAGCTTCGTCGACGACACCCACGTGATCCACGTCGCCAGCGTGCACGAGTACGTGCCGACGCAGAAGACCTTCCGCACCATCGGCGGCTCGGGCGGCGTGTCCGACGTGCGCTCCGACCTGGAGGCCGTCTACACCCAGGGCTGGGCGCGCAACGTCTGGGCCGACATGTTGAGTTGATGCGCATCAAGCGGCGGCGGGCCGCGGCCTGCGATCATTGCAACATCAGCAAGCACTGATCGAGTTCGTCGCCATGGCCGCCACCCTGCTCGATGCCGCCGTCGCCCGCCTGGGCGAGGGCGGCGCTGCCGCGGCCGCCGGCGCGCTGATCGGGCTGCTGTTCGGCTTCTTCGCGCACCGCTCGCGCTTTTGCCTGCGCTCGGCGGTGATCGAGTTCGCGCGCGGCAGCCGCGAGGGCCGGCTGACGGTGTGGCTGTTCACCTTCTCCACCGCGGTGCTGCTGACGCAAGCCTTCATCCTGGCCGGCTGGCTCGACGTGAAGGATGCGCGCCAGCTCTCGGCGCGCGGCAGCCTGTCGGGTGCGCTGATCGGCGGCGCGATGTTCGGCGCCGGCATGATCCTGGCGCGCGGCTGCTCCAGCCGGCTGCTGGTGCTGGCCGCGCAGGGCAACCTGCGGGCGCTGCTGTCGGGGCTGGTGTTCGCGGTCACCGCGGCCTCGGCGCTGGGCGGGTTGCTGTCGCCGCTGCGCGGAGCCATCGCCGGCTGGTGGACCGTGGAGCCCGGCGCGCGCGACGTGCTGGCGCTCACCGGCCTGGGCCACCCCGGCGGCCTGGCGTTCGGCGCCGTCTGGCTGGCCGCGGCGCTGTTGTGGGCCTGGCGCCAGCGCGTGCGCTTCTGGGGCTGGTTCGGCGCCGTCGGCGTCGGCGTGATGGTGGCGCTGGCCTGGCTGGTGACCTACCACCTCGCGCGCGCCGTCTTCGACACCACGCCGCCGGTGCAGTCCTTAAGCTTCACCGGCCCGGCGGCCGACGTGCTGCTGCTGGTGCTGTCGCCGCCCGGCCAGCCGTTGAAGTTCGACCTCGGCCTGGTGCCCGGCGTGTTTGCCGGCGCCTTCTTGTCGGCGGCGCTGTGGAAGGAGTTGAGGCTCGAAGGCTTCCAGGGCGGCCAGGCGATGCGGCGCTACATCGCCGGCGCGTTGCTGATGGGCTTCGGCGGCATGCTGGCCGGCGGCTGCGCCGTCGGCGCCGGCGTCTCCGGCGCCGCGGTGTTCACGATCACCTCGTTCGTGACGCTGGCCGCGATGTGGGCCGCCGCGGCGCTGGTCGACCGGTTGCTGGATCGCCCCGCTGAGGAGGCCGCCGCACCGGCGGCCGCAGCCATGGCCGGCTACGCGCGGCCGTGAACCGCCGGCGTCAGTAGATGCCTTGGGCGAGGATCGCGTCGGCCACCTTCACGAAGCCGGCGATGTTGGCGCCGGTCACGTAGTTGATGCTGCCGTCGGCGCGCTTGCCGTGGCGCACGCAGTTCTCGTGGATGTCCTTCATGATCGCGTGCAGCCGCTCGTCCACCTCGCCGGCCGACCACGACAGGCGCAGAGCGTTCTGCGACATCTCCAGCCCCGAGGTGGCCACGCCGCCGGCGTTGCTGGCCTTGCCCGGCGCGTACAGCGTGCCGGCGGCCAGGAAGACGTCCACCGCCTCCAGCGTGCTGGGCATGTTGGCGCCCTCGGCGACGCAGCGCACGCCGTTGCCCACCAGCGTGCGGGCGTCGGCCTCGTCCAGCTCGTTCTGCGTCGCGCAGGGCAGCGCGACGTCCACCGGCACGTGCCAGGGCCGGCGGCCGGGCTCGAACCGCCCACCCAGCGCGTCGGCCGCTTCCGACAGGCGGCCGCGCTTGACGTTCTTCAACTCCATCAACGCGGCGAGCTGCTGTTCGCCGAAGCCGTCGCGGCTGACCAGCGTGCCGTCGGAATCGGAGAAGGTCAGCACCCGCGCGCCCAGCTCCAGCGCCTTCTCGGCCGCGTACTGCGCGACGTTGCCCGAGCCCGAGATCGAGACCCGCAGCCCGTCGAAGCTGCGTCCCGCGCGGCGCAGCATCTCCTGCGCGAAGTAGACCGTGCCGTAGCCGGTGGCCTCGGGGCGGATCAGGCTGCCGCCGTAGGCGATGCCCTTGCCGGTGAAGACGCTGCCGGTGTCGTTGGACAGCTTCTTCATCATGCCGGCCATGAAGCCGACCTCGCGCGCGCCGACGCCGATGTCGCCCGCCGGCACGTCGGTGTTGGCGCCCAGGTGGCGGTACAGCTCCAGCATCAGCGCCTGGCAAAAGCGCATCACCTCGCCGTCGCTCTTGCCCTTGGGATCGAAGTCAGAGCCGCCCTTGCCGCCGCCCATCGGCAGTGTGGTCAGCGAGTTCTTCAGCGTCTGCTCGAAGGCCAGGAACTTCAGGATCGACAACGTCACCGAGGGGTGAAAGCGCATGCCGCCCTTGAAAGGCCCGATCGCCGAGCTGTGCTGCACGCGCCAGGCGCGGTTGACCTGGGTGCGGCCGCCGTCGTCGACCCAGGCCACGCGGAACTGGATCACGCGCTCGGGCTCGACCAGCCGCTCCAGCAAGGCCTGCTCGGCATAGCGCGGATGGGTCTCGATGAAGGGCCACAGACTGGCCATCACTTCCCGCACAGCCTGCAGGAACTCGGGTTGATGGGGATCGCGCCGCGCCACGGCGGCCAGGAAGTCTTCCAGTCGGGCTTGCTGCGTCAAAACGTCTCTCCGAAACGGCGGGTTGCGGTTGCACCAGGGATGGGCCGGCAACTTTAACCGCGCGCGCTGACTGGGAATTTGCGGTGCGATAAGGCGCGGGCGCGCCTGCGATGCATCGGCGCTGGGCCGTTGCGGCTCAGCCCACCAGCCTCGGCCAGCCGGGGCTGATCAAATCTCCAGCCTCGGCCGGCCGAGGCTGATCAACCCACCAGGCTCGGCCGGCCGAGGCTGATCAGCCGATCAGCCCCGGATTGCCCTGTACCCCCTGCAGCCGCGGCGTGTTGATCGTCCGCGGCTTGACGCGTCCGCCCTGCTGGCCCGTGAGCCAGGTCTCGACCACGTCCCACACCGGCTTGTTGCCGGCGCTGCGCGCTTCTTCGGCCACCGGGGCCCAGCCGGCCACCTTGTAGGTCTTGCCGGCTTCGATGGGCTTGCCGGCCAGCCGCATGTCGCCGATGCGGCTGCCCATCTTCTCGGCCGGCGTGCAGGTGTAGGTGAGGCCGCCCACGCGCACCATGTCGCCGCCCTGCTGGTAGTAGGGGTCGGGGTTGAAGAGGTTGTCGGCCACGTCTTCCAGCACGGTCTTGATGGTCTCGCCGCTCATCGGCGTCAGCGTGGCATAGGGATAGGTGATGGCGAGCTGGTCCATCATCAGCTCGCGCGTGATGGCGTCGCCGGGCAGCAGCGTGCTGCCCCAGCGGAAGCCGGGGCTGAAGGCGATGTCGGCGCCCTGCACCTCGATCAGCGCGTCGCAGATCAGCTGGTCCCAGCTGCCGTTGAAGTTGCCGCGGCGGTAGAGCAGGCCGTCGGTCACGGCCAGCGTCTCAGCCAACTTCTTCTCGTAGGGCGCGCGCACCTTGGTGATCAGCGCGTCCATCTCCGGGTCGGCCTTCAACTGGTTGGCGAAGACGGGCAGCAGCCGGTAGCGGAAGTCGGCCACCTTGCCGCTCTTGACCTCGAAGTCCATCACGCCCAGGAACTTGCCGTTGCTGCCGGCGTTGGTGACGAGCGTGGTGCCGCCGGCGTTCTTGACGGGCACCGCCAGCGGCACGCCGTCGTGCGTGTGGCCGCCCAGGATGGCGTCGACGCCGCGCACGCGGCTGGCCATCTTCAAGTCGACGTCCATGCCGTTGTGCGACAGCACCACCACCACCTGGGCGCCCTTGGCGCGCGCCTCGTCGGCCATCTTCTGCAGGTTCTCGTCCTGGATGCCGAAGCTCCAGTCGGCCACCAGGTAGCGCGGGTTGGCGATCGGCGTGTACGGGAAGGCCTGGCCGATGATGGCCACCGGCACGCCGTTGATCGGGCGGATGACGTAGGGCGCGAACACCGGGTCGCCGAAGTCGGCAGTCTTGACGTTCTGGGCGACGAAGTCGACACGGTGCCGCGCGGCACCGTTGCCTGACCCACCTTTGAAGTCGCCGTCGACGATGGCCTTGACGCGCTCCATGCCGTAGGTGAACTCCCAGTGGCCGGTCATCACGTCCACGCCCAGCAGCTTGGCGGCGTCGACCATGTCCTGCGCGTTGGTCCACAGGCTGGTGGCGCTGCCCTGCCAGGTGTCGCCGCCGTCGAGCAGCAGCGCGCCGGGGCGGCCGGCCTTGAGCAGCTTGACCAGCGTGGCCAGGTGCGCGAAGCCGCCCACGCGTCCGTAGCGGCGCGCGGCAGCCTCGAAGTCCAGCATCGTGAAGGCATGCGCTTGCACGCTGCCGGCGGGGATGCCGGTGGCTTTGAGCAGGTGCTCGCCCACCAGGTGCGGCAACTGGCCTTGCATGCTGCCCACGCCGAGGTTGACGCTGGGCTCGCGGAACCACAGCGGCTTGAGCTGCGCGTGGCAGTCGGTCATGTGCAGCAGCGAGACGTTGCCGAAGCGCGGCAGGTCGTACAGCACCGCCTGCGCCTGCTGGGCATCGGCCTCGCCATGCCGGCCCAGCGCCATGCCGGCCACGCCGGCCGCTGACAGGACTTGCAGGAACTCGCGCTTGCTGAGGTTCATGTCTCGATCAGTAAGGACTGATATTTGAAGGCCGAAACAGCCCGCGCGCGGCGGGCTGCGAAGGGCGGATGGCGACTACTGGTTGACCGGCGACTTGGGGTCGAGCAGCAAGGCCATCAGGTCGCGCAGCTGCGCTTCGTTGAGCAGCCCCATGTGGCCGAAGCGCGGCATGTTGGAGCAGGCCGAGTAGGCCTTGCTGTTCCACAGCTTGCCCCAGGTGTACTGCACCACCGCCGCGCTGGCCGGGGCCAGCGGGTCGCTCACGCCACGGGTCTTGCCGTAGTTGTAGAGGCTCGGGCCGATGGTGCCGTAGCTGATCTCCGCCTTGCTGATCTGGTGGCAGTTGTAGCACTGGGCACCGTTGTCCTTGGGGTTGGTGCTGGTGTCGGTCCAGGTCATGCCGCGGCCGTTTTGCGCGAGCTTCTCGCCCTCGCGCCAGTCGCCCAGGTAGATGCCGCCGCTGGGCCACTTGATGCTGGCCAGCGCCTCGGCCTCGATCTGCTTGGCCACCGCCTCGGGCGGCGCGTGGTCGGACGAGCAGGCGCGCTGCCCCAGGTCCTGCTGCAGGCGGTCGACCTTGGCGATGCCCTGGTCGCGGAAGCCGGCCTTGATCATCGCGATGGCCTGGGCGTCGAGTTCCTGCGGCGACGGCATTGGCGCCATGCTGCTGCAGCCCAGCGCCAGGGCTGCGGCGGCGGCCGCCGTGAATGCGGTTGATGCTTGCATGACGGCCATCCTCAGCGCTTGATCGCCGGGGCGATGGACTCGGCACCCTTGGCGTTGACACCCATGTAGACCCCCAGCGCCACCGTCAGGTCGGAGGCGAAGCCGGGGTACGGAAAGCGCTGCTGGCGGAAGCAGTCGTTGAGGCGAAGCTGCATGCTCCACATCTGGCCGTTGCTGACGCGGTAGGCCGGCCAGGCCGCGAAGCCGACGCCGTCGCCGGGATTCTTGGTCAGGTTGGGCAGGTCCTGCAGCCGGATGCGCTTGCCGTCCTCGCCGTGGCAGGAGGCGCACGAAAAGTCCATCGGCCCACCGCGGAAGAAGAACACGCGCTTGCCCAGCTCGTAGAAGCGCCGCTCCTCGGCGTGGCCTTGCGGCAGGCTGAAGCGCTGCCCGCGCGACTGCGAGGCGATCCAGGTCGCCAGCGCGGTGATGTTGGCCATCTCGCCGCGGCCGAAGGGCGTCTTGATCAGCTCGGCGGCGTCGAAGCCTTGCAGCGTCGACATGCAGCTGACCAGCCGCGACTCGACGTCCTGCACCTTGCCCGTATCGGCAAACCAGCGCGGCAACTGCACCCAGGCGCCCTTGACGACGCCGGGGCCGAGGCCGAGGTCGCAACGTTCGAGCGAGACCTTCTTCGGCCCGCGCGGCTGCTTCCACAGCTCTTCGCCCTTCATCTCGAACAGTTCGGCCGGGTTGCCGTCCTCCAGCATCTTGCGGTATTCGGCAATGCCGTCGGCGGTGCTTTTCTGCGCCGCGGCGGCCAGCGGCAGCGCCGCGGCCAGGGCCATGCATGCGGCCCTGGCGATCTTCTTGTTGCTCATCGCTTGCTTGTCTCCATGCCCCTTGGGCAACTGCGGGGCCTTGTCAGGCGACGGTGGCTTCGTCGGTCCGCTTGTCGCCGCGGTTGTCCACCCAGCTGATGGTGATCTTGTCGCCGGCCTTGGCGCCCTTGACGTTGAACTGCAGGAAGGGGTTCTTGGCCACCGAGGGGCCCCACTGCGCGCTGAGCACGGGCTTGCCGTTGTGGGCCGCGGTGACTTCCTGGATGAACCAGGCCGGGATGACCTTGCCGGCCGAGTCCTTGCGCTGGCCGGTCTCCATCTCGTGGCTCATCAGCACGCGCACGGTGGCCTTGTCGCCGGCGGCCTGGGCGCGGATGCGCATCGGGTCTGCCATGGTGTGAATCTCCTGTCTAACGTTGAGTGTGGATGGCTTCGCGGTCGGGGCTTCAGCCGCCGCAGCCGCCCAGCGTGACCTTGATTTCCTTCTGCGCCATCAGCACCTTGTTGTCGGCCGTGATCGCCACCGCCATCACGTTGGACGACTGGCCCATCTTGACGCGGGTGTTGAAGTTGGGCTCGACGGCGTCGGTGACGTCGAATATCGCGGCCAGCATGTTGGGGTTCTTCTCCACCAGGATCAGCAGCCGCTTGACGCCGGCGGCGCTGCTGGCGCAGCCCACGGGCACGACGGCGCCGTTCTCGGCGATGTCGGGGCCGGTGAGCGTGACGTCCTTGCTGTCCACCGGCGCCGACACGCCCAGCGCCTTGATCAGCTCGGGCATGGTCTTGGCCTCGAACGCGGCGGCGTTCCAGGCCGCCTGGGCCGCCGGCGGCAGCAGGCCCAGGCCGCCCAGCACGCCGGCGACGGCCGCGCTGCGCTGCAAGAGTTGGCGACGGGTTTGCATGTTCAAAGCTCCTGCGGCGCTGGCGGCCGCTGTCATGGGATGAAGTTCGAGGGCCCGGGACGGTATCACTTGCGCGCGCCCTCCGTCAGCCAACGGGCAATGATCTTGGCGTCGTCCTCGGGCAAGCCTTGCGGCGGCATCGGGATCTGGCCCCAGACGCCAACCCCGCCCGAGCGGATTTTGGCGGTCAGGTAGGCCAGCGCATCTGCGCGATTGCCCTGCTTGACGGCCACCTCGCGGAAGCTCGGGCCAACGAGTTTGCCATCGATTGCGTGGCAGCCCGTGCAGGCGTGCTTGTTCAGCAGCGCCGTGGCCGCCGGCGATGCGGGGGCGGCTGCAGCGGCCGCCGGCTTGGCCGTTGCCGCGGCATCCGGCGCCGGCGCCGGCGGCGTGCCGGGGGGCCGGCTGGTGTCGGCGCCGTGCTGCGGGCCGACCAGGCGGTTCTGCTCGGCCAGGTTGCCGTGCGCGTTGCGCGCGAAGTCGGGCAGCATCGAGGCGACGGTGGGCTCGGTGGCGCAGTTGCTCATGCAGGCGACGGCCTTCACGTCGGGCTTGGCGTTGCCGAAGCTCTTGCCCGGCCACAGCGCGTGCTGCGTGGTCATGCCCAGGCGGTTGGGCAGCCGGGCCTGGGCCTCGGCGATGTTGCGGTCCGACAGCACGAAGTCGTCGGGCAGCACGCCGCCCAGGTTGAGCAAGAAGGCGGTGACGGCGTAGACCTCGTCGGGCTTCAGGCTCTTGGGCGCGTTCCAGGGCATCGCGCGGTTGATGTAGTCCCACAGCGTGGAGATCGTGGCCACCTTCATCAGCGTGGTGCGGCCGGGGAACGCGGGGTCCAGCAGCCGCGCCACGCGGCCGCTCTTGACGTCGGCCGCCGTGGTGCCGCCCACCAGCGGCGAGAAGACCTCGTTCGATTCGCCGAAGACGCCGTGGCACATCGCGCACTTGGCTTCCCAGACGTCCTGCCCCTGCGCGACCGAGCCCGATCCCTTGGGCAGGCCCTTGAAGTCGGGCCGCACGTCGATGTCCCAGGCCTTGATCTCCTGCGGGGTGGCCGGGCGGCCCAGGCCCGGCAGCACCTGTGCCTGTGCCGCGCCGACCAGCGCGGCGGCCGCCAGCAGCGCGACGGCGCCGGCCTTAGCCCAACTGGACATTGCGCACCTCGCCGCTTTCCTGCACCAGCCAGGACTGGATGGCGTTGTTGTGATAGATCGAGCGCGAGCCGCGCACCGCGCGCAACTGGCGGTAGGTGGGCTGCACATAACCCGTGCTGTCGGTGGCGCGGCTTTGCACGATGGCGGGGCGGCCGTCCCACACCCAGTCGATGTTGAAGCGCGTGAGGCTCTTGTCCAGCACCGGCTGCTCCAGCCGCGCGGGGCGCCAGTTGCGGCCGCCGTCGACGGTGACGTCGACCTTGACCACCTTGCCGCGGCCCGACCAGGCCAGGCCCGAGACGTTGTAAAAGCCCTTGTCCAGCAGCACCTGGCCGCCCGAGGGCGTGGTGACCACGCTTTTGCATTCCTGGATGCTGCTGTACTGGCGGTGCAGGCCATCGGGCATCAGGTCGATGTAGTGGATGGCCTCGTCCTTGGCGGCCCAGGGCTGGTCGCCCACCTCGATGCGCCGCAGGTACTTCACCCAGCTCACGCCCTGCACGCCGGGCACCACCAGGCGCAGCGGGTAGCCGTTCTCGGGCCGCAGCATCTCGCCGTTCTGGCCGTAGGCCAGCAGCACCTCGCCGCTTTCCACCATCTCCATCGGGATCGTGCGCGTCATCGACGAGCCGTCGGCCCCTTCGCCCAGCACGAAGCGCGCGCGCTGGTAGTCGACGCCGCACTGGTCCAGCAGCAGCCGCAGCGGCACGCCGGTGAACTCGCTGCAGCTCAGCATGCCGTGGCTGTACTGCACCGTCGGCACCGCGACGTTGCCCCACTCCATGCCGGTGTTGGCGCCGCATTCGATGAAGTGGAAGCGGCTGGTCGAGGGCATGCGCATCAGCTCGTCCATCGTGAAGACCTTGGGCGTCTTCATCAGCGAGGGATCGGAGCCATTGAGCAGCAGCCGGTGCTTGCTGGGGTCCACGTCCCACCAGCCCTGATGGTGGCGCTCGAAGTGCAGCCCCGACGGCGTGACGATGCCGAACAGGCTTTGCAGCGGCGCGAACGAGACCGAGGCCTGCGCCGTCTGCGTGAGGCCGGGGCTTTGCCGGCGCTGCACGTTGCTCTCGTACTTCGAGGGCCTGCCGTAGCCGTCGGTGGCCACCGGCTGGCCCAGGCCCTTGCTGTGCTCGGGCAGGTTCAGGATGTTGGGGTCGCCGCCCTCGGCGGGCACCGGGTTCGACGGCTGCGCCTGCGCCGCCGCGCCGGCGGCCAGCGCGGTGGCACCGGCGAAGGCGCGGCGGATGAAGTCGCGCCGCCCGGAGCGCGCCTCGGCGAACACGGTGCGCACGCCGGCGGCGTCGATGAAGTGCTCCGGCGCCTTCAGCAGGCGGCCGGGGCTGGGTGCGGCGTCAGGGGGGGTCACTGGCATGGCTAAAGTATCAGCGAATTCGCATATTACGAATATACGAAACAACGCGACAGCGGGTTTGCACGGAAGGCCCGCGGCAAAAGATTCCAGGGTTAACCCGAAATCGACTACACTTCGCCGCTTCGGCCGCTTGCTGCACCCCCGCAGCCTGGCCTTCACCCCCCCATCCCCTTCGACCCTGGTCGAGCCCGGCTTGCTCCTGCAGCCGGCTGAGCACCAGACGGACGGCCATCGCTTGCCCTTAAGCGTGCGGCCCCCGGTCGGCGGCGATGCCGTCGACCTGAGAAGACGCGATGAGCTTTGAATCCCTGGGCCTGCCTGCGCCCCTCCACCGTGCCGTGCAAGACGCCGGCTACGCCACCCCCACCCCGGTGCAGGCGCAAGCCGTGCCCGCGGCGCTGCAGGGCGAGGACCTGATGGTCTCGGCCAGCACCGGCAGCGGCAAGACGGCCAGCTTCGTGCTGCCCGCGCTCAGCCGCGTGCTGGCCGCGCGCGGCAACGGCCAGCGGCGCGAGAAGGGCGTGGTGCACGGGCCGCGCGTGCTGGTGCTGGTGCCCACGCGCGAACTGGCGCTGCAGGTCACCAAGTCGGTCAGCAGCTACGGCCGCCACGTGCAGGGCCTGCGCGTGGCCAGCATCGTGGGCGGCGTGCCCTATGGCGCGCAGCTGAAGGCCTTGCGCGGCCCGCTGGACCTGCTGATCGCCACGCCGGGCCGGCTGATGGACCACATGGCCAGCGGCAAGGCGGTGCTGGCGCACGTGGAGCTGCTGGTGCTGGACGAGGCCGACCGCATGCTCGACATGGGCTTCATCGAGGACATCCACCATATCGCCGCGGCGCTGCCCGCCGCACGCCAGACGCTGATGACCAGCGCCACCTTCGGCGGCGTGGTCGGCCAGATGGCGCGCGAGCTGATGCGCGAGCCGCGCCGCATCGAGGTCGACTCGCACACCCAGGCGCATGCCGACATCGAGCAGCGGCTGCACTGGGCCGACGACCAGCGGCACAAGAACGCGCTGCTGGACCACATCCTCACCGAGCGCAGCATGGAGCAGGCGGTGGTCTTCACCAGCACCCAGCGCGACGCCGACTGGCTGGCCGACCGCCTGGCCGAGATGGGCCATTCGGTGGCCGCGCTGCACGGCGGCATGCCGCAGGGCCGGCGCAACCGCGTGCTGGAAGGCCTGCGCCGGCGCCAGTTGCGCGTGCTGGTGGCCACCGACGTGGCAGCGCGCGGCATCGACGTGCCGGGCATCAGCCACGTGATCAACTACGGCCTGCCGATGAAGGCCGAGGACTACGTGCACCGCATCGGCCGCACCGGCCGCGCCGGCCGCTCCGGCCTGGCAGTGACGCTGGCCGAGCGCCGCGACGCCGGCATGATCCAGCGCATCCAGCGCTTCACGACGCAGCGCAT
>CAYYDJ010000048.1:0-23201 GCA_964470565.1 uncultured Rubrivivax sp.
CCGGCGTGGTCTACACCACCTTCCACTTCCCCGAGTCGGGCGCCAACGTGATCACGACGGACAGCTCCGACTGGGCCACCAACTGCCCCGAGTACAAGGTCACCGCGGTGCAGGTCAGCAAGGTGATGCAGCCCTCGCAAGGCGCCGCCGGGCCGTCCCAAGGCGCCTTGACCCCCTCGGGGGGCGGCGGGCGTGTGCCCGCCTGGGGGCTCTCGACGTGGCAGCGCCAGTACGCTGATTTCAACCGTCAGCAACTGGACTTGCTGGCGCAGGGCCGGGCTCCCGCCAAGGCCGAAGTGGTGGGCAAGTGAAGCCTGCCGACGCACCGTTGCTGCCGGCCGGCGTGCACGCCGCCGAGGTCACCGCGTGGCGCGGCGGCCGCGCGCACCGCCAACCCGATGCGCTGGCCGACGAGCTGCCGGTGGCGCTGGTGTTCAACGGCATCACGCACGCCGTGATGATGGCCAGCCCCGCCGAGCTGGAAGACTTCGCGCTCGGCTTCGCGTTGACCGAGGGGCTGCTGGCCAGCCCGGCCGAGCTCTACGGCGTGGAGATCCAGCCAGCGCCCGAGGGGCTGGAACTGCAGCTCCAGGTGGCGTCGGCGTGCGAGCGGCGGCTGAAGGAGCGCCGCCGCACGCTGGCCGGCCGCACCGGCTGCGGCCTGTGCGGCGCCGACAGCCTGGCGCAGGTGCGGCGCGCGCTGCCCGCGGCGCCGGTGGTCCGCCTGCAGCCGCAGGCGCTGGCGCGCGCGCAGCGCGAGCTGCGCCGCGCGCAGGCCGTGCAGCAACTCACCGGCGCCAGCCATGCCGCGGCCTGGTGCGGCATCGACGGCGCGGTGCAGCTCGTGCGCGAGGACGTCGGCCGCCACAATGCGCTGGACAAGCTGGTCGGCGCGATGGTGCGCGCGCGCACCGACGCCGCGCACGGCTTCATCGGCATCACCAGCCGCGCCAGCTTCGAGATGGTGCAGAAGGCCGCGCTGGCCGGCGCCGGCGCGCTGGCCGCGGTCTCGGCGCCCACGGCGCAGGCGGTGCAGTCCGCGCGTGATTGCGGCCTGGCGCTGGCCGGCTTCGTGCGCGGTGCAGACTTCGTCGCCTACACCCACCCCGAACGCTTCGGACTTTGACGCCAATGGACATCGCCCACCTGCTGCAGATGGCCAACCGCATCGGCCAGTTCTTCGAATCGATGCCCGACAGCGAAGAGGCGTCGAAAGAGATCGCCTTGCACCTGCGCAAGTTCTGGGAGCCGCGCATGCGCAGTGCCTTGCTCGCGCACTTGGACGAGACCGGCGGCGAGGGGCTGCGGCCGCTGGTCAAGCGCGCGGTGGTGGCCCACCGCCAAACGTTGCAACCGCCGCTGCAACCGCCGCTGCAACCGCCGCTGCAACCGCCGCTGCAACCGCCGCTGCAGCCCGAGCGCGCCGCGCGCTGAAGCCGATCCTGCACGCGCTGCCGCAGCCAAGCCGGCCCATGCCAGCGCCGGCACCATGATGTAAAGCTGAGCCGCATCCCGTGTTCACGGGATCGCGCGCAAGCCCCGGTGCGACGCACGATGACAGACGCCGCCGGCGTGGCGGAGGCAACGGGGAGCGCACATGCACACGAGCCGAGTTCACGTCGGACGGGCCTTGCGGGTCGGCGTCGTCGTCAGTCTCGCCGGTCTGGGCACGGCGGCGCAGGCCAGCCCGGTCTCCTTCAGCAACGGCGACGTGGACGGTCGGGTGGCCGCGGTGTCGCGACCGGGCAGTGCCGGTGTCATGGCGATCGAAGTGGCCGATGACTTCGTGCTGGGCAGCCGCACCGCCATCCAGCAGCTCAGCTTCACCGGTCTGCTGGCCGGCGGCGCCACGCTCGCTAGTGTGAACAACGTGGTGTCCTCGTTCTACGGCGTGTACCCGGCCAACTCGGACCCGTTGCACGTGTCCGCGGTGCCCACGCGCACCGACTCGCCGGCGGATCTGGCGTGGTGGGGCGCCTCGTCCAGCGGCGGCGGCCTGAGCTACACCATCAGCGTGCTCAACAATTCGTTCACGACGAGCAATTCGGTGCAAGCCGGGGGCATTCATCCGACGCCGAACCAGGCCACCGGCGGCAACGGCTCGGTCAGCGGTGTCGAGGTGCTCATCAACGTGTACCTGACGTCCGCCATCGAGCTGGACGCCGACCACTACTACTTCGTGCCCCAGGTGGGGCTGGATCAGGGCAGCTTCTATTGGCTGTCGTCGCTGCGCCCGGCGGAGGCGCCGGGCACGCCGTTCAGCCCCGATTTCGAAGGCTGGACGCGCGACGCCGCGTTGGCGCCGGACTGGCTGCGCGTGGGCTCCGACATCGTCTACGGCAATCCGCCGCCGACCTTCAACTTCGCGTTCACGCTCGACGGGCAGACCGTGGATGCGGTGCCGGAACCGTCGATGCTGGCGCTGCTGGCGGTGGCCGCCCTCGGCGCCGGCGGCAGCCGCCGTCGATCGAAGGCGGCGATGTCCCGGCGTGCCTAGCGAGATGGCTTGGCAGCGTCGCCGGCGCACGGCCGCCGCGATGGCCGTGATGTCATGGCGCCCGTAGCGGTCGACTCACCGCGTGACCGTGCGGGTCCTGGCCATCGCCGGCCTCCGTACTAACCCGTGAAGTAATCCTACGACTGTCGGCGCCACGACCCCATTTCTAGAATGACTGCAACGGATGCGGCGACACGCCGCGTCCGCCACCGCAGCTTCGCAGGAGCGCCCCGGCAATGACGAACGCAGGCATCGTGGCCGCCGTGGTGGTCGCATGAACATCGCCCACCTGCTGGCGCGCTCCGCGCGCCTGGCCCCGCAGCGGCCGGCCGTGCTGCTGGGCGCACGTGAAGTGCTCGACTACGCCGGCCTGGCGCGCCGCGCCGCCGCGCTGGGCGCCACGCTGCGCCAGCGCCTGGGCCTCGCCGCGGGCGATCGCGTCGCGCTGTTGATGCGCAACGCGCCGCAATACCTCGACGTGATCTGGGCCGCCTGGTTCGCCGGGCTGGTGGTGGTGCCCGTCAACTACAAGCTGCATGCGCGCGAGGTCGAATACATCCTGGCCGACAGCGGCGCGCGGCTGCTGTTCGCCGACGCCGACCTGGCCGGCGACCTCGACGCCGGCGGCCCCGCGCTGCCGCAGCTCTCGAACGTGATCGACGTCGCCGGCCGCGAGTACGAGGCCTTGTTCGCGGCCGCGCCGATGGCGCCCGCCGAGCGCGACCCCGCCGACGTCGCCTGGCTCTTCTACACCTCGGGCACGACCGGCCGGCCCAAGGGCGTGATGCAGACCCAGCGCAACCTGATGGCGATGACGCTCGGCTACTTCGCCGACGTCGACCCCGTCTCGCCGCAGGACGCCAGCCTCTACGCGGCGCCGATGTCGCACGGCGCCGGGCTCTACAACATCCCGCACGTGCTGGCGGGTGCGCGCCACGTGATCCCCGAATCGCGCGGCTTCGACCCCGACGAGGTGCTCGCGCTGGCGCGCACGCTGCGCGAGGTGTCGATGTTCGTCGCGCCGACCATGCTCAAGCGGCTGGTCGGGCGCGCCGCGGCCGTCGGCGCCGACGGCGACGGCCTGAAGGCCGTGGTCTACGGCGGCGGGCCCATGTACACGGCCGACATCCTGGAAGCCTTGCGCGTCATGGGGCCGCGCTTCGTGCAGATCTACGGCCAGGGCGAGTGCCCGATGGCCATCAGCGCCCTGTCGCGCGCGGTGCTGGCCGACAGCAGCCATCCGCGCCACGCCGAGCGCATCGCCTCGGTGGGCGTGGCGCAGAGCAGCGTCGAGCTGCGCATCGCGGCGCCCGACGGCGCGTCGCTGCCCAGCGGCCAGACCGGCGAGATCCTGGTGCGCGGCGATCCCGTGATGGCCGGCTACTGGCGCAACCCCGAGGCCAGCAGCCGCACGCTGCAAGCCGGCTGGCTGCTGACCGGCGACGTGGGCCAGCTCGACGACGACGGCTTCCTGACCCTCAAGGACCGCTCCAAGGACGTGATCATCAGCGGCGGCTCCAACATCTACCCGCGCGAGGTGGAGGAGGTGCTGCTGTGCCACCCGGCGGTGCTGGAGGTCGCGGTCATCGGCCGGCCCGACGCCGAATGGGGCGAGGCGGTGCTGGCCTTCGTGGTGCCGCGTGCCGGCGCGCAGGTGGACACGGCCGAGCTCGACCGGCTGTGCCTGCAGCGCATCGCGCGCTTCAAGCGGCCGCGCCACTATCGGCTGGTCGGCGAACTGCCCAAGAACAACTACGGCAAGGTGCTCAAGTCGGCGCTGCGCGCGCTCGATGCCGGCACCGATCCCCAGGCCGCCGGCACCTGATCGCCCGGCCGGCCGGCCCCGCTCACGCTCTCATGTCATGAAGGACATCGCATGAAACTCGTCACCTTCGACCTCGCCGACGGGCAACGTCACATCGGCGCGCTGCTGCCGGGTGAGCAGACGCTGGTGGACTTCACCGCCGCGTCGCCGTCGCCCGCGTTCGCCAGCATGCTGGCGCTGATCGACGCCGGCCCGGCCGGGCTCGCCGAGGCGCGCGCCCTGCTGGCGGCGGCCAAGCAGCCGCTGGCGCTGTCGGGCGTGCGGCTGTGCGCGCCGCTGCCCGAGCCGCGCCAGATGCGCGACTTCCTGTGCTTCGAGAAGCACTTCCGCCAGGCACGGGCCAACAGCCACCTGTTCGGCATCGCCGGCGAGCGCGACCCGGCCAAGGTGGAGATTCCGCAGGTCTGGTACGAAGAGCCGATCTACTACAAGTGCAACCGCTTCTCGGTGGTGGGCACCGGCGCCGACGTCGTCAAGCCCAGGTACTGCGAGATGCTGGACTACGAGCTGGAGTTCGCCGCCATCACCGGCCGCGGCGGCAAGAACATCCGCCGCGAGGACGCGCGCGGCCACATCTTCGGCTACCTGATCTTCAACGACGTCAGCGCGCGCGACCAGCAGCGCCGCGAGATGGCCGGAACGCTGGGCCCGACCAAGGGCAAGGACTTCGACACCGGCAACGTGCTCGGGCCCTGGCTGGTCACCGCCGACGAGATCGCGGACCCGTACAACCTCACGATGGTGGCGCGCGTCAACGGCGAGGAATGGTCGCGCGGCAACAGCGGCGAGATGCAGCATCGCTTCGAGGACGTGCTGGCGCACGCCTCGAAGGACGAGACCCTGCACGCGGGGGAGTTCTTCGGCTCGGGTACCGTCGGCGGCGGCTGCGGGCTCGAACTGGGCAAGTTCCTCCAGCACGGCGACGTGGTCGAGCTCGAGGTCGGCGGGCTCGGCGTGCTGAGGAACCGCATCGTGTTCCAGGCCTGACGGCACTTCCACAAGCAACGAAGGAAACAAGCATGCTGATCGTTCGCGGCGCTGCACGCGCCCTTGCACGCCCCCTTGCACGCCCCCTGGCGGTCTTCGCGCTGACGGCGGGGTTCTCCTTGTCCGCCCTGGCCGACAAGATCGTCTTCGGCTTCTCGGCCTCGACCGCCTTCGCCAACGCCTTCGTGGCGGCCAACGAAGGCATCTTCAAGAAGCACGGCCTCGACGTGGAGATGAAGCTGGTGCCCAACTCGGCCACGACGCCGGCCGCGCTGATGGCGGGCAGCCTGCAGATCGCGACGCCGACGCCGCCCAACACGATGCAGCCGGTGGACCAGGGGCTGGACCTCGTCGTGCTGGCCGGCGGCGGGTACTACACCAAGGGCATGAACGACGTGGCTGTCATCGTCAGGCCCGACAGCCCGATCAAGACCGCCAAGGACTTCGAGGGCAAGCGCGTGTCCACGCCGGGCCTCAACGCCTTCCTGCACGTGCTGTTCCGCAAGTGGATGGCCGACAACGGCGGCGACTACAAGAAGGTGACCTTCACCGAGAACGCCTTCGCCCAATCGATCGACGTGCTGCAGGCCGGACAGGTCGACGGCGTGCTGGCCGTCCAACCCTTCCTGGCCCGCGCGCTGGCCAACAAGACCGGGCGCGTCGTTGCCGCCTACATCGCCGACCTCGACGGCGAAACGCAGGCCGGGTGGTACGTCGCTTCGCGCAAATGGGCCGACGCGCACCGCAAGGAGGTGGAGGCGTTCAAGGCATCGATCGAAGAAGCTTCGGCGCTGGCGGCCAAGGACCCCGCCGTCGTCCGCAAGGCCAACCTGGCCTACATCCCGTTCCCGGCCGAGGTTCAGGCCACCTTCCCGGACCCCAAGTTCAAGCCCGTGATCACGCCCGACGTCGTGCAACGCTGGAACACCATCATGATGGACCAGAACATGCTGAAGAAGCCGGTCGATCCGGCGCGGCTGATCTACAAGTGAGATCGACGCTGCCAGCCGAACGAGACGGCGCATGACCCGGTCGCCCGCCAGCCCGATCCTCTCCGTGCAAGGGCTGGATTTCACCGTCGGCTCGCTGAACATCCTGAACGACATCTCGGTCACGGTGCACGAGAAGGAGTTCGTCTGCATCGTCGGGGCCTCGGGCTGCGGCAAGACCACCTTGCTGCGCATGATGGGCGGGCTGCTCGCGCCGACGCGCGGGCAGGTGCTGTACCGCGGGCAGCCGGTGGCCGGCCCGCAGCGCGAGCTGGCCGTGGTGTTCCAGGACTACGGCCGTGCGCTGCTGCCCTGGCGCACCGTGGCCGGCAACGTGGAGCTGGCGCTGGAAGCGCGGCGGGTGCCACGCAGCGAGCGCGCCGACATCATCCACGCCATGCTCGCGCGGGGGGGCCTGGCCGAGCGCGCCGACGCCTACCCGACGCAGTTGTCCGGCGGCATGCAGCAGCGGCTGCAGATCGCCCGCTGCATGGCGCAGGCGCCGCAGGTGCTGCTGATGGACGAGCCTTTCGGCGCGCTCGACGCCATGACGCGGCAGAGCCTGCAGGACGAGGTGGCCCGGCTGTGCGCCGACGTCGGCGTGACGGTGGTCTTCATCACCCACGACCTGGAGGAAGCCATCTACCTGGGCGACCGCGTGATCTCGATGGACCGCCATCCGGGCCGCATTTCCGACACCATGCCCATCGAGCTGGAGCGCCCGCGCAACCAGCTGACCACGCGCGAGGACGCCCGCTTCCTGGCCTATCGCCATCGCCTGTTCCACCTGCTGCCGCCAGGCCACTGAGATGACGCGCATCCTCAAGGGTTTGCTGCTGCCGGTGCTGGTGCTGGTGTTATGGGAGTGGAGCGCCCGCACGGGCGCGCTGCAGGCGCAGAGCCTGTCCTACCCCAGCGCCATCCTGCGCGCGGCGGTCGGCGTGGTGCTCGACGGCAGCCTGTTCAAGGCAGCGCTGGAGACCTTCGGCGGCGCCGTCGGCGGCCTGGCCGTGGGGGCGAGCGCCGGCATCCTGGTCGGCGTGGCGTTCGGGCTTTCGCGCACCTTGGCGCAGCTGATGCGCGTCTCGACCGAGTCGCTGCGCCCGATTCCGTCGGTCGCGCTGATCCCGCTGGCGCTGCTGATCCACGGCTACGGCTTCAAGATGGAGAGCAGCATCGTCGCCTTCTCCTGCTTCTGGCCGCTGCTGATCGTCACCGAAGGCGCGGTGCGCGGCATCGAGCCGCGGCTGATCGAAGTGGCGCAGGTGCTCAACTTCAACCTCGTGCAGCGCGTCACCAAGATCGTGCTGCCCGCCGCGCTGCCGCGCATCTTCGTCGGCCTGCGCCTGGCCGCCGCCGTCTCGCTGGTGGTGGCGGTCACGGTGGAGATCACGGCCAACCCCATCGGCCTGGGCTACGCGCTGATCGTCGCGCAGGAAAGCATGCGCCCGGACAAGGTGTTCGCCTTCGTCGGCTGGATCGGCCTGATCGGCTGGGCGCTCAACGCCTCGCTGCTGCGCGCGCAGCGAAGCTGGTTCGGCCGCATGGGCAACTGGGCGGAGCAGGCGGCATGAAGCTGCGCGGCAACGGTGTGCTCATGTGGCTGGCCAGCCTGGGCGTGCTGGCGCTGTTGCTGGCGCTGTGGCAGTGGGCGGCCAGCCGCGAACTGATCTCGCCCGTGTTCTTTCCGGCCCCGACGCAGAGCTTCGAGTCGCTGCGCGAGCAGATGGGCAGCGCGGACTTCTGGGACGCCTTCCGCCAGACGCTGTCGCGCATGTTCCTGGGCTTCGCAACGGCCTCGCTGGCCGGCGTCGTGCTCGGTGCCGCGATCGGCCTGTCACCGCGCATCCGCGACTACATCGAGCCGACGCTCGAACTCATCCGGCCGCTGCCCGCGTCGGCGCTGGTGCCGGTGTTCGTGATGCTGCTGGGCCTCAACGACCGCATGATCGTCGCGGCCATCGCCTTCTCGTCGCTGTGGCCGGTGCTGCTCAACACGGTCCATGGCTTCAAGACGATCGAGCCGCGGCTGCTGGAGGTGGCCCGCATCCTGCACCTGAGCCGGCTCGAAACCATCTGGAAGATCGCGCTGCCCAACGCCATGCCCGACATCTTCGCGGGGCTGCGGCTGTCGCTGACGGTGTCGCTGATCCTCGCGGTGGTCACCGAGATGCTGGCCGGCATCGTCGGCCTGGGCCAGAACATCACGCTGGCCGCGCGTGCCTTCCGCAGCGCCGATCTGTACGCCGGGATCATCGTGCTCGGCGCCATCGGCTACCTCAGCAACGTGCTGCTCGAACGCGTCGAGCGCCACCTGCTGCGCTGGCGCACCGCCTGAGCGGCGGCGCGCGCGTCGGCTCGTCCGCTCAACCTCATTCACGCTCGACCAAGGAGACACGGCATGAAATGGCAATACACCAAGGGCCTGCATGAAATCGGCAACGGCAACCACGCCTGGTTGCTGCCGGATGGCAGCTGGGGCTGGAGCAACGCGGGCCTGATCACCGACAGCGGGCAGTCGCTGCTGGTGGACACGCTGTTCGACCTCAAGCTCACGCGCGAGATGCTGCACGCCATGCGCAACGCCGTGCCGGCGGCGCGCGAGATCGCCCAGGTCGTCAACACCCACGCCAACGGCGACCACTACTTCGGCAACCAACTGGTCGGCGACTCGGAGATCATCGTCTCGCAGTCCTGCGCCGACGAGATGCGCGAGCACCCGCCGCAGGCGCTGATCGACCGCTTCCGCAACTACAAGCAGCTGGGCGACGGCGGCGAGTTCCTGATGAAGACCATGGGCCGCGTGTTCGACTTCCGCGGCATCGTCTACACGCCGCCGACGCGCACCTTCAGCGGCGAGCTAGAGCTCAAGGTCGGCAACAAGACCGTCAGGCTGGTCGAGGTGGGCCCCGCGCACACCCGGGGCGACACCTTGTGCTACGTGCCCCAAGACAAGGTCGTCTTCACCGGCGACATCCTGTTCAACGGCGGCCACCCCATCGTCTGGGCCGGCCCGGTGGACAACTGGATCCGCGCCTGCGATCTGATCCTGAGCTGGGATGTCGACGTCGTCGTGCCCGGCCACGGCCCGATCACCGACAAGAGCGGCGTGCGCGAGCTCAAGCACTACCTCGAATACGTCAAGGCCGAGGCGCGCAAGCGCTTCGACGCCGGCATGACGCTGGAGCAGGCGGTGGACGACATCTCGCTCAAGGCCTTCAGCAACTGGACCGATGCCGAGCGCATCTGCGTCACGGTGAACAACCTGTTCCAGGAGTTCAGCGGCGACAAGCGCCCGCCCGATTCGATCCGGCTGTTCGGCCTGATGTCTCACTACGCCGAACGCCAGCGCATGCTGCACGGCGGCTGCGGCCCCGATTGCAACCACGCCCACCCCTGAAGCACCCGGGAGAGATCACATGGTCTGGAGAATCCGCCGCGTCGTCACCGGACATGACGCGCAAAACCGTTCCACCTTCATCATGGACGGGCTGGCGCCCAACATCAAGGAAATGGCGTCGATGCCCGGCGTGGCGCTGACCGACCTGTGGGAGACCACCACGGCGCCGGCCGACAACACCGGCAGTGCCGATGCGGCCGCGCGGCCGGTGCGGCTGGAGCCGCCTGCGGTGGGCAGCATCCTGCGCATCGTCGAGTTCCCGCCCGACACGCAGTGGAAGGGCGCCGACGCGGCCAAGGCCTTCGAGTCCATCGGCGCGGGCCATGCGCCCGACGCGCACTCCGACGACCCGATGCGCCACAAGACCAGCACGGTGGACTACATCATCGTGCTGAAAGGCGAGATCTACGCCATCCTCGACAGCGGCGAAACCCTGCTCAAGGCCGGCGACGTGCTGGTGCAGCGCGGCACCGTGCACTCGTGGAGCGTGCGCGGCACGGAGCCTTGCGTGGTGGCGGCGATCCTCGTCGGGGCCGTGCCGCACCCTTGAGCCCCGGCTGCGGGGCCAGCTCAGTGGCTGCCCGGCATGCCCAGGATGCGTGCGACCAGTTCGCCGGTGCTGGACACGCCGAGCTTGCGCATCAGCCGCATGCGGTGGGCCTCCACGGTGCGATGGCTGACCTTCAGGTCGCGCGCGATGGCCTTGCTGCCCAGCCCGCTGATCAAGCGCGCGGCGATCTCGCGCTCGCGCGCCGTCAGATCGGCGTTGACGGGCCGCACGGCGCTCAAGTCCTCGAACACCCAGATGACTGACGCATAGGGCGCGTCGGGCGAGAACGAGCGCCCCGACACCGCGCACCAGAACATGTGGCCCTTGGCGTGGCGCATGATGCGCTGGTCGCGGTAGAAGCCGGTCTGCTGCATGCTGGCCGCGCCGCGTTCGCCGATGGATTCGAACTCCTCGTGCGAGGGGTACAGCCGCTCGGTGGTGTGGCCTTCGATCTGCGCGCGCTCGTAGCCGAACATCTCGGCCAGCGCCACGTTGCAGCGCTCGATGACGCGGTCGCGCGTGAACATCAGCCCGACCGGCGCGTACTCGAAGATCAGCCGCGGTTCGGCCAGCGAGTCGGCGAGGCTCTTGATGCCGTAGGTCGCGTCCATCAGGCAAGCTCCGCGCCGGCCAGCACCCGCTCAGAACGCCACGTTGGCGCGGCCTTTGAGCTGCAGCATCCGGCGCGCTTCGTCGGGCGTGGCGATGTCCAGGCCCAGCTCGGTCAGGATGCGGCGGATCTTGGCCACCTGCTCGGCGTTCGATCGGGCCAGCTTGCCGCGCTCGATGAAGAGGCTGTCTTCGAGGCCGACGCGCACGTTGGCGCCCATCACCGCGCCCATGGTCACGAAGGGCATCTGATGCCTGCCGGCGGCGAACAGCGACCAGACATAGTCCTTGCCGAACAGGCGATCGGCCGTCTGCTTCATCAGCAACACGTTCTCCGGGTCGGCGCCGATGCCGCCCATCACGCCGAAGACCGACTGGATCAGGAACGGCGGCTTGACGAGGCCGATCTCGACGAAGTAGGCCAGGTTGTACAGGTGGCCGATGTCGTAGCACTCGAACTCGAACCGCGTGCCGTGCGTCTTGCCCAGCGTCTCCAGGATGTAGCGGATGTCGCGGAAGGTGTTGCGGAAGATGCCGTCCTCGGTGGCCTGCAGGTAGGGCACCTCCCAATCGTGCTTCCATTGCCGTGGCTTCTCGGCCATGCGGAACATGGCGAAGTTCAGCGAACCCATGTTCAGCGAGGCCATCTCCGGCGAGGCGCGCAGCGCGCCTTGCAGCCGGTCGTGCAGCGTCATCGTCACGCTGCCGCCGGTGGTGATGTTGATGACGGCATCGGTCTGCTCGGCGATGCGCGGCAGGAACTGCAGGAACACGTCGGCCGACGGCGACGGCCGGCCATCGGCCGGGTCGCGCGCATGCAGGTGGATGATGGCGGCGCCGGCCGCGGCGGCGTCGATGCTCTGGCGCGCGATGTCCTCGGGCGTGCAGGGCAGGTGGGGCGACATGCTCGGCGTGTGCACGGCGCCGGTGATGGCGCAGCTGATGATGGTCTTGCTCATGGCTTGGGTCGGTGAAGGTGGGTCATCAGGCGGGTCGGCGCGGCAGCCGCTCAGCGCGCGGCCATCAGTGCGTCGTCGAAGATCGCCACCGCGCGCGTCCAGCCGGCGCTGGCGCCGCGGATCTTGTGCGGGAAGCAGCTGATGAAGAAGCCCGTGGGCGGCAGCGCTTCCAGGTTGTGCAGCTTCTCCAGGTGGCAGTAGCCGATGTCGCGGCCGGCCTTGTGGCCTTCCCAGATCAGCGCGGCATCGTGCGTCTGGCCGTACTTCTGCGCGGTGTGCACGAAAGGCGCATCCCAGCTCCAGCCGTCGGTGCCGGTCAGGCGCACGCCGCGCTGCAGCAGGTACATCGTCGCTTCATAGCCCATGCCGCAGCCGGCGCTGACGTAGTCGTCATGGCCGTAGCGCGCGCCGGCACGGGTGTTGATGACGACGATCTCCAGCGGCTGCAGCACGTGCCCGATGCGCGCCAGCTCGGCTTCGACGTCGGCCGCGGTGACGACGTAGCCGTCGGCGAAGTGGCGGAAGTCGAGCTTCACGCCGGGTTGGAAGCACCACTCCAGCGGCACCTGGTCGATGGCGATGGAGGGCTTCTGCTCGCCCAGCGCCTTGTCCATCGTCGAATGGAAGTGGTAGGGCGCATCGAGGTGCGTGCCGTTGTGGGTGGACAGCTGGATCTGCTCCACCGCCCAGCCTTCGCCGTCGGGCAGGTCTTGCTTCTTCAGGCCGGGGAAGAAGGGCGTGATCTGGTCGACGGTGTTCTCGTGCGTGAAGTACTGGATCTTCGGTGCGAAGGGCGGCGGGTCGGAGATGACGTCGTTTTCGAGGTAGATCGACAGGTCGACGAAGCTGCGGGGCATGGGGCTGTGTTCCTTCCTTACTTCCAATGGATCATGGGCAGGCCTGCGACGGGGCTGCGGAAGTGGGGGATGGCGGTGCCCATCAGGCTGCCGACATAGACCGTGCGCAGGTCCGGCCCGCCGAAGGTGATGCTGGCCATCCAGGGCGCCAGCGTGCCGCGCGCCTTCATCATGTCGTCGGGCGTCACGGTGCCCGCGGCCATGTGGTCGAGCAACTGCCTGGAGGCCGCCGGATCGCCGTCGTCCAGCAGCAGCAGCCGGTCGCCTTGCGGGGTCAGGGCGATGATCTGGTCGACCATCACCAGCGTGCACCACAGGTTGCCGAAGGCGTCGAAGGCGATGCCGTCCGGGAAGCCGCCCAGGTGCGCCGGGCCGAAGACCTCGCGCTCGGTGAGGTGCACGCCGTCGGCACGGTCGTCCACGCGCATGCGGGTGATGTGCGGGCCGGTGGTCTCGACGATGTAGAGCCACTGCTCGGCGGCGTCGAAGCGGATCTCGTTGGTGAAATGGAAGCCGTCGGCCACCACGCGCAGCACGCCGCGTTCGACCACGGCCACGTAGCCGTCGCGCACGCGCGAACTGGCCGCCGTGGTCCAGGGGTTGACGCGCGTGGAGACGGTCAGCCAGATGCGGTCCCTGGCGTCGCGCAGCACGAAGTTGACCTTGCCGATCGGCTGGCCGTCGATGCGGTCGTACAGCACGCGGCTGTCGCCGTCGCGGGTCATCACCTCCAGGCGATCGGTGCCGAAGTTGCTGATGAGGATGTCGCCGTTGGCTGCAAAGGCCAGGCCGTTGGGCAGCGTGCCGGTGGTGTACTTGTGTTCCAGCTCGGCGCTGCTGGCCGCCGCCGCGCGCTCGAAGCGGGCGTCGGCGCGCTGGCCGATGAAGCGCTGCGTGCCGTCGGCCGCGATGCGCATCACGCCGCCGCGCGCGTCGGCCGACCACAACGTGCCGTCGGGCTCGGCCAGGATGCACTCGGGGCGCTGCAGGTCGTGCCCGATGGTGCGGATCTGCGTCCGGTCGATGGTGAAGCCCTGCAGGGGATTGGTGCGCGGCATGTCAACCTCCGGGTGTCTTGAGCAGCACCAGGCTGATCTGCGGCACGAAGACCAGCAGCATCAGCACCACGAACATCATCAGCGTGAAAGGCGCCGTGCCGCGGAAGATGTCGCCCAGCGTGAGGCGGTTGTCCGGCGGCAGCGTGCTCTTGATGACGAACACCGACAGCCCGAAGGGCGGCGTCAGCAGGCCGATCTCGACCGCGACGACGGTGACGACGCCCAGCCAGATCATGTTGAGGCCGAACTGCTCGGCGATCGGCACCATCAGCGGCAGCACGATCAGCAGGATCGACGAGGAATCGATGATCATGCCCAGCAGGATGATGAAGGCGATGTAGATCAGCAGGAAGCCGGTCGGCCCCAGGCCCAGGTGCGTCATCCGTTCGACCAGGAACTGCGGCAGGCCCGACATCGCCAGCATGCGCGTGTAGATGGTGGCGCAGATGATCAGGAAGCTGACCGCCACGGTGACGTGGCCGGTCTCGGTGAGCACGTTCCACAGCGATCGCAGGTCGAGCTTGCGGCGCACCAGCGCCACCGCCAGCGCGACGGCCGCACCGGTGGCGCCGGCCTCGGTGGCGGTGAAGAAGCCGGCGTACAGGCCGCCGAGCACGGACACGATCAGCAGCACGCTGGGCAGCAGTTTCAGCGCCAGGGTGCCGAGCGGCATCAGCTCGGTCTCCTCGACCGCGAGCGCCCGTCCACCGTCGTACACCGAGCGCGGCGACAGCGTGGCCATCAGCACGATGCCGATCGCGTACGCCGTTGCCAGCAGCAGCCCCGGCACGATGCCGGCGGTGAACAGGTCGCCGACCGACTGGTTGGCCAGGAAGCCGTACAGGATCATCAGCAGGCTGGGCGGAATCAACATGCCCAGCACCGACGAGCCCGCCACCACGCCGACGGCGAAGCGCGGGTTGTAGCCATAGCGCAGCATCTCCGGCACCGCCACGCGCGTGAAGACGGCGGCCGAGGCGACCGAGATGCCGGTGATGGCGGCGAATACCGCGTTCGACGCCACCGTGGCGATGCCGAGGCCGCCGCGGATGCGCCGCAGCACCTGGTTGGCGACCTCGAAGGCGTCCTTGCCGACGTCGGCGATGGCTACCAGGAAGCCCGTTAGCACGAACAGCGGTACGACGCCGAAGATGTGGCTGGCAATGGCATCCTGGCTGGCCTGCGCCAGCAGGTTGGCGGCCACGGAAGCGTCGCCGCGGATCAGCCAGACGCCGACGAAGGACACCACGGCCAGCACCACCGCCACGTGCATGCCGGCCCAGATCAGGGCCAGCATCACCAGCAGCGACAGGCCTGCGACGGCCAGCGGGGTCATGGCCGGGCCCCCTCGGCCCTCTTCAGCGCCCGCAGGCGGCACAGGTCCATCCAGGCCAGCAGCACGAAGGCGACCAGGGTGGAGACCATGCCCACCAGCATGATCAGTCGCACCGGCCAGACCGGCGCCATGAAGTCGCCGAGGGCGCCGACGTATTCCTGGATGCGGATCGACTCCAGCAGCGGCTCCCACGACGCGGCCAGGATCACGGCCATCAGCACGGCGCCGACCCCGTGGAACAGCGCCTGCATCAGCGCTGCCAGCCAGGGCGTGGTGCGCTTGAGGCGGTCGAGCAGCGCATCGGAGCGCGTCATGCGGCCCGCCACCAGGGTGTCGGCGAGCTGCAGGAACACGATGCCGACGATGGACAGCGCCACCAGCTCGGTCGTGCCGCGGATCGGCGCGTCGAACAGCTCGCGGCCCAGCACGTCACCGTTGATCAACAGCATCAGCGCCACGATCCACAGCGTGCCCACGGCGTTCAGCGCCTGGGTCAGGCGCTGGTAGCCGCCGGGCAGCGGCTGCTTGTACGAGTCCGTGTGGCCGGTGTCCACGTTGGAGGACGGCGATGGCGTCACTTTTCGGACCAGTCGCGCGGCACCTGCACGCCGGCCTTCGCCAGGCCGGCCATGTAGGCCTGCAGGATCTGGTCGCCGGGCATGCCCTTGGCCTGCAGATCGGCCGCCCAGATCTTGCCCAGCGGCGGCAGGGCATCGGCCCAGCGCTGGCGCTCCGCCGGGGCCAGCTCGCTGATCTTGGCGCCGGCTTCCTGCGCCTTCTTGAGCAGTGTCGAGGCGGTCTCGGTCTGGGCGTTGGCAAAGCGCTCGCGGTACTCGGCGCCCACCTCGCGGAAGACCTTCTGCACGTCGGGCGGCAGGCTGTCGAAGCGCTTCTTGTTCATCGCCACGCCGCTGGCGAACTGCGAGCCGAAGTTGACCTTGGTGATGTACGGTGCCACTTCGTGCACCTTGGCGCTCCAGGCGCCGGTGGCGAAGGTGATGGTGCCGCTGGCGACGCCGGACTTGATGTCCTCGTAGTAGGTGTTCAGGTTGCCGGACACGGCGGTGGCGCCGGTGCCCTTGATCCAGTTGGCCGCCGGGCCCGGCGCGATGATCTTCTTGCCCTTCAGGTCGTCGATGGAGCGCACGGGGAAGGTGGTCCAGATGTGGTACGTGTCGAGGGCCGCGCCGCTGAGGTAGACCAGACCGTTCTTGGTCCAGGCTTCGCCCATCGCGGGAATGCTCTTCTGCAGGTCTTCCACGAGCCGGGTCGTGGTGGCGATGTCTTCGGCGCCGAACGGCGTGAAGTAGCTGATGTTCTGCATCGGGAACTTGGCGGCCTCGAACACCGTGCTGACGAGGGCCAGGTCGGCCACGCCGTCGCTCAGGGCCTTGGATTCAGCGCCGAGCTTGGCCAGCGTCCCGCCCCAGGCCTTGGTCCATTCGATCTTGTACTTGCCGCTGGCGGCCAGCCGCTTGTCGACCTCCGGGATGAAGAACTCGTCCATCAGCTTGACCCACAGAAACACCGGCGGATGCCCGGCTGCTGCCGTGAGGCGGATGGGCTGCTGCTGTGCCTGTGCGGGCAGGGTCAGGCCGGCGGCGCCCAGCAGTGCTGCGGCGGCGATCAGGCGACGGCTCATCATGGTTCGGGTCTCCTTGGGTCGAACGGCGAGGGGGTGAAGGCAATGCGGCTTCGAGGCCGGCGGTGATGAAGTCGATCAGCAGCGGCTCGGCCGCCGGATCGTTGGGCCGGTTCTGGCGGCGCGACAGGCGCTCGATGCGGTGGTCGGCCATGTGGTGCAGCAGGGCGCCCATGGCGAACTGGTAGGCCCAGGCCGCGCGCCCCCGCGGCCAGTTCGGCCGCAACTGGTGCAGCGCGTCGATGAACGCGTGCGCCATCGGGTCGAAGGTGACGGCCAGCGCACGCTCGGTTTCCGGCGTGCGGTATTGCAGCTCGCGCGCCACCAGCAGGGCGTAGAACTCGCCCTCGCTGCTGGCGCGCAGGCCCAGCACCGGCTGCACGAAGGCCTGGGCGACGCGGCGCAGCGTCGGCGGCTCCTTGCCCGTCAGCGCCTGCTGCAGCAGCGCCAAGCGCTGGTCGATGACGGGTTGCCAGTGCGTGAAGACGGCATGAAACAGCTCGTGCTTGGCGCCGTAGTAGTAGCCCACCAAGGCCAGCGGCACACCGGCTTCGGCCGCGATCTGCCGGATCGACACGGCGTGGTAGCCGTATTGGGCAAACAGCTTCTCGGCCGCCAGCAGGATCGCGGCCCGGCGATCCACGCGCGCAGCCGTCGGCGGCCTGAGGCTGGACGAGGAGGGGGCTGTCATGGCTGCGCTTGCGGGTTGTCGGCGGGTCTGTGTCCGCGGGGAAAGGCGCAATTGGACGATCGTACAAATCTATGGACAATCGTACAAACCCTGATCCGCGCAAGGCTGCGTGGGGTCGCGGTGGGCAGCCCGGTTGCCCCGCGCCTCGCCGTTCAGCGCGTGATGACCTGTCCGCCGCGCGCGCCGGTGTGCGCGCCCTCGCGCCAGGTGATCTGGCCGTTGACGATCACCATGTCGATGCCCTGCGCCGGCAGCGTCGGCTCGGCGTAGCTGGCCGCGTCGCGCACGGTGGCGGCGTCGAAGATCACGACGTCGGCGTGGTGGCCCGGTTGCAAACTGCCGCGGCCTTGCAGGCCGAAGTGGCGCGCGGTCAGGCCGGTCATCTTCCACACGGCCGTCTCCAGCGGGAACAGCCTCAGCTCGCGGCAGTAGTGGCCCAGCACGCGCGGGAAGGTGCCCCACAGCCGCGGGTGCGGCTTGTCGCCGAGGGGGATGCCGTCGGAGCCGATCATGGTTTCATCGAAGGCCAGGATGCGCCGCACGTCGGCCTCGTCCATCAGGAAGTAGATCGCGGTGCCGGGCTGCAGCCGCTGCGCCGCCTCGGCGCGGTCGACGCCCCATTCGTCGGCGATGTCCTTCAGGTCGCGGCCGGCCATCTCGGGGTGCGGCTCGCTGGAGGCGATCAGCACGCGCTCGTCCATCATGCCGCGGTCGCTGCGGATCATCGTTGAGCCGGCGGTGTAGGGATAACAGTCGAGTCCGATGCACTGGTGCCGCATCGATTCGCGGATGAAGGCCAGCGTGCCGACCGACTTGCCGTGGTTGGCGCGGTTCATCACCTTGTGGTGCGAAACCACCACCGGCACGGCCAGCGCGCGGCCGATGTGGAAGGTTTCGTCCAGCGCCTGCAGCACGTGGTCGGCCTCGTCGCGCATGTGGGTGACGTACAGCGCCTTGCGGCTGCTGAGCGGCCGGCCGACCTCGATGATCTCCTCGGTCGTCGCCTTCACCGCCGGCGGGTAGAAGGTGCCGGTGGACAGGCCGATCGCGCCCGCTTGCATCGCCTCTTCGACGTGGGCGCGCATCGCGGCGATCTCGGCCTCGGTGGCCGCGCGGTCGAGGTCGTCGCCCATGACCGTCGCGCGCAGCGTCGAATGGCCCACCATCGCAGCGACGTTGACGGCCGCGGGCGTGCGCCGCAGCGCGCCCAGGTAGTCGGCAAAGCGCGTGAAGCGCGGCGCGCCGGGGGCGTCCAGCAGCGACAGCGGCATCGGCAGCGCCATGCCCTCGCGCAGCGGCGCGGCGCTGATGCCGCAGTTGCCGGCCACCACCGTCGTCACGCCCTGCGAGACCTTGAAGCTCATCGAAGGCTGGCCCAGCAAGGCCTGGTCGTCGTGGGTGTGCGAATCGATGAAGCCGGGCGCGACGATGCGGTTGGCCGCGTCGATCACCTGGTCGGCCGTGGCGCCGGCGAGCCCGCCGATCGCCGCGATGCGGCCGCCGCTGATGCCGACGTCGGCGTCGAAGCGCGGCGCCTGCGTGCCGTCGATCACGGTGCCGCCGCGGATCAGCAAGTCGTAGTGGTTGGCGCTCATGACGTTCGACCTCAGCGGAAGTGGCAGGCGACGAGATGCTCGCCGGCGGGTGACGGCCGGCTGGACAGCGGTGGCGACTGCGTGCGGCAGACGTCCTGCGCCAGCGGGCAGCGGGTGTGGAAGCGGCAGCCCGGCGGCGGGTTGGCGGGGCTGGGCGGGTCGCCCTGCAGCAGCAGCCGGTGCGACGGCGCGCGCGGGTTGGGCACCGGCGCGGCCGACAGCAGGATCTCGGTGTAGGGGTGCCGCGGCGCGGCGAACAGCGTGTCGCGGTCGGCGATCTCGACGATGCGGCCGAGGTACATCACCGCGACGCGACGGCTGATGTGGCGCACCACCGCGAGGTCGTGGGCGACGAAGAGGTAGGCGATGCCCAGTTCGGCCTGTAGGTCCATCAGCAGGTTGACGACCTGGGCCTGCACCGAGACGTCCAGCGCCGAGACCGGCTCGTCGCAGACGATGAGCTTGGGCTCGAGCGCCAGCGCGCGCGCGATGCCCAGGCGCTGGCGCTGGCCGCCGGAGAACTCGTGCGGATACTTCGCGGCCGCCTCGGGCCGCAGGCCCACGCGCTGCAGCAGCCAGTCGACGCGCTCGCGCCGCTGTGCGCGCGAGTGGACGCCGAAGTTGCGCAGCGGCTCGGCAATGATCTCGCCGGCGCTCCAGCGCGGGTTCAGCGAGGCATAGGGGTCCTGGAAGATGATCTGCAGCTCGCGCCGGCGCTCGCGCATCGCCGCCGGCGTCAGCGCGGTCAGCTCCTGGCCGGCCAGGCGCACCGACCCGGCGCTGGGTTCGATCAGGCGCAGCACGGTCTTCGCGGTCGTCGTCTTGCCGCAGCCCGACTCGCCAACCAGCGACAGCGTCTCGCCGCGCGCAACGTCGAACGACACGCCGTCCACCGCCTGCACCGGCGGCCGCCGCGGCGACAACCAGCGGCGCGGCGCCGCGTAGTGCTTCTTGAGGTCGCGCACCTCCAGCAGCGGCGGCGTCGTCATGCCGTGACCTCGGCCGCGGCGCCCGTGGCCCCGGCAGCCCATCCGGCGCGCCCTTCGTCGAGTGCGAAGCAGGCCGCCGCATGGCCGGCCGCGTGCTCGCGCAGCAGCGGCGTCTCGGCGCTGCAGCGGGCGTTGGCGTGGGCGCAGCGCGACGCAAAGCTGCAGCCTCGGCGAGGCCCGATGGGCGACGGCACCATGCCGGGGATCTCGGCCAGCCGCGCGTCGCTGGCGTTCAGCGACGGCATCGAGGCCATCAGCGCCCGCGTGTAGGGGTGCAGGGGACGGTCGAAGAGGGCATCGACCGGCGCCTCTTCCACCTTGCGGCCGGCGTACATCACGATCACGCGGTCGCAGCTCTCGGCCACCACGCCGAGGTCGTGCGTGATCAGCAGCACGCCCATGCCCAGCGTGCGCTGCAGCCGCGCGATCAGGTCGAGGATCTGCGCCTGGATCGTCACGTCCAGCGCCGTCGTCGGCTCGTCGGCGATCAGCACCTCGGGGCGGCAGGCCAGCGCCAGCGCGATCATCACGCGCTGGCGCATACCGCCCGAGAGCTGGTGCGGGTACTCGTTGACGCGGCGTTCGGCCTCGGGGATCTGCACCAGCTTGAGCATCTCCACCGCGCGTGCCAGCGCCTCGGCGCGGCCGGCGCCCTGGTGCACGCGCACGCTCTCGGCGATCTGGCGGCCGATGGTCAGCACCGGGTTCAGCGACGTCATCGGCTCCTGGAAGATCATCGAGATGCGGTTGCCGCGCACCTGGCGCATCGCGCGCTCGGGCAGCGTCAGCAGCTCGGTGCCGCGGAGCCGGACGGCACCGCTGACGCGCGCCGGCGGCTCGGCCAGCAGCCGCATCAGCGCCAGCGAGGTGACGCTTTTGCCGCAACCCGATTCGCCGACCACGCCCAGCGTCTCGCCGGCGCGCAGCTCGAACGAGATGCCGTCCACCGCGCGCGCACGGCCGGCCAGGGTGTCGAAGCTGACCTTGAGCTCGCGCACCTCCAGCAGCGGCGTGCCGGCTTGCAACTCGTCGCCGGCCATCGCTACAACTGCCGCGCCAGGCGCGGGTCCAGCGCATCGCGCAGGCCGTCGCCGAGGAGGTTGATCGCCAGCACCGTGGCCGCCAGCAGCAGCCCCGGGTAGAGGATCACGTGGAAGGCCACGGCGACGAAGTTGCGGCCCTCGGCCATCATGTTGCCCCAGCTCGGCACCTGCGGCGGCACGCCGACGCCCAGGAACGACAGCACCGCCTCGGCCAGCACGGCCGCCGCCGCGACGAAGGTGGCTTGCACCACCAGCGGGGCCACCGTGTTGGGCAGCACGTGGCGCAGCAGGATGGTGGGCAGCCGCGTGCCCACCGCGTGCGCCGCCTCGACGTAGAGCTGCTCGCGCAGCGTGAGCGCCAGCGAGCGCACCAGCCGCGCAACGCGTGGCACTTCGGGCACGGTGATCGCGACGATCACCGTCGTCAGGCTGGCGCGCGTGACCGCCATCAGCGCAATCGCCAGCAGGATGCCGGGGATCGCCATCAGCCCGTCCATGATGCGCATCAGCCAGGCGTCGGTGGCGCGCACGAAGCCGGCGACGAGCCCGATGACGGTGCCGATCAGCGTGGCCAGCACCGCAACCGACAGGCCCACCAGCAGCGAGACGCGGCCGCCCCAGACGGCGCGGCTGTAGACGTCGCGGCCCAGCGCGTCGGTGCCGAACCAGTGCTCGGCCGACGGCGGCTGCATGCGCGCCAGCGGGTCCAGGTTCTGCGGGTCGTGGGTGGCCAGCCAGGGCGCGGCCAGCGAGGCCAGCGTGATCAGCACCAGCAGCAGCGCGCCGGCCACCAGCGTGGGATGCTTGCGCAGCCAGCGAAAGCGCGGCGGGACGAACGGGGCGTCGTCGTCGATGAGGGTGGCGGGGACGGTGCTCACGTCAATACTCGATGCGCGGATCGAACAGGCGGTAGCTCAGGTCGATCAGCAGGTTGATCAGCACGTAGACGCCGGCCGAGATCAGCAGCACGCTCTGGATCACCGGGTAGTCGTGACGCTGGACCGATTCGACCACCAGCCGCCCGACGCCGGGGATCGCGAACACGGTCTCGGTGACGACCACGCCGCCGATCAGCAGCGCGATGCCCACGCCCACCGTGGTGGCGATGGGCACCGCGGCGTTGCGCAGCGCGTGGCCCAGCACCGGCAGCACGCCCAGGCCCTTGGCGCGCGCGGTGCGGATGTAGTCCTCGTGCAGCACCTCCAGCACGGTGGCGCGCGTCATCCGCGTGATCAGCGCGATGTAGACCAGCGCGAGGTTGACGCTCGGCAGCACCAGGCCGCGCGCCCAGGCGGCCGGGTCTTCGGCGATGCGCGTGTAGCCCTGCACCGGGAACCAGGGCAGCTGCACCGCGAACGCGAAGATCAGCAGGTAGCCGATCAGGAACACCGGCACCGAGAACGCCAGCACCGAGAACAGCATCACCGCGCGGTCGATCCAGCTGCCGGCGCGCCACGCGGCCAGCGTGCCCAGCGGCACGGCAACCGCCACTGTCAGCGCCATCGTCACCAGCGCGATCGACAAGGTGGGCTCGATGCGCTGCGCCAGCAGCGTGCGCACCGGCACCTGGGTGAAGATCGAGGTGCCGAGGTCGCCGCTGGCCAGCCGGCCCAGCCACAGCAGGAACTGCCGCCACAGCGGCTGGTCCAGCCCCAGCGCCAGGCGCAGCCGCGCGATGTCGTCGGTGGTGGCCAGGTCACCGGCGATCAGCGCCGCGGGGTCGCCGGGCGACAGGTGGATCAGCAGGAACACCACCACCGCGACCACCGCCATCACCGGCAGCGTGGCGGCCAGGCGGCGCAGCAGATATCCCATCGACTAACCTGTTAGCGCAGGACGCTGCTTCAACGGTCCAGCACCCAGACGTTGGGCAGGCCGCCCCACAGCTTGTCCAGGCCCTTCAGGTTGGCGCGTGCAGCGTAGGCTGCCGAGTACTGGCCGGCGTCGATGTAGGGCACGGCCTCGAAGGCGCGGCGCTGGAAGGCGTCGAGCAGCTGCTTGCGCTTGGCCGGCACCGTCTCCTTGATCCAGGCAGTGCGCAGCTCGTCCAACTGCTTGTCGCAAGGCCAGCCGGGCAGGCTGGTGCCGCAGGGCGCGCCGAGGTAGGCGTTGTTGATCGGCGAGTTGACGTCGAACTGCCCGGCCACCGTGACGTACATGTTCCAGCCGCCGGC
>CAYYDJ010000049.1:0-23113 GCA_964470565.1 uncultured Rubrivivax sp.
GGCCGCCGCGGCCGCCGCCGGGGCTGGCTGCGGCGGGGTAACTGCCGGATTTAGGATAAATCAGTGTTTCCTTAGTGACTGACGCCGGAGGCCACCGCACCAAGGACCTGCTCGGCGAGGTCTACGAATACTTCCGCGGCCAGTTTCAACGGGTGCTGCCGCTGCCCTCGTCACCAAGCCGCGCGAGCAGCCGCCCGGCGGCGACGCGCCGCTGAGGGCCCAGGTCGACCAGGCCTGGGCCACCGCCGGACCGGCAGGACGAGGCGGCGGCGACGGTGCTGAACGGAGTCGTTGTCGGCGCAGTGGCCGGCGTCGCCGTGAGTTCGCCGTGCCAGGCCTCGGGGGTGTCGATCAGCCAAGCCTCAGGGCGTCGCCGCCGACGCCGCCTGCAGCGCCTGCTGCACCACGTCGGTCTTGATCTCGACCTTGAAGCGCTTCTTCAGCGCGTCGAAATAGGCCTCGGTCTCGGCGGTGGCCCAGGCCTGGTCGACCTGCGCCCGCAGCGGCGCGTCGCCGCCGGGCGGCTGCTCGCGCGGCTGCAGCTTGAGGACGCGGGCGACGACATAACCTTGCTCCCCAGCGTCCACGCCGATGGCCACGGGGCCTTTGGCAAGGTCGGCACGCAGAACGGCGTCGATCACCGCGCGCGGCAGGTTCTGCGGCTGCACGCGCGACACCGTGGCGGTGCCGGGCAGCGCCGCTGCCGCGTTCTGGCGCACGGCGGCCAGCTTGGCCTCGCCGTCCTTGCGCGCCAGCGCGGCCGACTGCTCGGCCACCACGGCAGCTCGCACGCGGTCCTTCACATCGGCCAGCGGCAGCGTGTGCGCCGGCTCGTACTTGACGATGCGCGCCGAGGCCATCTGGTTGGGGCCGACCTCCACCGCGTCGGTGTTGCGCTTGTTCTTCAGCGCCTCGTTGCCGAACACGGCGGCCAGCAGCTTCTCGGAGGCCAGCGGGCCGCTGGCGCCGGGCGCCGGCGCGCGCGCCACGGTGGCGGTCTGCTTGCGCAGCTTGAGCTTGTCGATCACGGGTTGCAGGCTGTCGTACTGCTGGTAGACGGTCTCGCTGAACTGCTCGGCGGCCTCGCTGTACTTCTTCTGCGCCAGGGCCTTGCGCACCTCGGCCTCGATCTCGGGGCGCACCTGTTCGAAAGGCTTCTTCTCGCCGCCGCGCACCGCCGTCAGCTCGATGATGTGGAAGCCGAAGTCCGACTCGATCACCGGGCTGATCTCGCCCACCTTCATCGCGAACACCGCGTCCTCGAAGGGCTTGACCATCGCACCGCGGCCGAAGAAGTCGAGGTCGCCGCCCTGCCCCGCCGAGCCGGTGTCCTCGGACTGCTTGCGCGCCACTTCGGCGAAGCTGCTGGGCGACTTGCGCACCTCGGCCAGCAGCGCCTCGGCGCGCGCCTTGGCCTTGGCGCGGTCGGCCGCGGGCATGTCCTTGTCGGCCTTGATCAGGATGTGGCTGGCGCGGCGCTCCTCGGCCGTGGTGTAGCGCGCGATGTTCTCGTCGTAATACTTGCGCAGGTCGGCCTCGGGCAGGCTGATGTCCTTGCCCAGCGTGTCGAGGTCGAGCACCACGTACTCGATGGCGGCCTGCTCGGGCGCGACGAAGCTCTGCTCGTGCGCCTTGTAGTAGGCCTGCAGGTCGGCGTCGGTCGGGTTGACCTTGCCGGCGTAGGCCGCGGGGTCGAAGCGCTCGAACTGGATCTCGCGCCGCTGCAGCATCGCGTCCAGCGCGGCGTCGGCCTCGGCCGGCGGCACGAAGGCGCTGGCGCGAACGGCGCCCAGCACCTGGCGCAGCCCATAGTCCTGGCGCAGCTGCTCGGTGAAGCCTTCGGCGCTCATGCCTTGCGCGGCCAGCATGTCGCGGTTGATGCTGCCGTCGGGGTTGCGCAAGCCGGCCAGCGCGGGGTCGCTGCGGAACAGGCGGGACAGCCGGTCGTCGCCCGGCAGCAGGTGCAGCTTGTAGGCGGCGCTGCGCAGCACGGATTCCTGCACCAGCGCGTCCAGCGTCTGGCGCTTGATCTCGGGCGAGTCCAGCAGCCTGGCGTCGACGCCGGGCATCTGCTGGCGCATGCGCTCCACCTGGCGCTTGTGCGCGGCATCCCACTCGCCGCGCGTGATGGCGCGCCCGTCGACCTTGGCCACGTCGGCCGCGCTGCCGTCGGTGAAGCGCGAGTAGCCCTGGATGCCGAAGAAGATGAACGACGGGAAGATGAGCAGGACCATCAAGCCGAGCATCAGCTTGGAGTGCGTGCGGACGAAATCGAACATGGTGACTCGGTGAGGGGAGAAGGATCCGGACGCCGGAAACGACGAAGGCGAACCGCGGTTCGCCTTCGGGGCAGGCCCTCATGTCGTGAGGAGCAGGGCCAACGGCTGCTTGCCGATTTTAGCCTTCGCTCACCAGGCCCTGGCGAAGGCCCGGATGCTGGTGGGTGCTGACGGGCTCGAACCGCCGACCTACGCCTTGTAAGGGCGCCGCTCTACCAACTGAGCTAAGCACCCGTGGGATTCAGACCGCGTCCTTCAGCGCCTTGCCGGGGCGGAACTTGGGCACCTTGGCAGCCTTGATCTTGATGGCGGCGCCGGTGCGCGGGTTGCGGCCGGTGCGGGCCGCGCGCTTGGTGACCGCGAAGGTGCCGAAGCCGGCGATGGACACGCTGCCGTTCTTCTTGAGCGTGCTCTTCACGCCACTGATCAGAGCTTCCAGCGCGCGGGTGGCGGCGGCCTTGGAGATGTCCGCCTGCTTGGCGATGTGCTCGATCAATTCGGTCTTGTTCACGTGCTTACCCCCTCTCAAGGTCTTCGGGTATTGGGCCGCTGTGGAGTGTGTGCTGTCCGCTGTGGGGGCACGCATGGATACCGCCGATTCATTACAGCCGCGGGCCTTGGCGGTGTCAAGGGACGGCGCGGATTCTATGCCCTGCGTTCGAGGGAACCGCACCTGCCGATGACGCAGATCAGCGGGCTTGTGCACCCGCTGCGACAGATCAGCGGGCTTGTTCGCTTGACAGCGGCTCGGCTTGCGGTCGTGCGCGGCGGCGCTGCTGCCAGGCCAGCAGCTCGCCGACGAAGCCGCGCCTGAACGCGACCACGCAGACCACGAAGATCGCGCCGATGATCACGGTGACCCACGAGCCCACGCGGTCGGCCAGGAAGTTCTGCAGCCCGATGATCGTGAAGGCGCCGATCACGGGCCCGGCGAAGGTGCCCATGCCGCCCAGCAGCGTCATCAGCACCACCTCGCCCGAGAGCGACCAATGCGCGTCGGACAGCGTCGCGAAGCCCAGCACCACGGTCTTCATCGAGCCGGCCAGCCCGGCCAGCGCGGTGGACAGCACGAACGCCAGCAGCTTGTACTTGTCGACGTCGTAGCCCAGCGAGACCGCGCGCGCCTCGTTCTCGCGGATGGCCTTGAGCACTTGGCCGTAGGGCGAGTGCACCACGCGCACGATGAACAGGAACACCGCGACGAAGACCGCCAGCACCACGAAGTACAGCACCAGGTCGCTGCTCAAGTCGATCAGCCCGAACAGCTTGCCGCGCGGCACGCCTTGCAGGCCGTCCTCGCCGCCGGTGAAAGGGGCCTGCAGCCAGACGAAGTAGATCATCTGCGCCATCGCCAGCGTGATCATCGCGAAGTAGATGCCCTGGCGGCGGATGGCGATCAGCCCCACCAGCAGGCCGACGGCGCCGGCGAACAGGGTACCGCCCAGCACGCCCAGCCCGGGCGGCCAGCCGGCGCTCTTGATCAGCCAGCCGGTCGCATAGGCGGCGGCGCCGAGGTAGGCCGCGTGGCCGAACGACAGCAACCCGGTAAAGCCCAGCAGCAGGTTGAAGGCGCAAGCGAAGATCGCATAACACAGCGCCTTCATCATGAAGATCGGGTACAGGCCGATGAACGGCGCTGCCACCAGGATGGCCAGGCCCACGATCCAGGCCCGGCGGCCGAGCTGCTCGATGCTGCTGCTGCTGCTCATCAGCGCTCCTTCCCGAACAGGCCCGCCGGCCGGATGATCAACACGATGGCCATGATCACGAAGACCACGATGTTCGAGGCCTCGGGGTAGAAGACCTTGGTCAGGCCCTCGATCAGGCCCAGCGCCAGCCCCGTGAGGATGGAGCCGAGGATGGAGCCCATGCCGCCGATCACGACGACGGCGAAGACCACGATGATCAGGTTGCTGCCCATCAGCGGCGTGATCTGGATGACCGGCGCGGCCAGCACGCCGGCCACCGCCGCCAGCCCGGCGCCGAAGGCGTACGTCAGGGCCACCATCAGCGGCACGTTGACCCCGAAGGCCTGCACCAGCGCCGGGTTCTCGGTGCCGGCGCGCAGGTACGAGCCCAGCCGCGTGCGCTCGATCAGGAACCAGGTGCCGAAGCAGATCAGCAGCGAGGCGAACACGACCCAGGCGCGGTAGTTGGGCAGGATCATGAAGCCCAGGTTGGTGGCGCCTTGCAGCAGATCGGGCACTGCGTACTGCTGGCCCGAGACGCCGAAGCGGTCGCGGAAGATGCCCTCGGCGATCAGCGAGAGGCCGAAGGTCAGCAGCAGGCCGTAGATCGGGTCGATGCGGTAGAGCTGCTTGAGCAGCGTGCGCTCGATCAGCAGCCCCAGGACACCCACCACCAGTGGCGAGACCACCAGCGCCAGCCAGTAGTTCATGCCGAGGTATTCCAGCCCCAGCCAGGCCACGTAGGCGCCGATCATGTAGAGCGCGCCGTGCGCGAAGTTGACGATGCCCAGCAGCCCGAAGATCACCGCCAGCCCGAGGCTCAGGATGGCGTAGAACGAGCCGTTCACCAGGCCCAGCAGCAGCTGGCCCAGGAAGGCCTGCAGGGGGATGCCGAAGATCTCCATCGTCGCTTGCTCGCGCCGGCGCGGTCCGCGGTCAGCTTATTTCCACAGCGGGCACTTCGATTCGGCCTTGGTGGTCCAGGCCTCCTCGCCCTTGAAGGTCTGCACGACGTTGTAGTAATCCCAGGGTTCGGTGGACTTGTCGGGCGACTTCACCTGCATCAGGTACATGTCGTGCACCATGCGGCCGTCGCCGCGGATCCAGCCGCCCTTGGCGAAGACGTCGTTGATCTTGGTCTTGCGCATGTGCGCCAGCACCTTCTCGGCATCGTCGCTGCCGATGGCCTTGACGGCGTTGAGGTACTGCTGCGTGGCCGAGTAGTCGGCGGCCTGCAGCGACGAGGGCATGCGCTTCATCTTCTCGAAGAAGCGGCGGCTCCAGGCGCGCGTCTCGGCGTTGTGGTTCCAGTACCAGCTGTCGGTCAGGTACAGGCCCTGCGTGGTCTTCAGGCCCAGCGAGTGGATGTCGTTGATGAAGATCAGCAGCCCGGCCAGCTTCATCGTCTTGGTGATGCCGAACTCGTTGGCCGCCTTGATGCTGTTGATGGTGTCGCCGCCGGCGTTGGCCAGCCCCAGCACCTGCGCCTTGCTGGACTGCGCCTGCAGCAGGAACGACGAGAAGTCGCTGGCGTTGAGCGGGTGCTTGACCGAGCCCAGCACCTTGCCGCCCGCGGCCTCGATGACCTTGGTGGTGTCGTTCTGCAGCTGGGCGCCGAAGGCGTAGTCGGCGGTCAGGAAGAACCAGGTCTTGCCGCCGGCCTTGACCACCGCATTGCCGGTGCCCTTGGACAGCGCCACCGTGTCATAGGCCCAATGCACGGTGTAGGGCGTGCACTGTTCGTTGGTCAGCGCCGAGGTGGCAGCGCCCACCACGAGGAAGGGCTTCTTCTTCTCGGCCGCAATCTTGGCCATCGCCAGGCTGGTGCCGGAGTTGGTGCCGCCGATCAGCATGTCCAGGCCCTGGGTGTCGAACCACTCGCGCGCCTTGGCGGCGGCGATGTCGGCCTTGTTCTGGTGGTCGGCGTAGAGCACCTCGATCTTCTTGCCCGCCACCGAGCCGCCGGCATCGGCAATCGCCATGCGGATGGCTTCCACGCCGCCCTGGCCGTCGATGTCGGCGTAGACGCTGGACATGTCGGTGATGATGCCGATCTTGACGACATCGCCCGAGATCTGGGCGTTCGCGCCGGTGGCTGCGGCAAGCGTCAGGGCGCAGGCGGCGGCGATCTTGTTGAGCTTCATGGGCAGGTCTTTCCTCGGGTTGGGAGAGCGAAAAGGCGGCGGCCGGATCGGGTGGATCGTTAGACGCCGAGGTACTCGTGCAGGCGCTCCATGCGCGCCGGCAGTTCGGACTGGGTGAAGGACTGGATCACCTGGCCGTGCTCCATGACCAGGAAGCGGTCGGCCAGCGGCGCGGCGAAGCGGAAGTTCTGCTCCACCATCACGATGGTGTAGCCCTGCTTGCGCAAGGCCACCACCATCTCGGCGAGCTTCTGCACGATGACCGGCGCCAGGCCTTCGGAGATCTCGTCCAGCAGCAGCAGCTTGGCGCCGGTGCGCAGGATGCGCGCGACGGCCAGCATCTGCTGCTCGCCGCCGGACAGCCGCGTGCCCTGGCTGCTGGCACGTTCCTTCAGGTTGGGGAACATCGCGTAGATCTGCTCCACCGCCATGCCGCCGGCAGCCAGGCGCGGCGGCAGCAGCAGGTTCTCTTCGGCCGAGAGGCTGGAGAAGATGCCGCGCTCTTCCGGGCAGTAGCCGATGCCCAGCCGTGCGATGCGGTGCGTGGGCAGCGCGATGGCCTCGGTGCCGAGGATCTTGACCGATCCCTTGCGGCTGCCGGTCAGCCCCATGATGGCGCGCAGCGTGCTGGTGCGGCCGGCGCCGTTGCGGCCCAGCAGCGTGACGACCTCGCCCTCGTCGACGTGGAAGTCCACGCCGTGCAGCACGTGCGATTCGCCGTACCAGGCGTGCAGGTTGCGCACTTCCACGAAGCGGGTGGCCATGTCAGCGCCGCCCCGCCGCCCGCAGGCGCTGACGCGCCCCCCTGGGGGCCAGCAAACGAAGTGAGCCTGGGGCCTTCATGTCTAGTGCGCCCCTTTGAGTTCGACGTTGGCGCTGCCCATGTAGGCCTCGATCACCGCCGGGTTCTTCGAGACCTCGGCATACGGCCCTTCGGCCAGCGTGGCGCCATGCGCCAGCACGGTGATGGTGTCGGCGAGGCTGGCCACCACGCTCATGTTGTGCTCGACCATCAGCACCGTGCGGTCGGCCGCCACCTTCTTGATGAGCTGCTTGATGCGGTCCACGTCTTCCAGGCCCATGCCCTGCGTGGGCTCGTCCAGCAGCATCAGCCGCGGCTCCATCGCCAGCGTGGTGGCGATCTCCAGCGCGCGCTTGCGGCCGTAGCTCAGCTCCACCGCGTGCAGCTGCGCGTGCTGGCGCAGGTCCACGGCTTCCAGCAACTGCAGCGCGCGCTCGTTCAGCTTGTCCAGCGTGCGCTCGGGCTGCCAGAAATGGAACGAGGTGCCCAGCTTGCGCTGCAGCGCCACGCGCACGTTCTCCAGCACCGTGAGGTGCGGGAACACGGCCGAGATCTGGAACGAGCGAATCACGCCGCGGCGCGCGATCTGCGCTGAGCTGGCGCCGGTGATGTCCCGGCCGTCGTAGACGATGCTGCCCGCGGTCGGCGTCAGGAACTTGGTCAGCAGGTTGAAGCAGGTGGTCTTGCCGGCGCCGTTGGGGCCGATCAGCGCGTGAATGGTGCCGCGGCGCACCTTCAGGTCGACCTGATTCACGGCGACGAAGCCCTTGAACTCCTTGGTCAGGCCGTGGGTCTGGAGGATGAAGTCTTCGGCCATGGCGGGTCAGTCCCGGGGCTTTGCCGGCAGGCGCCCGCCCAGGCGCTGCGTGAGCGTGCGCGCCGCGGCCAGCACGGTCTCGCGGTGGCGGGCGTCGTCGCCCAGCGTCACGCGGTTCAGGCACATGCCGATGCCGGCCACCGGCTGCGCGGCGGCGTCGAACACCGCGGCGCCGATGCAGTAGACGCCGTCGCGAACGCCTTCGTCGTCGATGCTGTAGCCACGGCGGCGCGTCAGTTCAAGCTCGGGCAGCAACTCGGCCACGCGGCGCGCGCCGCGGCCGTTCATCTGCGCCAGCGCCGCGCTGCCGAAGATGCGGCGCACGCGCGCGGGCTCCAACTCGGCCAGCAAGGCCTTGCCGGTCGCCGCCAGGTGCGCCGGCAGCCGCATGCCCACGTTGAAGGCTAGGCTCAGTGGGCGGCGGCCGTTGCGCACGCCGATGTAGACCACGTCGCGGCCGTTCAGCACCGAGAGGATCACCGTCTCGTCAGGCGCGGCGTCGGCCCACAGCGCGTTGAACTCCTGCGCGATGCCGGTGCCGGCGACGAAGGCCTCGGCCAGCGGCATCACGCCGGGGCCGATGCGAAAGGTGCCGTCGTCTTGGCGCTGCAGGTAGCCATAACGCAGCAGCGTGTTGCACAGGCCGTGCACGCTGCTCTTGGGCAGCTCCAGCTCGCTGGCCAGGCGCGCCAGGCTCATCGGCTCGCGGCGCTGGGCCAGGCGTTCCAGCAGCGTCAGCGCGCGCGAGACCGCTGGCACCAGGGCCGGCGAGGCCGTGGTGCCGCGCGCGACGCCGGCGGGGCTGCTGAGTTGCATGCGGGAGCTGCAGGGGGAGGATGAGGACAACGTTCGACCCGCTGAATGTCTTTCAGCCGATCGAACGGGGCCGGAGTGTAGGCAGCGTCGGTGCCACTGCGCCTCGGGGCAAACACCGAGGCGCCGCAGGCTTCGACCGAGGCGCCGCAGGCTTCAGCGCGATGGCCGCAGCACCAGGCTGACGCCCACCGCCGTCAGCGCCAGGCCGGCGACCACCGAGGCGCCGAGCGACTCGCCGAACATCAGCCAGCCCAGCACCGCGGTGCAGGGCGGCACCAGGTACATCAAGCTGGTGACCTGGGTGGCCGCGCCGCGCTGGATCAGCAGATACAGCAGCGAGCTGGCGCCCAGCGTCAGCGCCACCACCGACCAGGCCAGCGCGGCCAGCAGCTCGGGGTGCCAGCGCACCGGCTCGGTCTCCAGCAGCGCCAGCGGCAGCGTCACCAGCAGCGCCGCCAGCAACTGCACGGTGGACGCGGTGCGCACGTCGCAGGGCTGCACGAAGGCCTTCTGGTACAGCGTGCCGCCGGTGATGCTGGCCAGCGCGCCGATGGCCAGCGCCACGTTGAGCGGCGTGGCCAGGCCGGCGCCCAGCTTGTGCAGCACCACCAGCAGCAGGCCCGCGAGGCCAAGCACCAGGCCCAACCATTGGCGCGGCGACACGCGATGCTCGGCGCCTTGCAGCGACATCCAGATCGCCGTCAGCAGCGGCTGCAGACCGACGATCAGCGCCGTGGTGCCGGCGCCCAGCCCGTGCTTGACGGCGGCCCACACGCCGCCCAGGTAGCCGCCGTGCATCAGCGCGCCGGTCACCGCCAGGTGCAGCCACTGGCGGCGTCCGCGCGGCCAGCGCGCGCCCGAGGCCGCCACCCACAGCCCGAACAGCAGCACCGACAGCGTGTAGCGCCAGGCCAGAAAGCCGAATGGCGGCGCATGCGGCATGCCCAGCCGCGCGACGACGAAACCGGTGCTCCAGATCAGCACGAAGGCGACCGGCATCGCGCGCACCCAGGCGTCGCCGCGGGCGCCGGCCGTGGCGCCACTGCTCATTGGACCTTGGCGCGGATCTCGGGGATGGCCTTGCGCAGGTAGTAGGCCATGGACCACACGGTGAGCACCGCGGCCACCCACATCAGCGCGGTCCCCCACAGCCGCGTGTCGATGACGCCGAACAGCGCGCCGTCGTACAGCAGGAAGGGGATGGCCACCATCTGCGCGGTGGTCTTGAGCTTGCCCAGCATGTGCACCGCGACGCTGCGCGCGGCGCCGATCTGCGCCATCCACTCGCGCAGCGCCGAGATCGCGATCTCGCGGCCGATGATGACCAGCGCCACCATCGCGTCCACACGCTGCAGCGCCAGCAGGATGATCAGCGCGGCGCAGATCAGGATCTTGTCGGCCACCGGATCGAGGAAGGCGCCGAAAGCCGAGGTCTGGTTGAGCTTGCGCGCCAGCCAGCCGTCGAGCCAGTCGGTCAGCGCGAAGAACACGAACATCACGGTGGCCGCGAGGTTGCGCGTGACGTTGTCCAGCGGCAGGTAGTAGACGCCGATGATCAGCGGAATGGCCACGATGCGGGCCCAGGTCAGCAGCGTCGGTACCGTGAGGAACATGGCTTGATTGTGCCCAAGTCGCCGCGCCACACGCGCTGCGTTGTCCTAATCGTCCAGCGTGCGCGGCTTGAAGCGCCGCTGCTCGTCGAACAGGAAGACCTCGGTCCACTTCCAGGGCCGCGGCAGCCGCGCCATCGCACCGTAGGGCGCCGCGCGCTGCACGGCGTCGATCGCGAGCTGCGTGGTGTCGCGCGCCTGCCGCGGGTGGCGCAGCACCTGCACGCGGCGCACGCTGCCGTCGGCGTTGAGCTCGACTTCCAGCACCGGAATGGCCAGCAGCGGCTCGGGCACCGGGCCGGTGTAGCTGCCGTCAGGGTGGGCTTGCACCAGGCGGCGAGCGGCCTGCAGGCGAAATTCGTCCCAGTTGCGCGCGGCCTGCGGTGCGGCGAGCGGCAGCGTGCGGCGGATGGCGGCGGTGGTTGCAGCCGGCGCGGTGGGTGGCGCGGTTGCCGTGGGTGCGGCGGGCGCAGGGGGCGCTGATGGCATGGTTGCCGGCGTCGGCATTGGACCCGCCGCCGGTGCCGGCGCTGGACTCGCCGCCGCCGGTGCCGGCGCGGGCCGCGCCGCCACCGGCGCCGCGCGCTCCGTCGACCCGCAAGCCGCCAGCCCGCAAGCCACCGGCAGTGCCAGCAGCAGGTGGCGGCGCGGCAAGCGCCCTTCGGCATCCGTCTCAATGCAGGGCACGATAGATCTCCTCAGCCAGGTCGCGCGAGATGCCTTCCACCGCCGCCAGGTCGTCGACGCCGGCGTTGGCCACGCCGCGCACGCCGCCGAAGCGCTGCAGCAGCCGCGCGCGCTTGCGCGGCCCGACGCCGGGGATGTCCTCCAGTTTGCTGCCGCCGGTGCGCACGCTGGCGCGGCGCGCGCGCATGCCGGTGATCGCGAAACGGTGCGCCTCGTCGCGGATCTGCGCCACCAGCATCAGCGCCGCCGAGTCGTGGCCGAGGTAGACCTTGGGCCGGCCGTCGGCGAACACCAGCTCTTCCAGCCCGACCTTGCGGCCCTCGCCCTTCTCGACGCCGACGATCAGCCCGAGGTCCAGCCCCAGGTCCTGGAAGACCTCGCGCGCCATCGCCACCTGGCCGCGGCCGCCGTCGACCAGCACCAGGTCCGGCAACCGCGCGCGCGCAGCACGCGGCTCGGCGGCAGTCGCCGCCGCCGATTCAAGCGCCGGCTCGGCGCCGTCACGTGCCACCGCCTCGGCCAGCTTGGCGTAGCGGCGCGTCAGCACCTGGCGCATCGCGGCGTAGTCGTCGCCGCCGGTGATGCCTTCGATGTTGAAGCGGCGGTACTGGCTGCTTTGCATCTGGTGCTTCTCGTAGACCACGCACGAGGCCTGCGCCGCCTCGCCCGCGGTGTGGCTGACATCGAAGCACTCGATGCGCAGCGCGTCGGGGTCGGCGACGTCGAGGTCCAACGCGTCGATCAAGGCGCGCGTGCGCTCGCGCTGGCTGCCTTCCTCGGCCAGCAGCCGCGCCAGCGCCAGCTCGGCGCCCTTGGCCGCCATCTCCAGCCAGATGCGGCGCTGCTCGCGCGGCTGCTGCACGGTGCGCACCTTGCTGCCGGCGGCCTCGGCCAGCGCGGCAATCAACGCCGGGTCGGGCGCGTGGCTGGTCACCAGCAACGGCGGCACCGCCTGGCCGAGGTAGTGCTGGGCGATGAAGGCTTCCAGCACCGCGGTCTCGGGGTCTTTCTGCGCGCGGTCTTCGGCTTCCTCGGCGTCCCAGGTGGCGGCGTCGTCGACGTGGGCCGGAAAGTAGGCGCGGTCGCCCAAATGGCGGCCGCCGCGCACCATCGCCAGGTTGACGCAGGCGCGGCCGCCGGCCACCTTGACGGCCAGCACGTCGACGTCGCGGTCCGACGCCGACAGGCTGCTCTCGTCCATCGCCTGCTGGTGCAGCACGCGCGACAAGGCGCCGATGCGGTCGCGCACCTCGGCGGCCTTTTCGAACTCCAGCGCGTCGGCCAGCGTCATCATCTGCGCCTGCAGGTCATCGATCACCTGCTGCTGCTCGCCGAGCAGAAAGCGCTCGGCGTCGCGCACGTCGCGCGCGTAGTCTTCGGTGCTGATGAAGCCGACGCAAGGCGCCGAGCAGCGGCGGATCTGGTGCAGCAGGCAGGGCCGCGAGCGGTTGCTGAACACCGTGTCCTCGCAGGTGCGCAGCAGGAACACCTTCTGCAGCAGCTGGATCGTGTCCTTCACCGCCCAGGCGCTGGGATAGGGGCCGAAGTAGCGGTGCTTGCGGTCGACCGCGCCGCGGTAGTAGGCGACGCGCGGGAACTTGGAAGCCGACAGGGCCCCTGCCCCGTCGGCGGCGCGTGGTCCGGTGATCTTGAGGTACGGGTAGCTCTTGTCGTCGCGGAACAGGATGTTGAACCGCGGGTCCAGCGTCTTGATGAGGTTGTTTTCCAGCAGCAGCGCCTCGGCCTCGGTGCGCACCACCGTGGTCTCCAGCCGCGCGATGCGCGAGACCATCGCGCCGATGCGCGTGCCGCCGTGGTCCTTGTGCAGGTAGCTGGAGACGCGCTTCTTCAGGTTGCGCGCCTTGCCGACGTAGAGCACGCCGCCCTGGGCGTCGAACCAGCGGTAGACGCCCGGCAGCCCCGGCAAGGCGGCCACCTCGGCCAGCAGGCGCTCGCGCGCGCCGTCCGCGCGGTCGGCAGGGCCGGCGGGGTCTGGGCTGGTGGCGGCTGCGTCCATCGTCGAGCGCGATTGTGCCGCCGCCCTTTTCCATAATGCCGTGATGCGCTGGGACCTCTTCTGCCGCGTGATCGACAACCACGGCGACCTGGGCGTGTGCTGGCGCCTGGCGCGCGACCTCGCCGCGCGCGGCGACGCGGTGCGCCTGGTCGTTGACGACGCCAGCGCGCTGGCCTGGATGGCGCCGCAAGGCGCCGCGGGCGTCGAGGTGCTGCCGTGGCCGGACGCGGCGCCCGCCACCATCGGCGACGTGGTGATCGAAGCCTTCGGCTGCGATCCGCCGCCGGCCTTCGTCCGCGCCATGGCTCAGCGCCGGCCGCTGCCGGTGTGGATCAACCTGGAGTACCTCAGCGCCGAGGCTTACGTCGAACGTTCACACGGGCTGCCCTCGCCGCAGCCGGGCGGCCTGCGCAAGTGGTTCTTCTATCCCGGCTTCACGCCGCGCACCGGCGGCCTGCTGCGCGAGCCCGGGCTGCTGCACGAACAGGCCGCGTTCGACCGCCAGGCCTGGCTGGCTGCACGCGGCTGGCCGACGCAGCGCGGCGAGCGCGTGATCAGCCTGTTCAGCTACGCGTTGCCTCGCCTGGCCGAATGGCTGCCGGCGCTGGCCGCGCAACCCACGCTGCTGCTGGCGGCGCCGGGCCCGGCGGTCGCCGCACTGCGCACGCTGCCACTGCCGCCGGGCCTGCGCGTCGTCGAACTGCCCTGGCTGACCCAGCCCGACTACGACCGGCTGCTGTGGAGCTGCGACCTCAATGCCGTGCGCGGCGAGGACTCTTTCGTGCGCGCGCAATGGGCCGGCGCGCCGCTGCTGTGGCAGATCTACCCCCAGCACGATGGCGCCCACGCGCCGAAGCTGCAGGCCTGGCTGGACCGCAGCCTGGACGGCGCTGCGCCCGCGCTGGCGCTGGCTGTGCGCCGCGCCCAGCGGCGTTGGAACGGGCTCGATGCCGGCGTGCCGGAACTGCCCGACCTGCAAGCCTGGCGGACCTGGCAGCAAAGCTGGCGGCAGCGCCTGCTGGCCGAGGACGATCTGGCGACCCAACTGCGATCTTTTGCGCTGAAAAAGGCGGACAAACCCTAGCCGCCTGCTAGAATCGTGGGCTTTTCGCCAAGCTGCACCGCGTTCAGCGTTCAGGACATCGACCATGAAACTCGCACAGGAAATCCGCGCCGGCAACGTCATCATGCAGGGCAAGGACCCGATGGTCGTGCTCAAGACCGAATACAGCCGCGGCGGCCGCGGCGCCGCCACGGTGCGCATGAAGATGAAGAACCTGCTCAACAACGCAGGCGCCGAAGTCGTCTTCAAGGCCGACGACAAGATGGACCAGATCATCCTCGACAAGAAGGACTGCACCTACACCTACTTCGCCGACCCGATGTACGTCTTCATGGACACCGAGTACAACCAGTACGAGGTGGAAGCCGAGAACATGGGCGACGCCATCCAGTACCTGGAAGACGCGATGCCGGTCGAAGTGACCTTCTACGACGGCAAGGCCATCTCGGTGGAAATGCCCACCACCGTGGTGCGCCAGATCAACACCGAGCCGGCCGTCAAGGGCGACACCTCGGGCAAGGTGATGAAGCCGGCCCGCCTGGTGGGCACCGGTTTCGAGGTGGCGGTGCCGGTCTTCGTTGAAGACGGCGACCGCATCGAGATCGACACCCGCACGCACGAGTACCGCAAGCGCGCCTGAGCGCGCAGCAGCGCTGCATCGACCCAGGGGCACCGCGAGTGCCCCTTGTCGTTGGCTATGCTCACGCGATGAGCTTCGACTTCGACGCCGCGGTGCAGGCGCCCTTCCGCATGCAGCCGGGCCTGCGCCGGCTGGCACCCGGCACGCCGCAGTTGACGCCGATGGCCGCCGGCGGCCGCCACCAGCGCGAGAAGATGGCCGTGCTCTCGTGCTTCGCCGACCAGGCGCTGGTGGCGCGCCCCGGCTTCGACGCCGCGCCGGCGCTGGACGTGCTGTGCCGCCAGGCCGCCGCCGAGCATCCGCAGCACTTCGGCTGGGACGGCCGCACGGCCAGCGCGCCACGCTTTGGCCTGCGCGTGCGCGACGGCGAGGTCGAGCAGACGGGCAGCGGCGCCTTCGGGCTGGGTGACGAACTGCCGCGCTGCGTGGCGCTGCAGGCGCCCGCGTGGCGGCTGCCGGCGCTGCTGGCGCTGTGCTTCGTCGAAGACCTGGCCATCGTCGACGCGGCCGACGGCTGCGTGCCCTGGCTGGCGGTGGCCCTGCCCTCGCGCTGGGCGCCGGAAGACAAGGTCGGCTGCTCGTTCGCGCAGGTGCATGCGCCGGTGCCCGATGCCGAATTGCTGCGCCAGGCCGCGCCGGCGCTGGCCCGCTTGGTCGGCGGCCCCGACCGCTGGGAGCGCTTCGTCTGGACCGTCACCGACACGCCGCGCCTGCACACCCACCCGCGCCGCGTCGCGCCCGATCGCTGGTCGCACGATCCGCACGCCCAGGGCCTGCCGCGCGCCTGGTTCCGCAGCGAGCGGCAGGGCTTCATCCCGGTGCCGCAAGCCGGGCAAAGCGTGTTCACGATCGCCGTCGAGGTGCAGCCGCTGCCCGCGGTGATCCACGACGCCGAGCGCGCGCGCCGGCTGGCCGATGCGGTGGCCAGCATGAGCCCGGCGGTGCTGGACTATCGCGGCCTGACGCCCGTGCGTGAAGCGCTGCTGCGCTGGCTGGCCGAGCGGGCCGGGTCTTGAAGCAACGCCCGCTGCAACCGGCCCGCATCGCCTGGGCCGACGACGGCACGCCACGGGCACCCGACTTCGGCGACGTGTATCACGCCCGCGTCGGCGCGCTGGCGCAGGCGCGGCAGGTCTTCCTGGCCGGCAACGGGCTGCCGCAGCGCTGGGCCGGTCGCGACGACTTCACGATCTTCGAGACCGGCTTCGGCCTGGGCAACAACTTCGTCGCCACCTGGCAGGCCTGGCGCGACGACCCACAGCGGCCGCGACGCCTGCATTACCTTGCAGTTGATGCCCATCCGCCGCGCCTGGACGACCTGCGGCGCGCGCATCAGCACAGCGAATGCGCCGATCTGGCGCAAGCGCTGCTCTCCGCCTGGCCGCCGCTGGTGCCGGGCCTGCATCGGCTGGACTTCGCCGGCGGGGCGCTGCGCCTGATGCTGGCCTTCGGCGCCGTACGCGACTGGCTGCCCGAGTGGCGCTTCGAGGCCGACGCCTTCTACCTGGACGGCTTTGCGCCGGCGTTGAACCCCGAGATGTGGGACCGCGCGCTGCTGCGCATGCTGGGCCACCGCGCCGCGCCCGGCGCCACCGCCGCCACCTGGAGCGTGGCGCGCCCGGTGCGCGACGGCCTCACGGCCGCCGGCTTCGTCTGCGAGCGCCGGCCCGGCATCGGCGGCAAGCATGAGGTGCTGCAAGCCCGCCATGTGCCGCGTGTGCCGCGTGTGCCGCGTGTGCCGCGCGCGCCGTCGCGCCGCTTGCCATCGCCGCCACGGCCCGGCCGCGTGCTGGTGCTCGGCGCCGGCCTGGCGGGTGCCTGCTGCGCCGCCGCGCTGGCCGACCTGGGCTGCGAGGTCGACGTGATCGACCGCCTGGCCGCGCCGGCCGAAGGCAGCTCGGGCAACCCGGCCGGGTTGTTCCATGCCACCGTGCACGCTGGCGACAACCCGCATGCGCGGCTGTTCCGTGCCGCCGCGCTGCGCAGCGCGCAGGTCGTGCAGCGCTTCGATGGCGCTCAAGTGCCGCAGCATGTGGACGGCCTGCTGCGCCTGGAGCAGCAGCGCGACGTGGGCGCGATGCGCTCGCTGATCGACGCCCAGGCGCTGCCGGCCGACTTCGTGCAGGCGCTGCCCGCGGCCGATGCCGCCCGGCGCGCCGGCGTGCCGCTGCCATCGCCGGCGTGGTTCTACCCGGCCGGCGGCTGGGTGTCGCCGGCGCACCTGGTGCGCGCGCTGCTCGGCCGGCCGGGCATCCGCTTCAGCGGCGGCGTCGAGGTGCAGGCCTTGCGGCGCGATGGCGAGCAATGGCTGTGCATCGGCGCCCAAGGCCAGGTGCTGGCGGCGGCCGATCAACTGGTACTGGCCTGCGCCGAGCAGGCCAGCCGCCTGCTGCAAGCCCTGGGCTGGCCGGCGCTGCCGCTGGCGGCCCGCCGCGGCCAGGTCAGCGTGCTGCCGGCCGGCGCGCTGCCCGCTGCGTTGCACCTGCCGCTGGCCGGCGACGGCTATGCCCTGCCCTTGCCCGGCGGCCGCGTGCTGTGCGGCGCGAGCAACCGGCGTGACGATGACGTTGACGACCCGCGGCCGCGCGATGCAGACCATCGCGCCAACCTGCAACGACTGCAGGCCTTGTGCGGGCTAACGATCAATCTCGACGTTGACGTCCATCAACTGCAGGCGCGCGTCGGCTGGCGCCTCCAGTCGCCCGACCGGCTGCCGCTGGTCGGCCCGCTGCCCTTGCGCGAGCCGCCGCCCGGCACGCGGCTGGACCAGGCGCGGCTGCTGCCGCGCGAACCGGGGCTGCACCTGGCGGTCGGCTTCGGCGGCCGCGGCATCACGCTGGCGCCGCTGCTGGGCGAACTGCTGGCCGCGCGGCTGCTGGGCGCGCCGCTGCCGCTGGAGCAAAGTCTGGTCGACGCGGTCGATCCCGGCCGCTGGCAGGTGCGCGCGGCGCGCAAGGCCGGCGCCAGCTGAGTCAGAAGTCGATCTGCTGCACGCCCTGCGCGGTGCCCAGCAGGCACAGGCTGGCGCGCTGGCGCGCGAAGATGCCCACGGTCACGACGCCGGGCCACTGGTTGATCTCGGCCTCCATCGCCGCCGGGTCCTGGATCGACAGGCCGCGCACGTCGAGAATGGGCAGCCCGTTGTCGGTGCGCACGCCTTCGCGCAGCGTGGCCTGGCCGCCCAGTGCCGCGAAGCGCCGCGTGATTTGCGCCACCGCCATCGGGATCACCTCCACCGGCAGCGGAAAGTGCCCCAGCACCGCCACGCGCTTGCTCGCGTCGGCGATGCAGACGAAGCGCTCGGCCAGGTCGGCGACGATCTTCTCGCGCGTCAGCGCCGCGCCGCCGCCTTTGATCATGCAGCCGTTGCCGTCGATCTCGTCGGCGCCGTCCACGTAGACCGGCAGCCGCTGCACCGCCGAGGCATCCAGCACCTCGATGCCGTGGGCGCGCAGGCGCGCACTGCTGCCGTCGGAGCTGGAGACGGCGCCGGCGATGCGTTCCTTGCGCGTGGCCAGTGCGTCGATGAAGTGGTTGACGGTGGAGCCGGTGCCGACGCCGACGATCGCGCCATCGGGCACGAAGGCCAGCGCCGCGCGGCCGACCAGGGCTTTGAGTTCGTCTTGGGTCATCAGTACCGCCCGGCCGTTCCGAAGGTACTGAGCGCCCCGGGACCAGTAGGGTCCCCTGCCGGGACTGGGGGCCGCGAACGAAGTGAGCTTGGGGGCTTCATGACTCGGATTATCGGCTGCGAGAATGCCGCCCCATGCCGATCGTGCCCTACGCCCTGACCCGCCCCTTCCTGTTCGGCCTGGACCCCGAACGCGCGCACGATCTGACGCTGGACGCCATCGCACGGCTGCAGAACACGCTGGCGCAGTGCCTGTGGTCGGCGCCGCGCGTCGATGATCCGGTGACCGTCGCCGGGCTGCGCTTTCCCAACCGCGTGGGCCTGGCCGCCGGGCTGGACAAGAACGGCCGCTGCATCGACGGCCTGGGCGCGATGGGCTTCGGCTTCATCGAGGTGGGCACGGTCACGCCGCTGGGCCAGCCGGGCAACCCCAGGCCGCGCATGTTCCGCCTGCCTGCCAAGCAGGCGCTGATCAACCGCCTGGGGTTCAACAACGATGGGCTGCAGGCCTTCGTGGCCAACGTTCGACGAGCGACGGCGTTCCGCGCCGGCGGCGGCATCGTGGGCCTCAACATCGGCAAGAACGCAGCGACGCCGATCGAGCGCGCGGTGGACGACTACCTGGCCTGCCTGGACGGCGTGGCGCCACATGCCGACTACGTGACGCTGAACATCTCCAGCCCCAACACGAAGAACCTGCGCACGCTGCAAAGCGACGCGGCGCTGGACGCGCTGCTGGGGGCCGTCACCGCGCGCCGCGACGCGTTGCAGCCGCGCCTGGGCCGCCGCGTGCCGCTGTTCCTGAAGATCGCGCCCGACCTCGACGACGCGCAGATCGCGGTGATCGCCGCCACCGTGCGTCGCCACGGCATCGACGGCCTGATCGCCACCAACACGACGATCGCGCGCGACGCGGTGCAAGGCCTGCCGCACGCGGCCGAGGCCGGGGGCTTGAGCGGCGCGCCGGTGTTCGAGCCCAGCAACCGCGTGATCCGCGCCTTGCGTGGCGCGTTGGGGCCGGCGTTCCCGATCATCGGCGTCGGCGGCGTGCTGAGCGGCACGCAAGCGCGCGCCAAGATCGAGGCCGGCGCCGACCTCGTGCAGATCTACACCGGGCTGATCTACCGCGGCCCGGCGCTGGTGGGCGAGGCGGCGCGGGCGCTGGCGGCCGAGGCAGCGCGGCCGCTGCGCCGCGGCTGACCCGGTCGGATCAGCTGGCCGCCGCCAGCACCTCCACCGCGCGCTGCACGCCGTCGCGGCCGAAGGGCAGGCCCAGGCTCAGCATCGCGGCTTCGACGCCGGCCAGCGCGCCCAGGATCATCGGCGCGTTCAGGTCGCCGAGGTGGCCGATGCGGAAAACGCGCCCGGCCAGCGGGCCCAGGCCGCCGGCGATGCTGACCTGGAAGCGCTCGCGCGCACAGGTGCGGATCGCGTCGGGGTCGACGCCCGGCGCGGTGCGCACCGCGGTCACCGAGACCGAACGCGCCGCCGGCGCTTGGCAGAAGAAGTCCAGCGTGCCTTCGCTGGACCAGGCCTGCACGGCGGCGTGCACCGCGGTGGCCAGCCGGCGGTGGCGTGCCAGCACGGCGTCCACGCCTTCGTCGAACAGCAGCTTGAGGCCCGCCTCCAGCGCAAACAGCAGCGGCAGCGGCGCGGTGCCGCAGAACTTCTGGTACGGCAACGCCCCGATGCGGCGGCGCCAGTCCCAGTAGTAGCGCGGCGCCGGGTTGCGCTGCGCCGCCGCGGCCGCGGCCGGGCCCACCAGCACGAAGCCCAGGCCGGGCGGCAGCATCAGGCCTTTCTGCGAGGCGCCCACCACCAGGTCGATGCGCTGCGCGTCCATCGCCAGCGGCGCCGCGCCCAGCGTGGCCACGGCGTCGACGACCAAGAGTGCCGGATGACCCGCCGCGTCGATCGCCGCGCGCAGCGGGTCCAGCGCGCTGGTCACGCTGCTGGCCGTGTCGGTGTGCACCGCAAAGACCGCGGCGATGCGGTGCTCGCGGTCGTCGCGCAGCGCGGCCTGCACCGCCTCGGCGTCGATCGGCCGGCCTTCGGTCCAGGGCGTGCGCAGCGCTTGGCGGCCCAGGCGCTCGCACTGCAGGGCCCAGGAGTCGGAGAAATGCCCCGTGCCCGGGATCAGCGCCGTGGCGCCGTGCGGCAGCAGGTTCTCGATCGCCGCCTCCCAGGCGCCGTGGCCGTTGGCGGCGTACATGAAGACCTCGGCCGCGGTCGTGCCGGCCAGGCGGCGCAGGCCCGACTCGCAAGCCTCGATACAGGCCAGCAACTGCGGGTCGATCAGGTCGACCGGCTGGCGGTGCATCGCGTCCAGCACCTCGTCGGGCAGATGGGTCGGGCCGGGTGCGTGAAGAAAGCGGCGGCCGGGGATGCGGGTGGGCGCGGTCATGCGCGCATTGTGGCGGGGTACGGTAGCCTGGGGTACAGCAGCCCCGGCTACAGCAACTCGGGCGACATCGCGGCGTGCAGCAGCAGTTGCGCCTGGCCTTCGCGTTCGCGCCGGCGCAGCCAGATCACGCCGCCCTTGCGCAGCGTCCACGGCTCGGCGTGGCCGGCCAGCAGCACCGAGGCCGCGAGGCCCAGCGTCGGCTGGTGGCCGACGATCAGCACCGGCTCGCGCGCGTCGGGCCAGCGCGCGGCCTGCAGCAGCGCGCCGGGCTCGGCCTCGGGCGCCAGCTCCGGGACGGTCTTGAACCTGCGGTCCAGCGCCTGCACCGTCTGCTGCGTGCGCCGCGCCGGGCTGGCCAGCACGCGCGTGGAGGCCGGCAGCAGCCGGTTGAGCCAGGCCGCCATGCGCTGCGCCTGGCGCTCGCCGCGCGCCGTCAGCGCACGGTCCAGGTCGCTCTGGCCGGGCTCGGCCTCGTGCGCCTCGGCATGCCGCCACAGGATCAGATCCATCGTCAGGTCTCGCCGGCATAACTGTCTATCAGCGCCTGCTGGGCGCTGACGCCGTACTCGGCCACGCGATGGTAGCGGCCTTGCGCGTCCAGCTCCCAGGCATCGCGCTGATCATGGAGATAGGGCACCAGCGCCTCGTCGATCACGCGCTGGCGCATCGCGGGGTCGCGCAGCGGCCACGCCACCTCGATGCGGCGGAACAGGTTGCGGCTCATCCAGTCGGCGCTGCTGAGGTACAGCACCTCGTCATCGTCGGCCTCGCCCCAGCGGAAATAGAAGACGCGCGAATGCTCCAGGAAGCGGCCGATCACCGAACGCACGCGGATGCGGTCGCTGACGCCCGGCAGCCCCGGCGGCAGCATGCAGGCGCCACGCACGATGAGGTCGATGCGCGCGCCGGCCTGGCTGCAGGCGAGCAGCGCCTCGATCAGCGCCGGGTCGGTCAGCGCGTTGATCTTGGCGACGATGCGCGCCGGCGCGCCACGGCGCGCGGCCTCGGCCACCTGCTCCACGTGCGCCAGCAGCCGCTTGTGCAACTGGAAGGGCGCGGCGACCAGGCGCTGCGAGGGCCGCAGCCGCGCCTGGCTGGCGAGCTGTTGGAACACGGCCTCGACGTCGGCGGCCAGCGCGGCATCGGCGCTGAGCATGCCGAGGTCGGTGTAGAGCCGCGCGGTGCGCGGGTTGTAGTTGCCGGTGGACAGATGCACATAACGCCGCAAGCGATCGTCTTCGCGGCGGATGATCAGCAGCAGTTTGGCGTGCGTCTTGAGCCCCACGATGCCGTAGACCACCTGCGCGCCCGCAGCCTCCAGCCGGTCGGCCCAGTTGATGTTGGCCTCCTCGTCGAAGCGCGCCTTCAACTCGACGACCACCAGCACGTCCTTGCCGCGGTGCGCCGCCTCGATCAGCAGCTCCATCAGCACCGACTGCTCGCCGGTGCGGTAGATGGTCTGGCGGATCGCCACCACGTCGGGGTCGTCGACCGCCTCGCGCAGCAACTGCACCACGGGCTCGAAGCTCTCGAACGGGTGGTGCAGCAGCACGTCGCCTTCGTGCAGGCGCTGCATCAGCGGCTGGCCGGGCGGCAGGCGGTGCAGCGGCCAGGCCGGCACCTGCGGCGCGAAACGCAGTGCCGGCGCGTCGGCCTGGTCGATCAACTGGTTCAACCGCACCAGGTTGACCGGGCCGTTGACCTTGTACAGCGCCGCCGCCGGCAGCTTGAACTGCTGCAGCAGGAAGTCGCTCACCTCGGCCGGGCAACTGCTCACCACTTCCAGCCGGATGGCCTGGCCGAAGTGCCGCGTGCTGAGTCCGCTGCGCAACGCCTGGCGCAGGTTGGCCACGTCGTCGCCGTCGACCTCGAGGTCTGAATCGCGCGTGACGCGGAACTGCGAGAAGGCCTCCACCGTGCGGCCCGGGAACAACTCGGCCAGGTGCGCGCGCACCACGCTGGTCAGCAGCACGAAGCCCTGGCGGCCGCCGCACAGCTCGTCGGGCAGGCGGATCACGCGCGGCAGCGCGCGCGGCACCTTGAGGATGGCCACCGCGTTGGCGCGACCGAAGGCGTCGCGGCCGTCGAGCCTGGCGATGAAGTTCAGCGACTTGTTGGCCACCTGCGGGAACGGGTGCGAGGGGTCCAGGCTCAGCGGCATCAGCAGCGGGCGGATCTGCTGCTGGAAGAGGCGGTCCACCCAGCGCGCCTGAGCCTCGTCGCGCTCGGCATGGTTGATCACCACGATGCCCTCGCGCGCCAGCGCCGGCATCAGCTCGGCGTTGAGCAGCTGGTACTGCTCGGCCACCAGCGCGTGCGCGGCCTCGGACAGCGCGGCCAGGCCGGCGTGCGCCAGCTCGGCGGCCTCGGCCTGCTGGCGCGCGGCATCCATCAGCTCGGCCATGCGCACCTCGAAGAACTCATCGAGGTTGGACGAGACGATGGTCACATAGCGCAGCCGCTCCAGCAGCGGCACGTCGGCGCGCCGGGCCTGGGCCAGCACGCGGCGGTTGAA
>CAYYDJ010000050.1:0-20570 GCA_964470565.1 uncultured Rubrivivax sp.
GCAGGCCTTGACCAGCGCCGCGATGCCCGGCGCCAGGTAGCCGTCGTCGTTGGCGATCAGGATGTGCATCGGGGTGGATTGTAGGAGCGTGCCGACGCGGCGCCGTGGCGCCGGCGGCTTCGTATCATCGCCGCCCGGGCCGCTGCCAGAGGCCCTTTGATGCGGAGACCGATCATGCAGGCCTGGATGTGCGAATCCCTCGACGGCGTCGATGCCCTGAAGTGGCGCGAGTTGCCCACGCCCGAGCCCGCAGCGGGCGAGGTGCGCGTCGCGATCCACGCCGCGAGCCTGAACTTCCCCGACTCGCTGACCATCGTCGGCAAGTACCAGTTCAAGCCCGAGCTGCCCTTCGTGCCGGGCTCGGAGTTCGCCGGCCGCGTGGACGCGGTGGGCGCCGGCGTCACCCACCTGAAGCCGGGCGACGCGGTGGCGGGGCTGGCGTCCAGCGGCGGCTTCGCCACCCACGCCTGCATCGCGGCGGCGCGCGTGCTGCCGCTGCCGCCCGAGGTCGACCTCGTGGACGCCGCGGCCTTCGCCTTCACCTATGGCACCTCGCAGCACGCGCTGCTCGACCGCGGCCAGCTCAAGCCCGGTGAGACGGTGCTGGTGCTGGGCGCCGCCGGCGGCGTGGGCACGGCCGCGGTGCAGATCGCCAAGGCTGCCGGCGCGCGCGTGATCGCGGCGGCGGGCAGCGACGAGAAGTGCGCCTTCCTGACCCGGCTGGGCGCCGACGCCACGATCAACTACGCCAGCACGCCGCTGCGCGACGCGCTGAAGACGCTGACCGGCGGCAAAGGCCCCGACATCGTCTACGACCCGGTGGGCGGTGACCTGGCCGAGCCGGCGTTTCGCGCCATCGCCTGGCGCGGCCGCTACCTGGTGATCGGCTTCGCCGGCGGCGCCATCCCTGCCCTGCCCTTCAACCTGCCGCTGCTGAAGGGCGCTTCGGTGGTCGGCGTCTTCTGGGGCGAGTTCACGCGCCGCGAGCCCAAGACCTTTGCCGCCGACATGGCGCAGCTGCTGCAGTGGTACCGCGAGGGCAAGGTCAAGCCGGTGATCGACCGCAAGCTGCCCATGCGCGAGCTGCCCGCCGCCTACGCGCGCATGGCCTCGCGCCAGGTACAAGGCAAAGTGGTGTTGGTGAACTGATCACCGTCTTCCGCTGAGCGGCTGCGCTAGCATGCGCTGGTCCAGCCGCTACGCAACGAAGAGAACGCCATGGCCGTCAAGGTACTGATCATGGAAGACAACCCCGTGGCCAGGAACTTCCTGTGCCGCGTGGTGCGCGAGAGCTTCAGCGACGCGCAGCAGATCATCGAGGCCGGCGACCTGGAGAGCGCGCGCGGCCACATCGCGCTGGCCGGTGGCCCGACCGGGTTGCACGGGGTCGATCCGTTCCGGCTGATCCTGGTCGACCTGGAACTGCCCGACGGCAACGGACTGGAGCTGCTGGCCGAGCTGTCGCAATACCCGGCCACCAAGATCGTCACCACGCTGTACTCCGACGACGACCACCTGTTCCCCGCGCTGCAGCGCGGCGCCGACGGCTACCTGCTGAAGGAAGACCGCTTCGAGGTGCTGGTGGAAGAGCTGCAGAAGATCGTGCGCGGCCAGCCGCCGCTGTCGCCCGCCATCGCGCGCCGCCTGCTGACGCACTTCCGCGGCAGCGGCGCCGCCGACGCCGCCGGCACGCCACCCCAGCCGGGGCTGCGCGCCAGCGGCAGCGGCACCACGCGGCCGATGCCGATCGACAAGCCGGTGGACCACGAAAGGCTGACCCCGCGCGAGACCGAGGTGCTGACCTACCTGAGCAAAGGCTTCACGATCAAGGAGATCGCCAGCCTCATGGGCATCAAGTGGTTCACCGTCAACGACCACATCAAGTCCATCTACAAGAAGCTCAACGTCTCCAGCCGGGCCGAGGCCGCGGTGCTGGCCAGCAAGCAAGGGCTGGTGTAGGCGCACGCCCGAAGGGCCAGCGTGGCCGGCGGCGATTCGCACTTCGACGCCAGCGCCTTCGAGCAGTCGCTGGATCGGCGCGAGCCGCGGCGCTGGATCGGCTGGCGGCTGCGTGCGCTGGTGCTGGCCGCGATGCTGGGCTGCGGCGTCGTCTTCGTGCTGATGCGCACGCTGGCCGCAAGCCCGCACCTCGATGCCGCCTGGCAGCCCACCTCGCGCGGCCAGCTCACGCTGCTGCGCAGCCCGGTGCCGGCGCTGGCCGCCGCGGCCGGCCGCACGCTGGAGGAGATCTCGGCGCCCGACCCGCAGGCCGCGCCGCTGCGCCCCGACGAGCTGATGCTGCAGCGCACCGCGCGCTGGCTGGTCGACGATGCGCGGCGCGAGCGCTTCCTGCAGCAGCAGCAGCAATTGGCCGCGCTGCTGGCGCAAGGCCGGGTGCACTTGAGCTTCAGCGACGGCAGCACGATCGCGGTCGACACGCCGCCGCGCGGCACCGGCGGCCTGGGGCTGCTGTTCTGGCCGTTCACGGCCTTCGGGCTGCTGCTGTACCTGGTGGGCTGGGGCGTGCTGCTGCTGCGCCCGGGGCTGCGCAACGGCCTGTACGCGCTGATGGTCTGGTGCCAGGCGCTCAACCTGCTGCTGATCGGCGCCGAGAACGTGCGCGGCCTGGGCCTGCCGCCGGGCTTTGCCGATGCCGACCTGATGCTGCGCATGACGCTGGACGTCATCACCGCCGCCACCGCGGCCTGCGCCTACGCGCTGCACCCGCGCCGGCTGCCGCACGCGCGGCTGATCATCGCCGCGGTGGCCGCCGCCGCCGCGGCCTGGGCGCTGGCTGCCTACGGCGGCTGGCTGCAGCAGCTTTGGCGCGCCACCCAGGTGATGGTGCTGGGGCTGGGTGCGGTGGCCACCGCGGTGATCGCGTGGTCGTATCGACTCGCCGCCGACCCCTTCGTCGCGGTGATGCGGCGCTTCACGTCGATCGCGGTGGGCACGCTGGCGCTGGTGTCGATCGCGGTGGCGCTGTCGCAGCACCTGGCCGGCGCGGCGCCCGGCGTGGCCGCGGTGGCGGCCGTGATCTGGTATCTGTTCGTCGCCTCGCTGATGCTGCTGGTGCCGTTCCTGTCGCGCTCGCGCCGGGTGCTGCGCGAGTTCGCGCTGCTGGCCGGCATCGGCACCGTGGCCTCGTCGCTGGACCTGATCTTCGTCGCGCTGTTCGCGTTGGGCCCGTTGGCCTCGCTGATGCTGGCACTGGCGCTGGGCATCGGGGTCTACGTGGTGGCGCGGCAGTGGATCCTCAACCGCATCGTCGGCGCCCACGTGCTGACCACCGAGCGCACCTTCGAGCAGCTCTACCGCGTGGCGCGCGAGGTGCAGGACCACCCCGAGCGCACGCCGCAACTGCTGGCGCGGCTGCTGCACGACCTGTTCGAGCCGCTGGAGATGCTGTGGTTGCCGCACCGCCTGCCCGCCGCGCGCGTGGTGGCTGCCGGCGCCGCGCTGTACGTGCCGCTGCCCGACGAGCCGGCCGGGCCCGAGCTGAACCAGGTGCTGGTCATGCGGCACGCCAGCCGCGGCAAGCGCATCTTCACCGACGACGACGCGCAGCTCGCCGCGCGCGTGGTCGAGCAGGTGCTGCGCGCCGTGGCCTACGACCGCGCGGTGGAGCGTGGCCGCACCGAGGAGCGCCAGCGCATCGCGCAGGACCTGCACGACGACATCGGCGCGCGGCTGCTGACGCTGATGTACAAGGCCGGCGACCGCGAGATCGAGGACTACATCCGCCACACGCTGCAGGACCTGAAGACGCTGACCCGCGGCCTGGCCGCCACCGAGCACCGGCTGTCGCACGCCGTCGGCGAATGGAAGGCCGACCTGCAGCAGCGGCTGCAGCCGGCGCAGCTGCAACTGCGCTGGAGCGTGCAGACCGACCGCGACCTGTCGCTGAGCGTGAGCCAGTGGTCGGGGCTGACGCGCATCCTGCGCGAACTGGTCAGCAACGCCATCTACCACGCCGATGCGACGCAGGTGGATGTGCTGCTGCAGCTCGAAGGCGGCACGCTCAGGCTGCGCGTGGCCGACGACGGCAAGGGCGGCGACCCCGCCACCTGGAGCCACGGCCTGGGCCTGGGCGGCGTGCGCAAGCGCGTGCGCGCGCTGGGCGGCCAGGTGCAGTGGAAGGCCAACGGCGAGCGCGGGATCGCTTGCGAGGTGACGTTGCCGGGGTTCGGGGGCGCGGCGCCGTCAGCCTGACGGCTGGCACCCGCCGCCCCTGGCATCAGCCCGCCGCCGCCTCCACCCGCAGCCGCCCATGCTGCGCCGCCAGCGTCTGCCCCAGCAGCGCCGCCATCGCGTGCACGGCGTCGATGGTCGGTGTGGCCACGCCGGTGATGCGGCCGAGCTCGATCACCGCACCGACCAGCGCCTGCAGCTCCAGCGCGCGGCCGTTCTCCACATCCTGCAGCATCGACGTCTTGTGCGCGCCCACGGCCTCGGCGCCGGCGATGCGCTGCTCCAGGCTGATCTTGAACGGCACGCCCAGCGCCTGGCCCACGGCCTGGGCCTCGGCCATCATCGCGGCGGCCAGCGCGCGCGTGGGCGCGAAGCGGCAGATGTCCTGCAACGTCGCGTGGGTCAGCGCCGAGATCGGGTTGAAGCTCAGGTTGCCCCACAGCTTGACCCAGATCTCGGCGCGGATGTCCCTGGACACGGGGGCCTTGAAGCCGGCCTTCATCAACGCCTGGGCCAGCGCCTCGACGCGCGGGCTGCGCGTGCCGTCGGGCTCGCCCAGCGTGAAGCGGTTGCCTTCGATCACGCGCACCACGCCGGGCTCGACCAGCTCGGCCGCCGGGTAGACCACGGCGCCGATCACGCGCTCGGGCTCGATCGCCGCGGCGATGCGGCCGTCGGGGTCCACGCTGTCGAGTTGCCGGCCTTCGTAAGGGCCTGCCAGCTTGTGGAAGTACCACCAGGGCACGCCGTTGATCATCGTGACCACCGCCGTCTGCGGGCCGAACAGCGCGCGCAACTCGGGCACCAGGTCGGCCACCTGGTGGGCCTTGACGGTCAGCAGCACCACGTCCTGCGGCCCGGCATCGGCCATGCGCTGCACCGCGCGCACGGCCGTGGCGGTCTGCTCGCGGCCGTCTTCCTCGATCAGCCGCAAGCCGTGCGCGTTGATCGCCGCCAGGTTGCGGTTGCGGGCGATGAAGGTCACGTCCTCGCCGGCCAGCGCCAGCCGTGCGCCGAGATAACCGCCTATGGCGCCGGCACCGACGACGGCGATCTTCACGCCAGCCCCAGCTTGGCGGCCAGCCCGATGCGCTGCAGCTTGCCGGTGGCGCCCTTGGGGATCTCGTCCATCAGCAGGATCTTCTTGGGCACCTTGAACTCGGCCGCGCGCGCGGAGACGAAGGCCTGCAGCTCGCGCTCGTCGCAGCGCATGCCTTCGCGCAGCACCACGCAGGCGGCCACCTCCTCGCCCAGCTTGGCGTGCGGCATGCCGAAGCACACCACCTGGGCCACCGCGGGGTGGTCCATCAGGATCTCGTCGACCTCGCGCGGGCTGATCTTCTCGCCGCCGCGGTTGATGATCTCCTTGAGCCGCCCGGTCAGGCTGACGTAGCCGTCGGCGTCCATGCGGCCCTGGTCGCCGGTGCGGAACCAACCGTTGACGTAAGCCTCGGCGTTGGCGGCCTCGTTGTTCTCGTAGCCGCGCGTGACGTTGGCGCCGCGGATCACGATCTCGCCGATCGCGTCGCTCTGACCATGCTGCACCAACCGGCCGTCCTCGGTGAGGATCGCCACCTCCGGGCCGGCCGGCAGGCCCACGCTGCCGGGCTTGCGCACGCCCGGCGGCAGCGGGTTGCTGCACATCTGGTGCGTGGCCTCGGTCATGCCGTAGGCCTCCACCAACGGTGCCTTGAACACGGCCTCCAGCTCGGCGATGACCTGCGGCGGCATCGACGACGAGCTGCTGCGCATGAAGCGCAGCGGGTGGCGCGCGATGACGTCCGGGTTCTTGGCCGCGCGCGCCACGATGGCCTGGTGCATGGTCGGCACCGCGGTGTACCAGGTGGGCGCCGCCTCATCCATCCAGGCGAAGAACTTCAGCGCGTTGAAGCCCGGCGTGCAGAACACCTGCGAGCCCGCGGCCAGCGGCGCCAGCACGCCGGCGATCAGGCCATGGATGTGGAACAGCGGCATGATGTTGAGCCCGCGGTCGGCCGCCGTGAAGCGCAGCGTGCGGCCGATGTTGGCGGCCGACGCCGCCAGGTTGGCCTGCGACAGCGGCACGATCTTGGGCCGGCTGGTGGTGCCCGAGGTGTGCAGCACCATCGAGACGTCGTCGGCCTGCGCATGCGCGGCCTTGCCGCCCGCGGTCAGACCGAGCAGGCTGAAGCTGCCGGCCGCCGCGCCCGGCAGCAGCTCGATCACGCGCACGCCCAACTTGCGCGCCACGTCCACCGCCGGCGACGTGCTGCCCTGCTCGACGATCAAGGCCTTGGCCCGCAGGTCGCTCAGGTAGAACTCGAACTCGTCGGCGCGATAGGCCGGGTTCAGCGGCGCGCTGGCCACGCCGCTGGCGCAGGCGATGAAGCAGCTCGCCATCTCCGGGCCGTTGGGCAGCACGATGGCCACGCGGTCGTTGCGGACGATGCCCTGGCCGTTCAAGGCCGACAGCGTGGCGTCGATCAGGCGGCGCAGGCCGCCGTGCGACAGCGGCGCGCGGCCGGGGGCCGAAATCGCCGCTGCGTCGTCGGCGCCGGTGGCCAGCAGGTCCTTCAAGGTGGTGCTCATCGGTATCCAGTTCGTCATTCGTGGACATGGCGGCGCGCGCGGCGCACGGCCATGAAGACGGCGCCGGCCAGCAGGGGCAGCGCCAGGCCCACCACGAGGTCGGGGTCGAGGTGCAGGCCCAGGGCCTTGCCGCCCTTGGCCAGATAACCCAGCAGTCCGGCGGCATAGTAGGCGATCGCGGCGACCGAGAGCCCTTCCACCGTCTGCTGCAGCCGCAACTGCGCCTTGGCGCGGCGGTCCATCGAGGCCAGCAGGCTCTGGTTCTGGCGCTCGCGCGCGATGCCCACGCGCGTGGCCAGCAGCGAGCTGGCCTGGGCCACGCGCTCGGACAGATCGCGCAGCCGCTGCGACACCGTGGCGCAGGTGGCCACCGCGGGCGAGAAGCGGCGGGCCATGAACTCGGCGATGGTCTGCAGCCCGGGCAACCGGGTCTCGCGCAGCTCGGCGATGCGCGTGGCCACCAGCTCGCTGTAGGCGCGGCAGGCGCCGAAGCGGTACTGGCTGGCGGCCAGCGCCTGCTCCACCTCGGCGGCCAGCCGCGTCAGCTCGTGCAGCAGCGCTTCTTCGTGACCGTCCTCGCGCGCGATGCCCGCGGTCAGCTCCGATAGCGCGGCCTCGATCGCCGCCAGCCGCGGCGCCAGGCCTTGCGCGACCGGCAGGGCCAGCAGCGCCAGCAAGCGGTAGACCTCGATCTCGAACAACCGCTGCAGCACACGCCCGGCCTGGCGCGGCGTGAAACCATGGTCCAGCAGCACGAAGCGCGAGCAGCCGTCGGCATGCACGCGAAAGTCGGTGTACGCCCAGCCGGCGCCGTCGGCCACCTGCGAGCCGATGGCCACGACGCCGGCGCCGAACCAGGCCGCCAACTGTTCGGCGCGCGCCGGGCCGCCCTGCCCGCGCAGCAGCAGCACGTGGCCGGCCATCAGCGTGCGGCCTGGCACCGCGGCCAGCCAGCCCTCGGGCAGCCGCAGGGCGGCGGTGTCGACGAACGGGGCGGCGTCGGCGGCGGCAGCGTCAAGGTCGGCAAACAGCGTGTAGCCGGAGAACTCGCCATGGCGCTCCCACTTGAGGCGCAGCCCCGGCGCCAGCGCCAGCACCGCGTGCGCGGCGGCCGGCGGCGGCGGCGGCACGCCGAAGGTCCGGCACAAGCCGGCCAGGTGCTCGGCTTCGGCCGCGCGCTGATCGGCTGCCACCAGCACCGCCAGGTGGCTGGCCTGCGACGGGCATTGCAGCGCCTCGGGCGGGCGGGCGTGCACCTCGTCGGCCAGGGCGCGGCGTTGCGGGTAGTCCGGCGGCAGCTTGAGCATGGGGAGCGCAGTATCGCAAAGGCTTCGCGGCAAACGCTTCGCGGCAAACGCTTCGCCGCAAACGCTCCGCCGCAAACGCTGCACGGGGAGGTGGTGCAGGCTTGAGGCGCTTGAGAAGCTTGAGAACCTTGGCAGCGGCCGCTGGGCTGGCGCTCAATCGAAGCGCCCTTCGCGCAGCCACTTGGTCGCCACCCATTTTTCGCCGGCCAGCACCGGCGCGCCGCCGTGCAGCGTGCGGGTGGAGGGGTGCGGGCGGTCGTAGCTGAAGAAGACGGCGTTGCCCTGCACCGGCGCCACTTCCAGGCCGGCGTCGGGGAAGGTGGTGGCGCCGCCGCCCGCGGGGCTGTTGAGGTAGATCACCAGCGTGCCCACGCGCTGGCCGCCGCGCTGCAGCACCGGGGCGGTGCCGGCGCGCGAAGGGTCGAAGTAGTCGTAGTGCGGACGGTATTCGGCGCCGGGCTGATAGCGCAGGATCTGCAGGCCCTCGCCGCGCTCCATCGGCCAGCGCAGCAGCGTGGCGATGCGCTGCTCGATGCGGGCGATCAGCGCCGTCTCGCCACGGCCGAAGAACATGCCCTCGCTGGTGCGCGCGGCGTTGACCTCGCTGCCGCCGGTGTCGATGTCGACGGTCTCGCTGCGCAGCAGCCGCGGCGCGGCCAGCGCCATCAGCGCCTCGCACTCGGCCGCCGTCATCAGGCCGCCGAAGACCACCACGCGCGGGCGCTGCAGGCTCATCAGCCGTTGCACCGGATGGCCGTCAACCGTCAACAGCGACGGCGCGCCGGCGAGATCGGGCTCCGGCACCGGGCCGGCCGGTGCGGCGGCGGCGCGGCGGTCGGCGGCGATCTCGTCGAGGCGGTCGCGCAGCACCTGCTCCAGCGCGGCCGTGGCCACGGCCTCGTCCCAGCCGCTGTCGCGCATGGCCTGGATGACATCGTCGGGCGCGCGCCCGGCCTCGGCCTGCGCGACGATCCAGCGGCGCAGCTCGGCGGTGATGGTCTGGGCCAGGGCCGGCTCGGTCACCGCGGCAACCCCCGTGCGCCGACCGCTGGCGCCCGACCACCATGCGCTCGCGGCCCAGCGTGCCGGCTCATGGCTCAGGGGCTGTCGAGGAAGGGCCGCAGGGCATCCAGGCGCTGCAAGCCGCGGTCGAGCGCTTGGCGCAGCGCGTCCAGCAGCGATTGCAGCGCGGCCGCGGCGGCGCCCGGCTGGTTGAGCGCTGTTTCCAGGGCCGAGACGGTGGCCTCGATGTCGACCAGCCCCAGCGTCGCCGCCGCACCGCGCAGGCGGTGCGCCAGCTGGCCGGCGGCCGCGTGCTCGCCGCGCTGCAGCAGGTCTTGCAGCGCCTGGCCGTCGCCGCCGTGGGTCTCGCCGAAGACTCGCAGCAGCCGGCGATAGACCTCGGGCCGGCCGCCCACCGCGGCCAGCCCGGCCACCGGGTCCAGCCCGTCCAGGCCGAGCAGCGGCTGCAGCCCCTGCGGGACGGTGGCGGCAGCAGCAGGCGCGGGCCTGGCGGGCGCGCCCGGCGCCGCGGCAGGCGGCTGCCGCTCCAGCCAGTCCAGCAGGCAGGCCGCCAGGCGCGGGCCGTCCACCGGCTTGGCCAGGAAGTCGTCGATGCCGGCCTCGCGGCAGACCTGGCGGTCGTCGGCCGACAGCGGCCGCGCGGTCAGCATCACCAGCGGCGTGCGGCCATGGCCCGTCAGGCGGCGCAGCGCGCGCGCGGTGGCCAGGCCGTCCAGCCCCGGCATGTGGAAGTCCAGCAGCGCCAGTGCATAGGAGGTGCGCGTCGCCAGATCGACGGCCTCGTAGCCGTCGGCGGCCATGTCGGCCTGCAGGCCCAGGTCGGACAGCCATTCGAACATCACGATCTGGCCGATCTCGTCGTCTTCGGCCAGCAGCACCCGCTGCCCGGCGTGCCGGCTGCGGATGCGCTCGGCGGCGGCGTCCCCGATCAGCGGCGCCACTACTCGTTGCCGCCGTCGATCACGCCCATGCGCACGGCCACGCGCACGAGGTTGGCGACGTCGTGCACGCCGAGCTTGCCCATCAGGCGGCTGCGGTAGGTGTCCACCGTCTTGGGGCTGAGGTGCAGTTCGTTGCCGATCGCGGCGCTGGACATGCCGGTGACGACCATGCGCATGATCTGGCGCTCGCGCGCCGAGAGCGCGGCCATCGGGTCGGGCATCTGGCCGGCGGCGGCTTCGCCGGCGCTGGCGGCCACCGCATCGCTGAAGTGCTGGCGGCCCTGCACCACGTCGTCGATGGCCTTGACCACCTCGTCGCCGGAGGCGCCTTTCAGCACGTAGCCGGCGGCGCCCAGCCGCATGGCCTCGGCCACGTGCCAGGGCCGTTCGGACACCGTGAGCACCACCACCTTGGTGGGCAGGCCACGGCCCCCCAATTGCTGCAGCAGGTCCAGCCCCGAGCGCTCACGCAAGCCCAGGTCGAGCAGCACCACGTCGGGCACCAGGCGCTCGATGTCGGCCAGCGCCTTGACGACGTCGTCGGATTCGCCGACGACCGACAGGCCGCCGGCCTCCAGCACCGCGCGCAGGCCTTCGCGCACGATGGTGTGGTCTTCCAGTAGATACAAGCGGGTCATCGAGTGGGTCTGCTGGCGCTGCCGGACGGGGTCAGGCTGCAAAGCGGCAGGCGCGAGTCTATTCAGAAAGCCCTACACGCCAAAGCGAAAAAACCCGCTGGCTGGGTCTTCATCGCATCAGTGATCGCCCCGCCTGTGGAGATGTCCCGACTACACCCACTTCGTCAGCCGCCGAAATGCTCCCATCTACGACGGACGGGCAGAGAAAAATGCGTCTGAATCAGCCGGTCAGCGGCCGCGAGTTCCCCTTCCCGCCGGGCGAGAGCCTGGTGTCCACGACCGACACCAAGGGGCGGATCATCTACTGCAACCCCACGTTCAGTCTGGTCAGCGGTTACACGCGCGAAGAGCTGCTGGGCCAGCCGCACAACCTGATCCGCCATCCAGACATGCCGGAAGAAGCCTTCCGCGACATGTGGGAGGTCATCGCCAGCGGCCAGCCTTGGTCGGGGCCGGTGGTCAACCGCCGCAAGAACGGCGACCACTACTGGGTGATGGCCAACGTGACCCCGCTGCTGGAAGACGGCCAGGTCACGGGTTACATGTCGGTGCGCACCTGCCCCGACCGCGCCACGATCGACGCTGCCACGGCCTTGTACGCGACCATGCGCGCCGAGGCGGCCGCCGGCCGCCTGCTGCACCGTTTGAAGGGTGGCCGCGTCGTCAAGGCGAGCGCGGCCGGCCGCCTGCGCGAGGCCCTGCGCCTGGACCTGCCGGGGCGGCTGTCGGCCGTCGCGGTGCTGGTGGCGGGCTGCGCCTACGGCGCCGGGCTGGCGGGCCTGCACCCGGCCGTGGGCGGCGCGCTGACGCTGGGCCTGGCGGCCGCCGGTTCGCTGGCGCTGCGCCAGATGGTCACGCGGCCGCTGCAGGCGATGGTGGACGCCGCCAACCGCATGGCGGCCGGCGACCTCAGCCAGCGCCTGGACGCGGGCCGCTTCGACCTGGTGGGCCGGCTGACACGGGCGCTGAACCAGCTCAACGTGAACCTGGCCGCCGTGGTGAGCGACGCCCGCGTGCAGACCGAGCAGATGCACGGCAGCATGAAGGAGATCGCGGCCGGCAACCAGGACCTGTCGGCGCGCACCGAGAGCCAGGCCGCCAACCTGCAGCAGACCTCGGCCTCGATGGAGGAGATCACGGGCACGGTGCGGCAGTCGGTGGACCACGCGGCGAACGTGGCCACGCTGGCGCGCGACGCCTGCGAGGTGACCGAGCGCAGCAGCGCGACGATGCAGGAGCTGTCGGCCACGATGGCGGGGATCCGCAGCGCGTCGGACCGCATCGCCGAGATCAACGGCGTGATCGACGGCATCGCCTTCCAGACCAACATCCTGGCGCTCAATGCCGCGGTCGAGGCGGCGCGCGCCGGCGAGCACGGCCGCGGCTTCGCGGTGGTGGCCGCCGAGGTGCGCGCACTGGCCGGCCGCACCTCGGCCGCCGCGCGCGAGGTGAAGGACCTGGTCGACGACTCCAGCGCCAAGGTGGCCGACGGCGCCCGCCTGGGCGACCTGGCCAACCGCACGCTGGCCGACTCGGTGACCGCGGTGCGCCAGATGGGCAGCCTGGTGGCCGAGATCAGCACCGCGGCGCAGGAGCAGCTGAAGGGCATCTCGCAGGTCAACGAGGCCGTGACGCAGCTGGACGGCATCACGCAGCAGAACGCCGCGCTGGTGGAGCAGGTGGCAGCGGCCACCACCGCGTTGGCCAGCCAGGCCGAGGTGGTGGCGCAAACGGTGCAGGTGTTCAAGGTGGCGGGCAGTTGCCCCAGCGCGCCGGCCGAGGACGCGGTGGCGCTGCGCCGGCGCATGAAGGCGGAACTGCAGGCGGCCTGAAGAGCGCCGGCACGAAGATCCCCTCGGGGGCCGGTCGCCGCAGGCGACCAGGGGGAGCGGCGGTGTTAGCGCCCTGACCCGGATCCGGGTCTCCCGGTCCGGGTCAGCAGCCCCCTTGGGGGCGGCCGCCCCAGCGGCCGGGGGCCGTCAAGTTCAGCCGAGGACGCGGCCGAGGAAGCGCAGCGTGCGGTCCCAGGCCAGTTGCGCCCACACGGGGTCGTACTGCGTGATCGGGATGCGGCCGGGGCCCACCGCCGTCTCGTTGGCGAAGGCGTGCTGCGCCAGGTAGCGGTGGCCGCTGTAGGCGGTGCCGGCGGCCTTGAGCTTTTCTTCCAGCGCATCGACGCCGCTGATCGCAAAGGCCTGGTCCTGCGTGGCCCAGTGGGCCAGCAGCGGCGCCTTGATCTTGGCGGCGTCCACGTATTCCAGCGGCGGCATGCCGTACCAGACCACGCCGGCGTCGGCCTCGGACACCATCGTCATCGCCAGCAGCGTGAGCGCGCCGCCCATGCAGAAGCCGGTGACGCCGACCTTGGGCGCGCCGTCGGCCTTGAGCTGCTGCACCGCGCCGCGGATGTCCTGCGATGCGGCCTGGCCGAAGTCCAGCCCCGTCATCAGGTGGTGGGCCTCCTCGGCCTCGACGGTGGCCTTGCCGCGGTACAGGTCGGGCACCAGTGCGCGATAGCCGGCGCCGGCCAGGCGGTCGGCCACGCCGCGGATCTGGTCGTTCAGGCCCCACCATTCCTGCACCACCACGAGGGCCGGCGCGTGGCCGGCGGCGGCGCCGGCCGGCTCGGCCAGGTAGCCCTGCACGGCCTGGCCGTCGGGGCGCTTGAAGCTGATGGTCTTGCTCATGTCGGTGTCTCCTGCGGTTGGACGGTTGAGGGGATCAATCGGGATCGAGGCGGCGGCGGAACACCAGCCGCTCGGGCGTGCAAGCCTCGGCCGCCAGCGCGTAGCCGTCGGCCTTGAAGTCGCGCAGCCGGCGCGGCGTGTCGACGCGGTGCTCGATCGCCCAGCGCGCCATCAGGCCGCGGGCGCGCTTGGCGAAGAAGCTGATGATCTTGTAGCGGCCGCCCTTCCAGTCCTCGAACTGGCAGTCGACCACGCGCGCCCGCAGGCTCGGGCGCAGCGCGGCGCGGGCGTACTCCACCGAGGCGAGGTTGACGACCACCGGCCGTGCTTCGGCGGCCTGGCGCTGGTTGAGGTGCTCGGCCAGCGCGTCGCCCCACCAGGCGTACAAGTCCTTGCCGCGCGGCGTGGCCAGCGCGCTGCCCATCTCCAGCCGGTAGGGCTGCACGCGGTCCAGCGGGCGCAGCGCGCCGTACAGGCCCGACAGGATGACCAGGTGGCGCTGCGCCCAGTTGAGGTCGGCGGCTTTCAGCGTGCGCGCCTGCAGGCCGTCGTAGACGTCGCCGTCGAAGATCCAGGCCGCGGGCCGGCTGTTGGCCGGCGTGGCCGCGGGCTGCCAGGCGGCATAACGCTCGACGTTGAGGGACGCCAGCGCCTCCGACAAGTCCATCAGCGCGGCCACCTGGGCCGGCGTCTGGCGGCGCAGCAGCGCGATCAGCGCCTGCGCCTGGGCGCTGAACAGCGGCTCGCCCGCCTTGCGCTGCACGGCGGCAGGCACGGGCGTGGCTTCGTCCAGGCGCTTGGCGGGGGACAGCAGGTAGAGCATCGCGCCGTCAATCGTCGGGGTCGCCGGCAGAACCGGCAGCGCCGGCAGCGCCGAGCGCGGCCTGCCAGGTGCGCAGCGGGATGTGGTTGCGCAGGCGGAACAGCGCCCGCGCGATCAGCGCCGGGTGCAGCTCGTGGCCCACGCCGTGGGCGATGTCGATCGTGGCGTCGGCCTGCTGCGCGGCGAGCTGCTCGAACTGGCTGCGCAGCACCTCGGGCGTGAAGACGGCGTCGGCATCGCCGTGCAGGAAGTGCAGCGTGGCCTGGCGCGGCGGCTGCGGCGGCGGCTCGACGAAGCGGCCGCCGAAGGCCAGCACGCGGCCGGCGATGCCGTCGCGCCGCGTGGCCAGCTCCAGCGCCAGCAGCGCGCCTTGCGAGAAGCCGCCCAGGCAGGTGGCCGCCGGCCCCACGCCCAGGCGCTGCTGCTGGGCATGCACCCAGGCTTCCAGCGGGCCCAGCGTGGCGCTGACGCGCTGCGGCCACAGCTCGGGCTGATCGCGCAGGCCCTGGATCGAATACCACATGCGGCCGCGGCGCGGCGGGTCGGCCAGCAGCGGCGACTGCGGCACCAGCACCGCGGCCTGCGGAAACTCGCCGCGCAGCGCATCGGCCAGCGGCGCCAGTGCCTCGGCGTCCTGCGCCCAGCCGTGCCACAGCAGCAGCAGTTGCTCGGCGCGGCCTGCGGCCGGCCGGTGTTCGATCGCCAAGTCCATGGGGTTCATTGTGCCGCCCGCCATGGCCTTCAGCGGAAGTCGCGGCTGCGCGTGGAAAGGCCTTGCAGCAGCGGCGTGTGGTCCACCAGGCGGCGCGCCACCAGGTGGCGTACCTCGCCCTGGCATTGCCAGACGCCGTAGACCGTGAGCAGCGAGCTGGCCAGCAGCGGCCGGCGCTGCGCCTGGGCCACGTGCGGCCAGACGATGACGTTGACGGCGCCGGTCTCGTCCTCCAGGGTCACGAAGATCACGCCCTTGGCCGTCTCGGGCCGCTGGCGGTGCGTGACCAGGCCGCTGGCGCGCGCCAGGCGGCCGTCAGGGTAGCCGCGCAGCACGGCGGCCGGCTGCACCTTGAAGGCGGCCAGCTGCGGCCGCAGCAGCGCCAGCGGGTGGGCCTGCAGGCTCAAGCCCGTGGCGCGGTAGTCGGCCACCAGGGTCTGGCCCAGCGCCGGCGCGGCCAGCTCGACCGCGGCCTCGTGCGTGCGCGTGCCGTGCAGCAGCGCCACGGCGCGGGTGTCGACGCCGGCCACGGCCCAGGCAGCCTGGTGGCGATGGCCGCTGAGGCTGCACAAGGCATCGGCGCGCGCCAGCAAGCCGAGCTGGTGCCCGTCCAGCGCGGCGCGGCGCGCCAGGTCTTCCACGTTGCCGAACGGCGCCTCGGCGCGCGCGGCCACCAGGCGCTGCGCCGCCGCCTCCTGAAAGCCGTGGATGCGGCTCAGGCCCAGCCGCACGGCCTGCAGCAGCGGGCCACCGGCGGCCGGCGCGCCTTCGAGCTCGCTGGTCCAGGCGCTGCAAGTCACGTCGACCGGCAACACCGCGACGCCGTGCTCGCGCGCGTCGCGCACCAGCTGCGCCGGCGCGTAGAAGCCCATCGGCTGGCTGTTGAGCAGCGCGGCCAGGAAGGCGTCCGGGTGGTGGCACTTGATCCAGGCGCTGGCGTAGACCAGCAGCGCAAAACTGGCGGCGTGGCTTTCGGGGAAGCCGTATTCGCCGAAGCCTTCCATCTGCTGGAAGATGCGCTGGGCGAATTCGGGCTCGTAGCCGCGCTCGATCATGCGGCCGACCAGCCGCTCGTAGAAAGGCCCGAGGCCGCCCTTGCGCTTCCAGGCCGCCATGGCGCGGCGCAGTTCGTCGGCCTCGGCGGCGCTGAACTCGGCGGCGATCATCGCGATCTGCATCACCTGCTCTTGGAAGATGGGAACGCCCAGCGTGCGCTTGAGCGCCTTTTCAAGCTCGACTTTGGGGATGTCCACGGCCTCCTGCCCGTTGCGCCGCCGCAGGTAGGGATGGACCATGCCGCCCTGGATGGGGCCCGGCCGCACGATCGCGACCTCGATCACCAGGTCGTAGTAGGTTTCGGGCCGCAGCCGCGGCAGCATGCTCATCTGCGCGCGGCTTTCGACCTGGAAGACGCCGACGCTGTCGGCACGGCTGAGCATGCCGTAGACGACCTTGTCCTCCTGTGGCACCTGGTGCAGCGCCAGCGCGCGGCCGAGCTTGCCGCTGACCAGGGCCAGCCCGCGGCGCAGCGCGCTGAGCATGCCCAGCGCCAGGATGTCGACCTTGATCAGCTTGAGCGCATCGAGGTCGTCCTTGTCCCACTGCACGACGGTGCGGCCTTCCATCGCGGCGTTTTCCACCGGCACCAGCATCTCGATGTGGTCGCGGGCGATCAGAAAGCCGCCCGGGTGCTGGCTGAGGTGGCGCGGGAAGCCTATCAACTGCTGGGTTAGTTCAACCCACTGGCGGGCGATGCGCGAATCGGGGTCGATGCCCTGCTCCAGCAGCCGCTCGGGCGCGACGCGGCGGCCGTCGAACCAATGCTGGCCCTTGGAGACCGCGGCGATGCGGTCGAGGTCCAGCCCCAGCGCGCGGCCCACGTCGCGCAGCGCCGAGCGCGGCCGGTAGCTGATGACGACCGCGGTCAGCGCGGTGCGGTGGCGGCCGTACTTCTGGTAGATGTGCTCGATGACCTCCTCGCGGCGCTGGTGCTCGAAATCGACGTCGATGTCGGGCGGCTCGTTGCGCTTGGCGCTGATGAAGCGCTCGAACAGCAGCATCTGGTTGCGCTCAGGGTCGACCGCGGTCACCTCCAGGCAATAGCAGACCGCCGAGTTGGCGGCACTGCCGCGGCCCTGGCAGAGGATGTGCTTGGAGCGCGCCCAGTGCACGATCTCGGCCACGGTGAGGAAATAGGCCTCGTACTCGAGCTGCTTGATCAGCGCCAGCTCGTGCTCGATCAGCCGGCTGACGAACGCCGGCACGCCGGCGGGGTAGCGCCGGCGCGCGCCCTGCTCGGTCAGCGCACGCAGCCAGCTGGTCGGCGTGTGATCCTCGGGCACGATCTCGCTCGGGTACTGGTAGCGCAGCGAATCCAGCGAGAAGCGGCAGCCCTCGGCGATGGCCAGCGTGTGCCGCAGCCAGGCCGGATCGTGCTGCATCGCCAGCCGCAGCCGGCTGCGCAGATGGGCCTCGGCATTGGGCTGCAGCGCCAGGCCCGCCTGCGCCACGGTGCACTTCAACCGCGTGGCGGTCAGCACGTCCTGCAGCGCCTTGCGCGAGCGCACATGCATCAGCACGTCGCCCAAGGCGGCGATCGGCAGGCCGGTCTGCGCCGCCAGGCGGCGCGCCTGCGCCACGCGCTGCGCATCGTCGGCCCGGCGGTGCAGCACCACGCCCAGGCTGCAGCGCGCGGGCCCCACCCAGTGCCGCAGCCACTGCGCCTGCGCCAGCAGTTCGGCCGGCGCTGCCGCGGCCTCGTGGTCCAGCACCAGCAGCACGTGGCAGCCCGGAAGACCGCCGAGCTGCGGCGCGTCGGGCGTGCGGCCTTCGACGTCGGCCGTCTCGGCGCGGTAGCTGCCCTTGGCCGCGCGCCGCCGCGCGACCGTGATCCATTGCGACAGCATGCGATAGCCCTGAGCGTCCTGCGCCAGCAGCAGCAGACGCAGCGGCGCGGCCGGCGGCAAGGCCGCGGGCAGCCGCGCCGCAGCCTGCGCGGCCAGCGCACGGTCGTCCTCGTCGTCGGACAAGGCCAGCAGCGACGGCGACGGTGGCGACACCGCCAGGCGCATCTGCGTGCCGATGATCAGCTTGAACGGCAGCGACTTCGCCGCGACGTGCGCGCGCACGATGCCGGCGAACGAGCACTCGTCGGCGATGGCCAGCGCGGCATAACGCAGCGCCTGCGCACGCGCCACCAGTTCCTCGGGATGCGACGCCCCGGTCAGGAAGCTGAAGTTGCTGCGGCAAAGCAGCTCGGCGTAGCCGGGAAGGTCGGCGCGGGACGGGCGTAGCACGGTTCGGGCTCGCAAACGCGGGTCGGAGGGATGAAGCCGCCGCCATCGGCAGGAGCGGCGGTGGCATGGGCGGCCAACTGGTCCAACGGGCTGCGCACGGCGCCGCCGCCCAGGCGCAGCACGTGCGTGTAGATCATCGTGGTGCTGACGTCGGCATGGCCCAGCAGCTCTTGCACGGTGCGGATGTCGTAGCCGGCCAGCAGCAGGTGGGTGGCGAAGGAATGGCGCAGCGTATGCGGCGTGGCCGGCTTGAGCACGCCGGCGGCGCCGACGGCGGCCTTGAAGGCGCGCTGGAACACCTGCTCGTGCAGGTGATGGCGACGCACCAGGCCGCTGCGCGGATCGGTGCCGGTCTGCGCGTGCGCAAAGAGCCAATACCAGGCCCAGGACAGCGCCATGCGCGGGTACTTGCGGTCGAGCGCGCCGGGCAGCACCACGCCCGCCAGATCGGCCGCGCGGTCGGCCGACCACAGCGCATGCGTGGCCGCGAGATGGCGGCGCAGCGGCTGCTCCAGCGCGGCCGGCAGCATCACCACGCGGTCCTTGCCGCCCTTGCCGTGGCGCACGATGATCGCGCGGCGCTCGAACTCGATGTCCTTGACGCGCAGCCGCAGGCCTTCGAGCAGCCGCAGGCCGGTGCCGTACAGCAATTCGGCCAGCAACCGTTGCGAGCCCTTCAGCGCAGCCAGCACCCGGGCCACCTCGTCCTGCGACAGCACCACCGGCAGCCGGCGTTGCGCCTGCGGCCGGCCGATGTCAGTGAGCCAGGGCAGCGGCAGGTTCAGCACCTTCTGGTACAGAAACAGCAGCGCCGACAAGGCCTGGTTGTGCGTGGACGGCGAGACCTGGCGCTCGGTGGCCAGCCAGGCCAGAAAAGCCTCGACCTCGGCCCGCGACAACTCGGCCGGATGGCGCCGCCCGTGATAGCGGATGAAGGCGCGCACCCAGTGCACGTAGGCCTCCTCGGTGCGCAGGCTGTAGTGCAGGTAGCGGATCTGCGCCCGCAAGGCGTCCAGCAGGCGTGGGGGTGGGTCGGGTGACTGGGCGTGCATTGGCGGGCCTTTTGTGGTCGGGCGGTTGGGCGGTTGGGGGTTGGGCGGTGGGGCGGTTGGGCGTTTTCACGCTTTCGTGCGGTTGCGCTGAAACCTGTGTTTTCGTACAGTACTGCAAGCGCTGCTTGCCGGCAAGCCCTGCGAACGGCAGTCCCTCTTCCCGCGTTCAACCCAGCATCGACTTCTTTTCTTTCTCACTTTCCGTGTCTGCCTTGCTTCGCGTTCCTGCTGCTGCTGCTGCTGTTGCCGCTGCGGCCGCCTGTGCCGCCGCGCTGCCGGGATTCGGGGCGAGGCTGGATCGCTTCATCGCCGCGATCGACCTCAAGCGTCCGCTGCCGATGGGCTTCGGCCTGTGGCTGGCGATCTTTCCGCAGGCCGGCGATGCGCAAGGCATCGCGCGATGCGCGGCTGGCTCTTGCCGCCAGCATCGCCAGAGCGGCGCGCTGCAGCCGGCGCCGCGGCCGTCAAGTACGCCGCACATGACGACGATGTATGGCGTACGCCGCGCGGTGCCTGAACAACTCATCGAGCCCATCGCCTGGACCGCTGACCGCTTCGCGCTGGTGCTGAGCCATGTCGGCGCGACGCACCATCAATGGGTCCGCCCACGCCCATAGCCACTGCGTTGATCGCGCCGACAGGGAGTGGAGGATCGTCCGATGAAGCCGCTACAAACACCGCTCGGCCGTCTGCGCGTCGCGAAAACCTACGCGCCCCAACAAGACGGCGCGAAGCGGTTCCACCGCCGCTACGGCGAGTTGCTGGTCTGCGTGCGCCACCGCCTCAGCGACGATGGTAGTGTGCGTCACACGACGATCGAACTGCTGGTGGAAAGCACACCGGTCGCGACGCGGCAGCGGAGCTTGGTCGCGCTGCGGATTCCGCCCACGGATCGGGAGACGCGGGCACGGCTACTGAGTTTCGGGGCCGAATGGATGCGACGGGAACGATATTGGCTGGTGCCGCACTTGATAGCAGAAGCTCTTGGGTTATTGAAGTATCGTGTCGCGCGGACTCCACGGACGAAGCCGTCTCGGCGCCCGTTGCCCCCGACCTGAATCTGACCGGAACTTTGTGGGCGGCGCATCCACTTTCACCTTCGAGCACATGACAACGTTGCCGCCGGTGATGCATACGATCGCTCACAGCCGGCGGCGCCGTGCACGCACCTCCATGCAACCGCCTTCGGACGAACCCGCATTGACGCTGATGGCTGGTTCCGGGTACATGCACCCGGTCCTTGCCATCGGTAGCAGGATCGCTATGCTGTTGATAACACGTTAGGCATCGCAATCGGCAGTTCCGGTTCAAGTCGTGAGCAGCGAATACAAC
>CAYYDJ010000051.1:0-19358 GCA_964470565.1 uncultured Rubrivivax sp.
CTCAGCTTCGTGCTGGTGGCCGATGGTCTTCGCGGTTTGTGTTAACAGGCCCTAGAGCAGTGAGAACGGAGAAATGCGGAGGATACGGGCTGCCGCGATCCCAGCAACGGCGCGGCGACCTGCGGCGTTGCCCGGGTCAACCCGGAGGGCAGCCCCGGATCGGATGGGCGCGCACTGTAGGCGCAGCCGCCGTCACTGTGCCAATGCTGCTTTGTCGGCGGGCCATGCACGGGCGGCATGGGCTTCCTCGCTCATGCGGGTTTTCCATGACGACCGGCGCCGGCCACGAAGCGCGCGGCACCGGCCACGCCTTCGGCCAGCAGCGCCGCGTGGCCGCCGGCGCCTTCGCGCTGCAGCGCGTGCGCCAGCGGCAGGTCCCATTGCGCAAAGGCCGAGGCGCGGTCGGCGCGCAGGCATTGCTGAGGCAGGCCCGCGATCTGAGCCGCCAGCGCCTGCGCCGCGGCCAGCGCCTGGCCGTCGTCGACCACGCGGTTGACCAAGCCCATGGCCAGCGCCTCGTCGGCCGCCACCGCGCGGCCGGTGAGGATCAGGTCCAGCGCGCGCCCCATGCCCACCAGGCGCGGCAGCCGCACCGTGCCGCCGTCGATCAGCGGCACGCCCCAGCGCCGGCAGAACACGCCGAACAGCGCGCCGCGCGCGGCCACGCGCAGGTCGCACATCAGCGCCAGCTCCAGCCCGCCGGCCACCGCAGGGCCTTCCACCGCGGCGATCACCGGCTTGGCGAAGGCCATCCGCGTCGGCCCCATCGGCCCGGGGCCGCTGCCGTCGGCGTGGACCTCGTGCGCCCGCGCGGGCTCGCCCACCGCGGAGAGGTCGGCCCCGGCGCAGAAGCTGCCGCCGCTGCCGCTGAGCACCGCGACGTGCAGCGCATCGTCGGCCTCGAAGGCTTCGAAGGCCCGGCGCAGCTCGCGCGCCATCGGGCCGTCGACGGCGTTGCGGCGCTCGGGGCGCTGCAGGGTGATGGTCAGCACCGGGCCTTCGGCCTCGGTGCTGATGTCATGGCTGATGGCTGGACTCATGGCGCGGCTCCTGACGGGCCGCTGCAGTCTCGCATGCGCCGTGGCCGGCGGGCAGCGCCGCCGGCCGCGCCGGCTGCGCCGGCCTCGCGATCAGCAACCCGCGGCGCTTCAGCCGTAGCGCTGATAGACCTGCGCGCCGCCGCCGGGCAGCAGCAGCAGCACGTCGTAGCGGTCGCGCCGGCCGCCGTAGGCCGGGCCGTCCATCCCGGGCGAGCCCACCGGCATGCCCGGCACCGCCAGGCCCAGCGCGCGCGGGCGCTCGGTCAGCAACCGCAGGATCTCGCGCGCCGGCACGTGGCCTTCCAGCACGTAGCCGTCGACGCGGGCGCTGTGGCAGGAGGCGTACTGCTGCGCGATGCCCAGGCGCTTGCGGGCCGCGGTGTTGCCGCTGTCGTGCACCACCGCCTTCAGGCCCTTGTCCTGCAGGTGCCGGATCCAGTCGCCGCAGCAGCCGCACGAGGGGTCCTTCCAGACCTCCACCGTGACCGGCGCCGCGGCGCGCGCCAGCGGCGCAGCCAGCAAGGCCAGCGCAGCGGCGGCGCCTTGCAGGCAGTGGCGGCGGTGCAGCAGGCGGGGCGGGCGGTCCATCGAACGACTCCTTCAGACAGTGCAGCTCAGTGTGCCGCAGTGCCCGCCGTTACAGCCTGACGTCAGTCAAGCTCGGGGCTACACCCCATGCCCCGCCACGGTGCACCGGTGTATGGTGCGGCGACCTCTTTCAGCGAGTCGCCGCCATGCCTTTCCGCCGAGTGTTCCTGGCCGCCGCGATGGCCGGCGCCAGCCTTCTGGCCCTGCCCGCGGCGCAGGCCGCCGAGACGGTCAACGTCTATTCGATCTGGCCCGAGAACTGGGCGCGGCCGATGTTCGAGGAGTTCGAAAAGGCCACCGGCATCAAGGTCAACTTCGTGCGCTTCTCGTCGGGCGAGGCACTGGCGCGGGTGATCGCCGAGAAGGGCAACCCCAAGGTCGACGTGCTGTTCGGCGGCCCGGTAGAGACGCACGCCGCCGGCATCGCCGAGGGCGTGTTCGAGCCCTACAAGCCGCCGTCGTTCGCGCGCCTGGCGCCGCGCTTCAAGCAGGCCGACGGGCAGTGGGTGGCGATCGCCGACGACCCGCTGGTCTTCATGACCAACAACAAGTTCCTCAAGGACAACAAGCTGCAGCCGCCCGAGAGCTGGAACGACCTGCTCGGCGCCGCGTACAAGAACCAGCTGCAGATGGCCGACGCACGCACCTCGGGCACCGCGGTGACGCGCATCTTCTCGGTGCTGGAGGTCAACGGCCGCGACGAGGCCAAGGCCTTCGACTACATGAAGAAGCTGCGCCCCAACGTGCAGCTCTACACCAAGAGCGGCGGCGGCGGCACGCTGCCGGTGGGGCTGGGCCAGGCCGGCGGCGGCATCTTCTTCATCGTCGACGCGCTGGATACCAAGGCCAAGGGTTATGACGTGAGCATCAGCTTCCCGAAGGAAGGCATCGGCACCGCGGCCGAGGCCATCGCGCTGATCAAGGGCGCCAAGAACCCGGGCCCGGGCAAGAAGCTGATCGACTGGGCCACCTCGCCGGCGATGCAGGGGCTGTTCGCCAAGCACAAGATCAACTTCCTGCCGGCGCACCCCGACGTGCAGCCCGAGGCCAGCCTGGCCGCCGTGCTGAAGAACGCGAAGATCTTCCCGATCGACGCCGACTATGCCGGCGCCAACCGCAAGCGCATCGTCGAACGCTGGGTGGCCGAGGTCCTGAACCCTTGATCGCCGCACGCGGCGGCGCCGGACGCACCGGTCTCGGCGCCGACCCGCTCACCGCCGCCACGGCGCTGCTCCTGTGGCTGCTGCTGGGCCTGTTCGTCGTCTACCCGCTGCTGATGATGGGCGCGCGGCTGTTCGTCGACCACGGCCAGTTCTCCACCGCGGGGCTGTGGAAGCTGCTGACCGACCGCCACCAGTGGCGCGCCTTCGGCAACAGCCTGCTGCTGGCCGCGGTGGTCGGCGCGGTTGGCACGGCCTTGGGCTTCCTGTTCGCGTTCACCGCGGCGCGCTCGCAGCTGCCGCCCTGGGCGCAGCGGCTGATCGACGCCAGCGTGCTGCTGCCGCTGGTCAGCCCGCCCTTCACCACCGCGATCGCGATCGTCTTCTCCTTCGGCCCGCGCGGGCTGATCACGCACGAGCTGCTGGGCATCCGGGGCGCCAGCGTCTACGGCTTCACCAGTACGATGGCCAGCGAGGTGGTGACCTTCTTCCCGATCGCCTACCTCACGCTCAAGCCCATCCTCGCCGGCATTGACAGCAACATCGAAGGCATGGCGCTGTCGCTGGGCGCGTCGCGCTGGCGGGTGTTCCGCACCGTCACGCTGCCGCTGGCCACGCCGGGGCTGGCCAACGCCTTCTTGCTGCTGTTCGCGGCCTCGCTGGCCGACTTCGCGACGCCGCTGATCCTGGCCGGCAACCAGTTTCCGGTGCTGCCGACCCAGGCCTACCTGCAGATCACGGGGTTGTTCGACCTGCGCGGCGGCGCGGCGCTGTCGTTCCTGCTGCTGCTGCCGGCGCTGGCGGTGTTCCTGCTGCAGCGGCACTGGGTGGCGCGGCGCTTCTACGTCACCGTCACCGGCAAGGGCGCCGGGCAGACGCCGTTCGACAGCGTCTCGCCCGCGGTGCGGCTGCTGCTGCTGGCGGCCTGCGTGGCGGTGACGCTGGCCATCGCCTGGTTCTACGCGCTGCTGCTGTATGCCTCGCTGGTGGTGGCGCTGGGTGCCAACCACGACTTCACGCTGCAGCACTACCGCGTGATCTTCACCGAGGGCCTGCGCTTCATCCGCGACACGCTGATCATCGCCGCCTTCGCGATGCCGCTGGGCGGGCTGTACGGTGTGCTGGTGGGTTATCTGGTGGCACGCAAGCGCTTCATCGGCCGCGGCGCGATGGAGCTGGTGTCGATGATCAACTACGCGCTGCCGGGCACCATCGTCGGCATCGCCTACCTGATCGCCTTCAACGAGCCGCCGATCGAGCTGACCGGCACCGCGCTGGTGATCATCGCCTGCTACGTCTTCCGCTACGGCCCCACCGGCATCCGCGCCACGGTGGCGCTGCTGTCGCAGATCGACAAGAGCCTGGAGGAAGCCTCGGCGAGCCTGGGCGCCGGCAGCGGCACCACCTTCCGCCGCGTCACGCTGCCGCTGATCGTGCCGGCCTTCTTCGCCGGACTGGGCGTGGTCTTCATCCGCTCGATGACGGCGATCAGCGCGACGATCTTCCTGGTCTCGATGTCGTGGACGCTGATCACGGTGAAGATCCTGGAGAACATCACCGAGCTGGCGCTCGGCCCGGCGGCCGCGTTCTCGGTGCTGGTGTGCGTGATCGTCTTCATCGTCATCGGGTTGATCGGCGCGCTGCTGGCGCGGCTGAAGGCGCCGGGCGCCGGCTCGGTCACCAACATGCTCGGAGGTTGAACGGCGATGGCTGAAACGAGGCCCGGCGTGCGCGTGGAGGGCCTGTCCAAGCGCTACCAGCATCGGGTGAAGGGCGAGGTGTGGGCCGCGCGCGAGGTGAGCCTTGCCGTGCAGCCCGGCGAGTTCCTCACGCTGCTGGGCCCCTCGGGCTGCGGCAAGACGACCACGCTGCGCATGGTGGCCGGCTTCGAGACGCCCAACGAAGGCCGCGTGTTCATCGGCGAGCGCGACGTCACCACGCTGCCGGCCAACCGGCGTGACATCGGCTTCGTGTTCCAGAACTACGCGCTGTTCCCGCACCTGACGGTGTTCGACAACGTCGCCTACGGCCTGCGCGTGCGCGGCCGCGGCGACGACGAGATCCGCCGCGCGGTGGGCGAGGTGCTGGCGCTGGTGGGCCTGGCCGGCTACGAGCCGCAGTTCAGCAGCCAGCTCTCCGGCGGCGAGCAGCAGCGCGTGGCGCTGGCGCGCGCCATCGTCATCCGCCCCGGGGTGCTGCTGTTCGACGAGCCGCTGTCCAACCTGGACGCACGATTGCGGCTGCAGATGCGGCACGAGATCCGCGAGCTGCAGCGGCGGCTGGGGATCACCACGCTCTACGTCACGCACGACCAGGAGGAGGCGATGGCGGTGTCCGACCGCATCGTCGTGATGAACAAGGGCCGCGTGGTGCAGGTCGGTTCGGCCGAGGACCTGTACCTGCGGCCGCGCAGCGGCTTCGTCGCGCGCTTCATCGGCCGCATCAACGCGCTGCCGGCGCAGGTGCTGATGCTGCGCGACGGTGGCGCCGAGGTGCAGGCGCTGGGCCGCCGCGTGTTCGTTCCGGGCACCGCGGCCGCGGGGCTGGCGGCCAGGCAGGCGGCCGAGCTGATGATCCGCCCCGAGGCCTTGCGCGTGGTGCCTGCAGATCGGCCCGAGGCCTGGCCGGCGACGGTGAGCGCCTGCACCTTCCTCGGCGAGAAGGTCGAACTGCATGTCGACTGCGGCGGCCACAGCCTGCTGCTGCTGCGCCCCGGCGGCCCCGGCGCCGCGCTGCCGGAAGGCCAGCGCGTGGGCCTGGCCGCCGACCCGCAGGCGCTGCTGCTGCTGCCGCCTGACACCGGAGGATCGATCGCATGACCCTGTACCGCCGTTCGTTGTTGGTCGGCTCGATGGGCGTGTTAGCCCACGCCGTCACGATTGCGCAGACGCAGCCGCCGCCGCCGCGCGAGCTGCACGGCGCGCTGGACGCCTGGGCCGAACCGGGCCTGGCGATGGGCTGGGCGATCGTGCACGGCAAGAGCGAGGACGACACGCTGGTGCTGATCCGCGTCGAGGCCGACCCGAAGCGCCACGCCCGCATCGCGGCCCAGGGCCGCGACCCGTTCGGCAGCGGCGTGGTCGATCTGCTGCCGCCCACGGCCAACCCCGGCGTGCTGACGCTGCGCCTGCCGCGCAAGCAGTTCGCCGACCACCCGCGCACGGAGCTGCGCTTCTTCGCCCCCGGCGCCGCGGCGCCGGGCGTGCTGGTCTACTACCTCGGCGTGCCCGACACCACGCCGGAATCGGCCAACGAGGCCGAGGCCATGCAAGGGCTGAAGGACAGGCTCAGCCGGGCGCGGCAGCACATGCCTTAGCGGCCGCGCTTGTCAGCGGCCGCCGCCCAGCGTCGCCACCGTGTCGCGGATCAGATGCCCGGCGATCGAGAAGCGCGGCGGGATCTGCGGCAGCGCGTCGAGCGCGAACCACTGCGCGTCCTCGATCTCGCCGGGTTGCGGCACGATCTCGCCGCCGTCCCATTCGGCACTGAAGGCGATCATCAGGCTGTTGGGGAAGGGCCAGCTCTGGCTGCCGTAGTAGCGCAGGTTCTTCACGCGCACGCCCACCTCTTCCAGCACCTCGCGCGCGATGCATTGCTCGATCGACTCACCCGCCTCGACGAAGCCGGCCAGCGCGCTGTACATGCGCGACGCGAAGTGCGGCGCGCGCGCCAGCAGCACCTCGCCGGGGCGCCACACCAGCGCCATCATCGCCGGGCTGATGCGCGGATAGGCCGTGTGGCCGCAGGCCGGGCAGCGGCGCGCGCGCTCGCCGCGCTGCAGCGTGGTGGGCGTGCCGCAGGCGCCGCAGAAAGCGTGCGTGCGGTCCCATTCCAGCACCTGCGCGGCGCGGCCGGCCAGGGCGGCCAACATGGCCTGCACATCAGGCCCGCGGGCGAAGCCCATCATCGCGCTGCGCAGCGGCACCGCGCGCCAGCCCACCGGCGCCTGCGGCAGCCGCAAGGCCCAGCAGTCCAGGCCGTCCAGCGTGCCGAGGTAGTGGCTGGCCTCGGCGTCCTGCGTCCACAGCGCGGCGGGCAGCGGGCCGAGCAAGACGTCTTCGGGCTCGGGCAGCAGCAACTGGCTGCCGACGAAGGCCAGCGGCCAGCACTGCGGCGAGGGCTGGCCCGGCGGGTCGATCGCGGGGATGAAGATCATGCGCGGCGGCTCTCGGGGCGGGGGTGTGACCACGATCATGCCGCAGAGGGCGCGCCCCGATGGCGCACCGATGCGGCGGCCCGCACACTGGCGGCACCACTCCCGCTCGATCCGCATGTTCGACCTGCCGCCGCGCCCCGAGTCCTTCGGCCCCGACCACGAGGCCTTCCGCCGCACGCTGCGCGACTTCGTCGCGCGCGAGCTCGCGCCGCACGCCGCCGCCTGGGACGAAGCAGGCAGCTTTCCGCGCCCGCTGTACCGGCGCGCGGCCGAGATCGGGCTGCTGGGCCTCGGCTACCCGGAACACCTGGGCGGCACGCCGGCCGACGTGTTCTTCACCATCGTCGCCGCCGAGGAGCTGGCGCGCGCCGGCTCGGGCGGGTTGCAGGCCGGGCTGGGCTCGCACCAGATCGCGCTGCCGCCGCTCATGGCCTGCGGCAGTGCCGCGCTGCAGCAGCGCGTGGTGCCGCCGGTGCTGGCCGGCGACAAGATCGCCGCGCTGGCGATCACCGAGCCCGGCGGCGGCTCCGACGTGGCCGCGCTGGCCACCAGCGCGCGGCGCGACGGCGACCACTACGTCGTCGACGGCGAGAAGACCTTCATCACCAGCGGCATGCGCGCTGACTTCCTGACCGTGGCGGTGAGAACCGACCCCGCCAGCAAGGGGCCGGGCGGCCTCTCGCTGCTGCTGGTGGAGGGCGACACGCCGGGCCTGCAGCGCAGCGCGCTGGCCAAGATGGGCTGGTGGGCCTCGGACACCGCGCACCTGCGCTTCGACGGCTGCCGCGTGCCGGCGGCCAACCTGATCGGCGACGAAGGTGCGGGCTTCAAGGCCATCATGAACAACTTCAACCACGAGCGGCTGATGATGGCGGCGATGGCCTGCGCCTACGCGCAGGTCTGCACCGAAGAGGCGCTGGACTGGGCGCGCCAGCGCCGCACCTTCGGCGCCGCGCTGGCCGAGCGCCAGGTCATCCGCCACAAGCTGGTGGACATGCTGGCGCGCACCGAGGCCGCGCGCAGCCTGGTCTACGACCTGGCCCATCGCCTGCAGCACCGGCTGGGCGCCGAGGGCGAGCTGGTGGCGCGCATCTGCATGGCCAAGGTCGTGGCCACGCAGGCGATGCAGTTCTGCGCCGATCAGGCGGTGCAGATCCTGGGCGGCGCCGGCTTCGTGCGCGGCACGCGCAGCGAGCGGCTTTACCGCGAGGTGAAGGTGATGATGATCGGCGGCGGCTCGGAGGAGATCATGAAAGACCTGGCGGCGCGCAAGCTGGCGCTATGAACGCCGACGACGCGTCAGCCGCCGAGCTGCGCAGCGCCGAGCCGGCCGAGCGCGACCTCACCACGCTGGTGCGGCCGCTGCGCGGCGCGCCGGGCGCCGCGGCGGCCGACGACGCCACGCTGCTGGCCACCCGGGTGCAGCCGCGCCCGGCGGCCGACGACGACCCCGACGCGACGGTGGTGCGCACGCTGCAGCGCGGCGTGCCGCTGAAGCCGCTGCCGCGGCAGTCGCTGGGGTTGCCCAAGGGGCTGCTGCTGCACGAGTACCGCATCGAGCGCATGCTGGGCCAGGGCGGCTTCGGCATCACCTACCTGGCCACCGACGTCAATCTCGACGCGCAGGTGGCGATCAAGGAGTACCTGCCCGAGGAGATCGCCTTCCGCGCCGCCGACCGCGGCGTCTCGCCCAACGCCAGCCAGCACCGCGAGCGCTACCGCCAGGGGCTGGAGAACTTCCTCACCGAGGCGCGCACGCTGGCCAGCTTCCGCCACCCGCACATCGTGCGCGTGGCGCGTTTCTTCGAGGCCCACGACACCGCCTACATGGTGATGGAGTACGTGCGCGGCCGCTCGTTCAAGAATTGGTGGCTCAAGCAAAAGCCGCAGGATCTGCCGCCCGGCCAGGGCGAGCGGCTGCTGGTGCAGCGCCTGAAGCCGCTGCTCGACGGCCTGGCCGTGGTGCATGGCGCCGGCTACCTGCACCGCGACATCAAGCCCGACAACATCCAGGTGCGCAGCGAGGACGGCCGCCTGGTGCTGCTGGACTTCGGCTCGGCCGGCCAGACGGTCGCGCTGGCCGACCAGGACGCGGTGGTGGTGACGCCCGGCTACGCGCCGCTGGAGCAGTACGGCATCGGCGAGCAGGGCGCCTGGACCGACCTCTACGCGCTGGCCGCCACGCTGTACTGGGCGGTGGCCGGGCGCAAGCCGGCGGACGCCGAGTCGCGCGCCGGCGGGTTGGCGCTGCCGGCGGCGGTCGAGGCCGGCAAGGGCCGCTACGGCCGCGCTTTTCTTGAAGCCATCGACTGGGCGCTGCAGCCCGACCCGGCGCAGCGCCCGCGCAGCGTGGAGGCCTGGCGCCAGCGCCTGCTGGCCGACCACGGCGTGGCCGTGGCGCGCACGGCCAGCGGCGAGACGCGGCGCGCCGACCCGTCACCGCCGGACGGCCGCGCCGACGCGGCGCACCCGCCGCACCAGCGCCGCGCGCTGGCGCTGACGCGGCCTGCCACCTGGCCCTGGTGGCTGCGCTGGCTGCGCTCGGCGCTGGGCCTGCTGCTGGCCGTGGGGCTGCCGCCGATGTTGATGGCACTGCTGCTGCGCCGCTGGCTGAGCGACGCCCAGATCGCCCAGGCGCTGCTGCCGGCGCTGGGCCTGGCGCTGCTGATGGCGCTGCTGCTGAGCCTGCGCCGGGCACGGGCGCTGCGGCGCGAGCAGCGGCGCCGGCGGGTGTCCCAGCTTGATCCGGCTTTGCCGGGCAACTCGAACCCCCGCGGCGGGTGGCTCGGGCAAGCCCGGCCCTGGGGGCGCTCAGCCGACCGTGAACGCGGGCGCTGAGCCTTCGCCGGCCGCCGCGGCCGGCTGCAGCCGCAGCCAGAAGCAACTGCCGGCCCCGGGCTGGCTGCGCACGCCGATCTGCCCTTGCATCAGCAGCACGAGCTGTTGCGACAAGGCCAGCCCGATGCCGGTGCCCACGGTGTCGCTGCCTTCGGCGTGCAGCCGCTCGAAGGGCTTGAACAGCCGCGCCTGGCCTTCGGCCGAAATCCCGGGGCCCTGGTCTTCCACCTCGACCAGCACCTCGCCGCCGTCGCGCCGCCAGCGCAGGCTGACGGTGCCGCCCGCGCGGTTGTATTTGATCGCGTTGGACAGCAGGTTCAGCAGCACCTGCTTGAGCCGCGTGCGATCGGCCAGCACCGCCAGTGCCGGGCCGGCGGCGGGCAGCAGGGTCTGCCCTTCGTGCAGCGCCAGCGGCTGCACCAGGCGCAGGCAGCCTTCGGCCAACTCGGCCAGCGGCACCGGGCGCAGCTCCAGCGCGGTGCGGCCGGCCTCGATGCGCGCCAGGTCGAGCAGGTCGCTGATCAGCGTCAGCAGGTGGTTGCCGGCGCGCTGGATCTCGGCCAGCTGGCGCAGCTGGCCGGGCAGCAGGTTGCCGTCGGTGTTGGTCGCCAGCAGCTGGCTGAAGCCCAGCACCGCGTTCAGCGGCGTGCGCAGCTCGTGCGACATGTTGGACAGGAACTGCGTCTTCACGCGGCTGGTGCGCTCGGCCTCGTCGCGCGCGGCCATCAGCTCGACCTCGGCCTTCTTCAGCGAGCTGACGTCGACGCCGAAGGCATAGGCGCAGACCTCGCCGTCGGGGCCGTGGCCGGGCGTGAACTTGAGCAGCATGTGCTCCGGCACGCGGTCGTCGGGCGAGCGCCGCGGCCATTCCAGCGACAGCGTCTCGCCGGCCAGCGCGCGGTCGACCGATGGCAGCAGGCTGGCCACCGTTGCGGGCAGGAAGATCTGGTCCAGCCGCAGCCCCGCCGCGGGCGGCTGGCTGCCGTAGACCTGCGCCGCCAGCGGGTTGACGTAGGCCACCCGGTGCTGGCCGTCGATGGCCCAGATGTAGCCCGGGAAGGCCTCCAGCAGCCGGCGTTGGCGCCGCTCGGCGTTGGCCACCGCACGCAGCGCCTGCGCTTCGGCGGTGATGTCGCGGAAGGCCCAGACCCGCACCGGGCGCGCGCGCTGCAGCTCGGTGGGGCGGCAGCGGCGCATCAGCACGCGGCCGTCGTTGAGTTCCACGCGGTCGTCGCCGGCTTCGTTGCGGCTGATGAGCTGCTCGATGCGCGCGGTCTGGCCTTGCGGGTCGCGCAGCTTCAGCACCGCGTAGCGCATGATGGTGCGCGCGGTCAGCGGCTGCGCCTCTTCGGGCGGGATGCCCCACAGCGCCAGCAGCTGGTCGTTGGCAAACAGCACCGGCTCGTCGGCGCTCAAGGCGTCGGTGGCGAACACCGCGTCGCCGATGGTGTTGAGCGTCAGCGTCAACTGCTCCAGCCTGGCGGTGAGCTGCTCGCGCACCAGCTCGTGCTCGGTCAGGTCGCGCGAGGCCATCACCAGCCAGCGGCGGCCGCTCGCCGCGTCGTCGACGGGCACGTAGCGCGTCTCCATCACCCGCCCCGGCCGCAGCGGCGGCGGCAGCAGCCTGCGCACGACCTGCGTCCGGCCGCCTTGCAGGCCGTCGATGATGACCTGCCGCCGCTCGGCGCTGACCGGGAACACGTGGTCGAAGTGGATCGGCCCGACGTGCTTGCGCGAGACGCCGGTGGCGGTGAACCAGGCGTCATTGGTCAGCCGGTAGTTCATCTCGTCGTCGATCACGCTCACCGGATCGGGCACCGCATCCAGCGCCAACTGCGCCAGCCGCCGCGCCTCTTCGGCCCGCACACGGGCGGTCTCGTCGAGCAGCACGCCCAGCAGCCGCTCGGGCCGGCCTTGTGCGTCGGCTAGCACATCGGCGCGCGCGTGCACGTGGCGCAGGCTGCCGTCGCCGCGGTGCAGGCGGAAGCGGCCGTCGTAGCGCGTACCGCCGTCCCATGCCGCCTGCAGCCCCGCGAGCACGCGCGCCGCATCGTCGGCGTGCAGGTGGCGCTGCAGCCACGCCGGGTCCTGCAGCGCGCCGGCGACATCGGCCGCCGGCGCCCCCAGCAGCCGCTGCAGCGGCTCGGCGGCGAGCTGCAGGCCGCTGGTCGGCCGCCATTCGAAGCGCGCCAGCTCGGCCAGCGGTTCGGCCGTCTCCCACTGGCGCCGCTGGCGGTCCAGCTCGTCGACGAGTTCGCGCGGTCCGGCCTGCTGGCGGCGCCGCCCGGGCCGCCCTGCCAGCGCCGCCACGGCCACGGCGGCCAGCAGTGCCAGCGCCAGCGGCCACCACAAGACCGCCGGCAGTGTCGCCCAGGCCCAGCCGAGGCCGACGCCGGCCGCGGCCGCGAGGGCCGGCGACAGCGCCGCCAGCCAAGCCGTCGATGACGAGGAAGCGGCAGGGGGCCGAGGGTTCATCGCTATCGGGTGAGTTCTGAGCGCCTCATCGTCGATTCTGCCCCGCGTCGGCAGCGCGCCGTCAGCCCTACATCAACAAGTGGTGCGCGTCCCATTGATGCTTGACGCCGACGAGGAAGCGGCTGAGATTCGAAACCCGGCGGATCGCCTCCCTCAAGCGCCGGTACGTGCGCCTGCCACCCGTGCCGTCACGGCCGTTTGCAGGACGCTGCACGCTTCATCTGCATCGAGCAGACCAGAGCTGACGAATGCACCGTTTCCCGAAGACCCGCACGCGCGTGCGGCGGCTGGATTCGCGGCACAGTCGTCCTGCATACCAACCCGAGGAGTGCACCATGAGCGATGTCCTCGCGCCCGGCACGCGGGCTCCTGCCTTCGAACTTCCGGCCAGCAGCGGCGCACCGGTGTCTGACCAGAGCCTGCTGGGCCATCCCTATGTGCTCGTCTTCTATCCCGGCGACTTCACGCCGGTCGGCACGAGCGAGCTGGCGCTGTTCGAGCAGGCCCGTGGGCAGATCGAGGACGGCGGCGCACGGCTGCTCGGGGTGTCGGTGGACAGCGTGGCTTCGCACGTCGCGTTCGCCAAGGCGCAGGGCCTGAGCTTTGCGTTGCTGTCGGACGCCCACCCCAAGGGCGCGATGTCCACGCGCTTCGGCGCCTACAACGCCGACGCCGGCTATTCGCGGCGGGCGCTGTTCGTGGTCGATGGGCAGGGCACGGTGGCGTGGTCGCAACTGTCGCCGGATGCGGTCAACCCCGGCGCCAACGGCGTGCTGGAGGCGCTTGCGCGCTTGCAGCCGCCGGCACGCGCAAAGGCCGCGGCGCCCGCGAAGGACGAGACCGACGGCCACTTCCGCGGTGACCCCGCGTCGAAGGTGACGCTGCTCGAGTACGGCGACTACCAGTGCCCGTACTGCGGCATGGCGTACCACGAACTGAAGAAGGTGCTGGCGGAGTTCGGCGAGGCCTTGCGCTTCGGCTTCCGCAACTTCCCCTTGACGAATGTGCATCCCTACGCCGAGCTGGCGGCCGAGGCGGCGGAGGCGGCCGCCGCGCAGGGCCGCTTCTGGCCGATGCACGACGCCTTGTACGAGTACCAGACGGCGCTGGGCCCCGAGTTGATCGTCGAGCTCTCGCAGCAGCTCGGGCTGGACACCGAGCGGCTGACGAAGGAAGTCAACGCGCACGCCTACCGGCAGCGCGTGACGGCCGAGTTGCGCGAAGGCCTGCGCCAGGGCGTCAACGGCACGCCCACCTTCTTCATCAACGGCCGCCGGCACGAAGGCCCGTTCGATGCACGCACGCTGATCCGGGCGGTGCGCGCGGCCGGGCTGGCGTAGCGAAGCGCGCGGGAGGGGCCGCGTGCTTCGCGTGACTGCTTTACTTCTTGGCGTAGACGAACTTCGGCACCGCCTTGAGCGCGTCCTTGGTCGCGCCGGGCAGCGTGATCTCGCCCTTCGGGCCCCACTTGAACTGACCCACCGGCACGGCGATGCGGTGCTCGCCCATGCCGAGGAAGCCGCCGACTTCCATGATCGCATAGGAAGCCTGCCTGTCGGGCGCGATGATCAGGTCCTCGATCTTGCCCAGCGTCTTGCCTTCGCTGTTGTGCACCTTGTGGCCGAGGAACGCGCGCTTCACGCTCCAGCCCTTGGCGACGACGTCGACCTCGGTTACCGCGATGCCGAGTTGCGCACCGCCGGCCACCGGCGCCGCGGTTGGTGCCGGGGCCGTGGTGGCGGTCTGTGCCTGTGCGAGGCCGCCCAGGGCGAGGCAGGCCGTGGCGCCGACGGCTGCCGCCGCGCGCAGCCCGAAACGATCAACGAACTTCATGCTTGGATACCTCCTGACCCGATAGCCGGGCCCGGCCATCATCCCACCGCGGCCGCGCCGGCCAAAGACCACCACCACGAGCGAGGGCATACGCAATGCGGCCTGCGCGCAACGCTGCTCAGCGCGGCAAAGCCGCGGCGCCGCCTTCGGCACGATGCCGTTGATGCACCGCCCGCCCGCGTCACGACTGCGCGAAGCCGTGCACCGGGGCCGGCGCTTCGTCCGGGTCGGGTGCGTCGCCCGCGTTGCCGCTGAGGTTCTGGCCGTCGGTCGAGCGCAGGAGCATGAACGCCGCGGTGGACGCGAGCGTCAGCCCGCCGAGCACCAGCAGCCCGTAGTGCAGGCCGGAGATGATCAGCTCGCGCTGCGGGCTGGTGACGAAGCTGGCGCTGATCAAGCCGGCGATCGCGACGCCGAAGCTGATCGACAGCTGCTGGCCGGTGCTGGCCAGCGCGCTCGCGTCGCTCGCGCGCGGGCCTTCGATGTCGGCGTAGCTCAGCGTGTTGATCGCGGTGAACTGGGTCGACATCAGGATGCCGTACAACGCCGACTGCGCGCCGATCAGCCACAGCGGCGTGCCGACGCCGATCGTCGCGAACAGCATCAGCATGCCGCCCAACAGCAGCGTGTTGCCGACCAGCAGCCTGCGGTAGCCGAAGCGCTTCAGCGCCTGCTGCACGAAGAACTTGCTCGCCATCGCGCCGAGCGCCTGCGGCGCGACCAGCAGCCCGGATTTCACCGGCGAGAAGCCGAGCCCGCTCTGGTACAGCAGCGGCAGCAGGAACGGCGCGCCGCCGATGCCCAGCCGCGCGACAAAGCCGCCGACGACCGCGATGCGGAAGGTCGGAATCTTCAGCAACCGGATGTCCAGCAGCGGTGCGGCCAGGCGCTGGGCGTGCCGCCCGTACGCGACCAGCAGTCCGAGCGCGACGAACACGCAGATCGCGAGCACGCCGATCGGCACCTTGTGCTCGCCGAACACCTCCAGCACCCATGACAGCAGCGCGATGCCGCCGCCGAACAGCGCGAACCCGCGCCAGTCGAACGCCTCGCTCGGGTCGTCGTGGAAGTCCGGCAAGTAGATCAGCGTCAGCACGACGCCGACGATGCCGATCGGGATGTTGACGAAGAACAGGTATTCCCAGCCGAGTGTGCTGACGATCACGCCGCCGAGCGCCGGCCCGATCAACGGCCCCATCAGCGTGGGGATCGAGACGAAACTCATCGCCCGCACCAGCTCAGCCTTCGGAAACGCGCGCACCAGCACCGCTCGGCCGACCGGCAGCATCATCGCGCCGCCGATGCCCTGGATCACGCGGCAGCCGATCAGCTGCGGCACGCTGCGGCTCAGGCCGCACAGCACCGAGCCGACGGTGAACAGCCCGATCGCGAGCGCGAAGATGCGCCGCGTGCCGAAGCGGTCCGCCGCCCAGCCGCTGACCGGGATGAACAGCGCGAGGCTGAGCGCGTACACCGCGAGCACCGACTTCATGCTCAGGTCCGTGACCCCGAGCTCGCGGGCCATCGTCGGCACCGCGGTGTTCAGGATCGTGCCGTCCAGCGCTCCCATGAAGAACGCGATCGCGACCAGCCACGGCAGGAAGCGCAGCGGCAGCACGCGGCTCGGCGGAGGGCTCGGCATGGGACGATCGCGAGGGGGTGCCGGCGCGGTGCACACCACGACGCGCGTCGCGCTGCACGACGTGCCGGTCAACGGGCATTTTCGCACCCGGCCATTGACAACGATCGCAATGACCTCAATCGACGCCCGTCGCAACGCCTTCGATCGCGAACGCCGCCCGTTGCTGCGCCGCGTCGGTGCATCGGCACTGGCGGCGATGTCCACCACCGCTTCAGCGTCGGCGGCATGACCGACGCGAATCGAGCGCCGGTAGGGTTCGAGCTACGCGTGACGACGGCGCGGCCGGCTTGACCGCGCCGCGCGGGCTGCGCCGCTCGCGTGGCGCGCTGGCCGCAGCGCCGCCCACGTTGCCGCCTGCGCCCTCATCTGCTGCGCGACCGCCTCGAACGGCGCCATCGTGCCCTCGGCGCGGCTCAGCACCACCGCGCCTTCGACCGCGGCGATCAGCACCATCGCGAACGCAGCGGCCGCGTCGGCGTCGAGGCCGCCGCGCGTCAGCATCGCCGCGAGCCGCGCGCGCCACGCGCGGAACACGGCCGCTGCGCGCGCGCGCAGCGGCGGTGACTCGGCCGCGACCATCACCGCCAGCACCGCGCAGCCGGCCTCGCACTGCGAGCGCACCAGCAACGTGCGCCAGATCTCAAGGAAGCGCTCGACGACCGCCGGCGCCGGTTGTCCGTCGACCGTGCCCAGCGCCGCGCCCAGGATCTCGCTCGCGCGGTCGACCGCGGCGCCGAGCAACTCGTCCTTGCCGCCGGGAAAGTGGTGGTACAGCGAACCACGCGGCGCACCGGTGGCCGCCAGCACCTCGGCGAACGACGTCGCCTGCAGCCCGCGGCGCGCCAGCAGCGCCATCGCGCCGTCGATCATCCGTTGTCGGCTGTCGCTCGCCACCCTGCGCCCTGTCCGCGGGTCGATATGTCGTACATCATAGTCGGGGGGTCGTTGGGCGTACTATGACGTGCCTCATAAAACCGATCCGGAAACGTCCACCCTGCCGATGCGTCGCCGCGTCGCCATCATCGCCCGAAGGGCGCGCCGCACCTTCATCCACCCAACGACCGAGCCCCACGATGACCCCAGCCGATACCACCCGCCAAGCCGTCCTCGGCCAGTGGACCAGCATCGCCCCGGAGGTGCGCCCGAGCGCGCAGAAAGCTGCCGACGGCACGCTGAAGCCGTTCTACCTCGTGCGCGACTTCCGCGCGCTGCCGGGTGATCGGTTCGAGCTGACGATCACCAACTTCGCCGACCCGAACGGCAAGGTGCCGCTGGCGCGGCTGCGCATCGCCGGCCACATGGTCTGGCGCGGCGATCACCCGATCGCCGCCGGCGCGCAGAAGGTCGACTTCGTCGCCGACGAGGCCTACGAGGTCACGCCGCTGCTGACGGGTTTCGCCGACGTGCTGAACAAGGTCGCGACCGAGGGCTACGCGACGTGGGAAGTTGGCCAGACGCAGAGCATCTTCGGCAAGACCTTCGCGCCGTTCGGCTTGGTCGCCGGAACGAACTTCATGGAGTACGACCTCGTCTACGTCGACCGCGACCTGCTGTTCTGGGGCGCCCGCAACATCGACGGCCGCGGCTTCGACACCGAACAGAACCGGCCGACGAACCTGCAGATTCCGCTGATGCGGCGGTGAGGCGTCGACGCCGGCTGTTGCCGGCAAGCTGACCCGCGGGCTCGGCTCGATCCTTCACGAGATGATTGATGGTGCGCAGCAAGCCGCTGCGCCGTCGGCCGCTGCGCGGGCCCGCAGGCTGGGCAAGCGGCCTGCGGCCGAATCCACCCGCCGCGGGTGGTGACGCTGCCCCGCCGTCAACGCACGATGACGGCCATACCACGCGCTGCGTGGTCGACACCCTGCACTGAAGTCCGCCGCGCCGCCGCGAGCGCACCAACCGCTGCCTCCACCATGGACCCGTCCAACGTCGAAGACATGCATCCCGCAGCCGCGGCGGCCGCCGTGCGCGCCCCGGGCGCCCCGCAAGCGCTGCGCGCGCCGCGCCCCGACCGCGACGCCCGCGCCCTGCTGCGCTGGCTCAACCTCATGTCGCCCGCGGGCCGGGTCGAGCTGCCGGTGCGCGCCCAGCGCGCCATGTGGCGCTCCACCGCCATGGCGCTCGGGCGCCGGCCGCCGGTGGCCGCCATCCGTGCGCACAGCATTCCCGGGCCGGGCGGCCCGATCGAGCTGCGGGTGTTCTACCCGCGGCACAGCCAGCAGCCGCTGCCGGCTTTCCTGTGGTGCCACGGCGGCGGCTTCATGGTGGGCGACCTGGACACCAGCGATTCCATCTGCCGCAGCATCGCGCGCCGCGCCGGCTGCATCGTGGTCGCGGTGCGCTACCGGCTGGCGCCCGAGCATGACCTGCTGGCCAGCCGCGAGGATTTCCTCGCCGCGCTCGAATGGGTGGCGGCGCATGGCGCGCCGCTGGGCATTGACCGCAATGCCCTGGCCATCGGCGGCGATTCGGCCGGCGGCAACATCTGCGCCGCCGTGGCGCAGCGGCTGAAGGCGCGCGGCGGCCCCGCGCTGCGCCTGCAGGTGCTGGTCTATCCGGCCACCGACCTCGGCGAAGTCTTTCCCTCGCGCGACGAGAACGCCGAAGGCTACTTGCTCACCGCGCGCATCATGGAACGGCTGGGCCGCAGCGTGGTGCGCGATGCCGACGTCGCCGATCCCTGGCTGTCGCCGCGCCGGCAGGCCGACCTGCGCGGCCTGGCGCCGGCACTGGTGGTCAGCGCCGGCTTCGACCCGATCCGCGACGACGCCATCGACTACACCGCCCGCCTGCGCCGCGCCGGCGTTGCGGTGCAGCTGCTGCACTATGCGGGGCAGTTCCACGGCTTCGTGAACTTCGATGCCGTGGTGGGCGCCGGCAGCGACTGCCTGCACCGCATGGCCGATGCATTGCGCGCGGCCTTCGCCGGCGCGCCGCCGGCCGATGTCACGCTGGAGATCGCCGATGCGGCGCCCGCCGGCGTGTGCCTGCCCTGGCCCGCCGTCAGCGAGCTGATGGCCACGGCCACGATCGGCTCGGTGGTGGCCGCGCGCTGGAACCTGTCGCTGTTCGCGCGCCTGCTGCCGCCGGCCCGGGGCCTGGTGCGGCGGCTGGTCGAACTGCGCCCCGAGCGCGCCTTGCGCCATGCGCCGACGGCGCGGCAGACGCATCCCGCCGCGGCGGTCCGCAAGGAGGGCACATGAGCAGCAGCAAACCGGGCGCGGCCGATCCGCTGCAGCCCCTGCGCGTGGCGCTGAATCGCTTCGAGGTCGTCGCCAACGCGCTGGCCACGCAGAAGATGCAGTCCAAGGAGTTCTCGCGCGTCGTCGCCGGCCTGGTGCACGTGTCGGGCCTGATGCTGGGCGTGCAGCGCGCCCTGGCCGGTGCGCAGGCGAGCGCCTTGCGGGCGGCCGATCTGCCAAGCCGCACCGAGGTGCTGGCGCTGGCCGCGGCGCTCCAGCGCGTCGAAGACAAGCTCGACCAACTGCTGCCAGCGCCGCCGAAAACCGCCCCGGCGCCGGCACGCACGCGCCGGGCGCCGGCCAGGCCCCCGGCGCCGGTTCCGGCTCCCGCACCTGCACCTGCACCTGCACCTGCACCTGCACCTGCACCTGCACCTGCAC
>CAYYDJ010000052.1:0-19286 GCA_964470565.1 uncultured Rubrivivax sp.
TGCTGTGGATGAACCAGAACTTCGGCTTCATCGACCTCGCCGACCGCTACTGCACCGGCTCGTCGATCATGCCGCAGAAGCGCAACCCCGACGTCGCCGAGCTGGCGCGCGGCAAGACCGGCCGCGTGGTGGGCCACCTGATGGGCCTGCTGACGCTGATGAAGGGCCAGCCGCTCACCTACAACAAGGACAACCAGGAGGACAAGGAGCCGCTGTTCGACACCGTGGACACGCTGTCCGACACGCTGCGCATCATGGCCGAGATGGTCGGCGGCATCACCGTCAAGGCCGACGCGATGGAGCGCGCCGCACTCAAGGGCTACGCCACCGCCACCGACCTGGCCGACTACCTGGTGAAGAAGGGCCTGCCCTTCCGCGACGCTCACGAGACCGTGGCCCACGCGGTGAAGATCGCGCTGCAGCGCGGCGTCGACCTGGCCGAGCTGCCGCTGGCCGAACTGCAGGCGCTCAACGCGTCGATCGCCGCCGACGTGTTCGAAGTGCTGACGCTGCGCGGCTCGATGCACGCCCGCAAGGTGATCGGCGGCACCGCGCCGGAGCAGGTGCGCGCGCGCATCGCGGCGCATCGGGCGCGGCTGGGCCCATCAGGCTGACACGGGTTTCTGGCCCGTGTTCCACAGACACGGAGCATCGACCATGGCCCGCAACATCACCTTCACCGCCGACGAAGCGCTGATCGAAGAAGCCCGCCAGGCCGCGCTGGCCGAGAACACCACGCTCAACGAACAGTTCCGCATCTGGCTGGAGCAGTACGCGCGCAAGCGGCGCGCGGCGCGGGCGCTGGCCACCATCGACGAGCTGCGCAAGTACGTCCGCACCGGCGGCCGCAAGTTCACCCGCGAAGAGATGAATGAGCGGCGTTGACTTCTTCGACAGCAACGTCCTGCTCTACCTGTTCGACGAGGCGGCACCGACCAAGAGCGAGCGGGCGCGCGCGCTGGTGACGCAAGCCTTGGCCCGGCGCACGGCGGTCATCAGCTATCAGGTGGTGCAGGAAACGCTGCATGTGCTGTCGCACAAGTTCCGGGTCATCGCAAAGCCGGAACATGCCATCGGTTTTCTGCGCGATACGCTCGAACCGTTGTGGCAGGTGCACCCCAGCGCCGCGCTGTACGAACGTGCGATCGGCCTGCGCGAACGCCTGGGCGTCGCCTTCTACGACAGCCTGATCGTCGCCGCCGCGCTGGAAGCCGGCTGCAAGCGGCTGCTCAGCGAAGACCTGCAGCACGGGCAGAAGATCGACGGCCTGCGCATCGAAAACCCGTTCCGCGCCTGAGCCTCAGCCCGCGCCTGCGCTCAAGCCCTCGTCCCAAGGCCAGTCCAGCAGCTCCGCCAGCCGCCGCAGCACCCAGGCGGCCTCGCCCGCCAGCAGTCCCGAGGCCTCGTCGCGCAGGCCCTGGCCGATGCGCTGCAGCACGTCGGCCTCGGCCACGCCCAGGTCGAAGCGGATCGCCTGCGCGCGCTCGGTCAGCATCTGGGCCAGGTCTTCGCACAACTCGTAGCGGGCGCGATACTCGGCCGCCGGCAGGCGCAGCCGGCCGCGGGTGTCGGCATGCACGGCGTGGAACGAGGTCGGAACGTGGATCTGCGAGTCGTCGGCGGACATGCGGTGGTTGTACCCCGCCGGCGCAGCGCTACGCTTGGCACCATGACGCAAGCGCAGCGCCGCCGCTGGATCGCCCACCTGGACATGGATGCCTTCTATGCCTCGGTGGAGCTGCTGCGCTACCCGGAGCTCAAGGGCCTGCCGGTGGTGATCGGCGGCGGCCGGCGCCACCAGCCGCTGCTGCAGATCGACGGCAGCCGGCGCTTCGCGACGCTGCACGACTACAAGGGCCGCGGCGTGATCACCACGGCCACCTACGCGGCGCGGACCTACGGCGTCAACTCGGCGATGGGGCTGATGAAGGCCGCGCTGCTGTGCCCGCAGGCGGTGCTGCTGCCGACCGACTTCGACGAGTACCGCCGCTACTCGCGCCTGTTCAAGGCCGCGGTGGCCGAGGTGGCGCCGGTGATCGAGGACCGCGGCATCGACGAGATCTACATCGACCTGAGCGACCTGCCCGGCGCGCAGGACGCGGTGGGCCACGACGCCGCCGGCGGCGTGCGCGCGATCGCGCAGGAGATTCGCAACAACGTGCGCAGTGCGACCGGGCTCAGCTGCTCGATCGGCGTCACGCCCAACAAGCTGCTGGCCAAGATCGCCAGCGAGCTGGACAAGCCCGACGGCCTGACCGTGCTGTCCGCGGCCGAGCTGCCGCTGCGCATCTGGCCGCTGCCCGTGCGGCGCATCAAGGGCATCGGCCCCAAGGCCGGCGCCAAGCTGGCGGCACTCGGCATCCAGACCATCGGCGAGCTGGCGCGCCAGCCGCGCGAGGCGCTGGTCGAGCGCTTCGGCCGCGCCTACGGCCGCTGGCTGCACGACGCGGCGCACGGCATCGACGACCGGCCGGTGGTCACGCACAGCGAGCCGGTGTCGATCAGCCGCGAGACCACCTTCGAGCGCGACCTGCACGCGGTGGCCGACAAGGCCGAGCTGGGCGCCATCTTCACGCGCCTGTGCCAGCAGGTGGCGGCCGACCTGCAGCGCAAGGCCTACCGTGGGCGCACCATCGGCATCAAGCTGCGCTTCGACGACTTTCGCACCGTCACGCGCGACCTGACGCTGCCGCAAGCGACGGCCGACGCCGCCAGCATCCGCCAAGCCGCCGGCCAGTGCCTGAAGCGCGTGGACCTGAGCCGCCGGCTGCGGCTGCTGGGCGTGCGCGCCGGCGGGCTGACACGCGAGCGCGCCGCGGCGGTGGTGCCGGACCATGGCGCCGCGCGCCGCAGCACGCACACCGCGCAGGCGCCGGAAGCCTCGCTGTTCGGCGACGACGACCGCTGACGGCGTGTATCCGCAACCGCGGCGCCTGCGTATATTGCAGGCCATGAACGCCGCCGCCCTCCGCCCCGCCCTGTTGTGCACCGCCTGGCTCGCCGGCCTGGCCTTGCTGTCGCCGGCCGCCACGGCGGCCGACTTGCAGGTCTACGTCACCACGCCCGACGGCAAGCCGGCGGTCGACGTGGTGGTCGCGTTGCTGCCGCTGGCCGGCGGCAGCGCGGCGCCGGCGCCACGCGGCGAGCCGGCGCTGATCGTCCAGAAGGACATCCGCTTCGAGCCCTACGTCACCGCGGTGCCGCTGGGCACCACGGTGCGCTTCGTCAACCGCGACCGCTTCGACCACCACGTGCGCTCGGTGCCCGGCGGCCCGTTGGGCTCGATCGCGCCGGCCAAGAACTTCGAGTTCCGGCTGCCGGCCGCGCGCGGCGGCCGCGAGCCTTCGGCCGACCTGGTGATGGACGCGCCCGGCGCCAGCGGCGTGGGCTGCCACCTGCACGGCTCGATGCGCGCGCACATCTACGTCAACCCCACGCCCTGGGTTGCGGTGACCGACGCCGCCGGCCGCGCGGTGCTGCAAGGCGCACCCGCCGGCGCCGCCGACCTGCGGCTGTGGCACCCCGACCAGCTCGTCGCGCAGGACCAGGTGCGCACCACGGTGGCCGGCGACGGCAACGTCGAGGCCAAGCTCAACTTCACGCCGCGCCGCCGGCCGCCGCCGCGCGTCAAGGGCGAGTACGAGAGCTGAGCTGACGTGCCGCCCGACGCGGCTTCAGCGCGAGGGCAGGCTGGCCATCCACAAGGCCGTCGGCAGGCAGCAGGCCGCCGGCACCCAGCTCCAGGGCAACGGCAGGGTCCACCAGGCCCAGGCCGAGCTGACGGCCATCATCGTCCAGGCCAGTTGCTTGGCGCGCAGCGGGATCACGCGGCGCGCGCGCCAGGCCCGCACCATCGGCCCGAAGCGCGGATGGCGCAGCAGCCAGCGCTCCCAGCGCGGGCTGCCGCGCGCAAAGCAGAAAGCCGCCAGCAGCACGAAAGGCGTGGTCGGCAGCACCGGCAGGAAGATGCCCACCACGCCGGTGGCCAGCATCAGCCAGCCGGCGCCCAACCACAGCGGCCGCTGCCAGCCCGCTGCCGGGGCGGCGGTGGGTTTGGCGTCGGCATCGGCATCGACAGGCTCCATCGGGCCGATGATAGGCAGGCTTGTCTTGCGCCAACGCAAGCCGTGCCGCTCCAGCGGTGGCATACGCTGTCGGTCCTTTCATCCGCCCTTTTCATTGATCGCCATGACCGCACTTGCCTGGTCCGAAGCCCTGGCCCTGAAACAGCCCCGCATGGACCAGACGCACCGCGAGTTCGTCGAGTTGCTGCAGCAACTCGACGCAGCCGCCGCGACGCCCGAGCGCGAGCTGCTGCCGCTGCTGCAGACGCTGCAACGCCACACCGAGGACCACTTCGCGCAGGAAGAGCGCTGGATGGCCGACATCGGCTTCGCGGCGCAGAACTGCCACAGCCTGCAGCACGCCCAGGTGCTGAAGGTACTGGCCGAGGTGCCGCGCGTGCTGGCCGAGAAAGGCGACCGCGAGCTGGGCCGCGTGCTCAGCGAAGAGCTGGGCAAGTGGTTCGTCGTCCACGCGCAGACCATGGACGCGGCGCTGGCCGAAATGATGCTCGAGCGCGGCGTTGACCCCGAGACCGGCCGCCTGCTGCAGCCGCAACCGGCTGAAAGCGCGCAGCCGCTGATCACCGGCTGCGGCGGCGCGCGCTGCGGTTGAGGGCCCGCAAGGCGAGGTGCAAACCTCGCTAGCATGGGCGGCGAGGAGACCGCCCATGACCGTCATCACCACCGTCGAGGACCTGCGCCAGCTTGCGCGCAAGCGGGTGCCGCGCATGTTCTACGACTACGCCGACACCGGCAGCTGGACCGAGAGCACCTACCGCGCCAACGAAGCGGACTTCCAGACGATCAAACTGCGCCAGCGCGTGGCCGTCAACCTGGAGAACCGCAGCACCGCGGTCAAGATGGTGGGCATCGACTGCGCCATGCCGGTGGCCATTGCGCCGGTCGGCCTGACCGGCATGCAGCATGCCGACGGCGAGATCCTGGCCGCCCGCGCGGCCGAGCGCTTCGGCGTCCGCTTCACGCTCAGCACGATGAGCATCTGCTCGATCGAGGAAGTGGCTGCGGCGACCACGCAGCCCTTCTGGTTCCAGCTCTACGTCATGCGCGACCGCGCCTTCATCGAACGCCTGATCGACCGTGCCAAGGCCGCCGGCTGCGATGCGCTGGTGCTGACGCTGGACCTGCAGATCCTCGGCCAGCGCCACAAGGACCTGAAGAACGGCCTCACCGCGCCGCCCAAGCCGACGCTGGCCACGCTCATCGACCTGCTGACCAAGCCACGCTGGTGCCTGGCCATGGCCGGCACCAAGCGGCGCCAGTTCGGCAACATCGTCGGCCACGTGAAGGACGTGACCGACGTCGCCAACCTCGGCGCCTGGACCGCGCAGCAGTTCGACCCGCGGCTGAACTGGGGCGACGTCGAGTGGATCAAGAAGCGCTGGGGCGGCAAGCTCATCCTCAAGGGCATCCAGGACGTCTAGGACGCGCGGCTGGCCGCCGACAGCGGCGCCGACGCGCTGATCGTCAGCAACCACGGCGGCCGCCAGCTCGACGGCGCCGAGTCCAGCATCAACGCGCTGCCGGCCATCGTGGCCGAGGTCGGCTCGAAGATCGAAGTCCACATGGACGGCGGCATCCGCAGCGGGCAGGACGTGATCAAGGCCTGGGCCCTGGGCGCGCGCGGCACCTACATCGGCCGCGCCATGGTCTACGGCCTGGGCGCGATGGGCGAGGCCGGCGTGTACAAGGCGCTGGAGATCATCCAGAAAGAGCTGGATCTGACGATGGCCTTCTGCGGCCGCACGCAGTTGCGCGACGTCGACCGCTCCATCCTGCTGCCCGGCAGCTACCCCACGGCCCGAGGGTGTGGCGTGGATGCCTCGGGAAATCCCTGAGACGCGATACCGCCGGCGCCCGATGCTGGCGGCGCGGCGCGACTGAAGCACAATGCACGCGGACCCTCATTTCTTTTTGGATGGACATTGATATGAATCATCGATTCCTTGCTCGCCCCTTGCCGGTCTCGCTGCTGGGCCTGGCCCTGCTGGCGGCCGTGCCGGCCGCCCGCGCCGATGACAAGACCGACGGCCTGTGGCGCGGCAATGGCGCCGCCGCCTTCTCCTACACCTCGGGCAACACCAGCTCGCGCGCGCTGCTGCTCAGCGTCGACGCGGTGCGCGCCACCACGGCCGACAAGATCACGCTGGGCGCCAACGCCAACTACGGCCGCAGCCGCGCCGCCAACGGCGTCAATGAAACCACGGCCAACAAATGGTCGGCCGGCGGCCAGTACGACTTCAACCTCTCGCCGCGCGTCTACGCCTTCGGCAAGCTGGGCCTGGAAGGCGACAAGCTGTCCGACCTGGACCTGCGCGGCTTGCTGGCCGGCGGCCTGGGCTACAAGCTGATCAGCACGCCCGAGACCAGCTTCGACCTGCTGGCCGGCATCGCCTACACGAGCGACCGCTACGGCGATCCACAGACCATCGGCGACAAGACCGGCACCCGCTTCTCACGCACCAGCCTGATGCTGGGCGAGGCCTCGTCGCACCAGTTGTCGTCCACCGTCACCTTCAAGCAGCGGCTGGAGCTGTACCCCGGCTTCACCGGGGACAAGGCCAAGCTGGCGAAGTTCACCGCCGGCCTGGGTGTGGCGATGAGCAGCACGATGCAGCTCACCGTGGGCCTGATCGACAACTACAACAACAAGCCGCCGGCGGGCCAGAAGAAGAACGACGTCGGCGTCTTCACCGGCATCAACGTCAAGTTCGGCGCGAGCTGACGCGGCGCCGGGGCCCGCGGCCTACATGCGCTCGATGCGCGCGTAGGCCGAATGGTTGTGGATGGACTCGAAGTTCTCGACGTCCACCGCATAACGCCCGATCCGCGGGTCTTGATTGAGCCGCAGCGCGACGTCGCGCACCAGGTCCTCGACGAACTTGGGATTCTCGTAGGCGCGCTCGGTCACCCACTTCTCGTCGGCGCGCTTGAGCATCGGCCAGATCTCGCTGCTGGCCTCATCCTCGGCGAAGCGCACCAGTTCGTGCCACTCCACGGGCTGCAGCAGTTCGGCGCGGATGGTCACCAGCGAGCGCTGGTTGTGCGCGCCGTAGTCGGAGATCTCCTTCGAGCACGGGCACAGGCTCTTGACCGGCACCGCGACCTCGGCCCACACCGTGGTCTGGCCACCGCGCGTCTCGGCGATCCAGCGGCCCTGGTAGTCCAGCAGGCTTTGCACGCCGGAGACCGGCGCGCGCTTCTTGATGAAGAACGAGAACGCGGCCTCGATGCGGCCTTCGCTGGCGTGCAGCTTTGACAGCATCTGCGCCTGGCGCTCGCGCAGCGTGGCAGCGTCCAGCGGCGCGGCGCTTTCTTCCAGCCAGGCCACGAAGCGCGACATGTGCGTGCCCTTCTGGTCGGCGGGCAGCGCCACGTCCAGCGTCCACAGCGCCGCCGTCTGCTGCACGGCGCCGGCCACGCGCAACTGCAGCGGGTAGCGCACGTCCTTGACGCCGACGCGCTGGATCGGCAGGTGGCGCTCGTCACGCTCGCTTTGCGTGTCGGGGATGTGCAGGGCGTCGGTCAGGTTGGTCATCAGGGTCGGAAGCATCGCACCGAACGGGTGGCCGCATCGTCGCAAGGATTACACGAGTCCATGCAAGGCGATTGAACGTCAGCCGTTGACGGCCGTCAGCGCCGGCCGCGGCTGGAAGCGCTGGCGGATGGCCTGCTCGATGCCCGCGGCGTCCAGCCCGCACCCGGCCAGCAGCTTGGCCGGGTCGCCATGCTCGATGAAGTGGTCGGGCAGCCCCAGGTGCAGCAGCGGCACCGTCAGGCCGGCAGCGGCCAGGCATTCGCCGACCGCCGAGCCGGCGCCGCCGGCGATGCTGCCTTCCTCGACGGTGACGATGCCCTCGTGGCTGCGGGCGATCTGCAGCACCAGTGCCTCGTCCAGCGGCTTGGCAAAGCGCATGTCGACCACGGTGGCGTCCAGGGGCTCGGCCGCGGCCAGTGCCGGGTGCAGCACGGTGCCGAAGGCCAGCACCGCCAGCCGCGCGCCCTGGCGCCGCACCACGCCCTTGGCCCAGGGCCATTCGGTCAGCCCTGCTTCGGTGGCCACGCCGGTGCCGGCGCCGCGCGGGTAGCGCACGGCCACCGGATGGTCCTGGCGGAAGGCCGTGGTCAGCGCCTGGCGGCACTCGTTCTCGTCGCTGGGCGTCAGCAGCGAGCAGTTGGGGATGCAGCGGATGAAGGCGATGTCGTAGGCGCCGGCATGCGTCGCGCCGTCGGCGCCGACCAGCCCGGCGCGGTCGAGCGCAAAGACGACCGGCAGGTTCTGGATCGCCACGTCGTGGATCAACTGGTCGTAGCCGCGCTGCAAAAAGGTGCTGTAGATCGCCACCACGGGCTTGAGCCCTTCGCAGGCCAGCCCGGCGGCAAAGGTCACCGCGTGCTGCTCGGCGATGCCGACGTCGAAGTAGCGCTGCGGAAAGCGCTGCTGGAACTCCACCAGCCCCGAGCCCTCGCGCATCGCCGGCGTGATGCCGACCAGCCGCGCATCGGCCTCGGCCATATCGCACAGCCACTGGCCGAACACCTGGGTGAAGGTCTGCTTGGGCGGCGTGGCCGGCTTGACCAGCCCCACTGCGGGGTCGAACTTGCCGGGGCCGTGGTAGTTGACCGGATCGGCCTCGGCCAGCTTGTAGCCGCGGCCTTTTTTTGTGACCACATGCAAGAAATGCGGCCCACGCTTGCCGCGCAGGTTCTCCAGCGTAGGGATCAGCGACTCGAGGTCGTGGCCGTCGATCGGGCCCACGTAGTGAAAGCCGAACTCCTCGAAGATGGTGCTGGGCACCACCATGCCCTTGGCATGCTCCTCGAAGCGGCGCGCCAGCTCGAACAGCGGCGTCTTCTTCAGCACGGCCTTGGCGCCCTCGCGCGCAGCGGCGTAGAAGTTGCCGCTCATCAAGCGTGCCAGGTAGCGGTTCAGCGCCCCCACCGGCGGGCTGATCGACATGTCGTTGTCGTTGAGCACCACCAGCAGATCGGCCGCATCGCCGGCATGCGCGACGCCGGCGTTGTTGAGCGCCTCAAAGGCCATGCCGGCGGTCATCGCGCCGTCGCCGATGATGGCCACCGCCTTGCGGTCCTCGCCCTTCAGCCGCGCCGCGCGCGCCATGCCCAGCGCCGCCGAGATGCTGGTGGAGCTGTGCGCGGTGCCGAAGGTGTCGTATTCGCTCTCGTCGCGGCGCGGGAAGCCGCTGATGCCGCCCAGCTGGCGCAGCGTGCGCATGCCCTCGCGGCGGCCGGTCAGGATCTTGTGCGGATAGGTCTGGTGCCCAACGTCCCACACCAGACGGTCCCACGGCGTGTTGAAGACGTAGTGCAGCGCGATCGTCAGCTCCACGGTGCCCAGGTTGCTGGACAGGTGGCCGCCGGTCTGGCTGACGCTTTGCAGCACGAAGTCGCGCAGTTGCTGCGCCAGGCGCGGCAGCTCGGCGCGCGGCAGCCGGCGCAGGTCGGCCGGGCTGTTGATGGTTTCCAGCAGCGAGGAGCTCATGGTCGTTGTCAGTTGTCGCGCTCGACCACGCGGTCGGCCAGCAGCGCCAGCGCCGCGGCCTCGGTCAGGCCGCTGCGCGACAGCGCCTCGTGCGCCTGGTTGCGCAGTTCGGCGGCGTGGCGGCGCGCGGCGTCCAGGCCCAGCACGGTCACGTAGGTGGGCTTGTTGGCATCCAGGTCCTTGCCGGCGGTCTTGCCCAGCTTGTGCGATTCCTGCGTCACGTCGAGGATGTCGTCCACCACCTGGAAGGCGATGCCGAGCGCGGCGCCGTAGTCGGTCAGCGCGCGCCAGCAGGCCTGATCGCAACGGCCGCAGGCCGCACCCATCTGCACGCTGGCCAGCAGCAGCGCGCCGGTCTTGCGACGGTGCATGTCGCGCAGCGCGGCTTCGGCGAGCGGCAGGCCCACGCTGGCCAGGTCGATGGCCTGGCCGCCGGCCATGCCGGCATGGCCCGAGGCGCGTGCCAGCAGGCCGCACAGCCGCGCCTGCAGCGGCGCGGGGATCTCGAAATCGGCAGCGCCTTGCGGCGGCGCGAGCCCGTCGCACGCGGCGCCGGCGCCGGCGCCCGGCGCGAGTCGGTCGCACCCCGCGCCGGCGCCCGGCGCGGTGAGGATCTCGAAGGCCAGCGTGTGCATCGCATCGCCGGCCAGCATCGCCTGCGCCTGGCCGAACTGCACGTGCACCGTGGGCTTGCCCCGGCGCAGCACGTCGTTGTCCATGCAGGGCATGTCGTCGTGGATCAGCGAATAGGCGTGGATCAGTTCCACCGCCACCGCCGCGCGCAGCGCCGCCGCGGCCAGGCCGCCGGTGGCCTGCGAAGCCGCCAGCACCAGCAGCGGGCGCAGCCGCTTGCCGCCATCGAGCACGCCGTAGCGCATGGCGCGCCCCAAGCCGGCCGGCGCGTCGGCGGGCACCCAGGCCTGCAGCGCCGCTTCCACCTCGGCCTGGCCCTGGCGCATCCAGGCGTCGAAATCGTCGGGCTTCATGCCTGCGGCCAGGCCTTGAGCTGGCCATCCTCCAGCAGCTTGACCTGCTCTTCCACCGCCTGCAGCCGCTGGCGGCAGAAGGCCAGCAGATCGGCGCCGCGGCGGTAGTTGTCGAGCAACTGATCCAGCGGCAACTGGCCGGCTTCCATGCGCTGCAGCAACTGGTCGAGTTCGCCCAGCGCCTGTTCGTAGCTGGCGGGTTCCTTGACGGGGCTGCTGCGGGCCATGCGGTTGTTGAAGCGGCGAAAGGCTGATTTTAGTCAGACCCGACCGTGATGCCCGTCCCGCGACAAGGCCGCGCGGTGGACCCCCCGCCGGGGGCCGGGTACACTGCGCCCCCCGTTGCCGCCCCCTGGGTGTCGGCAACGGACTTTGAACCCGCCCGCAGGGCCACCGGGTGGGGGTTTGGACACTCTGCAGTGGAGGATCCTTTCGGATCATGTCTGACCTGAGCATCAGTCTCGAAGCTCTTGAGCGCAGCCGCTCTCAACTCTCCGTCAACACCTATTTCGATGAGGACCTGTTCAGCAAGGAACAGTCACTCATCTTCGAGTCCTGTCCGCGCTACCTCGGGCACGAGTTGATCGTGCCCGAGGTCGGCGACTACCTGGCCCTGGCGCAGGAAGGCGAGGGGCGCGCGCTGGTGCGCACGCCCGGCGGCGGCGTGGAGCTGATCTCCAACGTCTGCCGGCACCGCCAGGCCGTGATGCTCAAGGGCCGCGGCAACACGCGCAGCAACGTGGTGTGCCCGCTGCACCGCTGGACCTACGACCTGAGCGGCCGCCTGATCGGCGCCCCGCACTTCGACGAGGACCCGTGCCTGAACCTGCGCAACTACGCGCTGCAGAACTGGCACGGGTTGCTGTTCGAAGGCAACGGCCGCGACGTCAACGCCGACCTGGGCGCGATGGGACCGGCGTCGGCGCTGGACTTCTCGGGCTTCGTGTTCGAGAAGGCGGTGCTGCACGAGTGCAACTACAACTGGAAGACCTTCATCGAGGTCTATCTGGAGGACTACCACGTCGGCCCCTTCCACCCCGGCCTGGGCTCGTTCGTGACCTGCGACGACCTGCGCTGGGAGTTCGGGGCCGAGCACTCGGTGCAGACCGTGGGCGTGCACGACCAGCTGCGCAAGTCGGGCTCGCCGGTGTACCAGCGCTGGCAGGAGGCGGTGCTGCGCTTCCGCGACGGCAAGCCGCCCGAGCACGGCGCGATCTGGCTCACCTATTACCCGACGGTGATGGTCGAGTGGTATCCGCACGTGCTGGTGGTCTCGTCGCTGTTCCCGCGCGGGCCGCGCAAGACGCTCAACCTGGTGGAGTTCTTCTACCCGGAGGAGATTGCCGCCTTCGAGCGCGACTTCATCGAAGCCGAGCAGGCCGCCTACATGGAGACCTGCATCGAGGACGACGAGATCGGCGAGCGCATGGATGCCGGACGGCTGGCGCTGTACGAGCGCGGCGACGACGAGGTGGGCCCGTATCAGAGCCCGATGGAAGACGGCATGCAGCACTTCCACGAGTGGTATCGGCGCAAGATGCGGATGGGACGCAGCGCGGCCTGAACGGCCGCGACGGGACGCAGCGCGGCCTGAACGGCCGCGCGGGGGACGCAGCGCGGCCTGAGGCCCGCCGCGAGGGGCCGCACGGGGCGATACTCACGCCCCATGACCATGGGCCCCTCGCGCACCCTGGCGCTGATGCTGAACCTGGCGCATGCGCTGGACCATCTGTTCCTGCTGATCTTCGCCACCGCGGTGGCGACGATCGCGGCCGACTTCGGCTTCGCGCGCTGGGAAGACCTGATGCCCTACGGCGCGGGCGCCTTCGTGATGTTCGGCCTCGGCTCGGCGCCCGCCGGGCGGCTGGGCGACCTGTGGGGGCGGCGGCGCATGATGCTGTTGTTCTACTTCGGCATCGGCGCCTCGTCGCTGCTGGCGGCGCTGGCCAAAGGCCCCTGGCAGTTGGCCGCGGCGCTGACGCTGCTGGGCGCCTTCTCGGCCATCTACCACCCGGTGGGCATCCCGATGCTGCTGCAGCACAGCGAGCGCCCCGGCCGCACCATCGGCTGGAGCGGGCTGGCCGGCAACCTGGGCATTGCGGCGGCCGCCGGCCTCACCGGGCTGCTGGTGGCCTGGGCCGGCTGGCGCGCTGCCTTCGTCGTGCCGGGCGTGGTGGCCATCGGCATGGGCGTCTTGTTCGCGCGCCTGACGCCGCCCGAGACCGAAGCGCCGGCCAAGCGCACGAGCCGTGCCGCCGTGCCGCTGCCGGCTTCGATGCTGGCGCGCGTGTTCCTGGTGATGACGGCGGCGGCCATCGCCTCCAGCGTGCTGTTCAACTTCACCACCAACGGCAACGGCCGCCTGATGGCCGAGCGCTTGCAGGGCCTGGTGAACGACCCCTCGACGCTGGGCGCGCTGCTGGCCGCGGTGTATGCGGTGGCGTCGCTGGCGCAGTTGATCGTCGGCCAGCTGCTCGACCGCGTTGCGCTCAAGCCGCTGTACCTGAGCATCCTGCTGGCCCAGGTGCCGCTGCTGGTGCTGGCCGCGCACGCGCAGGGCTGGTGGATCTTCCTGGCGCTGCTGGCGACCATGGCGCTGATCTTCGGCGCCATCCCTTTCACGGACGCGATGATCGTGCGCTACGTCGACGACCGCCTGCGCTCACGCGTCGCCGGCATGCGGCTGACCGTGGCCTTCGGCTTCAGCTCCGGTGCGGTGTGGCTGCTGGGGCCGCTGGTCAAGGCCAACGGCTTTGCCGCCATGCTGGTGGTGATGGCCGGCATTTCGGCACTCAGCGCGCTGGCCGTGCTGTGGCTGCCCGGTGATGCACACCTGCGCCGAGCCGCGGCGCAGGCCGCGCCGCGCCCCGAAGCCGCCTGAGCCTCGCCGGCCATGTGTCCCGCCCGAAACATCGTCGCGATGCGCGGGACACAAGCCGGCGCTGCAATCGGCGGCTGGCCCTGATGCGCAAGACCATGACCCGATGCCTGCTGGTGGATGACGACGCCGAGATCCGCACCGGCGTGCAAAGCTACCTGCAGGGCTTCGGCTTCGACGTCACCGCGGTGGGCGACGGCGCCGGCATGCGGCGTGCGCTGAGCGGCGGCCACTTCGACGTGGTGGTGCTCGACGTGATGCTGCCCGACGACAACGGGCTCGACCTGTGCAAGTGGCTGCGCGGCCGCAGCGACGCCGCGGTGGTGATGCTCACCGCGCTGGGCGACCCGATCAGCCGCGTGCTGGGGCTGGAGCTGGGCGCCGACGACTACCTGTCCAAGCCCTTCGAGCCGCGCGAGCTGGTGGCCCGCATCAACGCCGTGCGCCGCCGCGCCCGCCGTGCCGCTGACGGCGACGACGGCGCCGACACCATGCTGCGCTTCGCCGGCTGGCAGTTCGACCGCGTCAAGCGCCAGCTGCAGTCGCCCGACGGCGTGGTCGTGCCGCTGTCGTCGGCCGAGTTCAGGCTCTTGCAGGCGCTGGTGCAGCACGCCGGCCGCGTGCTCAGCCGCGACCGCTTGATCGAGCTGACCCGCGCCCCCGGCGTCGACGTCAACGACCGCAGCGTGGACCTCGGCGTCTCGCGTCTGCGCGGCAAGCTGGGCGATTCGCCGCGCGAGCCGGCGCTGATCCGCACCGTGCGCGGCGAAGGCTATCTGTTCGACGCCCGCATCGAAAGAGGATGACGGCCCCCGGCCGCTGGGGCGGCCGCCCCCCGAGGGGGCTACCAAACCCGACCGGCAAAGCCGGATCGGGTTTGGCGCGCGTGCCAACGCCGCTGCCCCTGGTCGCCTGCGGCGACCGGTCCCCGAGGGGACACCGGTTTGGCGCCGGGTGCATCGTGGAGACATTGCGTTGATCAAGCGCTGGTGGCGCGACACCCTGTTCCGGCGCCTGTTCCTGCTGATGGTGGTGGCGTTGATGGGCAGTCACCTGCTGTCGTTCCTGGTCGTCACGCGGCTGCTGATGCCGGCGCCGTGGAGCGAGCCGCGGCCGGCGCCGCGGGCCGACGACTTCGAGCCCGGCGACGAGTTGCCGCCATCGCGTTTTCCGGCCCCCGGCGCCAGCCGGCCCGGCGGCCCGCCGCCACTGCCGGTGCTGGGCTCGCTGCCGCCGGCGCCGGGGCCGACCGGCACGCCAACGCGGCTGGGCGGCCCCGGCCCGGGCATCGCCGGCCCCTGGGAGGCCAGCCTGCGCTGGCCGGCGCTGTGGCTGGACTACGGGTTGCGCCTGGCGCTGATGGCGCTGGCCGCCTGGTGGGGGGCGCGCTGGCTGTCCGGGCCGGTGCGGCGCATGGTCGAGGCGGCGCGCGGCGTCAGCGACCAGGTGTCGCGCGGGCAGATGCCGGCGCCGCTGGACGAGCAGCTCGGCACGGTCGAGGTGCGCGAGGCCGCGCAGGTCTTCAACCAGATGTCGGAGCAGCTGGCACGCGAGTTCCGCGGCCGCGGGCTGCTGATGGCCTCGATCTCGCACGACCTGCGCACGCCGCTGACGCGCATGCGCATCCGGCTGGAGAGCCTGCAGCCCACGGCGCAGGCCGAGCGCTGTGTCGACGACATCCGCGAGATGAACGCGCTGATCGACGGCGCGATCGACGTCTTCCGCGCCGAGGACCCGGCGGCCGAGCCGCTGCAGCCCACCGACGTCTTCGCGCTGGTGCAGTCGCTGGCCGACGACCGCCAGGAGACCGGCGAGCCCGTCGAGCTGCAGGGCCGGCCGCTGGTGGCGCAGGCGCGGCCGCTGGCGCTGCGCCGCGCACTGGACAACCTGGTCGGCAACGCGCTGCGCTACGCCGGCACGGCCGAGATCTCGGTGCTGGCCGACCCCGTCGACGGCGGCCCGCTGATCCGCGTCGACGACCGTGGCCCCGGCATCCCGCCGGCACAGTTGCCGCGCGTGCTGGAGCCCTTCTACCGCCTCGACCCGTCGCGCAGCCGCAGCAGCGGCGGCGCGGGGCTGGGCCTGCACATCGCCCGCTCGCTGCTGCAAGCCCAGGGCGCCAGCCTGCGCCTGAGCAACCGCGAAGGCGGCGGCCTGCGCGCCGAGGTCCGGCTGCAGCCGGTGGCCGTGCCGCCGGCACCGTCGGCGAAGGCCTGAACGATCAGGCCAGGCTCACTGGGGCGCGAGGTCGAACACCAGCACCTCGGCATCCCGGCCCTGGTCCAGGCGCAGCCGCGGTTCGCCGGACAGCGTCAGCGCGTCGCCGGCACCGAGCACCTGGCCGTTGACGCGCAGCGTGCCGCGCACCAGGTGCACGTAGGCCAGCCGGCCCGCCGGCAGCGGCAGGTCGACCGCCTCGTCGCCGTCGAACAGGCCGGCGCTGATCGATGCATCGGCGTGCATCGTCAGCGAGCCTTCGGCACCGTCGGGCGAGACGATCAGGCGCAGCCGGCCGCGCTTGGCCGCGGCGTCGAAGTGCTTCTGCTCGTAGCCGGGCTCGATGCCGAGGTGGCTCGGCAGGACCCAGATCTGCAGGAAGTGCGTGGCCTGGTCCTTGGCATGGTTGAACTCGCTGTGCAGCACGCCGGTGCCGGCGCTCATGCGCTGCACGTCGCCGGGGCGGATGACGCCGGCGGACTTGCCCGCTTCGGCGCTGCCGGCCTTGCCGTTGCCCATGCTGTCCTGGTGCGCGAGCGCGCCGTCGAGCACATAACTGACGATCTCCATGTCACGGTGGCCGTGGGTGCCGAATCCCTTGCCGGCAGCCACGCGGTCCTCGTTGATCACGCGCAGGTTGCCCACGCCCATGTGTGCCGGGTCGTAGTAGTCGGCGAACGAGAAGCTGTGCCAGCTGTCCAGCCAGCCGTGCTGGGCGTGGCCGCGGTCCTGGGCTTTGCGAAGGCTGATCATGGCGGGGTCTCCTTTCGTGCCGTGACCTCCACTGTAGGCAGCGCCGGCGCACGGCGGGCGCTGGACGCTTGAAGCCTTCGTTCAAATAAGATGAAGCGGATGAGACGAATGTCGTTAGCGCGGCGGGCCGAGCGCCGGACCGCTCCCAAGCCGGCCCGCGTCCCCCTGGGGGACCGGCCGACGTACCCGTCGGACGAGGGGCTCCAATGACCGACCGAAGTCTTGCCCTCACCCCCGAGGCCCTCTTGATGATGGACACCATCGCCCGCAGCGGCAGCTTTGCGGCCGCCGCGCGCGAGCTGGGCAAGGTGCCCTCGGCGCTGACCTACAGCGTGCGCCAGCTGGAAGACGCGCTGGACGTGCTGCTGTTCGACCGCCGCTCGCGCCAGGCCCGGCTCACCGCCGCCGGGCAGGAGCTGCTGGACGAGGGCCGTCGCCTGCTCACCGAGATCGACGCGGTGGCCAACCGCGTGCGCCGCGTCGCCACCGGCTGGGAAGGCCAGATCACGGTCGCGGTCGACGACGTGATCTCGCGCCGCACCGTGTTCGAGCTGTGCGAGGCCTTCTATGCGCTGGACCCGCAGCAAGGTGGCGTTGGCGGCGGCCGCCAGGGCCAGGGCGGCCCCGGCACCCGGGTGCAGCTGCGCACCGAGGTGCTGTCGGGCACCTGGGAGGCGCTGGTCAGCGGCCAGGCCGACCTGGCGATCGGCGTGCCTTTCGTCGCTTTCGGCAACGAGCCGTTGCCGCCCGGCATGGCGGTGGAGTTGCTGGGCGACATGCCCTTCGGCTTTGCCGTCGCGCCGCACCACCCGCTGGCCGCGCACGAGGCGCCGATCAGCGACGCCGAACTGCTGCGCTACCGCGCGGTGGCAGTGGCCGATTCGGCGCTGCGGCTGTCGCCGCGCACCGTCAACCTGCTGCCGGGGCAGGAGGTGCTGACGGTCAACAGCATGGCCGACAAGATCGAGCTGCAGGCGCGCGGCCTGGGCTGCGGCTTCGTGCCGCTGCACCTGGCGCGGCCCTACCTGGAGCGCGGCGCGTTGGTGCTGAAGGCGGTGGAACGCGAGCGCCAGGTCGGCCAGATGGGCTACGCCTGGCGCTGCGCCGCCGGGCCTCAGGGCGAACGCCGTCCGCCGGCCGGGCTGGCACTGCAGTGGTGGCTGCAGCAGCTCGGCAGCGCGGCCACGCGCAAGGCGCTGCTCGACGCCAGCGCATGAGATGAGGCGCGGCACCGCCTGTGCTGCTTACCGCGGCCGCTTTGCGCCCTCGCCCACTGGGCCGCTGCATACCGGCTCGCTGGTGGCCGCGCTGGCGAGCTGGCTCGACGCGCGCGCCCACGGCGGCCAATGGCTGCTGCGCATCGAGGACGTCGACCGCGAGCGCTGCAAGCCCGGGCTCGGCGGCGTGATCATCGAGCAGCTCCAGCGCTGCGGCCTGCGGCCCGACGAGCCGCCGCAATGGCAGTCGGCGCGCGAGCCGCTCTACGCCGCCGCGCTGCAGCGCCTGGTCGACGCCGGCCGCGCCTACCCCTGCGGCTGCACGCGCGCCGAGATCGACGCCGCGCTGGCGGCACGCGGCATCGACCACCGCCGCCACGGCGAGCGCGTCTACCCCGGCACCTGCCGCAACGGCCTGCACGGCAAGCCGGCGCGCGCCTGGCGCTTGCGCGTCGACGCCGCCGACGACCCGCTGCGCTGGATCGATCGCCGGCTGGGCGCGCAGCAGCAGGCGGTGGCCGCCGAGGTCGGCGACTTCGTGCTGCGCCGCGCCGACGGGCAGACCGCCTACCAGCTCGCGGTGGTGGTCGACGACGCCGGCCAAGGCATCAGCGACGTGGTGCGCGGCGAGGATCTGGCCGACAACACCGCGCGCCAGATCCTGCTGCAGCGCGCCTTGGGTTTGCCGACGCCGCGCTACCTGCACACGCCGCTGGTGCTGGCCGCCGACGGCCACAAGCTCAGCAAGCAAAACGGCGCGCAGGCGCTGGACCTCGCCGACCCGCTGGCCGCGCTGCGCACCGCGGCCGCGGTGCTGGGGCTGCCGCCGCTCGGCGCCGCCACGCTGCCCGAGTGGCTGGCGCAGGCCACGCAGGCCTGGGCCGAAACCTGCCCCTGACGCTGGCCCTGACGCCGGCCCTGACACTGGCCTTGACAAAGAGGGGGCGACTCCCGATGGCATCATCCGCGGACCGGCCGAGCGCCGAGCATCCACGCAAAACCACGAGAGGACCGCGATGATCACCACCCCTTCGGGCCTGCAGTACGAAGACACCGTGCCGGGCACCGGCGCCGAAGCCCAGGCCGGCCAGCGCGTGCAGGTGCACTACACCGGCTGGCTGCACGATCCGGCGGCCGAAGGCGGCCGCGGCCGCAAGTTCGACAGCAGCAAGGACCGCGGCAGCCCGTTCGCGTTTCCGCTCGGCGCCGGCCACGTGATCCGCGGCTGGGACGAAGGCGTGCAAGGCATGAAGGTCGGCGGCACCCGCGTGCTGCAGATCCCGGCCGACCTCGGCTACGGCGCGCGCGGCGCCGGCGGGGTGATTCCGGCGAACGCGACGCTGATCTTCGAGGTCGACCTGCTGTCGGTCTGAGGCCGCCGTCAGCGCGGCCGCGCGCGCGGCGCCGGCTTGGGCGCGGCAGCGCCGCGCGGGCCGCCGCGGCCGGGCGCGAAAGGCTTGTGGCCACCGCCCTGCGGCCGCGCGCCGAAGGGCTTGGCGAACGGCTTGCCGAATGACTGGCCATGCGGCCGCGGGCGCTGCTGCGCCACCGGCTCGGCCTGCCGCGGCTCCAGCCCATTGATCGTCGCTGGCGGGATGCGCTGCGTCGTGAAGCGCTGGATGCGCTGGATCATGCCGGCGTCGCGGCGCT
>CAYYDJ010000053.1:0-18750 GCA_964470565.1 uncultured Rubrivivax sp.
GCAGTGTCAAGCATGGCGGCGAGCATTGCAATTAGTGTTAACAGACCCTAGACTGCAACGGGCGCCCTGGGAGCCCGTTTCTGCAACCGGCGCCCTGGGCGCCCGTTTTGCATGACGCTTGCCGCAGGAGGATCGCCGATGTCCCGCAAGAGCCCTTTCGTGCTGGTCCACGGTGCCTGGGGCGGCGCCTGGATCTGGCGCCGCGTACTGCAGCCGCTGCGCGACGCCGGCCATGAGGTGCACGCCGTCACGTTGACCGGCGACGGCGAGCGCGCCCACCTGCGCCACCCCGGCATCGACCTCTTCAGCCACATCGACGACGTCGTGGCGCTGGTACAGGCCGAGGAATTGAGCGATATCGTGCTGGTCGGCCACAGCTACGGTGGCATGGTGGTCACCGGCGCTGCCGACCGGCTGCTGCAAGCCGACCCGCAGGCGGTGCGGCACCTGGTCTACGTCGACGCGATGGTGCCGCTGCCCGGCGAAGGCTGGGGCGACGGCCACAGCGCCGAGACCGTGGCCAGCCGCACGGCGGCCGCCCAGGCCAACGACAACGCGCTGCCGCCGCCCGACCCCGCGGGCTTCGGCCTCGGCGGTGCCGACCGCGACTGGCTGCTGCGCCGTCAGGTGCCGCATCCCTTCGGGCCCTATCGCCAGCCGCTGCCGTACGACGGCGAGCGCTGGGCACGGCTGCCGCGCAGCTTCATCGACTGCACCGAGCCCGCCTACCCAACGATTGACGCGATGCGCCAGCGCGTGCGCGCCCTGCCCGGCTTTCGCGTCGTCGAAATAAAGACGGGGCACTGCCCGATGGTCAGTGCCCCGCAGGAGTTGCTGCGGCAGCTGCTGGCGGCCGCGGCGGTGTGATCGCCTGATCGCGTGCCGGCCTTCAGGCCAGCGGCACGCCGGTCTTGCTCTGCACCTCCTCGCGGCTGACGCCGGGGGCCAGCTCGACCAGCTTCAGGCCGTGCGGCGTCACGTCCAGCACGCACAAGTCGGTGATGATGCGGTCGACCACGCCCACGCCGGTCAGCGGCAGCGTGCACTGCGGCAGGATCTTGAGATCGAAGCCGCCGTCCTTCTTGCGCGCCACGTGCTCCATCAGCACCACCACGGTCTTGACGCCGGCCACCAGGTCCATGGCGCCGCCCATGCCCTTGACCATCTTGCCGGGGATCATCCAGTTGGCAAGGTCGCCCTTCTCGCTGACCTGCATGGCGCCCAGGATCGACAGATTGATCTTGCCGCCGCGGATCATCGCAAAGCTGTCGTGGCTGCCGAAGATGCTGCTGCCCGGCAGCGTGGTCACGGTCTGCTTGCCGGCGTTGATCAGGTCGGCGTCGACCTCGTTCTCGTCGGGGAAGGGGCCGATGCCCAGCATGCCGTTCTCGCTTTGCAGCCAGACCTCGATCTTGGGGTCGACGAAGTTGGCCACCAGCGTCGGCAAGCCGATGCCGAGGTTCACGTAGAAGCCGTCGGCCAGTTCCTTGGCGGCGCGTGCCGCCATCTCGTCATGGGTCCAGGGCATGGTCAGGCTCCCTTCGGGTTCTGCTTGGTGGTGCGCTTCTCGATGCGCTTCTCGGGCCTGGCGTTGAGCACCAGCCGGTGCACGTAGATGCCGGGCAGGTGCACGGCGTCGGGGTCCAGGCTGCCGGTCTCGACGATCTCCTCGACCTCCACCACGCTGGTGCGGCCGGCCATGATCACCGCCGGGTTGAAGTTGCGCGCCGTGCGACGGAACACCAGGTTGCCCGAGCGGTCGGCCTTCCAGGCCTTGCCCAGCGAGACGTCGGGCAGCAGCGCGCGCTCCATCACGTAGGTGTGGCCGTCGAACTCGCGCGTCTCCTTGCCTTCGGCCACCAGCGTGCCGACCCCGGTGCGCGTGAAGAAGGCCGGAATGCCGGCCCCGCCGGCGCGCAAGCGCTCGGCCAGCGTGCCTTGCGGCGTGAACTCCAGCTCCAGTTCGCCGGCCAGGTACTGGCGCTCGAACTCCTTGTTCTCGCCGACGTAGCTGGAGATCATCTTCTTGATCTGCCGGGTTTCCAGCAACTGGCCGAGGCCGAAGCCGTCGACGCCGGCGTTGTTGGACACCACGCTCAGGCCCTTGACGCCGCTGTCGCGCAGCGCGGCGATCAGCGCCTCGGGAATGCCGCACAGCCCGAAGCCGCCGACGGCCAGCAACTGCCCGTCGCGCACGATGCCCGAGAGCGCCGCCGCGGCGCTCGGGTAGATCTTGTTCATGGATGGATGCTCCGCAAAGTCCAGGGCAGAAGGCTAACCTGCCTTGGCACCACGCGGCGTTACGTAGATTTCACTAAGGCCCGCTCCTTAGAATGCCGCGCGCTCAGCCGGAGCGCGACCGGGAGACCGCTCCGATGGACCACGACGACAAAGGCTCGCCGGCCGACATCCAGATGCTCAACGACGCCCTGGCCACGATGGTGGCGCCCTGGGTGCGGGGCCTGGCGATGCGCGTCACCGAGGCGCGCGCCGGCGAGGTGGTGCTGGCCCTGCCCGTCTCGCCGATGGTGGTGCACGGCGGTGGCGTGCTCTGCGGCCAGGCCATGATGGCCGCGGCCGACACGGCGATGGTGCTGGCGGTGATGACGCGGCTGGGCGGCTTCAAGCCGATGACCACGGTGCAGTTGCAGACCAGCTTCCTGAAGGCCGTGCCCGGCGACAGCGGCGAGGTGCGGCTGCTGGCGCGCGTGCTGCGCATGGGCAAGAGCCTGGTGTTCGGCGAGATCCTGCTGCACGGCCGCGGCGGCGAACTGGCTGCGCACGCCACCACCACCTACGCGCTGCTGTAGCCGCGGCGGGCCTGTCGTGGACGACCCGCTGCTGGACTACCGCGTCGCCTTCGACCAGGCGCCGGTGGGCCTGGCGCTGTCGCGCCACCGGCTGATGACCGACTGCAACCAGGAACTGCTGGTCATGTTCGGTGCCGCGCGCGAGCAGATCGTCGGCCGGTCGTTCGAGGTGCTCTATCCCACCGCCGACGAGTTCCAGCGCACCGGCGAGCGCATCGCCGCCGAGCTTGACCAACATGGGCGTTATGCCGACGAGCGCGTGATGAAGCGCGTGGGCGACGGCCGCGGCGGCCGCGCCGGCGAGCTGTTCTGGTGCCACGTCTCGGGCCGCGCGCTGGACCCCGGCCAGCCGCACGCCGCCGGCATCTGGACCTTCGAGGACCTGTCGTCGCGGCGCGTGCTGAAGGTTGCCTTCACGCCGCGCGAGCGCGAGATCGCCGCGCTGCTGGTGGAAGGCGCCACCAGCAAGCAGATCGGCCGCCGCCTGGCCATCAGCCCGCGCACGGTGGACGTCTACCGCGCGCGGCTGATGCGCAAGCTCGGCGCGTCGACGACGGCCGAGCTGGTCAACCGGCTGCTGTCGGGCTGACGCGCCGCGGCGTTCATCCGATGCGCTCGCGCAGCCACTCGGGCAGCGGGACCGAGCGCTTGGCGCGGTAGTCGGTCCACACCGTCTTGGCGCCGCCTTCGGCGTAGATGACGCCAGGCTCGTCGCTGCGCTCCAGCGTCATGTAGGTGTCGAAGCTGCTGCGCCCCGGGTTGGCCACGTAGTGGCGCGCCAGCACGGTGCCTGGGAACTCCAGCTGGCGCAGGAAGTTGCAGAAGGCGTTGACGATCACCGGCCCGCAGCCCTCGGGGCTGGTGGTGGCGCCCAGCTCGAACAACCAGTCCAGCCGCACCGTCTCGAAGTAGCGGAAGTAGACGGTGTTGTTGACGTGGCCCATCGTGTCCATGTCGCCCCAGCGGATGGGGATCAGGCTCTGGTGGGTGAACGTCTTCTCGGCCGGCAGCGTGAAGCGCAGCATGGTCAGTCCGTGGGCAGCGGCGGCAGGCCCAGTTCGGTCGTGAGGCGACTCACCTGGGACTGCAGCGTTTCGATCAACAGCGCCTGGCGCGCCAACTCGGCCTTCAACTCGGCTTTCAGCGCGGCCAGCTCGCCGATGCCGATGCTGCTGTCGGCCGCCGCGCCGGACCCCGGCGCCGCCGCCGGCAGATCCGCCACCTCGCCGCACAGCAGGTGAGCCCAGCGCGCCTCGCGGGTGCCGGGCGCACGCGCCAGTTTCAACACCAGCGGCGGCTGCCGTTCGGCCAGCTCGTCGAGAAAGCCTTCGACCGACGAGACGTCGGCAAAGCGGTGCAGCCGCTCGCTGTTCAGGCGCAGCTCGGCCGCGGTCTGCGGGCCGCGCAACATCAGCACCGCCAGCAGGGCCACCGCGGCGCCGGGCACGCCCAGCACGCGCGCCATGTTGTGCTCGTAGCGGACCACGCGCGCGCCCGAGCCTTCGAACACCAGCGACAGCGCCTTCAGTCCGTCGAGCGCGCTCACCACCTCGGCCTCGGCGGCCTCGATCACCGGCAGCCGCGCGCTCTTCTGGTTGCAGCCGGCGACCAAGGCGTTGAGCGACAGCGGATAGGTGTCCGGCACGGTTGCCTGCTTCTCCACCAGCACGCCCAGCACGCGGGCTTCCAGAGGCGTCAGGCTGCGCATGCGCTTGTTAAACGTTAGATTCCGAAACCGTCGTCGGCGGCGATCACCGCGCCGTTGACGAAGTGGCTCTGGTTGGCGCACAGCATCATCAGCACCGCGTCCAGGTCTTCGGGCTTGCCCAGGCGCTTGCGCGGCAGCATGCTCACCAGCTTCTGGCCGGCGTCGGTCTGCCAGTGGCGGTGGTTCAGCTCGGTGTCGATGTAGCCCGGGCACAGCGCGTTGACGTTGATGCCGAAGCGGCCCCACTCCAGCGCCATCACCTTGGTCATGTGGACCACCGCGGCCTTGCTCATCGCATAGACGCCGATCTGCGACAGCGGCCGCAGCCCCGCCATCGAGGCCACGTTGACGATGCGCCCGCCGATGAAGGTGCCCGGCGCCGAGCCCTGGCTGCGCGCGATCATGCGCTTGCCCACTTCCTGCGCGACGAAGAAGGCGCCGCGGGTGTTGACGTCCATCACGTAGTCGAAATCCGCGGGCTTGACGTCGATCAGCTTCTGCGTCGTGCTAACGCCAGAATTGTTGACCAGGATGTCGATCGTGCCCATCTCGGTCTCGGCATGCGCCACCGCGGCGCGGATGCTGTCGACGTCGGTCACGTCGAGCGTCACCACGTGCGCGTCGCCGCCCTCGGCTTCGAGCTCGGCACGCAGCGTCTTCAGCCGCTCCAGCCGGCGCGCCGCCAGCACCACGCCGGCCCCGGCGCGGCTGAGCGCGCGCGCGAACTGCTCGCCCAGGCCGCTGGAGGCGCCGGTGACCATGGCCACGCGGCCCGCGAGATCGATCTGGTAGCTCAAGGCGCCCTCCTTCGCAAGACAGGCGAAAGACGATAGCACGCAGCCTGAGCGGCGATGCCCCGCGCCCTAGAATGCGAGCAGTTCAAGGAGACAGGGCGAATGACCAGCGAGGAGATCCTCCAGCAATTCGGGCCGCGCGAGGCCATGGACTACGACGTGGTGATCGTCGGTGCCGGCCCTGCCGGCCTGGCCGCCGCGATCAGGCTCAAGCAGATCGACCCCGCGCTTTCGGTGGTGGTGCTCGAGAAGGGCTCCGAGCCCGGCGCGCACATCCTGTCGGGCGCGGTGATGGACCCGCGCGCGATCAACGAACTGTTCCCCGACTGGAAGGAGCGCGGCGCGCCGCTCAACCAGCCGGTCACCGGCGACGAGGTGCTGTTTCTTGACCGCACGAGCGCACGGGCGACGCCGGGCTGGCTGATTCCGCAGTGCCTGCACAACGAAGGCAACTACGTCATCAGCCTCGGCGCGCTCACCAAGTGGATGGCCGAGCAGGCTGAAAGCCTGGGCGTCGAGATCTTCCCCGGCTTCGCCGCCGCCGAAGTGCTGTACGACGACAACGGCGCGGTGCGCGGCGTGGCCACCGGCAACATGGGCGTGGGCAAGGACGGCCAACCGACCGAGAACTTCCAGCTCGGCATGGAACTGCGCGGCAAGTACACGATCTTTGCCGAGGGCGCGCGCGGCCACCTGGGCAAGCGGCTGATCGCGCACTTCGGCCTCGACGAGGGCCGCGATCCTCAAAGTTATGCCATCGGCGTCAAGGAGCTGTGGGAGGTGCCGCCCGGGCAGGCCAAGCCCGGCCTCGTGGTGCACACCGCCGGCTGGCCGATGGACGAGCAGACCTATGGCGGCGGCTTCCTGTACCACCTGGAAGGCGGCCGCGTGACGCTGGGCTACGTGGTCGGCCTGGACTACCAGAACCCCTGGATCAGCCCCTTCGAGGAGATGCAGCGCTGGAAGACGCATCCCGCCATCCGCGCCCACATCGAAGGCGGCAAGCGCATCGGCTACGGCGCACGCGCCATCACCGCCGGCGGGCTGCTGAGCCTGCCCAAGCTGGTGTTCCCCGGCGGGGCGCTGGTGGGCTGCGATGCCGGCACCTTGAACGCGTCGCGCATCAAGGGCAGCCACGCGGCGATCAAGACCGGCATGCTGGCGGCCGAGGCCGCCGCCGCCGCGATCAAGGCCGGCCGCAGCGCCGACGAGCTGACGGCCTACCCCGAGGCTTTCGAGAAGAGCTGGCTGCGCCAGGAACTGCACACCAGCCGCAACTTCAAGCAGTGGTTCAAGTACGGCAACACGGTGGGCACCGTGATGACCGGCATCGAGCAATGGCTGCTGCCCAAGCTGGGCATCCAGAGCCCGCCGTGGACCAAGCACCGCCACGCGCCGGACCACGGCCGGCTGCACGCCGCCGGGCAGGTCGAGCCCATCCGCTACCCCAAGCCCGACGGCAAGCTGACCTTCGACCGCCTGTCATCGGTCTTCATCAGCAACACCAACCACGAAGAGAACCAGCCGGCGCACCTGACGCTGAAGGATCCCACGGTGCCGGTGGCCATCAATCTGGAGCGTTATGCCGGCCCTGAGAGCCGCTACTGCCCGGCCGGCGTCTACGAGTTCGTCAACACCGACGGCAACGAGCGCCTGGTGATCAACGCGCAGAACTGCGTGCACTGCAAGACCTGCGACATCAAGGACCCGACGCAGAACATCGTCTGGATCACGCCGGAGGGCGGCGGCGGGCCTAACTACGCAGGCATGTAGACAGCGCCCGGGCCGCTCGGTCCGGGCTCCGGCACGTCACCAGTTCGGCTTGCGCTTGTCGATGAACGCCTGCACGCCTTCGAGCGCCGAGGGCTCCATCATGTTGCAGGCCATGGCCTGGCCGGCGTCGTCGTAGGCGCCGGCGATGCCTTTTTCAAGCTGGCGGTAGAAGAGGCCCTTGCCGGTGGCAATGGCGGCCTGAGGCTTGGCGACGACGCTGGCCACCAGGCGCTCGACCTCGGCGTCGAGTTGATCCGGCGCCGCCACGCGGTTGATCAGGCCCTTGGCGCGCGCCTCCTCGGCGCCGATGAAGTCGCCGGTCACCAGCATCTCGAAGGCCGCCTTGCGCGACAGGTTGCGCGACAGCGCGACGCTGGGCGTGCTGCAGAACAGGCCGACGTTGATGCCGCTGACGGCGAAGCGCGAATCGCTGGACGCCACCGCCAGGTCGCACATCGCGACGAGCTGGCAGCCGGCCGCGGTGGCGATGCCGTGCACGCGTGCGAGTACCGGCACCGGCAGCTTCTGGATCGTCAGCATCACCTGCGCGCATTGCGCGAACAGGCGCTGGTAGTACGCCAGCGACGGGTCGGCGCGCATCTCCTTCAGGTCGTGCCCGGCGCAGAAGGCCTTGCCGGCGCCGGCCAGCACCACCACGCGCGCCTTGGGGTCGGCGGCCACGCGCTCCAGCGCCGCCTGCAGCGCCGCGAGCATGCCTTCCGACAACGCGTTGAAGGCCGAGGGCCGGTTGAGGGTGAGGGTGACGACGCCGCGCGCATCGGTCTGCGCCAGCACCAGGTCCTGTTCGCTGCTCATCGAAGTCTCCTTGCCGTCCATCACTCGATCGCGGTCATGCTCTGCGCGCGCTTGCGCAGCTCGAACTTCTGGATCTTGCCCGTGCTGGTCTTCGGAATCGGCTCGAAGCGGATCTCCTTGGGCACCTTGTAGGCGGCCAGCAGCGACTTGCAGTGCGCGATCAGCTCGGCCGCGCTCACCTGGGCATCGGCCTTGATCTCGACGTAGGCCACCGGCGACTCGCCCCACTTGGGATCGGGCCGCGCGACGACGGCGCAGGCCAGCACCGCGGGGTGGCGGTACAGCGCGTCCTCGACCTCGATCGAGCTGATGTTCTCGCCGCCGCTGATGATCACGTCCTTGCTGCGGTCCTTGATCTTGACGTAGCGGTCGGGCTCCATCACCGCCAGGTCGCCGGTGTGGAACCAGCCGCCCTCGAAGGCCTTGGCAGTGGACGCCGGATTCTTCAGGTAGCCCTTCATCACGATGTTGCCGCGGAACATGATCTCGCCCATCGCCTGGCCGTCCGCCGGCGTCGGCTGCATCGTCTCGGGGTCCAGCACCGTCATGCCTTCCTGCAGCATGTAACGCACGCCCTGGCGGCCGTTGAGCCGCGTCTGCTCCGACAGGCTTTGCTGCGCCCAGGTGTCGCGCTTGACTGCAACGCTCGCCGGCCCATAGACCTCGGTCAGGCCGTAGACGTGGGTGATGTCGAAGCCCAGCTTGGCCATGCCTTCGATCATCGCCGCCGGCGGCGCGGCGCCGGCGACCATGCCGCGCACTTTCTGCGTAATGCCTGCGCGCTGATCGGCCGGCGCGTTGATCAGCAGGTTGTGCACGATGGGCGCGGCACAGTAGTGGTCGACGCCGTGCTCGCGCATCGCGTCGAGGATCGCCTTCGCCTCGACGCGGCGCAGGCAGACGTGGGTGCCGCCCAGCATCGCCACCGTCCACGGAAAGCACCAACCGTTGCAGTGGAACATCGGCAGCGTCCACAGGTACTTGGGGAAGTGCGGCATGGTCCAGGTGGCCGCGTTGCACACCGCGTTGAGGTAGGCGCCGCGGTGGTGCGTGACCACGCCCTTGGGGTCGCCGGTGGTGCCGCTGGTGTAGCTGACGGCGATGGCGTCCCACTCGTCGGCCGGGCCTTCGAGCCGGGCCAAGGGCTCGTGCGCGGCCAGCAGCGCCTCGTACTCGTGCTGCCCCAGGCGCTCGCCGGGGCCCGTGTACTCGCTGTCGCAGACGTCGATCACCAGCGGCTCGCGGCCGTGCTCGGCGCGCAGCGCCCGCAGCGCCGGCGCCATCAGCGGCGCGAACTCACGGTCGGTGATCAGCACCGCGGCCTCGCAGTGGTTCATCTGCCAGGCCAGCAGCGGCGCATCGAGCCGCGTGTTCAGCGTGTTGAGCACGGCGCCCAGCGCCGGCACCGCGTAGTGCGCCTCCACCATCTCGGGCGTGTTGGGCAGCATCACGCTGACGGTGCTGCCGCGCCCCACGCCCAGGCGGCGCAGGGCCGCGGCCAGCCGTGCCGAGCGCTCGCGCACCTGGGCCCAGGTGTAGCGCCGCGCGCCGTGCACGACGGCGGCCAAGTCGCCGAAGACCTCGGCACTGCGCTCGACGAAGCTGACGGGCGACAGCGCCACGTGGTTGGCGGCGTTCTTGTCCAGGTGCTGGTCGTAGATGCTGCTCATCGTCGATGTCTCCACGCGGTTGGCCTGCGGGCCATCTTAGCGGCGCCGACCTTGCGCAGGCTGACGCCACGGCATCATTCGGGGGATGCATCAGCGGCCCCGCCCTGCCCCCGCCCGCATCGGCCCGCGGCTGCTTGCCGGCTGGCTGGCGGTTTGCGTGCTGATGGTGCTGGTGGGCCTGCAGGAACGCTGGTATGCGAATCAGCCGCTGTGGCCGTGGGCGCTGTTCTACGAGGCGTCGGCGATGGTTGTGGCCAGCGCCATCGCGTTCTGGCGCTGGCGCCGCAGCCCGCGCGACGACCCGTGGCTGACGCGCCCCGCGCTTTGGTTCTGGCGCGTGCTGCGCTGGACACCGCTGGTGGCGCTGGTCTTCGTCGGCGCGCTGTACGCGCTGCGGCACGGCGTGCGCGCGGCCTTCGGCCTGGGCTACGAACACCAGCCCTGGCCGCAGGTGCTGGCCTACGAAGGCGCGAAGTTCGCGCTCTTCTACGCCCTGTTCGCGGGCGTGCAATACGGCCTGCGCTCGTTCGGCGCGCTGGCCGCCGAGCGGCTGCGCAGCGAGCGGCTGGAGCGGCTGTCCGGCCAAGCGCGGCTGGCGCAGTTGACGCAGCAGATGCAGCCGCACTTCCTGTTCAATGCGCTCAACACCATCGCCGCGCTGGTGCATGACGATGCCGCGGCGGCCGAGTCCGCGCTGCTGCGCCTGTCGGCGCTGCTGCGCGCCGCCACCGACGCCACGCGGCAGCCCCTGCACCCGCTGGCCGACGAGTTGGCGCTGGCGCGACATTACGCCGAGCTGATGCAGCAGCGCTACGGCGCGGTGCGCGTGCCCTTGCGCTGGGACGTCGAAGCCGGCATCGCGCAGCCGGTGCCGGCCTTGTCGCTGCAGCCGCTGCTGGAGAACGCCTTCGTGCATGCCGTCGAGCGCCGGCGCGCGCCGACGACGGTCAGCGTCGCGGTGGCGCGCCGCGAAGGCCGCATCGTTCTGTCGGTCAGCGACGATGGCGACGGGCTGCGCAGCGACCGCAGGCCCGGCGTCGCCCTGGCCAACCTGCGCGAACGGCTGCGCACGCTGTATGGCGACGGCGCCACGCTGACGCTGCAAGCGCGGGCCGGCGGCGGCTGCGTCGCGCGATTGGAGCTGCCTGCCGATGGCTGAGCCGCTGCGCCTGCTGATCGTCGACGACGAGCCGCCGGCCCGCGCGCGGCTGCTGCGCCTGCTGTCGGCGCAGGCGGACGTGCAAGTGGTCGGCGAGGCCGAGGACGGCCTGCAGGCGCTGGCGCTGGCCGAGGCCCTGCAGCCCGACGCCTTGCTGCTGGACGTGCAGATGCCGGAAGTCAATGGACTCGATGTCGCCGCGTCGCTGCCCGATGGCGGGCCGGCGGTGGTCTTCGTCACCGCGTTCGATGACTACGCGCTGCGCGCCTTCGACGCCGCGGCGGTGGACTACCTGCTCAAGCCCGTCGACCCCGCGCGGCTGGCGCTGGCCTTGCAGCGCCTGCGTCAGCGCCGCGACCGCCATGCCGCGCCGCGGCCGGCTGCCGAGCGGCTGGTGGTCAGCGAACGCGGCCAGGTGCACGTCATCGCCTGCGCCGACGTGCTGTGGCTGCAGGCCGCCGACAACTACGTCGAGCTGCACACCGCGCAGCGAACGCACCTGTTGCGGCGTACCCTGGAAGGCCTGCTGGCCGACCTGGGGCCGGGCTTCATCCGCATCCACCGCAGCCGCGCCGTGGCGCTGAACGCCGTGGCCGCGGTCGAAGCCGCCGGCAAGGGCGACGCCACCGTGCGGCTGCGCAACGGCATGCGCATCGCCTGCAGCCGCGCCTACCGCGCGGCACTGGTGCAGGCCTTGGACTGAGCAACGGCGGCCCCGGCTCGCCCCGCGGCGGGCCCGCTTCGTCCCAAGGTGCTGGCCGTGCGCACGGCGGCGGCCTACGCTGCGCCGGCATGAGCCATCCCGTTCGAGAGCGCCTCTTCTTCGCCGACTGGCTGCGCATCATCGCCTTCGGGCTGCTGGTGCTGTACCACGTCGGCATGATCTACGTGCCCTGGGGCTACCACGTCAAGCACACGCCGACCTATGCCGCGCTGGAGCCCTGGATGCGGCTGACCAACCCGTGGCGGATGAGCCTGCTGTTCGTCGTCTCGGGCCTGGCCACCGGGCTGATGCTGGGCCGCGAAGGCCTGCTGCGGCAGCGCGCGCGGCGCTTGCTGCTGCCGCTGCTGGCCGGCATGCTGGTGATCGTGCCGCCGCAGTCGTACCTGCAGGTGCGCGACTCGTTCGGCTACGCGGGCGGTTACCGGGATTTCATGTCCCTCTATTTAACCGGTTATCACGGCTTCTGCCACGGCCGCGACTGCCTGCGGCTGCCGACCTGGAACCACCTCTGGTTCCTGCCCTATCTGTGGGTCTACACGCTGCTGCTGGTGGCCGCCTCGCGCTGGCTGCCGCGCGCCGCGCTGGCGCGCACGGCCGACCGGCTGGCCGCGGCGCCGGCCCTGGCCTGGCTGCTGCTGCCGATCGTCGTGCTGGGCCTGCTGCGCGCGCTGCTGCTGCCGCGCTTCGCCGAGACCCACGCGCTGTGGGGCGACTGGTGGGCACATGCCACCTATGCGCCGATGTTCGCCGTCGGCGTGCTGCTGGCGCGGCGCCGCGCGCTGCTCGATCGCCTGCAGGCGCTGCGCTGGCCGGCGCTGGTGCTGGCGGTCGTGGCCTGGGTTGTCATGGCCGTGGCGTGGAGCACGGGTGCGCAAGGCCAGTCAAACGCCGCGCGGGTGGCGCTGCGCTGGGTGTTCGCGGTCGAGCAGTGGGGCGCCATCGTCGCCGCCTTCGGCTTTGCCAGGCAGCACCTGAACGTCGACCATCGCTGGCGCCGGCCGCTCAACGAAGCGGTGTATCCGCTCTACATCGTGCACCAGACGATCATCGTCGGCGCCGCGGTGGCCTTGCGGCCGCTGGCGCTGCCGGCGGGCCTGGAGGCGGCGCTGATCATCGCGCTGACCTTCGTCGGCGGCCTGGCCGCGTGGGCGCTGGCGCGGCGGGTGGCGGTACTGCGGCCGTGGATGGGCCTGGGCACCGCGTCGCCGCCGGGGTCGCCGAAGACGATGTCGCCCGGCGCCGCGCGCACGCCGTCGAGCATTGCAACGAGTGCTAACAGACGCTAGGGCCAAACCCGGTTGTCGGCCAGGCGCTGGTCGATTCTGATGGGCTCATCCGAGTAGGACACCGAGGGGCGGCCCGGTGTCACCGAGTCCATCCGGCAACACCATGGGCACTGCCCAAGCCGGCATGGTGACCGTGCGTTCAAGACGGCCGCAGTGACAAGTGACTGAAGGAGACGCAGCATGCGACCCAGACTGATGCGCTGGCCCGCCTACGCGACGGCTGGCTTGGCGCTGGCTGTGCTGGCGGCTTGCGGGAGTTCGGACGAGCCACCGCCCGATGTGCGGCTGGCATTGCTGTCGTCACCCAAGGCCGAATGGGTCAGTGCCGGGGACGCGCTGCTCCAGGTCCAGGGCACGGTGCCGGCCGGCTGGTCGGTGCGCATCAAGCGCAACGGCACGGACGTGACGAGCAGCTTCCGCACCGGCAGCGACGGGCGGCTGGTGGGCCTGGTGTCCGGCCTGAACGTCGGCAAGAACCAGATCACGCTGGACAGCCTGAGGGGCGACAGCCAGGATGCGGCCGCCAGCAGCACGCTGGAACTGACCGACTATGCGCGCACCGGACCGATGTTCTCCGGGCCCTACGAGACGCCGTTCACCTGCCAGACCGACAGCTTCGTGCTGGCCGACGGCAAGACCACGCTGGGCGCGCCGCTGGACGCGAACTGCTCGGCCAACACGCGGGTGGACTACGTCTACCGCACGAACGCGGCCACGCCCGTGTTCACCGCGCTGCCGTCGACGACGGCGTTGCCGGCCGACGTGGCCATGACCACGACCACCGACGGTCGCAGCGTGCCCTACATCGTGCGCGTGGAGACCGGCACGCTGAACCGCTCCATCTACCAGACGGCCGTGTTGCACAACCCCGTGAGCGAGCCGGAGCCGACGTTCACCAGCCGGCCGGCCGGCTGGAATGGCCGCCTCGTCTACACCTTCGGCGGAGGCTGCACCGGCGGCTGGTACCGCCAGGGCAACACCACCGGCGGCGTGCTGGACGACGCCATCCTGCGCCAGGGCTACGCGATGGCCTCGTCGTCGCTCAACGTGTTCGGCAACAACTGCCAGGACGTGACGGCGGCCGAGTCCATGGCCATGGTCAAGGAGCGCTTCATCGAGGCCTACGGCCCGCCGCGCTACACGATCGGCTGGGGCTGCTCGGGTGGTTCCTACCAGCAGCACCAGATTGCCGACAACTACCCCGGCCTGCTGGACGGCATCCTGCCCGGCTGCAGCTTCCCCGAGGTCGGCTTCGCCACGGTCTATTCCATCACCGACCAGCGGCTGCTGGGCCACTACTTCCGCGACATCGTGCCGGGTGCCTTCAGCGACGCGCAGCAGGCGGCCGTGGCGGGCATCCAGACCGTCAAGACCATGTACACCGGGACGGTGTACGACGGGGCCATGCGCATCGCCCCGGACGTCTACTGCCCGGCCACGCTGCCCGTGGCTCAGCGCTACAACGCCCAGACCAACCCGACGGGCGTGCGCTGCAGCGTCTACGACCACACCGTCAACATCTACGGCAAGGACCCCACCATCGGCTTTGCGCGCCGGCCCATCGACAACGTGGGCGTGCAGTACGGGCTGCAGGCGCTGAACGGCGGCGTGATCACGGTCGACCAGTTCCTGGACATCAACGAGCACGTGGGCGGCTACGATGTCGACGCCCGGTTCGCCGCGGCCCGCACCGTGGCCGACACCATCGCCACGCGCGCGGCCTACCAGACCGGGCGCCTGACCAGCGGCGGCGGCGGCCTGCGCGACATCCCCATCATCGATTACCGCGCCTATGCGGACGACTCGGCCACCGGCGACATCCACCTGCGCTACCACTCGTTCTCGATGCGCGAGCGGCTGATCAAGGCGAACGGCAATGCCGACAACCAGGTGATGCTGGTGGAGGACTTCCGCTACGGCTACTACTCCAGCGCCAGTCCGCTGCTGTTGGACGCGCTGGCGCAGATGGACAAGTGGCTGGCCGCCATCACGGCCGACCAGGCGGCCGGCACGGCGCGCGAGAAGGTCCTTCGCAACAAGCCCGCCACGCTGCAGGAGGGCTGCCTCACGCGCGATGCCAACCCGGTCAAGATCGTCGAGACGATGCAACGCACCAGTGGCCAGTGCGCGGCGCTGTACCCCGCGCCGGGCTCGCCGCGCTTCGTGGCGGGCGCCTCGATCGCGGCCGATGTCGTCAAGTGCCAGCTCAAGCCGGTCGCCATGACCGACTACACACCGGCCTTCACGGCGCAGCAGCAGTCGCGCCTGAACGCGGTGTTCCCGGCCGGTGTCTGCGACTGGAGCAAGCCCGGCGTGGAGCAGCAGGGCCTGCGCGGCACCTGGCTGGCGTTCTGACCCGCTGTCCCTCGGCCCCTCTCACCCCGCGGACGTGCCCATGTCCGCGGGCCCCGCACCTACATGACGCCGAACGTGCGGAAGGCTTGCACCGTGCTCATGCCGGCGCGGATCGCGTCGCGCACCTTGTTCTCCGTGCTGACCTTCTCCAGCGCGCGGCGGATCGCTTCTTCCTCGGCCGCGCGCGGGATCACCAGCACGCCGTCGAGGTCGCCGAACACGATGTCGCCCGGCGCCACGCGCACGCCGTTGATCTCCACCGGCACGCGCCAGTCGACCACCTTGCCGCGCGGCCCCTGGTCCTGCGCGTAGCCGCCGTAGCTGAAGACCGGCAGGCCCGACGCCAGCACCTCGGGCGTGTCGCGCGAATAACCGTCCAGCACAGCGCCCGCCGCCTTGAGGTGCTGCGCGCGCGTGGTCATCAGCCCGCCCCACAGCGCGAACTGCGGCGCGCAGCCGGTGGCCACGTAGACCTCGTGCTCGCGCAGGTCGTCCAGCGCCTGGAACAGCAGGCCGAAAGGCTGCTGCGCCAGCGGGCCGCGGCCTTGGTCGTCGCGTGCGCTGAAGGCGTTGCTCTCCAGCACCGGCATCGCGCGGCCGGCGACCACCATGTCCGGCCGCAGCGCGCGAATCTGCGGGCTGAGAAACTGGTGCAGGAAGCCCAGCGTGTCGAGGATGTCGCCCACCACCGCGGGGAAGAGCTGCTGGCGCATCAGCGCGAAGAGTTCGGCGTCGCCGTTCCAGGGTTGCATCGCGTCAGGCCTCGCGCTGGGTACGGTCCTTCTGGTTCTGCGCCTCGATGCGCTCGCGCGCCAGGCGCCAGTCGTCGTCGCTCCACGAGCGCAGCTCGTAGAAGTTGCCGCCCGTGGCCAGCGCGCTGCCGCCGTCCATCATGATGCTCTGGCCCGTCAGCCAGTCGCACTGGCCCGGCGCCATCAGGAACGCGGCCAGGTTCTGCAGCTCGCTCATCTCGCCGGGGCGGGCCATGGGGTTGCGCTCGCGGCTGCGCGCGCCGGGCTGCTCGCCGGGGTTCAGGCGCTTGCTCATGCCCTCGGTCGGGATCTCGCCGGGGCCCACCGCGTTGAGCCGGATGCCGTACTTCGCCCATTCGACCGCCAGCGACTTGGTCATCACGTCGATGCCGGCCTTGCTCATCGCCGAGGGCACGACGTAGGGGCTGCCGTTGTCGACCCAGGTGGTGATGATGCTCATCACGCTGCGCAAGGGCCGGCCCGGCTGCCACTGCCCGGCCTTGGCCTCGGCCACCCAGCGCTTGCCCACCGCCTGCGTGACGTAGAAGCTGCCGTGGAAAACGATGCCCGCGATGGCGTCGAAGGCGCGCGGCGACAGGCTCTCGGTCGGGGCGATGAAGTTGCCGGCCGCGTTGTTGACGAGTCCGGTGAGGCCGCCGCTGTGCCACAGCGAATCGACCATCTCGTCCACCGCCTGCGCCACGCGGATGTCGACGCCGAAGCAGTCGACGCGGCGGCCTGGGAACTGGCTGCGCCACTGCGCCGCAGTCTCCTCGCAGACGGCCAGGCGGCGGCCGCAGATCGCCACGTCAGCGCCCAGCGCGAGGAAGCGCTCGGCCATCGCCTTGCCCAGCCCCGTGCCGCCGCCGGTGACCAGGATGCGTTGACCCTTGAACAGCCCTGCTTCGTACATGCTCGTCTCCTTCGTGATGCTCTCAGGCCATGGCTTTGTACAAGGCCTGGTCGCTACGCGCTCGCGCGAGCGAGCGCCTGGTTAGCTGGGCCGGTGCCAATGCGCCGACAGCCCCACCACGGCGATGGTGCGGCAGCGCCCCAGGATGCGGCGCAGGCTGGCGATGTCGTCGTTCATGGATTGCCGACTGTAGCCGCTGCTACACTGGCCCGGTCAGGAGAGAGCCGGTTCCGAGCCCTGCGTGGAGGCGGCCGCCGAAGGCGCATCAGGCCGTGGCCTCGAACGCTCAGGCAAAAGGACTGACGAGGATCGAACCTCACTGGAGAGAGGCCGCCCGCGAGGCGGTCCACCGAAGGGGCAAGGGCCGGCGGCAGCGATGCGCGCCGACACCGAATCTCTCAGGTAAAGCGGACAGCGAGGACCTTCCGCCCCTGGCTCAGGCCGGTGGCTGCTGGCCTGCCCTTCGAGTTTTCGACAGGAGATCCGACCATGAGCACCACGCCCGAGCTGCCGCAGAACCTGCAGCAGACCCCGCTGCACGCGCTGCACGAGCGCCTGGGCGCGCGGATGGTGGCCTTTGCCGGCTACTCGATGCCGGTGCAATACGCCGATGGCCTGATGGCCGAGCACCGCCAGTGCCGCGAATCGGCCGCGCTGTTCGACGTCTCGCACATGGGCCAGATCAAGCTGGTCGGCCCCGGCAGCGCGGCGGCGCTGGAGACCCTGGTGCCGGTGGACGTGCTCGATCTGGCCGCCAGCCGCCAGCGTTATGCCTTCTTCACCAACGCCAGCGGCGGCATCCTGGACGACCTGATGATCGCGCGCCCGGCCGACGCCGAGGCCGGGTTCGGCGACCTGCTGCTGGTGGTCAACGCCGGCTGCAAGCAGGCCGACATCGCCCACCTGCGCACGCAGATCGGCAGCCGCTGCAACGTGGTGCCGCTGCCCGAGCGGGCCTTGCTGGCGCTGCAGGGGCCGGCGGCCGTCAAGGCGTTGGCGCGGCTGGCGGCCGGCGTGGGCGAGCTGGCCTTCATGGCCGGCGGCGTGTTCGAGATCGCCGGCGCGCGCTGCTTCGTTACCCGCTCGGGCTACACCGGCGAGGACGGCTTCGAGATCTCGGTGCCCGCTGACCAGGCCGTGGCGATGGCCGAGGCGCTGCTGGCGCAGCCCGAGGTCAAGCCCGCCGGCCTGGGCGCGCGCGACACGCTGCGCCTGGAAGCCGGCCTGTGCCTGTACGGCCACGACATCAACGAACGCACCAGCCCGGTGGAAGCCGGGCTGCAGTGGGCGATCCAGAAGGTGCGCCGCCCCGGCGGCGCGCGCGCCGGCGGCTACCCCGGCGCCGCGGCCATCGAGCGCCAGCTGGCCGCCAGCCCGCCGTCCAAGCGCGTGGGCCTGGTCGGGCTGGAGCGCGTGCCGGTGCGCGAAGGCAGCGCCCTCTTCGATGCCCAGGGCCGCGCCTTGGGCAAGGTGACCAGCGGCACGCTGGCGCCCACGGCCAACCAGCCCATCGCGATGGCCTACCTGCCGCTGAACCACGCGCTACCGCAGCACGAGGTCTACGCCGAGGTGCGCGGCCGCCGCCTGCCGATGCGGGTGACGCCGATGCCCTTCGTGCCCCACCGCTATCACCGCTGAAGCCACTGTCGCTTCACACAAGCACTTCACACAAGCCAACCGAGGAGCAAGCCGATGACGACCATGTTCACCCCCGATCACGAGTGGATCAACATCGAGGACCACGAGGCCGCTGTCGTCGGCATCACCGTCCACGCGCAGGACGCGCTGGGCGACGTGGTCTTCGTTGAACTGCCCGAGGTCGGCCGCACCTACAAGAAGGGTGAGGTGACGGGGGTGGTCGAGTCGGTCAAGGCCGCAGCCGACATCTACATGCCGGTGGAAGGCGAGATCGTCGAGATCAACCAGGCGTTGAAAGACGACCCCGCGCTGGCCAACCGCGACCCGATGGGCGAAGGCTGGTTCTTCAAGG
>CAYYDJ010000054.1:0-18517 GCA_964470565.1 uncultured Rubrivivax sp.
GCGGCCGACCACATCCTCGACCTGCACTCCACCAGCCAGGACGTGGAGCCGTTCTGGGTCTACCCCGAATTCGCGCGCAACGCGCAGGCGGCGCTGGCGATCGGCCGGCCGCGCACCCACCTGGTGATGCCGCAGGGCCTGGGCTCGGGCACGCCGGTGATCCAACACGGCCTGCACGGCACGCCGGGCCACCACGGCGTGGCGCTGGTGGCCGAGTGCGGCCAGCACTTCCAGCAGGCCACGGGCGAGCGCGCCATCGAGGTCACGCTGGACTTCCTGGCCTTGTTCGGCCTGCTGCCCGGGCGCGCGCTGGCACCGTCGCCGCAGCGCCGCTTCAAGCTGCTGCAGACCTGGGTGATCAAGTCGCCGGAGTTCCGCTTCACGCGTCCGTTGGTGGGCTTCGAGCGCTTCGACGAGGGTGAGCTGATCGCCACCGACGGCGAGCAGGAGATCCGCGCGCTGTGCCCCGACTGCACGGTGTTCATGCCGGCGCGCAAGCCCATCGTCGGCCGCGAAGGCGTGTACCTGACCCAACCCTTGACCTGAGGCGCGGCATGGACGTCGGTTCGTTCAGCCTGGCGGCGCCGCCCGCCGGCTTCATCGCCGACCCCTACCCCTGGTACGCGGCGCTGCGCCGGCACAGCCCGGTGCACGCCTTGGGCGAAGCCAGCGTGCTGCTGACGCGCTACGACGACGTGCTGGCCGTCTACCGCAGCGCCGAGGCCAGCTCCGACAAGCAGCTCGAGTTCGGCCCCAAGCTGGGCACCGGCAGCCCGATCTACGAGCACCACACCACCAGCTTGGTGTTCAGCGACCCGCCGTTGCACACCCGCGTGCGCCGCATCCTGATGGGGGCGCTGAACCAGCGCGCCATCGCGCGCATGGAGCCGGGCCTGCTGAGCCTGGTCGACGGCCTGCTCGACGGCCTGGCGGACGAGCCCGCGCCGGACCTGATCGAGCACTTCGCGGCGCGCATCCCGGTGGAGGTGATCGGCAACCTGCTGGACATCCCGCGCGACGAGCGCGGCCCGCTGCGCGACTGGTCGCTGGCCATCCTCTCGGCGCTGGAGCCGGCGCCGCAGCCGCAGGTGCTGGCACGTGCCAACGCCGCGGTCGTCGACTTCATGGCCTACCTGCAGCATCTCGTGGCACACCGCCGCGCCCGCCCCGGCGACCCCGAGGCCGACGTGCTGACGCGGCTGCTGCAAGGCGACGCGCAAGGCGCCTTGAGCGAGCGCGAGCTGATGCACAACTGCATCTTCCTGCTCAACGCCGGCCACGAGACCACCAGCAACCTGATCGGCAACGGCCTCGACGCGCTGCTGAGCCACCGCGACCAGCTCGACCGCCTGGTCGCCGAGCCGGCGCTGATCGGCAGCGCGATCGAGGAGCTGCTGCGCTTCGAAAGCCCGCTGCAGCTGAACAACCGCCGCGCCACCGCGCCGGTGGCGATCAGCGACCGCACGCTGCCCGCCGGCTGCTTCATCACCCTGGGCATCGGCGCCGCCAACCGCGACGGCGCCGTCTTCGACGACCCCGAGCGCCTGGACCTCGGCCGCCGGCCCAACAACCACCTCGCCTTCGGCCAGGGCGCGCATGCCTGTTCGGGCATGAACGTGGCGCGGCTGGAAGGCCGCATCGCCATCGGCCGGCTGCTGGCGCGCTACCCGCGGCTGCAGCGCCGCGGCGAGCCGCAGCGCGACCTGCGGCTGCGCTTCCGCGGATTGCGCACGCTGCCGGTGGCGGTTTGACGGCAGTTTGACCGCCCGCGCAGGCGGTGGCGCTCAAGCCCCGGGCCCATACTGCCGACATGACCCGGATGAACCGCAAACCGACGCTGCTTTCGGGGCTGCTGGGCGCCACCGAAGCCGCGCTGGGCGGCGTGCTGCGCTGGCTGCCGGGGCGGCGCGCCGGCGGCCCTGCGCTGCCGACCGATCCGCTGACCGGGCTGCTGACGCGCGAGGCCTTCGAGTCCGTGCTGGACGAGGCCACCCACCGCTGCGACGAGATCGGCAGCACGCTGGCGCTGCTGTATCTCGACCTCGACAACCTGCGGCTGCTCAACGACGCCTACGGCCATGCCACCGGCGACCGCGTGCTGGCCTCGATGACGGCACGGCTGCAGGCGGCGTTGCCGGCGCTGATCGCCGCCAGCCGCGTGGCCGGCGACGAGTTCGTGCTGGCGCTGCCCGGCGGCAGCGCCGAGGCGCAGGCCGCCGCGCTGCGGCTGCGCGACGAGTTGCGCCGGCCGCGCCGCATCGACGGGCAGGAGCTGAGCCTGAGCGCCTCGATCGGCATCGCGCTGTACCCGCAGCACGGCGCGCGCACGCGGCTGATGCTGCAGGCGGTGACGGCGATGCGCAGCGTCAAGCAGGTGGGCGGCGGCGGGCACGCCGAGTTCGAGCCGGCGATGGGCGTGGACATGCGCCAGCAGGCCGAGCTGCTGCGCGACCTGCGCCAGGCCGCCGCGCAGGGCCGGCTGCAGTTGGCCTACCAGCCCAAGATCGACGCCCGCAGCCTGCAGGTGACGGCCGCCGAGGCGCTGCTGCGCTGGCACCACCCGCAGCGCGGCGTGATCAGCCCGGCGGTCTTCGTGCCGCTGGCCGAACGCCACGGCCTGATGCCCGAGATCGGCCGCTGGGTGATCGAGGAAGCCTGCCGCCAGGCCGGCGCCTGGCGCCAGCAGGGGCTGCGCATGCGCGTGGCGGTCAACGTCTCGGGCCACCAGCTGCGCCAGGACGACAGCATCACGCACCTGTGCGAATGCCTGCAGCGCAACGGCGTGCAGCCCTCGCGCTTCACGGTCGAGATCACCGAGTCGGTGGCGATGGAGGACACGCAGGTCACGCGCCAGGCTTTCGAGCGCCTGCGCGAGGCCGGCATCCACGTCTCGATCGACGACTTCGGCACCGGCCATTCCAGCCTGGGCCTGCTGCGCAAGCTGCCGGCCGCCGAGCTGAAGATCGACCGCTCCTTCGTGACCGACCTCGACAGCAACGCCGACGCGCGCTCGATCGCCGAGACCGTCGTGCGCATGGCGCATCAGCTCGAGCTGCGCGTCGTCGCCGAGGGCGTGGAGACCGAGGCCCAGCGCGACTGGCTGCTGAGGATGGGCTGCGACGAGCTGCAGGGCTTTCTGTTCGCCAAGCCGATGTCGCCCTCGGCACTGGCGATCTGGGCCAGCGGCGAGCACGGGCCTTCGAGCCTGAGCTTCCGCGACTCCCTGTTCACCGACACCGCGCCGCAGCAGCACAGCTGAGCGCGCGCCCAGGGCCGCCGCTGCGTTGGCGCCTACTTCGGTGCGCTGGCCGCGCCCGGCGTCGCCGCCACGTTGATCGTCACGCCGCGCTTGCGCAGCTCGTCCACCAGCAGCGCCGCGTTGCCGTTGCCGCCGTTGGCCAGGCGCTGGGTGTCGGCGGCCAGCGCATCCAGCGAGGCGCGCAGCTTGGCGGCGCTGTCCACCGTCTGCTGCTGGCCGGCATACAGCGCCTGCAAGGCGGCGCGGGTGTTGACGGCATCGATCAGCTGGGCGCCGAAATAGGCCAGCAAGGCCAGCAGGCTGATCAGCAGCGGCCAGAAGGCGGTGGCGCGCGGCGGCGCCGGGGCCGCTGCCGGGACCGGTGCTGGCGCCGACCGACCGGCGGCCGGGGTGGCTGCGGGCACCGGATCGCTCATCGCGGCCGTCACTTCCTGGGCGCGGCGGCCGCGGCGGCCGGCGCAGGGTTGGCGCTGTAGGTGATGCCGTGGCGCGCCAGCAGGTCGCGCACCTGGGCGTCGTTGTTGCGCGCCGCCAGCTCGGCCAGCGTGCGCACGATGTCGCGGTACAGCGTCTCCAACTGCAGCGACTGCTGCACGAACTGCTGGCGGACGTTGACCTCGGACTGTGCGGTGCGGTTGAGCGCGGTCAGGCTCAGGATGCCCGCCACTGCGGCGGCGCACAGCAGCGACAACAGCGTCAGCAGGCCGGATTGGAATCGTGTCAAGAAGCGGACCTCCCGCCGCCATGATAGGCGCCGCGCCGCCGCGCCGCCAAGGCCGCCGTCAGCGTCGCGGCCACCAGCTCGCGTTGTTGAAGCTTTGCCTGCCGGCAAAACCGATGACGGCTTTGGTGGCGCCGGCCACCGTGCCGACGTTGACGACGCCGGGGCTGCCGCCGGCTTCGCTCCGCACGGTCAGGCCCTTGTTGATGCGCAAGCTCAGCGGCCCGACGCGGCACTGGCGGCGGCCTGCGGCGCCTGCGCCCGCGCAGCGCGCACCTGGTCGGCCGTGCCTTGGATGAAGGCCTTGAGCTTGTCGACGTCCTCGGGCTTCAGCCGCCCGCTGAAGTCGGGCATGCCGGCTGCCTGGAAAGGGCCGTTGAAGACGATGCGCTCCAGGTGGCTGATGAGCTCCGGCGACGAGTAGCCCAGGTTCGGCAGGCTGCCGCCCTTGTCCATCGCGGGCACGCCGTGGCATACCGCGCAATGGCTGACGTAGAGGCCGGCACCCTCGCGCACCAGCGCCGGGTCGTAAGCGACGCCTGCCAGCAGCGGGCCGGTCACGGCATCGCGAAAGCGTGGCATCTCGCCGCGACCATCGAGCGCGAACGTCAACACCGTCCCCGGCCCGACCTTGCGCGCCACGCCCGAGCTGACGCCGATCGCGCCGCCCCAGCCGGCGGCGATCGAGACGTACTGCCGTCCGTCGATCGCATAGGTGGCCGGTGCGGCGACGATGCCCAGCCCGATCGGCGACTCCCAGAGCTTGGCGCCCGTGGCCGCGTGGTAGGCCGCGAAGCGGCCGTCGGCCGTGCCCTGGAACACCAGGCCACCGGCGGTGCTGAGCGTGCCGCCGTTGAAGAAGGAGGGGTGCTCCTGCCGCCAGACCTCCTTCTGCGCGACCGGGTCCCAGGCCAGCAGGCGCCCGAACGGCGGCGTGGTCTTCGACGACGCGACCAGCGCGCCGAGGTTCCAGCCGGTGCCCGAGCCCAGGCGGCCCGGCAGCGCGGTGTCGCGCTGCCATGCGGCGTCGTCGCCGATCACGGTGGCCTTGCCCTGCGCCGGGATGTAGACCAGGCCGGTCTTCGGGTTGAAGGCCATCGGCTGCCAGTTGTGCGCACCCAGCGGGCCGGGCTGCATCTCGGCCGGCGCCTTGGGGCTGGCCCGGTCGGTCAGGATCGGCCGGCCATCGGGCGTGTAGCCGCTGGCCCAGTTGACGTCGACGAAGTTCCTGGCCGAGATGAAGCGGCCGTCGCGGCGGTCGATGACGTAGAAGAAGCCGTTCTTCGGCGCATGCAGGATCACCTGGCGCAGCCGGCCGTCGATGCGCAGGTCGGCCAGCGTGATCTGCTGCGTGGCGGTGTAGTCCCAGCTGTCGCCCGGCGTCTCCTGGTAGTGCCAGACGTAGCGGCCGCTGTCGGGGTCGAGCGCAACGATCGAGTTGAGGTACAGGTTGTCGCCGCCGGCCGGGCTGCGCCGGCGCTGGCTCCACGGCGAGCCGTTGCCGGTGCCGATGTACAGCAGGTTGAGCTGCGGGTCGAAGGCCATGCTGTCCCAAACCGTACCGCCGCCGCCCGCCTCCCAGTATCGACCGGCGGCGTCCCAGGTCTGCGCGGCGCGCGCCATCGACGCGTCCTCGTAAGGGCGCGCCGGGTCGCCGGGCACGGTGAACCAGCGCCAGGCCTGGCGCCCGGTCTCGGCGTCGTAGGCGCTGACATAGCCGCGCACGCCGTACTCGGCACCGCCGTTGCCGATGATCACCTTGCCTTTGACGACGCGCGGCGCGCCGGTGATCGTGTAGGCGCGGCTGCGGTCGATGATGGTGTCGACCTCCCAGACCTTGCGGCCGCTGCCGGCGTCGAGCGCGATCAGCCGCCCGTCGAGCGAGCCGACGAAGACCTTGCCCTTCCACAGCGCCACGCCGCGGTTGACCACATCGCAGCAGGCCCGCAGGCCATAGTGGCGCGGCACCTCGGGGTCGTAGGTCCACAGCCGGCGGCCGCTGCGGGCGTCGATGGCATGCACCACGCTCCACGATGCGGTGACGAACATCACCCCGCCGACCACCAGCGGCGTGGCCTCGACGCCGCGCGTCGATTGCAGGTCGTAGCTCCACAACAGCCCCAAGCGGCCGACGTTGGCCGGCGTGATCTGCGCCAGCGGGCTGTGCCGCGTCTCGGCGGCGTCGAGGCCGATGGTCGGCCAGTCGGCGCCGCGCGGTGCCGCGGCGACGGTGATCGCGGCGGCGGCCAGGCAGGCGCCGACGATCGCGCGCGCGGCAGCGCGCCTCGCCCCAGGGAGGCTTGCAACAAGGCTCATCAATCGATCTCCGCGCCGCTGGCGCGGCGCTGTGGGTGCTGGGTGTGTGCTGGGTGAGTACTGGATGTACTGGGGGGCGCTTTGGAACAGCCCCCGCACCCTCACTTGGCGAGGATGCCGAACTCCTCGATCAACCGCGCCCATTGCGCGAGGTCGGTCTGCACTTCGCGCGTCGCCTCTTCGGGCGTGCTGCCGCGGGCGACCAGGCCGAGGTCCAGGAAGCGCTTCTGGATCTCGGGCGACCTGACCACGCGATCGATGTCGCGCGCCAGTTGCTCGACCACCGCCTTGGGCGTGGCCGCGGGGACGAAGGCGATCGACCACGACTCGCGGTCGAAGCCGGGCACGCCCAGTTCCTGGAAGCTGGGCACCGCGGGCATCAGCGGCGAGCGGCCCGGGCTGGCCACCGCCAGCGCGCGCGCCTTGCCGGTGTCGACGGCCTTGCGCGCCGCGGCGCCGCTGACGAAGCCGGTCTTCACGTGGCCGCCGATCACCGCGGTGACGATGGGCGCGTCGCCGGCAAAGGGCACGTGCACCGTGTCGACCTTGGCGGTCTTGCGCAGCCGCTCGCCCATGTAGTGCGTGGTGGTGCCCAGGCCGTGCGAGCCGTAGCTCAGGCCGCCCGCGGCGCCGGCGGCGAGCACGTCCTTGAACGACCCCGGCGCCGCGTCGTTGCTGGCGATGAAGAAGATCGGCGTCGTGAAGATCACCGCCACCGGCGCGAAGTCGCGCAGCGTGCGGTAGCTGACCGTGGGACGGGTCAGCTCGGTCGACAGCATGATGGGCGAATGGATCAGCACCGTGTAGCCGTCGGCCGGCACCTTGAGCATGCTCTCGGTGGCGATCGCGCCGCTGGCGCCGGCGCGGTTCTCGATCGTCACCGGCTGCCCCCAGGCGGCAGCCAGGCGCTCGCCGACGATGCGCGCGGCCGTGTCGAGCCCGCCGCCGGGCGGCGCCGGGATCACCAGCCGCACCGGCTTGTCCGGGAAGGCGGCCAGCGCCGGTGCGGCGGCCAGCAGCAGCGCGGCCAGCGCCGTAACGCTCTTTCTAGTGTGCTTCATCACGTCTCGTCTCCTAGGACACGGCGCGCGCCTGCCCGCTCCAGTGGGGCTCGCGCAGCTCGGATTTCAGGACCTTGCCCATCGGCGACAGCGGCAGCGCGTCGCGCAGCTCCATGCTGCGCGGGCACTTGTAGCCGGCGATGAGCTTGCGGCAATGCGCCTGCAACTGATCCAGCGTCAGGCTGCGGCCGGGGCGCAGCACGACCACCACGTGCACGCTCTCGCCCCACTTCTCGCTCGGGATGCCGATCGCCGCCGACGCGGCCACCGCCGGGTGGCTGCCGACCGCGTTCTCCACCTCGGCGGAGTAGATGTTCTCGGCGCCGCTGACGATCATGTCCTTGAGCCGGTCGACGATGAACAGGTAGCCCTCGTCGTCCATGCGGCCCATGTCGCCGGTGTGCAGCCAGCCGCCGCGCAGCGCCTCGCGCGTCTGGCTCGGCCGGTTCCAGTAGCCGAGCATCACGTTGGGCCCGCGCGCCACGATCTCGCCCACGGTGCCGCGCGGCACCTCGCGGCCCTCGGCGTCGACCACCTGCAGCTGCACCGTGTGGCAGGCGCGCCCGGCCGAGTGCACGCGGCCCGAGGCGCGCGCCGCGCCGACGTGGCCTTCGGGCGGATTGAGCGTGAGGTAGATCGCCGCCTCGGTCTGGCCATAGGCCTGCGAGAAACCCACGTTGGGCAGCAGCGCCATCGCGCGGTCGAGCAGCGTCTCGGAGATCGGCGCGGCGCCGTAGTTGATGCGCACCAGGCTGCGCAGCCGCTCGGGCCGGAAGCCGGGCTCGTCGAGCATCATCTGCAGCATGCTCGGCACCAGCGTCACCTCGCGGATCGCGTGGTGCTCGATGCACTCGATCAGCTGGCCGGCGCGGAACGACGGCAGGATCACGCTGCAGCCACCGGCCATCACCTGACCCACCAGCCGCCCGGCGCTGGCCAGGTGGAACAACGGCGCCACGTGCGCGATCACCGTGCCCGGCTCGACCGGCAGGTGCGCCATGCGGGTGACGATCGACGACCACAGGTTCAGGTGCGACAGCATCACGCCCTTGGGCACGCCGGTGGTGCCGCCGGTGTAGAAGACGGCGGCCAGCGCGTCGCCGCCGGCGCAGGCGTCGTCCATCGGCGCGGCCGCGGCGATCAGGGTCTCGTAGTCGAGCAGGCCCTCGGGCGCAGCGCCGTCGTCGGCCCAGACGGCCACCTCGGGCAGCGGCGAGCGCTCGCGCAGGCCCTGCAGCCGCGGCGCGAAGTGGCGGTCGACCAGCAGCACGCGGGTGTCGCAGTCTTCCAGCGAGAAGGCGATCTCGGCGTCGCTCCAGCGCACGTTGACCGGATTGACCACCGCGCCGGCCCACCAGACGGCGAAGTAGAACTCGAGGTAGCGCTCGCCGTTGAGCGCCAGCATGCCCACGCGGTCGCCCGGCTGCACGCCCAGGCCGCGCAGCGCCGCGGCCAGCCGGGCCACGCGCTGCGCCAGTTCGGCGTAGCTGCGGCCGTGCTCGCCGTCACGCACGGCGATGGTCTTGCCATGCTGCTGCACGGCGCGCGCGAGGGCGTGCGTCAATGCCACCGCGCGAGCGGCGCCGGTGTCCATCGCGCGGCGCCTACTGCGGCGAGCCGGCCACTGCCACCACCTGGCCGGTGATGTAGTCCGACTCCGGGAAGCAGAACAGCGACACCGCACCCGCGGCTTCGGCCGGCGTGCCGCCGCGGCCCAGCGGGTTGCGCTGCGCGAAGGCCTTCAGGTAGTCGGGGTTGAGGCCGACCTTGATCTCGCGGCCTTCGATGTCGATGGTCGAGCCGGCGGTGACGTCGGTGGAGGTCATGCGCGTGTGGATCAGCCCGAAGGCGACGCAGTTGACGTTGACCTTCAGCCGCCCCCACTCGCGGCACAGCGCGCGCGTCATGCCGAACAGGCCGGCCTTGGCCGACGAGTAGTTCATCTGCCCGGCCGCGCCGTTGAGCCCCGAGGCCGACGAGATGTTGACCACCTTGCGGAAGACCTCGCGCCCAACGGCTGCCTCGGCCTGGGCGCGCGCCTTGATCACCGGGTAGGCGGCGCGCAGGATGCGGAACGGCGCCGTCAGGTGGCAGTCCATGATGGCGTACCACTGCTCGTCGGTCATCTTCTGGATCACCGCGTCCCAGGTGTAGCCGGCGTTGTTGACGATGATGTCGATGCCCTTGTAGTGGTCGACCGCGGTCTTCACGAAGCGCTCGGCGAAGTCGGTCGCCGTCACGTTGCCGACGCAGGCCACGGCCTCGGCGCCGCTGGCGCGCAAGGCCTCCACCGTCGCCTGCGCGGGCTCGGCGTCGAGGTCGTTGACGACCAGCCGCGCGCCTTCGCTGGCGAGCTTCAAGGCGATGGCCTGGCCGATGCCGCGGCCCGAGCCGCTGACCAGCGCCACCTTGCCGTCGAGTTTGCCCATGCTGTGCTCCTGATTCGAAAGGGTTGCGGTGCGCGCGCGTTACAGCGCGATCACCGCGTCGCCGGCGAGCTTGACGTCGCCGCATTGGTTGATGACGTCCAGCTCCAGCCGCGCGCGGCGCTCGCCGTCGGCCTCGAACAGCTCGGCCACGCGGGCGCGGCAGCTGAGCGCGTTGTGCAGGTGCGTGATGCCGCCGAAGCGCACGCCCCAGCTGCGCAGCCGGCGCTGGTCGAACGCGCTGGTGAGCGCGCGGCCGAGCCAGGCCATCGAGAGCATGCCGTGGCCGAACACGTCGGGCATGCCCTTGGCTCGCGCGTAGTCGATGTCGACGTGCATCGGGTTGTGGTCGCCCGACGCGCCGCAGAAGAGCGCCAGCGTCGTGCGGTTCAGCGGCGGCAGCGTCAGTTCGGGCAGCGTGTCGCCGACGGCCAGGGTCTTGGGGATGTTCATCGGATGGTCCTCCGCGCGCCTTCAGTTGCGCTGCACGATCACCGTGCGCAGGTCGGCGACGTGCTCGCCGCGTGGGTTGGTCACGCGCGTCTCGCGCACGATGAACTCGAGCGCACCGTTCTTCTTGTCGAAGATGTCGGTGATGCGCGGCTCGAACGTGAACACCTCGCCGGCATAGGCCATGCGGTGGTAGACGAAGTGCTGCTCGCCGTGCAGCGTGCGGCCCTCGGCGATGCCGATCGCGCGCCGCCAGTCGGACGAGGGCTGCTCCAGCTCCAGCGAGAACAAAAAGGTCGGCGGCAGCGGCAGCGCGGGGTGGCCGGCGTCGCGCGCCGCCGCCTCGTCGAAGTAGATCGGATTCGTCTCGCCGATCGCCTTGGCGAAGAAGCGCAGCTGCGAGGGTTCGGCATGGGCCTTGAAGCTCGGCAGCTTGAGGCCGATCTGGGTCTTGTCGAGCATGGCGGCGGCTCCTGGCAGGTTCAGTCGGCGCGCTGGTAGATCGTCACCACGCCGGCGCCGCCGAGGCCCAGGTTGTGCTGCAGCGCGATGCGGGCGCCCGGCACCTGGCGCTTGTCGGCGGTGCCGCGCAACTGGTTCGTCAGCTCGTAGCACTGCGCCAGCCCGGTGGCGCCGATCGGGTGGCCCTTGGACAGCAGGCCGCCCGAGGGGTTGACCACCCAACGGCCGCCGTAGGTGTTGTCGCCGGCCTCGACCAGCTTCTCGGCCTCGCCTTCGGGGCATAGGCCCAGGCCCTCGTAGGCCACCAGCTCGGCCTGCGCGAAGCAGTCGTGCAGCTCGATGACCTGCACGTCCTTCGGTCCCACGCCGGCCTGCTCGTAGGCCTGGCGCGAGGCGCTCTTGGTCATGCCGTTGCCGCAGAGCTGGAACGCGTCGGCCTCGGCCCAGCTTGGCATGTTGTCGGTCGTGAAGCCCTGGCCGGCGATGAAGACGTCGGTGCGCAGGCCGTGCTTCTTGGCAAAGGCCTCGGAGACGACGACGGCGGCCGCACCGCCACAGGTGGGCGGACAGGCCATCAGCCGCGTCAGCACGCCGGGCCACAGCGTCGGCGAGGCCAGCACCTCCTCGACGCTGAGCACGTCGCGGAAGATCGACAGCGGGTTGTTGGCGGCATGCCGGCTGGCCTTGGCGCGGATCTTCGCGAAGGTCTCCAGCTTGGTGCCATAACGCTTCATGTGCTCGGCTCCGGCGCCGCCGAAGACCTTGAGGCCGTTGCTCGGCAGCTCGTCGTGCGCGCCCATCAGTTCGGAGAAGCGCGCGCGGCCGTGCTCGAACGGGATCTTGCGGTCGTCCCACAGCGACTTCAGCGCGCCGGGCTGCATCTGCTCGAAGCCCATCGCCAGCACGCAGTCGGCCTGGCCGCTGAGCACCGCCTGGCGCGCCAGCACCAGCGCGGTGGAGCCGCTGGCGCAGTTGTTGTTGACGTTGACCACCGGCACGCCGGTCATGCCCAGGCGATAGGCCGCCTTCTGGCCCGAGCACGAATCGCCGTAGATGAAGCCGGCGTAGACCTGTTGAACGTCCTTGTACTCGACACCGGCATCGGCCAGCGCGGCCTGCGCGGCGTTGCCGCCCATCTCGTCGTACGGCAGGCTGCGGCCGGGCTTGGTGAAGGGGATCATGCCGACGCCGGCGATGTAGGCTTTGCTTGCCATGGGAGCGTTCCTCTCGTTGGTAAGGGGTTCAGAGTTCGCGCGCGATCAGCTCGCGCATCACTTCACTGGTGCCGCCGGCGATGCGCAGCACGCGCGCATCGACCCAGGCGCGGGCCACCGGCATTTCCATCATGTAGCCGTAGCCGCCGTGCAGCTGCATCAGGTCGTCGAGGCATTTCGACGCCGCCTCGGTGGACTGCAGCTTGGCCAGCGCGGCCTCGGCGGCACTGAGGCCGCGCGCCAGGTGCGTGCCGATGCAGTGGTCGACCAGCAGCCGCGTCGCCACCGCCTGCGCCTTGACGTCGGCGAGCTTGAAGCGCGTGTTCTGGAAGTCCCAGACGGTCTGCCCGAAGGCCTTGCGCTCCTTGACGTAGGCGATGGTCTGTTCGAGCACGGTCTCCAGCACCGTGGCGGCCTGCGCGGCGGCGATCAGCCGCTCCTGCGCCAGCTCGGCCATCAGGTAGCGAAAGCCCTTGCCTTCTTCGCCCAGCAGGTTGTCCAACGGCACGCGCAGGTTCTCGAAGAACAGCTCGCCGGTGTCCTGGTAGCGGCGGCCCACCTTGTCGAGCTTGCGGCCGCGGCGGAAGCCTTCGCGATCGGTCTCCACCAGGATCAGGCTGACGCCCTTGGCGCCGGCGGCGGGATCGGTCTTGCAGGCCAGCACGACGAGGTCGGCGGTCAGACCGTGGCTGATGAAGGTCTTGCTGCCGTTGATGACGTAGTGGTCGCCGTCCCGGACGGCGGTGGTGCGCATCGCCTTCAGGTCGCTGCCGCTGCCGGGCTCGGTCATCGCCACCGCGAGGATGGTCTCGCCCGAGCATGCACCGGGCAGCCAGCGGCGCTTCTGTGCTTCGGTGCCGATGCGCTCGATGTAGGGCGCGATGATGTTCGAGTGCATGCCGAAGCCCAGCCCCGTCATGCCCAGGCGCGCCTGCTCTTCCGACAGCACGGCCGCGTGGCCGAAGTCGCCGCCGCCGCCGCCGTACTCGGCTGCGATCGCCGGGCACAGCACGCCGGCGCGGCCGGCTTCGAGCCAGCTGGCGCGGTCCTGCTCGCCGGCGGCGTCCCAGGCCGCCAGCTTGGGCAGGCATGCCTGTTCGAGAAAGCGCCGCACGTTGGCCCGGTAGAGCTCGTGGTCTTCGCGCAGGACGGTTCGCTGGATTTGCATGATGGCAAGCCTAGGCGGCATCCGAGCCCGCGAAACCCTCCGCGGCGGAGGGGCCGCGGGCAGCCGCGGGCCGCGCGGCCACCGCGCTGCCGAGATCGCGCATGCGCGCCACGGCCTCGTCGCGGCTGGCCACGCCGAGCTTGGCGTAGATGTTCTTCAGGTGCCACTTGACGGTGGTGTACGAGACGCCCAGCGTGCGCGCGATGCGCTTGCTCGGCAGCGCCTGCGCCAGCAGCTCCAGCACGGCACGCTCGCGCTCACTCAGCGGCTCCGGCGCGGCGCTGCTGCCGCGGCTGGGGCGCTGCGGCGGCTGCTGCGGCGGCGGCGCGGTCCAGGCCGCTGCAGCGGCTTCGGCCGCGAGCAGGCGTTCGACGTGGAAGGACAGCACCGGGTCCAGCGCGCCCGCGGCCGCCGCCTCGGCCACCAGGCGCACCAGCGCGGGCCCGGCATCGAGCACGCTGCGCACCAGGCCCAGCGCGTGTGCCTCGGCCAGCGCCGCGAGCAGCCGCGCGCGCGCCGGCGCCGCCTCGCCGCGCCGCGCGTCGACGAGCACGGCCTGCAGTTGCAGCCGCACGCCGCTGCGGCGGTCGCCGCGCGAGCGCGCGTGCGCCAGTGCCAGCGGCAGCCGCGCCGCGGCCCCGGCGAGGTCGCCATGGGCGACCAGCCAGCGCACGCGCGCGTAGAGCGCCTGCGCCTGCACCTCGGCGGTCACGCCGTGCGGCGTGGCCGGCTGGCCGGCCTGCAGGCTTTCCAGCCGGATCAGCGCCGCTTCGGCAGCCTCGAAGCGGCTGCGCGCGAGCTGGCGGCGCACGCGGCCGCCCAGCGCATAGGCCAGCAGCCGCTGCAGGCCCAGGCGCTCGGCGTAGTCCTCCAGCCGCTCCAGCCAGGCGAAGGATTCCAGTTCGTGGCCGAGCAGCCAGTGCGCGCCGGCCAGCGCGCCGTGCCCGCGCAGCACCGAGTCGGGGATCGAGACGACCTCCAGCGCGTCGATGCGCGGCTCGAGCAGGCGGATCGCGCCCAGCGGGTCGTTGGACTCGACGAGCACCTCGCTCAGCAACGCCGAAGCGACGAACAGGGTCTCGGCACCGGCGCTGCCGCTTGCCTCGGCGTCGAACAGCAGCTCGCGGTAGACGCGCTCGGCCTCGGCGATGCGGCCTTCGACCGCGAAGCTCAGGCCGACCAGGCAGCGCCCTTGCAGCGAACCCGACGCGGTGCCCAGCAGCGGCCGGCCTTGGGCATCCGACAGCGGCGCTTCGTGTTGCACGCGCCGCGCGGCTTCGTGCTCGGCGCACTGCAGGTGCACCCACGACAGCAGGTTGTTGCGGTGGCCGACGGCGAAGGCGTCGACATCGGGCGGCAGCGGCTGCAGCAGCAGCGGGCGCAGCGCGATCGCGCGGTCGATGTCGTCGGTCTGCGCCGCCAGGCTGACGCGCAGCCGCACCAGCGCCGCGCGGGCGCGCGCATCGTGCGCGGGGATGTCGCGCTCCAGGCGGTCGAGCCCGGCCGCGCAGGCGGCGAACTCGCGCGCATACAGGTGCATCAGCGCCGCGCCGAAGCGCAGCGGCAGCCGCGCCTCGACGGCCGCCGGCGGCAGCAGCCGCAGCAAGCGGATCAGCTCGCGGGTGCGCCCGCTGTCGTGCAGCCGCTGGGCCTGCTGCGCCACCAGTTCCGCCGCGGCATCGGCTTCGCCCGCGGCCAGCGCCTGCTGCACCACGTCCTCCAGCCGCTCGTGCCCGAGCAGCCAACGCCAGGCGCGCGCATGGCATTGGCGGCGCTCGGCCTCGGCGCGCTGCGCGAAGCGGCGCAACAGCGCGGCCTGCCACAGCGGGTGCAGCCGGTACCACACCGGCTGCGCCGCGCCGGCCGCGGTGCCGGAGCCGGCGCCGGCGCCGGCATCTTCCGCGGCGATGAACAGGCCGTGCGCTTCCAGCCGCGCCAGCTGCGCCGCCACGCCGCCCACGGCCTCCGGCCGGCCGAGCAAGGCGGCGCCGAGCCCGCCGCACAGGCGCCGGCAGCTCGACGCCAGCGTCAGCAGTTCGAGTTCATCGGCCGTCAGCCGCGCGATCACCTCGCGCTCGAAGAAGGCGGCGAGCGCCGGCAACAGGCTCAGCCGCTCGCGCGCGAAGGGCCCCAGCGCCGGCGCCGTGGCCGGCGAGCGGCGGCGCGCCGCCTGCCAGGCCTCGCACGCGATCTTCAGCGCGGCCACCCAGCCGTCGCTCAGTTCGTGCAGCGCGCGCGCGTCGCGCCGCTCGACCGGGCCCAGCAGCGCCTGCAGGAAGGCCTGCGTCTCAGCCGCGCTGAAGCGCAGCTCGCGCGCGCCGATCTCCAGCGTCTGCCCCTGGGCGCGCGCGCGCGCCAGCGACAGCGGCGGCGGCACGCGCGTCAGCAGCACGAGGTGCAGGTTGGGCGGCGCATGGTCCAGCAGCCACTGCAGGCCACGCTGCACGTCGGGCTGGGTGAGGTGGTGCAGGTCGTCGAGCACCAGCGCCAGCTCGCGCGCCGGCGCTGCCGCCAGCGCACGCACCACGGCCACCAGCGTGGCCTCGACGGCGGCGAAGCTCGGCGGTGCATCGGCCGGCGCCGCCGCATCGGCCGGCAGCACGGCCGGCAGGGCCTGCACATCCGGCAGCGCCAGCGTGGCCAGCAGTGCCTGCACGAAGCGCGCAGGCTCGTCGTGCACCGGCGTCAGCGCCAGCCAGGCCAGCTCGTGGCCCAGCGGTTCCAACTCGCGGCGCAGCGCCAGCGCGAGCGCCGTCTTGCCGCTGCCGGCCGGCCCGTGCAGCACGATGCAGCGCCGCCGCCGCGCGTCGACCAGGCGCGCCAGCAGCCGCTCGCGCGCGACCACGCGCGCCGGCGCGCGCGGGCCGGAGCGGCGCGCGGCGACGGCGTCCGGCGCAGCGGCCGGCGGCTGCGTTTGCGTCTGCGTCTGCGTCATGCCGCGTGCCATCCCGGCAGCGTACGCCGCGCACCCCTCTCCGCCGCGGAGGGGGCGCCGCCGCGGCGCCCTTGTTCCACTGGCGGCCAGCCGCGACGACGCGGCGCCGACACCCGTCGGAACACCCATCGCAACACCCATCGGAGGAGACCTCGTTGAAGACATCCGTCCCCACCCTGCTCGTGCTGGCCGGCTGTGCGCTGGCCGGCACCACGAGCAGCCACGCCCAGTCCAGCGTCACGCTGGGCGGCGTGGTCGACCTGGCCTTGCGCCATTCCAACCATCAAGGCGCGGACGGCCGGCGGACGCTGACCTCGCTCGACTCCGGCGGCGTGACGCCGAGCCGGCTGCTCATCACCGTCACCGAGGATCTCGGCGATGGCCGGCGCGCGCTGGTCTACCTCGACACGCGCTACACCTTCGACACCGGCGCGCCGATCGCCGGCCCGGCCTTCACGCTGTCGTACGTGGGCCTGTCCGACGCCCAGCTCGGGCGGGTGACGCTGGGCCGCCAGTACAACGTGCTGTTCGACGCGATGGCCTTCTCGTACGCGCCCTTCATCACCGTCGGCCCCTACCTGAACACCTTCAAGCCCGAGACGACGATGCTGCTCGGCGCGGCCAGCGACAACATGCTGAAGTACCAGTACAGCAAGGGCCCGCTGATGTTCGAGCTGCAGGCCGGCGCCGGCGAAGGCAGCGACCCGGTGAGCACCGACCCGACCACCATCGCGCGCGGCAAGACGCTGGGCGCGATGCTCAAGGTTGCCGACGGGCCCTGGTCGGTGGCCGGCGGCGTGCTGCGCCGCGAGCTGTCCAACGGGCGCGCGGCGCGCGGCGCGATCCTCGGCACCGCCTGGCGCGACCAGCGCCTGTTCCTGAACGCCTACGCGGCGCACAACCGCTTCGACGACGGCTTCAACACCGCGTTCACCATCATCGGCCAGGGCTTTGCCGACACCCAGGTGACGGCCGCCTTCGCGTCGCAGTCGGCGACCCGCGTGCGCCAGCGCGACATGGTCTCGTTCGGCGGCAGCTACGACCTCGGCGCGGCCTGGACGCTGGGCGCCCAGTTCTGGCAGGCCCGCCAGCGCTACCACGACCCGCTGGCGCCGGCGCTGCGCTTCCGCGGCCTGGCGCTGCTGGCCGACTACCGCCTGTCCAAGCGCACCGACCTCTACGCCACGGTCGAGCACGGCAACCTGCAAAGCGCCCAATTCGTCGACGCGCCCACGCGCACCGGCAACGGCGCCACGGCACGCACGAACCTGATGCTCGGCATCCGGCACCGGTTCTAGCGGCAGCGGCCAGGCGCAGCAGGGGGACGTGGGCATCGACGGCTTCCGATGAAGTTTGCGAATTCGACCTTTCGTAGTAGTCTACGTATCTTCGTATTTCAATTCAACCCCTCGCCGGGTCCGGCAGCGGACCCGGCATGCACCGATAGGAGCCGCGCTTGAACCCCTCCACCCGCGCCCTGCGCCGCCCGTTGCTGGCCGGCCTGGCCTTGCTCGCCCTCGGCGCGGCCGGCATGGCCGGCGCGCAGACCCCCTACCCGACGCGGCCGATCACGCTCGTCGTCTTCGGCCCGCCCGGCGGCATCACCGACCAGCTCGGGCGGCTGGTGGCCACGCGCATCGGCGAGCGCCTGGGCCAGCCCATCAACGTCGACAACAAGCCCGGCGCCGGCGGCAACCTGGCCGCCGAACTGGTGGCACGCAGCCCGGCCGACGGCTACACGCTGCTGCTGGGCACGCAGGGCAGCCAGGCCACCAACCAGTTCCTGTACAAGTCGGTGCGCTTCGACCCCGAGCGCGATTTCGTCGCCGTGCACGGCCTGATGTCGCTGCCCAACCTGCTGGTCGTCAACGCCAGCCGCCCGTATCGAACGGTGAAGGAGCTGGCCGAGTTCGCGGCCCGCAACCCCGACAAGGTGACCGGCGCATCGGCCGGCAACGGCACCGGCAGCCACCTGGCGCTGGAGCTGTTCAAGACCGTGGCCGGCGTGAAGATCACCCACGTGCCGTACAAGGGCAGCGCGCCGGCCATCAACGACCTGCTGGGCGGCCAGGTCGACCTGGCTTTCGACTACCCGGTCAGCACGCGCAGCCACGTCGAGGCCGGCAAGCTGCGCGCCCTGGCCGTCACCGGCAACCGGCGGCTGCCGTCGATGCCCGACGTGCCGACGATCGCCGAGGCCGGCTACCCGGCCGCCGAATCGACCTCGTGGCTGGGGCTGTTCATGCCGGCCCACACGCCGGCTGCGATCGTCGAACGCTGGCAGGCCGAGACGGCGCGCCTGGTGGCCGATCCGGCCTTCGCCGAAGCCGTGGGCCGCATGGGCGGTGTGCCGCTGGACCTGGGCGGCAAGAAGTACGCCGAGTTCATCGACGCCGAGCGCGTCAAATGGAAGGGCGTGGTGCAGCGCTCGGGCGCGAAGATCGACTGAGCCTAAATCCGGCAGTTACCCCGCCGCAGCCAGCCCCGGCGGCGGCCGCGGCGGCC
>CAYYDJ010000055.1:0-18426 GCA_964470565.1 uncultured Rubrivivax sp.
GGCCGCCGCGGCCGCCGCCGGGGCTGGCCGCGGCGGGGTAACTGCCGGATTTAGGCTGATTCGTCGTAAGACCACGCCGCCAAGCGGCACCGTCGTTGCGCGCATCTGTCCGAGCCCAGCGGCCGCCGCGGAACCGGCTTCGCCGGGCCGCTGGCGGCGCCCCCCCTGGGGGGGATGCGCCGAAGGCGCTTCGGGGGGGCTCAGTGCATGAAGCCGATCGCCTGGCGCCGTGAGCCGGTCTCGGGCAGGTCGCGCAGCTCCAGCGTGCCGCGGCGGCCCAGCCGCGCATTGCCGAAGGCCGTCATCCAGGCGCGGCGCATCTCGCGCGGCGCGAGCTGGGCGCAGCGCTCGAGCACGCCCTCCGGCGGCTCGGGGTCGAAGGCGCGGCCCCAGCCATGCTGGCCGCGGATGGACTGGTACAGCCGCTGCGCGATGCTGCGCGCCGCGTCGCGGTCGGGCGCCTGCAGCTCGAACACGTTCATGCGGTTGAGGATGGGCTCTGGAATCGCCCGCTCGTCGTTGGCGGTGGCCACCCAGACCACCTGGCTGGCGTCGATCGGCACCTCGGCGAACTCGTCGGTGAAGGCCAGCGCGGTGTCGTGCTCCAGCAGGCTGTACAGCGCGCCCAGCGGGTCGTAGGCGTGCTCGCCGCGCGCCTTGTCGATCTCGTCGACCACCATCACCGGGTTGGCGTAGCTGCCGTCGACCAGGGTCTCGAACACCTTGCCCGGCCGCGCGCCCTTCCACTGCGACGAGGCGCCGCTGAGCACCCAGCCCGCGGTCAGGCTGCTCATCGAGATGAAGCCGAGCCCGGTGCCCAGCAACTGCGCGATCTCGCGCGCGAAATGCGTCTTGCCGATGCCCGGCGGCCCCAGCAGCAGCATCGGCGTGATCTCCAGCGCGTCGCTGCTGTCCTGGCACAGCGCGAGCTGGCGCCTGACCTCGTCCAGCACCTCGGCGAAGTTGGGCAGCTCGTCGTACAGGTGCGCCATCGCCGGCAGCCCCGAGGGCTTGACCTGGAAGCGGTCGGCGCCTTTTTCCAGCATGCGCTCGTAGGTGGCGCGCAAGCTCTCGTGCTCGCGCTGCGGCAGCTTGTCCAGGCGCTTCTCGACGTCGTGCATGCGGTAGACGCTGCGCATGCTGGCGATCGGCAGGTTGCGGGTGGCGACGGGAACCCCTTCGTTGCTCGTGCTCATGCGACGAAAACCTCCGTGCGGCTGCTGCTGGCGAATTCAAGCAAAGCGTGCCACAGATGAAGGGCCGATCAACACCCGGGACTCACCGCATTTGTGTGCAGGCCTTGGCCGGCGCGGGCGATCTCACATCTGTTTGAAGTGATGGTTGAAGCTGCGGCTGACGCGCAGCACTTCGGCGCGGCCCTTCAAGTGGATGTCCGCCGTCTCGTTGGCGCCGCGCACGACGTGACTGATCGACCCGAGGTTGACGACGGCCGAGCGGTGCACCTGCACGAACTGGGCGGGGTCGAGCTGCGCGGCCAGATCCTTCAGCGGCACACTGACCACGGCCTCGCTGGCCTGTCCCTCATCGTTGCGCCATGCCACCACGGTGTACTTGCTGTCGGACCGCAGGTAGTCGACCCGTTCCGCCGCGATCAGTCGCAGCGCCGGCCCCACCTGCGCGCGAATCCAGCGCAGCGCCGGCGGCCGCTGGCTGCGTTGCAGCCGCTGCGCGAGCTGCTGCAGCACGTCGTCGCCGTGCGGCACCGCCGCGGCGTCGGCCATGCGCTCCTGCAAGCGGGCAACGGTCTCGGCCAGTCGCTGCGCTGCCACCGGCTTGACCAGGTAGTCGAGCACGCCTTGCGCGAAAGCCTGCACCGCGTAGTGCTCGAACGCGGTCACGAAGACCAGGTGAGCGCGACGCCCGATGTGGCGCGCCGCTTCGACGCCGCTCATCGCGGGCATGTGCACGTCCAGGAAACAGATGGTCGGCCGCAAGTGCTCGAACTGCTCGACGGCCTCGCGGCCGTTGCGCGCCAGGGCGACGACCTGCAGTTCTGGCCAGGCCGTGGCCAGCAATTCGGCCAGCTCATCGCGCAGCCGGGGTTCGTCGTCGGCAATCAGCGCCGAGGGCGTCGTCATCCGGCGTCTGCGCTGCGGGCTGGAAATTCGGCTTCGGCAATGGCGCCGTGCGGCTGCGCGGGCGTGAGCCTGACTTGGGCATCGCCATCGAAGGCCAGGGCGAGCCGCTCGCGCAGGTTGCTCAGGCCGGTGCCGAAACGCCCGCACGGGCGCGGCTGCAGGCCGACGCCGGTATCGGCCACGCGCAGGCGCACCCGCTGCCCGCGCACCGTGACGCACACGTCGACCGTGCCGCCGGTCTCGCTGGGGTCGATGCCGTGCTTGATGGCGTTCTCGACCAGCGTCAGCAGCGCCATCGGCGGGCAGTGCAGCGCCAACGCATCCGGCTCGATGCTCACCGTGTAGCGAAGCCGGTCCGGCATGCGCATGCGCATCAGTTCGAGGTAGGCGCACACCGTCTGCTGTTCGTTGGCGAACGTCGGGCGCTCGGCCTCGAGCGTCGGCAGCGCTGCGCGCAAGTACGTGATCAGGCTGTCGAGCATGGCCGTCGCGTCGGCGGCGCCGGACTTGCGCACCAGCGAGCGGATGTTGGCCAGCGTGTTGAACAGGAAATGCGGCTCGACCTGCGCCTGCAGGCGCTGCAGCCGCGCGTCCAGCGCCTGGCGCTCCAGTTCGCTGCCGCGCAGTTGGAAGGCCAGGGCCTGCTCGCGCGCGAAAGCTTCGCTGCGACGCAGCAACGCGCCCAGTGCGATCCAGGGTCCCAGCAGGACGCCCATGAAGCTCATGATCAGCAAGCCGTTGCGATACCCGGGCCCCAGCGCCAGCACGTGCGGCGTGCCGAGCGTCAAGGCGTAGCTCAGGTAGACGGCGGGCGGCATGATCGCCACCACGGCCGTCAACTGCACGATCCAGCGCGGCGCCCAGCGGGCGGTGCGGCGCGGCCATTGGTCCAGCACGCCGTAGGCCAGCACACCGAGCGCGGTGACCAGGCCGCAACGGACCAGCCAGACGGTGAGCGCAGTCTCGGAACTCAGCGCGCGGACCAGCGCCCAGAGCACGCTGACCACCAGCCACAGCCTGAGGCGCGGCCACGAGACGAGGCGGCTCCAGTCGGGCGGCCTCGGCGCGCGAAGATCAAGGGCGGGCGTCACGGGGTCTGGCGTGCTGCCGATGGCACGAGCGCTGCATCGGCGCCGGACTGTAGCGTGGCGGCTCGCCCGCCGATCACCCCAGCGTGACGGGATGCGAGCCCGGGCGGACGAGCGACGCCCGGCGGCGACGAAGCGCCTTGCGCGCCGCAACGACGCTGGCGGGCGGCCGCATTGCGCACGCCATCGATGCCGGTCGTCGCTCGGCGGTCGATCGCCGTCGCTCGTCGGTTGACCGCTTGGTGGCGGCGCGCGCGACGCCCAAAGTCCTGGGCTCATGAGACCCGATCCAGCACCCGACCTGCCGCCCGTCGCGATGTGGCGCATCCACCTGCTGCGCCTGGCCTACCTGCTGATGGCCGGCGTGATGGGCTTCTTCGTCTGGCAGCAGGTGCTCTTCGAGGTCGGCCCGTGGCCGGCGCCGCGCATCATCGCCAAGTCGATGCTGGCCTCGCTGGCCCTGCTGTCCGTGCTCGGGCTGCGGTACCCGCTGCAGATGCTGCCGCTGATGCTGCTCGAGACGCTGTGGAAGACGGTGGCGATCGTGCTGATCATCGCGCCGGCCTGGCTGGCGGGGCGCTTGGCGCCCGACCAGCAGGTGCTGTTCACCGAGTGCATCGGGATCGTGCTGGTCTACCTCGTGATGCCCTGGCGCCATGTCTGGGCGCGCTACGTTGTGCAGCCGGCAGAACCGTGGTTCAAGCCGCGCCAGAACCGTTGACGGCACGAACCCCGGCGGGTCGTCCGGATCGCGGGGCCGCTACTTCACCCAGGTGTTCAGCTGAATGATCGGCAGCAGCACCGCCAGCACGATCAGCAGCACGATGCCGCCCATCGCGACGATCAGCAGCGGCTCCAGCAGCGTGGCGGCGGCCAGCGCGCGGCGCTGAACCTCGGCCGAGAGCTGCGCCGCGGCGCGCTGCAGCATCAGCGGCAGCTGGCCGGTCTGCTCGCCCAGGCGCGCGAACATCGCCAGCAGCCCGGGGAAGCGCTTCTTGCCGGCCAGCGCGCTGGCCAGCGGCGCGCCTTCGCGCACCTGCACCAGGGCGTCCAGCGCGTCGGCGCGCATCGCGCGGTTGCCCAGCGTCTCGGCCGCGGCCTGCAAGGCCTTGAGGATGGGCACGCCGGCGCCGGCCAGCATCGCCAGCGTGCCGCCGAAGCGCGCCGCGTTGTAGCCGCGCGCCAGGCGGCCGGCCAGCGGCAGGCGCAGGAAGAGCGCGTCGCTGCGCTCGCGGAACGCCTCGCCGCGGCGCGCCAGCACGAACAGCGCCGCGCCACCGGCCACGGCCAGCGCCACCGCCCAGCCCCAATGGCGCACGAAGCCGCTGACGGCCAGCATCAGCACCGTCAGCGTCGGCAGCGCGCGCTTGGAGTTGGTGAAGACCGAGGCCACCTGCGGCACCACGTAGGTGACGAGGAAGGTGACGATGACCACCGCGATCAGCGAGACGATGGCCGGATACAGCATCGCGCCCAGCAGCTTGGCGCGCAGCAGCTGGCGCTCTTCCAGGTCGTCGGCCAGGCGCTCCAGCACGATGCCGAGCGCGCCGCTTTGCTCGCCGGCGGCCACCACGGCGCGGTAGACCTCGTCGAACTCGCGCGGCGCGGTGGCCAGCGCGCGCGCGAAGCTGCTGCCGGCGTTGACCTCGCTGCGCAGGTGCGACAGCAGCTCGCGCTGCTTGGCGTCCTCGCTCTCGTCGGCCAGTGCGGTCAGCGCGCGTTCCAGCGGCAAGCCCGAGCCCACCAGCCCGGCGAGCTGCCGCGTCCACACCGTCAGCGAGGCGCTGGAGAACACCCGCCGCGTGAAGCGCGCGCCGCCGCCGGCACCGGCCGCCGACTCGGCCACCGGCGTGACGGCCAGCGGCACCAGCGCCTGGGCCCGCAAGGCGGCCCGCGCGGCGCGCGCGCTGTCGGCCTCCACCAGGCCCTTGGCGGCCTTGCCCTTGGCGTCCAGCGCGTCGTAGCGGTAGGCAGGCATTGCGAGGCCGTCAGTCGCGGGTGACGCGGATCACCTCTTCGGGCGAGGTGATGCCGTCGCGCACCAGGCGTTCGCCGTCCTCGCGCATCGAACGCAGGCCGGCGGCGCGGGCGGCGGCGATCAGCTCCTGCTCGCCGCCCTTGTAGTGGATCAGCCCCTGCACCGTCTGGTCGACCACCATCAGCTCGTAGACGCCGGTGCGGCCCTTGTAGCCGGTGTGGCTGCAGGCCGGGCAGCCCACGGGGTGCCAGTGGCCGTCGTCACCGCGCTGGCGGCAGCTCAGGCATAACTTTCGAACCAGGCGTTGCGCAAGCGAGCCCAGCAGGCTGCTGGCCAGCAGGAAGGGCTCGACGCCCATGTCGATCAGCCGCGTCACGCTACTCGGCGCATCGTTGGTGTGCACGGTGGCCAGCACGAGGTGGCCGGTCAGGCTGGCCTGGATCGCGATCTGCGCGGTCTCGTGGTCGCGGATCTCGCCGATCATGATGACGTCGGGGTCCTGGCGCAGGATGGCGCGCAGCGCCTTCGCGAACGTGAGGTCGATCTTCGGGTTGACCTGGGTCTGGCCGATGCCGGGCAGCTCGTATTCGACCGGGTCTTCCACCGTCAGCACGTTGGTGGTGCTGGTGTCGACGCGGCCGAGGCTCGCGTACAGCGTGGTCGTCTTGCCCGAGCCGGTGGGCCCGGTGACGAGCACGATGCCGTGCGGCTGCTGGATCAGGCGGCCGAAGGCGGCCAGCACCGCGCCGCTCATGCCCAGGCCTTCGAGCGTGAACTTCGATTCGGTCTTGTCCAGCAGGCGCAGCACCGCGCGCTCGCCGTGGGCCGAGGGCAGCGTGGACACGCGCACGTCGATCGCGCGGCCGCCGATGCGCAGCGAGATGCGCCCGTCCTGCGGCAGCCGCTTCTCGGCAATGTCGAGCTCGGCCATGATCTTCAGGCGCGAGATCAGCGCCGCGTGCAGCGCCTTGTTGGGCTGCACCACCTCGCGCAGCGTGCCGTCGACGCGGAAGCGCACCGAGCTGCTGCGCTCGTAGGGCTCGATGTGGATGTCGCTGGCGCCGTCCTTGGCGGCCTGCGTCAGCAGCGCATTGAGCATGCGGATGATGGGCGCGTCGTCGGCGGCCTCCAGCAGGTCTTCCACCGCCGGCAGGTCCTGCATCATGCGGCTCAGGTCGACGCCCGACTCCACCTCGCCGATCACCGCGGCGGCGCTGCCGCCACCGCCGGCATAGGCCGCGGCGATGCGCCCGGCCAGCGTGGCCGCGGCCTCGTACTCGTGGCGCGAGACGTCGTAGACGCGGCCCACCTCCGACAGCGCGCTGGCCGGCGTGGTCTCGGCGGCCCACAGCACGCGCTCGCGGCCGTCGTCCTCCAGCAGCAGCGTGTGGGCCTTGGCAAAGGCGTAGGGGAGCGGGTGGCGCGCGCCCATCAGGCAACCTGTGCGCTGGCGCGCTGCGGGACGAGCGCTGTGGAGCGGCGATGCGCGTTCATGTCACTGCGGCGTTGCCGGCGCGGGCGTGGGCACGAGCCGCGGCGGCGGCGGCGCCGAGGCCGGGGGCTCGAACGGCGCGATCGGCACCGCCTGACCCGGCACCGCCGGCGGCAGCACCGGCGAGCTCTCGATCGGCAGCACGAAGCTGGGCGGCGGCTGGCCGCCGATCTGGCGGGCGCGGATCTGGTCGTAGCGGTCCAGCGTCAGCCGCGCCTGCGCGTCGGCGTCGCGCAGCACGATGGGGCGCAAAAAGACCATCAGGTTGGTGCGCTTGCGCTCGCGGCTCTCGCTGCGGAAGAGGGCGCCCAGCACGGGGATGTCGCCCAGCAGCGGCACCTTGCTCAGCGTGGTGCTGTAGGTGTCCTCGATCAGCCCGCCCAGCACCAGGATCTGGCCGTCGTCGACGGTGACGATGTTCTCGATCGAACGCTTGGTGGTCGACGGCCCGGCGTTGCTGGTGCCGGCCGCGGTGGTGCTCTTGACGGCGCTCTGCTCCTGGTAGATCTGCATCCGGATGGCGCCGTTCTCGCCGATCTGCGGCTTGATGCGCAGCGTGATGCCCACGTCCTTGCGCTCGATGGTCTGGAACGGGTTGGTGGTGCCGGTGCCGGTGTTGGTGAACTGGCCGGTGATGAAGGGCACGTTCTCGCCGACGACGATCTTGGCCTCCTCGTTGTCCAGCGTGATCAGGTTGGGCGTGCTGACGATGTTGGTCTGGCCGCGGCTTTGCAGCAGCCGCAGCACCGCGGCCAGCGACTTCACGCCGTCGATCGTGCGCAGGATGCCCAGGCTCAGGCCGTCGCCCAGCGTCACGGCGCCGCTGGCCAGGCTGGAGTTGACGCTGATGATGTTGGGCGCGGCGCCGGTGGTCAGGCTCTGCACGCCGATGCCCGAGGTGCTGCCGTTGACGTTGAGCGTACCCAGCCACTCGAAGCCGAAGTCGGCGGCATCGCTGCCGGCCACTTCGACGATCATGCTTTCGATGTAGACCTGGGCGCGGCGCGAGTCGAGCTGGTCGATCATCGCGCGCAACTGGCGGTACAGCGGCTCGGGCGCGGTGATGATCAGCGAGTTGGTCGCCGGGTCGGCCTGGATGAAGCCGCCGGTGGACGGCTGCGCCGCGGCGCTGAGCGGCGCCGTGGCCTGGCTGCTGCCCAGTCCGCTGCTGTTGCCCGCCGTGGTGCTGCCGCCGAGGGTGGGCGCGGGGCTCGGCGTCAGGGCGGCGGACGGCATGCCGCCGCCGCTGCCGCCCGCACTGTTGCTGGTGGCCGCCGCGAAGGCGGCGCGCAGCACGGTCGCCAGCTTGGTGGCGTCGGCGTTCTTCAGGTGCACCACCCACATGCCCGGCGCGCCGGGCACGCCGCCGCCCTGGGCCGGGCGGTCGAGCTTGGCCACCACCGCCTTCACGGCGGCCAGCCGCGCGGCGTTGCTCGAGCGCACGATCAGCGAGTTGGTGCGCGCATCGGCCAGCACCGTGGTGCCGCCGCCGACCACGGCGCCGGGCACGGCCGCCGTGGGCGTGCCGTCGGCCAGGCGCTGCACCATGGCAGCCACGTCGCTGGCCACCAGGTGTTCGAGCGGGATGACCTCGACGTCGGAGGCCGTCGGCTGGTCCAGCGCGGCGATGATCTTGGCCAGGCGCTGCAGGTTCTCGGCGTAGTCGGTGATCACCAGCGAGTTGTTGCCGGGGCTGGCGTTGATCGTGTTGTTGGCGCTGATCAGCGGCCGCAGCACGGCCACCAGGTTGTTCGGGTTCTCGTGCCGCAGCGTAAAGATCTGGGTCATGATCACGTCGCCGCGGCGGCCGACATCGCCCACCGAGACGGTGCTGGTCTGCAGCTTGGCCTCGGCCTCGGGCACCACCTTCAGCAGGCCGCCCGTCTCGATCACCGCGAAGCCCAGGCCGCGCAGCGCCGAGAGATAGGTCTGGTAGGCCTGGGCGACGGTTTGCGGCTGCTCGCTGTAGACGGTGATCGTGCCCTTGACGCGCGGGTCCACCACGATCGGCCGGTTCAACATCGCCGCAAAGGCGCGGGTCACGGCCTCGAGGTCGGCGTTGACGAAGTTCACCGTCACCGGCGCGCGGCTGGCGCCGCGCGCAACGGCGCTGCTGGTCTGCGCTTGCAAGGGCGGCAACACCATGGCCAGCGCCAGGCCCAGCGCCAGCAGGCGCGCGCTTCGGGTTCGTCGGGCGGGTCGGGCTCGTCGGGCTGGGCGGGTCATTCTCATCCGATCGCGAGAAGGGCCAGCGCACCCTGGCGCTGGCCCATGAGGTTGAGCAGATTGTTCAGCAGCGCCTCGCTGCCGGCGTCGGCCTGCGCCAGGCCGCGAAAGCGCAGCCGCGGCCCCACCCACTGGCCGCTGCCGCTCAGCCGCAGCGGGCCCTGCAGCGTGGCCAGGGTCAGCCGCGCGCCTTCGTCGGCCGTGCCGCCGCCGCTGAGCTGCAGCCGGTAGCTGCCCAGGTTGTCGAGCGTGCTCAGCGCCGACGACAGCGCCAGCAGCTCAAGCTCGGCCTGGCCGCTGACGCGCCAGCGGCCCTGCACCGATTCGACGCTCAGGGTGTCGGCCGACAACTGCAGCGCGCCGCCGGGCTGCAGCGTGTTGAAAGGCGCGCCCAGGCCCACCAGCCAGCTTGCCGGCCAGCGGCCGACGGCCACGTGACCCGCGGGCAGGCTGACGCGCAGGCGGCCGATGCCGGGCTCGAGCGTCACGGTCAGCGTGCCGTCGAGGCAGCAGGGCTGTTGCAGGCGCAACGCCAGCGGCCATCCGCCGTCGGCCAGGCCCAGCGACCACTGCAGCCGGCCCGGCAGCGCGCTGGCCTGCTGGGCGCCGCTGCCGCCGCTGAGCACCAGCGCGGCGCTGCCGTGCCACAGGCTGCCGCGGGCATCGGCCAGCAGCAGGTGCTGGCCGGTGGCGTCGGCCAGTGCCTGCGCCAGCCAGCTGGCCGGCGGCTGCAGCGCCAGCGTGACGGCGCCGCCGGCCAGCACGCCGGCGGCCGCCCAGCGCCAGCCGCGGCCGCGGGCCGGAGGGCGATGCACCCGAGAGGCCAGCCGCACGCCGGTCCTCAGCCGCCCGGCAGGGTGACGATCACCGCGCCGGACAGGCCTTGCTCGCCGCGGGTCAGGTTGATGTCGACGGCGCGCGCCCGCGCCGTGCTACGCACCTCGGCCAGCCAGGTGTGGAGCTGCTGGCCGCTGGCGCCGTTGAGCGTGAGCACGGCGCGGTCGCCCTGCTCCTGCAGCCGGGCGCGCTCGCCCAGGCGATCGCTGGCGGCCTTCAGCGCGGCCACGGCCTGCACGCGCGGCAGCGCTGGCGTGGCGCGCAGGCTGCGCACTTCGGCGGCCTGGGCCTGCATGACCTGCAACTGGGCTTCCAGGCTGTCCAGCCGCGGCGGCGCTTCGCGCAGCGTGCGCAGCGCCGGCTGCAAGGCCAGCGTCCACAGCAGGAACAGGCCCACGACGGCGGCGGCCAGCAGCAGCAGGCGGCGCTCGCGGGCATCGCGCGCGGCCCAGGCGGCGCGCAGCGCCTGGCGGGCCTGGGCCCAGGGCGGACCGGCGTCGGCGTTCATCAGCGGGCTCCGCGCAGCACGGCGACCTGGGCGCCCTGGGCGCCTTCGCGCTGGGCCTGGTAGCCGGCGGCGCGCACGCGGTCGGCAAACTGTTGGTGCTGGGCGTCGGTCCAGCCCACCGGCGTCAGCAGCAGGCGGCCGGGCTCGAAGCGCAGCGCCGCGAGCGGCGGCTGGCCGTCGGGCCAGGCAGCGGCGGCGGCGGCCAGCAGCGGCTCGGCGTCGGCCGGGCCGGGCTGGCCGGCGGCGGCGCGCAGGCCTTCGGTCTCGCGCTGCATCTGCAAGGGCGCATCGAGCACCGAGCGCACCTGCGGGTGGACGCTTTGCAGCAGCTGGGTCTGCGCCAGACGCTTGTCGTGCACCGCGCGGTCGAGCTTCCAGGCCCAGGCGTTGAGGCCGACCACCTGCAGCAGCACCAGGGCCAGCACGCCGATGCGCAGCGGCCGCCACTCGGGGCCGGCCAGGCGACGCAGCAGGTCGCGCACCGCCTGCAGGCCGCGGTGGTGCGGCGCAAGCTCGAACTGCAGTAGGTTCCAGCCCGAGCGGCCAGCCAGCAGCGCGCGCTCGGCGTCGCTGCGCACGCTGACCGGGCCCTCGAACCAGCGCTCGGCCGCGGCCACCGCCGCCGGGTGCGCGCTGCGTTCGAGCTGGCTGCGGTCCACGGCCGCCAGCTGCTGGCGCGCCAGGCTGCCGGCGCGCAGCACGCTGACGCCGTCGGCATGGCGCCAGACCAGCGTCGGGTCCTCGCCGTCGATCTCGGCCGGCAGCGCGTGCACCTGCGGCGGCGGCGCGGGCCAGCTCAGGGGCAGCACGCGGTCGACCGCGATGCCGGCGACCTGCAAGGCCGCCAGCGCGCGCTGCAGCCGCGCCTTGTCGGTCACGGCGACCCAGCCGGTGTGGCCGGGCGCGAGGCCCGGCGCCAGGGCGGCGTGCACCGCCTCGTCGTCGTCGAGCAGCGCGTCTTCGAGCATCGCACCCAAGGCGGCGCGGGCGCGCGCGGCCGGCGCCTTGGGCACCGCCAGGCGCTGCCAGCTGACGTCGGCATCGGCCAGCGCCAGGCACACGGTGTCGGCCTTGGGCAGTTCGGCCGCGGCGGCGTGGCCCTGGCGGGTGACGGCCTGGCCGTCGCTGCTGAAGACGAAGGCGTGGTCGCCGCCGGGCCGCTCGACATCAGCGTCAGCATCGGCCGCCTCGCGCAGGCGCGGGGGCAGGAGGATCACGAGCACGGACATCGGAGGATCAAGGCTACTACGCGGGTGGCGCGTGCCGCGGGCGGCGGCCGGCAAAGAAGGGTTGCGGCTTCGCGTCGGGCGCGTCGATTTGTATTGTCGCTGCGAAGTCGGGCGGCTCAGCCGCCGGAGGCCGTCGACAGTGACTGCCGCTCGCGCCGCAACAGCGTCAGCCCGTTGGTGCCGCGCGCCAGCAGCCAGCGCTCCTGCAGCAGCCGGTCCTCGTAGCGCAGCCGGCCCAGCACCTCGAAGTAGCTGGAGCGCACGCCGACGCGGCCGTCGTCGATGCTGACGGTGGCCGGCAGCAGCGTGCGCAGCTGCTCGCTGCTGGCCGCCGGGCTGCGCTTGAGCGACTGTGCGAGGCGCTGCGCGTTGCCCAGGTCGAGCCCGTCGATGGCCGCCAGCAGCGCCGGCGCCTCGGCGGTGTTGGCGTTGAGCGGCGTGCGCACCGGCAGCAGGCTGACGTAGGGCGTGATCTGCGCGAGCCGAGCCGGCTCCAGCCCCAGCCAGGCCAGCTGCTCCAGCCGCGACGGCGGCAGCGCCGCCGTCGCGCTGCGGCCGTACCAGGCGTCGGCCAGGCCGGCGGCCAGGCGGTCGGCCAGATCGGCGCCGGCGCCGGCGGCGTCGCACAGCCGGCGCAGCCCGGCCAGCTCGGCCGGCACGGGCTTGCCGTCGTCGCCGACCAGGCGGCGCAGGTTGTAGCGGCCTTGCGCGTCACTGATCTCGCCGGACAGGAAGACGTCGAGGTTGGCGTCGGCGCTGTTGTCGCGGTCGGCGGCCAGGAACTGCGACAGCCGCGATTCCTCCAGCTTGCTGACCCAGCCGGCGCTGGGAGGAAAGGCCTTGTCGGCGCCGCCGCGCATCAGCACCTTGGCCCAGTCGAGCGCGCCGTCCAGCAACAGGCCTGCCTGCGCGCGCGCGCGCTCGGCCGTCTCGACGTCGACCGCGCGCTGCTGGTGCCAGACCATCGCCGAGGCCAGCGTGGCCACCAGCGTGAGGATGATCATCGCGATCAGCAGCGCGGCGCCGCGCTGGGCAGGGAGCAGCGCGGCGCCGCGCTGGGCGGGGAGCAGCGCGGCGCCGCGCTGGGCGGGACGGCGGCGCTTCATGAGGCGGGCGCGACCCTGACGTCGCGCGTCAGCGTCTGGCCGTCCAGTGTGAGCACCAGCCGCACGCCGGTGGGCAGCAGCTCCACCTGCCGCGGCGGCGCAGCGGTGCCGCCCGTGCCAGCGCCGCCGGTCGGCGGCTGCGGCGACGAGGGCGCAAAGTCGCCGGTGGACTGCGCATTGGTCCAGGCGTTGCCGCGATAGAAGTAGACCTGCCAGCCGTCGACGTTGTCGAGCAGCTTCACCTGCTCGGGCTCGGCGCCCTGCAACTGCTGGCTGCGCAGCCAGGCTTGCTGCAGTTCGGCCAGCCGGGTCGTCGGCGCCGAGGCCCAGCGCTGCCAGACGCGGCCGTCGAGCGACCAGACCACGAGCTGCACCGCGCCTTCGCTGCGCCGCACCAGGCGCAGCGCGCGGCCGTCGAAGCTCAGCGCGCTGGGCACGCCGGTGTCGGCCTGCAGCATCTGCAGGTCGGTCTCCCACTGCGACATCAGCGCCGTCAGCAGCAGGCTGCGGTCGACGGCGTCGCGGCTGGCGTCGCGGCTCTTCAGCACGCCGTCGACGCCCTGCCAGGCCAGCCCCGCCATCAGCGCCATCACGAAGAGGGCGACCAGCACCTCCACCAGCGTGAAACCGCGCGCGCCGCGCTGCCGCTGCTGCGTCATGGCCGGCCCATGATCGTGGTCAGCGTCACCAGCGGGTGGCCGGCATCGTCGCTGACCACGGCGTCGATGCGGCGCATGTTGGGGTTGGGCGTCGGCCGCGTGATGAGCTTGCCCGCGAAGCTGCGGCCGAGCTGCTCGCAGTTGAAGTCGGCGTCGCCGATGCCCGGCAGCGTGCGCGCCAGGCGCAGGTTGGTCAGCTGGTTGTCGGCGCACCACTGCGCCAGCGTGACCTGCTGCAGCCGCTGGGCGTTGTCGGTCAGCGCGCCGGCCGCGCGCGCGCCGGCGGCCAGCGCGATGGCGACCACCGCCAGCGCCACCAGCACCTCGATCAGCGTGAAGCCGCGCGGGCGCTGCATTCGCGTGGCCTCAGGGCGTGCCACCCGCGGTCGCGTCGACGGGCTGCACGCTGAAGGGCCGCAGCCCGTCGGTGGCCACCGCGATCGCCTGGCCGTCGATCGCCAGCAGCACGCGCTGCGGGCCGATCAGCGCCTCCGGGCCCAGCACCACGCTGCCGCGGTTGCCGTCGATGCGGGCCGTGACCTCGGCGTCCTGCCAGCGCGTGGGCATCGCGCGCGAGGCCGGCAGGCCGACGAAGCGGAACGCCCCATCGGCCGCTTCCGGTGTCAGCAGCCACTGCACCGGCAGCGCCGCGGCACGCGCTTCGGCGCGTGCCGATTCCAGCAGTGCGCTCAGGCGCGCGGCCTCGCGCTCCAGCCGGTCCTGCCGGCCATCGCGCAGCGCCAGCGAGACGACGCCGGCGGCGATGGCCACCAGGGCCACCACCACCATCACTTCGATCAGCGTGAAGCCGCGGGGCTTGCGCAGGCGGCGGCTATTGCCAGGAGCCGATGTCGGCATTCTTGCCCTCGCCGCCGGCCTGCCCGTCGGCGCCGTAGCTGAAGACGTCGATCTCGCCCTTCACGCCCGGGTTCACGTACTGGTAGGGGCGCCCCCAGGGGTCGGCCGGCAGCTTGTCGAGGTAGGGCTTCCAGTTGGGCGGCAGGGTGCCGACGGTGGGCTTGCGGACCAGCGCGTCCAGCCCCTGCTCGGCGCTGGGGAAGCGCTGGTTGTCCAGCTTGTAGAGCTTGAGCGCCTGCACCAGGTTGTTGACGTCGGTGCGGGCGGCGGCGACGCGCGCGTCGTCGGTGCGATCCAGCACGTTGGGCACGATCAGCGCGGCCAGCACGCCGATGATCACCACCACGACCATCAGCTCGATCAGCGTGAAGCCCCGCGCGGCGCGGGTCAGGAGGGAGGCTCGCATGCAGTGTCCGGGCCGCCGGCGCGGCCGCCTTCGTGTGATCTTCGGGATCGGGGCGCGGAATCATAATCGCCGCATGTGGGCACGATGGTCGACGTTCCTGATCTGGGCCCTGGTCGCGGCCAGCGGCGTGTTCTGGGGTTTGAAGCTGTGGGCCAGCCCGTTGACGGCGCCGCCGCAGACGGCGCTGGCGCAGGTCGCGCCGGCCACCGGCGGCGACTGGTCGCGCCTGTTCGGTGCCGAGCCGCCGCCCGCGCCGGTGGCCGCCGCAGCGGCGCCGCCGCCGGAGAGCAGCCGCTTCCAGTTGATCGGCGTGGTCGCGGCGCGCAAGGCCGCGGCGCACTCGCAGGGCGTGGCGCTGATCGCGGTGGACGGCAAACCGGCGCGCGCCTACCGCGTGGGCGCCGTGATCGATGGCGATCACGTGCTGCAGTCGGTGCAGGCGCGCTCGGTGAACCTCGGCCCGCGCGGCGGGCCGGCGACGATCGCGCTGGAACTGCCGCCGCTGCCGCCGCCGGCCACCGGCGTGCCGATGGGTGTCGGCGTGGGCATGGTCCCGGGCGTGGTCCCGGGCGGGCAGGTGATCGTGCCGCCGCCGGCCGGCCAGCCGTTCAACCCCGGCGTGCGCGGCTTGCGGCCGCCGGGCGTCGTGGCGCCGACGGCGGCGGAGGACGCGGCGCGGCTGCAGATGCAGCAGGCGGCGACCGAGTCCGACGGCCACCAGGGCGTCAATCCGCCCAGCCAGGGCTTGCAGCCCGTCCAGCGCTGACGCGGCGCTTGGCGCCGGTCAGTACAGCGCCGGGCCGCTGAAGCCGGCCAGCGGGTCGGCGTCGAGCTCGCCGTGGACGCTGTCGAACACGTGGTCGTCGGGCAGCGCCTGGTCGTCGGCGACGTCGCTGAGCAGCGCCGCTGCGCAGCGGATCAGCGGCCAGGCCAGCGTGGCGCCGGTGCCGTCCATGCTGTCCATGCCCAGCTCCAGCAGCGCCGAGGCATGGAACAGGCTCAAGGCCTGGTCGATGCCCTGGTGCTGGCGGCTGCGGCAGAACACGCAGTAGTCGGTGACGGCGGGCGCGATGCGCGAGGCCACCATCAGCGCCGCACAGGCCGCCATGCCGTCCACCACGAGCAGGTGGCGGCGGCTGGAGGCCACCAGCATCACGCCCACCATCACCGCGATGTCGAAGCCACCCAGCGCGGCCAGCACCGGCGAGGGTTCCACCGCGTCGCGGTGGCGCGTCAGCGCGCCCTGGCCCAGGCGCACCAGGCGCGCCAGTTCGTCGCGGCCCATCTCGGGGCCGCTGCGCAGCAGGTCGGCCAAGGGGCAGTCGGTCAACCGCGAGAGCACCAGCGCGGCGCTGAAATCGGCGCCGACGCCGAGGCCGGCGAAGATCGCGAAATTGCCGCGCAGCCGCTGACCTAACTGCATACCGGCGCGCATCGCAGCCTGGGCCTGGTCGGTCGACATCGCGGCGCTGAGGCGGGCGTTGCGGCTGCCGTGGGCGATCTTGCGCATCAGCAGCCGGTCGTGGGCCTGCAGCTTGGAGGCGATGCCGCAGTCGACCACCGACAGCTCGAGCTGCTGCGCCTGGGCAAACGCCGCCAGCGGCAGCTGGCCGTCGAGCAGCCGCTGCACCTGCTCGGCAGTCTGCGGCGCGCCGGCGGGCGCGATGCCTTCGACCGCGATGCCGTGGTCGGCGGCGAACACCAGCAGCTGCGGATCGCTGAAGCGCGGCTTCAGGCTGCGCTGCATCAGCCCCAGGCGCAGCGCCAAGGCTTCGAGCTGCCCCAGCGAGCCGCCGGCCTCGGCGCGCCGGCGCAGCGTCTGCCCGAGCTCGTGTTCCAGCGCCGGGTGCGAGGTGGGCGAGACCAGTGAACGGTTGGGCTGCATGGCCGGCAGTCTACGCAGTCGGGCTCAACGCCGGAACATCAGCGCAGGAACAGCCGGTAGACCGGGTTGGCGGTCTCCTCGACGTGCGGATAGGCCAGCGACTTCAGAACCTGCTGGAAGGCCTTCTCGCTGCCGGTCGGCACCTGGATGCCGACCAGGATGCGGCCGTAGTCGGCGCCCTGGTTGCGGTAGTGGAAGAGGCTGATGTTCCAGCTCGGGTGCAGCGCGGCCAGGAAGCGCATCAGCGCGCCGGGCCGCTCGGGGAACTCGAAGCGGAACAGCCGCTCGTCGCGCGCCAGCTCGGAATGGCCGCCGACCATGTGGCGGATGTGCTCCTTGGCCAGCTCGTCGTCGGTCAGGTTGACGGTGGCGAAGCCGTGGCGCACGAAGTGCCGCTCGATGCGCTCGGCTTCGTCGCGGCGGCTGATGGTCAGCCCGACGAAGACGTGCGCCACGCGCTCGTCGGAGATGCGGTAGTTGAACTCGGTCACCGAACGCGGGCCGATCAGCTCGCAGAAGCGCTTGAACGAGCCGCGCTCCTCGGGGATGGTGACGGCGAACAAGGCCTCGCGCTGCTCGCCGAACTCGGCCCGCTCGGCGACGAAGCGCAGGCGGTCGAAGTTCATGTTGGCGCCGCAGGTCACGGCCACGAAGGTCTGGCCCTTGCACTTGTGCGTGGCCACCCACTGCTTGATGCCGGCCACGCCCATCGCGCCCGAAGGCTCCATCACGCTGCGCGTGTCCTGGAAGATGTCCTTGATCGCGGCGCAGACCTCGTCGGTGTCGACCACCACGTAGTCGTCGACCAGCGCGCGCGCGATGCGGAAGGTCTCCTCGCCGACCAGCTTGACCGCGGTGCCGTCGGCGAACAGGCCGACGTCGGCGAGTTGCACGCGCTTGCCGGCGCGCACCGAGCGCAGCATCGCGTCGCTGTCGACCGTCTGCACGCCGATCACGCGCACCTCGGGGCGCACGGCCTTGAGGTAGGCCGCCACGCCGGAGATCAGCCCGCCGCCGCCAATGGCCACGAACACCGCGTCCAGCGGGCCCTGGTGCTGGCGCAGGATCTCCATGCCCACGGTGCCCTGGCCGGCGATCACGTCGGGGTCGTCGAAGGGGTGCACGAAGGTCAGGCTCTCGGCCTTCTGCAGGCCCAGGGCGTGCAGGTAGGCGTCGGAATAGCTGTCGCCGTGCAGCACCACCTCGCCGCCCAGCGCCTGCACCGCGTCGACCTTGACGCGCGGCGTGGTGACCGGCATCACGATCACCGCGCGGCAGCTTAAGCGGCGCGCGCCCAGCGCCACGCCTTGCGCGTGGTTGCCGGCCGAGGCGCAGATCACGCCCTGGCGCAACTGCTCCGGCGTCAGATGCGCCATCTTGTTGTAGGCGCCGCGCAGCTTGAAGCTGAAGACGGCCTGCTGGTCCTCGCGCTTGAGCAGCACGTGGTTGCCCAGGCGGCGCGACAGGTTGCGCGCGGGCTGCAGCGGTGACTCGCGCGCGACGTCGTAGACGCGCGCCGAGAGGATGCGGCGCAGGTAGTCGGCGGCGATGCGCGCGCCTTTGGCGCTGAGGTTGGTGGCGCCGGTGGCGCTGGTGGCGGCCGGCTCGGGCTTCGGGACGGCGGCGGCGCCACGGGGCATGTCGGAGACCTGGAATCGAGTGCTGGCGTTGGGGCGGCGGATGATACGGCAGCCCCTGTCGACGCCCGCCCGCGGCGCCGGCGGACGAAAAAAGACCCCGGCGCTTGGGGCACCGGGGTCGAATCCACCATTGGAGGAGGTGGAGGAGACAAGCGGCTGGTCTTGGCGGCCCGCGCCGGAAAACGGGGCCATCGAAGACCGATGCGAGAGAGTCTAGCACCTCATTGCTGCGGTGCAATACGCGAACAGCGGGTGTTTAGGGGCAGTTCTCCAGCCGTCGGGGCGGACGGCACAATCGCCGGCGATGGAATGCACAGTCAACTGGGTGCCCGCGATGGGCATGGGCTTCGTCGCCGAGACCGGCAGCGGGCACGTCTTGACGATGGACGGCGCGCCCGACGGCGGCGGCCGCGAC
>CAYYDJ010000056.1:0-16315 GCA_964470565.1 uncultured Rubrivivax sp.
GTGCACGCAGCAGTAGTCGAACTCGATGCCCTGGCCGATGCGGTTGGGGCCGCCGCCCAGCACCATGATCTTCTTCCTGGCGGTCGGCTCGGCCTCGCACTCCTCGTCGTAGGTGGAGTACATGTAGGCGGTCTGCGTCGCGAACTCGGCGGCACAGGTGTCCACGCGCTTGTAGACCGGGCGCACGCCGTGCTGCCAGCGCGCCTCGCGCACCGCGTGCTGGTGGGTGCCCAGCAGCTTGGCCAGCCGCTGGTCGGAGAAGCCGCGGCGCTTGAGCGCGCGCAACTCGTCGGCCGACAGGCTCTCCAGCCTGCAGCCGGCCAGGGCCTGCTCGATGCGCACGAGCTGCTCGATCTGCGCCAGGAACCAGGGGTCGATCGCGGTCTCCTCGAACACCTCATCCAGCGTCAGCCCGGCGCGGAAGGCGTCGGCCAGGTACAGGATGCGCTCGGGCCCGGGGTTGCCGATCTCGTCGACGATCTCGTCGCGGTCGGTGCTGCGTTCATCGAGCCCGCTGATGCCGGTCTCCAGCCCGCGCAGCGCCTTCTGGAAGCTCTCCTGGAAGGTGCGGCCGATCGCCATCACCTCGCCGACGCTCTTCATCTGCGTCGTCAGCTTGGGGTCGGCGGCGGGGAATTTTTCGAACGCGAAGCGCGGGATCTTGGTGACGACGTAATCGATCGACGGCTCGAACGAGGCCGGCGTGGCGCCGCCGGTGATGTCGTTCTTCAGCTCGTCGAGCGTGTAGCCCACGGCCAGCTTGGCCGCCACCTTGGCGATCGGGAAGCCCGTGGCCTTGGACGCCAGCGCCGAGCTGCGCGAGACGCGCGGGTTCATCTCGATCACGATCATGCGGCCGGTGGTCGGGTCGACCGAGAACTGCACGTTGGAGCCGCCGGTGTCGACGCCGATCTCGCGCAGGATGGCGATCGAGGCGTTGCGCATCAGCTGGTATTCCTTGTCGGTCAGCGTCTGCGCGGGTGCCACCGTGATGCTGTCGCCGGTGTGGATGCCCATCGGGTCGAGGTTCTCGATCGAGCAGACGATGATGCAGTTGTCCGCGCGGTCGCGGACCACCTCCATCTCGAACTCCTTCCAGCCGATCAGGCTCTCCTCGATCAGCAGCTCGTGGGTGGGCGACAGGTCGAGCCCGCGCTTGCAGATCTCCTCGAACTCGCCCGGGTGGTAGGCAATGCCGCCGCCGGTGCCGCCGAGCGTGAAACTGGGGCGGATCACGACCGGAAAACCGGTGCCGCCGGTCAGCGCGGCGATCTGCTTGTGCACCGCCTGCGCCTCTTCCCAGCTGTGGGCGACGCCGCTCTTGGCCGAGTCGAGCCCGATCGAGGTCATCGCCTCCTTGAACTTCAGCCGGTCCTCGGCTTTCTCGATCGCCTTCTCATTGGCGCCGATCATCTCCACGCCGTATTTCGCCAGCACGCCGTGCTTGTGCAGGTCGAGCGCGCAGTTCAGCGCCGTCTGCCCGCCCATGGTCGGCAGCACCGCGTCGGGGCGCTCCTTGGCGATGATCTTCTCCAGCACCTGCCAGGTGATGGGCTCGATGTAGGTGACGTCGGCCATCTCCGGGTCGGTCATGATGGTCGCCGGGTTGCTGTTGACCAGGATGACCTTGTAGCCCTCCTCGCGCAGCGCCTTGCAGGCCTGGGCGCCGGAGTAGTCGAACTCGCAGGCCTGGCCGATGACGATGGGGCCGGCGCCGATGATGAGGATGCTCTTGAGGTCGGTGCGCTTGGGCATTTACTGGGCCTCCATCGAGGCGACGAAACGGTCGAACAGATAGCCGATGTCGTGCGGGCCGGGGCTGGCTTCGGGGTGGCCCTGGAAGCAGAAGGCCGGCTTGTCGGTGCGCGCCAGGCCTTGCAGCGTGCCGTCGAACAGGCTCACGTGGGTGGCCCGCAGCGTGGCCGGCAGCGTCGTCTCATCGACCGCGAAGCCGTGGTTCTGGCTGGTGATGCTGACGCGGCCGCTGTCCAGGTCCTTCACCGGATGGTTGGCGCCGTGGTGGCCGAACTTCATCTTGAAGGTGCGCGCGCCCGAGGCCAGCGCCATGATCTGGTGGCCCAGGCAGATGCCGAAGACGGGCCGGCCCGAGGCGATCAGCTCGCGCGTGGCTTCGATCGCGTAGTCGCAGGGCTCGGGGTCGCCGGGGCCGTTGCTGAGGAAGACGCCGTCGGGCTTCATCTTCAGCACCTCGGCCGCCGGCGTGCGCGCCGGCACCACGGTGATGCCGCAGCCGCGGCTGGCCAGCAGGCGCAGGATGTTGTGCTTGACGCCGTAGTCGTAGGCCACGACCCGGAATCGCGGCTCGGCCAGGGTGCCGTAGCCGGCGCCGAGCTGCCACGCGGTCTCGGTCCACTCGTAGGGCTGCGCGGCGCTGACCACCTGTGCCAGGTCGAGCCCGGCCATCGAGGGCGCGGCGCGGGCGGCGGCCACGGCTTCGTCGATGTCGGCCTGGGTGATCGCGTGACCTTCGGGGTAGCTGGTGATGGAGCCGTTCTGCGCGCCGCCGCTGCGCAGCACGCGCGTCAGCCGCCGGGTGTCGATGCCGGCCAGCGCGACGACGCCTTCGCGCCGCAGGTAGCCCGCGAGGTCGTCGCTGGCGCGGAAGTTGGACGCGCGCAGCGGCAGGTCCTTGATGATCAGGCCGGCGGCGTGGACCTTGGCGGCTTCGACGTCCTCCGGGTTGACGCCGGTGTTGCCGATGTGCGGATACGTCAGCGTGACGATCTGCCGGCAGTAGCTCGGGTCGGTGAGGATTTCCTGGTAGCCGGTGAGCGCGGTGTTGAACACCACTTCGCCGACCGTGCGACCGGGCGCGCCGATCGAGTGGCCGAGAAAGGTCGTGCCGTCTGCGAGGGCGAGGAGCGCCGGGGGCAGCGCACTGTGCAGGATGGGCAGCAAGGGATGAGCTCCGGGATTCGCGCGCCCAGCTCCACCCGGTGGGGTGGATCCGAGGGAAAACCGAAGTCGGGGTTCGCTAGGCTGCGGTGTTGGCGGGTAAACCCGTGGAGTATAGCCGCGCTGGACCCGCGGCTAGCATCGGCAAGCCATGCCCCCGATCTTGACTTCGTCCCCACACCGCGCGCTGCCGGTGGCCGCCGCGGCGCTGGCCGCCGCCTGCTTCATCGGCATGGACGCCAGCGTCAAGCTGCTGTCGGCGCGCTACGACACCTGGCAACTCACCTTCTGGCGCTTCGCCGGCGGCAGCCTGTTCGCGCTGCCGCTGTGGCTGTGGTTCCGCTCGCCGCTGCCGCGGGGCGGGTCGTGGCCGCTGCACCTGCTGCGCTCGGCGCTGCTGCTGCTGGCGCTGCTGACCTGGTTCCACGCGCTGTCGCTGCTGCCGCTGGTGCAGGCGGTGGCGGTGGGCTACATGGCGCCACTGATCGTCTCGCTGCTGGCGATGCTGCTGCTGCGCGAGCGGCCCTCGCGCTGGCTGTGGCTGGCACTGGCACTCGGCGCCGTCGGTGCGCTGGTGGGGCTGTGGCCGGAGCTGGCATCGCGCGGCGGTGCCGGCGCCGACCGCGCGCAAACCCTGCGTCTCGAAGGCATGCTGTGGGCCGGCCTGTCGGCGCTGAGCTACTCGGGCGTGGTGATCCTGGCGCGCCACCAGGCGCAGCGCGACGCGCTGTGGACCATCCTGCTGGTGCAGAACCTGGTGCCCGCGGCGCTGCTGGCGCTGCCGATAGCGGCACGCTGGCAGCCGCTGCACGGCGGCGACGTCGGTGCGGTGCTGCTGATCGGTGCGCTGGCCACCGGCGGTCTGCTGAGCGTGACCTGGGCCTTCACCCACATGGAAGCCAGCCGCGCGGCGCCGGTGGAATACACCGGCTTGGTCTGGGCGGCGCTGCTGGGCTATGGGCTGTTCGGCGACCTGCCCAGCGGCTGGACGCTGGCCTCGGCGGCGCTGATCGTCGGCGGCTGCCTGCTGTTGCTGCGGCGCTGAGCAGGCGCGGCGTCAGGCGCCCAGCGCGGCAATGGCGGCGAATCAACTCAGCGCCGCGATCGCGGCCAATCAACTCAGCGCCGCGATCGCGGCCAATCAACTCAGCGCCGCGATCGCGGCGCGCGCGATCTGCGCATCCTCGCTGCTCTTGACGCCGCTGACGCCCACGGCGCCGAGGCACTGGCCGTCCACCAGCACCGGCACCCCGCCTTCGAGCATGCCCTGCAGCGGCGCGCTCAAAAACGACTGGCGGCCGGCGTTGATCATGTCCTCGTAGGCCTTGCTCTCGCGCCGGCCCAGTGCCGCGGTCTGCGCCTTGGCCGGCGCGATCTGCGCCGAGATCGGCGCCGCGCCGTCCAGGCGCTGCAGCCACAGCAGGTGGCCGCCGTCGTCGACGATCGCGAAGGTCACGGCCCAGTGGTGGGCCAGGGCTTCGGCCTCGGCGGCCGCGGCCATGCGGCGAGCGTCTTCGAGCGTGAGCAAGGGCTTGGTCTTCATGTCGCAGAGGTTCCGCTTGGTTTCGACGAGGGCGCCACCATATCCGAAGCCGGGGCCCAAGGGGACAGGCGCAATGGGGTCATCCGGTGCGGCGCACCTGCGCGCCTACAATTTCGCTCCATCGGATCGTCAACCTCGGTCAACCTCTCAAAGGAGATCGCATGAACACCAACATTGAAGTGATGGGCGGCGGTGCATCCACCGTCGCGGTCGGCGCCGCCGAGCGCCAGCGCGTCCTGCGCAACACCTACGCGCTGCTGGCGCTGTCGATGCTGCCCACGGTGCTGGGCGCCTGGGTCGGGCTGCAGACGGGCATCGCCACGGCGATGTCGCCGATGCTGGGGCTGGTCGTCTTCATGGCCGGCGCCTTCGGCTTCATCTTCGCGATCGAGAAGTTCAAGAACTCGAGCATCGGCGTCGGGCTGCTGCTGGGCTTCACCTTCTTCATGGGCGTGATGCTGGCGCGGCTGCTGGGCTTCGTGCTGTCCAAGGGCAACGGCGCCGGGCTGGTGATGACGGCATTTGCCGGCACCAGCGCGGTGTTCTTCGGCATGGCCGTGCTGTCCAGCGTGGTCAAGCGCGACCTGTCGGGCCTGAGCCGCTTCCTGTTCATCGGCGCCATCGGGCTGGTGGTGGCGATGGTGGCCAACGTGTTCCTGCAAAGCGGCGCGCTGATGCTGACGCTGTCGGTGCTGGCCATCGGCATCTTCTCGGCCTTCATCCTGGTCGACCTCAAGCGCGTTCGCGACGGCGAAGAGACCAACTACGTGACCGCGACGCTGGGCGTCTATCTGAGCCTGTACAACGTCTTCCAGAGCCTGTTGATGCTGCTGGGGGTGTTCGGCGGCGACGAGTGAGCATCGCTCGCGTTCAATCACGAAGGGCCCTGCGGGGCCCTTCTTCATGGGGTCAATCGACGGCGCGGTCGAAGACCGCCAGGCTTTCCACGTGCGCCGTGTGCGGAAACATGTTGACCACGCCGGCCGCGCTGCAGCGGTAGCCGGCCTGGTGCACCAGCAGCCCCGCGTCGCGCGCCAGCGTGGCGGGGTTGCAGCTCACGTAGACGATGCGCCGCGGCGGCTGCCAGCCGCCCGTGGGCGTGGCCGGCGGGTCGTTCTGCCGGTCGTTCTGCCAGTCGGCCAGCGCCTTGGCCAGCGCGAAGGCGCCCTCGCGCGGCGGGTCCACCAGCCAGCGCTGGGCCGCGCCCGCGGCCACGAGGTCGGCGACGCCGATCTCGAACAGGTTGCGCGCCTCGAAGCGCGTCTTGGCGTCCAAGCCGCTGGCGGCGGCGTTGTCGCGCGCGCGCTGCACCAGGGTCTCGCTGCCTTCGATGCCCAGCACCTCGCGCGCGCGGGTGGCCAGCGGCAGCGTGAAGTTGCCCAGGCCGCAGAACCAGTCGATCACGCGCTCCTGCGGCTGCGGGTCCAGCAGTTGAATCGCGCGGCCGACCAGCACGCGGTTGATGTGCGGGTTGACCTGCGTGAAGTCGGTCGGCTTGAAGGGCATGCGCAGGCCGAATTCGGGCAGCGCGTAGTCGAGGTCCGGGCCCCGGCCAGCCTCATCGAGCAGGTGCACCGAGTCCGGCCCCTTGGGCTGCAGCCACCATTGCACGCCGTGGGCGGCGCCGAAGGCGCGCAGCCGCGCGGCGTCGGCGCTCGACAGCGGCTCCAGGTGACGCAGCACCAGCGCGGTGATGGCGTCGCCCACCGCCAGCTCGATCTGCGGCAGCCGGTCGCGCTGCTCCATCGCGCCGATCAGCTCGCGCAGCCGCGGCAGCAGTGCGCTCACATGGGGCGGCAGTACCGGGCACACCGTCATGTCGGCCACGTAGCGCGACTTGCGCTCGTGAAAACCCACCAGCACCACGCCCTTCTTGGCGACATGCCGCACCGACAGCCGCGCCCGCCAGCGGTAGCCCCAGGCCGGGCCTTCGATCGGCCGCAGCACCCGCGCCGGCCGCAGCTTGGCCAGGTGCTGCAGGTTGTCTTCCAGCACACGCTGCTTCACCGCCACCTGCGCGGCCGGGTGCAGGTGCTGCATCTTGCAGCCGCCGCAGGCCGCTGCGTGCAGGCCGAAGTGCGGGCACAGCGGGCGCACGCGCTGGCTGCTCTCGCGCGCCAGCGCCGAGAGCTGGCCCTGCTCCCAGTTGTTCTTCTTGCGCGAGACGCTGCACTGCACGCGCTCGCCGGGCAAGGCGCCCTCGATGAAGACCACCTTGCCGGCGCCGGCACCGTCCACGCGGTGCGCGACGCCCTGGGCTTCGAGGTCGAGCGACTCGACCTCGAGCCATTCCTGTCCATCACTCATGGACCGGGATTATCCCGGCCCCGGCGACGCAAGCCTCAGGGCTTGACGTACTCCGAGACCACCTTCCAGCGGCCATCGGCGATCTGCGACAGGCGCGAGGCATCGCTGCCCAGGTGCTTGGTCGGCGTGTAGGTGGCCTCGGCCGAGCCGAACATGTCGGCCGGGAAGGTCATGCTGTCCATGGCCTTGATGAAGCTGTCGGTCGTCAGGTTGGCGCCGGCCTTGCCCGCGGCCTTGGCGAAGGCATCGATGATCAGGTAGCCGTAGACCGAGAACACGGTCGGGTCCTCGTTGAACTTGGTCTTGTACTTGTTGGCCCAGAAGCGCAGCGGCTGCGAGGCTTCGTCCAGGTACGGATGCTGCGCGCCCATCGCGGCGTACAGGCCGTTCATCGCCGGCCCGCCCAGCTTGTGGATCAGGTCGGTGTAGGCGGCGCTGCTGCCGATGAACACCGGGTTGAAGCCGGTCTTGCGCGATTCGCCGATGGTGCCGATGGTCTCGCGGATGATGGTGCCCAGCACCACCAGGTCGCAGCCGGCGGCCTTCATCTTGGCCACCTGCGACGAGAAGTCGGTGGCCCCGCGCTTGTACGAGGTCTTCTCGACCAGGGGGACGTTGATGGTCTTGAGCCCGTCCTCGGTGCCGCGCAGCACCTCAAGCCCGAACTCGTCGTCCTGGTAGATCGCGCAGGGCTTCTTGGCGCCCTTGTCCTTGACCAAGCGGGGCACCATCACCTTCATCTGGTCGTAGTAGGGCACGGCGAACGAGTACTTCAGCCGGTTGAGCGGCTCGTACATTTCGCGCGCCGCCGTCACCGGCATGAAGTTGATGATGTTCTTCTCGAACTGCACCGGCATCGCCGCGTTGTTCTGCGCGGTGCCGATGTGGCCGGCCATGATGAAGATCTTGTCCTGGTTGACGAGCTTCTGCGCCGCCAGCACGGCCTTCTTGGGGTCGTAGCCGGAGTCCTCGACCAGCAGCTTGATCTTGCGGCCGTTGACGCCGCCTTGCTCGTTGATCTCGTCGGTGCGCAGCATCATGCCCATGCGCACCTGCTTGCCGAAGCCGGCGATCGGGCCCGACAGATCCTGGATCGAGCCGACCACGATCTCGTTCTTGCTGACGCCTTGCTGCGCCTGAGCGGCGCCGGCGCCCAGGGCGAGCGCAGCGGCCACGGCCATCGCGGCCGGTACACGTCGATTCATCTTTCGTCTCCTTGGGGTTGAAGCCTTGCTCAGGCCTGGTACATCGCGTCGATCTGCGCCGCGTATTTCTGCTGCACGAGCTTGCGTTTGAGCTTCATGGTCGGGGTCAGTTCCTCGTCCTCGGCCGTGAGCTGCGCCTCCAGCAGCCAGAACCTCTTCACCTGCTCGACGCGGGCGAACTTCTTGTTCACCTGGTCGACCTCGGCCTGGATCAGCGCCCTCACCTCGGGCGCGCGCGTCAGGCTGGCGTAGTTGCTGAACGGCACGTCGTTGTCCTGCGCGAAGCGCTCGACGTTCTCCTGATCGATCATCACGATGCACACCAGATAGGGCCGCTTGTCGCCGATCACCACCGCGTCGGTGATGTAGGGGCTGAACTTCAGCTCGTTCTCCCACTCGCTGGGCGTGATGTTCTTGCCGCCGGCGGTGATGATGATGTCCTTCATCCGGTCGGTGATGCGGAAAAAGCCCTGCTCGTCCACCACGCCCACGTCGCCGGTGTGCAGCCAGCCGTCGGCCAGGGTCTCGGCGGTCTTCTCCGGCAGGTTGAGATAACCCGCAAACACGTTGGCCCCACGCACCAGGATCTCGCCGGTGGGCGGGTCGATCCTGACCTCCACGCCATCGGCCGGCTCGCCGATGCTGCCGATCTTGATGGCGTCGGGGCGGTTGAGGGTGCCGATCGCGCAGGTCTCGGTCATGCCCCAGCCTTCGAGCATGGGCACGCCCAGCGACAAGTACCAGCGGATCAGCTCGGGCGAGATCGGCGCCGCGCCGGTCAGCAGGTAGCGCGAGCGGTGGATGCCGATCAGCTTGCGCACGTTGTCCAGCGCCAGCCAGCGTGCGATGCGGAACTGCAGCTTCAGCGTCGCCGGCACCGACTGCTTGGCCAGCACGCGGTCGGCCACGCGGCCGCCGACACCGATCGACCAGGCGTAGGCGATCTGCTGCACGCGGCTGGCTTCCTTGACGCCGATGACCACCGCCGAATAGAACTTCTCCCACACCCGCGGCACCGCGAAGAAGATGGTCGGCGCGATCTCGCGCACGTTCTCGGGCACGGTGTCGGGGTTCTCGACGAAGTTGAGGATGGAGCCGGCGTAGATCGACGAGAACGCGCCCACCATGCGCTCGGCGATGTGGCACAGCGGCAGGAAGCACATGCGCTCGTCGCCGGCGACCTGCGGCAGCCCGATGTTGGACTGGCGCAGCGTCCAGGCCAGCGCACCGTGCAGATGCATCGCGCCCTTGGGCCGACCGGTGGTGCCCGAGGTGTAGACCAGGATCGCCAGGTCCTGCGGGCCGCGGCTGGCGGCGCGGCGCTCGAACTCGCCGGCGTTCGCCGCGTCGTGCGCGCGTCCGCGCTCGCGCAGCGCCGCGAGGCTGATCACCTGCGGATCCTCGAACTGGTCCAGGCCCTCCATGTCGAAGACCACGATCCACTGCAGGTCGGGCAGTTGCTCGCGCACCTCCAGCGCCTTGTCGAGCTGCTCCTCGTCCTCGACGAAGAGCACGCGCGTGGCCGAGTCGGCGCACAGGTACTGCACCTGGTCGGCGCTGTCGGTGGGATAGATGCCGTTGCTGACGCCGCCGGCGCACAGCACGCCGAGGTCGGCCAGCACCCATTCGACGACGGTGTTCGACAGGATGGACGCGGTCTGCCCCGGCTGCAGGCCCAGCGCGGCCAGGCCCATGCTGATCTCGCGCACGGCCGTGAAGGCGGCGTTCCAGGTCCATTCGCGCCAGATGCCCAGCTTCTTCTCGCGCATCCACACGCGGTCGCCGCGCGCCTTGACGGCGTTGAGAAAGATCTGCGGCATGGTGTCGCCCGGCGTCAGCACCGTGGTGTTGCGCTCGTAGCGGCTGAGTTCCCAGAGTCCGCTCATGACAGCCCCTCGTCCGACGCAAGCGTCGGCCGGTCCCCCGCGGGGACCCGGGCCGGCTTGGGAGCGGCCCGGCGCTCGGCCCGGCCCGTTGGGCGATGCGTCAGTGGCCTCATCGTCACCGCCACGTCTTCTTCTTCTTCCAGCGCCGCTCGCCGCGCACGCCGGCTTCCTTCATGCCGAGGTAGAACTCCTTGACGTCGTCCTTCTCGCGCAGCACGGCGCAGCGGTCTTCCATCACGATGCGGCCGTTCTCCAGCACGTAGCCGTAGTCGGCCACGTTCAGCGCCATGTTGGCGTTCTGCTCCACCACCAGGATGGTGCTGCCGCGCTCGCGGTTGATGCGCACGACGATCTCGAAGATCTCGCGCGTGAGCTTCGGGCTCAGGCCCAGGCTCGGCTCGTCGAGCAGGATCATCTCCGGCGCGGCGACCAGCGCGCGCGCGATCGCCAGCATCTGCTGCTGGCCGCCGGACAGCAGCCCGGCCTCCTGCCGCTGGCGCTCGCGCAGGATCGGGAAGTAGGCGAAGGCCTGCTCGATGTCGCGCGCCACGCCGTCGCGGTCGGCGCGGGTGTAGGCGCCCATCAGCAGGTTGTCGTGCACCGACAGCAGCGGGAACACCTCGCGCCCCTCGGGCACCTGCAGCAGGCCGCGGCGCACGATGGCCGCCGGGTCGTTGGCGGTGATGTCGGCGCCCTTGAAATGGATGCTGCCGCGGCGCGGGTCGATGATGCCGGAGATGGTCTTCAGGATCGTCGTCTTGCCGGCGCCGTTGCTGCCCAGCACGGTGGCGATCTCGCCTTTGCGCACCTTCAGGCTGACGCCGCGGATCGCGCGGATCGGGCCATACGCGCTCTCGACGTTGGACAGCACCAGCAGCGCGTCATCGCTCACGTTGCGGACTCCCGACGCAAGCTGGACAAGTCCTGCGACGAGCCCAGGTAGGCCTCGATCACGCCCGGGTGGCCTTGCACCTCGGCCGGGCTGCCCATCGCCAGCACCTCGCCCTGGTTCATCGCCAGCACGCGGTCGGAGACCTTGGACACCAGCCCCATGTCGTGCTCGACCATCAGCACGGTGATGCCGAACTCGCGCCGGATGTCGTTGATCCACCAGGCCATGTCCTCGGTCTCCTCGACGTTGAGGCCCGACGAGGGCTCGTCCAGCAGCAGCAGCCGCGGCTCCACGCACAGCGCGCGCGCCAGCTCCACCACCTTGCGAACGCCGTAGGGCAGGCCGGCGATCAGCGTGTCGCGGTGGTGCTGCAGGTCGAGGAAGTCGATCACGCGCTCCACGTGCTCGCGGTCGTCCAGCGCCGCGCGGCGCGCCGCCGGGGTGAAGAACAGATCGGTCCAGAAGCCGGTGCGGCGGTGCGTGTGGCGGCCGATCAGCAGGTTCTGCAGCACGCTGGCGTGCTCGAACAGCTCGATGTTCTGGAAGGTGCGCGCCACGCCCAGCGCCGCCACCTCGTGCGGGGCACGGTCGGTCAGCTCAGCGCCGTCGAAGCGGATGCTGCCGCTGGTGGGCGTGTAGATGCGGCTGATCAGGTTGAACACCGTGGTCTTGCCGGCGCCGTTGGGGCCGATCAGCGTGAACACCTCGCCCTTGCGGACGTCGAAGCTCACCTTGTTGACGGCCAGCACGCCGCCGAAGCGCACGCTGATCTCGCGCGCGCTGAGCAAGGGGGTGTCGGGCGTGCTCATCGCAGGCGGTCCGATTTCTGGAACGACTTCTGCCGCTTGAACATGCCCTTGCGGTAGAACGGGAAGATCGTGAAGAAGGTGCGGACCTTCAGCCAGCGTCCGTACAGGCCCAGCGGCTCGAACAGCACGAAGGCGATCAGCACCAGCCCGTAGACCGCGGCCTTGAGCCCCGGCGCCTGGCCGATGACGTCGGGCAGCAAGTCCTTGCTGGCGTTGATGGCCTGCGGCATGACGATCAGGAACACCGCGCCCAGGAAGGCGCCGTGCACCGAGCCCAGGCCGCCGATCACCACCATCAGCAGCAGGTCGATCGACTGGATGATGTCGAACTGGTCGGGGCTGAGGAACTTGATCATGTGCGCGTAGAGCGCGCCGCCCAGGCCCGCAAGCGCGGCCGAGATCGCGAACGAGAGGGTCTTGTAGCGCGCGAGATGGATGCCCATGCTCTGCGCCGAGATCTCGCTGTCGCGGATGGCGACGAAGGCGCGGCCCGTCGGCGAGCGCAGCAGGTTCAGGATCGCCAGCGTGGACAGCACCGCCAGCAGCAGGCACAGGAAGTAGAACTCGGTGGCGCTGTCGAGCGTCCAGCCCAGCAGCGCCGGCGCCTTGACGTGCAGCCCCGCGTTGCCGCCGGTGACCGAGTCCCAGCGCGCGAACACCTCGGCGACGATGAAGCCGAAGGCCATGGTGCTGATGCCCAGGTACATGCCCTTGACGCGCAGCGCCGGCAACCCCACCACCACGCCCACCGCAGCCGCCAGCAAGGCGGCGCAGGCCAGCGCCAGCGGGAACGGCAGGCCCTGGTTGACCAGCACCGCCTCGGTATAGGCGCCCACGCCCAGGAAGGCGGCGTGGCCGAGTGAGAACAAGCCCGTGAAGCCGGCCAGCAGCATCAGCCCCAGGCCGACGATGCCGTAGATCAGCACGAAGGTCAGCTGCGCCAGCCCGTACTCCGACAGCAGCCACGGCGAGCCCAGCAGCAGCAACAGCAGCAGGGCGTACCAGAAGCGGTGCCCGCCGTGCTTGGCCAGCGCGATGTCCTGGAGGTAGCTGGTCTTGAAGATGAAGCGCATGGAACCGACTCTTCAAACCTTCTTGCGCATGGTTTCGCCGAACAGGCCGTTGGGCTTGACCATCAGCATCACCAGCACCACCACGTAGGCGGCGATGTCCTTGATGCCTTCGGGCAGGTAGAAGCCCGACAGCGCCTCGACCACGCCGACGATCAGCCCGCCGACGATGGCGCCCGGCAGGCTGCCGAAGCCGCCCACCACGGCGGCCGGAAAGGCCTTGAGCCCGATGAAGCCCATGTTGGCGTGCACGAAGGTGATGGGCGCCAGCAGCAGCCCGGCCACCGCGGCCACCGCGGCCGCCAGCCCCCACACCAGGCCGTTGAGCCGCTGCACCGGAATGCCCATGTAGTAAGCGGCGAGCTGGTTCTGCGAGCTGGCCTGCATCGCGATGCCGATCTTGCTGTAGCGGAACAGCGCGAACAGCGCCGCGCACAGCACCACGGTGACGCCGATCACCACCAGCTGCTCGACGTTGAGCACCAGTTCGCCAAGCTTCCACACCTGGTCTTTGTACGGCACCGGCAGCGTGTGGGTCTCGGTGCCGATGCCGGGGATCATGGTGACGCCGCCACGCAGGACGTAGCCGATGCCGAAGGTCAGCATGACGATCGAGAACGCCGGCTGGCCGAGGATGGGGCGGATCACCACGCGCTCGACCAGCACGCCGAACAGGCCCATCGCCAGCACCGAGCTGAGCACCGCGGCCCAGAAGGGCCAGCCGGCGAAGGTCATCAGCGCCAGGCCCAGAAAGGCGCCCAGCATCATCAACTCACCCTGGGCGAAGCTGACGGTCTCGGTGGCCTTGTAGATGAGCACGAAGCCGAGCGCGATGAGCCCGTAGATGCAGCCTTGCGCGACGCCGCTGATCAGGAGCTGCAAGACCTGCAAATGAGACCTCGGATGTGTTGGGGGGCGACCTTGAATGGCGGGCGATGCTAGCCCGCGTGCCCCGTCTCACACCTCATCGGAAGCCCTAGGAAAACGCCGCCATCCACCCACGCGGTGGGGGGTGATTTGTCGCGCAGGCGACGCGCGCGCGGCGCCGCTTCAGCGCGGCGGCAGCAGCTTCAGCGGATCAATGGGCACGCCCAGGCGGCGGATCTCGAAGTGCAGTTGCACCCGGTCGGCGTCGCTCGACCCCATCTCGGCGATCTTCTGCCCGCGGCGCACCGGCTGCTCGTCCTTGACCAGCAGCGTCTGGTTGTGCGCATAAGCGGTCAGGTAGGTGGCGTTGTGCTTGATGATCACGAGGTTGCCGTAGCCGCGCAGCCCCGAGCCGGCGTAGACGACGCGGCCGTCGGCCGCCGCGTACACCGGATCGCCCGCCTTGCCGGCGATGGCCACACCTTTGCTGCGGGCTTCGTCGAACGGCGTGACCACCGGGCCGGCGGCGGGCCACATCCAGTTGACGTCGTCATCGCCTTCACGGACCGGCGGCTTGGCGCTGCCTGCGGCCGCGGCCGGCGCGGCCGTGGCGACCGGCGTCGGGGTCGCGGCCGGCGTCGGAGCCGGGGCCTGCGCGGCCGGCGTCGGGGCCGGCGCGGCCGAAGCGGCGCCGGCCGCGGCAACCGCAGCGACCGCAGCTGTCGGCGGCGCGGGCGATGGCTTGGCCGGCTCCAGCGGCTTGGACTCCACGCGGCCGCCCGGCTGCACCGGGCGCGCGACGACCCCCGCGGCGCCCGCATCGGGCGGCGCCACGCGCAGCGCCTGGCCGACCTCGATCACGTCGGCGTTGCCGAGGTTGTTCCAGGCCTTCAGGTCGCGCCAGCTCTGGCCATGCTCGAGCGCGATGCGGGTCAGCGTGTCGCCGGGCTTGACCGTGTAGTAGCCGGGCTTGCCGGCGTTCTCGCTGCCGGGCAGCGACGCGGCCGTATCGGCGCCAGCGGTCGGCACCTGCCCAACCGCGGCCGCCGACGCCGCCGGCACCGTGGCGCGCGGCGGCGGCTTGCGCTCTTCCACCGGCGCCCGGTTGGGCTTGCTGGCGCAGCCAGCCAGCGCCACCAGCAGTGACAGCGTGCCCCACACCAGGGGTCTTTGCATCCATGCCTTCATCGAGGATCCATCCGTGCGTTTGCTCGGGCCGCCGCTTCAGCCGCGGCCGGATTTGAGGGGGACGAAATGCACCGCGCCCAGCCGCTGCTCGTGCCAGCCCTGGGCGCTGCGGTCCACCACCACCAGCACCTGGCCGCCGGCGCGCGCGTCGTGCATCGGCGCCACCAGGCGGCCACCGACGGCGAGCTGGTCCAGCCAGGCCTGCGGCAGCGCCTCGCCGCCGGCAGCGGCGACGATGTGCTGGTACGGCGCCCACGGTGCGTGGCCGAGCCGGCCGTCGCCATAAATCAGCCGCAGGTCGCCGCGCCGCCAGCCATGCAGGTGCGTGCGCGCCTTCTCGTGCAGCGGCTGCAGCCGCTCGATCGACAGCACCGAGCGCGACAGCAGCGACAGCAGCGCCGCCTGGTAGCCGCAGCCGGTGCCGATTTCCAGCACGCGCCCCAGGTGGCCGGCCTCGCGCGCGTGGGTGGAGTCGAACAGCAGCGCCAGCATGCGCGCCACCACCGAGGGCTTGCTGATGGTCTGCTGCAGGCCGATCGGCAGCGCCGTGTCTTCGTAGGCCTGGGTGGCCAGCGCGGTGTCGACGAAGCGGTGGCGCTCCACCTGGCCGAAGGCCTGCAGCACCGGCTCGCAGGTGATGCCCTCGGCGCGCAGCCGCTCGACCATGCGCGCGCGCACCGTGGCCGAATCCAGCCCCAGCCCGCTGGGCGCCGCCGCCAGCGCCTGCTGCGCCGCATGCGCCACCGGGCGCTGCGGGCGCAGCAGCTCGCGCGGCGCGGCCGCCGGCCGCTCATTGCCGCGTGGCGCCGGACGCTCGACGCCACGCAGCGGCGCGTGCACATGGTCCAGCGCCAGCGGAAAGCGCGCGCCGCGCGGCGGACGGCTCACGTCGGCCCAAAACGCGCCGCCCATTGCGGGCGCGCGGCATGGTCGGTCAGGTCCACCTGCAGCGGCGTGATCGAGACCTCGCCGTTCGCGGTGGCGTGGAAGTCGGTGCCTTCGCCGGCCTCGCGCGCGTCGCCGGCGGGACCGATCCAATACACCGTGTCGCCGCGCGGGCTGGTCTGGCGCACCACCGGCTCGCTGGCATGGCGGCGGCCCAGCCGCGTGATGCGGCGCGGGCGCTGCAGTGCATCGGCGCGGTTGGGGATGTTCACGTTCAGCAAGAACGGCTGGGCGGGCAGGCCGCCGGCCAGCACCTGCTCGACGATGGCGCGCGCGGTGGCGGCGGCGGCGTCCAGGTGCGCCCAGCCGTGTTGGACCTGCGAGAACGCGATCGCCGGGATGCCGAACAGATAACCTTCCATCGCGGCAGCCACGGTGCCGGAGTACAGCGTGTCGTCGCCCATGTTGGCGCCGTTGTTGATGCCCGACAGCACCAAGTCGGGCCGCCGTTCGAGCAGCCCGGTCAGCGCCACGTGCACGCAGTCCGACGGCGTGCCGTTGACGACGCGAAAGCCCCGCAGGTGCTCGCCGCGTGCCTCGAACACCGCCAGCGGCCGCGACAGCGTCAGCGCGTTGCTGGTGCCGCTGGCGTTCTGCTCGGGGGCGATCACGTCGATCTGCCCCAGGCCCTCGCAGGCCTTGACCAGCGCCGCGATGCCCGGCGCCAGGTAGCCGTCGTCGTTGGCG
>CAYYDJ010000057.1:0-16104 GCA_964470565.1 uncultured Rubrivivax sp.
GGCATCCAGATGTCCAGCAGCACGAGGTCGGGCCGCAGGGACTCGCGCACGCTTCTGGCCTGGGCGGCGTTCTCCGCCAGTTCGACGGTGTGCCCCTCGTCGGTGAGGATCTCCGACAGCAGGGCCCGGATGCCCAACTCGTCGTCTACGACCAATATCGTTGCCATGCGCGCATTCAGAGCACCTGATTCGTGCCGCCGCTGCCTGCGGTGGTGACGCCGTCCGGCGACGGTGCGGCGTCGGACGGGGGTGCGAAGTTGGAAAATGATAGCGAAACTCGTGCCCCCACCACGGGCGCCTCGGGGTCGTCGCCTTCGTGCAGGTTGGCCACGCGCAGCCGCGCATGGTGCTCGTCGGCGATCTTCTTGACCACCGCCAGCCCCAGCCCGGTGCCCTTGGCCTTGGTGGTGACGTAGGGCTCGAAGGCCCGCTGCAGTACTTTGTCGGCGAAGCCGGGGCCGTTGTCGATGACGGTCAGGCGCACCGCGCGCAACTCGTCATGCTCCCCGACGGCCCTGGAGGTGTGCACCTGAACCTGGCCGTCGTCCTGTTCGGACACTGCGTCGAGCGCGTTCTGCACCAGGTTGTGGATCACCTGGCGCAGTTGCGTGGGGTCGCCCAGCACGCGCGGCAGCGCGGGCTCGACGTGCGCCGTCAGCACGCCGCTGTCGTGCGCCTGGCCGTACAGCGCCAGCACCTCCTGCACCAGGGGGTTGAGCTCCAGTGGCTTTAGCTGCGCGGCCGGCAGCCGCGCGTAGTCGCGGAACTCGTTGACGAGGCGCTGCATCGCCTGCACCTGGCTCACGATGGTGGCCACGCTGCGCAGCAGCAGGCTCTGGTCGTTGCCTTCGAGCTTGGCTTCCAGCCGGTGCTGCAGCCGCTCGGCCGAGAGCTGGATCGGCGTCAGTGGATTCTTGATCTCATGCGCCAGGCGGCGCGCCACCTCGGCCCAGGCGGCGCTGCGCTGGGCGGAGACGACGTCGCTGATGTCGTCGAAGACCAGCAGCCGCATGGTGCCCGGCAGATGGGCGCCGCGCACCAGCAGGCTGATGTCGCTGCCGTCGCCGCGTGCCAGCTCGTAGCTTTCCTGCCAGTGGTCGCGCTCGCCGGCCTCGGGGCTGGCGTCAAGCAGTTCGAAGCGCTGCTCGATGCTGCGCGCCAGCACCTCGAGCTCGGGCACCTCGTCGAGCCGGCGGCCGCGCCAGGCGGCGAAGGGCAGGCGCAGGATGCGCGTGGCGCCGGGGTTGACGGTATCGATGCGGCCTTCGCGGTCGAGCACGATGACGCCGGCGCTCAGCGTGTCGAGGATGGTCTGCAGCCGCGTGCGCGCGCCTTCGAGCTGGGCCACGCCGCGCTGCACCTGCTCGCGCGCCTCGGCCAGCTGCGCGGTCATCTCGGCGAACGATCGCGTCAGGCCGCCCAGCTCATCGCGCGAGGCGAACACCGGCTTGGTCGTCAGGTCGCCGGCGGCCACCTGGCGCACGCCGTCGGCCAGCAGCAGCAGCGGCCGCGCGAGCTGGGTGCCCAGCAGGATGGCCAGCAGCACGGCGCCGAACACGGCCAGGATCAGTGCCAGCGTCAGCGTGCCGATGTACATGCGGCGCAGGCCGTCGCGCGCCAGCGCGCGCTGCTGGTACTCGGCGTAGGCGTCCTGCACCGCCAGTGCGTTGAGGGCCAGCGCGCGCGGCAGCGTCTGCTCCAGCAGCAGGTAGCGCTCGTCGCTGCGCGCCAGCGCCACGCCGCTGCCGAGGATGCGCGCCAGCGCGCGCACGCGGGTGCCGCCGTCGGACCTGGCCAGCGTGTCCTCGTCCAGGCCGATGAACTGGCTGGCCACGCCGGTGCTGGCGGCCTGGCTCAGCAAGGTGGCACCGGGGCGCTCGGGCGCCACGGCGGCGGTGCCGCCGCCGGCCGTCAGCAGCACCTGGCCGGTGCCGCCCACCAGCGCCAGGTCGGCCACGCCGGCCTGCTCGCGCAGCCGCTCCAGCGTGACCGCGGTGGTGCCGGCAACGCCGGTCTCGCGCAGCCGCTCGGCGGCCAGCCGCGCCTTGCGCGCGAGGTCCGCCGCCAGCGTGTCCAGCGTGTTCTTGCCCAGCGAGAGGCCGGCGTCCAGCGCACCGGCCATGCGGGCGTCGAACCAGACCTCGATGCTGCGGGCGACGAACTGGTAGGACACGGTGTAGATCGTCAGCCCCGGCAGCACGCCCACCAGCGCGAAGATGCCGGCCAGCTTGATCAGCAGCCGGCTGCCGAACTTGCCGCGCCGCAGCCGCAGCGCCAGCCGGATGGCGGCGAAGACGATCACCACCGTCAGCATCGCGGCCACCGCGACGTTGGCCCAGAACAGCCAGAAGAAGCGCCGCTCGCTGATGGCGCTGCCCGCCGCGTCGGTGCCCATGCGCACCACGAAGGCCAGCACCAGGCCGAGGCCGGTGGTCGCCGTCAGCGCGACGATCCAGGCCCAGCGCGCGGAGCGGGTCATGCGGGCGGCGCCTTCAACTCAATCAATCCGGATCGAGCGTTCGACACCGAGCGCGAAGTCGCTGCCGCCGCCCAGGCCGATCAGCATCGGGCTCGGCAGCTGCGAGGTGTCCAGCCGCCAGGAGAACTCGACGTAGTGCCGGCTGTCGGGGTCGATCTGCGACAGTTCGGCCAGCCGCCACTGCGAGGCGCGCGTGACCACGGCCATCGCCTCGGCCAGCGTGGCGTAGGTCTGGTTCAGGCCCCCCAGGCCGACGCGCCAGTTGGCGGTGAGCGGCTGGTAGGCCACGCGCCAGTTGCGGTGGACGCGTGCGATGCGCTCGTCGCGCCAGTACCAGCGGCTGCGCCACAGCGTCGCCTGGGCGGTGAAGTAGACCGGCACGCCGCGCTGCAGCGCGTCTTCCACCGCGTGCGGCAGCGTCACGCGGGTGACGAAGTCGATCATCAGCGCGCCGTCGGCGCGCAGCGCCTGCAGCGACAGCAGCTGCACCTGGGCCAGCGCCGCCCGCGGCAGCGCGAAGGCGGCCAGCAGCAGCCCCGCCCCCAGCCCCAGCAGCGAGCGTCTGTCAATGTGCCGCCGGTGGTGCATGGTGGGCCGGTGCAAGGGGTCAGTGCTTGTGGATCAGAGCGTAGAAGAAGCCGTCCTGCCAGGCGACGGCCTGCGGCGGCGCGGTGGCTGGACGAACGGCTTGCGGATTGTCGGCCAGCAGCAGCAGGTGGCCCGGCGAGCGCGGGTCTGCCTGCGCCGCGCCGGCCGGCAGGCGTTGCAAAAATGCGTCGATCATCTGTTGGCCCTCGGCCTTGAAGATCGAGCAGGTCGCGTAGACGAGTCGGCCGCCGGGCTTCAACAACGGCCACAGGGCCTGCAGCAGCTCACTCTGGATGCGAGTGAGCGCTGACAAATCGTCGGCCCGCCGCAGCCAGCGGATGTCCGGGTGGCGGCGCACGATGCCCGACGCGCTGCAAGGCGCGTCCAGCAAGATGGCGTCGAACGGCCGGCCGTCCCACCACTGGGCCGGCTGGCGCGCGTCGGCCGCGCGCACTTCGGCGTGCAGGTGCAGGCGCTGCAGCGTCTCGTGGATGCGCGGCAGGCGCTGCGGGTCGCTGTCCAGTGCCAGCAGGTCCAGCTCGGCGCGCTCCAGCAACTGCGCGGTCTTGCCGCCGGGCGCGGCGCAGGCGTCCAGCACGCGGGCACCGGCGGCCAAGCCATCGCCCAGCAGCAGGCTGGCCGCGCGCTGCGCCGCCGCGTCCTGCACCGACACCTCGCCCTCGGCGAAGCCCGGCAGCGCCTGCACCGGGCAGGGCTCGGCCAGCATCACGGCCTGGCCGGCGAGCATCGGGTCGTCCAGCAGCGTGGCGGCGCGGCCGGCGTCGGCCAGCTTGTGCAGGTAGGCCGCGCCGCTCAGGCGCCGGGCGTTGACGCGCAGCGTCATCGGCGGCCGCTGGTTGGCCGCCAGCAGCAGCGGCTGCCACTGCGCAGGCCAGTCCTGGCGCACGCGCTCGATCCACCAGGCCGGGTGGTTGTAGGCCGCCTCGGGCTGGCGCTCGGCCGCCGCCACCAGCGCCGCGCGCTCGCGGATGAAGCGGCGCAGCACCGCGTTGATGAAGCCGGCGGCCGCCGGCGTGCGCTGGCGGGCCGCGTTGACCGCTTGGTCGACCAGCGTGTGGTCGGCATACGGCGGCGCCGGCTGCGGCCACAGCAGCGCCAGCGCGCAGCACAGCAAGGCGTCGACCGCCGGCGGCGGCACCTTGGGTGCCAGCTGCTTGCGCACCTCGGCGGCACCACCCAGTCGGCGCAGCACGTCGAAGCCCAACGCCTGCACGCCGGCGCGCGCGTCGGGCGGGCAGCGCGCCATCCAGTCGGTGGCCGAGCGCCCGGCGCGCACCGCCTGCAGCAGCTCGGCGCAAAGGTCCAGCAGCCGCGACAGCGGCGGGCCGTGCAAGGTGGGGGTGGCGCTCACCGCGGCAGTCTAGGGCCTGCTTCCGACGCGCCGATGCCCTTGCCCGCAGAATGCGAAGCCCGCCCCGAAGGAGACCGCCCCATGCCCCAGCCGCCGACGGCGCCGGCCGACGCACCCGCCCGCCTGCTGCGCAGCGAGGACGAACTGGGCCGCCTGCCGGCCTCCGAACGCATCCGCTACCGTCTGGTGACGGCCGACTGCCGCCACCATGCCAACGACAACATCGCCGCCTACATCCGCCCCGGCGAGCTCGACGAGCTGAAAGCCGAGGTGCAGGCGCGCATGCAGGAGGTGCTGCAGGCGCTGGTGATCGACACCGAGAGCGACCACAACACCCACGAGACCGCGCAGCGCGTGGCGCGCATGTTCGTCGACGAGGTGTTCCGCGGCCGCTACGCGCCGATGCCCGCGGTGACCGAGTTCCCCAACGCCGAGCGGCTCAACGAGCTGATGATCGTCGGCCCGATCACGGTGCGCAGCGCCTGCAGCCACCACCTGTGCCCCATCCTCGGCAAGGTGTGGATCGGGCTGCTGCCCAACGAGCACAGCAACCTGATCGGCTTGTCGAAGTACGCGCGCATCTGCGACTGGATCATGAGCCGGCCGCAGATCCAGGAGGAGGCGGTGACCATGCTGGCCAACGAGCTGCAGCAGCGCGTGCGCCCCGACGGCCTGGCCATCGTGATGGAGGCCGACCATTTCTGCATGCACTGGCGCGGCGTCAAGGACGACCAGGCGGCAATGGTCAACAGTGTGATGCGCGGCGCGTTCCTGAAGGACGCCAGCCTGCGGCGCGAGTTCCTGTCGCTGCTGTCGCGCAAGACCTGACTGAACCGGGAGACATGCCGATGCTCGTCCGCCTGATGTACGCCAGCCGCGCGGCCGCCGCGGCGCTGGACCACGAGGAGCTGCACGCCATCCTGCGGCAGTCGCGTCACCACAACCCGGCGCTGGGCGTCACCGGCGTGCTGTGCGTGTGCCCGGCCAGCGGCATCTTCCTGCAGGTACTGGAAGGCGGGCGCAGCGCCGTCAACCGCCTGTACCAGCGCATCGTGGCCGACCGCCGCCACAGTGCGGTGGAGCTGCTGGCCTTCGAGGAGATCACCGAGCGCCGCTTCGCCGGCTGGGCGATGGGCCAGGTGGACATGTCGCGCCTGAACCCGGCGCTGCTGCTGAAGTACAGCGAGAAGCCGGTGCTGGACCCCTATGCGCTGCCGGGCTCGGCGTCGCTGGCGCTGCTGGAGGACCTGATGGCGACGGCGTCGGTGGTGGGCAACGCCTGACGCGGACCGTCAGGGCCGCAGCGGGCTCACTTGGTGCCGAAGATGCGGTCGCCCGCATCGCCCAGGCCGGGCACGATGTAGCCGTGCTCGTTGAGCTGGCGGTCGATGGCCGCGGTGTAGACCGGCACGTCGGGGTGGTGGGCGTGGAAGTTCTTCAGCCCTTCGGGCGCGGCCAGCAGGCTGACGAAGCGGATCGACTTCGGCCGCGTCTCCTTCAGCCGGTCCACCGCGGCGACGGCCGAGTTGCCGGTGGCCAGCATCGGATCCAGCACGATGGCGTCGCGCTCGTGCATGTCCTGCGGCATCTTGAAGTAGTACTCCACCGCGCCCAGCGTCCTGGGGTCGCGGTACAGGCCGACGTGGCCGACGCGCGCGCCGGGCACCACCTCGAGCATGCCGTCGAGGAAGCCGTCGCCGGCGCGCATGACGACGACGAAGACGGTCTTCTTGCCGTCGATCACCGGCGCCTTCATCGCCTCCAGCGGCGTCTCGATGTCGATCAGCGAGGTCGGCATGTCGCGCGTGACCTCGTAGGCCATCAACATGCCGATCTCGTGCAGCAGGCGGCGGAAGCTGTTGGTGCTGCGGTCCTTCTGGCGCATCAGCGTCAGCTTGTGCTGCACCAGCGGATGGGCGACGACGTGAACGGCGGGGGCAGGCGTGGAGTTGCTCATGCGGGCTCTTCTTTTCGCCGCATCGGGCTGCGGCGCTGTGGCGAAGATGGTGCCACAGCGCGCGGCCGGCCCTGTCGCCGGCCCGTCACCGCGGTGCAGGACAGGGCGCGTTCAGGTAGCCGTTGCCGCCGCCGTGGCGCCGGTAGTCGGCGGCGCCGTGATAGGTGGGCCAGCCGTTGGCGTCGTGGCTGACCGCGATGCCGGCCGGCGTGCTGCCGCAGGCCTACGAACGCCTGCGGGGCCGGCGCAGCCGGCGGCATGACGTGGCAGGTCATCGCCCGCGCCGGCGCGGGGCGGCAAGCTGCGGCCATCGTCACCCCCCGGAGCACTCGATGGACGGCATCAACCTCGTTCCGCTGGCCGTGGGCCACATGATCGGCCTGGGCGCGATCGGCTCATGCATCGGCATCGGCATCATGGCCAGCAAGTACCTGGAGGCCAGCGGGCGCCAGCCCGAAATGATGGAGCCGATGCAGACCAAGGTCTTCCTGCTGGTGGGCGTGCTCGACGGCGCGTTCATCATCGCCACCGGCCTCGGGCTGTGGTTCGCGACGGCGAATCCGTTCAAGTGATCAGCGCGCGCAACTGATCGGCGGTGGCCGCATCGGCCGGCAGCAGCGTCTCGACGGCGATCTCGGCCAGCGTCACGTCGTGCGGCGCGCCGAACACGGTGACCGCGGTGATGAAGTGCAGTGGCCCGCCGGGGCCGCGCAGCGTCAGCGGCACCGCCACGTCGAGCGGGCCGGGCCCGGCGTCCTCGGCGACCGCCGGTGCCGGCAGCGCGCGCAACTCGTCCAGCAGCGCCTGCAGCCGGGCGTCCTGCGTGCTGGCCACCTGCGTCTGCAAGCGGTGCAGCACGTAGGCGCGCCAGGCGCCGAGGTTGACGATCGACGGCGCAAGACCTTGTGGATGCAGCGACAGCCGCAGCACGTTGACCGGCGGCTGCAGCAGCGCGGGCGCAGCCCCTGCCATCAAGATCGGCACCAGGCGGTTGTGCGCCACGAGGTTCCAGTGACGGTCGACCGCCAGCGCCGGCCAGGGCTCGTGCGCGTCGAGCAGGCGCTGCAGCGCGGCGCGCACGTGCGCCAGCGCCGGATCGGTCAGCGCCCGCACGGCGTACAGCGGCGCGTAGCCGGCTGCGGCCAGCAAGGCATTGCGCTCGCGCAGCGGCAGCTGCAGCCGCTCGACCAGGCGCAGCACCATCGCGCGGCTGGGCTCGGACTTGCCGGTCTCCAGCCAGCTCAGGTGGCGCGTGGAGACCCCGGCATCGAGCGCCAGCGCCAGCTGCGACAAGCCGCGCTGCAGCCGCCAGCGGCGCAGCTCGGCGCCGAAGGAGGGGGCCGGAGTCTGGACGAGGATGGCGGCCGCCCTTCAGCCTTCAGAACACCGTGCCGTCGCTGTCGATCTGCAGCGGCGGCGCGCCGCCCTCGCGGCGCTCGGCGGCGATCTCGCGGCCGGCGGCCCAGGTGCCGCCTTCCAGCACGCAGGCCAGCGGCAACTGCTCGACGCTGAGGCCCAGTTCCTGGCGCACCAGCACCGCCAGTTCGTCGAGCAGCGTGACGGTCAGCGCGCGCCATTCGACCACCGCCTCGTCGCCGGGCTTCCACGTGCGCTGCAGCATGGCGGGCGAGCGCGGCACGATGACGCCGCTGTCCAGCAGCAGGCCGCCGTTGCGGTACTCGGGCAGTCCCGTCAGCGCGTCGAGCCCGGTGACGCTGACGCCGGCCCATTGCAGCGGCTCCAACAGCGAGTAGCTCAGCCACTGGCTGAGCTTGTGGAACGGCACCCAGCCGCGGGTGACCAGGTCCTGGCCCTCGCCGTCACCGCCGTCGGCGCCGGCCCAGCGATGCGGCCAGACGTCGCCCGCGCGCACGCCCATCACCAGGCTGCCGCTGGTCCAGATCGGGCCCAGCGCCTGCAGCACCTGGCGCAGGATCTCGGCGGCACTGACGCTGCTGCGCGTGCCGCCGGCGGTCAGCCGGTCGAACAGCAGCGCGGGCCGCGCGGGCAGCCCGTCGCGCCGGCTCTCGTCCTGCAAGACCTCGCCCAGGCGGGCCAGCAAGCCGGCGCGGCCTTCCAGCCCGACCAGCGGGTTGGACGGCCCGACCTGGAACACACCGCGCAGCACCGCGGCGTCGATCTGGCGCAGCGCCTGCGCGTCGACGCGGCAGGGCTCGGCCGGCAGCGACGAGAAGACGCCGGCCATGAAGGCCCGCAAGCTCGCGACGCCCAGGCCTTCGGAGCGGCCGTAGCGCGCGGCCGTGGAGGCTTCGGCCTGCGCTGCCGGCGGTGCAGCGCCGCCGCCATTGCTGGCCTGGTCCAGCGCCGCCATCAGCTCGTCGCGGCCCACCCTTTCGGCCGGCAGCGCGCTGGCCGGCAACGCCGCGGCCTGCTCGGCATAACGCCAATCTCCACCGGCACCGGCATCGAGCAACACGCTGACGACGGTGAGGTCGAAATGCGCACGGGCGCGGTCGGCCGCCGACAGCCCGGCCAGCCGGGCATCGAGCTCGGCCTTGCGGTCGATGCCGCCAGCCTCGAAGTGGCGCCAGCGGCTGTGGTACGGGATGCGCAGATCGGGGAATCGGCGCCGCGTCAGCGCCGCGACGCGCGCCGCGGCCTCGGGCAGCCGCGAGCGGTCGAGCCGGAACCAGCCCGAGCGCTCGTCGGCCACGGCGGCCGTGATCGCCGCGCAACGCGCGCGGATGGTCTGCGGGCGGCGCAGCACCGCCAGCAAGTCGGGCCGCTGCGGGTTGCCCGGGCCGTCGGGGGCAGCATCACTCAAGACCACGACCCTTCACGCTGGCCAGCCTCTGCTCATCGGGGACCGCTCCGTCGGTGAAGTAGCCGGCCGCGATCTTGGCCTCGATCTCCACCTTGGCGTCGGCGGGCACCAGCTCGTCGGGGATCTTCACGCGCTCGCCCACCTCGATGCCGCTGCCGGTGATGGCGTCGTACTTGTCGTTGCTCATGCTGACCAGGCGGTGGATCTTGCGGATGCCCAGCCAGTGCAGCACGTCGGGCATCAGCTCCTGGAAGCGCATGTCCTGCACGCCGGCCACGCATTCGGTGCGCAGGAAGTACTTGTCGGCGCGGTCGCCGCCCTCCTGCCGCTTGCGCGCGTTGTAGACCAGGAACTTGGTCACCTCGCCGAGCGCGCGGCCCTCCTTGCGGCTGTAGGCGATCAGCCCCACGCCGCCTTGCTGCGCGCCGTGGATGCACTCCTCGATCGCATGCGTCAGGTAGGGCCGGCAGGTGCAGATGTCGCTGCCGAAGACGTCGGAGCCGTTGCACTCGTCGTGCACGCGCGCCGTCAGCGTGATGCGCGGGTCGGCCAGCGCGCGCACGTCGCCGAAGACGTACAGCGTCTGGCCGCCGATCGGCGGCAGGAAGACCTCGAGGTCGCTGCGCGTCACCAGCTCGGGGTACATGCCGCCGGTCTCTTCGAACAACGCGCGACGCAACTCGGCCTCGCTGACCTTGAAGCGGCGCGCGACGCCGGGCAGCCACCACACCGGCTCGACCGCGATCTTGGTCACCGTGGCGCTGGCGTCGTCGAGCAGCACGCGACCGTCGATCGCCAGGCGCTGGAAGGCGATGGCCTGCTTGATCTCCGGCAGATGGATGTGGGCCTTGGTGACGGCGATGGTCGGCCGGATGTCGTAGCCCTGCGCCAGGTAGTCGGCGTAGACCGTCTGCACGCTGGCGCCCCAGGGGTCGATCGAGACGATGCGCTCGGGCTCGCCCCATTGCGGGTAGGGGCCGATCGGGTCGGTGGGCGCGGTGTTGGTCAGGTCGGCGCGGTGGCCGCGCGTCAGGTTGCCGGCGGCCACGGCCAGCGCGCGGTAGACGCCGTAGCTGCCGCTGTGCGTGCCCACCACGTTGCGCTGGCCGCGGTTGGTGGTGGTGCCGACGATGGGGCCGCGCTGCAGCGGATCGGCCTCGCCCCAGCGGATGGCCGGCGCGCCGGCCGGGCCTTGGCCGGGATGCGAGGTCAGGCGGATGTGGCGAACCGGCGCCGGGATCTGATCGGGCATGGGGTTGTCTCCGACAAGCGCCGAGCATACTGCCGGGCCGCGACGGCGCCTGGGGCTCAGCGCTCGCGGTTGACCACCAGCGCATCGACGGCCGAGGCGCGGTTGCCGAAGCGCCAACGCACCTGGCTGACGACGGCGGCCACTTCGTCGTCGCCCAGCAGCGTGGCAAACGGCGGCATGCCCGGCGGCCGCGGATGCGCCGCCGTCGACGGCCCGAAGCCGCCGCCCAGCACCATGCGCACCACGTTGACCGGCGAGGCCAGCGCCACGGCGCGGTTGCCGGCCAGCGCCGGGCCGTTGTCGGCCACGCCTTCGCCTTGGCGGCCGTGGCAGTCGGCGCAATGGCGCTCGTAGAGCTTGTCGCCGAGCGCCAGCGTCGCGGCCGTCGGCGCGGGCGTCGGCCTGGGAGCGGGCACCGCGACCACGGGCAGCTGGTGCAGATAGGCCGCGATGGCGGCCGCGTCGGCATCGCGCAGGTATTGCGTGCTGTGCGCCACCACCACCGCCATCGGCCCCGAGACCGTGGCCTGCGCATTGCGGCCGGTCTTCAGCAAGGCCGCGGTCTCGGCCGGCGGCCAGGCCGAAGCGCCGGCCGCGCGCGGGTCTTGCAGCGACGGCGCCAGCCAGCCTTGCTCGGGGATGATGCCGCCGCGGAAGTCCCAGGCGCCGCCGGTAGCGCCCCAGCTGTCGCGCAGGCCGTGGCAGGCACTGCAGTGGCCGAGGCCGCCGACGAGATAAGCGCCGCGGCGCAGCGTGTCGTCGGCCAGCTCGGGCAGGACGGCCGGCTGGAAGCGCAGCGAACGCCAGACCGTCAAGGCCACCGGCAGCGCATAGGGAAAGTGCAGCGCGTGCGGCGGCACCGGCTGCGCCGCCGCCGGCAGGCTTTGCAGGTAGGCCCAGAGGTCGCCGGCATCGGCGTCGCCGATCAGGCTGAAGTTCGGATAAGGGCAGGCCGGCAGCAGCGCGCGGCCATCGGCCGAGCGGCCTTCGCGCAACGCGCGACGAAAGGCGGCCGCGGTCCAGCGGCCCAGGCCGTGCTGCGCGTCGGGCGTCAGATTGGCGGCCACCGCGGCGCCGAAGGGCGTGTTGATGACGCGGCCGCCGGCGTACTCGGCCGCGCCGGGCGCGCTGTGGCAGCCGGCGCAGTGGCCGATGCGGGCGAGGTAGGCGCCGCGCGCGACGGCGGCCGCATCGGGCGCTGTCGTTGCCGACGGCGCCGCGATGCGCAGATCGTCGGCGCGGTCCCACCAGCCGGCGCTCAAGGCGACGGCCAGCGCCAGAACCATCAAGCCCAGCAAGGCGGTGGCGATGCGCTTCATCGCGGCACCACCGGCACCGTCGTGCCGCAGCGCAAGGGCATGGGCTGCGGCAGCGAGGCCGCGGGCGCAGACACCGCGGGCACCGGCTGCGCGGCCAGCCAGGCCGCGAGCAGCGCCACGTCGTCCGGCGCCAGCCGGCGCACGACCTCGGCCATGCAGTCGGGCGCCCGTGCGCTGCGCGTGCCGGTGCGCCAGGCACCGAGCTGGGCGTTGAGGTAGTCGCGCGACAGGCCCAGCAACGCGGGCACGCCCGGCAGCGCGCCGGTCAACGCGGCGCCGTGACAGGCGCTGCAAGCCGGCAATTCGCGCGCCGCGTCGCCTTGCGTGACCAGCGCCTTGGCGCGCGCCTGCGCCGCGGCGTCGGCGGCCAGTTGCGCCGGCAGCGGCAGCGGCGGCTCGTACGGCACGTTCAGCGCCGCGAAGTAGCCGGCCAGATCACGCAGGTAGTCGTCGGACAGCGGCTCCAGCAGGTGCCGCATCAGCGCGTAGCGGCGGCGGCCGTCGCGGAAGGCGAGCAACTGGTCGAACAGATAGGCCGCCGGCTTGCCGGCCAGCCGCGGGTAGTAACCGTCGGGCGCGGCGCGGCCGTGCTCGCCGTGGCAGCCGGTGCAGGCACGCGCGCGGCGGGCCAGCGTGTCGTCACCGGCCGCGGCAGCAGCGGCCGCGACGACGGGCAGCGCCACCAGCAACACTGCCGTCAACGTCGCCCTGAACGCCGTCGTCACCGCCCGCAGCCGCCACCCGCCCATCACGCTACAGCTTGAAGTCGTAGTCGATGGTCAGCGGCGCATGGTCGCTGAAGCGCTCGGCCTTGTAGATGGCGGCCTTGCGCGCGGTCTGCGCCAGCGCCGGCGTGGCGATCTGGTAGTCCAGCCGCCAGCCCACGTTGTGGGCCCAGGCCTGGCCGCGGTTGCTCCACCAGGTGTAGGCGCTGTCGGTGGCGTCGGGCTCCAGCGTCCGGTAGACGTCGACCAGCCCGGCCTGGTCGAACAGCTTGGTGAGCCAGGCGCGCTCTTCGGGCAGGAAGCCCGAGTTCTTCTGGTTGCTGCGCCAGTTCTTGAGGTCGATCTCCTTGTGCGCGATGTTGATGTCGCCCACCAGGATGAAGTCGCGCTGCTTCTTCAGCTTGACCAGGTGCGGGTAGATCGCCGCCAGGAAGCGGTACTTGGCCTGCTGCCGCTCCTCGCCGCTGGAGCCGCTGGGAAAGTAGCAGCTGATCAGGCTGAGCTTGCGCCCGGGCTTGTCGAAGCGCTTCTCGACCCAGCGGCCTTCGTCGTCGAACTCCGGCACGCCGATCTTGACGATCAGCTCGCTCGGCTCGTCGCGCGTGTACAGGCCGACGCCGGCATAACCTTTCTTCAGCGCGTAACAGAAATGCCCCTTCATGCGGCCCGGGCTGCAGAACACGCCGTCGACGTGCTCGTGCTGGGCCTTGACCTCCTGCACGCCCACGGCGTCGGCCCGCTGCTTGGGCAGCCAGTCGAAGAAGCCCTTGTTCGCGGCCGAGCGGATGCCGTTCAGGTTGGCCGAAATCACTCTCAACGCGGGTCCCCTTCTTCGTTGCCTGTGTGCCGGGGCACGACCGAGGCGCCCCCTACAATCCGCGGCCCATGACCGCCGAGCGCGCCGCCGATCCCCTGGCCCAGGACTTCGTCCGTTTCGCCGTCGACGCCGGCGTGCTGCGCTTCGGCGAGTTCAAGACCAAGGCCGGGCGGCTGTCGCCGTATTTCTTCAACGCCGGGTTGTTCGACGACGGCGCCAAGCTGGGGACGCTCGGTTCATTCTATGCACGCCGGCTGCTGGCCAGCGGCATCGGCTTCGACATGCTGTTCGGCCCCGCGTACAAGGGCATCACGCTGGCCGCGGCGCTGGCCATCGAGCTGGCGCGGCTGGGCCGCAACGTGCCCTTCGCCTACAACCGCAAGGAAGCCAAGGACCATGGCGAAGGCGGCACGCTGGTGGGCGCGCCGGTGCGCGGTCGCGTGCTGATCGTCGACGACGTGATCTCGGCCGGCACCTCGGTGCGCGAGTCGATCGCGCTGATCCGGGCCGCCGGCGCCACGCCCTGCGGCGTGGCCCTGGCGCTGGACCGCCAGGAGAAGGCGACCGAGGCCGGCCGCGACCTGCCACATTCGGCGGTGCAGTACGTCACGCGCGAACTCGGGCTGCCGGTGTGCGCGGTTGCCTGCCTGGACGACTTGCTGCAGTATCTGGCGCCTGACCCCGCGCTGCGCGCCAGTGCCGCCGCCGTGCACGCATACCGCGACCGATACGGAGTTTGAATGTCCCCGAGCGGCCTGCTTCGCCTGCTGCCCTGCCTGCCGCTGCTGTTGCTGACGATCGGCGCACCGGCGTCGGCGCAGCAACCGCGCGCCGATGGCACGCCGATCTACAGCTGCATCGACGACCGCGGCCGGCGCCTGACCTCCGACCGCCCGATCGCCGCCTGCTCGGCCAAGGAGCAGCAGATCCTCAATCGCGACGGCTCGGTGCGCGGCGTCCACCCGCCCACGCTGACGGCCGACGAGCGCGCCGCGATCGAGGCGCGCGAGCGCAAGGCCAACGCCGAGCGCATGGCGCTGATCGAGTCCACGCGGCGCGACAAGAACCTCGTCAACCGCTACCCCAACGAGGCCGCGCACCGCAAGGCGCGCGAGGCGGCGCTGGACACCGTGCGCCTGGCCGTCAAGGCCACCGACGACCGGCTCAAGGAGCTGGAAGCCGAGCGCAAGCCGCTGCTCAGCGAGGCCGAGTTCTACAAGGGCAAGCGGCTGCCGGCCAAGTTGCGCGCGCAGATGGAAGCCAACGACGCCGCGGTGGAAGCGCAGCGCGAGGCCACCGCCACCCAGCAGGCCGAGCTGGAGCGCGTGAACCGCATCTACGACATCGAGCTGGCGCGCCTGCAGAAGCTGTGGGGCGGCGCGACGCCGGGCTCGATGGGCCCGCTGCCCACCGACCGGCCGGCGGCCACCCCCAAGCCGGCCAGCGGCGGCGTCTGACGGCGCCGCCGCCGGCGCCGCGGCTTCAGCCGAGCTTGCGCTTCAGCAGCTCGCTCACCTGGGCCGGGTTGGCCTTGCCCTTGCTGGCCTTCATCGCCTGGCCGACCAGCGCGTTGAAGGCCTTGTCCTTGCCGGCGCGGTATTCGTCCACCGACTTGGCGTTGGCGGCGATCACCTCGTCGACGATCGCGGCCAGCGCGCCGCTGTCGTTCATCTGCTTGAGGCCCCTGGCTTCGATCAGCGCATCGATGTCGCTGCCTTCGCCGCTCCACAGCGCCTCGAAGACGTGGCGCGCGCCGTTGTTGGAGACCGTGCCGTCGATCACGCGCGCGATCAGCGCGGCCAGCTGCGCCGGCGACACCGGCGCCGCCTCGATCGACAAGCCCGCGGCGTTGAGCCGCTTGGACACCTCGCCCATCAGCCAGTTGGCGGCGAGCTTGGGCACGCCGGTCGCATCGCGGCCGGCCTGCAATGACACGCAGGCGTCACGCGTCGCCTCGTAGAAGCGCGCGAAGGGCAGGCTCTGCGTCATCATCGCCGCGTCATCGGCGGGCAGCGCGTCGTCGCGCTGCAGCCGCGCGGCCATCACCGCGGGCAGCTCGGGCATCTCGCTTTGCACGCGCGCCACCCAGTCGGGCGCGATCACCAGCGGCGGCAGGTCGGGATCGGGGAAATAACGGTAATCCTGAGCGTCTTCCTTGCTGCGCATCGCGCGCGTCTCGCCGCTGTCGGGGTTGAACAGCACGGTGGCCTGCTCGATGGCCAGGCCGTCTTCGAGGCGGTCGATCTGCCACTGGATCTCGAAGTCGATCGCCTGCTGCAGGAAGCGGAAGCTGTTGAGGTTCTTGATCTCGCGCCGCGTACCCAGCGGCGCGCCGGGCTTGCGCACCGAGACGTTGGCGTCGCAGCGGAAGCTGCCTTCCTGCATGTTGCCGTCGCAGATGGCCAGCCAAACCACCAGCGTGTGCAGCGCGCGCGCATACGCCACCGCCTCGGCGCTGCTGCGCATGTCGGGCTCGGAGACGATCTCCAGCAGCGGCGTGCCGGCGCGGTTGAGGTCGATGCCCGACTGGCCGTGGTAGTCCTCGTGCAGGCTCTTGCCGGCGTCCTCTTCCAGATGGGCGCGGGTCAGGCGCACGCTCCTGGCCTGCCCGCCCAGCACGAACTCGACGCGGCCGCCCTGCACCACCGGAATCTCGTACTGGCTGATCTGGTAGCCCTTGGGCAGGTCGGGGTAGAAGTAGTTCTTGCGCGCGAAGATCGACAGCGGCGCCATCGTCGCGCCCACCGCCAGCCCGAAGCGGATGGCGCGCTCGACGGCGCCGCGGTTCATCACCGGCAGCGTGCCGGGCA
>CAYYDJ010000058.1:0-15011 GCA_964470565.1 uncultured Rubrivivax sp.
TGGCGCGATGGCCGCGGCGCTGGACGCCGCCTGGCCGGCCGACGCGCCGCTGTCGGGCTTGGTCGTCACCCGCTACGGCCATGTGCCGCCGGCCTGGCGCCAGCGGCCCGGCCGGCTGGAGGTGGTGGAAGCCTCGCACCCGGTGCCCGACGCCGCCGGCCAGGCCGCGGCCGAGCGCATCGCGCAGGTGGTGCGCGGGCTGACGGCCGATGACCTGGTGATCGCGCTGATCTCCGGTGGCGGCTCGGCGCTGCTCAGCCTGCCGGCGCCGGGCTTGAGCCTGGCCGACAAGCAGGCCGTCAACCAGGCCTTGCTGGCCAGCGGCGCGGCGATCGACGAGATGAACTGCGTGCGCAAGCACCTTTCGGCGATCAAGGGCGGGCGCTTGGCGCAGGCCGCGGCGCCGGCGCGCATGCTGACGCTGCTGATCAGCGACGTGCCCGGCGACGACCCCTCGGTGATCGCCAGCGGCCCCACGGTGCCCGACGCCAGCACCTGCGCCGACGCGCTGGCGATCTGCCGCCGCTACGGCATCGAGCTGCCGGCCGCGGCCCGTGAAGGGCTGCAAAGCGGCGCCTTCGAGACGCCCAAACCCGGCGACCCCTGCTTCAGCGGCCACGAATGGAAGCTGATCGCCACGCCGCAGGCCAGCCTCGAAGCCGCCGCCGCGGCCTCGCGCGCGCAGGGCTTGCGGGCCCACATCCTCAGCGACGAGATCGAAGGCGAAAGCCGCGAGGTCGGCAAGGTGCACGCGGCGCTGGCGCGCGCCGTCGCGCGCCGCGGCGAGCCCTTTGCGCGGCCCTGCGTGATCCTGTCCGGCGGCGAGACCACGGTCACCGTGCGGCCGCGCCAGCCCGGCGCGCCGCGCGGCCGCGGCGGTCGCGCCACCGAGTTCTTGCTCGGCTGCGCGATCGCGTTGCAAGGCCAGCCAGGCGTTCACGTGCTGGCCGCCGACACCGACGGCATCGACGGCATCGAGGACAACGCCGGCGCCATCGTCGCGCCCGACACGCTGGTGCGTGCCGCGGCGCTGGGCCTGAAGCCCGCCGAGCGGCTGGACGCCAACGACGCCTACGGCTTCTTCTCGGCGCTGGGCGACCTGGTGCACACCGGGCCCACCTTCACCAACGTCAACGACTTCCGCGCGCTGCTGGTGCTGTAGCGCGCCGCAGCCAGCCGATGAGCGACGCCGCCGTTCCCGTGCCGCCGCCGCCGCCGCCGGAGCCCAGCATCCGCGCCACGCTGCGCCACCGCGCCTTTCTGGTGCTGCTGGTCGGCGGCACGGTCAACTTCGTCGGCAACGCCATGCAGGCCATGGCCACCGCCTGGCTGATGCTGGAACAAACCGGCTCGTCGTTCCTCGCCGCGCTGGTGCAGACCGCGGTCTTCATGCCGATGTTCCTGCTGGTGCTGCCGGCCGGCGTGCTGGCCGACACCACGGACCGCCGCCGCCTGATCCTGTGGGCGCTGCTGTTGCAGGCGGCGATGGTGGCGCTGCTGGCCGTGCTGGTGCTGGTGGGCTGGGCCGGCGCGCAGACGCTGCTGGTGCTGACCTTCCTCACCGGCTGCTGCACCGCGGTGCTGTCGCCGTCGTGGAACTCGGCGATCGTCGACGTGGTGCCGCGCGACGAGCTGCCGCAGGCCATCACCGCGGTGGGCATCGGCTACAACGCGGCGCGCGCGCTCGGTCCGGCCGCCGCCGGCGCGGTGTTCGCGGTGGCCGGCAGCGGCTGGGTCTTCCTGCTCTCGGTGCTGGGCGCGATGGTGCTGTACGAGGCGGTGCGCCGCTTCCCGCCGCGCCCGCATCCGCCCAGCCGGCTGCCGGCCGAGCGGCTGTGGGGCGGCATCCTCAGCGCGCTGCGCTTCGCCCGCCATTCCGAGACCGTGCTGGCCCAGCTCGTGCGAACCATGGCCTACGGCGCCGCCGGCTCGGCGCTGTGGGCACTGCTGCCGGTGATCGCGCAGCGCCAGCTCGGCCTCGGCGCCACCGGATTCGGTTTTTTGATCGGCTGCCTGGGGGCCGGCGCGGTGGCCACCGGGCTGGTGATCGGCCGCCTGCGCGTGCAGCTCGGGCTGGAGCGGCTGGTGGCGGTGGGCTGCGTGGCCTATGCGGCGGTGATGGCAGTGTGCGCGTACTCACGCAACGCCTGGCTGGTGTACAGCGCGCTCTTCGTCGCCGGCGGCTGCTGGATGGCGGTGATGTCGACCTTCAACACCGCCACCCAGACCAGCGTGCCGCCGTGGGTGCGGGCGCGCGCGACCTCGATGCACACGCTCAGCGCGCTGGGCTCGTTCGCGATCGGCTCGGCCTTCTGGGGCGCGCTGTCCGACATCGCCGGCCTGGCGGCGGCGCTGACGCTGGCGGCGCTGGTGATGCTGGCCGGGCTGCTGCTGGCGCGGCCGTTCCCGCTGCGCATCGGCGCCCTGGGCGAGGTCACGCAGGTCAAGGCCGGCGAGAACCTCTTCATCGTCCACGAGCCCGACCCCGAGGCCGGCCCGGTGGCGGTGGAGATCGGCTACCGCGTGCAACTCGACCGCGCCGATGCCTTCCTCGACGCCGTGAGCCTGCTGCGCGCGCCGCGGCGGCGCGACGGCGCGACCTTCTGGCGCGTCTACCGCGACCTCTCCGATCCCTCGCGCTTCGTCGAGCGCTTCATCGTCACCAGCTGGGCCGAGTACCTGCACCAACGTGCCCGCGCGACGCTGGCCGACCAGGCGCTGGAAGGGCACCTGCGGGACTACCTGCTGCCCGGCGAAATGCCGCGCATCGAGCACTACGTCGCCGAACGCTGAGGCATCACAGCGCATCTCGTGCGATTGGCGCGCTGCCCGGCGCGCCGCCGTTGATCTGGCGCAAGGGCCGCCGCGCGGCCCTGCCCGACATTGCGCCCACGCCCGCTTTGGGTGCGGCTGCGGCGCAGGTTCCCCCAATCGCCGGAGTCCGACCCCAGGTCAGCGGCGAGGAGGGGCTACGGGCCGAATCTCATGGGACACATGCACGTGATCGACACCCGCCAGGACGGCATCGCCAAGCCGGCCGGCAGCGCTCCGCTGCTGGCTGACCGGGCCCTGCGTCCGGCCGAAACCCTCATCAGCCCCGGCCTGCACCGCGCGCTGCGCCCGGCCGACGCGCTGATGCCCGATGCCCGCACCTGGAACGACCTGCTGGGCGGGCCGCCGCTCAGCCCGGCCGAGTTGTCGGCGCTGGCGGCGCTGGCGCGGCCGCGCTTCGTGCCGCAGGGCGGCACCGTCTTCAACCAGCACGAACCGGCGCGCGCGCTGGTCTTCGTGCGCGACGGCGACGCGGCGCTGGGCTACTGCACGCCCGACGGCCAGTTCCGCATCGAGCGCCCGGTTCGCGGCCCCGGCTGGCTGGACCAGAGCGCGGCCTGGATCGAAGCCAGCCACGCGATCGACGCCCGCGCGGTGACGCCGCTGGTGGTGGTGGAGTTGCCGCGCGACGACCTGCAAGGCCTGCTGGCCAGCCAGCCCGCATTGGCGCGGCGGCTGATCGGCAGCCTGGCGCGTGAAGTGCACGCACTGGCCGTCAACACCCACGGCCTGATGCACAAGGACGCGCCGGCACGCTTTGCGCAATGGCTGATCGAGCGCTTCCAGCCCACGGCCGACAGCCCGCGCGGCGGCATCGTCAAGCTCGGCGAGCGCAAGCGCGACATCGCATCGCAGCTGGCCATCACGCCGGAGACGCTGTCGCGCCTGATGCGCAGCCTCAGCCGCCAGGGGCTGATCCAGGTCGCCGGCTACACGGTTCACGTGGCCGATGCCGACGGCCTGCGGCGGGTGGCCGAAGGCGAATAGGCGCCCACCGCGGCCCGCGGCGCGCCGGCCGCGCCGCCGATCTGCAGCAGCTGGGCCACCACGCCCAGCGCGATCACCGCCGGCTCCTTGCCTTCGATGCCCGGCAGCCCGATCGGGCAGGTCAGGCGCCTCAGCCGTTCGGGCGGGATGCCGCGCGCCTCGAAGCGGTGCATGAAGCGCGCGCGCTTGGTCGCCGAGCCGATCAGCCCCAGGTAGCCGAAGTCGCCGCGGCGCAGGATCGCTTCGGTGATCGCGAGGTCGAGGTCGTGGCTGTGCGTCAGCACGAGGTAGCAGGCGCCGGGCGCCGCCGCGTCCACCTCGGCCTGCACCGGCTCGACGCAGACGCGCTCGATGTGCGCGGCCGAGGGCGTGGCCGGGAACTCGCTTTCGCGCTCGTCGATCCACTGCACGCGGCAGGGCAGGTCTTCCAGCAGCCGCACGATCGCGCGGCCCACGTGGCCGGCGCCGTAGAGCTGCAGCGTGAAGCGCGGCGCCGGCAGCGGCCAGCCCTCGGGCCTGGCGTTGGCCAGCATCAGCCAGCGCAGGCTGAGCACACCGCCGCAGCACTGGCCCAGCGTGGGCCCGAGCGCGATGCGCTGCTCCAACGGCTCCGGCCGGCCCTGCAGCAGCCGCCGCGCGCGCGCGATCGCCTGCAGCTCCAGGTGGCCGCCACCGATCGTGCCCAGCACCTCGTCGGCCGCCACCAGCATGCGCGTGCCGGCCTCGCGCGGCACCGAGCCTTGCGTCTGCAGCACCTCCACCACCACCGCCGGGCGTCGCGCCGCCCGCCAGATCAAGGCCGGTGTGCGCAAATCGAAGGTCATGCTGAAGCCGGCGTTTGCGTCTGCGTCTGCGTCTGAGTCTGCGTCCGCGCGGCCTGCACGGCCTGCACCGCGCGCAGGATGGCCTCCGGCGTGGCCGGGGCGTTCAACGGCACCTCGACCGCGTGGCCATTGCCGGCAGCCGCCACCGCATCGCGGATCGCGAAGAACACGCTGAAGCTCAGCAGCAGCGGCGGCTCGCCGACCGCCTTGCTGCGGTGGACGGTGTCGCGGGCGTTGGGCTGGTCCCACAGCGCGGTGTGCAGCGCCGTCGGCACGTCGTTGGCGGTCGGAATCTTGTAGGTGCTGGGCGCGTGCGTCAGCAGCGCGCCGGTCTTGGGGTGCCAGACCAGTTCCTCGGTCGTCAGCCAGCCCATGCCCTGGACGAAGGCGCCTTCGATCTGGCCGATGTCGATGGCCGGGTTGAGCGGCTGCCCGGCGTCGTGCAGCAGGTCGGCGCGCAGCAGCTTCCATTCGCCGGTCAGCGTGTCGACGAGCACCTCGCTGAGCGCGGCGCCCCAGGCGAAGTAATAGAACGGGCTGCCCTTCAGCGTCTCGCGGTCCCAGCTCAGGTCGGGCGTGGCGTAGAAGCCGTCGGACCAGAGCTGCACGCGGTCGAGGTAGGCCTGAGCGACCAACTCGGTGAACGGCAGCCGCCGGCCGCCGACCTCGACGGCATCGTTGGCGAAGCGCACCTCGCCGGCCTCGCCGCCGTGGTGCGCGGCGGCGCAGGCGGCCAGCCGGTCGCGGATCTGGCGCGCCGCGTCCTGCGCTGCCTTGCCATTGAGGTCACTGCCGGTCGAGGCCGCGGTGGCCGAGGTGTTGGCCACCTTCTGCGTGTCGGTCGCGGTGCAGCGCACGCGCTCGAAGTCCACGCCCAGCTCGTGCGCGACCACCTGCGCCACCTTGGTGTTCAGGCCCTGGCCCATCTCGGTGCCGCCGTGGTTGACGAGGATCGAACCGTCGGCATAGACGTGCACCAGCGCGCCGGCCTGGTTGAAATGCTTGACGTTGAAGGAGATGCCGAACTTCACCGGCGTCAGCGCCAGCCCGCGCTTGAGCACCGGGCTGCCGGCGTTGAAGGCCGCCGCGGCGGCACGGCGCGCGCGGTAGTCGCTGCCGGCTTCCAGCCGCGCCACCAGCGCGTGGATGGGGTTGTCCAGCACCGGCTGGCCGTAGGGCGTGGTCTGACCCTGGCCGTAGAAGTTGAGCCGCCGCACGTCCAGCGCGTCGCACCCAAGCCGGCGCGCGATGGTGTCGATGATGTGCTCGATCGCGATCGCCCCTTGCGGCCCGCCGAAGCCGCGGAACGCGGTGTTGCTCTGCGTGTTGGTGCGGCCCGAGTAGCCGTGCATCGCAAGCTCCGGCAGCCAGTAGGCGTTGTCGACGTGGCACAGCGCGCGCGTCATCACCGGCGCCGAGAGGTCGGCCGAATGGCCGGCGCGCGAGACCATCGTCACCTCGGTGGCCAGGATGCGGCCGTCGTCGTCATAACCGACATCATAGGTGTACCAGAAGCAGTGACGGCGGCCGGTGACCATGAAGTCGTCGTCGCGGTCCAGGCGCAGCTTGACCGGACGCCCGAGCTTCCTGGCCGCGATGGCCGCGACGCAGGCGAACAGCGCCGACTGCGATTCCTTGCCGCCGAAGCCGCCGCCCATGCGCCGGCATTCCACGTGCACGTGATGCGCCGCGAGGCCCAGCGCGTGCGCCACCAGGTGCTGCATCTCGCTCGGGTGCTGGGTCGAGCAGTGCACGCGCATGCCCGCGTCCTCGGTCGGCACCGCGTAGCTGATCTGCCCTTCCAGGTAGAACTGCTCCTGGCCGCCGACCTCAAACTCGCCCTGCAGCCGCCGCGGCGCGCGCGCGATCACGTCGGCGATGGCGCTGCCGCTGGTCGAGCGCGCCAGGTGCATCGCCGGCACCACGTACTGCTGCTTCGCGTGCGCGTCCTGGGGCGTCAGCACCGGCGGCAGCGGCTCGATCGCCAGCACCGCCTTGGCCTGGGCGGCCGCGCGCCGCGCCGCCGTGCGCGTGGTGGCGATCACCGCGAACACCGGCTGGCCCAGGTAGCGCAGCTCGCCGTCGGCGAGGATGGGGTCGTCGGGGACGATGGAGCCGCAGTCGTTGGCGCCCGGTACATCGGCGGCGGTCAGCACCGCGACGACGCCGGGCAGCGCACGGATGCGGTCCAGCGCGATGGCCTGCAGCCGCCCATGCGCCACCGGCGACAAGCCCAGTGCCGCGTGCAGCGTGCCGGCCAGCTCGGGCAGGTCGTCGGTGTAGGTGGCCTCGCCGGCCACGTGCAGGTGCGCCGACTCGTGCGGCCGGCTGATGCCCACGCGCGCACCGGCGCGCAGCGCATCGGCCTCATCGAGATGCAGCAGGCCGGCGGGAAGGGGCTTGTTCACGGCGGGCTCCTGCTTCGATTCAGGCACTGGCGAAGACGTTGACCTGCGCGGCCATCAGCGGCGCACCGGGCCGGGTCTCCAGCCACAGGCGCTGCAGCAGGTTGCGTGCCACGCGCATCCGGTGCTCGGCGCTGGCGCGCAGGTCGGTCAGCGGCTGGAAATCCTGCGCCAGCGCGGCCTGCGCCGCGGCCACGGCCGTCTCGTCCCACGGCCGGCCTTGCAGCGCGGCCTCGGCCGCCGTCGCGCGCTTGACCACCGCGGCCATGCCGCCATAGGCCAGCCGCACGTCAGCGACGGCGCCGCTGCCGTCGAGCTCGATCGCCGCGCCCAGCAGCAGCGCCGAGATGTCGCAGTCGTAGCGCTTGCTGATCTTGTAGGCGCGCACCGTGCGCGCGGCCGGCAGCGCGGGCAGCCACAACGCCTGCACGAACTCGCCCGGCTCCAGCCGGTTCTTCATGTAGTCGACGTAGAAATCGGTCAGCGGCATGCGGCGCACGCGCGCGCCGCGGCGCAGCTCGATCTGCGCATCCAGTGCCATCAGCACCGGCGCCGAATCGCCGATCGGCGAGCCGTTGGCGACGTTGCCGCCCATCGTGCCGGCGTGGCGGATCGGCGGTGCCGCAAAGCGCAGCCAGGCTTCGGTCAGCGCCGGGTGGGCTTGCGCGAGCGCACCCCAGGCCGCTTCCAGCGACGCCGCGGCGCCGATCCACAGGCCGCCGTCTTGATGCGTGATGCGCGTCAGCTCGTCGACGGCGCCGACGTAGATCAGCGTGCCGACCTCGCGCAGCTGCTTGTTGACCCACAGCCCGATGTCGGTGGCGCCGCCGAGCAGCCGCGCCTGCGGCAGCCGCTCGCGCAGCTCAGCCAGCTCGTCCAGCGTGCGCGGCGCGTGGAAGCCGTCGCCGGCGGCGTAGTGCAGGCCGTCGGCCGAGCGCAGCTTGCGCAGCGCGTCGACCACCGGCGCTTCGTCGAGCGGCGCAGCCGGCAGCGCGAACATGCGCTCGCCGGCGTCCAGGATCGGCCGGTAGCCGGTGCAGCGGCACAGGTTGCCGGCCAGTTCGTCGGCCATCTGTTGGCGCGTCGGCCGCGTGCCCTGCGCGCGGTGGCGCTGGTAGGCGCTCCACATCGACATCGCGAAGCCCGGCGTGCAGAAGCCGCATTGCGAGCCGTGGCAGTCGACCAGCGCGCGCTGCACCGGGTGCAACGCGCCCTGCGGCGACTTGAGGTCTTCCACCGTGAACAGCGCCTTGCCGTCCAGCGTGGGCAGGAAGCGGATGCAGGCGTTGACGCTGGCGAGCGCCAGGCGGTCGCTGCCGTCGAGCTCGCCGACGACCACGGTGCAGGCGCCGCAATCGCCTTCGTTGCAGCCTTCCTTGGTGCCGGTGCAGCGCGCGTCCTCGCGCAGCCAGTCGAGCACGCTGCGCGTCGGCGCGGCATCGGCGATCTCGACGATCCGGCCGCGGTGGAAGAAGCGGATGGGGCGGGTGCTCATGGATGGCAGGTGCGGGCAGCTTGGGACGGGTGCGGGCAGACCACAAGTTACGCCAATCGGCGCGAAATGGTATATCGCCGATCTAATGCAGGTTATGGGATTCGACGTATGGCACGGCAGAACGGTTTCGACAAGATCGAGCTCCAACTCATCCGCGTCTTGCAGACCTTGATCACCGAACGCAGCGTCTCGCGCGCCGCCATGAAGCTGCACAGCACGCAGCCGGCGGTGAGTGCCCAGCTCAAGCGCCTGCGCGCGCTGACCGGCGACCCCTTGCTGGTGCGCGCCGGCAACGCGATGGTGCCCACCGAGACTGCGCTGCAGATGCTGGCGCCGGCGCAGCGCATGCTGCAGGACGTGCAGCAGCTCTTCGGCGACCACGCGCCGCAGCGCGGCTTTGCGCCGCAGGCCAGCACGCTGACCTTTCGCATCGTGGCCAGCGACTACCTCGACCCGCTGTTCCTGCCCGCGCTGGTGGCGCACCTCAAGCAGGTGGCGCCGCAGGTGCGGCTGCAACTGCTGCCGCTGTCGGGCGAGTTCGACTACCGCCGCAGCCTGGCGATGGGCGCGGTCGACCTGGTGATCGGCAACTGGCTGCAGCCGCCCGAGGAGCTGCACCTGGGGCGGCTGATGTCCGACGAGGTGGTCTGCCTGGTCGGCGAGCAGCATCCGGCGGCGCGCCTGAGCGCCCGCAGCTGGACGGTCGAGCGTTATCTGGCTGCCGAGCACGTGGCGCCGACGCCGCTGCGCGCCACCGCTGCCGGCGGCGATGCGCCCGGCGTCATCGACGAGCACCTGGCCACGCTGGGACTGCAGCGCGACGTGGTGGTGCGCAGCGCGCACTTCGGGCTGATCCCGATGATGGTGGCGCAAAGCCTGCTGGTGCTGACCACCGGGCGGCTGTTCTGCAGCCGCTACCTCGACCTGCTGCCCGTGCGCGTGCTGCGCTGCCCGGTCGCCTTTCCGCCGCTGACGTACTACCAGCTCTGGCACGACGTGACGCACGCCTCGGCGGCCAACCGCTGGTTGCGCGAGCAGGTGCGCGAGCTGGCGCGCAACCTGAGCGCACTGGCGCCGCTGCGGCGCACGCGCGCCGAGGACGGGCGATGAACGCCGCCGCCCGGCTGGCCTTGCGCGGCGACGTGCTCGACTTCCAGGCCGAGCCGGACTGGGGCGACACCGAAGCTGCCGGCGCCGTGCGCTGGCGCCCCAACCATTGGCTGCTGATCGAGCAAGGCCGCATCGCGGCGGTGCAGGCCGCCGACCCCGGCGCCGACTGGGTGCGCGAAGACCACGCCGGCCGGCTGCTGCTGCCGGGCTTCATCGACACCCACGTGCACAGCCCGCAGCTCGAGGTCATCGGCAGCTACGGCACCGCGCTGCTCGACTGGCTGCAGACCTACACCTTCCCGGCCGAGCAGCGCTACGCCGATGCCGAGGTGGCGGCGCAGGGCGCGGCCGTGTTCCTCGACGCGCTGCTGGCGCGCGGCACCACCGCGGCGGTCGTCTTCCCCACCGTGCACAAGGTGTCGGCCGACCGCTTGTTCGCCGCCGCGCTGGCGCGCGGCATGCGGCTGGTGGCCGGCAAGGTGCTGATGGACCGCCACGCGCCCGACGGCCTGCGCGACGACGTGGCCGGCGCCGAGCGCGACAGCCTGGAGCTGATTGGGCACTGGCACGGCCGCGGCCGCCTGGCCTATGCTGTGACGGTGCGCTTCGCGCCGACCAGTACGCCCGAGCAGCTGGCGATGGCCGGCGCGCTGTGCCGGGCCGATCCCACGCTCTACCTGCAGACCCACCTCGCCGAGAACGAAGCCGAGGTGCGCTGGGTGCGTGAACTGTTCCCCGCGGCGCGCAGCTACCTCGACGTCTACGCGGCCGCCGGGCTGCTGCACCCGCGCAGCGTGCTGGCGCACGGCATCTGGCTCGACGACGCGGACCGCGCTGCCTTGCGCGACGCCGGCGCGCAGATCGCGCACTGCCCGTCGTCCAACCTCTTCCTCGGCAGCGGGCTGTTCGACTGGCGCGCGACGCGGGCCGCCGGCGTCGCGGTGAGCCTGGCCAGCGACGTCGGCGGCGGCACCGACCTGGCCATGACGGCGACGATGCGCGACGCCTACAAGGTGCAGGCGCTGGCCGGCCAGCGGCTGACGGCGTGGACCGCCTTGCATGCGGCGACGCGCGGCGCCGCCGCGGCGCTGCAGCTCGGCCACGAGATCGGCAGCTTCGAGCGCGGCTGCGCGGCCGACGTCTGCGTCTGGGACTGGTTCACCGAAGCGGTGGGCGAGCGCCGCATCGCAGCGGCGCGCAGCCTGCACGAAAAGCTGTTCGCGTGGATCACGCTGGCCGACCGCAGCCATCTGGTCTCGACCCGCGTCGCCGGCATCGAGCGCCACCGGCGCCCGCCGATCGGCGTGCCGTAGCGCGCGCGCCGGTGCGACGCGGTGTTCGTCGCCCCAACCGTCGTCGGCGGCCACTGCCGTTATCCTGCCGTGCAACTTGCGAAAGCCCCTTCATGCTCCGCCTTGAACTGAGCGGCATCACCAAGCAATACCCCGCGGTGCGGGCCAACGACGGCGTGTCCTTGAGCGTGGCGCCGGGCCAGATCCACGCCGTGCTGGGCGAGAACGGCGCGGGCAAGAGCACGCTGATGAAGATCATCTACGGCGCGGTGCAGCCCGACGCCGGCAGCATCCGCTGGAACGGCCAGCCGGTGCAGATCAAGAGCCCGGCGGCGGCGCGCGAGCTGGGCATCAGCATGGTCTACCAGCACTTCTCGCTGTTCGACACGCTGACCGTGGCCGAGAACGTGTGGCTGGGCCTGGACAAGGCCGGCAGCCTGGCCGCGGTGGCCGGCCGCATCGGCGAGGTGGCACACAACTACGGGCTGGACGTCGACCCCCAGCGCCCGGTGCACTCGCTGAGCGTGGGCGAGAAGCAGCGCGTGGAGATCGTGCGCGCGCTGCTGACCGACCCGCAGCTGCTGATCCTCGACGAGCCGACCTCGGTGCTGACGCCGCAGGCGGTGGACAAGCTCTTCGTCACGCTGCGCAAGCTGGCCGACGGCGGCTGCAGCATCCTCTACATCAGCCACAAGCTCGACGAGATCCGCAGCCTGTGCCACCACTGCACGGTGCTGCGCGGCGGCAAGGTCACCGGCGAGGTCGACCCCACGCGCGAGAGCAACGCCAGCCTCTCGCGGCTGATGATCGGCGCCGAGCCGCCGCCGCTGCAGCACGTGGCGCGCGCGCCGGGGCCCGTGGTGCTGGCGGTGCAGGGGCTGTCGCTGCCGCGCCAGCACCCGTTCGGCGTCGACCTGAACGACGTGGCTTTCGAAGTGCGTGCCGGCGAGGTGCTGGGCATCGCCGGCGTCTCCGGCAACGGCCAGCAGGAGCTGATGGCCGCGCTGTCCGGCGAAGACCGGCGCGCGGCGGCCGGCAGCGTGCGCTTGAAAGGGCAGGACATCGCGGCCCATTCGCCGCGCCGCCGCCGCCGCCAAGGCCTGCACTTCGTGCCCGAGGAGCGGCTGGGCCGCGGTGCGGTGCCGACGCTGAGCCTGGCGCATAACACATTGCTGACGCGTACCGGCGCGGTGCGCAAGAGCGGCTGGATCGTCAGCGGCGAGGTGCGCGCGCTGGCCGAGCACCTGATCCAGCGCTTCCAGGTCAAGGCCGGTGGCCCCGGCGCGGCGGCGCGCAGCCTGTCCGGCGGCAACCTGCAGAAGTTCATCGTCGGCCGCGAGATCGACGCCGGCCCCACGCTGCTGATCGTCAGCCAGCCCACCTGGGGCGTCGACGTCGGCGCGGCGGCGCTGATCCGCGGCGAGCTGCTCAAGCTGCGCGACGCCGGCTGCGCGCTGCTGGTCGTCAGCGAGGAGCTCGACGAGCTGTTCGAGATCAGCGACCGCTTGCTGGTCATGGCGCAGGGCCGGGTCTCGCCCGCGCTGCCGCGCGCCGACGCCACCGTGGAGCGCATCGGCGCGTGGATGAGCGGCCTGTGGCCGGGCGCGCCGACGATGAACGCCGGCAAGGAGGCCAGCCATGCTGCGGCTTGAGACGCGGCCGCAGCCGTCGAGGGCGATGTCCATCGCCTCGCCGCTGCTGGCGCTGGCGGCCACGGTGCTGATCGGCATCGGCCTGTTCGTGCTGCTGGGCAAGGATCCGTTGCGCGGGCTGCAGATGTTCTTCGTCGAGCCGCTGAAGAGCGGCTACGCGCTGTCGGAGCTGTCGATCAAGGCCACGCCGCTGGTGCTGGTGGCCCTTGGATTGGCGCTGTGCTTTCGCGCCAACGTCTGGAACATCGGCGCCGAAGGGCAGTTCGTGATCGGCGCCGCGGCCGCCGGCTGGGTGGCGATGCAGGCCGGGCCGGGAACCACGCGCTGGATCGTCGTCGCGATCCTCATCGCCGGCGTGCTGGGCGGCATGCTGTGGGCGGCCATCGTCGCGTTGCTGCGCGACCGCTTCAACGCCAACGAGATCCTGGTCAGCCTGATGCTGGTCTACGTGGCCGACATGCTGCTGTCGTACCTGGTCTACGGGCCCTGGAAGGACCCCAAGGGCTACAACTTCCCGCAGACCATCACCTTCGATGCGGCGACCAGGATCCCGCGCCTGGTGCCCAACTTGCGCGCCAACATCGGCGTGCTGTTGGCGCTGGCCGCGGTCGGCGCGATGGCGGTTTTTCTGTTCCGCAGCTACCGCGGCTTTGCGCTGCAGGTGGGCGGGCTGGCGCCGTTGGCGGCGCGCTATGCCGGCTTCTCGTCGCGCAGCGCGCTGTGGACGGCGCTGCTGGTCTCCGGCGGCCTGGCCGGCCTGGCCGGCGCGCTGGAGGCCGCCGGGCCGCTGGGCCAGCTCACGCCCTACGTGCCGGCCGGCTACGGCTTCGCGGCCATCATCGTCGCCTTCGTCGGCCGGCTCAATCCGGTCGGCATCGTGTTCTCGGCGATCCTGATGAGCATGTTCTACATCGGCGGCGAGCTGGCGCAGTCTCGCATGGGGCTGCCCAAGTCGCTGACCGGCGTCTTCCAGGGCTTGCTGCTGTTCACGCTGCTGGCCTGCGACACCTTGATCAACTACCGCGTGCGCTTGGGCAAGAAGGCTTGAGGGAGACGACGCCATGGACAGCTTTGCACTGCTGATCGCCGCGACGCTGAACGCCGGCACGGTGCTGGCGATCGCCGGCCTGGGCCTGCTGATCAACGAGCGCGCCGGCATCGTCAACCTGGGCGCCGAAGGCATGATGCTGGTGGCGGCGATCGCCGGCTTCGCCGCGGCGGCCACCACCGGCAGCGACCTGGCCGGTTTCGCCGCCGGCGCCGGCGCCGGCATGCTGATGGCGCTGGCCTTCGGCGCCTTGGTGATCGGGCTCAACACCAACCAGTACGCCACCGGGCTGGCGCTGTCGCTGTTCGGCGCCGGGTTCTCGGCCTTCGTCGGCATCGGCTTCACGCAGGCCAAGCTGGGCGAGCGCGCCAGCTACGCGGTGCCGGGGCTGGCCGATCTGCCGTTCATCGGGCCGGCGCTGTTCCGCCAGCACCCGATGGTCTACTTTGCGATGGCGCTGGCCGCGGCGCTGGCCTGGTTCCTCTACCGCAGCCGCGCCGGGCTGGTGCTGCGCGCGATCGGCGAGTCGCCCGAGTCCGCGCATGCGCTGGGTTATCCGGTGCGGCTGATCCGGCTGGCCGCCGTCTGCGTGGGCGGCGCGCTGTGCGGGCTGGCGGGGGCTTACCTGTCGGTGGTGTACTCGCCGCTGTGGATGGAAGGCATGGTCGCCGGCAAGGGCTGGATCGCGCTGGCGCTGACCACCTTCGCCACCTGGCGGCCGGCGCGGGTGCTGCTCGGCGCCTACCTGTTCGGCGGCGTGACGATGCTGCAATTCCACCTGCAGGGGCAGGGTGTCGAAGTGGCCAGCCAATTGCTGACCATGCTGCCCTACCTGGCCACCATCGTCGTGCTGGTGCTGATCTCGCGCGACGCCGGCTTCATCAAGCTCAACATGCCGGCCTCACTCGGCAAACCCTTCCATCCGGGCGCCTGATCTCACGCCGGATAATCCGCCGCCACCCACGATCCAACCCAGGAGCGAGACTTCATGACCGACACCTCCAAGCGCCGCTGGCTCAAACTGTCCAGCCTGTCTGCCGTGGCTGCCGCCGCGGCCCTTGCCGGCTGCGGCAAGAAGGAAGAGCCGGCGCCGGCCCCGGTGGCCGCGGCGCCTGCGCCCGCATCCGCCGCGGCGCCCAAGCCCGAGCCGCTGAAGATCGCCTTCGCCTACGTGGGCCCTGTGGGCGACGGCGGCTGGACCTTCGCGCACGACAACGGCCGCAAGGCGGTGGAGAAGGAGTTCGGCGACAAGGTCGTCACCAGCTTCGTCGAGAAGGTGCCCGAGGCGGCCGACGCCGAGCGCGTGTTCCGCAGAGCCGGCTGCGCAAATCTGAACACGGCGTAAAGTGGGATGGCTGCTCCGATG
>CAYYDJ010000059.1:0-14952 GCA_964470565.1 uncultured Rubrivivax sp.
CAGGTGCAAAACATTGAGTAGCTTTTCGGGGGGTCCCAAGGGGTCCCCGAGGTTGAGCTAGGCACGAGCGAGGCCGCGTGCCGATGGCACGCAACGAGCGAGCCCTAAGCCTGGCGGAAGTTGCCGCAGTTGGCGAGGCGGACCTCGGCCGCCGCTTCATCGCGCACCACGCCCACCGGGTCGCCGCCGGCCGCCACCACTTCGAGCTGCTGGCGCAACAGCCGCCGCAGCAGCGCGATGCCGCGGTCGCTGGTGCGCAAGTGCTCGGCCGAATGCGCGGCGATCGCGCCCTGGCTGACCTGGGCCTCGTAGTCGCCGGGAAAACGCCGGTGCTCCTCGTCGCTCAGCTCCCACCAGAACTTGCCGTTCATCTTGGATCGCATGCGGCCGATTTCGCCGGCGCTGGTCACGCGGCCGGCGACATAGATGCGGAAATGCGTATCATCGATCGGCAGCACCCAGCCGATGGATTCCACCGGGCCGAAGCGGTGCAGCCGAGGGCTGGGCACCACGCGCAGCGTCGGCAGCACGGCCTCGGTCACGCGGTGCATGGGCGCGCCGTCATCCAACGTGCGCCAGGACTCGGCGCGCACGCCGCGGCCGACATCGGTCCATTGCACGCGCGGCATCTGCGCCATCGCCGGCACGAACTGCGTGCCCGAGAACACGCCGTGCAGGATGGGCACGTGGAAGCTGTCGACCACGTTCTCCCAGTGCTGCAGCCAGTTGCAGGGGATGATCTGGGGACCGCCGCCGCCCAGACTGGAGTCGTCGGCCTCCAGGAACTCGCCCTCGGCCAGTTGCTCCAGCACGTCGTAGCGCGGCAGCAGTGGCTTGGCGTGTGGCGGGCCGAGGTAGGCGAACACAAGTCCATAACGCTCCAGCACGGGGTACCAAGGCTGGCGCACGTTGTGGCGCAGCGCGCTGCCGTTGTCGGGCTCGCAGGGCTGGTCGACGCAATGGCCCTGCACGTCGAACATCCAGCCGTGATAGCAGCAGCGCAAGCCCTCGGGCTCGGTGCGGCCGTACAGCAGCGAAGCGCCGCGATGCGCGCAGCGCGGGTGCAGCAGTCCCGGCCGGCCCTGGCCGTCGCGGAACAGGATCAGGTCCTCACCCAGCACCCGCACCGCTCTGGGCTCGCTGCCGGCATCGCGCGCCAGCCCCACGGGATGCCAGTAGCGCCGCAGCAGCTCGCCCATCGGCGTACCGCGCCCAACCTCGGTCAGCGTGCGGTCGTGGGTCGCCGGCGGCATGCCGTAGGCCGTGCCCTGGTCGTGCTGCGGTTCGTGCTGGGTCTCGCTCATGGCTTCCTCATGGCTTGCTCATTGCGGCTGGGCGCCCGACGCCTTGATCAGCGTGATCCACCGCGGCGCGGCAGCGGCAAACGAGGCGGCAAACTCCTCCGGCGTGTTGCCCAGCGGCGTCTGCCCCTGGTCGACGAGCCTGGGCAGCACGTCGGGCAGCCGGATGACGGCGGCGATCTCCTTTTGCAGCCGGTCGATGATGGCCTTGGGCGTGCCGGCCGGCGCATACGCCGCCACCCACACCGGCAGGTCCATACCCTTGAAACCCTGCTCTTCGAAGGTGGGCACCTCGGGCATCGCGGCCGAGCGTTGCGGCCCGGTCATGCCCAGCGCCTTGAGCTTGCCGGCCGCCACCTGCGGCTTGGCGCCGACCGGACTGGCGAAAGTCACGTCGAGGTTGCCGCCGATCACGTCGGTGATCGCCGCCACCTCGCCCTTGTAGGGCACGTGGTTCAGGACGATGCCATGGTCGCGGGTCAGGATCTCGCCGTAGACGTGGGCCGACGAGCCGATGCCCCAGGTGCCGTACGAGATCGGCCGGTTCTGCTGCTTGGCCCAGGCGACGAAGCCCTTCAGGTCGTTGTACGGCGCTGCGGCTGGTGCGCACAGCAGCACGCTGCCCAGCGACACCTGCGTGATCGGCGCGAAGTCCTTCACCGGGTCGAACGGCAGCTTGGCGTACAGCACGGTGTTGTTCACGTGCGTGGACATCGTGGTGATCATGAAGGTGTAGCCGTCGGGCGCGGCACGTGCCACCACCTCGGCGCCCTTGATCGTGTTGGCGCCTGGGATCGCGTCGACGAAGACCTGCTGGCCCAGCCGCGCGCTGAGCTTGTCCGCGATCACGCGGTTGAGCACGTCGATCGCGCCGCCGGGGTTGAACGGCGAGACCAGGCGGATCGGCTTGCTCGGCCAGGCGGCCGCCTGCGCCAGCACCGATGGCGCGGCTGCGGCGGCCAGCAGGCCGGCCAGGACGCCGCTGGCGCGGCGGCGTGAGACGATGGCCGGGTGGCGGGCATGGGGCATCGAGCAGCTCCTTCGTCAGCGGGTGCGTGGAGGTCCGCGGCACGCTGCCGCAGGACAGCGCCGCGCACGCCGCGAGGTTACTCGAATGCCGCGGTGTGCACGCGGCCGTATCCGGTGCTGTCGCCGCCGTTCGCCTTTGCGATGGGTGGCGAGGTCAGGCTGGGTAGGGTGCGCTCAGATAACATCGTACTGGTGGGCACAACACTTGGGAGCTCAAGAGGCCGGCCGCATGCGGCCGGCGACACGATCTCGCACTACGCCCCCCGCTTCAACACCAGCGTCAGGATGTCATAACTCGCCACCAACTCGTCATCCTGGTTGGTCACCTGCACGTCCCAGGCCACCACGCCTTGCGGGGGCTGGCCCTTGCGGGCGGGCTTGTCGATCTTGCGCTTGCAGGTCAGGCGGGCCCGAATGGTGTCGCCGATGCCCACCGGCTTGACGAAGCGCAGCGTGTCCAGGCCGTAGTTGGCCAGCACCGGGCCTTCCGCCGGCGAGACGAACAGGCCGGCAGCGGCCGAGAGCACGAAGTAGCCGTGGGCGATGCGCTTGCCGAAGGCGCTCTGGCGGGCCGCCACTTCGTCGAAGTGCATGTAGAAGAAGTCGCCGGAGATGCCGCCGAACGCGACGATGTCGGCGTCGGTGACGGTGCGGCGGTGGGTCAGCAGCGAGTCGCCGACCGCGAGGTCGTCGAAGTACTTGCGGAACGGGTGCAGCGCTTCCTCGCGCAGCTTGGCGCCGCGCACGTACTCGCCGGTCACCGCGCTCAGCATCGTCGGCGAGCCCTGCACCGCCGAGCGCTGCAGGTAGTGCTTCACGGCGCGCAGGCCGCCCAGCTCCTCGCCGCCGCCGGCGCGGCCCGGGCCGCCGTGCTTGAGCATCGGCAGCGGCGAGCCGTGGCCGGTGGACTCCGGCGCCGCCTCGCGGTCCAGGATGTGCACGCGGCCGTGCCAGGCGGCCAGCGCCGGCACCGCGTGCGCTGCAACGGCCGGGTCGCGCGTCACCAGCGTGGTGACGAGGCTGCCCTTGCCGCGCGCGGCCAGCTCGATCGCTTCGTCGATGTCGTCGAACGGCGCCAGCGTGCTGACCGGGCCGAAGGCCTCGACCTCATGCAGCGCCGCGTCGGCGGCAGCTCGGCGCGCCAGCAGCAGCGTCGGCGTGAAGAAGGCGCCGCCGCTCGTGCCCTCGCCCACCGGCGCGGCGCTTTGCTGGCCGAACACGACTTCGGCGTCGCGCTTGAGCATCGCGACGCGCTCAGCCACGTCGGCCAGCTGCGCATGCGAGGCCAGCGCGCCCATCCTGACGCCTTCGACCGCGGGGTCGCCGACGACCACCTTGGCCAGCCGGGCCGCCAGCCGCTCGGCCACCGCGTCGAGGTGCTGGCGCGGCACCAGCGCACGGCGGATCGCGGTGCACTTCTGGCCGGCCTTGACGGTCATCTCGCGCGCCACCTCCTTGACGAAGAGATCGAACTCCTCGTCGTCGGGCGTCACGTCGGGCGCCAGGATCGCGGCGTTCAGGCTGTCGGCCTCGGCGTTGAAGGGAATCGAACGCGCGATCAGGTTCGGGTGCGCGCGCAGCCGCGCCGCGGTGTCGACCGAGCCGGTGAAGGTGACGACGTCCTGGCCGTCCAGCCGGTCCAGCAGGTCGCCGGTGCCGCCGATCACGAGCTGCAGGCTGCCCTCGGGCAGCAGGCCCGAGTCGTGCATCAGCCGCACGCAGGCTTCGGTGAGATAGCTGGTGGCGGTGGCCGGCTTGACGATGCAGGGCATGCCGGCCAGGAAGCTGGGCGCGAACTTCTCCAGCATGCCCCAGACCGGGAAGTTGAAGGCGTTGATGTGCACCGCAACGCCGCCGCGCGGCACCAGGATGTGCGTGCCGGCGAACAGGCCCTTCTTGCCCAGCGGCAGCGCCGGCCCTTCGTGGACGATGTTGCCCGAGGGCAGCTCGCCGGCGCCGACGCCGGCGTACGCGAACAGCGTGCCCGAGCCGCCTTCGATGTCGATCCAGCCGTCGGCCCGCGTCGCGCCGGTGTGGTGCGACACGGCGTACAGCGCCTCCTTGTGCTCCGCCAGGTGGGCGGCCAGCGCCTTCAGCCGCGCGGCGCGCTGCTGGAAGTCCAGCTTCAGCAGCGCCGGGCCGCCGCGGCGGCGCGCGAAGTCCAGCGCCTGGGCAAAGTCCAGCGCCTCGGCATGCGTGCGGTAGACCGCGGCGCCGTTGACCGCGCTGCGCAGCTCGGTGCCGGGCGAGCGGCCGACCCAGCGGCCGGCGATCAGGCTTTGCAGCGTGGGGGTCGTCGTCATCTCGAATCCTCTTGTGTCGGTGGCATCACATGCCGAGGTAGGCGCGTCGCACCTGGTCGTTCGCCAGCAGCGCCTCGCCGCTGCCGCTGAGCACCACCTGCCCCGTCTCCAGCACGTAGCCGGTGTCGGCGATGGCCAGTGCGGCCCGCGCATTCTGCTCGACCAGCAGGATGGTCATGCCCTGGCTGCGCAGCAGCTTGACGGCGTTGAACACTTCCGCGATCAGCAGCGGCGCCAGGCCCATGCTGGGCTCGTCCAGCAGCAGCAGCTCGGGCCTGGCCATCAGCGCGCGCGCCATGGCCAGCATCTGCTGCTGCCCGCCCGAGAGCGTGCCGCCGGGCAGCCGCCGCTTCTCCTTCAAGACCGGAAACAGCGCGTAGGCACGCTCCAGGCCTTGCGCGCGCTCGGCCTTGGCGCGCGTGTAGGCGCCCAGCAGCAGGTTGTCTTCGATCGACAGCGGGCCGAAGATCTGCCGCCCTTCGGGCACCTGCGAGATGCCGGCGCGCACGCGGGCATCGGGCGACCAGCCGGTGACCGTGCGGCCGCCGAAGACGATCTCACCGCCGCTGGCCGGCTGCACGCCGGAGAGCGTGCGCAGCAGCGTGGTCTTGCCCGCGCCGTTGGCGCCGACCAGCGCGACGAGCTGCCCCTGGACCACGCGCAGATCAATGCCCCTGAGCGCCTGGATGCGGCCGTAGTGGCTGCTGAGCCCGCGCACTTCGAGCAGGGTCTGCATGGTCGGCGGGGTCACGCGGCCGTCCCCAGGTAGGCGGCGATCACCTCGGGGTTGGCCCGCACCTCGGCCGCCGTGCCTTCGGCCAGCTTGCGGCCATGGTCGAGCACGAGGACGTGGTCCGACAGGTTCATCACCAGCTTCATGTCGTGCTCGACCAGCACCACCGTGGTCCCGCCGGCGGCGATGCGGCGGATCAGCGCTTCCACCTCGCGCGTCTCGGTGTCGTTGAGGCCGGCGGCGGGCTCGTCGAGCAGCAGCATCGTCGGCCTGGCGGCCAGCGCGCGCGCGATCTCCAGCCGCTTCAGCACGCCGTAGGGCAACTGGCTGGCGTGCGCGTCGCGGAAGGCGCCGATGCCGACGAAGTCCATCAGCTCGGCGGCCTGCGCGCGGCATTCGCGGTCGGCGCGCCGCAGGCCCGGCAGGTGCAGCAGGCTGGACCACAGGCCCTGCGACAGCCGCAGGTGCGAGCCGATCATCACGTTCTCGAGCGCCGGCATGTTCAGGCACACCTGCAGGTTCTGGAAGGTGCGGCTCATGCCCAGCCGTGCCAGCTCGTGCGGCTCGGCGCCGGCCAGCGACCGGCCGTCGAAGCGCACCTCGCCGGCGCTGGGTGCGTAGATGCCCGTGATCAGGTTGAACAGCGTCGTCTTGCCGGCGCCGTTGGGGCCGATCACCGCGTGCACGGTGCCGCTGCGGATCGTGAAGCTGACGTCGTCCACCGCCTTGACGCCGCCGAACTGCTTGGTCAGCCCGGAGACTTCCAGACTGCTCATCGCTCGGCCTCCGCGGCAGCCGCCTTGGGCCTGATGCGCGCCGCCAGCGTCGGCACGATGCCCTTGGGCAGGAAGATCATCGTCAGCATCAGGATCGCGCCGAAGACCACGGTCTCCCAGCCCTCGAAGGTGGACAAAAGCTGCGGCAGCATGGTCAGGATCACCGCGCCGACGATGGAGCCGTAGATCGACGCCATGCCGCCCACCACCACCATGGTGACCAGCTCGATCGAGTGGAAGAAGCCGGCGACGCCCGGCGTGATGAAGGCGACGTAGTGCGCCGTCAGGCTGCCGGCGATGCTGGCGACGACCGCCGAGACCACGAAGATCCGCACCTTGACGCTGCGCGTGCGGATGCCCGCCACCTGCGCCGCCACCTCCGAGCCGTGGATGGCCTGCAGCGCGCGCCCGGCCGGCGAGTCGATCAGGTTCTGCGCCAGCCAGGTGACGATGACCAGCAGCACCGCCACCAATGCATACCACGCGCGTTCGCCGGACAGCTCGAAGCCCGCCACCGACAGCGGCGGCACGCTGATGCCGTCGGGCCCGCCGGTGAAGCGCGACTCATTGGTGATGACGATCGCGATGATGAAGCCCAGGCCCAGCGTCGCCATCGCGAGGTAGTGTCCGCGCAGGTTGAGGATGGGCCGAGCGACCAGGAAGGCCAGCACGCCCGCGCCCGCGGCGCCGGCCGCCAGCGCGGCCAGCGGCGGCCAGCCGAACTGCGCGGTGAGGATGCCGCTGGCATAGGCGCCGATGCCCAGGAAGCCGGCGTGCCCCAGGCTGATCTGGCCGGTGTAGCCGATGAGCAGGTTCAGCGCGATGACGACGATGGCGTTGATGCCGATGCGCACCGCCACGTCGTACAGGTACGGGTTGACCAGCAGCAGCGGCAGCAGCGCCAGCGCGATCACCAAGGCGCCCAGGCCGACATACCGGCCCTTCATACCCGGTCCGTCACCTTGGCGCCGAACAGCCCGCGCGGCATGAAGAACAGCACCAGCAGGATCAGCACGAAGGGCATCGCGTCCTTGTAGGCCGAGGAGATGTAGCCCGCGGTCATCGCCTCCAGCACGCCCAGCAGCAGGCCGCCGACGATGGCGCCCAGGCCGCTGCCCAGCCCGCCCAGCGTGGCGGCGACGAAGCCTTTGAGCCCCAGCAGGATGCCCACGTCGTACGAGGTGCCGGTGATCGGCGCCACCAGGATGCCGCCCAGAGCGCCCAGCGCCGCCGAGAGCCCGAAGCTCGCCAGCAGGATGGCCTTGGTGTTGATGCCCACCAGCTGCGCCGCCAGCCGGTTGTACGAGGTGGCCAGCATCGCCTTGCCCTGCAGCGTGCGGCCGAAGAACCAGGCCAGCGCCGCGACGATCAGCGCCGACACCGCCAGCGACCACACGCTTTGCGGCAGCAGCGTGGCGCCGCCCAGGGCGATGGGCTGGTCGCCCGAGAACGCCGGCAGCACGCGCGAGCCCTTGCCCAGCGTGACCTGCACCAGCCCGCGCAGGAACAGCGAGGCACCGATGGTGATGATGATCAGCGTGACGACCTCGGCATTGCGCGCCGGCTCGATGGCGAACTTCTCCACCAGCACGCCGGCCGCCGCGGTGGCGATCACCGCGATCGCGATCGCCAGCGGCAACGGCAGGCCCAGGCCCACCAGCACTGCGGCCGCCATGCCGCCCAGCATGATGAACTCGCCCTGGGCGAAGTTGATCACGCCGCTGGCGTTGTAGATGATCGAGAAGCCAAGCGCCGCCAGCGCGTAGGTCGCGCCGATGGTCAGGCCGGAGAACAGGAACTGCAGAAAAGACGACATGCCGCTGACTCGTGGATCACCCGCTGACGATAGCCGCGGCTCAAGCCTTCTTCGCCAGCAGTTGCTCGGCCGGTGGCGTGACCGGCGGTTGCTGCGGGAAGTAGCCCTCGGTGTGGATGCGCTCATCGAGCGCGCCCAACGCCTTGGCGGCCGCGACGCAATCATCCACGAAAGCCGGCCCGCCGGCGACGAACACGCTGTGCGCCGACAAGTCCTTGAACAACCCCGGCAGCAGCGACGGGATGCGGCCGTGCAGCCCTTGCCAGCCTTCGGGCCTGGCGCCGGTCAGCGTGGGCAGGTAGCGGAAGTTGCGGTGCCGGGCTTGCCACCAGGCCATGAGGCCCGAGTCGTAGAGGTCGCCGCCCTCGCGGCCGGAGAACATCAGCGCCACCGGCTCCTTGTAGCCGCGCCGCAGCGCAGCCTCGGCCAGCGACAGGATCGGCGCCAGCCCCGAGCCGGCGGCCAGGCACAGCACCGGCGTCTCGGCCGTGGTGTCGCCGATGAAGGTGCCGTAGGGGCCCGACAGCGTGAGCTTGGTGCCGGGCGGCAGCGCCTCGTGCACCCAGCGGCTGGTGCTGCCGTCGTCCTGGCGGGCGACCTGCAGCACGATCTCGCCGTCCTCGCGCGGCGCATTGGCCACCGAGTAGCTGCGCGCCGGCACGCCGCTGGCGCCGCCGCCCAGCATCACGTACTGCCCGGGCCAGAAGCGCATCGGCGTGCCCAGCGGACGCAGGCGCAGCTCGACGATGCGCGCGGTGCGCGGGATGCGGTCGGTCACCACGAACCATTGGTTCTCGCGCGGTGGAAAGAGCTTTGGCTTGGCGTCGGCGGTGCCCCACTCGATCACCAGCTCGTCCGACAACGGCTTGGCCATGCACATCAGGCCGAAGCCGGCGCGCCGCTCGTCCTGCGACAGCGCCATGTCCATCACGAAGCCCTGGTCGAACTGCCCCGACACCACCTTGACCTTGCATTCGCCGCAGGCGCCGGCGCGGCAGTTGTTGGGCAGCGCGTAGCCGGCCTTCTCCAGCGCCTCCAGCACCGTGCGCCCGCTGTCGCAGGCCACGGTGCGGCCCGAGGGATGCAGCCGGATCTGGCTCATCGTCTAACCTTCTTTCTCAGAACACCGGGATGATGTCGACCATGTCGGCGTCGGTCACTTCCTGGCCGCTGATGCCGACCTCGGGAATCGCCGGGAACGGGATGTCGTACTTGTCGAGCACGCCCTTGAGGTTGAGCATCGCGGCTTTCCAGTTGTCCTTCTTGGCCTCGTATTCGGGGATGAAGAAGCCGGCGCCGCGCGCCACCGTCTCGATCTCGCGCTGCCAGGCCACGAAGTCGGCCGGAATGTCCCAGAACTCTTCCGGCGGCTCGAACAGCACGCCCGACAGGAACAGGAAGCCGGCGCGGATCTGCTTGGTGATCAGCGGCTTGTCCGACAGGTCCATCTTCGGATAGTCGCGCTCCATCAGCGACAGGCAGATCGCCATGTGGCGCCCTTCGTCGCGGCCGATGTTGCGGAAGGCCTCCTTGAACACCGGCTCGGTGCACTTGGCCGCCATCTGGTGGAAGATGGTCGCCGCGGCGATCTCGCCCATCAGGAACGAGCTGAACAGCACCGCCAGGCTGTACTTGGGCACGGCGGTTTTGTAGCCGGTCCAGTAGCGGCCGCCGTTGTAGTACAGCCATTGCGCGTTGCGCTGCGCCTTGCGGCCGATCTCGGTCTTGGGCACGTAGGTCAGCGGGTCCGGGTGCTCCAGCAGCTTGGTGATCGCCAGGCCGCACACCTGCTCGTGGTTCTGCTCGTCGCGCGTCACGCTGAAGAAGCAGCGGCGCACCGGGTCTTCCTCATGCGCCTCGTAGGTCTTGACGAAGGCGGCGGCAAACACCGGCGGCGCCGAGGCGTCGAACACCGAAAGGATGGTCCACCAGTAGGCAATGGCCTCGCGCTCGGCCCACGAGTAGCGGGCGGGGTCGAAGGTGTCCCACGAGAGCTTCTTCGGGTCCCAGTATTCGCGCTGCGAGGCGTCCCAGATCTCTTCCAGCTTGGCGGTGTGCGCATGCCAGCTCAAGGGGTAGACGTTGGGCTGCTGGGTGACGGGCGGCAGCGCCATCGTCTGTGCGAGCTTTTCGTGCTTGGCCATGTTTCAGTGCTCCTGGCGATGATCGATTCGAGGCGTCACTTGGCCAGCACCCATTCGCCGCCCTTGATCTCGAGCAGGCGGAACGCGCTCAGGTCCAGGCCCATGTGGTCGCTGGCCGACAGGTTGAAGGTGCCCGTCACGCCGACGAAGCCCTTGGTCTGCTCGATGGCGGTGCGCAGCTTCTCGCCGTCGACGCTGCCGGCGCGCTTCATCGCGTCGACCGCCAGCATCAGCGCGTCGTACGCATAGCCGCCGAAGGTGGACGGCTCCTCGCGGTAGCGCTCCTTGTAGGCCTTGATGTAGGAGCTGACGATGCTCTTTTGCGGATCGCCGGCCGGCAGCGCATCGGCCACCAGCAGCGACGGCGACGGCAGCCGGATGCCTTCGGCAGCCGCCGGGCCGGTGAGCTTGAGGAACTCGTCGGACGCGATGCCGTGCGACTGGTACTGCGGCAGCTTGATGCCGAGCTGCGCGATGTTCTTGGCCACCACCGCCGGCCCCTGGCCGAGGCCGAAGACGAAGATCGCCTGGATGCCCGGCACGGCCTTGATCTTGGTGAGCTGCGCGGTGACGTCGGCGTCCTTGGGGCCGTAGGTCTCGTCGGCGACGATCTCGATGCCGTACTTCGGCGCCACGGCCAGCGTCTCCTTGCGGCCCGACTGGCCGAAGCCGCTGGTCTCGGACAGCAGCCCCACCTTGGTGATCTTGTGCGCCTTCATGTCGGCGAAGACCTTCTCGGCGGCCATGCGGTCGGTGTGCGGCGTCTTGAAGACCCACTTCTTCACCGGCTCGACGACGACCACGCCGCCGGCCAGCGAGATGAAGGGCACCTGCGCCTTCTCCACCAGCGGCGCCATCGCCATGGTCGCGCCGGTGGTGGTGCCGCCGATCACCAGGTCGACCTTGTCGGACTCCAGCAGCCGCTTGGTGAAGGCGTTGGCCTTGCCGGCGTCGCTGCCGTCGTCGTAGTGCACCAACGCCAGCTTGCGGCCCAGCACGCCGCCGGCGGCATTGAGGCGCTCGACATAGAGCTGCAGCGTCTTCAGTTCGGGCTCGCCCAGGAACGCCGCAGGCCCGGTCACCGACAGCACGGCACCGATCTTGATGTCGCCGCCGGACTGCGCCTGCGCGCCGCCGGCCAGCAGCGTGGCCGAGGCCAGCATCGTCTTCAACCATTCACGCTTGTTCATCGTCGTCTCCTTGGGGGTGGGATTCATCGCCGTGATCTCGTCGCGGCTGGCGCGCTCGATCGCGTCGAGCTCGCCGGCATCAGGCATCGGGCATCAGGCGGGCCATCGGGGTTTTGGATCAGGGCTGCGTCGGATCAATCCCTGGGCGCGAAATTGGCGTCCATTTCGACGTTGCCGTCAACCGCTTGCGACAAGCGCCGGCGCAATCGAGCCGGCGGGCTGCGGCGGCCCCGCGGGCAAACGCAGCACTGTAGACAGCGGCGCCGCATCCGGGCAGGTGCCGTGTTCTGACAAGCGCCCCGGGTTATCACCGAGTCGGGTCGCGGCGGCGGGCCGGCGAATGCCCGGACAATGAAAGCGGTCGTCAACCCGGCCCGCCGCATGACCGCTCCCCGCAGTGACGCCCGCGAGACGGGCCTCACGTTCGACGACGTGCCCTTCCGCGGCATCGTCGAGCAATCGCTTGCCGGCATCTACGTGGTGCTGGACGAGCGCTTCATGTACGCCAACGATACCTTCGCCGCGATGTTCGGCTACCCGCGCGACGAGTTCATCGGCCGCCGCATGGTCGACTGCGTGACGCCCGACTCGGTGGCCGAGGTGATGCGCAACTACCACCGCCGCATCAGCGGCGAGGTCGACACCATCCACTACTTCACCAAGGGCGTGCGCAAGGACGGGCAGATCGTCAACCTCGAGCTGCACGCCTCGCGCGTGCAATGCCGCGGCCGGCCGGCGCTGACCGGCGTGGCGCTGGACGTGACCGAGCGGGTGCGCGCGCAGGACGAACTGCGAAGCTCGCGCGAGCAGTTGCGCGAGTTGACCCAGCACCTCAACACCGCGCGCGAGGTCGAGCGCGGCCGCCTGGCGCAGGAGGTGCACGACGTGCTGGGCGGCATGCTCACGTCGATGAAGTTCGACCTCGCGCGCATCGTGCGCCGCACCGCCGGGCCGGGCCTGCACGACCTGAACGCGATCGCCGGCGACCTGATGGAGCTGGTGCAGGAAACCATCGACACCGCGCGCTCGATCTCCGACCAGATGCGCCCGGGCTCGCTGGACGTGCTGGGCCTGGGCACGGCGCTGACGCTGACGCTGGAGCGCTTCGGCCATCGCCACGGCGTGCAGGCCGCCTGCCTCGGCGCCGACGCCGCCGACGGCCTGCCGGCCCCGGTGGCCACGCAGATCTTCCGCATCGTGCAGGAGGGGCTGACCAACGTCGCGCGCCACGCGCAGGCGCAGCGCGTGGAGGTCAGCCTGGTTCGCAGCGGCGCGACGCTCGAAGTGCGCCTGTGCGACGACGGCCGCGGCATCGACCTGCGGCAGCGCCGCCAAGGCTCGATGGGGCTGCTCAGCATGCAGGAGCGCGCGCGCGACATCGGCACCACGCTGGCCGTTGGGCCGCGGGCTGGCGGCGGCACCGAGCTGCGGTTGGTGGTGCCGCTGGCAGCACCTGCAGCCCCTGCATCGCCCGCGCCGGCCGCCGGTTGACCCGCATGGTCGAGATCCTGATCGTCGACGACCACAAGATCTTCCGCGCCGGCATCGCACGGCTGCTGTCCGACGAGCCCGACCTGCGCGTGGCCTGCGAGGCCGGCGACGGCGCCACCGCGATCGCGCTGCTGCGCGAGCGCCGCTTCGACCTCGTGCTGCTGGACATCAACATGGGCGCGCGCGGCGGGCTGGAGACGCTGTCGCTGATCCGCTCGGAGTGGCCGCAACTGCCGGTCATCATGCTGTCGATGTACGTCGAGGCTCAATATGCGCGCCGCGCGATGCGCTCGCGCGCCAACGCCTACCTCTCGAAAGACGTGGACCCCGACGAGCTGCTGCGGGCGATCCGTGTCGCCGCCCGCGGCGGCGTCTACGTCACCCAGCGCTTCGCCAGCCAGGCGCGCAGCGCCAGCACCGACCCCGAGGCCGCGCTGCCGCACGCCGGCCTGTCGCCGCGCGAGATGCAGGTGCTGCTGAAGATCGCCCGCGGCGTGCCGCTTACCGAGATCGGCGTGCGGCTGTGCCTGAGCGTCAAGACCATCGGCACCCACCGCAGCCGCATCCTCGACAAACTGGGGCTGGCCAGCAATGCCGAACTGATCCAGTACGCGCTGCGCTACGGCCTGGTGGACTGAAGCGCCCAGGCGCGAGCGGCTATACTCCCCAGCTTCCGGCGGTGGCTGTAGCTCAGTTGGTAGAGTCCCAGATTGTGATTCTGGTCGTCGTGGGTTCGAGTCCCATCAGCCACCCCAACGAACGCACAACGCCGACAAGCACTTGGCTGCCGTCGGCGTTTTCGCTTGTGATGCCGCGTGGGAAATGCAGCGCGACTGCGCGACCTCCAGTTCACAGCTCAACATCTGAGCCGCCGCCGCGGTACGCAGTTCGAACCCGGCCGCCTGGGCGAACGGGTCGACCTAATGTCGACCATCGGCTTAGGGACGCGCTGATCAATGGCCAAGTTGAGCGGCCAACACGCTATCGCTGGCCGCTGATGATGAGAGCCAGGCCGAATCGGGTCTGATCTGCCGCGATGGGCACCTGCTTCTGACCCGCTCCGGGCCGCTTTGCCCGATCAAGACGCACCTCGGGTCGGCATGCCCATCAGCGAGCGCTTGGCGATCACGAGATTGGCCAGCCCGAACAGCGCGAACAGCTGCCCTTGGTTCTTCGCCAAGCCCTTGTAGCGGACCTTGCGGTGGCGGAACAAGTTCTTCACCACATGGAACGGGTGCTCGACCTTGGCGCGGACGCTGGCCTTCAACTGCTCGGCCTTCTCCAGCAGCCGCGCCCACTTCTTCGTCAGGTCCAGCGCCCGGCGCTTGCCCGGCTGCACGGCGATGAACCACATCGGCCCCTGGGCTTCGGCTCGCCTGTCTGCGCCACGGTAGCCGGCGTCACCGAAGGCCGACTTCTCCTCGCCATGCAGCAGCGTACCGGCCTGCGTCACGTCGTTGACGTTGGCCGCCGTGCCGATGACCGTGTGCACCAGCCCGGACTCGGCGTCCACCCCGATGTGCGCCTTCATCCCGAAATACCACTGGCTGCCCTTCTTCGTCTGGTGCATCTCGGGATCGCGCTCGCCCTTGGCGTTCTTGGTCGAGCTGGGCGCAGCCATGATCGTGGCGTCCACGATGGTGCCCGCGCGCATCAGCAGGCCCTTCTCGGCCAGGTGCGCGTTGATCTCGTCGAACAGCGTCTTGGTCAGGTCGTTTGCCAGCAGCAGGCGCCTGAACTTCAGCAGCGTCGTGGCGTCAGGCACCGACTCGCGCGACAGGTCGATGCCCACGAAGTCGCGCATCGACTGGCTGTCGTACAGCGCGTCTTCCAGCGCCTCGTCGGCCAAGCCGTACCACTGCTGCAGGCAGTACATGCGCAACATCTTGGGCACGCCGATGGGAGGTCGACCGACGCGGCCGCTGCGCGGGTACGCAGGCGCAATGGCGGCCTCCAGCCGCGCCCAGGGCACGATGCGCTCCATCTCTTCGAGGAACTGTTCGCGCCGGGTGCGCTTCTTCTTCAACGCGTACTCGGCGCTGGCAAAACTGCGTTGGCTCATGCCGTGATGCTGCCGGCTCTCGGCAGGACGCGCATCGCGCTCAGCCCGAATAAACCTAAATCCGGCAGTTGCCCGCTAGTGATTGCCCGCTGAGCCAGCACTGGCGC
>CAYYDJ010000060.1:0-11035 GCA_964470565.1 uncultured Rubrivivax sp.
CGAGCAGTGTCAAGCATGGCGGCGAGCATTGCAATTAGTGTTAACAGACCCTAGGTTCAGCGTGTTCGCTCCCGTGCCGACAGTTCCGGCCAGAGCGCATTTCCCAGTGATCTAGACTGAAGCCCACCCGCTTGCAGCCTGCGCGTCGGTTCCGGCCAGAGCGCATTTCCCAGTGATCTAGACTCGGCCCGGCGGTCGCCCGCTGCTGAAAATGGTTCCGGCCAGAGCGCATTTCCCAGTGATCTAGACTCGATCAGCGGTAACCCCTTGATTTATCAAGGGGTTATTTGCTTTCTGGTGCGCTGAAAGTGTGGTCATGCTCAGAACAGATCGAACTGGTCGGGTGCTTTTTTGGCCGGCTGCTTGGCCTTGCCCTGGAAGCAGATGATGCGTTCGTACTGCTTGTCGGTGAACTGCAGGATATTGACCCGCCCGCCAACAGGCAACGCCAGCTCGACACGCTTGCAGTAGGTCTCCACCTGCGTGCCGCTGGTGCAGAAGCGCATGTAGACGCTGAACTGGCTCATCTCGAAGCCCATGTCCAGCAACGCGTTGCGGAACTCGGTGGCGGCGCGGCGTTCGGCCTTCTCGACCACCGGCAGGTCGAACATCACCACCATCCACATCAGTCGGTATCCCGTGAGCACGCGACCCGCCTCATTCGTCGTTCTGCAGGGCCGACGCCAGCGACAGCGGCAACCCGGGCAGCGGCAGGTCGAGTTTGTCGCGCTCGCCCAGATAGACCTGGGCCAGCGACACGGCCAGCCGCTGGGTGCAGACCATGACGGGCGTGGCGCCCGATGCGGTCGGCATGTCGTCATAGAGCGTACGCACCAGCGCCCTCTTGGACTCGGGTGTGACCATTTCCTCGCCGTTGCGGCGCAGTTGCCAGACCTTCAGGTCGATGATGGGGCGGAAGGGCTCCATCAAGTCGTCGACCAGCCTCATCGCATTGTTGTCATGGCTGTGATGCAGGCCGATGCTGGGGGGCAATCCCGCCGCGATCACGGCGCGGGCCATCGCGGCGCGCATGACCGTATAGCCGTAGTTCAGTAAGCCATTGATGCCGCTGCCCTGCTGGTCGCGCCGGAAGCCTTCGCCAAACAGTAGGCCCCAATAGCGCCTGGCAGCCTGGGCCTCCACGTTGTCGGGGTCGCCGCTGCGCACTTTGGCGGCCAGCGCGGTCAGTGGTGCAGTCGATGAACCGGCGGCCTCCAGCGCGGCGGCCTGCTGCTCCAGCTTGGAGCGCACGACCGCGGCCCACATGCGCTTGTGCCTGGGCAGGCTGGCGGCGATCTGGGCCTCAATGCGCTTGGACTGCTCGAAGTTGCCCTCGATGGGCAGCAGCATACCCACTGCGTTGTGATTGGCCGCGCACAGCACGAAAGGCGCGCCGCGCTTGGCCAGGGCCACGAGCAGGTTGTTCGTGTAACTCAGGCCCTGGGCGTTGGCGATCACGGCGGCAATGTCGTCCAGTGGCACCTGGCCCAACTCCTTGGACGACTCCGTGTCCTTGACCACCATGAAGCCGCGATTCATGGACAGGTGCCGCCGGTCATCGGCCACTTCGATGATGCGGCCGATCATTTGGCCTACTCCTTGAAGCCCGGGTCGTGGAGTTCGCCGATGGGTGAAACCGTGACGCGGCGTCCCTTGGCGGCCTTCAGTGACCCCGCTTGCTTGTAGCTGTAGCGCCAGTCCCCGTTCTTGTCTCGGTTGCGGGCGTCCACGTTGGCCTCGTTGTGGTCGGCCAGACTCAGGCGCCCTGCAGCGTTGATAGATGCAATGCGCATCAGTCGCCGCCGGCCATCGATCTCCAGCCGTATGAGGTCATCGATCATCAGGCGCATCAGCAGCGGCTTGCCACTCAAGCTTCTCCCAGGAGCATTCAGTGCGGCGGGGCCATGCTTGCGAGCGACGGCATAGGCCTCGAAGGTCGCCGTGACTTCACCCTGCCATTTGCCGGATTCGTTGCTGACGATCTCGATGCAGAAGTTCCCATCGGGCACATAGCCCTTGTAGGGCCTTGGCAAGCCCTTGCTATCAAGGCCGTGTCGTTGCAGTTGAGTCGCATCGGCGATTGGCACCACGTATTCATTGGTCCGCCCACTCGCGCCATCGGCGTTGACCTTCTGGACCACCGAGCCGTCGCGTCGGATGCCGAAAGCGGTCGCCTTGAACATGCTGCCCTCGTAGCCATGGTCCGGCTTGTGGCTCACCCAGATGGCATTCACCGCGCGCCGCACATGCTCGCGGTAGCTGGGCCACGGATCAGGCATGGTCTCCACCAGTCGATCCAGCCCCTTGCCGCGCGCGTCGGCGCTGGCCTGGGCGAAGCGCTGCAGCAAGCCCTGATCGGTCACCGCCACCACGCAGGCGTCCACCGCGTGATGCCGGTGGTCGTTGCGATTCTTCTCGCCGTTCAGGCCCAGGATGTCGTTGAGGCCGAACTTGGCGCGCAGAATGGCCGTCATCTGCCCGGGGATCACGCGCGTGCCCATGGGGCAGACCAAGCTCAGGTATTCGCGCGCCACGCGGCTCAGGTGGCGGGTGTCGTTGAGCGCGCGGGCCAAGAAGTCCTTGTCTTCCTTCAGCCACTTTTCCAGGCCGTCCTCAGCGAAGCGCTGGCGCTTGGCGCGCGGCATGCGCTCGGCGCGCGCGAGGATGCCGTCGTAGTCCCAGCCCTGCCCGGCAAAGTCCTCGCGTGCTTGCCAGGGCGTGCGGTTGCCCTTGAGGCGGTTGACCAGGCGCAGCGCCACGGTCTTGTTGTTGAGGCTGTCGTCCAGCGTCATCGAGAAGGGCAGGATGTGCTCGATTTCCACCCGCTCGCCCAGAACCTCGGTCGCGCTCAACTGCACGCCGCTGTAGGGGCAGTGCCGGTCCGCCACGTCGAAGCTCAACTCCTCCCACAGGATCAGCTTCTGGATGTCCGTCAGGCGCACGCGCTCCTCGGCAATGTCCAGGATGCGCGCCGCATCCTTGCGCAGGCGTTCGTTGCGCTTCTGGTTGCTGGCCTGCTGCTCCTGGGTCTCGCGGCGCTGCTCCTGACTCTGCTTGAGGTCGCGTGCCACCTCCACGATCACTTCGGCCGGGTGGCCGTAGCGCTTGATCAGTGCATTGACGACGACGCGCACCTGGTTCAGGCCGATGTGTACCGTCGGGTTGGCGATGCGGCCGAAGCGCTTTTCCGGCGGGTCGTTCAGCTCGCCGGTGCCGAAGCCCACATGGCGCTGCAGGTACTCGCCGTAATAAGGCAACTGGGGCAGGATTTCGCCAGTTGCCGCCGCGTGGCTGATGTGGCTATGGTGGTCGTAGCCGGCCGCCTGCACGGCCTTGTCGTAGGTGACGACCGCGCCGCGCATGGCCGGCAGGATCTTGGCCAGCGCCTTGGCGCTGAGCGATCCATAGCCTTCTGGCAAGGCGGCGTTGGCGATCTTCAGCGCGTGGGCTTCATCCACGCCGGTGGACTCGATCAGCCAGCCTACGAGCTGGGCTTCGCTCTCCTCCTCTGCGATGCGCATGACGATCTCGTCCTGGCGGGCCTCGGTGAAACCGTCCCAGGCCGGGCCGAAAAAATCCTTCTTCCGCAGCAGCATGCTGGTGGCATTGCCTTTCAACTCGATGCGCTTGGCGTCGGCCAGATTGAACTGCGCCGTGCCCGGCAGACCCAGCAGTTTCGGGATCGCCGTCTTGAACGATTTGCTGCCTTCCTCCAGCGCTGCCACCAGCTTGTCGCGCTGCCCCAGCGTCAGCGGCTCTTCCAGCAGCCGGCCGCTCAGCAGTCGCAGGTGATTGACCTCCTGCAGGATGCGAAAGCGCTGCTGGCTGGGCAGGGCCAGCGGTGCGCGCGGCTCGTCCGGTTCCAGCGTACAGCGGCCCGGTTTGACGGGGCGCAGATTGCGCTGGTGCAGCAGGCAATCTTTCAGCGCTTCGCGGGCGGCCTCAGGGAACTGGGTCGGGTTGAGCGCTGCCTGCCTGGCCCACAAGGCATCGAACTCGGCTTCGACCATCGCGCGGTCCACGTACAGGTCGTAGCTCTTGTCGATGCGCGTCTTGCCGTCGTCCCTGAGGACGCGCTGCTCGCGGTAGCGGGCCCGCACGGTGCGCACGGCCGGGTCGTTCATGCGCCGCCACAGCAACTCGCCGACCGTGCGCGCCTTGCCGTCGACGCCCGCTGGGTCCAATTGCGCACGCAGGCTGCCAATGGCGGCCTTCAGCGCGCTGCTGTCGTTGTCCTTCTTGTCCGTGCGCCGGTTGCTCTTGAAGCCGCGGCGCTGGTTGAGGTGGAACAGGGCGCGGGCGAACTCGGCGGCCGTGAGCGTCACGTCCAGGCCCTTGGCGCGCAACTCATACGGATTGCGCGTCTCCAGTGCCTTGCGGGCCGCCTCGTCGGCGGGGAAGAAACCGTGCTCGATCAACAGCCGCTGCATGCGCGCCTTGCGCTTCAGCAGCCGGTCGCGGCGCCGGCGCATCGCGCGGGCATTGCGGCGCGTCACGGCCAGCGAGGAGCCGTCTTTCGGGTTGCGGCCATCCGTGAAGATGCGCACGCCGGCGCGGACGATGGCGCAAGGCTCGGCGTCGGCGTTGAGTCGCACCATCGCCCATCCGAGCGAAGTCGAGCCGAGGTCCAAGGCAAGGCGGTATTTCATTTCTTGCTCCTCCCTGAGTCGTTTCGCAGGGCGAACGCCGATTGAAATGCGTCACACCTTCGCCCGCATCAGGGTTGCTCCGCAGTGAGGCATCTGGCATCGGTGTTAGCATTCAGGCACTCCATCACTGGGAAATGCGCTCTGGACGCTAACAAGCTGAAAGATGCACCAAATGAAGGGCCGCTACATGCGGCCCTTACCTATTGAGCGCGGTGCTCAACGCGCTGCAAACCGCCGCCAAACCCGCCACCCGAGCAAGACCGCAATCACGCCGGCATACACCGACCATTCGCCGAAGTCGTTCTTGCCCGCGCGCATCCAGAAGAAGTGCAGCAGCGCCAGCAGCGCGACCGCGTAGACCAGCCGGTGCAGCGCCTGCCAGCGCCTGGCCCCCAGGGCCTTGATCGCGCGGTTGAACGAGGTGGCGGCTAGCGGCAGCATCAGCAGCAGCGCCGCACTACCGACCAAAATGAACGGACGCTTGTTGATGTCCTTCAGGATGGCCTGGAGGTCGAAGCCCATGTCCAGCCAGGCAAAGCACAGGAAGTGCAGCACGCCGTAGAAGAAGGTGTAGAGCCCGAGCATGCGGCGCAGCCGCGCCAGCGCGTGCCAGCCGGTCCATTGGCGCAGCGGCGTCACGGCCAGCGTGATGCACAGGAAGCGCAGTGTCCAGTCGCCGGTGCCGCGGATCAGCGCCTCCGCCGGGTTGGGGCCCAGGCGTTCGGCGATGGCGCCCCACAGCAGCCACGCGAACGGCAACAGGCAGGCCATGAAGACCAGCGGCTTGGCAGCCCTGGCCTGCAGCAGGCGGTTCACGGGGCGCGCGCGGTCAGTAGTACTTCTTGAGGTCCATGCCGGCGTAGAGCTGGCCCACCTGCGGCTCGTAGCCGTTGAACATCAGCGTCGCGCGTCGCTTGGCGAACAGGCCGTCCTCGCCGATGCGGCGCTCGGTGGCCTGGCTCCAGCGCGGGTGGTCGACGTGCGGGTTGACGTTGGAATAGAAGCCGTACTCGTTGGCCGCCGCGGTCTCCCAGCTCGTCTTGGGCTGCTGCTCGACGAAGCGGATGCGCACGATGGACTTGGCCGACTTGAAGCCGTACTTCCACGGCAGCACCATGCGCACCGGCGCGCCGTTCTGTTTGGGCAGCACCTCGCCGTACATGCCGAAGGCCAGCAGCGCGAGCGGGTGCATCGCCTCATCCATGCGCAGGCCTTCGACGTAGGGCCAGTCCAGCACCGCTGAGCGCAGGCCCGGCATTTGCGCGCGGTCGGCCAGCGTCACGAACTGCACGTACTTGGCGTTGCCGGTGGGCTCCACGGCCTTGATCAGGTTGGACAGCGACCAGCCCTCCCACGGGATCACCATCGACCAACCTTCCACGCAACGCAGGCGGTAGACGCGCTCTTCCATCGGCGCCAGCTTCATCAACTCGTCGATGTCGAAGGTCCTGGGCTTCTTGACTTCGCCTTCGACCGCCACGCTCCAGGGTCGCGTCTTCAGCGTGTGCGCGGCGTTGGCGGGGTCGGACTTATCGGTGCCGAACTCGTAGAAGTTGTTGTAGGTGGTGGCGTCCTTGCGCGTGGTGATCTTCTCCATCGTGACGGCGCCCGCCACGCTGCTGCGCACGCCCGTCAGCGCGGCGCCGGCGGGGGCCTGCGGCTGCGCCAGTGCGTCGCGGCCGGTCCAGGCGGCCAGGCCGCTGCCGGCGGCGGCCAGCGCGGCGTGGCGAAGCCAGTCGCGGCGGCTCTCGTAGACGGCGCGCGGCGTGATCTCCGAGGCGGCCGGATGGTGAAAACCGCGGTCCTTGAGAGGGTGCATGAGGAACTCCTGAGGGTTCGCCTTTGGTCGCGGCGGCGGCCCGGTCCTTACAACGATGCCCGAAAAACAGAAGGCCGGTCAGCGACCGGCCTTCGGACACGATGGCGGTGGGGTGACGGCGGCGCTCAGCGCAGGCCGGCGATGTAGTCGGCCACCGCCTTGATCTCGACGTCGCTCATGCGCGAGGCGACGGTCACCATGGTCGGCGCGTTGCCGCGCGCGCCGCTGCGGAAGGCGACGAGCTGCGCCTCGGTGTAATCGGAATGCTGGCCGCCCAGGCGCGGGTACTGCGCCGGGATGCCGGCGCCGTCGGGGCTGTGGCAGCCGGCGCAGGCCGGGACGTTGCGCTCCATGATGCCGCCGCGATAGATCTTCTCGCCCAGCAGCACGGTGTCCTTGTTCTTCGCGAAGCCGGGCTTGGCCTGCTTGCTGGCATAGAACGCGGCCACGTTCTTCATGTCGGCGTCGGACAGCGGCGTGGCCATGCCCTTCATCACCGCGTTGTTGCGCTTGCCCGACTTGAAGTCGGCCAACTGCTTGGCCAGGTACTCGGGGTGCTGGGCCTGGAGGATGGGGTTGGCCGGCGCGCCGCGCGAGCCGTCGGCGGTGTGGCAGGCCTGGCAGACCGCCGCGACGGTGGCGCCCTTGGCCGGATCGGCCTTCGGCGGGGCCTTGGCTTCTTCAGCGGCGCTGGCCATGCCGGCCGCGAAGACGAGTGACGCAAACAGGGGAGCCAGCTTCATTCAGGTGCCTCTGGAATGTGGCGCAGGGGAATCAAACCGCAGAATTTTACAATGGACCATGACTGCTGCCCCCCGCGCCCGCGCCGAGCCCGACGATCCAGCCCGCGCCGCGCTGGCCTGGCTGCACAGCGCACGCTTTCTCGTCACCGCCAGCCGGCTGGATCAGCTGCCGGTGACCGAGCGGCCCGAGATCGCCTTCGTCGGCCGCAGCAACGCCGGCAAGTCGACCGCGATCAACACGCTGGCGCAGCACAAGCGGCTGGCCTTCGCGTCGCGCACGCCGGGCCGCACGCAGCACATCAACCTGTTCGAGGTGGGCCCGAAGGACGCCGCCGACGCCTGGCTGGCCGACCTGCCCGGCTACGGCTACGCCGCGGTGGAACGCAGCGCCAAGCTGCGCTGGCAGGAGGTAATGGCCGACTACCTGGTGCTGCGGCGCAACCTGCACGGCGTGGTGCAGATGGTCGATTCGCGCCTGGGCTACACCGACCTCGACCGCCGGCTGCTGGAGCTGATCGCGCCGCGCGTGAGCACCGGCGAGGTGCGACTGCTGGTGCTGCTGACCAAGTGCGACAAGCTCAACCGGCGCGAGTCCGACGCCGCGATGCAGGCGGCGCAGGAGGTGCTGGGCACGACGCTGGCCAGCGAGGCGGCCGACATCGGCGTCGCGCTGTTCTCGGCGCTGTCCAAGCGCGGCGTCGGCGATGCCGCGGCGGCCATTCGCGCCTGGGTGCCGGCGGTGCCGGCGCCGGCGGCCTGAAGGGACTTCAGTCCGACAGGTTGCGCAGCACGCGCGCCGCGGCCTCGCGGATCAGCGAGCGCGGGGTCAGCGCGGTGAGCAACTGGCTCTGGTGCATGCGCTCCAGCGCACGACGGCGCACGGCCCAGGTGTTGGCCGACGCGCCGTCGGCGAACAGCCAGTATTCGCGGTGGCGGCCGTACCACAGCAACTGCGCGTTGACCCAGGCGCCCTGCATGAACAGGTGCACCCATTCGCCGCTGCGCAGGCTTTGCAGCCAGGCGGGGCCGTCGCTGGGGTGCTCGTCGCCGGGGCCGGCGGCGTCCAGGTCGTCCAGCAGGTCGGCGGGCACGGTGTCGAGCTGGCCGACGTCCAGCGCGCCGGGGCTGGTGGGCGGCGGGCCGCCGGCCACCGCCTGGTCTTCCAGCGCCTGCAGGCTGTGCAGCTCGGCCTCGGCGGCGCCACGGCGCTGCTCGAAGCGCGATCGCTCGTAGGCCAGCACGCGCTCGCGCGCCCAGCGGCAGGCGTCGGCGTCGCGCGCCTGCTCGTCGGCCATGGTGTCCAGCAGGCCGTGCAGATAGCGCAGCATGCGCGTGCGCTCGGGGTCGCCGGGCGGCGGGTGCAGCGCGCCCTGCCAGCCGAGGCGGTCCATCAGCAGCCACACCGGGTGGGTGTAGTTGTCCAGCGTCGAGGGGTCGTGCAGCGCCAGCCGGAGGGTGGGCGACTGCAGCCGCGACAGCAGGTTTTGCATGTCGGGTTCCAGCCGGCGGTCGCCCAGCACGGCGTCGAACAGGCGGCCGACCAGCTCGATCAGCTCGCGGTCGGCGGCCTTGTCGGCGCTGGCCACGAGCTGCTCGCGCTGCAGCCGGCGCAGCGTCTCGCGCTGCTGGGCGTCGCCGTTGGCGGGCAGCCGGCGCAGCAGCTCGTCGGTCCGGACCAGCACCTGGTCCAGGCTGAGCCGCGGGCCGGCCGGCGGCGGCGTGGTGGGGGTGATGGGGGTGGTGGCGGCGGCGGGCGCCGCCGCGGCTGCGACGGCCGTGGGCCGCGGGCGGCCGCCGGGGCCGGGCAGCGGCGTCGTCGATTCGGCGCGGTTGGCCTGCGGGTCGAAGAACGAGTCCTGCTGGCCCTGGCTGCGGCGGCTGCCGAAGACGATGATGGTGCGGTAGACCGCGGGCTCGATGCCTTGCGATTCGAGCCGCGCGCAGGCGGCGGCATAGGACTTGCGCACCAGCTGCGCCATCGGCAGGCAGGCCATGCGCATGAAGGCGAGTTGGTAGGCCTGCGGCAGCGGCAGCGTGCGTGCGGCGTCCCACAGCGCGCGACCCAGCATCTCGGGCCGGAAGGGGTTGTAGTCGCGCGCCACGTCCATGTCGCCGACCAGCGCCGAGGCGTAGCTCATCACCTCGCGCAGTTCGTGCTCGGCCACGCTGCGGATGGCCTCGATGACGCGCGAGATCTCGACGTCGACCTCGACCTGGCCTTCGTCGACCAACGACAGACCGCCCAGCGTGGATGGCGGCGCGTGGCGCGTGCTTTCCTCGTCCTGATGCAGCTCCTGCCGGACGTGCTCGGTCAGCGAGCGCACGAACTCGCGCACCACCAGCGGCCGGTGGCCTTGCAGGCTGCGCGTCACGTCGGCCACCAGCACGCGCTCGCGTGGGGTCATCGCCGGTGCGTCGCGGCGCACGGCGGTGAGCGCCTCCTCGATGACCTGCTCGACGAGCAGGGGGGCGCGCATCAACTCGTCGTCGACGAAGCGCTGCAGGGCGTCGGAGATGGGCATACGGCTAGGGTCCGGCGGGCCGTCGGATTATCGGCGGCCACCGCCGCGCGGCGATCCAAAGAAAAAGCCCGCGTTTCGCAACGCGGGCCCGCAAGCGTGGGGCCTGCAAGGCAGGACGGCTGCCCTGTCTTGCAGGCTGCGGACTTACATGTCCATGCCCATGCCGCCCATGCCGCCCATGCCGCCGCCGGGCATCGCCGGGGCTTCTTCCTTGGGCGCCTCGGCGACCATGGCTTCGGTCGTCAGCATCAGGCCGGCCACGGAGGCGGCGTTCTGCAGCGCGGTGCGGGTGACCTTGGTGGGATCCAGGATGCCCATCTCGATCAGGTCGCCGTACGAGTCGTTGGCGGCGTTGTAGCCGAAGTTGCCCTTGCCCTCGAGCACCTTGTTGATCACCACGCTGGGCTCGCCGCCGGCGTTGGCGACGATCTCGCGCAGCGGCTGCTCGACGGCGCGCAGCACGATCTTGATGCCGGCGTCCTGGTCGTGGTTGTCGCCCTTGAGCGAGCCGATCGCGGCGCGCGCGCGCAGCAGGGCCACGCCGCCGCCGGCGACGATGCCTTCTTCGACGGCCGCACGGGTGGCGTGCAGCGCGTCTTCGACGCGGGCCTTCTTCTCCTTCATCTCGACTTCGGTGGCAGCACCGACCTTGATGACGGCCACGCCGCCGGCCAGCTTGGCCACGCGCTCTTGCAGCTTCTCGCGGTCGTAGTCGCTGGTGGCTTCCTCGATCTGGATGCGGATCTGCTTGACGCGCGCCTCGATGTCGGCGGCCTTGCCGGCGCCGTCGATCAGCGTGGTGTTTTCCTTGGCCACTTCGACGCGCTTGGCCTGGCCCAGGTCGGCCAGCGTCACCTTCTCCAGCGTCAGGCCGACTTCCTCGGCGATCACCTTGCCGCCGGTGAGGATGGCGATGTCTTCCAGCATGGCCTTGCGGCGGTCACCGAAGCCCGGCGCCTTGACGGCCACGACCTTCAGGATGCCGCGGATGGTGTTGACCACCAGCGTGGCCAGCGCCTCGCCTTCGACTTCCTCGGCGATGATCAGCAGCGGACGGCCGCTCTTGGCCACCTGCTCCAGCGTGGGCAGCAGCTCGCGGATGTTGCTGATCTTCTTGTCGTGCAGCAGCACGTACGGGTTGTCCAGCACCGCGACTTGCTTGTCGGGGTTGTTGATGAAGTAGGGCGACAGGTAGCCGCGGTCGAACTGCATGCCTTCGACGACGTCGAGCTCGTTGTTCAGGCTCTTGCCGTCCTCGACGGTGATCACGCCTTCCTTGCCGACCTTGTCCATCGCGTCGGC
>CAYYDJ010000061.1:0-9995 GCA_964470565.1 uncultured Rubrivivax sp.
AGGGCTTCGACCCGCTGATGGGCGCGCGGCCGATGCAGCGGCTGATCCAGGACGTGATCCGCCGCGCGCTGGCCGACGAGCTGCTGTTCGGCCGCCTGGTCGACGGCGGTCGCCTGGCGGTGGACATCGACGACAAGGGCGAAGTGGTGCTGGACATCCAGCCGCCGCGCAAGAGCGACAAGCCCAAGGCCGAGACGGCGCCGGCCTGAGCGGCGCGCGGGTCTGCCGCGGGCGGGTGGGCCGGCGGCCTGCCCCTTAGGTGGGTCAGCCGGCGCCCCGCGCGACGCGGACGATCGTGTTGTTCATCATCACGCTGTTGGGCACGATCACCTCGTGCTGCTGGTCGTCGCGCAGCACGGTGTAGCCCAGCGAGATGAGCTCCAGCCGCGCCGTCACGGTGCCGTTGGGCCCGGCGAGGGTGATCATGTCGCCCACCCGCACCTCCCGGTACAGCACCAGCGAGAAGCCGGCGATCAGGTTGCCCAGCGTGCTCTGCGCGGCGAGGCCGACCACCACGGACACCACGCTCACGCCCGCCAGCAGCGCCGTGCCGAGTGCGCGCAGCTCGGGCACCAGGTGGGCATAGAGGACGAAGGCGACCAGAAAGGCCAGTGCCTGGCCGAGGGCGCTGACGAACTGCAAGGCCGTCGTGTCCGACAGGTGGCGGCCGACGCGGCGCGTGCCGCCGCGGATCAGCAGCATGGCCGCGAAGGCCAACGCAAAGAACAAGGCGCCGAGCAGTGCGGCGCCGATGGGCGTTGCGGGATTGAGGAACCTGGCGGCGGAATCGTTCATGGGGCCGATTCTGCCGACTGGCTGCTGCCGGCGGAAGGCCTGGCGCGCCGGCATCGCCGCCGGCCCCTGCCGTCAGGCCTCGGGCAGCGCCCGGCCGCCGCCATAGTAACGCGCCAGCAGCGCGTACCAGCGCGGGTGCTCGTCGCGCAGCAGCGCCGGGTTGACGAAGAAGGCCTCGCTGGCGACGGCGAAGAACTCCTCCGGCGCGTGCGCGGCATAAGGGTCGAGCGCGGTGTCTTCGCCGGCGTCGACGCGTGCCGCCAAGCGCTGGTACTCGTCGTGCAGCGTCGCCGTCCATTCGCCGCGGTCGATCTCCGGCGGCAGCGGCGGCACGCCGTCGGCGATGCCGTCGGCCATGTCCAGCACGTGGGCGAACTCGTGGATCACGACGTTGTAGCCCTCGGCCGCGCTGCGGCCGCTGCCGCGCACGTCGCGCCACGACAGCATCACCGGGCCGCCCTGCACCGCCTCGCCCGACAACACCTCGTCGTACTCGTGCAGCACGCCGTCCTCGTCGAGGTGCTCGCGGTGGACCTGCACCGCGTCGGGCTGCAGCACGATGCCGACGAAGCCGTCGTAGCGGTCGAGCCCGAGCCGCAGCACCGGCAGGCAGGCCTGCGCCGCGACCGCCACCACCACGTCGTTGGTCAGCCGCACCGGCGGCACGGCGTTGAACTCCTTGCGGTCGAGGAAGAGGCTGGTCATGCGGCGCAGCGCCGCGGCGCCCGGGTCGGCCGGATCGCGCAGGAACGGGTAGCGCACCAGCGTGCGCGTCCACAGGTCGTCGGCGATCGCGCGGCGGCGCAGCGCAGCGGCCTCGCGGCGCTGGCGCCAGCCGTGCAGCAAACGATCCAGCATCAAGGCTCGCAGGCGGCAGCCGGTGCCAGGCGCTGCAGGCGGCCGTCGGCGTGCAGGCGCAGCACCTCGGCGCGCGGGGCGGCGCTGTCGTCGAGGTCCCAGTCGCTCAAGACCTCGCGCCGCAGGCCGTCGCCGAGATCGTGGCCGGCGGGGCGGTGGGTGTGGCCGTGCAGCAGCGTGGCGGCGCCGCAATCGCGCAGCAGCGTGCGGCAGGCTTCGGCATCGACGTCGGCGGCCATCCCTTCTTGCAGGCCTTGCTCGCTTTGCTGGCGGCGGCTTTCGGCGCGCATGGCCCGTGCGATGGCGCTGCGCTCGGCCAGCGGCTTGGCCAGGAAGGCCTGCTGCCATTGCGGCGCGCGCACCTGGGCGCGAAAGGCCTGGTAGCGCCGATCGTCCAGGCACTGCGCATCGCCGTGCGCCAGCAGCCAGCGCTGCCCCCAAGCGTGCAGACAGGTGGGGTCGGCCAGCAGCCGCATCCCGGCGTCGCGACACAGCTCGGCGCCGGCCAGGAAGTCGCGGTTGCCGGGCATGAACGCGACGGTGTGAGACTGCGCGCCGGTGCGGATCGCGTCGACCAGCGTGCGCTCGAAGGGCAGGGCGCGGCTGTCATCGCCGATCCAGGCCTCGAACACGTCGCCCAGCATGCAGATCGCATCGGCGCGGCTGTGCTGCAGGAAGCGGGCCCAGGCCGCCGCGGTGCGCGGCAGGCCGGGCTGCAGGTGCAGGTCGGAGATGAAGTCGATGGCGCGCCAGTGCGGCGGCACTTGCCAAACATTCACCAGACAGTCACCGGACATCCACCAGACGCTCACGCGCCGGCATCGGCCTCACACCACGTAGGCGCGCTGGATCACCACGTCGTCCAGCGGCACGTCGTCGTGGAAGCCCTTGCGGCCGGTGCGCACCTTCTCGATCGCGTCGATGATGTCGGCGCCTTCGGTGACGCGGCCGAACACCGCATAACCCCAACCTTGTGCGTTCTCGGCGCGGAAGTCCAGGAAGTCGTTGTCGACGGTGTTGATGAAGAACTGCGCCGTCGCGCTGTGCGGGTCGTTCGTGCGCGCCATCGCCAGCGTGTACTTCTTGTTCTTGAGGCCGTTGTTGGCCTCGTTCTTGATCGGTGCGTCGGTGCCCTTTTGCTTCATGCCGGGCTCGAAGCCGCCGCCCTGCATCATGAAGCCCTTGATGACGCGGTGGAACACCGTGTTGTCGTAGTGGCCCTTGGCCACGTAGGCCAGGAAGTTCTTCGCACTCTCGGGCGCCAGGGCCTCGTCCAGTTCGATGGCGATCGTGCCGGCGCTGGTTTCCATCTTCACGGTCTTGCCCATGCTCAGTTCTCCACGGAGGCTTTCTTGATGATGACGTCGGTGACCGGCGCGTTCTGGAACGCGCCGCCCTTGTTGGCGGTGGGCTGAGCCTTGATCTTGTCGACCACGTCCATGCCTTCGACCACCTTGCCGAACACCGCGTAGCCGCCGCCGGCGCTGTCCAGCCGCGGGTTGTCGACCACGTTGATGAAGAACTGCGCGGTGGCCGAGTCCGGCACCGCGGTGCGCGCCATCGCCAGCGTGCCGCGCGCGTTGCTGAGGCCGTTGCCGGCTTCCAGCGGGATCGGCGCGCGCACGGCCTTCTGATTCATGTCGGGCGTGAAGCCGCCGCCCTGGATCATGAAGCCGTCGATCACACGGTGGAACACCGTGCCGTCGTAGTGGCCGGCCTTCACGTACTGCAGGAAGTTGGCGGCCGACTTCGGCGCCTTGGCAGCGTCGAGTTCCACCACGATGTCGCCCAGGCTGGTGGCCAGGCGCACCTTCTGCGCCGCCGCGGGCAGCGCCGGGCCCAGCAGGCCCAGGGCCAGCGCAGCGGCCAACAGCAAGCGCTTGTGCATCACGATCACGTTCATCTCCAAACCATCTGCACGAGGAAGCCCCTCGTATACTGGCCGATTCTATCGGGCCGACCTCGATCCCCCTGCTTCCTTGGCGCCGCATGAGCCTTCGCATCCACAACACGCTGACCCGCCGCATCGAAGACTTCGCGCCCATCGAGCCTGGCCACGTGCGCATGTACGTGTGCGGCATCACCGTCTACGACCTCAGCCACATGGGCCACGCGCGGATGATGGTGGCCTTCGACATGGTCTACCGCTGGCTGCGCGAGAGCGGCTACCGAGTGACCTTCGTTCGCAACATCACCGACATCGAGGACAAGATCATCCGCCGCGCGCTCGAGCGCGGCATCACGATCCGCGCGCTGACCGACGAGATGATCGCCGCGATGCACCGCGACTTTGCCGCCCTGGGCGTGCTGCCGCCCACGCATGAGCCGCGCGCCACCGAGTACGTGCCGCAGATGCTGGAGATGATCGGCAAGCTCGAAGCCAACGGCCTGGCCTACCGCGCCGCCGACGGCGACGTGAACTTCGCGGTGCGCAAGCTGCCGGGCTATGGGCGGCTGTCGGGCAAGTCGCTGGACGACCTGCGCGCCGGCGAGCGCGTGGCCACCGACGACAGCAAGCACGATCCGCTGGACTTCGTGCTGTGGAAGGCCGCCAAGCCCGGCGAGCCGGCCGAGGCGCAATGGCCCGCGCCCTTCGGCACCGGGCGCCCGGGCTGGCACATCGAGTGCTCGGCGATGTCGTGCGCGCTGCTGGGCGAGCACTTCGACATCCACGGCGGCGGCATGGACCTGCAGTTTCCGCACCACGAGAACGAACTGGCGCAGAGCGTGGGCGCCAACGGCGGGCCTTTCGTCAACGTGTGGATGCACAACGGCTTCCTCAATGTCGACAACGAGAAGATGTCCAAGTCGTTGGGCAACTTCTTCACCATCGCCGACGTGCTGCAGCGCTTCGACGGCGAGACGCTGCGCTTCTTCATGCTGCGCACGCACTACCGCAGCCCCTTCAACTTCAGCGAAGCTAACCTTGAAGATGCGCGCATCGCGCTGCGCCGCTTGTACACCGCGCTGGAGGCCGGCGGCGCGCCGATGGACGACGCCGCCATCGACTGGGCGCAGCCCGAGGCCGCGGCCTTCCGCGCCGCGATGGACGACGACTTCAACACGCCGCTGGCGACGGCCGTGCTGTTCGAGCTGGCCGGCGAAGTCAACCGCAGCCGCAGCGCCGCCAAGGCCGGCCTGCTGCGTGCGCTGGGCCGTGTGCTGGGCGTGCTGCAGCAAGCGCCGCGCGCCTTTTTGCAGGCCGGCGCCGGGCTGGACGAGGCGGCGATCGAGGCGCTGATCGCCCAGCGCGCCGCCGCCAAGGCCGCGCGCGACTTCGCCGCCGCCGACCGCATCCGCCAGCAGCTGGCGGCGCAAGGCATCGAGCTGAAGGACTCGGCCCAGGGCACGACCTGGGTGCGCGCCTGAAGCGCGTGGCGAGACGGCAGCCGTGGCCAGCAAGAGCGCTCCTGCCGTCGCCCAGACGCTGCCCGCTGCGGCGGGTTCGCCGGGCTCACCCGGATACTGGGACGACGCCTGCAAGCACCTCTCGCGCCGCGACCGCGTGATGAAGCGCCTGATCCCGCAGTTCGGCGACGCGCGGCTGCAGACCCGCGGCGATGCCTTCACGACGCTGGCGCGATCGATCGTCGGCCAGCAGATCTCGGTGAAGGCGGCGCAGTCGGTGTGGGAGCGCTTCGTCGCGCTGCTGGCGCTGCCGCGCTCGCTGCCGCTGCAGCCCGGGCAGGTGCTGGCGCAGCCGGCCGCGCGGCTGCGCGAGGCCGGCCTCTCGGCGCGCAAGACGGAGTATCTGCACGACCTGGCGCGCCACTTCGGCGACGGCCGCGTGCACGTGGCGCAGTGGCAGCAGATGGACGACGAGACCATCATCGCCGAGCTGGTGGCCATCCGCGGCATCGGCCGCTGGACGGCCGAGATGTTCCTGATCTTCCACCTGATGCGCCCGAACGTGCTGCCGCTGGACGACCTGGGGCTGCTGCGCGGCATCAGCGTCAACTACTTCAGCGGCGAGCCCGTCTCGCGCGCCGAAGCGCGCGAGGTGGCCGAGGCCTGGGCGCCGTTCCGCTCGGTGGCCACTTGGTATATTTGGCGCAGCCTCGATCCGCTGCCGGTGGAGTATTGATGAGCAAGCGTCACTTTCTGGACTTCGAGCATCCGATCGCCGAGCTCGAATCCAAGATCGACGAACTGCGCTACGTGCAGAACGAATCGGCGGTCGACATCTCCGACGAGATCGAACGCCTCAGCCAGAAGAGCCTGCTGCTCACCAAGGACATCTATTCCAGCCTGACGCCCTGGCAGGTGACGCAGATCGCGCGCCATCCGCAGCGGCCCTACACGCTGGACTACGTGGGCGAGATCTTCACCGACTTTCAAGAGCTGCACGGCGACCGCCACTACGCCGACGACCTGTCCATCGTCGGCGGGCTGGCGCGCTTCAATGGTCAACCGTGCATGGTGCTGGGCCATCAGAAAGGGCGCGACACCAAGGAGCGCACGGCGCGCAACTTCGGCATGTCGCGGCCCGAGGGCTATCGCAAGGCGCTGCGGCTGATGCAGCTGGCCGAGAAGTTCTCGCTGCCCATCTTCACTTTCGTCGACACGCCCGGCGCCTACCCCGGCATCGGCGCCGAAGAGCGCAACCAGTCCGAGGCCATCGGCCGCAACATCTACGAGATGGCGCAGCTTCAGGTGCCCGTCATCTGCACCATCATCGGCGAGGGCGGCTCCGGCGGCGCGCTGGCCATCAGCGTGGGCGACCAGGTGCTGATGCTGCAGTTCTCGGTCTACTCGGTGATCTCGCCCGAGGGCTGCGCCTCCATCCTGTGGAAGACGGCCGACCGCGCGGCCGACGCCGCCGAGGCGCTGGGCATCACCGCGCACCGCCTGAAGGCCCTGGGCGTGATCGACAAGATCGTCAACGAGCCCGTGGGCGGCGCGCACCGCGATCCCAAGTGGATGGCCTCGCAGCTCAAGCGCGGCCTCAACGACGCGTTGCGCCTGGTCGGCGACCTCAAGCCCAAGGAACTGCTGCAGCGCCGCTACGAGCGGCTGCAGTCCTACGGGCGCTTTGCCGACACCAAGGAACGCTGAGCGTGGCGGCCGGTGACGGCCGGATCCTGCTGAACGTTGCCGTGGCGGCCAGCGGCGGCCACGACTCCACCGCGCTGCTGCATTGCACGGCGCGCATGGCCGGCAAGTTGGGCGTCCAGGTGCATGCCTTGCACGTGCACCACGGCCTGCAGCCCGAGGCCGATGCCTGGCAGGCGCAGGTGGCGGCGCAGTGCAGGCGCTGGGGCGGCATCGACTTCCATGCCCACCGGGTGACCGAGCGGCCGGCGCCGGGCGACAGCATCGAGGCCTGGGCCCGCCGCGTGCGCTACCAGGCGCTGGGCGACCTCGCGCGGCAGGCCGGCTGCGGCCTGGTGCTGCTGGCCCATCACCGCCGCGACCAGGCCGAGACCGTGCTGCTGCAGGCCTTGCGCGGCGCCGGTCCGGCGGGGCTGGCGGCCATGCCGGCGCTGCTGCAGCGCGACGGCCTGCTCTGGGCCCGGCCCTGGCTGGACCAATCGCGCGAGGCCATCGCCGCCTATGTGCGCCGCCACCGGCTGCGCCCGGTGTTCGACCCGTCCAATGAGAACGAGCGTTATGCCCGCAGCCGGCTGCGCACGCGGCTGTGGCCGGCGCTGCTGGCGCACAGCGCCGATGCCGAGTCCGCGCTGGCCGCGGTGGCGCGGCGCGCGCAGGAGGCGCGCAGCATCGTCGACGAAGTGGCGCAAGACGACCTCGCCCGCGTGGCTGATGCGCAAGGCCTGCGCATCGCCGACTGGCGGCGCCTGAACCCGGCCCGCCGGGCCAACGTTCTGCGTCACTGGCTGGGCGGGCAGACGGCATCGCCGCGGCCGCAGACGCTGATCGAGCGGCTGCTGCTGGAGCTGCCGCAAGCCCGCGCCGGCCGCTGGCCGCTGGCCGCCGATGCCGAGTTGCGCCAGCACGCCGGCCGCCTGCTGGTCGTCGTCAAGCCGCCCGCCGCCGCGGCCGGCGAGCCGCAGCCGATCGACCTCAGCCGTGCCGGCACCTATCCAGTGCCCGCCTGGGGCGGCACGCTGCAGGTCAGCGCCGCGGCCGGCAGTGCCGGCGTGCCGGCCGCGCTGCTGTGCAAGGCCTGGCTGCGCCCGCGCAGCGGTGGCGAGCAGTTCCAGGCGCACGCCGGCGGCGTGCCGCGCGCGCTGAAGAAGCAGTTCCAGGACGCCGGCGTGCCGGCTTGGCAGCGCGGCGGGCCGCTGGTGCACGCCGATGGACAACTGGTCTACGTGAGCGGCCTCGGCCACGACGCGCGCGCGCTGCAGCGGCCGGGCCGGCCCCGCGTCACGCTGCAGTGGCTGCCAGGGCCGTGAAAGGCGGGCCCCTACAATGCGCGGTTTCCCGCGGCCCTGAGCAGCTTCATTCATGGCATTGATCGTTCACAAGTACGGCGGCACCTCGATGGGCTCGACCGAGCGCATCCGCAGCGTGGCGCAGCGCGTGGCCAAGTGGGTGCGCGCCGGCCACCAGCTGGTGGTGGTGCCCTCGGCGATGAGCGGCGAGACCAACCGGCTGCTGGGCCTGGCCAAGGAACTGGCGCCTGCCGGCACCACGCCCGAGAGCCAGCGCGAGCTGGACGCCATCGCCGCCACCGGCGAGCAGGTCTCGGTGGGCCTGCTGGCGCTGGCGCTGCAGGCGCAGGGCGTGCCGGCGGTCAGCTACGCCGGCTGGCAGGTGCCCATCGCCACCGACTCGGCCTTCACCAAGGCACGCATCGAGTCGATCGACGACACCCGCGTGCGCGCCGAGTTGGCCGACGGCAAGGTCGTCATCATTACCGGCTTCCAGGGCATCGACGAGGACAGCAACGTCACCACGCTGGGCCGCGGCGGCAGCGACACCTCGGCGGTGGCCGTGGCTGCGGCGATGAAGGCCGACGAGTGCCTGATCTACACCGACGTCGACGGCGTCTACACCACCGACCCGCGCATCGTGCCCGAGGCGCGGCGCATGGCCGCCATCAGCTTCGAGGAGATGCTGGAGATGGCCAGCCTGGGCAGCAAGGTGCTGCAGATCCGCTCGGTGGAGTTCGCCGGCAAGTACCGCGTGCCGCTGCGCGTGCTGTCGAGCTTCACGCCCTGGGACATCCCGGTCGACGAGGAAAGCCGCTCGGGCACGCTGATCACTTTCGAGGAAGACGAGAAGATGGAACAAGCCGTCGTGTCCGGCATCGCGTTCAACCGCGACGAAGCCAAGATCACCGTGATCGGCGTGCCCGACCGGCCCGGCATCGCGTACCAGATCCTCGGCCCCGTCGCTGACGCTAACATCGATATCGATGTGATCATCCAGAACGTCTCGCACGACGGCAGGACCGACTTCTCGTTCACCGTGCACCGCAACGACTACACCCGCACGCTGGACCTGCTGAAGACCACCGTGCTGCCGGCCACCGGTGCCGCGCAGGTGCTGGGCGACCCCAAGATCTGCAAGGTGTCCATCGTCGGCATCGGCATGCGCAGCCACGTGGGCGTGGCCGCCAAGATGTTCCGCACGCTGTCGGAAGAGGGCATCAACATCCAGATGATCACCACCAGCGAGATCAAGACCAGTGTGGTGCTCGACGAGAAGTACATGGAGCTGGCCGTGCGCGCGCTGCACAAGGCTTTTGAGCTCGACCAGGAAGCCGCCGCCGCGTCGTGAGCGCGCAGACTGCGGCTAGAATGCGCAGCTGCTTCGAGCTGGAGTCGTGACCGAGTGGCCGAAGGTGCTCCCCTGCTAAGGGAGTATGTGGGCAAAACCTGCATCGAGGGTTCGAATCCCTCCGACTCCGCCAGGATACTCCCTCCCCAAGGTGCACGATAGTGCAGCGAAGGTGCAGGTAGAGAAGTCCTAAGCTGTTGATTTGACAGCGAAATCCTTCCCCGACACACTCGCCTAGGTGCACCGAACGTGCATCGCAGTGCGCCACGCTCGCGCCACCTACTGGTGGACAGGCTGGTGGACAGAAAGACGGGTGAGTGTCATGTCGAAGGCTGGGAAACACGCCGCGAAGCTCCATTTGCTGACCGCGCGCGAGGTGCTGAATGCCGGTGACGGCGACCATGGCGATGGTGGCGGGCTGAACCTGCGCGTGCGCGGTGCGGGCAGCTTCGCGTCCTGGGTCTTGCGCTACACCGCCCCGACCGGCCAGCGCCGCGAAATGGGCCTGGGCGCCTGCCACCGGCCGAACGTGCAGCAGGCCGGCGCCGCCCTGATCGGCGCCCGCGACCTGGCGCACCGCTGCCGCGAGCAACTGCGCGGTGAGCGGCTGGCCGCTACACCTTGACGACCAGTCGGCGACGCCGTTCAGGTTG
>CAYYDJ010000062.1:0-9975 GCA_964470565.1 uncultured Rubrivivax sp.
GGCCGCCGCGGCCGCCGCCGGGGCTGGCCGCGGCGGGGTAACTGCCGGATTTAGGGTGAATGAACGCCAACACGGCCAGCACGGCCAGCGCCGACGACGCCACGCTCGCCCGCTAGGCGCAGCGGGCGAGTCCGCGCTGCTGCCACGCGCTTTCGCACTGGCTGCTTTGGCACTGGCTTCGATCGACGCTGGAGTTGCCGGCGGTCGCCGCCCACGCTCACCCACCGGCCGGCGTTCCACGTCGTCGATGCGGCCGCGATGCATCAGCGAGCGCTGCGGTGCCGGTCGACAACGCGCTCTTGCTCAGGGAGCCTGAACAGCCGCGCCAGGGTGGGTCACGCTGCAAGCACACCTCAGTCGGTGACCGCAGCGCCCGAAAAGACAAACGGGCCAGCCCCGTTGAGAGCTGGCCCGTTGATTGGGTTGGCGCGGCTGGCAGGATTCGAACCCACGACCCCTTGGTTCGTAGCCAAGTACTCTATCCAACTGAGCTACAGCCGCGCGAAGCCCTGGACTATACCATGCACGCGTGCGCTGTCATTCACTCCAGCGCCGCTGCCGCGCGTTCGCAGGCCTGGGCGCGGGCGTCGTCGCCGGCTTCGCGGGCCATCTGGGCCAGGGCGCGCCAGGCGCGGCGGCGAACGCGCAGCGGCAGCGCGGTGGCGGCGGCGCTTTGCTCCAGCAGCTTGCGCGCCTTGCCCCACAACTGGCGGTCGGCGAAAGCCATGCCCACCGCGGCGACCACGGCGCTGTCGTGGCCGTGAGCCTCCAGTGCAGCTTCCAGGCGCGGCAGCCATTCGTGTTCGATGCCCGGCGCGGCGTCGAACAGCGCCAGCGCGATGGCTTCGCGGTCGTCGCGCTCCAACTCGCCCAGGCGGTCCCAGAAGGGCCGCAACCATTCACGTGCGTCGGCGTTCGATCCCAGGCGGCCGGCGCGCGCGGCCGCACGCGCGGCCACGTTGGCGTCGGCACGATCGGCGGCATCGAGTTGCTGCCACAAGCGCTGCAATTGATGCAGGTCGTGGCTGTCCTCGATGGCTTCGGCCGCCAGCGAGCGCAGCAGGCCGCGCGCCGCGGTCGGCGTGAAGCCCTGGTGCTTGGCCAGCAGCCGCGCGGTGTGCAGCGCCTGCAGCGGCTGGCGTTGCAGGCGGCTGGCCTGCAGCTTCAGGCGCAGCGCCTGCGTGCGGCGGGCCACGCCGGCGGGCAACTGGTCCAGCAGTTCGGCAGCGCGCGCGGCGTCGCGGTCGTCGATGGCCCATTCGGCGGCCAGCAGCCGCGCGCCATCCTCGGCGCCATGGCCTCCGCCACCGCGACGCAGGCCGACCTGCTGGAACAGCGACTGCATCACCGCGTCGCGGCGGCTGCGGTCCTGCAGGCGGTGCAGGCTGGCGGCGGCCAGCAGTTGCGCCAGCAGGCCGAACTCGGCGTCGTCCTGCAACTGCGGTGAGTCGTCGCACAGCGCCAGCGCGCGCAACGCCGCCTTGTGGGCACGCGAGTAGCGGGCGCTGAAGAACTCGGCCTGCGCCTCGCGCAGCGCGGCCTGCGCGGCGCGCTCGCGCCGCAGCGCGCGCCATTCGCTGGCGCGCTCGGGCAGGCTCAGCAGCGAGCGCATGGCCTGCGCCGCCGAGAACAACAGTGCGCAGACCAGGGCCAGCAGGATCAGGAACAGGTTCAGCGACAGCTCGGTGCGCCAGCCGGCCCAGTAGATGGTGACCAGGCCGTCGTTGCTGCCCAGCGTGGTCGCGGCCACCACGGCCACCACGCACAACAGCACGAGCCAGATGATGCTGCGCATGGACCGGCTGCGCCGCTCAGCGCCCCGCGGCAGCGGCGGCAATGGCCGCCAGCGTGGCGTCGGGCCGCGGCACCGTGACCGTGCGCGTCTGGGCCGCGATCTGGCGCACGCTGTCGAGCGCGGCGCTGACGCGGCGCGAGCTGCGGTCGAAGTAGCGCTCCAGCGCCGTCTGCGCGTCGCGCAGATCGGACTGCGCGATGTCGAACTGGCGCGACAGCAACGCCAGGCGGGCGTTGAGCAGGCGCAGCTTGAGGTTCTCGCGCAGGAAGAAAGCCTGCTCGGGCGCCACCAGCATGGCGTCGGGCACGTCGATGCGGGTCACGCGCACCAGCGTGCGCGCCTCGCTCCAGATCTGGTCGAGCATCGCGCGCCAGCGCGCGCCGAGGCCGTCGCTCCAGCCCGCGGCCGATGCCGCCGAGGCCGGCCGCGCCGGTGCCGGCGCTCGTTGCGCGCCACGACGGTCCACCGCCGACAGCAGCGGCAGTTCGTCGACCTGGCGGATCACCTCGTCGAGCCGGATGCTCAGCAGCGGGATGTCGGTGGCGCCGGCGGCGCGCGCCTTCTCCAGGTCCTGCGCGACGGCGCGACGCACGCGCTCCAGCCGCGGCTGGGCATAACGCGCCAAACGCTCGTCTACCTGCTTGAGCGTGGTGACCAGCGCGTCGGCGCTGCCGGTGATCGCGCTCTGCTGCTGCGCGACGCGCACCGCGGCCTCGACATCGGCCAGCACGTTCTCGTCGCGCGAGCGCGCCATCGACTGCAGCAGGTCTTCGATCTGCGAGCGCTGCAGGGTGGTCTCGGCCACGCGCGCCTCCAGCAGCGCCAGCTTGGCGGCGCCGTCGTGCACGCCCTCCTGGGCCTGGCGCGCCACCAGCTGGGCCTCGGCGGCCTGGGCGCCGCTGTCCTGCTGGCGCTTGACGAGCTCGGTCTCCAGCGCCTTCACGCGCTGCTGGGTGCTCCAGGCCATCACCAGCGCCGCGGCGGCCAGCGCCGCCAGCACGGCGGCGCCGGTGGCGATCCAGCGGCCGGGGCCCGGGTGCGCGTGCGCTGCGGCGGCGACGGGCACCGGCACGGGCACGGGCACGGCCGGCGGCGGCGCCGGCGGCTCGGCGGCCGGCGGCGGCGGGGGCGGGGGCGGCAAGGGCAAAGAGGTGTCGCTCACAGGGGTGGCGATTCTATCGACGCGCCCTCGTTCGTTTCGGCACGTAAACGAGCCGCAAGGTCTTCCACCCCCACGCCCACCAGGCCCACGCGGCCGAACCCGGCACCTCGCGCGCGCTCGGCGATGCGCGAATGCGTGACTTCGGCGTGGCTGCGATGCCAGTCGGCGCCGGGCACGGCGGCCAGCAGGTGGTCGATGGCCTGGCTGCTGCTGAAGTGCCAGCAGTGCGCCGCCGGCGCCTGCAGCGCGGCGTCGACCAAGGCACGGTCGAGTGTGGTCGCGCGGCGCCGATAGGCGGTGACGAAACCCACCTGCGCGCCGGCGCCGCGCAGCGTCTGCGCCAGCCAGTCGCGGCCGCCGTCGCCGCGCACGATCAGCACGCGCCGGCCTTGCCAAGGTAGCGGCTGCAGCCGCTGCCACAAGGTCTCGGTGTCGAAAGGCCCGCCAGCCGGCGGCTCGACGAGCTGCGCGTCAGCGATGCCCGCGGCGCGCAACGCGGCGCTGGTGCCGGGGCCGGTCGACCCCGCCAGCGTCGCGGCCGGCCAGGGCCGGCGCGGCGGCCGGGCCGCAAAGAACTGCTGCACCGCGTTGGCGCTGACGAACATCGCCAGCGCCGCGCCGTCCAGTTGCGTCCAGGCCGCGGCGATCGGCCCACGCTCGGCCGGCTCGATCGCGATCAAGGGCAGCGCGACCGCGTCGATGCCCAGGGCCTGTAGCGCCTGCACCCAGGGCCGGGCCTGGGCGATCGGCCGGGTGACGATCACCCGCATCGCATCGCCTCGCGCTCCAGCGCCTCAGGCAGCGGGCAGATAACGCCCGGCCCCGGCGGCCTGCAGGTCGGCCGCGGCCTGCTCGCCCAACGCGTTGGCGGCGGCCTCGTCGGCCACCGCGGCCTGGCGCCGCGCACGCAGCAGCGGCTGCAAGAGCTCGCTGCCGTGGCCCAGCGCGGCGTCGATGCGCAATTGGCCGTCCACCCACACCGCGTGCGCGGCCAGCGGCATGCTGCAACTGCCGCCCAGCGCGCGCGACACCGCGCGCTCGGCGTGCGCAGCCAGCCAGGTGGGCCGGTGCAGCAGCGGCGCCAGCGTGCGGCGCAGCGGCTCGTTGTCCTCGCGCACCTCGATCGCCAGGGCGCCCTGGCCGGCGGCCGGGATCATGCGGTCGACCTCGAAGCAGGCGCGGATGCGCGATGCAAGGCCCAAGCGCTTGAGGCCCGCGGCGGCCAGCACGATGGCGTCGAAGCCGCCGTCGTCCAGCTTGCGCAGCCGCGTGTCGAGGTTGCCGCGCAGCGGCTCGATGCGCAGGTCCGGCCGCTCGGCCAGCAACTGCACCACGCGGCGCAGGCTGGAGGTGCCCACCACCGCGCCATGCGGCAGCTCGGCCGGGCCGGCGTAGCGATTGGAGACGAAAGCGTCGCGCGGATCCTCGCGCTCCAGCACCGCGGCCAGCACGAAGCCGGCGGGCAGGTCCATCGGCACGTCTTTCAGCGAATGCACGGCCAGCTGCGCGCGGCCGTCTTCCAGCGCCGTCTCCAGCTCCTTGACGAACAGGCCCTTGCCGCCCACCTTGGACAGCGCGCGGTCCAGGATCTGGTCGCCGCGGGTGGTCATGCCCAGCAGCTCGACCTGCAGGCCCTGGCGCTGCAGCAGGCTGCGCACGTGCTCGGCCTGCCACAGCGCAAGGCGGCTTTCGCGGGTGGCGATGATGGTGCTGTGACTCATGTCGCGATTATCGCCAGCCGCTCCGCGGCGCTGGCTCCACGGCCCGCTTGCGTGCAGAATTGGTAACCTGGTTACAGCCTAGCGAGCCCGTCATGCCCAGCCGCCGTCGCCCCGAGCCGCCGTCCAGCAACCCCAAGCCGGGCCGCCGCGCCATGGTGGACGACGACGCGGCGGCCAAGAACAAGCCGCTGGTCGAGGATATCCGGTTACTCGGCCGCATCCTGGGCGACGTCATCCGCGAGCAGGAAGGCAAGCCGGCGTTCGAGCTGATCGAGCGCATCCGCCAGCTCTCGGTGGCCTACCGACTGAAGGCCGACGCCAGCGCCGGGCGCGTGCTGGATCGGCTGCTGAAGAACCTCTCGGCCGACCAGACGGTGGCGGTGATCCGCGCCTTCAGCTACTTCAGCCACCTGGCCAACATCGCCGAGGACCGCCACCACGTGCGCCGCCGCCTGGCGCACGAACGCGAAGGCCACCAGCAGGAGGGCTCGCTGGCCGTGGCTTTCGAGCGGCTGCATCGTGCCGACCAGCGTGCCGACGACATCGCCCAGGTGCTGGCCACGGCCTACATCTCGCCGGTGCTGACGGCCCACCCCACCGAGGTGCAGCGCAAGAGCATCCTCGACGCCGAGCGCGCCATCGCCGAACTCGTGAGCCAGCGCGACGAGCTGCGCACGCCGCCGGCGCTGGCCGAGAACGAGGAGCTGATCCGCGCCCGCGTGACCCAGCTCTGGCAGACGCGCATGCTGCGCCTCGCGCGGCTGACGGTGGCCGACGAGATCGAGAACGCGCTCAGCTACTACCCGACGACCTTTCTGCGCGAGATCCCGCGCCTGTACCGCGAGATCGAGCGTGCGCTGCCCGGCCATCCGGTGGCGCCCTTCCTGCGCATGGGCCACTGGATCGGCGGCGACCGCGACGGCAACCCCAACGTCACCGCCGCCACGCTGCGCCACGCGCTGGCGCGCCAGGCCGAGGTGGCCTTGCGCTTTTACCTGACCGAGGTGCATGCGCTGGGGGCCGAGCTGTCGGTGTCGGGCACGCTGTCGAAGGTGACGCCGGCGATGCAGGCGCTGGCCGCGCGCTCGCCCGACCACAGCGAGCACCGCGAGGACGAGCCCTACCGCCGCGCGCTGATCGGCATCTACGCGCGGCTGGCCGCCACGCTGCAGGTGCTGACCGGCACCGCGGCGCTGCGCCATGCCGTCGCGCCGCAGGACCCCTATGCCGACGCCGCCGAACTGGCCGCCGACCTCGGCGTGATCGAGGCCTCGCTGGCCGCCAACCACGCGCAGGCGCTGGTCGGCCCGCGGCTGGCGCCGCTGCTGCGCGCGGTGCAGGTTTTCGGCTTCCACCTCGCCACGCTGGACCTTCGGCAAAGCTCCGATCAGCACGAGGCGGTGCTGGCCGAACTGCTGCGCGCCGCGCGCATCGAGCCCGACTACGCAGCGCTGGACGAGCCCGCGCGCCGCACCTTGCTGCTGCGGCTGCTGAACGACGCCCGGGCGCTGCGCGTACGCGGCGCCGCCTACACCGCGTTGGTAACCGGCGAGCTGGAGATCTTCGAGACCGCCGCCTGGGCGCTGCAGCGCTACGGCCGCCAGGCGCTGCGCCACTGCATCATCAGCCACACCGAGGAGGTCAGCGACCTGCTGGAAGTGCTGCTGCTGCAGAAGGAATGCGGGCTGCTGCACGGCACGCTGGACGTCGATGCGCGCAACGACCTCATCGTGGTGCCGCTGTTCGAGACGATCGCCGACCTGCGCCGCGCCGAGCCCATCATGCGCGAGTTCTACGCGCTGCCCGGCATCCGCGCGATGGTGGTGCGCAGCGGCGTCGAGCAGGACGTGATGCTGGGCTACAGCGACAGCAACAAGGACGGCGGCTTCTTCACCAGCAACTGGGAGCTGTACCGCGCCGAGACCGCGCTGGTGGCGCTGTTCGACGGCATGCGGGCGGCCGATGGCATCCGCTTGCGCCTGTTCCACGGCCGCGGCGGCACCGTGGGCCGCGGCGGTGGTCCCAGCTACCAAGCCATTTTGGCGCAACCGCCGGGCACCGTGAAAGGCCAGATCCGCCTCACCGAACAGGGCGAGGTGATCGGCAGCAAGTACGCCAACCCGGAGATCGGCCGCCGCAACCTGGAGACGCTGGTGGCCGCGACGCTGGAGGCCACGCTGCTGCACCCGACCAAGAGCGCGCCCAAGGCCTTTCTCGACGCCGCCGCGCGGCTGAGCGACGCCAGCTTCGCCGCCTACCGCCGGCTGGTCTACGAGACGCCGGGCTTCACCGACTACTTCTTCGCAGCGACGCCGATCCGCGAGATCGCCGAGTTGAACATCGGCTCGCGCCCAGCCTCACGAAAAGCGACGCGCGCGATCGAGGACCTGCGCGCCATCCCCTGGGGTTTCTCGTGGGGCCAGTGCCGCGTCGCGCTGCCGGGCTGGTGCGGCTTCGGCTCGGCGGTGCAGGACTTCCTCGCCGTCGGTGACTACGACGCCCAGCTCGAGCTGCTGCGCCGCATGCACAAGCAATGGCCCTTCTTCCGCACCCTGCTGTCCAACCTGGACATGGTGCTGGCCAAGAGCGACCTGCGCATCGCGATGCGCTACGTCGAGTTGGTGGAAGACACCAAGCTCGCGCGCCGCATCTTCGGCGCCATCCGCGCCGAGTGGCAGCGCGCCAACGAGGCGCTGGCGCTGATCACCGGCGAGACCGGACGGCTGCAAAGCAACCCGGCGCTGGCGCGCTCGATCGCCCACCGCTTCCCCTACCTGGATCCGCTGAACCACCTGCAGGCCGAGTTGCTGCGCCGCTATCGCCAGCGCCGCGCCGACGACCCCGCGGTGGAACGGCTCAAGCGCGGCATCCATCTGTCGATCAACGGCATCGCGGCGGGGTTGCGAAACACCGGCTGAAGCGCCTTTCGTCGCCCGGCGGCGCCTCAGGCATCCGGCCCCGCGGCCAGCGCCGCGCGCACCGCCGCCAGCTGGCGGCGCGACACCGGCAGCCAGTCGTCCAGCGGCGCCACGCGGACGGCCCAGCCTTCGTCGGTGCCGTCGTCGCTGCCGCTCTCGCTGCGCACGCGGCGCAGTTCGCGCACCGCGTGCGCCGCCACCAGCGCGTTGCGGTGGATGCGGATGAAGCCGCGGCCCAGGCGCTTTTCGAGGTCGGTCAGCGAGTCGTCGAGCAGGTGGCTGCTGGTGGCGGTGCGCAGCGTCACGTACTTCAGCTCGGCCTTCAGCACCAGCACCTCGGCCACCGGCACGCGCAGCACGCGGCCGCGCTCGGCCACCACCAGCACCGGCGCTTCGGCCAGCGGCGCGGGCTGGCTGTCGGTGGGCCAGCGGCGCTGGCGCACGCGGCGCAGTGCGGCTTGCAGGCGCTCGCGCAGCACCGGCTTGGTCAGGTAGTCGACCGCGTCGAGGTCGAAGGCGCGCAGCGCGTGGTGGCCGTGCGCGGTGACGAACACCACGGCCGGCGGCTGCGGCAGCGAGCGCAGCGCCGCGGCAAGCTGCATGCCGTCGCGGCCCGGCATGCGGATGTCCAGCAGCACCAGGTCGCAGTCGGGCCGCTCGTTCAGCCAGGCCAGCGCCGACGTCGCGTCGGCCGCCTCACCCAGCACCTGCACCGCAGGATCGGCGGCCTCCTGCAGCAGGCTGCGTAGGCGCAGCCGGGCCAACGGCTCGTCGTCGACGATCAGCGTGCGCAGGGTCGGCGGGGAGGTCACAGCGGCACCGTGATGCGGGCGTGGAAGCCATGCTCGTCCTGCCAGGTGTCGCACTGCCCGCCCACGTCGTGCAGCAGGCGCAGCCGCTCGCGCACGTTGCGCAGCGCCATGCCGTGGCCGGGAGCCGAGGGCTCGTCGCCGACCGTGTTGTGCACCGTCAGCACCGCCTGGCCGCGGCGGGCCCGGGTCTCGATGCGGATGCGCGCGCCGTCCAGCGCCGGCTCCACGCCGTGGCGCACCGCGTTCTCCACCAGCGGCTGCAGCACCAGCGGCGGCAGCCGCGCGGCGTCGGTGCGCGGGTCCAGCGCCCAGCTCACCTGCAGCCGCGAACCGAAGCGCACCTGCTCGATGGCCAGATAGCGCTGCGCCAGTGCCACCTCCTCGGCCAGCGAGACCGAGCTGCCGGCTTCGGCCAGCGCCACTCGGAACAGCTCCGACAAGTCCTCCAGCACCGCCTCGGCGCGCGCCGGGTCCACCCGCACCAGCGCCACCGCGGTGTTGAGCGTGTTGAACAGGAAGTGCGGGCGGATGCGCGACTGCAGCTCGGCCAGCCGCGCGTCGGCCGTGGCCGGCTGCCAGATGCGCGAGCGCAGCTCCAGCCAGGCCCACAGCAGCGCCGCGAAGCCGGCGCCGGCCAGCGGCAGGCCGATCAGGCGCAGCCCGCCGCCGCTGCCGGCCAGGCCGGCCAGCCACAGCGGCCACCACACCAACAGCGCCAGCGCCGCGCCCAGCCCCAGCATCAGCACGCCGCGCCAGGCGGCCGAGCGCTGCATCAGCCAGCGCCGCAGCGCGCACAGCAGCACCAGCCACAGCACCGTGCCGGCGGTGCCGGCAAAAGCCGCGGCGCCCTGGCGGGCCAGCCACTGCGCGCCGTTGTCGCTGCTGCACAGCGCCGCCACCGCCAGCACGGCCTGCACCAGCAGCACCGCGCGCAGGCCCAGCGCGGGGTGGCAGACGTCGAAGGCGCTGGCCGCGGCGAGGGCTTGCGCGTCGTCGCTGGCGGCGCCGAAGCGCGTGGTGGCCTGCGCGGTGCTGCGAAACTGGCTGATGCGCTGGCTCTCGGGCCACAGGCTGGCCGGGCGGCTGCCGGTGGGCGCGAAGTCGCTGGGCGGTGGGTCGCGGTCGCTCATGGGTCGCTGCAAAGGCGGCACGGATAATACGCAGCCCTTCGCCGCGCCCCACACCCTGCCCACGATGTCTGCCGATCCCCTGGCCAACAAGGCCCAAGCCTGGTCCGCGCTGTTCTCCGAGCCGATGAGCGAGCTCGTCAAGCGCTACACCGCCAGCGTCGATTTCGACCAGCGCCTGTGGCGCGCCGACATCGCCGGCAGCCTGGCGCACGCCGAGATGCTGGCCGCGCAAGGCATCATCGGCGCCGGCGACCTAACCGACATCCAGCGCGGCATGGCGCAGATCACCGAGGAGATCGAGCAAGGCCGCTTCACGTGGAGCCTGGACCTCGAGGACGTGCACCTCAACATCGAGGCCAGGCTGACGCAGCTCGTCGGCGATGCGGGCAAGCGGCTGCACACCGGCCGCAGCCGCAACGACCAGGTGGCCACCGACG
>CAYYDJ010000063.1:0-9854 GCA_964470565.1 uncultured Rubrivivax sp.
CGCCGGGGGTCGCGGGTTCGAGCCCCGTCCGCTCCGCCAATCAATTCAACGGGTTAGCGCGAAAGTGCTAACCCGTTTTTTATGGCCATCACCCAACGCCCCCCCCCCCGGCGCGGCTACAGCGTGGCCAGCATCACCACCACCGCTGCTGCCATCACGACGGTGGCCGACCAGCCGAAGAAGCGGTGCCGGCGGCTCATCGTCAGCGCCCCCATCAGCCGGCGCGACTGCCCGATCCACATCATCACCACCATGATCGGCACCGAGATCACGCCATTGATCACGGCGCTCCAGATCAGCGCCTTGATCGGGTCGAGCTCGAACGCGCTCATCAGCGTGCCGATGCCGGTGGCCGCGACGATGATCAGGTAGAAGCCGCGCGCCTCGCGCAGGCCGTGCGACAGCCCCGCCTTCCAGCCGAACACCTCGCTGACGGCGTAGGCCGCCGAGCCCGCCAGCACCGGCACGGCCAGCAGGCCCGTGCCGACGATGCCGAGTGCGAACACCGCAAAAGCGAAGTCGCCGGCCACGGGGCGCAGTGCCTCGGCGGCCTGGGCCGCGGTCTGGATGGCGGTGATGCCGTGCTCGTTGAGCGTCACCGCGGTGGCCATCACGATGGCCAGGGCGATGAGGTTGGAGAACAGCATGCCCACGTAGGTGTCCAGCTTGATGCGCGCCAGGTGCTCGGCGGCGTAGGCCGGGTGGCTGCGCAGCGCCGCGGCCTCGGGCCGGCGGCGGTTGTCCTCGACCTCCTGCGCCGCCTGCCAGAAGAACAGGTACGGGCTGATGGTGGTTCCGAGAACGGCGACGACCATGCTCGCGTAGTCGCCGACGGAAACGCCCTGCGGAAAGAAGGCCCAGGGCCGCAGCGATTCACGCCACGCCTGCCGCAAGGGCACCTGCACGACCATGATGACCGCCACGTACGCGAACAGCGCGAGCGTCAGCCACTTGAGGACGCGCACCGTCCGCTCGTAGGAGAAGAACATCTGGGCCAGGACGCACAGCGCGCCGAAGCCCACGATGTACAGCGTCAGCGGGCCGCCGGCGAGCAGGCGCACGCCTTCTGCCATCGCGCCGATGTCGGCGGCGATGTTGATCGTGTTGGCCGCCACGAGCGAGCCGATCAGCAGCAGCGTCAGCCAGCGCGGACAGGTCTTGGCGATGTTGGCCGCCAGGCCTTCGCCGGTGACCCAGCCGATGCGCGCCGACAGCATCTGGATGCCGATCATCAGCGGCGTGGTGAGCAGCAGCGTCCAGACCAGTCCGAAGCGGAACTGCGCACCGGCCTGCGAGTAGGTGGCGATGCCGCTGGGGTCGTCGTCGGCCGCGCCGGTGATGAGTCCGGGCCCGAGGCGCCGGGCCAGCTCGTTGATGGGCTTGGCGTACATGTTCGCTCCCGGCGGCAGCGTCGCAGGCTGCCGGTCCTTGCTTCAGCCCTGAGCAGCGGCCGCCGGCTTGCCGGCTGCCCCGCGCGCCAGCGGATTCGGCGTCGGCTCGGCCACCTTGCGCAGCAGGTTCTTGTCGGTGTGATGGAACGGCTCGCTGCCGCCGTGGATGGCCAGCACGGTGTCTTCCTCGTAGCTCCAGCTGCCGTCGTCGTTGTAGCTGACCTTGACGCGGAACTCGGTGGTCTTGAAGGCGTACAGCAGAAACGGCGACGAGCAGATGCCCCAGTCGTCCAGGCCCTGCGTCGCCGCCAGCTCGAACGAGCTCGCGTCGGCCGTGGCCTTGCCCGCGGCCATCGCCGTCATGCCGCGCGGGATGGTCAGCGTCTGGATGACGATGCCGGTGGCCGGCTCCCACAGCCAGTAGCCCACCTGCTCGTGGTAGGTCTTGACCTGGTCGGGCTTGGTGATGTGCGCGTGATAGCGCAGCCCGTACAGCAGTTGCGGCCCGTTGGTCTGCGGGTCGATCGGCTGCAGCTCGATGCGCTCCACGTAGGCCTGCTTGCGCGGCCCGTCCGCCTTGGGCTTGACGTCCAGCCCGCGCTGGCCCTCCCACACGCCCGCCATGCGGCGCAGCGGGCCCAGATTGGCCAGGGTGTCGAAGTCGATGTTCGACGGCTCGGTGTAGACGTCTTGCGGAAAGTCGGTGCTCATGGTGGCGCGAGTCTAGCGGCCGGTCTTGCCGTTTGCGGGGCCTGCAGCTCAGCGCTGACCGGTACAGCTCGACGACAGCGTGGCCGGCGAGGCCGGCCATCGTTCAGGTCAGCCGGTACGAGGCCGAGGGCTGCAGCGGCGGCGGCAGCTCGCGCCCGCACAGCTCGAGCACCGAGCGCTCGATGCCGCGGTTCATCGCGTCCAGCGCCAGCGCGTTGGGCGCCAGGCCGAAGGGCTCGGCCACCTCGTTGGCCACCGCCTCCAGCGCGATCAGCGTGTACGACAAGAACACGCACAGCAGCGGCGTGAAGAACTCGGTCGAATCGACCAGCCCGAACGGCAGCATCACGCAGTAGGTGTAGACCGTGCGGTGCAGCAGCACGCCGTAGACGAAGGGGATCGGCGTCGACGCCAGCCGCTCGCAGCCGCCGACGGCCTTGCCCAGCTCGGCAAGCTGCACCTCCAGCGTCGTCAGGCGCAGGTCCGAAAGCCGTCCTTGCGTGCTGAGCGCCGCCAGCCGTGCGCGCAGCCGGTCCAGCAGCGCCGTCGACAGGTAGGGCTTGCCGCGCCAGCTCTGCGCGGCCTCGGCGCCCAGCAGGCGCTGCAGGTCGTCCTGCGGATCGGTGCCGCGCAGCTCGTGCTTGAGCGCACAGACCGCGGCCAGCAGCAGATCGGCGAGCTGCGACACCAATGCCCGGTCGTTCAAATAACTGAGCATCTGGGAGACCAGCGTGCGCGACGCGATCAGCAGGCTGCCCCACAGATGGCGGGCTTCGTTGAAGCGCTCGTAACTCGCGGTGTTGCGAAAACCCAGGAAGATCGCCAGCGTCAGCCCGAAGGGCGTGAGCAGCGCAGCGTTGAGCGGGATCTTCTCGCCGAATACGCGCCCATGGGTCGCCGCGGCCAGCGTGCTGAGCGCGGCCATGAAGGCCAGTTGCGGCAGGATGGCCGGCAGCACCGAGCCGTTCCAGACGAACAACAGCCGGAACCAGCTGACCTTGGGTCTGACGATCATGGCGCGGCGTCCTCTTGCAGGGCCGAAGCCGGCGCCGAGCACCGTCGCTTGCTCATCGGATGCCTTTCTGGAGCCGTTTCGACCGCGCCAATGTAATGGCCGCCGGGCGCAGCGGACAATCAGGCGCGAGGCGCGGAGGCCTCCGAGATGACGACGATCGAAACCAGCTGGCTGGACATGGACACCCCCGAGCGCAAGCGCGAGAGCTATGCGCTGCTGAACCGCCAGTTGCAGGCGCTGCTGGCCGGCGAGCGCGACGGCATCGCCAACCTGGCGCAGTTCGCGGCGCTGGTGTATTCCAGCGTGCCGGGGCTGAACTGGGCGGGTTTCTATCTGCTGCGCGGCTCGACGCTGGTGCTGGGGCCGTTCCAGGGCAAGGTGGCCTGCGTGCGCATCGCCGTGGGGCAGGGCGTCTGCGGCGCCTGCGCGGCGACGCGGCAAGCGCAGGTCGTGGCCGACGTCCACGCCTTCGCAGGCCACATCGCCTGCGACAGCGCGTCCAACGCTGAACTGGTGCTGCCGGTCGTCGTCGGCGATGCACTGGTCGGCGTGTTCGACATGGACAGCCCATCGTTCGGGCGCTTCGACGACGACGATGCGGCCGGCATCGCGGCGCTGATTGCCACGCTGACAGGCGGCACCGACTGGCCGGTCGGCTGAACGGCCGGGCGCTTCAGCCTGCGTCGCGGATCGCCGGATAGGCCTCGGCCAGCGGCATCGCGTGTCCGGCGGCGGCCGGGTCGTAGCCCGGCAGCGCGGCCAGCCGGCGCTTGAAGACGGGATCGCGCAGCGCGGCCAGCACGGTCTGCATCGCGGTGCCGTCCATCACGTCGTCGCGGCACAGCAGGAAGTAGCGCTCGCTGGCGATGGGCACGAAGTCGAGCTTGAAGTGGCGCGCCGGCGGCTCCAGCCCGAAGCCGACGTCGGCCATGCCGCTGGCCACATAGGCGGCCACCGCGGCGTGCGTGTATTCGCCCTGCTCGAAGCCGGCGATGCGCGTCGGCGCGATGCCTTGCGCCTTGAGCAGGCCTGCCAGCAGCAGCCGCGTGCCCGAGCCCGGCTGGCGGTTGATGAAGCGCACGCCGGGCCGCACCAAGTCGGCCAGCGAGAACAACTCCTTGGGGTTGCCCGGCCGCACCATCAGGCCCTGGCGGCGGGTGGCAATGTCGACCAAGGTGAGGTCCATGTCGCGCAGCCAGGTGCGGTAGTGCCGCACGGCCATCGCCTCCATCGGGCCGATCGGGATGTGCAAGCCCGCGGCGTCGCAATCGCCCTCGCGCAGCGCCGCGGCAGCGGCCGAACTGCTGGCGTAGTTGAAGGCGAGCTTGAGGCCGTCCTGGCTCAGGCTGTCGATCAACTGCTCGATCGCAAAGCCGTGGCTGGCGTGGATGCGCAACGCCGACGGCGCCTCGCTGAGCGCGCCGCGCAGTTCCTCGGCCAGCTCCGACGACAGCGATTCCAGCGCCGGCCGCAGCCGCGCGTGGATGCGCTTGTCGGCCCAGACGATGCGCGCGCCCAGCTCGGTGAGCGTGGAGCCGCGGCCGCGCGCCATCACCAGCAGCGGCGCCTCGAAGAACTGCTCGCCCTCGCGCACCAGGCCCCAGGCGCGGCGGTACGACAGCCCCAGCGTGCGCGCCGCCAGCAGCAGGCTGCCGCATTCCGGCACCTGCACCAGCAGCTCGATCAACCGCGCCGGCAGCGGCGGCTTGTCGGCATCCTGGATCGTCCACAGCGGGCGGATCGAGACCTGCTTCATCAGGGTTGACGCTTAGGAAGCCGACTGCCACTGCATCGGCTCCTTGCCTTCATATTGCGCCGCGCGGCGATCACCGGGACGATATGCAGGCCGGGATGCATCGACCGCATTCTCCAACAGCCGGTGGCGGCGGCCGCCTTTGCATCCGGCGCGGGCAGGTCTATAACCAGCATTTCCCATGAAGCCGATTCCCAGTTCCGCCCAAGACCTGGCGCGCGTGGCCGAGTTGATCGCTGCGCACCGCGGCCAGCCCGGCGCCTTGCTGCCGCTGCTGCACGCGGTGCAGGAGGCGCTGGGCCACGTGCCCGACGACGCGGTGGCGCCGATCGCGCAGGCCCTGAACCTCTCGCGCGCCGAGGTGCACGGCGTCGTCACCTACTACCACTTCTTCCGCCGCGAGCCGGCCGGGCGCACGGTGGTGCAGGTCTGCCGCGCCGAGTCGTGCCAGGCCTGCGGCGCCGAGGAGCTGCTGCTGCTGGCCGAGCGGCTGCTGGGCTGCGGCCGCCACCAGACCCGCGCCGATGCCGCGGTGACGCTGGAGCCGGTGTATTGCCTGGGCCTGTGCGCCTCGTCGCCGGCGGTGCAGATCGGCGACAAGCTGCATGCGCGCGTCACGCCGCAGCGGCTGCAGGCCTTGCTGGCCGACGTGGCCAACGCGGAGGCTTCGACATGACGCCGGTCACCGTCTACGTGCCGCGCGATTCGGCGGCGCTGGCCGTCGGTGCCGACGAGGTGGCCGCCGCGCTGCAGGCGCAGGCAGCGCTGCAGGGCCTGGCCGTGCAGATCGTGCGCAACGGCTCGCGCGGGCTGTTCTGGCTGGAGCCGCTGGTCGAGGTGGCCACGCCCGCGGGCCGCATCGCCTACGGCCCGGTGACGCCCGAAGACGTGCCCGGGCTGCTGGCCGCCGGCTTGCTGCAGGGCCGGCCGCATGCGCTGTGCCAGGGGCCGACGGACGCGATCGCCTACCTCGCGCGGCAGGAACGGCTGACCTTCGCGCGCATGGGCGTCACCGATCCGCTGTCGCTGGCCGACTACGCGGCGCACGAAGGCTGGCTGGGGCTGGACCGCGCGCTGGCGCTGCAGCCCGCGGCCGTGGTGCAGGCGGTGCTCGACTCCGGCCTGCGCGGCCGCGGCGGCGCGGCCTTTCCCGCCGGCATCAAGTGGCAGACCGTGGCCGGCGCGCAGGCCGCGCGGAAGTTCGTGGTCTGCAACGCCGACGAAGGCGACTCGGGCACCTACTCCGACCGCATGACGATGGAGGGCGACCCGTACCTGTTGATCGAAGGCATGGTAATCGCCGCCCTCGCAGTCGGTGCGACCCAGGGCTACGTCTACATCCGCTCGGAATACCCGCATGCGGTGGCGACGATGCGCGAAGCGATCGCGCGCGCCACCGCGGCCGGCGTGCTGGGCGACAGCGTGCGCGGCAGCGGCCGTGCCTTTCAACTGGAAGTTCGCAAGGCCGCCGGCGCCTACGTCTGCGGCGAAGAGACGGCGATGCTGGAGAGCATCGAAGGCAAGCGCGGCATCGTGCGCGCCAAGCCGCCGCTGCCGGCGTTGCAAGGGCTGTTCGGTATGCCCACCGTCATCAACAACGTGATCAGCCTGGCCAGCGTGCCCATCATCCTGGCGCGCGGCGCGGCGTTCTATCGCGACTACGGGATGGGCCGCTCGCGCGGCACGCTGCCGTTCCAGCTGGCCGGCAACGTCAAGCACGGCGGCCTGGTCGAGAAGGCCTTCGGCCTGAGCCTGCGCGAGCTGGTCTTCGACTACGGCGGCGGCACGCGCAGCGGACGGCCGGTCAAGGCCATCCAGGTCGGCGGCCCGCTGGGCACCTACGTGCCGCCGTCGAAGTGGGACGAGCCGCTGGACTACGAGGCCTACGCCGCCTTCGGCGCCGTGGTCGGCCACGGCGGCATCGTGGTGCACGACGACACGGCCGACATGGCCAGGCTCGCGCGCTACGCGATGGAGTTCTGCGCGCTGGAAAGCTGCGGCAAGTGCACGCCCTGCCGCATCGGCAGCACACGCGGCGTGGAAGTCATCGACCGCGTGATCCGCGGCGAGAACCGGGCGCAGCAGGTCCACCTGCTGCGCGACCTGTGCGACACCATGCTCCACGGCAGCCTGTGCGCGATGGGCGGCATGACGCCGTACCCGGTGCTCTCGGCGCTGGACCACTACGCCGAGGACTTCGGCATTGCCGCGCCACCGCCGCGGGCCGCGTGAGGAAAGGCAAGTCCATGCTTCAACACCACAAAACCGAAGTCGACCACGGCACGCCGGCCAGCCGCGCCACCGAGACGGTGACGCTGACCATCGACGGCTGCGCCGTCAGCGTGCCCGCGGGCACCTCGCTGATGCGCGCCGCGGTCGATGCCGGCATCCAGGTGCCCAAGCTGTGCGCCACCGACAGCCTGGAGCCCTTCGGCTCCTGCCGCTTGTGCCTGGTCGAGATCGAAGGCCGGCGCGGCTACCCCGCAAGTTGCACGACACCGGCCGAGGCCGGCATGGTGGTGCACACGCAGACGCCCAAGCTGCAGACGCTGCGCAAGGGCGTGATGGAGCTCTACATCAGCGACCATCCGCTGGACTGCCTGACCTGCGCCGCCAACGGCGATTGCGAGCTGCAGGACATGGCCGGCGTCACCGGGCTGCGCGCGGTGCGCTACGGCGTCGGTGCCCAGGTGGTTGACGGCATTGCCGGCGCCCACCACTGCGACGCCAGGCAGGACGAATCCAACCCCTACTTCAGCTTCGACCCGGCCAAGTGCATCGTCTGCAACCGCTGCGTGCGCGCCTGCGAAGAGACGCAAGGCACCTTCGCGCTGACGATCTCGGGCCGCGGCTTCGACAGCCGCGTCTCGGCGGGCCAGGACCAGCCTTTCATGGACAGCGAATGCGTGTCCTGCGGCGCCTGCGTGGCGGCCTGTCCGACCGCCACGCTGCAGGAGAAGACCGTGATCGAGCTCGGCCAGGCCGAGCACAGCGTGATCACCACCTGTGCCTATTGCGGCGTCGGCTGCGGCTTCAAGGCCGAGATGAAGGGCAACACCGTCGTTCGCATGGTCCCGTGGAAGGACGGCAAGGCCAACGAAGGCCACGCCTGCGTCAAGGGCCGCTTCGCCTGGGGTTATGCGACGCACAAGGACCGCATCACCCAGCCGATGGTGCGCGAGACCATCAACGACCCCTGGCGCGCGGTGAGCTGGCCGGAAGCCATCGACTTCGCGGCCACGCGCTTCAAGGCCATCCAGGCCCGGCACGGCAAGGATTCGGTCGGCGGCATCACCTCGTCGCGCTGCACCAACGAGGAGGTCTACCTCGTACAGAAGCTGGTGCGCGCCGCCTTCGGCACCAACAACGTCGACACCTGCGCGCGCGTGTGCCATTCGCCCACCGGCTACGGCATGGGGCAGACCTTCGGCACCTCGGCCGGCACGCAGACCTTCAAGTCGGTGGAAGAAGCCGACGTGATCATGGTGATCGGCGCCAACCCGACCGACGCGCACCCGGTGTTCGCGTCGCGGATGAAGAAGCGGCTGCGGGGAACGGGCAACGGTGATGGCGCCGGGCTGATCGTCGTCGACCCGCGGCGCATCGAGCTGGTGGACGCGCCGCACGTGCGCGCGCAGCATCACCTGGCGCTCAAGCCCGGCACCAACGTCGCGGTGATCACCGCGATGGCGCACGTGGTGGTCACCGAGGGGCTGGTCAACGAGGCCTACGTCAACGAGCGTTGCGACCTCAAGAGCTTCAACGAATGGCGTGACTTCGTCGCCCGGCCCGAGAACTCGCCCGAGGCCTTCGAGGCCGAGACCGGCGTGCCCGCGGCCGACTTGCGCGGCGCCGCGCGGCTGTTCGCGGCCGGCCCCAACTCGGCCATCTACTACGGCCTGGGCGTCACCGAGCACGCGCAGGGGTCGACGATGGTGATCGGCATCTGCAACCTCGCGATGGCCTGCGGCATGGTCGGCCGCGAAGGTGTGGGCGTGAACCCGCTGCGCGGCCAGAACAACGTGCAGGGCAGCTGCGACATGGGCAGCTTCCCGCACGAGCTGACGGGCTACCGCCACATCAGCGACACCACGGTGCGCAGCAGCTTCGAGGCCGCCTGGGGCGTGAGCCTCGACCCCGAGCCGGGGCTGCGCATCCCCAACATGTTCGACGCCGCGCTGGCCGGCAGCTTCAGGGGCCTGTACTGCGTGGGCGAGGACATCGTGCAGTCCGACCCCAACATCCAGCACGTGGCGGCGGCGCTGTCGGCGCTGGACTGCCTGGTGGTGCAGGACATCTTCCTCAACGAGACCGCCAAGTACGCCCACGTGCTGCTGCCGGGAGCGAGCTTCCTGGAGAAGGACGGCACCTTCACCAACGCCGAGCGCCGCATCAGCCGCGTGCGCCAGGTGATGCCGCCGCTGGCCGGGGTGGGCGACTGGGAAGCGACGGCGCTGCTGTCCGAGGCGCTCGGCTACCCGATGAACTACGCGCACCCGGAAGCCATCATGCGCGAGATCGCGGCGCTGACGCCCAGCTTCGCCGGCGTCACCTACGACAAGATCGACCGCCTGGGCAGCGTGCAATGGCCCTGCAACGACGACACCGATGAGGCCGGCACCGCGCTGATGCACGTCGATCACTTCGTGCGCGGCACGGGCCGCTTCTTCAACACGCAGTACGTGGCCAGCGACGAGAAGGTCAACGTCCGTTACCCGCTGCTGCTGACCACCGGCCGCATCCTCAGCCAGTACAACGTGGGCGCGCAGACGCGGCGCACGCACAACGTGCACTGGCACGACGAAGACCGGCTGGAGATCCACGCCCACGACGCCGAGGAGCGCGGCATCGCCGACGGCGGCTGGGTGGGCGTGGCCAGCCGCGCCGGCCAGACCGTGCTGCGCGCGCAGATCAGCGACCGCATGCAGCCCGGCGTGGTCTACACCACCTTCCACTTCCCCGAGTCGGGCGCCAACGTGATCAC
>CAYYDJ010000064.1:0-9511 GCA_964470565.1 uncultured Rubrivivax sp.
CGGCAGCGGGCACGTCTTGACGATGGACGGCGCGCCCGACGGCGGCGGCCGCGACTTGGCACCGCGGCCGATGGAAACCGTGCTGGCCGGCACCGGCGGCTGCACGGCTTACGACGTGGTGCTGATCCTCAAGCGTGGCCGCCACGAGGTCGGCGGCTGCCAGGTGCGCATCGAGGCCGACCGGGCGCCAGCCGACCCCAAGGTCTTCACCCGCATCCACATGCACTTCGTCGTCACCGGTCGTGGCCTGCCGCCCGGCGCGGTGGAGCGCGCGATCGCGCTGTCGCACGAACGCTACTGTTCGGCCAGCATCATGCTGGGCAAGACCGCGACGATCACCACCAGCCACGAGATCGTCGAAGGCTGAGCGGCGGCGCGCCGACGCTCCGACGCGTTGTGTCAGATGCGGTGCGCGGTGGTGGTCATCACCTTGGCCGCTGCCTTCATCAACCAGCGCGCCGGCGCCGGCAGCGGCTGTCCACCGGCGGCCGCGGCGTCTTCGGCATGGCGGGCCTCGTCGATGCGCATCTGCTCGACGATGGCGCGCGAGCGGCCATCGGCGGCCGGCAGGCGGTCCAGGTGGCCGGCCAGGTGCTGCTCGACCTGGCGCTCGGTCTCGATCAGAAAGCCCAGGCTGCGCGCGTCGCCCAGGCGGCCGGCCAGCACGCCGATGGCAAAGGAGCCGGCGTACCACAGCGGGTTCAGCAGGCTGCGGCGGTCGCCCAGTTCTTCCAGCCGTTGTGCGGTCCAGGCCAGGTGGTCCTGCTCGTCGCGGGCGGCGGCCTGCATGCGCGCGCGCAACTCCGGCGTTCGAGCGGTCAGCGCCTGCGCCTGGTACAGCGCCTGGGCGCAGACCTCGCCGACGTGGTTGACGCGCATCAGGGCGCCGGCCTGCGGCCGCTGGTCCGCCGCCAGCGCGTCGGGCTGGCGATCGCCGGGGCTGGGACGAGAAGCGACCGGCACGCCGGCCAAGGTCCTGAGCGCGTTGTCAGCGCTCACTATCAGTTTGTCGATGGGGTTCACGATGGCTGGCGAGGATAGACCAGGGCGTCGTCCGTCTTAGGGCCAGGCTGCGAAGCTTTTCACGTTGTTGCGGTACCACATCGCAGCCCGAATTCAGGCCCTTGTTCTTTGCAAGCGGTGGGGGGGTCTGGTGAAATTGCGGCAACTTCCGCTGCGGAGGTTGGCCTGATCAGCCCCCCTAGCCGGGTGACCTCCCCGATCGGGACCTCTTGTTCAACCTAGGAGATAGCTGCAATGAAAAAATCTCTGCTCGCCCTGGCCACGCTGACCGCGTTCGCCGGTGCCGCATCCGCCCAGTCGTCGGTGACTCTGTTCGGTATCGTTGACGCGGGCGTCGCCCGCATTTCCGCGGGTGGCAAGTCGGTCACCGGCATGACGAACTCGGGCTACAACAGCAGCCGTCTGGGTTTCCGTGGCGTTGAAGATCTGGGCGGTGGCCTGCGCGCTGAGTTCTGGCTGGAAGGCCAGCTGTTCAACGACTCCGGCGACGGCTCGTCGACCGGTGGCTCGTATGACTTCCGCCGTCGTTCGACCGTCGCGCTGGCTGGCGGCTTCGGTGAACTGCGCCTCGGCCGCGACTACACCCCGACTTTCTGGAACGTGACGGTCTACGACCCGTTCGGTACCAACGGTATCGCTCAGGCCCGTACCTTCGGTCAACTTGGCGCCGCGAACGCAAACGTGTCGACGTCAGTGCGTTCGAACAACGCGATCAGCTACTTCACGCCGGGTAACCTGGGCGGCCTGCAAGCCCAGGTGATGTACGCCTTCGGCGAGAACGTCAGCGGCGGCTCGAAGGCCGGCAACTACCTCGGCGGTCGGATTGGCTATGCTGCCGGCCCGCTGTCGGTGCACGTGGCCTACTCCAAGACCGACGGCGGCACCGCTGCCGCCAACAACGACGCGATGGACTACAAGGTGATGAACGGCGGTGCGTCGTTCGACCTGGGTGTCGCGAAGCTGAGCCTGGTCCTGGCCCAAGAGAAGAACGGCGCCGGCCTGAAGATCCAGCACATCGAGCCGGGCGTCATGGTGCCGATCGGTGCCGGCGTCATCCGTGCCGCCTACACGCACTCGGACCAGAAGGGTGGCAACGACGTCTGGAATGCCGCCGACTGGAACCAGATCTCCATCGGCTATCTGCACAACCTGTCCAAGCGCACGGTGGTCTACGCGACCTACGCTCGCATCGGCAACAAGGGCACGCAGATCAAGACCGTCGGCAACAACGGCATCGGTGGCGTGGTCGCGTCTCCTGGTGGCAATTCCAGCGGCGTCGAATTCGGCGTCCGTCACGCGTTCTGATCGGTCCCGGGCGCCAGCGCCCGGTTTCCGGCCAAGCAAAAGCCGCCCCTCGGGGCGGCTTTTTTTCGCCTGCCGATTTCCAGCTAGCGCTGAGCGGCCGAGGCTGCGGAAGCCGCTGCCGCGCCAGCCGGCAGCGTCAGCGGCCCCTTCTGGCCGCAGCCAGCCGCAGCGATGGCAGACACCATCAAGAGGACTTTGCCCAGGCGGCTGGCATGGCGCCCGATGCGGGCCGCTACACTCTTTGTCGACATCGAATTCATTCTAGCGATCATGACGGGCGACATGCGCACACCCAGCCTCAGCGACAGCGAGTACCGCGCGCTGACGCAAGCCTTGATCGATGGCATCGAGGCGCGCATCGACCGCTGGCTGCAGGACGACCTGATCGACATCGACAGCCACCGCACCGGTGGCCTGCTGGAACTGGCGTTCCCCGACGGCAGCAAGATCATCATCAACACCCAGCCGCCGCTGCACGAGGTTTGGCTGGCGGCCAAGGCCGGCGGCTTTCACTACCGTTGGGACGGCCGACAATGGGTGGACACGCGCGACGGCAGCGAATTTCTGGCCACCTTGTCGCGCAACGCCAGCACCCAGGGCGGGCGCCGGCTCGATTTCAGCGCTTGAACAGGTCGAGGATGCTGTTGCGCTCCTCGGTCGTCGGCGCGGCCGGCACGCTGTCCTCGAGGCCCAGGCTCTGGACGCCGGCGCCCTGCGAGAACTCCTCGTAGGCCCAGCCGCCGCCGCTGGGCACGACGCCAGGCGGGGCCGTCGGCTCGCGCACCGGCACGCCCTTGAGCGCCTGGGCCATCCACTCGATCCACACCGGCAACGCCAGGCCGCCGCCCGTTTCGCGGTCGCCCAGCTTGCGCGGGTTGTCGTAGCCGATCCATACCACCGCGGTGACGGTCGGCTGGAAGCCGGCGAACCAGGCGTCCATCGAGTCGTTGGTGGTGCCGGTCTTGCCGTAGATGTCGGTGCGCTTGAGCAGTTGCTGCGCGCGCGCCGCGGTGCCGTAACGCGCGACGGCCTGCAGCAGCGAGGTCATCACGAAGGCGTTGCGGGCGTCCAGCGTGCGCGCGTCCTCGTCGGCCGGCACGGGCGGTGAGTTGACGAGCACGCGGCCCTTGCCGTCGACGATGCGGGCGATCAGGTGCGGCGTGACGTGCAGCCCGCCGTTGGCGAAAGTGCTGTAAGCCACCGCCATCTGCAGCGGCGTGACCGAGCCGGCGCCGAGCGCCATCGTCAGGTAGGCCGGATGCTTGTCGGGCTCGAAGCCGAAGCGCTGGATCCACTCCTGCGCGAACCCGGGGCCGATGGCCTGCAGGATGCGGATCGAGACCATGTTCTTCGAGCGCGCCAGCGCCGTCATCATCGGCAGCGGGCCGTCGAACTTGCCGTCGTAGTTCTTGGGCTCCCAGGGCTGACTGCCGGTGACGTCGGCCGCAAAGAACAGCGGCGCGTCGTTGATGACGGTGGCCGGCGTGAAGCCCTTCTCCAGCGCTGCCGAGTAGATGAAGGGCTTGAAGCTCGACCCCGGCTGCCGCCAGGCCTGGGTGACGTGGTTGAACTTGCTTTTGCCGAAGTCGAAGCCGCCGACCAGCGCCCGGATGGCGCCGTTGCGCGGGTCCATCGCGACGAAGGCACCTTCCACCTCGGGCAACTGAGTCAGCCGCCATTCACCCTTGGGGCCTTTGAGCGCGCGCACCACGGCGCCGCGGCGGATCTGCACCTTGGGCCCGGCCTTCTCGGCCAGCCCCGAGGTGACCGGCCTCAGGCCGTCGCCGGTGACGGTGATCGTGTCGCCCGACTGCAGCATCGCCACCACCTTGCGCGGCGAGGCTTCCAGCACCACGGCCGAGCGCAGGTCGTCGTTGTCGGGGTGCTCGTTCAAGGCCTCGGCGACGCGGGCGTCGATCTGCGCCGGATCGGCCGGCAGGTCGACGTAGGCCTCGGGGCCGCGGTAGATCTGCCGCAGCTCGTAGTCCATCAGGCCGCGGCGCAGCGCACGGTAGGCGGCCGTCTGGTCGGCGGCATTGAGCGTCAGGTAGACATTGAGGCCGCGGCTGTAGGTCTCGTCGCCGTACTGTGCGAAGACGAGCTGGCGCGCGCTCTCGGCCACGAACTCGGCGTGCACCGCGGCGTCGGACGGCGTGTGGTAGCGCAGCACTTCCTCCATCGCCGCGTCGTGCTGCTCCTCGGTGATGAAGCCGTTCTCGAACATGCGCTCGATCACGTAGCGCTGGCGCGCGCGGGCCCGCTTGGGGTTGGTGATCGGGTTGTAGGCCGACGGCGCCTTGGGCAGGCCGGCGAGCATCGCGGCCTCGGCGATGCTGATGTCCTTGAGCGGCTTGCCGAAGTAGACCTCCGCCGCAGCCGCGAAGCCGCTGGCCCGCTGCCCGAGGAAGATCTGGTTCATGTACAGCTCGAGGATCTGGTCCTTGCTGAGCACGCTCTCGATGCGGAAGGCGAGCAGGATCTCGTAGATCTTGCGCGTGAAGGTCTTCTCGGTGCTGAGGTAGAAGTTGCGCGCCACCTGCATCGTGATGGTCGATGCGCCCTGGCTGCGCGCCTCGCGCAGGTTCTCCAGCGTGGCGCGCGCCATGCCCTTGAAGTCCAGTCCGCCGTGCTGGTAGAAGCGCGCGTCCTCGGCGGCGATGACGGCTTCGCGCATCACCTGCGGGATCTGGGCGATGGGGACGAAATTGCGCCGCTCCTCGCCGAACTCGCCCAGCAGCACGCCGTCCGCCGAGAACACCCGCAACGGCAGCTTGGGCCGGTAGTCGGCCAGGCTGGCGACGTCGGGCAGGTTGGGGTAGGCCACCGCCAGCGCCACCGCGGCCACCAGCAACAGTCCGACGACCACGGCCGCTGCGCCGCCCAGCAGCCATAACAGCGCACGCAGCAGCGGGTGCCGCGCTCGGGGCTTCATTTTGGCGGGGGCTGCGTCGGCGATGGGCGGTGGCGGATTCTCGGGCTCGTCGGCGGGCATGGGCGTCCCGGGAAGTGCTGCGCGGATTATAGAAACCGCATCCCCAAGGCTCTGGATGGCGTGCGCAAGCGCCTTGTCGGCATCATTGCAACCGATCCGTGAAAACCCTCAAAACCCGATTGCGGCTTGTTTCAGCTAGCGCCGAATTCGTCGGTCAATCACAACGGCTGCAGGGTTTGGAAGCGGCTTTTTTCATTGGACTACAAGGGGTTTACTGCTAGCATTGAAGTAACTTCTTAACAAGCTTGGCGCCTCGCTGGGTGCATGAGGAGTGCTCCGAAGTGAGTTTCCTGGATCGACTGCTGGGCCGTAAATCGCCGCCGATGATTGGCCTGGATGTCAGCTCGTCCAGCGTCAAGCTGGTGGAACTCGGCCAGACCGCGTCGGGCGAGTACGTGCTCGAGCGTTTTGCGCTCGAGCCTTTCGAGAAGGGCTGGATCACCGACGGCCAGATCGAGAAGTTCGACGAAGTGGCCGAGGCCGTGCGCCGGGTCGTCAGCAAGAGCGGCACGCGCACCAAGCAGGTGGTGATGGCGATGCCGCAGTCCTCGGTCATCACCAAGAAGATCGTGCTGCCCTCAGGCCTGCGTGAAGAAGAGATGGAACTGCAGGTCGAGTCCGAGGCCAACCAGTACATCCCGTTCTCGCTGGACGAAGTGAGTCTCGACTTCTGCGTGATCGGCCCCAGCCCCACCTCGCTGGGCGACGTGGAGGTGCTGATCGCCGCCTCGCGCAAGGACCGCGTGCAGGACCGCCAGGGCCTGGCGGAAGCCGCCGGCCTGACGCCGGTGATCCTGGACATCGAGTCGCACGCCTCGCGGCTGGCGATGAGCCGCGTGATCGCCGCGCTGCCCAACGAAGGGCGCGACGCGCTGGTGGCGCTGTTCGAGATCGGCGCCGACACCACCAGCCTGAAGGTGCTGCGCGACGACGAGCAGCTCTACGACCGCGACCAGGCTTTTGGCGGCGCGCAGCTCACGCAGCTCATCTCGCGCCAGTACGGTTTCTCGTTCGAGGAAGCCGAGCAGAAGAAGCTCGCCGGCGACCTGCCCGAGGACTACGAGACCACCATCCTCGGCCCCTTCGTCGACAGTCTGTCGCAGGAAATCGGCCGTGCGCTGCAGTACTTCTTCACCAGCACCCCGCACCACAAGGTGCACTACGTGATGCTGGCCGGTGGCACGGCCACGCTGCCCGGGCTGAAGGACCGCGTGACCGACCTGACCGGCTTCGCCTCGATGGTGGTCAATCCGTTCGACAGCATGCAGCTCGGATCGTCGGTGCGCGAGAACCGGATCCGGCGTGAGGCGGCCTCCTACCTCACGGCCTGCGGCCTCGCGATGCGGAGATTCGTGCAGTGATCCTGATCAACCTGCTGCCTCACCGCGAGGCGAAGCGGCGCCAACGCAAGCAGGCGTTCTTCGCTGGCGTTGCCGCGGCGGTCGTCGCCGGCCTCGTGATCGCCGGCGTCTGGTACCTTGTGCTGCAGCAGTTGATGGCCAACCAGCAGGCGCGCACGCAGTTCCTCAACGAAGAGATCGCACGCCTCGACGTGCAGATCAAGGACATTGCGTCGCTGCGCGCCGAGATCGACGCGCTGAAGGCGCGGCAAAAGGCGGTGGAAGACCTGCAGACCGACCGCAACACGCCGGTGCGGCTGCTCGACGAACTGGTCAAGCAGATGCCCGAGGGCGTCTACCTCACCTCGATCAAGCAGACCGGCTACCTGGTCGAGCTGGTGGGCATCGCGCAGTCCAACGAGCGCGTGGCCGAACTGCTGCGCAACCTGCTGTACAACGCCACCTGGCTGGAGCACCCCGAGCTCAGCGAGATCCGGGCGGAGGCCGTCAACACCGGCGGCAAGGAGTTGCGGCGCCTGTTCCGCTACACCTTGAAGGTGCGCATCAAGCAGCCGGCGTTGCCGGCCGCCGCGGCGGCGGCCGCTTCGGCGCCGGCCTCGGCCCCGGCCCCGGCCAAGGCTTCGTGAGGGACGCGATGGCAACCAGCAACAACCCCTCGACCGGATTCGACGCCTCGGGCCTGTGGGATCAGGCGGTCTCGCAGTTTCGCGGCCTCAACCCCAGCGAGCCGGGGCAATGGCCCTGGCTGCCCAAGGCCGCGGTGTTCCTGGCGGTGGTGGTGGCCGTCGTCGTCGTCGGCTGGTTTGCGTTGCTCAGCTCGGCGGTCGACGATCTGCAGGCCGAGCGCGACCGCGAGCCGGGCTTGCGCCAGCAGTTCGAATCCAAGCTGACGCAGGCCGTCAACCTGGGCGAACTGCGCAAACAGAAGTTGCAGGTGCAGGAATACGTCACCCAGTTGGAGAAGCAGTTGCCGGGCAAGGCCGAGATGGACGCCTTGCTGTCCGATATCAACCAGGCCGGCCTCGGCCGCGGTTTGGTGTTCGACCTCTTCAAGCCCGGCCAGGTGGAGGTCAAGGACTACTACGCCGAGCTGCCGATCGAAGTGCGCGTCAGCGGGCGCTATCACGACATCGGCGCCTTCGCAGCCGACGTGGCCAACCTCTCGCGCATCGTCACGCTGCACAACCTCAACATCGCGCCGGTGCAGACCAAGGACGCACCCGGCGGCCAGTTGTGGATGAACGCCGTGGCCCGCACCTATCGCTACCTCGACGCCAACGAAGTGGCCGAGCAGAAGAAGGCTGCTGCCGCCAAGGCCGCCGGAGCGAAGAAGCCATGATTCGTCGCGAGCGTGGCCTGCCGGCGTTGGTGCTGGCCTTGATGCTGAGCAACCTGGCGGCCTGCTCCAGCGACCTGGAGGAACTGCAGCAATGGACCGAGGCCAAGCGGCGCGAGGCCAAGCCCAGCGTGCCCAAGCTGCAGCCGCCCAAGAAGTTCGATCCCGAGCCCTACACCTCGGCGCAGGCGGTGGACCCCTTCAGCATCCAGAAGCTGACGGTGGCGCTCAAGCAGGAGGCGCGGCAGCTCAACCCGCTGCTGGCCTCCGAGTTGAACCGCCGCAAGGAGCCGCTGGAAGCCTACCCGCTGGACAACATGTCGATGGTCGGCAGCTTCACCAAGGGCGGCCGGCCCTATGCGCTGCTGCGGGTCGACAACCTGCTGTACCAGGTCAAGGTGGGTGACTACCTGGGCCAGAACTACGGCCGCATCACCAAGATCGGCGAGACCGAGATCAGCCTGCGCGAGGTGGTGCAGGATGCCGCCGGCGAATGGACCGAACGGATGAGCTCCCTGCAACTGCAGGAGAAGGCGCGATGAGGAAGACTCAGGAGACCTCCAACATGTGCAAGTGGCGAACACTGCCGGCTGCGCTCGTGCTGCTGGGCACGACGATCTGCGCGCCGCTTGCCGCGTGGGCGCAGAACGCGATCCAGGCGATCACCAGCACCCAGCAGGCCGGCACCGAGGTTCTGCGCATCGAGCTCAGCGAGGCCCTGGCCGCACCGCCGGCGGGCTTTGCGGTGCAGGCGCCGCCGCGGGTGGCGATCGACCTGCCCGGCGTGGGCAACGCGCTGGGCCGCAATAGCGTCGAGATCAACCAGGGCAACCTGCGCTCGGTGTCGGTGGCGCAGGCGGGCGAGCGTACGCGGCTGGTGCTCAACCTCAAGCAGGCGGCCAGCTTCAAGACCCAGTTGCAGGGCAAGGCCTTGCTCGTGGTGCTGGAGCCCAGCGGCGCTGCGATCGCGGCGGCGGCCGGCAGCCAGCCGCCGGTGCAGTTCGCGCCGGCGCAGAACGTCGAGGTGCAGGGCCTGCGCGACATCGACTTTCGCCGCGGTGCCGACGGTGCGGGCCGCGTGGTGGTCAGCCTGCCCAGCAACCAGGTGGGCGTGGACATCCGCCAGCAGGGTCAGAACCTGGTGGTCGAGTTCCTGCGCTCGTCGCTGCCCGACAACCTGCGCCGCCGGCTGGACGTCACCGACTTCGGCACCCCGGTGCAGTCGATCTCCACGTTCCAGTCCGGCGACCGCGTGCGCATGGTGGTCGAACCGCGTGGCGCCTGGGAGCACAGCGCCTACCAGACCGACAACCAATTCGTGCTGGAAGTGCGGCCGATGAAGGTCGACCCCAACAAGCTGACGCAAGGTCCCGGCTACCAGGGCGAGAAGCTGTCGCTGAACTTCCAGAACATCGAGGTGCGGGCGCTGCTGCAGGTCATCGCCGACTTCACCAACTTCAACGTGGTGACCAGCGACACCGTCACCGGCAACGT
>CAYYDJ010000065.1:0-8673 GCA_964470565.1 uncultured Rubrivivax sp.
GGCCAGGTCGTCGCGGCCGATGGCCTGCATCAGGCGGCGGAAGATGCTGTCGCCGTTGCCGGCCACCAGCACGTAGGCGCCGCCGGCGCAGGCGTAGGCGTTGCTGGGCGCGATGCCCGGCAGCGCGCTGCCGGCCGCGCCGCGCACGGCGCCGAAGGCGTCGTACTCGGGCAGCAGGCTCTCCATCACGTTGAACACGCTCTCGTAGAGCGCGACGTCGATCAACTGGCCCTGGCCGCCGTGGGCATCGCGGTGGCGCAACGCCAGCAGCACGCCGATCACGCCGTGCAGCGCGGCCAGCGTGTCGCCGATGCTGACGCCCACGCGCACCGGCACGCGGCCGGGCTCGGCGCTGAGGTGGCGCAGCCCGCCCATGGCCTCGCCCAACACGCCGAAGCCGGGCTTGCCAGCATCGGGCCCGGTCTGCCCGAAGCCCGAGATGCGCAGCATGATGAGCCGCGGGTTCAGCGCGTGCAGCGCCTCCCAGCCCAGGCCCCAGGCTTCCAGCGTGCCGGGCTTGAAGTTCTCGATCAGCACGTCGGCCTCGGCCGCCAGCGCGCGGACCGCGGCCTGGCCCTCTGCAACGCGCAGATCCAGCGCCACGCTGCGCTTGTTGCGCGACTGCACCTCCCACCACACCGAGGTGCCCTCGCGCAGCAGCCGCCACGTGCGCAGCGGATCGCCGCCGTCCAGCGGCTCGATCTTGATCACGTCGGCGCCGAAGTCGGCCAGCGTCTTGCCGGCAAAAGGCCCGGCGATCAACTGGCCCAGTTCCAGCACGCGCAGGCCGTGCAGGGCGTCGAGGGGCGGGGTCATGGCAGATCCTTGTGGGCGGTGGCGGTGGCGGCAGGGGCGGCGAGGGCCTGCATTGTCACGGCGTCTTCGCAGCTAGGGCCTGTTAACGCGATGGGAGGGCTCGCGCCGCCGCCTGGCTGCCCCCAGGGCTAGGCACGAGCGAGGCCGCGTGCCGATGGCACGCAACGAGCGAGCAACGACGCCCTGGGGGCAGCCAGGCGGCGGCCCTGCGGGTGATCTCAGCAAACAGCCGCCAGCGGCGTTGCACGGCTTGCCCAGGCGCGCAGCATGGGCTGCGCCGCGCGCCTTGCTGGCGGCTGTTTGCTGAGTCACGCGAGCCCTCCCATCGCGTTAACAGGCCCTAGGCCGTTGCTCCGGCGCCGCAATCGCCTGGGCGACAACGAAGCGCGAGGCCGGCCTTACAGTCGTGGGGTTCAACCATCGACGCCGAATGCCACGATGACCGCCGCTCCCCCTTGGGCCTACAGCAGCCTGGATGGCCACGTCTTCAGCGCCAGCGCGCTGACCCGCGGGCCCTGGCACCCCGAGCACCAGCATGCCGGCCCGCCGTCGGCGCTGGTGTGCCGCGCGATCGAGCAGGCGGCCGCGCCGCAGGGCCTGACGCACCTCGGCCGGCTGACGGCCAACCTGCTGCGGCCGGTGCCGATCGGCGACTGCAGCGTGGAGGTGGCGGCCGACTACGTCGGGCGCAACGCCGGCCACTACTCGGCGCGGCTGCTGGCCGGCGGCAAGGAGGTGGCGCGCTTCACCGCGTTGATGCAGCGCGAGCACGCGCTGCCGCTGCCCGCCGGCACGCCGGGCCACCCGCTGCCGCAGGCGCCGCGCACGCCGGCCGACAGCGAGGTCTGCCGCATGCCCTTTGCCGGCCGCCAGACCGGCTATGGCGACCTGATCGAGAACCGTGTCGCCGAGGGCCGCTTCTTCGCCGGCCCCTGCACCGCGTGGTTCCGCCTGCGCCATCCGCTGGTGGCCGGCGAGGCGCCCAGCCCATATCAGCGCGTGGCGGTGGCCGCCGATTCGGGCAACGGCATCAGCGCGGCGCTGGACTTCGCGCGCTACAGCTTCGTCAACTGCGACCTGACGATCAACCTGCTGCGTCGCCCGCAGGGCGAGTGGATCTGCCTGCAGGCCCGCAGCCTGCTGGGCGACCATGCCTGCGGGCTGGCCGAATCGGCGCTGTACGACGAGCAGGGCCTGATCGGCCGCGCCACGCAATCGCTGGCGCTGCGCGCGCGCAGCGACGCTTGACGTGAATCCCCCCGAAGCGCCTTCGGCGCCTCCCCCCACGGGGGCGCCGCCAGCGGCCCGGCAAAGCCGGTTCCGCGGCGGCCGCTTGGCGCGCGCGGATTCATGCGGCGGGGGTGGCGCTTAGCATCGCAGAAGACTGAAGTGATCCTCGTCTAACAGAGTACTTTATGAGTCACAGCATCCCTTTGCAGCAACGCTGGTTCGACGACTTTTCGGTCGGCGAGCGTTTCGAGTTCGGCGCCTACGCGGTCAGCGCCGACGAGATCGTCGACTTCGCGCGTCGCTACGACCCGCAGCCCTTTCACCTGGATGCCGAGGCCGGCCGCGCATCGCATTTCGGCGGCCTGGTGGCCAGCGGCTGGATGACGGCCGCGGTGCTGATGCGGATGCTGTGCGACCACTTCCTGCCGCGCCAGTCGTCGATGGGCTCGCCGGGTGTCGACGAACTGCGCTGGCTGGAGCCGGTGCGCCCCGGCGACACGCTGAGCGTGCGCGCCGAGGTGCTGGAGTGCCGCGCCTCGCGCAGCAAGCCCGACCGCGGCGTGCTGCGCTGCCGGCACGAAGTGCTCAACCAGCACGGCCGCGTGGTGGCCACGATGCTGGGCATGGGCATGTACCGGCGGCGGCCGGCGGCGGCGTGAGCGGTGATCAGCCGCGCTGGAACAGGCGCTCCAGCGCCACGTCGATCACGAGCCCGCAGACGCTGTAGATCAGCGAGCCGACCAGTGCCGCGCCGAAGCCGTTGACCTCCAGCCCCTGCAGCAGCCAGGCGGCGGCCCAGAACATCAGCGCGTTGATGACGAACAGAAACAGCCCCAGCGTCAGCAGCGTGACGGGCAAGGTCAACAGCACCAGCAACGGCCGCACCAGCGCGTTCAGCAGGCCCAGCACCAGGGCCGCGGCCATCGCGGCACCGAAGCTGGAGACCTTGACCCCGGGGTAGAGATGGGCCACCAGCAGCAGCGCGGCGGCCAGCAGCATCCAGCGGACGATGATCGCAAGCATGCGTGCAGACTAGCACGCTGGCGCCTCGGTGTCAGGTGGTGGCCGCGCCCTCGCGCTCCAGCACGCCGCTGGCGATCTGCATGCGCTGCATCACCGCCGCCAGGTCCTGCGCCTGCAACGCCTGCGGCAGCCGCGCCAGCGGCAGCACGTGCAGCGCGGTGCGCAGGTGGAAGAGGTCGACGTCGTCGTCGGCACGCAGGTCGAACACCGCCAGGTCGCGCAGGCCGCCGGCGGCCATGCGCTCGCCCAGTCGCGCGCAGGCGTAGGCCAGCGCCAGGCGGCGGCCGCGCTCGTGCTCCAGTTCGGCAGCAGGCGTCACCAGCACGCGGTCGAGGTCGGCGGCGTCGGCCACCAGGCCCGGGGGCAGGCCCCAGTCGGTCATCAGCAGGCGGCCGATCTCGGCGGCGCACAGGCCCAGGCGCTGCTGCTCGGCACGCTCGCGCGCCAGCAGGCCGCGGCTGGGCAGCGTGGCCAGGATGCCGCGCGGCGTGGTCGCCACCAGCGCCACCCGGCCCAGGAACGACAGCACCACCGCGCTGACCAGCGCGCCGCGGTCGTCCATCCCCAAGGCTTGCGTCAGACGTTGGGCCAGCTCGCTGGCCATGGCGCTGGCGGTCCAGGTCTCCTCCAGCAGCCGCTTGCGATCGGGCGTGTCGGACAGGAACGACGAGCGCACGATGTACTGCAGGCACAGGCTGCGCACCGTGTTCAGCCCCAGGTAGGTGACGGCCTGTCCGATGCTGTCGACCGCGCGCCCCAGGCCGTACAGCGGCGAGTTCACTGCGCCCAGCACCTTGGCGGCGATCAGCGGCTCGGCGCTGATCAGGTCCACCAGCTGCGCCGAGCTGGCGCCGCCGAAGAAGTCGGGCGACAGCAGGTGGTGCAGCAGCCGCGGCGGCCGCGGCACGTCCTTGAACACCGTCAGCACCGCGGCCTGGCGTTCCACCGGCAGCTCGATGGCCGGGCGCGGCTGGAAGTCGGCCAACTCGGCCGGCGGCACCGGGGCCGCGGCCTGGGCGACGGCGATGGCCTGGGCAGCGGCATCAGCCGCGGTGCGCGCGGGCGCGGGCAGCGGCGCCGCCACGGGCCGAGGTGCCACGCGGCGCGGCGTGGGCCCTGGCGGGCGCCGCATCGACAGCAACAAGGCGCCACCGCCCATCACGGCCAGCGCGGCCAGCGCCATCCACAGCAAGTTCATCGCGGCAGTCCTTCCATCGAGCAGGCGGCTGCACAAAGCGGCCTGTCGGGCATTGTTGGCGGCGGCCGCCGCCGTCGATCGCCGGAACTGCGTGGTGTGAGCCCCTCAGTTCGATGCGGCTGCAGCCGCTCCCGGCGCCTGCAGCGCCCGCGCATGGTGCGCCACGTGATCGGCGATGAAGGTGGCCACGAAGTAATAACTGTGGTCGTAGCCGGCGTGCAGCCGCAGCGTCAGCGGGTGGCTGGCCGCGGCGCAGGCGGCACGCAGCCGCTCGGGCTGGAGTTGCGTGGCCATGAACTCGTCGGCCTCGCCCTGGTCGACCAGCAGCGGCAGGCGTTCCGGCGCTCCGGCGATCAGGGCCACCGCGTCGTGTGCCGCCCAGGCCGCGCGGTCGTCGCCAAGATAGGCCGCGAAGGCCTTCTGCCCCCAGGGCACCTGTGACGGCGCGACGATGGGCGAGAAGGCCGAGACGCTGGCGTAGCGCCCGGGATGGCGCAGCGCCAGCGTCAGCGCGCCATGGCCGCCCATCGAATGGCCGCTGATGCCGCGCCGCGCCGTGGCGACCGCCGCGAACTGCGCCGCCACCAGCGCCGGCAGTTCGTTCACCACGTAGTCTTCCATCCGATAGTGCGGCGTCCAGGGCGGCTGCGTCGCATCGAGATAGAAGCCGGCGCCCTGGCCCAGGTCGTAGGCCGGGTCGTCGGCAACGCCTTCGCCGCGCGGGCTGGTGTCGGGCGCGACGATGATCAGCCCGTGCTGCGCCGCGGCTGCCTGCGCGCCGGCCTTGGTGATGAAGTTCTGCTCGCTGCAGGTCAGGCCCGACAGCCAGTACAGCACCGGACAACGCGCGCCGCGCAGCGCTGCCGGCGGCAGGTACAGGCCGAAGCGCATCTCGCAGCCCAGGGCCTGCGACGCATGCTGCCAGACCTCCTGCCGGCCGCCGAAGCTGGCGTGCTGCTCAATGCGCTTCATCACGGCGTCAATAGTGCACCACGGAGCGGATCGACTTGCCTTCGTGCATCAGGTCGAAGGCTTCGTTGATGTCGGCAAGCGGCATCGTGTGGGTGACGAAGGGCGCCAGCTGGATACGGCCGGCCATCGCGTCTTCCACCATGCCGGGCAGTTGCGAGCGGCCCTTGACGCCGCCGAACGCCGTGCCCAGCCAGCGCCGCCCGGTGACCAGCTGGAACGGCCGCGTCGAGATTTCCTGCCCGGCGCCGGCCACGCCGATGATGACGGACTGGCCCCAGCCGCGGTGCGCGCATTCGAGCGCCGCGCGCATCACGTTGACGTTGCCGATGCATTCGAAGGAGTGGTCCACGCCCCAGCCCGTCATCTCGACGATCACCTGCTGGATCGGCTTGTCGTGGTCCTTGGGGTTCACGCAATCGGTGGCGCCGAAGACCTTGGCCAGTTCGAACTTCGACGGGTTGGTGTCGACCGCGATGATCCGCCCGGCCTGCGCCAGCTTGGCGCCCTGGATCACCGCCAGCCCGATGCCGCCGAGGCCGAACACCGCAACCGTGTCGCCCGGCTGAACCTTGGCGGTGTTCTTCACCGCGCCGAGGCCGGTGGTGACGCCGCAGCCCAGCAAACACACTTGCTCGGGGTTGGCCCGCGCGTTGATCTTGGCCAGCGAGACCTCGGCCACCACGGTGTACTCGCTGAAGGTGGAGCAGCCCATGTAGTGATAGACCGGCTGCCCCTGGTACGAAAAGCGTGTCGTGCCGTCAGGCATCACGCCCTTGCCCTGCGTGGCGCGCACGGCGACGCAAAGATTCGTCTTGCCGCTCTTGCAGAACAGACACTGCCCGCATTCGGCGGTGTAGAGCGGGATCACGTGGTCGCCGGGCTTGACCGAGCTGACGCCTTCGCCCACCTCCACCACGATGCCGGCGCCTTCGTGTCCCAGCACCGCCGGAAACAGCCCCTCGGGGTCGTCGCCCGAGAGCGTGAAGGCATCGGTATGGCAGACACCGGTATGCGTGATGCGGATCAGCACCTCGCCCTTCTTCGGCGCCGCGACGTCGATCTCGACGATCTGCAAAGGCTTGCCGGCGGCAAAGGCGACGGCGGCACGGGATTTCATCGGGGGCTTCCTTCGGGGCTGATGGCGGACACGGCAGGCGCGGGCGGACCGCGCCGCGCATGATATGCAACCGGCGCCGCGCAAGCAGGCGGCGCACTGGGCTCCGCGTTCGGGCGACGCCAACTGGCGCAACTGACGTGCCCGCCTTCCGCGGTCCAACGGTGCCTGGCAAGGCGGCTATACGACGGCGAGGGGCCCAGGAGGAAAAGCCGATGCCACGTCGGTGGACCTGACGGCCCAGCAGCGCAAGGTCAGCGAGCAGGCTATCGACGCCTGGCGCGGGCACTTCGGTGAGCCCGCGGCCTTGGGCGTGAGGCGCCTTCGATCCCTGGAAGGCGAGAACGCCTGCCTCAAGCGCCATGTGGAGGTGACACGCGACGCAGTCGCACGGGTGGGCGTGGCCGACGCGATCGGCCGCCAGCGAGGCGGAAGATGGGCCGCAACGCCTCGCGGGCCAAGTGCCTTGCCGTAGCGCGCCCGCTCGAGTGAAGGGTTAGCCGTCGCCAATGCGCATGCAGTGGCTCACGGGGCAATGACTTCAAGTTTGGCGAAGTAGCTCCTGTAGGGCTTGGGATCTCGGGTGAGGACAGTGAGGTTAGACACGGCTGCATGTGCCCCTATGAAGAAGTCAGGCAGCGGCTTGTGCTTGGATCCGCCTCGACGTCGGTACATGGCATAGGCCGCAGCGGCAAGGGACGCAGCTGCCCACGGCAGGGCTGTTCGCAGCGTGTCATAGATGTCGAGCAACGCGTCCAATGCCCGGACGTCCGGTCCCGGGATCAGCAGCTCAGAAAAGATGATGATGTTGACGTGCAGCGGACTTCGTTCACTACTCATCTGCAACTGCTCTATCGCCCAGTCATGCCATGGGCTTGCATCGTCGATGCAGTCCACCCAGATATTCGTGTCGACGAGTACCCCAGCTGAACCGTCGTAACTCGCAAGATTACCGAGAGCCACGACGGCCTGCGCTCTTGGTTGACTCGTCGCCTCGGATGAAGCTCATGATTTCGTCCGCGCTCAATTGCTTGAACTCTGCACTCAGGCTTCCGCGCACGCGCGCCGCTGCAGCTTTGAGCTTGGCCCGTCGATCTTCCTTGATGCTCGTGCCAACGGGCGTGATGACGATCTTGCTGCCTTCAAGGCTGAAGGTGACTTCGCTGCCGGGGGCAACGCCTGCAGCCATGCGGATGTGCTTCGGGATGGTGACCTGTCCCTTGTCAGTAACAAGCATAGCATTTTCCGTCGGTAGGAGTTGGAAGTCGGAAGTCTACAGCCGGCAGGCGTAGAGGGCAACCGGGGTGGATTCTTGACGCCTAACGCAGAGTTAACCGGCGCGACGCGGCGCGGCGTGGCGTGGCGGCCTGGCCGTGCGGCCGATGATAGGCAAAGGCGGTCGCGCGGCCAGGGCGGCATGCCGTGGCGCGTCCGGTTGAACGACCTGTTAGGCAGCGCGGGTTCACAGAGTAAGTGCAACGCCTTCATTGATCGAATGGGTGGAGACGGCCGACACTGGCTGCTTCCTCGTTCCGGCAAGAAGGGGTTGCGACCATGGTGTATCGGCACGTCTCCGAGGACGAAAGGCACCTGATTGCGCGCTGTCGCGCGAGTGGGATGTCTCAGAGGAAGACGGCGCAGTTGCTGGGCAGGAGCCCGAGCACGATCAGCCGCGAGGTGGCCAGGAACAGCTGCACCTACGACGGGGCGTACCGGCCGGAGAAGGCGCACAGCCGGGCGCTGGGCAGGCGCTGGCGAAGCCGCCGCAACAGCCAATACAGCCAGCAAGAGTGGGCCGAGGTGCAGGCCAGGCTGAGGCAGAAATGGAGCCCCAAGCAGATCGTGGGCACGCGCACGATCGAGGGCCGGCGGACGATGAGCTACGAGACGATCTACCGGTGGCTGCCGCCGTCGATGGTCATCGACGGGGTGGACCGCTTCCACGTGGAGGCGCTGACAGAGCCGGCGCGGACCGGCTTTCTGCGACACCAGGCGCCGCGGATGCCAACCATGGCCCCTGAGTCTTTGGCCAAGGCCGACGACTACGTCCAGTTCTTGATGCGGAGCTGAGATGCCTGCGCTCGGACTCCCCGCCAGTGCGACTGCGAACCGGCCTGCCAAGTACCAGGCCGGCGACGGCGGGGCTGGCGCTCCCACTCCCGGCAAGGCGGCAGGCGGCGGAACGGGCACCGGCAAGGGCACTGGTGCCGGAAAAGGCGGTGGAGGCTCCGGCGGCGGAATGAAGGGCAAGGGCGGCTGGCGGGAGTGACCTGCCCCCATCCGCCGTACCAATGATTCGGCAGGAGTCCTGGGTTTGAAG
>CAYYDJ010000066.1:0-8405 GCA_964470565.1 uncultured Rubrivivax sp.
CCGAGGCCTGCGCGCCCAGCGTCGTGACGACCTGGCCGCTCCACAGCAGCATGTACTCGCGCTGCCGCCAGAGCGGCTTGGTCAGCGGCATCGTCGGTTGATCGCAGCGTTGGCCGGCCCGCGGCGGGCCTGTTCGAACGACCTGTTGGTCTCAGCGGGTCGACGTCTTGGCGCGCTTTGGAGCGACGAAGATGGGCGACTTGATCTCATACGGGTTTGGCGTCACGTTCCGAACAGGACCATCGGCCATCTTCCCAAGTTTCGACTTTGCAATGGACAAATCCCGGCCCTGACGATCTTCGACGGCGACGGTGAACCCAACCGGGCTGAAGCCTTGCCAAATCGTCGTCGATTGGTAGTTTCCCAGATACGTGACCGTCGACGGCGCGACCGTGAAGCGGATCGAGAAAGCTTGCCTTGCCTCGATGAATCCACTTGGGAAGGAGTTGAACGCCGAATGGATTTCATACTCTCCAGGCGGAAGATGCTGGACCAGCACGTAGCCCCGTTCCGTGTCGTCCTCGTAGTCGGCTTTGGGTCTGAAGATGATGTCGCCTTGATACCTGAACATTGACGTTGCGTCGCCCTGCAAGACCCGGTATCGGAGCGCGAAGGAGTTGAATCGGAGTGAGCCGGTGGCGCCAATTCCGACGACCACGGCCCCAGCGTCCGCGCCCGAGTAGTCATTGGGAATGGTGGTGCTGCAGGCGCCGCAGAGAACGGCGGCAGCAGCGCAAACGGCAGCACGGAAGGCGTAACGATGCATGGTCTTTGGCCTGATGGGTGATGGACAGCGATCGCGCGGCCGCGGGTTCACCCCGCCGCCGCGCCGGCCGCCACGTAGCGCTGCACATCGTCGACGATCTTGATCGCGAACTGGTCGACGAGTTCGAGCAGACCGGCGCGGGCCGCGGCGGCGCCGGCACGCAGTTCGTCGATGGTCTTGAACGTCGCACTCTTGGGCGTGGTGATCCAGCGCGGATCGCCGCCGCCGTCGCGCCAGTCGGCGTAGTAGGTGAAGCCTTCCAGTTCCTCCCGCGGAGTGCCGGTGCTGTGGAGCATCGTGTCCACGTGGAGCATCGGCGAATACCCGCCCGCGCGCAACGAAGCGTAGTAACCCTGATCGACCACCGTCACCTTCAAGGCCGCGTCGACCTCGGAAGGCAGCGCAGCCGCGTCGCCGCCTTCGACGTCAGCGGCCCGCTGCGTTTCGGTGATCAGGACGAAGCGGACCTTGGTGGCCGCCAGCCGGGCGGCGATGCGTTCGTCCAGCGTCGACCGGGCATCGAAGTTGACCTCGACCAGCGCCGCCAGCAGCTGCTCGCGCTGCTGGCGGCGGTTTTCCTGGATGCCGTAGGCGATGGCCATACCGATCAATCCCAGTCCGATGGCGGCCGCCGGAATGCTCGGCGAGTTGCTGCGCATCGTCGGCCGGGTCACGACGAACGCGGCCTGATCCGGGGCGCCGAAGCCCGTGCTTTCTTCCGTCGTCGCCAGCGCGGCAGGCAGCAGCGCCAGCTGGGCGATCGGCCTGGGCGGCGGCGGCGGAGGTTCGGGCGGCGCCGGGCCCTTGTTCGCGCAGGCCGACAGCAAGGCCGGTGCGACCAGCACCGAAGATGCGGCCCAGCCGCTTGCGAGCAAGCGGCGCCGGTCCACGACCTTGGCCATGCCTCCCCCTCTTTGTCGATCCCTTCAAGAAGAGGATTATGCGGACCTCAGATCAACCGCGATCCCAGGCTAACCCCGATATCACAGCGCCACCACCCGCTGCGGCTTCACGAAGCCCTCGACCTTGCGCCCCTTGCGCGCGCGCTTGCCGCGGTGGGCTTCCAGCGCGGCGCCCTTGAGCACTTCGTCCTTGGCCTTGCCGCCGCGGCCCTGGCCCAGCACGCGCAGCGCGTCGGCAAAGCTGGCCACCGAAACGAGCGGCGTCCTGGCATCCACGTCCATCAGCGTCAGCCCGCGGCCGCCGCCCGGCTGCAGCCGCAGCTCGTCGAGGCCGAAGACCAGCAGCCGGCCGTCCAGCGCCAGGCAGGCCACCTGGGCCTGGCCGGCCAGCACGGCCACCGGCGGCAGCGGCTTGTCGCTGGCTTCGAGCGTCAAGAAGCTCTTGCCGCCCTTGTTGCGGCCGTGCAGGTCGCCGGCCTTGGCCAGCAGGCCGAAGCCGCCGGTGTTGGCCAGCAGCAGCACCTGCTCGGCCGCGCCGGCCCAGTAGTGGGCGATGCTGCTGCCGGTCTCCAGCTCGATCAGCGTGGTGATCGGCACGCCATCGCCGCGGCCGCCGGGCAGCGCCGAAACGGCGACGCTGTAGACGCGCCCGTTGCTGCCGCAGACCAGCAGCGTGTCGACGCTGCGGCAGGGGAACACGCCGTACAGCGCATCCCCGGCCTTGAAGGCCAGCGCGCCGGCGTCGACCTCGTGGCCCTTCAACGCGCGCACCCAGCCTTTCAGGCTGGCGACCACGGTCACCGGCTCGTCGACCACCTTGACCTCGGCGACGGCGCGGCGCTCTTCCTGGATCAGCGTGCGGCGCGCGTCGCCGAACTGCTTGGCGTCGGCCTCGATCTCCTTGATCACCGTGCGCTTGAGCGCCGCCGGGCTGCCGAGGATCTCTTCGAGCTTCTGCTGATCCTCGCGCAACTCCTGCAACTGCTGCTCGATGCGGATCGCCTCCAGCCGCGCCAGTTGCCGCAGCCGGATCTCCAGGATGTCCTCGGCCTGGCGGTCACTGAGCTTGAAGCGCTCGATCAGCGCCGGCTTGGGCTCGTCGGCGTTGCGGATGATGCGGATCACCTCGTCGATGTTCAGCAGCACGAGCTGGCGGCCTTCCAGCACGTGGATGCGGTCCAGCACCTTGGCCAGCCGGTGGCGCGTGCGCCGCGCCACGGTGGCCTGGCGGAACTCGGTCCACTCCAGCAGCATCTGGCGCAGGCTCTTCTGCACCGGCTTGCCGTCGAGGCCGATCGCCGTCAGGTTGACGCTGACGCTGGTCTCCAGGCTGGTGTGCGCAAGCAGGATGTTGGCCAGATCCTGCGCGTCCACCGTGCGGCTCTTGGGCTCGAACACCAGGCGCACCGGCGCGTCCTTGCTCGACTCGTCGCGCGCCGCGTCCAGCACCGCCAGCACGGTCTGCTTCAACTGCAGCTGCTCCTGCGTCAGCGCCTTCTTGCCGAGCTTGAGCTTGGGGTTGGTCAGCTCCTCGATCTCTTCCAGCACCTTCTGCGTGCTGGTGCCGTGCGGCAGCTCGTTGACGACGAGTTGCCACTGGCCGCGCGCCAGGTCTTCGATGCTCCAGCGGGCGCGCAGCTTCAGGCTGCCGCGGCCGCTGGTGTACGCAGATCGGATGTCAGCCGCGCTGCTGATCAACTGTCCGCCGCCGGGGAAGTCGGGCCCCGGCAGCAGCGCGAACAGCTCGTCGTCGGCCAGCCGGTCGTTGCGGATCAGCGCCACCGTGGCCGCCGCCAGCTCGCGCAGGTTGTGGCTGGGCACCTCGGTGGCCATGCCCACCGCGATGCCCGAGGCGCCGTTGAGCAGCGCGAACGGCAGCCGCGCCGGCAGCAGCCGCGGCTCGTCGTGAGAGCCGTCGTAGTTGGGCTGGAAGTCGACCGTGCCTTCGTCCAGCTCGTCGAGCAGCAGCCGGGCGATCGGCGCCAGCCGCGCCTCGGTGTAGCGCATGGCCGCGGCGCCGTCGCCGTCGCGGCTGCCGAAGTTGCCCTGGCCGTCGATCAGCGGGTAGCGCTGGCTGAAGCCCTGCGCCATGCGCACCATCGCCTCGTAGGCGGCCTGGTCGCCGTGCGGGTGGTACTTGCCCAGCACGTCACCGACCACGCGCGCGCTCTTGACCGGCTTGGGCCCGCCCGGCGTCGTGAAGGCCAGGCCCATGCGCTCCATCGCGAACAGGATGCGGCGCTGCACCGGCTTGCAGCCGTCGCAGACGTCGGGCAGCGCGCGGCCCTTGACGACCGACAGCGCGTATTCGAGGTAGGCGCGCTCGGCGTAGTCGGCCAGCGCGATGGCGTCCGCCGGGTCCGCAGGTGGCTGCGGCGGCGGGTCGAACAGATCAGGCATTCATCAATGGGCGCGCCAGCCGCCGCGGCAGCCTGCGCGCCAGCTTGCGGCAAAGGAAGACGGCGATTCTCGCTCAGCCGTCTGCCCCGCCGGCCGCTACTGCGGCGCGCCGGCTTCGAGGAAATCGCAGCTCAGGTGCAGCAGCGAACGCAGGCCCAGCAGCAGCGCGCGCTCGTCGACCGCAAAGCGCGGTGAATGGTTGGACGCGGCCTTGGCCGCGTCCTGCCCCGGCGGCGTGACGCCGACGAAGAAGAACAGCCCCGGCACCAGGCGCTGGAAGTACGAGAAGTCCTCCGAGCCGGTGACCTTGGGCACGTTCTGCACCTGCGCCTCGCCGGCCACGCGCTGCAGCGTGGGCAGCATCAGCGCGGTGAGCTGCGGGTCGTTGACCGTGACCGGGTAGTTCTTCTCGATGCAGACCTTGCAGCCGGCGCGCGAGCCGCGCGCCACGGCCTCGGCCAGCGTGGTCACGCGCTCGTGCACCTCGTCGCGCATCGCCTCGTCGAAGGTGCGGATGGTGCCGCGCATCTCCACGTTGTCGGGGATGATGTTCTCGCGCACGCCGCCCTTGATCATGCCCACCGTCAGCACCGCCGGCTCGCGCGTGATGTCAAGCCCGCGGCTGACCACCGTCTGCAGCCCCAGCACCACCTGCGCCGAGGTGACGATGGGGTCCACGCCCAGCCAGGGTGCGGCGCCGTGCGTCTGGCGGCCCTGCACGGTGATGCTGAAGCGGTCGGAGCTGGCCATCGTCGGCCCCGAGCGGTAGCCCAGAAAGCCGGTGTTCTGGCGCGAGGTGACGTGTAGCCCGAAGATGGCCTGCGGCACCGGGTTCTGCAGCGCGCCTTCCTCGATCATCATCTTGGCGCCACCGTTCTCGCCCTGCGGCGGCATCTCCTCGGCGGGCTGGAAGATGAACTTGACGCTGCCGCGCAGCTCGCTGCGCAGCCCGGCCAGCACCTCGGCCACCGCCATCAGGATCGCGGTGTGGCAATCGTGTCCGCAGGCATGCATGGTGCCCACGGCCTCGCCGTTCCAGGTGCTGCGCTGCTTGGACGCGAACGGCAGGTCGACCTCCTCGGTGACCGGCAGCGCATCCATGTCGGCGCGCAGCGCCACCACCGGCCCCGGCAGCGCGCCCTTCAGCAGCCCGACCACGCCGGTGTGCGCAACGCCGGTGCGCACCTCGTCCAAGCCCAGTGCGCGCAGGTGCTCGGCCACGATGCCCGCGGTGCGCGTCTCGCGGTTGCCCAGCTCGGGGTGCTGGTGGAAGTCACGCCGCCAGGCGATCAGCTTGGCTTCCACCGCGGTGGCCGCGGCGTCGAGCTTGGCGCTCAGGCGGTTGGGGGTGATGGTGGTGGGCAGGGTCATGGGCTGGGCTCTCGGAGGTGTTCGGGGGGCAGCGGACGGATCAGGGCGCATTGCGACGTCTGCGCCGCAATCGACGCTCGGCGTGCGTGGACACCGCGGCATCACTTGACGATCCCAGGGCCGCCAGTACGCGACGCCCAGCGGGCGAAATCGTCAGCACCGGATCAGTGTTGGCGGCCGCGATATGAATCTGGATGCACTCGGCCACCACCTGCACGCGCAGCCGTGCGCCAGGCCGCAGGTTCAGCCGCCGGCGCAACTCGGCCGGCAGCAGGATGCGGCCAACGCGATCCACGATGACACAAGATGTCATGGCCAGCAGTATCGCAGCGAAGACGGGCGACCAATACCCGTCGAACGACGCTGACGTTCAAGCCCCCGCGTCGCGCAGCCTGAAGCGCTGCAGCTTGCCCGTCTCGGTGCGCGGCAGGCTGGTGCGGAACTCGATGGCGCGCGGGTACTTGAAGGGCGCGATGGTCTGCTTGCAGAAGTCCTGCAGGTCCTTGACCAGCGCCGCGTCGCCGCTGAAGCCGGCCTTCAGCACGACGAAGGCCTTGACGATCTGGCCGCGGGCCGCGTCGGCGATGCCGATCACGCCGCATTCGGCCACCGCCGGGTGCAGCAGCAGTGCGCCTTCGACCTCGGGGCCGGCGATGTTGTAGCCGCCGCTGACGATCATGTCGTCGGTGCGCGCCTGGTACACGTACTGGCCGTCATCGTCGACGAGGTAGGCGTCGCCGGTCAGGTTCCAGCCATTTTGGACGTAATGCGTCTGGCGCTCGTCGGCCAGGTACTTGCAGCCGGTGGGGCCCTTCACCGCCAGGCGGCCCACCTGGCCGCGCGGCAGCTCGCGGCCCTGCTCGTCCAGCACGCAGGCGCGGTAGCCGGGCACCGGCACGCCGGTGGCGCCGGGCCGGGCGTGGGCCTCGTCGGCGCTGATGAAAATGTGGAACAGCTCGGTGGAGCCGATGCCGTCGATCAGCTCGATGCCGGTGGCCTGCTTCCACAGCTGCCGCGTGGCCGCGGGCAGCGCCTCGCCGGCGGAGACGCACTTGCGCAGGCTGCTGAGGTCGTGCTGCGCGACCTGCGCCGCCATCGCGCGGTACGAGGTGGGCGCGGTGAAGCAGACGCTGGCCCTGTACTGCGCGATGGCCTGCAGCAGCACGTCGGGCGTGGCCTTTTCCACCAGCACGGTGCTGGCGCCGATGGCCAGCGGGAACATCAGCAACCCGCCCAGCCCGAAGGTGAAGGCCAGCGGCGGGCTGCCGATGAAGACGTCGTCGGGCCGCGCACGCAGCACCTGCAGCGGCCAGCAGCGGCAGGCCGCGATCACGTCGCGGTGGAAGTGCATCGTGCCCTTGGGCTCGCCGGTGGTGCCGGAGGTGAAGGCGATCAGCGCGCAGTCGTCGGCCGCGGTGTCGACGGCGTCGAAAGGCGGCGTTTGCCCTGACACCGCGGCCATCGCGGCCTCCAGGCTGCCGGCGCCGCCGCCGCCGTTGAAGCACAGCAGCTGCGCCAGCCGCGGGCACTGCGCCTGCACCGCGCGCAGCGCGTCGGCCAGGCGGGCGTCGCACAGCGCGTGGGTGATCTGCGCCTTGTCGATGATGGGCTTGAGCTCACGCTCGCGCAGCAGCGGCATCGTGCCCACCGCGATGCCGCCGGCCTTGATGACGCCGAACCAGCAGGCGGCCAGCATCGGCGAGTTGGCGCCGCGCAGCAGCACGCGGTTGCCACTGACCAGCCCCATCTCGTGCACGAGTACGTGCGCGATGCGGTTGGCGCGGTCCTGCAGCTCGGCATAGGTCCAGCGCACGGGCCGGCCGTCGATCTCGCCCTGCACGCACAATCGGTCGCCCTGGCCTTGCGCCACCCAGGCGTCCAGCAGTTCGGCGGCCACGTTCAGGCGCGGCGGCAGTTGCAGCTCGGGTCCTTCGAACAGGAACTCGGGCAGCGCCGCCGGCGGCGGCAGGTGGTCGCGGGCGAAGGTGTCGACGTGGGCGCTGGAGGCCATGCAGCATTCGCTCCCGGCAATGAAGGCGATCGACGCCATTCTTTGGCGATATAGTTTAGTTGTCAACTATCTGGGGAGGCCGCGGTGACCTCGGCTCGACGACTCTGGGACATCTCGCCGCCGGTGCATGCCGGCTCGCCGGTCTTTCCGGGCGACACGGTGTACCGCCAGGTCTGGACCGCCACGCTGGGCCCGGGCTGCCCGGTGAACGTCAGCGCGATCACGCTGTCGCCGCACGTCGGCGCGCATGCCGACGCGCCGCTGCACTACAGCCCCGACGGCGAGACGGCCGGCACGCTGGCGCTGGAGCCCTATCTCGGCCGCTGCCGCGTGATCCACGCCATCGGCCGCGGCCCGCTGCTGCAGTGGGAGCACCTGGCGCATGCGATACCGGCGCTGGATGCGTTGCCGCCGCGCGTGCTGCTGCGCTGCTACGAGCGCATGCCGCAGGACCGCTTCGACCCCGAGCTGCCCGCCTTCGCGCCGCAGACGCTGGAGCGGCTGGCCGACGCCGGCGTGCGTCTGGTGGGCATCGACAGCGCGAGCCTGGACCCCGCCGACAGCAAGGCCTTGCCCAGCCACCAGGTGGTACGCCGCCGCGGCCTGCGCGTGCTGGAGAACCTGCTGCTCGACGAGGTGCCCGAAGGCGACTACGAGCTGATCGCCCTGCCGCTGAAACTGAGCGCCGCCGACGCCTCGCCGGTGCGCGCCATCCTGCGAGAACTGTGATGACCACCCAGGCATTGCCCACCACCCGCGACGCCGCGCTGGCGCTGGACGCGGCCGACCCGCTGCGCGCGCTGCGCGAGCAGTTCGAGATTCCCGAGGGGCTGATCTACCTCGACGGCAACTCGCTGGGCGTGCTGCCGCGCGCCGCCGCGGCGCGCGTGCAGCAGGTGGTGCAGGACGAATGGGGCCGCGGCCTGATCGGCAGCTGGAACCAGGCCGGCTGGAT
>CAYYDJ010000067.1:0-7647 GCA_964470565.1 uncultured Rubrivivax sp.
GGCCCCGGCAGCCTGGCCGACATCGACTGGTCGCTGGCCGCGCTGGCGCCCAAGCTCGACGTGCTGCACCGCCACCTGCAGGCCAAGCGCCACGCGGTGGCGGCGCGCGGCGGCGAGCACACCGTGGTGCTGGCCGCCGACCTCGCCGGCATGCTGGCGCACGAGGCCATGGGCCATCCCTGCGAGGCAGACTCGGTGCTGGCCGGCGCCGTCACCGCCGGCCTGCGCGACCAGCGCGTGGCCAGCGAGCTGATCACGATGGCCGACCTCGCCCACCACTGGAACGGCCAGGAGCTGATGTGCCCCGTCTACGCCGACGACGAAGGCACGCCGGCCGAGGACGTGACGATGATCGAGCGCGGCGTGCTGCGCCAGTTCATGCACAGCCGCGAGACCGCGGCGCGCCTGGGCCTGCCGCCCAGCGGCAACGCGCGCGCCTACGGCCCCGACGACGAGCCGCTGGTGCGCATGCGCAACACCGCGATCCTGCCCGGCAGCAGCACGCAAGACGAGCTGGTGGCCGGCGTCGACGACGGCTACCTGCTGCTGGACACCAGCAACGGCCAGGCCGACTCGACCACCGAGTTCATGTTCGGCATCAGCCTGGGCTACGAGATCAAGGGCGGCAAGCTCGGCCGTGCGATCCGCGACACCACGCTGTCGGGCTCGGCGCTGAAGGTGCTGCAAAGCGTGGACGGTGTCGGCCGCGAGATGAAGTGGTCGTGCAACGGCTACTGCGGCAAGAGCCAGCCGATGGTGGTCTCGGTCGGCGGGCCGGCGCTGCGCGCGCGCGCTCACCTGGGCGGGGAGTGATGCGATGAGCGAAGCCATGATCGAACCGCGCAAGGACTTTGCCGTCGACCAGGCCGCCGAGCAGGCCTTGCAGGCCCTGCTGCGGCGCGGCTTCCAGCACGCGCAGGTGACGGCCAGCGAGAGCCGCCGCTGCGAGCTGAACCTGGCGCACAACGAGCCCAGCCTGCTGCGCAGCAGCCAAACGCGCAAGCTCGCGGCCAGCGCCATCGTCGACGGCCGCCGCGCCTCGGCCGAAGGCAGCGACGTCAGCGCCGACGGCGTCGCCGCGCTGGTCGACGAGCTCTGGGACAGCGCCCGCTCGGCGCCGCAGGACGAGGCCAACGCCGTCTCGGCCGGCCAGCGCCTGCAGCTCGTGCAAGGCCCGCAGCAGGCCGACCCGCCGGCGCTGGCGGCCAGCCTGCGCGAGCTGCTGGACTGGCGCGCCGCCCACGCGCCGGCGATGATGATCGAGGAAGGCCAGGCCGCGCACGCGCTGGTGCGCTCGTCCACGCTGACCAGCGGCGGCAGCGCCATCGACTGCAGCCTGGGCTGCTGCGGCCTGTCGGTCTTCGGCCTCGCGCGCGCCGGCGGCAAGAGCAGCAGCTTCAACTACGCCGGCGGCAGCGCGCATGCGTTGCCTGGCGCGGCCGAGGCCTTCGGCATCCTGCGCGTGATGGACGAGCTGACGCGCCAGATCGACACCCAGCCTTTGGGCGAGCGCTTCGTCGGCGACGTGGTGCTGGCGCCCGGCGCCGTCGACGATCTGCTGGGCTGGCTGATGGGCCAGCTCGGCGACGGCCCGCTGATCGACGGCAGCTCGCTGTACCGCGAGCGCGTGGGCCAGCGCATCGCCTCGCCGCTGCTGACGCTGCACAGCCGCTACGACGGCCCCGGCTGCCTGCCGGTGTCGGGCGACGCCTTCGTCACGCCGCCGGCCACGCTGCTCGACGCCGGGCGGCTCACCCAGCTCACGCCCAGCCTGTACGGCAGCCGCAAGACCGGCATTGCGCACCGCCCGGTGGCCGGCAGCGGCTGGGTGCTGCAGCCCGGCAGCACGCCGCTGGCCGCCATCGTCGCTGCGGTGCCGCGCGGCGCGCTGGTCGGCCGCCTGTCGATGGGCGACCCCGCCCCCAACGGCGACTTCTCCGGCGTCATCAAGAACAGCTTCGTGATCCGCGACGGCCGGCCCGGCCCCGCGCTGGCCGAGACCATGATCAGCGGCAACGTCGCGCAGATGCTGCTGGACGTGGCCGCCGTCAGCGCCGAGAGCATCGACAGCGGCAGCGAGCGGCTGCCGTGGCTGCGAATCGGGGGCTTGCACTTCAGTTAAGCGGCCTGCCCTGCGGCCGCGCTGCCGCTACAGTGAGGCTCCTTACCGCATCCGGCCCGGCCATGTCCGATCCCGTTTCCAGTGCAGCGCAGGCCACGCTCGCCGCCCTGGGCGAGGGCGGGCCTGCGCTGGCCACGGTGGACGACGCGGGCCGCATCGTCTGGTGCTCGCTGGCCTTTGCGCAGGCGCTGGGCCGGCAGCAGCAGCCGGCGGCGGCCTGGATCGGGCAACCGCTGGCCGCGCTGCTGGGCGACGAGGCCGCGGCCGCCGCGCTGCTGCAGGCGGCCACGCGCTGCGGCGGCGGGCTGCGGCTGCTGCGGCTGACGCCGGAGGATGAAGCCGCGCGGCTGCGCCAACGCATCAGCGACCTCGCCGCCCGCCTGGAGCTGGTGCAGAGCTGCTGCCACGCCGGCATCTTCGAGCGCGACCCGCAGACGATGCGCGGCCGCTGGGACCGCCGCATGTACGACATCTACGGGCTGCCCGTGCCGGCCGACCTTGAGGGCTCGCCGGGGCTGGACGAACTGGCGGCGATGGTGGTGCCCGACGACCGCGCCCGCCTGGGCTTCCGGCAGACGCTGCAGCGGCCCGGCCTGTACGGCGCCCGCGTGCGGCTGCGGCGGTCCGACGGCAGCATCCGCTACCTGCACTCGCAGTGGTTGGTCGGTGCCGCCGAGGACGGCCGCGCACCGCCGGTGGTGGGCGTGTGCACCGACGACACCGACACCTTCGAGCTGGCGCGCCAGGCACAGGCGCTGCGCGAGGAGCTGGACCTCGCCTGCCGCCTGGGCCAGATCGGCCTGTGGCGGCACGACCTGACGACCGACCGCGTCGAGTTCGACGACAACGCCACCCAGCTGCTGGGGCTGGAGCCGCTGCCCAAAGGCGCCCCGCTGGCCGAGGCCCTCGGCTTGTTCCACCCCGACGACCGGGCGACGGTCCAGGCCTCGGAGGCGCAAACGCTGCGCACCGGCGAGCCCAACGACGTGTCGTTGCGGATGCGCCATGCCGACGGCCGCTGGCTGCACGTGCTGGCGCGCTGCAGCCTGCAGCGCGACGGCAACGGCCGGCCGCTGGCCTTCGTCGGCGTGCTGCTCGACGAGACCGAGCGCGTGCAGCGCGACCGCCAGGCGCAGCGGCTGGCGCAGCGGCTGGAGGCGGCCGCCGAGGCGGCACGCATCGGACTGTGGTCGGTGCGCGCCGACGGCACGCAGGCGCACTGGAACCGGCGCATGTTCGAGCTCTTCGGCCTCGACCCGGCCGAGCCCGAGATGGCGCTCGGCCGCTGGCTGCGGCGCTGCGTCCACCCCGACGACCGCGACGCCGTGGCCGCGCGCATCGAGCCCTGGATGCGCGACGGCAGCGGCGCACTCGAGATCGAGTTCCGCGTGCTGCGCCCCAGCGACGGCGCGCTGCGCTGGCTGGTGCTGCGCGGCGCGGTCGACCTGCGCGACGAGGGCGAGCGCCGCGTCGAGGGCGTGGCGATCGACATCACCGAGCAGCGCGAGATGCTGGCCCAGTTGCGTGAAACGGTGGAGCGCATGGCGCTGACCGCCGCCGCCGTCGGCCTGGGCAGCTGGGTGCACGAGGTGGACCACGGTCCCGTGCACTGGGACGAGGGCATGTTCCGGCTGCGCGGCGTGCTGTCGCCGGGGCGCACGGTCTCCAAGGAGGAGATGGCCGGCTACGTGCACCCCGAGGACCGCAGCTGGGTGATGGACGACCGCCAGCGCCGGCTGCACAGCAGCGAGCACTGGCGCCGCACCTTCCGCGTGCAGTGGGCCGACGGCACGGTGCGCTGGCTGGCCTCGCGCTCGGTACCCATGGTCGACGCCCACGGCCGCCAGCTGCGCCGCCTGGGGCTGAACTGGGACATCACCGAGTCGGTCAACGCCGAGCAGGCGGTGCGCGAGGGCGAGCGCGCGGTGGCCGAGAACCGCGCCAAGTCGCAGTTGCTTTCGCGCGTCAGCCACGAGCTGCGCACGCCGCTCAACGCGGTGCTGGGCTTCACCGAGCTGCTGCGCAGCGAGCGCGCCGGCCAGGACCCGGCCCTGCGCCGGCGCTGGCTGGACCACGTGGACGTGGCCGGCCGCCACCTGCTGGCGCTGATCGACGACGTGCTCGACCTCTCGCGGCTGGACGCCGGCCAGATGCGCATCAGCCCGCAGGCGGTGGCGCTGGAGCCGCTGGTGCGCAGCACGCTGCCGCTGGTGGAGCGGCAGGCCGCCGAGCAGGACGTGGCGGTGGCCGCCGACGGCACGCTGCCCGGCGTGGTGCACGCCGACCCCGTGCGGCTGCGCCAGGTGCTGCTGAACCTGCTATCCAACGCCATCAAGTACAACCACGGCGGCGGCCGCGTGCAGGTATCCACCCAGGCCAGCGACGACGGCTGGCGGCTGCTGGTGGCCGACACCGGGCGCGGCATCGACGCCGAATCGCTGCGGCTGGTGTTCGAGCCTTTCCAGCGCCTGGACGCCGACGCCTCGGGCATCCGCGGCAGCGGCATCGGCCTGGCGGTGAGCCGCGCGCTGGTGCAGCAGATGGGCGGCCGCATTGAGGTCGACAGCACGCCGGGCCAGGGCTCGGTGTTCAGCGTGCTGCTGCCCGGCACCGGCAGCAGCGCCGCCGCGGCGGCGGCCGCCCTGCCGCCGCCGCAGCCGGCGGTACCGGCTCCAGCCGCACCGGCGCGCACCGCGCGCGTGCTGTACATCGAGGACAACCCGGTCAACGCGCTGCTGGTGCGCGAGCTGCTGCGCCCTCACGAGCACATCCGGCTGGAGGTGGCCGCCGACGGCCGCAGCGGCCTGGCGCTGGCGCGCGATTGGAAGCCCCACCTGCTGCTGCTGGACATGCAATTGCCCGACATCGACGGCATCGAAGTGCTGCGCTGCCTGCGGCAGGACCCGGCCACCGCAGCACTGCGCTGCGTGGCCTTGTCGGCCAACGCGATGCCGGCCGACGTGGCCGCCGCGCAGGCCGCCGGTGCCATCGGCTACTGGACCAAGCCGATCGAGTTCGGCAGCTTCGTCGCGCGGCTGCAGGCGCTGCTGGACGAGGGCTGAAGACCGAGGGTTCATCCTCCCCTCGAATCCGGGGGCGGATCCGGGGGCGAATCCGGGCTTCCTCATCCATTTGGACGATGCCGGGAAACGCGAGCCCGCCAAGCATCGGGGCCATCCGCTGCTACGGGAGGAGGACCCCCATGCGACACCACACCACCACCGCGCCGGCGCTGCGCCGCACCGCGGTCTTTGCCGCGCTGACGCTGGCCGGCATGCTGCCGGCGACGGCGGCCATCGTCACGCTGGGCGACGTGACGCCCGACCCCGGCAGCGGCAACGTCACGGGCACCACATGGGTGGGCAACAGCACAGCGGGCAGCGTGACCGTCAACGCCGGCAGCACGCTGACGATGGAGCGGCTGGTGATCGGCAGCGGGCCCACCGGCAACGGCAGCTTCACCGTCACCGGTGCCGGCAGCATGGGCACCGTCACCTTCAACGCCAACGCCGGCAACATCGACGTCGGCAGCGCCGGCATGGGCCAGTTGGTGGTGCAGGGCGGCGCCAGCTTCGTCTACGGCGGCACCGGCACGGCGTGCCAGATCAACTGCCGCATCTTCGTCTCCAACGCGGCCGGCTCCACCGGCATGCTGGGGGTGTCGGGAGCGGGCTCCAGCCTGTCGACGGTGGGCGGCATCGTCGTCGGCCACGCTTCGATGTTCACGCAGTTGGCCGACGGCTTCAGCTACGGCGCGCCCGGCGGCGCCTCCAACGGCAGCGCCAGCGTGTTTGGTGGCGGCAGCATCAGCAGTTCGTTCCTGAACGTCGGTTCCCCGGGCGACGGCACGGCGCGCACCGGCACCGAATCTGCCGCCGGCACTGTGTTGCTGGACGGCATCGGCAGCGTCTGGAACCTGGTGCGCAACAGCGCCCAGGCGGGCGGCCGCGCGCTGCTGAACATCGGCGTCACGTCGAACCTCGGCGGCGCCACCTATGGCAACACCTCGGGCATCGTGGCGATCCAAAACGGCGCCACGATGACGCTCGACGGCAGCAGCGCCGCGGGCGAGTACAGCGGCGTGCACATCGCCGCGCCGGCCGCCAGCACCGTCGCATCCAACGTCGTGGGCGACCTCACGGTCGTGGGTGCCGGGTCGCGGCTGCAGATGCAAGGTGGCATCGGCTTCCTCAACGTCGGCCGCGGCAGCGGCACCCAGGCCACGCTGACCGTCGCCGACGGCGGCGTGATCACCGGCAACGGCACCGAGACCGGGCTGCTCTTCCTGACGGTGGGGGCCAGCGGCAGCACCGGCAGCGCCACGATCAGCGGCAACGGCTCGCTGCTGCGGCTGAACGGGCGCAACTCGGCCACCAACAGCGACCCGACGGCGGTGCTGGGCGGCGGCGCCTTCCTGTCGGTGGGCCGCAGCAGCAGCGGCGGCGCCGCCGGCCATGGCAGCCTGAGCATCAGCAACGGCGGCCGGCTGGAGATCGACACCAGCGCGCTCGCGCTGACCAACCCGAACGGCCAGACCGGCCTTTACGTCGGCGCCTTCGGCGGCTCGACCGGCTCGCTCAGCGTCAGCGGGCCAGGCTCGACCCTGCTCGTCAGCGCCGGCAGCGGCATGACGCCCTACGTCGGCATCGGCCGTGACAGCGGCAGCGGCAGCCTGCTGATCAGCAACGGCGGCGTGGTCGAAGTCAGCAGCACCCACGTCTCGGTACCCAACCTCGGCAATAACGTCTACCTGCCGGGCGACCTGAACAACTTCGAGATCGGCCGCAGCACGAGCGGCGCGCCGACCAGCGGCAGCGCCACCGTCACCGGCGCCGGCTCGAAGCTGCTGCTGAGCGGCAATGCCGATGCCTTCATCCAGGTCGGCCGTGGGGCCGGCGCCACCGGCAGCTTGGACATCACCAACGGCGGCCAGACGCGCAGCACCTTGGTCTTCATCGGCACCGAGTCGGGCCACGGCGTGCTGAACATGAACGGCGGCCAGATGCTGATCGACGGCATGCTCAACGGCGGCCCTTCGGCCGGCTTCGGCGGCGGCCTGGTCGTCGGCCGCAGCGGCGGCAGCGGCGTTGCCAACATCGACAACGGCTCGACCGTCACGATCACCTCCAGCGCCGAACGGGTCAGCCTGACCCTGGGCGGCTCCAGCACGGCACCGGGCGGCAACGGCACCGTCAACCTCAGCGGCGGCTCGACGCTGACGGTGCAATCGCCCAACGCGCGGGTCAACATCGGCGCCGTCGGCGACGGCGCTCAGGCCGGCATCGGCACGCTGACGGTCAGCGGCGCCGGCACCAGCCTGGCCGCCATCGGCAGCGGCGCGCGCGTGATGGTGGGCGACGGCAGCAACACCATCGGCAGCGTGACGATTGGCGCCGGCGCGTCGCTGTCGTCGACCTCGCTGATCGGCGTGGCCCACAACGGCACGGCCAGCACCGCCGGCACGGGCACGCTGGTGGTCAACGGCACCGCCACCGCCGCGCAGTTGATGATCGGCAAGAACGGCC
>CAYYDJ010000068.1:0-7074 GCA_964470565.1 uncultured Rubrivivax sp.
CGAGCAGTGTCAAGCATGGCGGCGAGCATTGCAATTAGTGTTAACAGACCCTAGGAGCTATTGCATGAAGAAGACCCTGTACGTCAACGCGCTGGCCCTGGCGGCCCTGGCCTTCACTGCCGGCGCCGCCCAGGCGGCCGACACGCTGAAAAAGATCAAGGACAGCGGCAGCATCACGCTGGGCGTGCGCGAGTCGTCAGCGCCGCTGTCGTACACGCTGGGCAACGGCAAGTACGTGGGCTTTCACACCGAGATGGCCGAGCGCATCATCGCCGACCTGCAAAAGCAACTCGGCATGGCCAAGCTGGACATCAAGTTCCAGCCGGTGACCTCGCAGAACCGCATCCCGCTGGTGCAGAACGGCACCGTCGACCTGGAGTGCGGCTCCACCACCAACAACACCGCGCGCCAGAAGGACGTGGCGTTCGCGATGACCACCTACGTGGAGGAGGTGCGCATCGCGGTGAAGGCCAACTCGGGCATCAACTCGATCAAGGACCTGACCGGCAAGACGGTGGCCACCACCACCGGCACGACCTCGGTGCAGACGCTGCGCAAGCACGAGCGCGCCAACGGCGTCGACTTCAAGGAAGTGTTCGGCAAGGACCACTCCGACAGCTTCCTGCTGATGGAAAGCGGCCGCGCCGATGCCTTCGTGATGGACGGCTCGCTGCTGGCCGGCAACATCGCCAAGTCCAAGAACCCGGCCGACTTCAAGATCGTCGGCGAAGTGCTGTCGGTCGAGCCCATCGCCTGCATGCTGCCCAAGGACGACCCGGCCTTCAAGAAGGCGGTGGACACCAGCATCCAGGGCATGATCAAGAGCGGCGAACTGGCCAAGCTGTACGACAAGTGGTTCATGCAGCCGATCCCGCCGACCAACGCCAAGGTCGGGCTGCCGCTGTCGGACAGCACCAAGGCCGCCTGGGCCAACCCCAACGACAAGCCGATGGAAGACTACGCCAAGAAGTAAGGCGGGCTCGGGTTGCCCCCGTGGCCGCAGGCGCGGGGATTGCATAGCCTGAAGGCAGCGCGCCGGCTCGGTGCAGCCGGCGCGCTGTTTTTGTTGACGGTGACAAGAACGGACGCGAGGGGAACCGACTTGGCCTCCTGGGATTGGCAGGTGTTCTGCAAGGACACCGTGACTGGCGACGTGACCGCAAGCTGCTTCGGCAAGGGCGGCGACATCACCTACCTGCAGTGGATGCTGTCGGCCTGGGGCTGGACGCTGTCGGTGTCGCTGCTGGCGCTGGTGGTGGCGATGGTCGTGGGCTCGCTGATGGGCATCCTGCGCACCACGCCGAGCAAGACGCTGGTCTTCATCGGCGACGCCTGGACCGAGCTGTTCCGCAACATCCCGCTGCTGGTGCAGATCTTCCTCTGGTACCACGTGCTGCCGGCACTGATCCCGCCGCTGAAGGCCTTCCCGAGCTTCATCCTCGTCGTGCTGGCGTTGGGCTTCTTCACCAGCGCGCGCATCGCCGAGCAGGTGCGCGCCGGCATCCAGAGCCTGCCGCGCGGCCAGCGCTATGCCGGGCTGGCGATGGGGCTGACGCTGCCGCAGACCTATCGCTACGTGCTGCTGCCGATGGCCTTCCGCATCGTGATCCCGCCGCTCACCAGCGAGAGCATGAACATCATCAAGAACTCGTCAGTGGCGTTTGCGGTGAGCATCGCCGAGTTGACGATGTTCGCGATGCAGGCCCAGGAGGAGACCAGCCGCGGCATCGAGATCTACCTGGCGGTGACCGGGCTCTACTTCATCAGCGCCTTCACGGTCAACCGCGTGGCCAAGTTCATCGAGGGCCGCGTCGCGGTGCCCGGCATGATCGGGAGCGCGAAATGAATCTCGATTTCAGCTTCCTCACCTGGAACGTCATCTCCAGCTTCGTCGTCAAGGGGCTGATCTTCTCGGTGCAGTTGACGTTGGTCGCGATGATCGGCGGCATCGTGCTGGGCACGGCACTGGCGCTGATGCGGCTGTCGGGCAAGCGCTGGCTGGTGATGCCGGCCGCGGCCTACGTCAACCTGATGCGCAGCGTGCCGCTGGTGATGGTGATCCTGTGGTTCTTCCTGCTGATCCCGCTCATCATCGGCCGGCCGTTGGGCGCCGAGCTGTCGTCCATCGTCACCTTCACGCTGTTCGAGGCGGCGTACTACTCGGAGATCATGCGCGCCGGCATCCAGAGCGTGCCGCGCGGCCAGGTGCACGCCGGCTACGCCGTGGGCATGACCTACGCGCAGACCATGCAGCTCATCGTGCTGCCGCAGGCCTTCCGCAACATGCTACCGGTGCTGCTGACGCAGACCATCATCCTGTTCCAGGACACCAGCCTGGTCTACGCGATCGGCGCCTATGACCTGCTGAAGGGCTTCGAGGTCGCCGGCAAGAACTTCAACCGCCCGGTCGAGACCTACCTCGTCGCGGCGGTGCTGTACTTCGCCATCTGTTTCTCGCTGTCGATGCTGGTCAAGCGTCTGCAGCGCAAGATCGCCATCATCCGTTAAGCAGGAGCCGCGTCGTGATCGACATCAAAGACATCAGCAAGTGGTACGGCAGCTTCCAGGTGCTGACCGACTGCTCCACCCACATCAGCAAGGGCGAGGTGGTGGTGGTCTGCGGCCCTTCGGGCAGCGGCAAGAGCACGCTGATCAAGACCGTCAATGCGCTGGAGCCGTTCCAGAAGGGCGACATCGTCGTCGACGGTGTCTCGATCGCCAACCCCAAGACCAATCTGCCCAAGCTGCGCAGCCGCGTGGGCATGGTGTTCCAGCACTTCGAGCTGTTCCCGCACCTGACGGTGACCGAGAACCTGACGCTGGCGCAGATCAAGGTGCTGGGCCGCAGCAAGGACGACGCCGCCAAGCGCGGCCTGAAGATGCTGGACCGCGTGGGCCTGATGGGGCATAAGGACAAGTTCCCCGGCCAGCTCTCCGGCGGCCAGCAGCAGCGCGTGGCGATTGCCCGCGCGCTCAGCATGGACCCGATCGTGATGCTGTTCGACGAGCCCACCAGCGCGCTCGACCCCGAGATGGTGGGCGAGGTGCTCGACGTGATGGTGCAGCTCGCCCACGAGGGCATGACGATGATGTGCGTCACCCACGAGATGGGCTTCGCCAAGAAGGTCAGCCACCGCGTGATCTTCATGGACGCCGGCATGATCGTCGAAGACTGCGACAAGGAAGAGTTCTTCGGCCACCCCGAGGCGCGCTCGCCGCGGGCCAAGGAATTCCTGTCGAAGATCCTCCAACATTGAAAACCGAAAGGACCCTGCCATGTCGTTGCGCCTGATTGCCCTCGTCGCCGGCTTTGCGCTGTCGCTGCCCGCCCTCGCCCAGGTCCCGCCCACGCTGGACAAGGTCAAGGCCAACGGCAGCATCAGCGTGGCGTATCGCGAGTCGTCGATCCCGTTCTCCTACCTCGGCGCCGACGCGCAGCCCACCGGCTTCGGCTGGGAGATCTGCGGGCTGATCGTCGACCAGGTGAAGAAGGCCACCGGCCGCACCGACCTGAAGGTCACGACGCAGGCCGTGACCTCGCAGAACCGCATCCCGCTGCTGGTCAACGGCACCATCGACATCGAGTGCGGCTCGACCACCAACAACAGCGAGCGCGCCAAGCAGGTGGCCTTTGCGATCAACTACTTCTACACCGGCACGCGGCTGCTGGTGAAGGCAGGCTCGCCGATCAAGTCGGTCAACGACCTGAAGGGCCTGAAGGTGGTTTCGACCACCGGCACCACCAACTACCAGGTGCTGCGCAAGCTCAACGCCGAACGCAATCTGAACTTCGAACTGCTGGGCGCCAAGGACCACGCCGAGTCGGCGCTGCTGGTGCAGCAGGGCCGTGCCGACGCCTTCGGCATGGACGACATCCTGCTCTACGGCCTGAAGGCCAGCGCCGCCAACCCGGCCGAGTTTGCGGTGGTGGGCGAATCGATCCAGGTCGAGCCCTACGCGATCATGCTGCGCAAGGACGACCCGGCGTTCAAGAAGCTGGTCGACGACACGCTGGCCGGACTGATGAAGAGCGGCGAGTTCGAGCGCCTGTACACCAAGTGGTTCCAGTCGCCGATCCCGCCCAAGGGCATCAACCTGGCCGCGCCGATGAGCCAGGAGCTCAAGGACAACCTGAAGGCGCTGTCGGACAAGCCGGCGATGTGAGCGGCACGGTTCGACGATGGACCTCTCGCGCTTCCCCCGCCGCCGCTACACCGAAGGCGCAACGCCGATCGAGCCGCTGCCGCGCTTCTCGGCCTGGTTGGCCGAGAGCTGCCCGGCCGGCCGCGCGCCCACGCTGTGGATCAAGCGCGACGACCTGCTGGGCCTGGCGCCCGGCGGCAACAAGACGCGCAAGCTCGAGTTCCTGGTCGCCGACGCGCTGGTGCAGGGCGCCGACACGCTGATCACCTGCGGCGCGCCGCAGAGCAACCATTGCCGCATCACGCTGGCCGCCGCGGTCAAGGAGGGCTTGAAATGCCGCTTCGTGATCGAGGAGCGCGTGGCCGGCAGCTTCGACGAGAACGCCAGCGGCAACCACTTCCTGTTCCGCCTGCTGGGCGTCGAGGCGATCACGGTCGTGCCCGCCGGCACCGACATGGCGGCGGCGATGCAGGCGGTGGCCGACGAGCTGAAGACGGCCGGCCGCAAGGGCTACATCGTGCCCGGCGGCGGCAGCAACGCGATCGGCGGGCTCGGCTACGTGGCCTGCGCGCAAGAGCTGCAGCAGCAGTGCTTCGAGCGCGGGCTGCGCCTGGCCGAGGTGGTGGTGGGATCGGGCAGCTCGGGCACGCACGGCGGGCTGGTGGCCGGCTTCCTGGGCAACCGCATCGACGTGCCGCTGACGGGCATCGGCGTCAGCCGCGACCCCGACAACCAGGCGCCGCTGGTGCTGAAGGAGGCGCAGGCGGTGTGCGACCTGCTGGGCCTCAAGCTGACGGTGCCCGCCTCGGCGGTGCACTGCATCGGCGGTTATTGGCAGCCGAAGTATTCAGTGCCCAATGCGCGCATGGTGGAGGCGGTGCAGGCGCTGGCGCGCACCGAGGCCATCCTGCTCGACCCGGTGTACACCGGCAAGATCATGGCCGGGCTGATCGGCCTGGCGCGCCAGGGCCGCTGGGCCGACGGCGAACCGGTGCTGTTCCTGCACACCGGCGGCATGCCCTCGCTGTTTGCGTATGAGCGCGTGCTGCTCGGGCCGGGCGGCGCCGACCTCGCGCCCTGAGCCCGGACAGCGCGCGCGCGTCAGCCTTCGCTGACGAAACGGCGGATCAGCGCCAGCGCGCCTTCGGGATCGTCGCGCCAGGGGCCGTGGCCGACGTTCGTGAAGCGTTGGAACCGGCGCCACTGCGGCGGCAGCGCGGCCACGATCTCCTCGGCATCCTCGATCGGCGTCACCGGGTCGGCATCACCGTGCATCACCAGCACGGGGCATTGCACCGCGGCCAGCCCCGGCCGCAGGTTCATCGTCGGCATCTCGTGGCGCGCGGTGTGGAACAGGATCTCGTCGACCGCGATGGTGCGCTGCTTGGCCTGCGGGTCGGCCGGCGGCGTGGTGTTGTACAGCGGGCGGCAGACGCGCTCGTACGCCGCCCAGGTGGCGGGCTGCGGGTCGATCCAGAAGGCCTGCGCCGCGTTGCGCGCGGCCGCGCCGCCCAGGCGCTGGAACATCGCCAGCTTGCGCTCCAGCCCGAAGTGGTGGCTGGTGCTGGACAGGATCACCTTGGCCGCATGCGCCGGGTGGCGCGCCAGGTAGGTCTGGGCGACGAAGCCGCCGTAGCTCTGGCCCAGCACGACGGGCTTGACGATGCCTAACGCGCCACACAGGCGCACCACGTCGTCGGCAAAGGTGGCCAGGTTCCAGTGCTCGGGCCCGCAGCGGTCGCTGCGACCGTGGCCGCGGTGGTCGACGTAGATCACCTGCGCCACGTCGGCCAGGCGGCCGAACAGCGGCTTGAAGCTGCTGTGGTCGAAGCCGGGGCCGCCGTGCAACAGGATCAGCGTGGGCTTCTCGCGCAGCGCCGGGCCGTCGGGCACCCAGGCCGCGCCGTCGACGTCGATGAAGAGCCGCACGCCGGGTTCGATCTCGACACGCATGTCAGAACATCCCTGCGGCAATGTTGATGGTCAACGCCAGCACCACGGTGTTGAAGAAGAAGGCCTGCACACAGTGCACCAGGCCCACGCGGCGCAGCGCCGAGTTGTTGAAGCTCACGTCGGCCGTCTGCGCCGAGGTGCCGATGACGCAGGCCAGGTAGAAGAAGTCGCCGTAGTCAGGGTGCTCGGTGCCGGGGAACTGCAGCACGTCGGCGCGGTGCCGGGCACGCGCGACGTAGTAGTCGTGCGCATAGTGCAGCGCGAACAAGGCCTGCGTGAAGAGCCAGGCGCTCATCAGCGTCAGCGCGGCCAGTGCCACGTGCCAGGTCTTGGCGCTGCCGTGCAGGTCTTTGACCTCGGCCATCTGCGAGCCGGTGGCCAGCAGCACCGCGGCCGAGGCCAGCACCGCCAGCGTCAGCACGAGGAAGCGGCCCTCGCTCTCGGCCTGCGCGCGGCGCAGCATGACGCCGGGGTCGGAGCGGCGCACCATCTGCCACACCAGCCCCAGGTACAGCAGCGCACCGGCGTTCCAGCCGATCAGCGCGCGCGTGGGCCCTTGCTGCGCCCAATCGCCGGGCAGGGCCAGCATCACCAGCAAGCCGGCCGCCGCCGAGAGCCACAGCCGCGGCCGGCTGCTGAAGAAGTGCCAGATGCGCATGGCGTCAACTGGCTAGAGACTGTCGCGCCACTCGATCTGTGCCCCCAGCGCGCTGAGGTTCTCCACGAAGTGCGGGTGGGCGCGGCGGATCGGCGTCGCGTTGCGGATGCAACTGTTGCCCGGGATGCTGGCCGCCACCATCAGCAGCGCAATGGCCACGCGGATGATGTAGGGGCTCTCGACGGTGGCCGGCCCGAGCGGCTTGCCGCCGAAGGTGATCACGCGGTGCGGGTCGCACATCACCGCATGGGCGCCGAACTTCGAGAGCTCGCTGGTCCAGCCCATCGCGCCGTCGTAGACCTTGTTCCAGAACATCATGC
>CAYYDJ010000069.1:0-7071 GCA_964470565.1 uncultured Rubrivivax sp.
CTGGCGCTGGCCTACTCGCCCGGCGTGGCCGCCGCCTGCGAGGAGATCGTGGCCGACCCGGCCAACGCCTTTCGCTACACCGCGCGCGGCAACCTGGTGGCGGTGGTCACCAATGGCACCGCGGTGCTGGGCCTGGGCGACATCGGCCCGCTGGCGGCCAAGCCGGTGATGGAAGGCAAGGGCGTGCTGTTCAAGAAGTTCGCCGGCATCGACGTCTTCGACATCGAGGTCAACGAGCGCAACCTGGACAAGCTGGTCGACGTGATCGCCGCGCTGGAGCCCACCTTCGGCGGCATCAACCTCGAGGACATCAAGGCGCCCGACTGCTTCTACGTCGAGCGCGAGCTGCGCAAGCGCTTGAAGATCCCCGTCTTCCACGACGACCAGCACGGCACCGCGATCGTCGTCGGCGCCGCGCTGCTGAACGCGCTGAAGGTGGTGGGCAAGCCGATCGGCGAGATCAAGGTCGTCGCCTCCGGCGCCGGCGCCGCGGCGCTGGCCTGCCTGGGGCTGCTGGTCAAGCTTGGCGTGCGGCGCGAGAACGTCTGGGTGACCGACCTCGCCGGCGTGGTCTACGAAGGCCGCACCGAGCTGATGGACGACGACAAGGCCTTCTTCGCGCAGCCGACCGCGCTGCGCACGCTGGCCGAGGTGATGCCGGGTGCCGATGTCTTCCTGGGCCTGTCGGCCGGCGGCGTGCTCAAGGCCCCGATGGTGGCCGCGATGGCGCGCGCGCCGGTGATCTTCGCGCTGGCCAACCCGACGCCCGAGATCCTGCCCGAGGAGGTGAAGGCCGTGCGCGACGACGCCATCATCGCCACCGGCCGCACCGACTACCCGAACCAGGTCAACAACGTCCTGTGCTTCCCGTACATCTTCCGCGGCGCGCTGGACTGCGGCGCGACCACGGTGACCGACTCGATGGAGATCGCCGCGGTGCACGCCATCGCCGACCTCGCGCAGGCCGAGCAGAGTGAGGTGGTGGCCGCGGCCTACGCCGGCGCCACGCTGAGCTTCGGGCCCGAGTACGTGATCCCCAAGCCTTTCGACCCGCGGCTGATGATGAAGATCGCGCCCGCAGTCGCGCAGGCCGCGGCCGACGCCGGCGTGGCGCTGCGGCCGATCGCCGACATGGCCGCCTATCGCGAGCGGCTGCAGGGCTTCGTCTACGCCTCGGGCAACACGATGAAGCCCATCTTCACGCTGGCCAAGAAGGCGGCGCGCAATCGCGTGGCCTATGCCGAGGGCGAGGAGGAGCGCGTGCTGCGCGCGGTGCAGGTGGTGGTGGACGAAGGCCTGGCGCGGCCGACGCTGATCGGCCGCCCGCCGGTGATCGCGCAGCGCGTCGAGCGCTTCGGCCTGCGGCTGAAGGAGGGCCAGGACTACGACGTCGTCAACGTCGAGCAGGACCACCGCTACCGCGAGTTCTGGCAGACCTACCACCGCATCACCGAGCGCAAGGGCATCACGGTGCAGATGGCCAAGATCGAGATGCGGCGCCGGCTGACGCTGATCGGCTGCATGCTGCTGCTCAAGGGCGAGGTCGACGGCATGCTCTGCGGCACCTGGGGCACGACGGCCAGCCACCTGCACTACATCGACCAGGTGATCGGCAAGCGCGCCGGCGGCAGCCCGCGCACCGCGCAGAACGTGCCGGTCTACGCCTGCATGAACGGCCTGATGCTGCCGGGGCGGCAGATCTTCCTGGTCGACACCCACGTCAACGTCGACCCCACGGCCGAGCAACTGTCCGAGATCACCGCGATGGCCGCCGAGGAGATGCTGCGCTTCGGCATCCAGCCCAAGGCCGCGCTGCTGTCGCACAGCAACTTCGGCACCAGCGACGCGGCCAGCGCCGTCAAGATGCGGCGCACGCTGGCGCTGCTGCGCGAGCAGGCGCCGTGGCTGGAGGTCGACGGCGAGATGCACGGCGACGTGGCGCTCGATGGCGCCGCGCGCCGCGCGCTGATGCCCAACAGCACGCTGCACGGCGACGCCAACCTGCTGGTGCTGCCCACCATCGACGCCGCCAACATCGCCTACAACCTGCTGAAGACGGCTGCCGGCGGCGGCATCGCGATCGGTCCGGTGCTGCTGGGCGCGAACCAGCCGGTGCACATCCTGACGCCCTCGGCCACGGTGCGCCGCATCGTCAACCTGACGGCGCTGACGGTGGCCGACGCCAACGCGGCGCGCTGAATCCCAGCCGCCACGGTTCGTGCACGCCGATGGGGCGTGCGCCGGCCGGGTTCACCCGGGCGCTGGCCTGGGCAGGCTGAACGGCCGGTCAACGGCTTGAACCGCAACGCCGACGGGGTAAGCGGGCGCTCACAAATCCCCTGGGCGGGGTGCCTGTTTTTTGGGCACCATCTTGAGTTTTTAGGGGGCCTCGGCTAGCATCGCGCCTTCGCTTTCAGGGTTCTCCCGTGTCTTTCACCGGAACGGCCTCTTGGGGGTCTGCGCTTCGTAAGTCAGGGCTCGCTATCTTTGCCGCTGCTTGCTTGGCCTCCGGTGCCGGTCTGCAGGCCAAGCCCCGGGGCGCCGATCTGGCCGAGGTGCCGTTGTCGTCGCTGCCGGCCGAAGCGCAGGCCACGGCGCAGCGCATCCGCCAGGGCGGCCCCTTCCCGTATGCCAAGGACGGCAGCGTGTTCGGCAACCGCGAACGCCTGTTGCCGGCCAAGCGGCGGGGCCACTACCGGGAATACACGGTCAGGACGCCCGGATCGCGCGACCGCGGTGGGCGCCGGATCATCTGCGGCGGCGAGCGGCCGACCGAACCCGAAGCCTGTTACTACACCGCCGATCACTACGCGAGCTTCGCCCGCATCGCACCGTGAGCGGCTTTGATTCTTGGTTCATCTTCAATTGATTGACTGAAGGAGGAAGGCGACCATGCTCTTGCAGACCGTCCGTCCGAACATCGTGCAGGCGATTCGGGCCTACCGCGTGGACGACCTGATGAAGGCCGCCGAAGAGGGAGGCCAGCACTTCCTATACGCCAACCTGTCGCTGGCACAGACCAAGCAGGACGTGCTCGAGCAGATCGCCACGGCCTTCACGTTTCCGGTCCACTTCGGCAAGAACCTCGACGCCTTGTACGACTGCATGACCGACCTCGTGCACAAGGCCGGCCAGCAGCCGGGCTTCGTGGTGGTGCTGGAGCAGTTGCCCGACAACCCGCGCTTCGACCGCGAGGCGCGCGAGCAGTTGCTCGACGTCTTCCGCGACGCCGCCGACTTCTGGGGCGAGCGACGAATACCCTTCCGGTGTTTCTATTCTTTTCAGTAGCCCGCTCCCAGGAAATCGGGTCATGGGAGCGGGCTGCTGAGACGGCCCAGGTCACGACGAACGCCACTGCCACCGCTGCTGCCGCGCCCAAGCCGGCGCCCAAGGTGGCGGTGCCCAAGAACGGCGTCAACCCCAACTTCGGCATGAACATGCCGATGATGTGCAGCGCCTTCGACACCTCGATGTGGTTGAACGCCGCGTGACCGCGCACGGCGGCGGTTGCTGACGGATCGCGCGGTGCGCCGCCGACACCTTTTGCTCGGCGGTGGCGCTGCCCTGGCGGCCGGCTGCGCCAGCAGCCCGCCGCCGGCGGCGGCCGAGGACTGGCACGCCGTGCCCTTGCCCGGCAAGGCGCAGACGCGCTACCAGTGGGAGATGAAGGATGGCCGCCTGGCGCTGGCCGCGCAGGCCGAGGGCTCGGCCAGCCTGTGGCGGCGCCGGCTGCAGCGGCCGCCGGATGCGCTGGGCGACGTGATCTTCTCCTGGTGGGTGGACCAGCTCATCGCTGATGCCAACCTCACCCAGGCCGAGCGCGCCGACTCGCCGGCGCGGCTGCTGCTGGGCTTCGGCGGCGACGTCTCGCGGCTGCCGCAGCGCACGCGGCTGATGTTCGATCTGGCCGAGGCGCTGACCGGCGAGCCCCCGCCCTATGCCACGCTGATGTACGTCTGGGCCAACGGCGCGCCGCTTGAATCGGTGCTGATGAGCCCGCGCACCGACCGCGTGCGCAAGATCGTCGTCGACACCGGCAGCGCGGGGCTCGGCAGCTGGCGCGACCATCGCCGCCCGCTGGCCGCCGACTTCCGCCGCGCCTTCGGCGAAGACCCGGGCCCCCTGCTCTCGGTGGCGGTGATGACCGACGCCGACAACACGCGCAGCCGGGCCAAGGCCTGGTACGGGCCGATCCGCTTCGTCTGATCGCTCAGCCGGGCGGCGGCGCTTCGAGCGCCTGCACGCGCGCGGCCAGCGCCAGGTACTCGGCCACCGGCACCTCCTCGGCGCGCCGCTGCAGCTCGAAGCCGCCGATGCCGCGCGCCTCCAGCCAGCGCCCCAGCGTGTGGCGCAGCAGCTTGCGGCGCTGCGAGAAGGCCACCGTCACCAGCTCCGACAGCAAGGCCTCGCGCAGCGGCGCCGGCGCGGCCAGCGGCAGCATGCGCACCACGGCCGAGTCCACCCGCGGCGGCGGGTCGAAGGCCTCGGGCGGCACGTCCAGCACCGATTCCATGGCGTAGCGCCACTGCAGCATCACCGACAGCCGGCCGTAGTCCTTGTGGCCGGGGCTGGCCACCATGCGCTGCACCACCTCCTTCTGCAGCATGAAGTGCTGGTCGGCCACGCGGCCGGCCTGCGGCAGCAGGTGAAAGAGGATGGGCGTGGAGATGTTGTAGGGCAGGTTGCCCACCACGCGCAGCGGCGCTGCCGGGTCGGCGGCGGCCAGTGCGCCGAAGTCGACCGTCAGCACGTCGGCCTCGATCACGCTGACGCGGCCGTCGCGCCGCCAGTGCGCGGCGAGGTCGCGGTCGAGTTCGATCACGGTCAGCGCCGCGCCGCGCGCCAGCAGCGGCTCGGTCAGCGCGCCCAGCCCCGGGCCGATCTCCACCAGGCGCTGCCCGGGCCGCGGATCGATCGCGTCGGCGATCGCCTCGGTCACCGCGTCGTCGACCAGGAAGTGCTGGCCGAAGCGCTTGCGCGGGATGTGCTTCACAGCGGCGGGTCGCGCATCTCCACGTAGGCGCGGGCGCGCAGCTCGCGCGCCCATTCGCCGTAGGCCTCGTCGAACTTCTGCTCGCGCAGCAGGTTGCGCGCCTGCTCGCGCAGCTGCTTGGTGTCCAGCGCCACCTCGCGCCGCTCCAGCACCTGGATCAGGTGGACGCCGAAGCGCGAGACCAGCGGCGCCGAGATGCCGCCCAGCGGCAGCTTGTTCATCGCGTCCTCGAACTCGGGCACGAACTGGCCCGGGCTGGCCCAGCCCAGGTCGCCGCCGTTGGCGGCGCTGCTGTCGTCGGAGACCTGGCGCGCCGCGTCGTCGAAGCTGCGCGCGCCCGATTCGATCTGCCGCTGCAGCTCGGTCAGCCGGCGGATCGCGGCCTCGGTGGTGAGCTGCGGCGAGGTGCGCAGCAGGATGTGCCGCGCATGCGTCTGCGCCACGCGCAGCGCGCCGCCGTCGCGCCGCTCCAGCAGCTTGAGCACGTGGTAGCCGGCGCCGCTGCTCACCAGCGCCGGCGCCACCTCGCCGGCGGTCAGCGGCCGCACCGCGTCGACGAAGAGGTCCGGCAGCCGCGACGAAGGCCGCAGGCCGATCTCGCCGCCCTTGGCGCGGTTGCCGTCCTCCGACAGCTCGGTGGCCACCTTGGCGAAGTTCTCGCCGCCGCGCACGCGCGCCAGCGCGGCCTCGGCGCGCGCCTTGCGCGCCTCGCGCTCGGCGGCGCTGGCGTTCTCGGGCACGGTGACCAGGATCTGCGCGATGTTCAGCTCGGCGTCGGCCTGCGCAGCGGCGCGCTGCTGGTCGACCAGGCGGTCGATCTCGAGGTCGCTGACGCGGATGCGCTGGTAGACCTCGCGCTCGCGCACGCGCTCGACCAGCATCTGGTCGCGCAGGTTGGCGCGAAAGCGCGCGTAGTCGATGCCGTCGGCGCGCATGCGATCGCGCATCTGCTCCAGCGTGAGCTGGTTCTGCTGCGCGATGCTCAGCACCGCGCGGTCGAGGTCGGGCTCTTCGACGCGCGCGCCCGAATCGCGGGCATAGGTGACCAGCACGCGCTCGTCGATCAGCGAGTCCATCGCCTGCTGGCGCAGCTCGGACTCCGGCGGCAGCCGCACGCCGGTGCGCTGCGCGGCTTCTTGCTGGGCGCGCTCGATGCGGCGCTCGACCTCGCCGGCGGTCACCAGTTCCTGGTTGACGACGGCCACGATGTAGTCGCCGTTCAGCGGCGCGGGCTGGCGCTGCGGCGCCACCGCGGCGGCGGCGGTGCGGCCGGGCGCCGCGGTCTGGGCCTGGGCCAGGGCCTGGGCCGGCGCCGTCAAGGCCAGCAAGGCGGCCAACAAAGGGGCGGCGGCCGCGGCCGCGGCGCGCCGGCAGGGCAGGCAATCAGTCATAGCGTGGGGGCGCGGGTGTCGTTTCGCTGGGCTCTTCGCGCAGCAGGCGGTAACCCGGAATATTGTCCTTCAAGACCTTCAGCGGGTTGGAGCCCAGGCGCGACAGGCCCACCAGTTCCAGCTGCAGCTGGATGTGCGTGGTGGCTTCGCTGCGCCCGGTGGACAGCCGCTCGGCGACCACGCGCATGATCCAGCAGCCGGCGTCGTATTCGAGGCCGAGGATGGAATCGGTGACGCGGCTGTCGCGCAGGCTGTAGTTGACGCGGCCCACGGTGTACCAGGTGCCGCCGCAGGTGTTGCTGCTGCGGTGGCCGCCGCCGCCGGCCGCCGCCGCCGGGCCCGCGGCCGACTTCCAGACCGGCCATTGCCAGGCCAGTTCGAGCTGCTCGGTCGAGCCGCGCGTCAGCCGGTAGGTGGCGCCGATCGTGCGGAACTCGCCCGGGCTCCAGCGCGCCGAGGCGACGGTGCGCACCGGGCGCTGGATGTCGGTGCTGTACTGCAGCGCGCCGTCGACCGAGATGCCGTGCGCCAGGCTGGCCGCGCCCAGCAGGTAGAGGTCGGAGAAGCGCTGGCTGAGCGGCGGCCCCTCGGGCGTGATGCGCTGCGTGCGCAGCAGGTAGCGCTGCGCCATGCCCACGCGCATGGCCTCGGCGCCGTTGTCGTCGAGCAGCCGCGAGATGACGCCGG
>CAYYDJ010000070.1:0-6856 GCA_964470565.1 uncultured Rubrivivax sp.
GTGGCGGCCGAGGCCAGCGCGCATTTCAGCGTCGACGGCCGCGTGCCGGCGGTGTGGGACAAGCTCTCGGGCCTGTACCGCGCGGCCGATGGCTGGCTGCGCCTGCATGCCAACTTTGCGCATCACCGCGACGGCGCGTTGCGGCTGCTGGGCCTGCCGCCGGGCGACGCCACCGAGCGCGCCGCGGTGGCCGAGGCGCTGGCCCGCTGGCGCGCGCTGGACTTCGAGCAGGCCGCAGCCGATGCCGGGCTGGTGGTGGCCGCGGTGCGCAGCCTCGACGACTGGGACGCGCATCCGCAGGCCGCCGCGGTGGCGGCGTCATCGCTGCTGTCCTTGCAACGGCTGGACGGCGGCCCGCCGCAAGCCTGGGCGCCGCTGTCGCCGGGCGCGCCGCCGCTGCAAGGCCTGCGGGTGCTGGACCTGACGCGCATCCTGGCCGGCCCGACGGCCGGCCGCGTGCTGGCCGCCTATGGCGCCGACGTGATGCTGGTGAACTCGCCGCAACTGCCCAACATCGAGTCGATTGCCGACACCAGCCGCGGCAAGCTGTCGGCCCACGTCGATCTGAAGACCGAGGCCGGCCGCGAGCAGCTGCGGGCCTTGCTGCGCGACGCCGACGTCTTGCTCCACGCTTATCGGCCCGGCGCGCTGGCAGCCCTGGGCTTCGGCCGCGCCGAGCTGCAGCAGTTGAACCCGGGTCTGGTCGACGTGGCCTTGTCGGCCTACGGCGACAGCGGCCCTTGGGCCGGCCGGCGCGGCTTCGACTCGCTGGTGCAGACGGCCACCGGCCTGAACCTGGCGGAAGCTGAAGCCTTCGGCGTGGCCGAGCCGCGCGCATTTCCGCTGCAGGTGCTGGACTACAGCGCCGGCTTCCTGCTGGCCTTTGCGGCGCAGGCGGCGCTGCTGCGGCGCGCTCGGGAAGGCGGCTTCTGGCAGGCGCGGCTGACGCTGGCGCGCACGGCGCTGTGGCTGCGCGGCCTCGGCCGCGTGCAGGGCTTCCAGGCGGTGGCCAAGCCGTCGCTGGAGGCCCATCTGGAAACCGCGGACAGCGGCTTCGGCCGCCTGCGCGCGGTGCGCCACGCGGCGCGCTTCTCGCACACGCCGCTGGCGTTTGCGCGGCCGTCGATGCCGCCGGGCACGCACGCGCCGGTGTGGCCGCCGCGCTGCTGACGACGGCGGCGGGCTACAGCGGCTGCAGCTCGCCGCGGGTCCACATCTCGCGCAGCCTGAACTTCTGGATCTTGCCCGAACCGGTGAGCGGAAAGGCCTGCAGCTCGAACCACAGCCGCGGCGTCTTGTGCGGCGCCAGGTGCTCGCGCACCCAGGCGAACAGCTCGTCCTTGTCGACGCGCTGCCCGGCCGCCGGGCGGATGAAGGCCGCCACCTCCTCGCCCCAGCGCGGCTCGGGCAGGCCCAGCACGGCCACCTCGCCGACGCCGGCGTGGCGGTACAGCAGGTCTTCGATCTCGCGCGGGTAGATGTTCTCGCCGCCGCGGATGATCATGTCCTTGAGCCGGCCTTCGATGGTGCAAAAGCCGCGGCCATCCATGCGGCCGAGGTCGCCCGTGTGCAGCCAGCCTTCGGCGTCGACCGCGGCGGCGCTGGCCTCGGGCATCTCGAAGTAGCCCAGCATCACGTGGAAGCCGCGCGTGCACAGCTCGCCCAGTTCGCCCTGCGGCAACGGGCGGCCGTCCAGCGGATCGGCCACCTTCATCTCCACGTGGGCCAGCGGGCGGCCGATCGTGCCGGCCTTGTCTTCGATGCTGTCGTCGGGGTGGGTCATCGTCGCCACCGGCGAGCACTCGGTCTGGCCGTAGACGATGGTGAAGGGCGCGCCCAGGCGCTGCTCGAGCCGGCGCACCAGTTCCGGCGGCACGGTGCTGCCGCCGCAGCAGATGGCCTTGACGTGGCTGAAGTCGGTGCGCTCGAAGTCGGGGTGTTCCAGCATCGCGATCAGCATGGTCGGCACGCCCACCATCACGTGGCCGCGGTACTCGTGCGTCAGCGCCAGCACCAGGCCGGGCTCGAAGCTCTCCACCAGCACCATGCAGCCGGCGCGCGCCACCGTGCCCAGCACCGCCAGCGCGCAGCCGCCGGTGTGGAACAGCGGCATCGTGCCGATCCACACCGGTGGCTCGGTGATGCCCATGCGCTGGTGCACCATCACCGCGTTGTTGACCAGGCCGCGGTGGTGCAGCAGCGCGCCCTTGGGGAAGCCGGTGGTGCCCGAGGTGTACTGGATCATCGCGGCGTCGCCGGGCTGCACCACGGGCAGCGCGCGCGGCTGCGCAGCGGCGATGAAGTCGCCCCAGTCGGCGAAGCGAATGACGTGGCGCAGCGCAGGGCAGCGCGGTTGAATGCCGAGCACGGCATCCAGCATCGCAAAGCCGCGCAGGCTGTCGAGCGTGAAGACGCCGGCCGCGCGCGATTGCGACAGCACGTATTCGACCTCGGCCTCGCGCAGCGCCGGATTGACGGTGACCAGCACCACGCCGGCCAGCGCGGCGCCGAACTCCAGGATCAGCCACTCGGGGATGTTGTGTGCCCACACGGCCACGCGCTCGCCGGGCTCGAAGCGGTCCAGCAGTGCGTGGGCGCAGCGCGTGGCCTCGTCCAGCAGCTCGGCATAGGTCCACTGCCGGCGCCGCGCGGGGTCGGGGCTGCCGGCCACCAGCGCCAGCTGCTGCGGTGCCTGCGCCGCGGCGCGTTGCAGCAAGGCGCCGATCGACAGCTCCAGCAGCGGCGGTTGATCGGGGCCCCGGGCCAGCGAGGGTGCAGCAGCCGTCATGCGGGTCTCCTTGGTCGGGTGGTGTTCACGCCGGCAATGGCGTCGGCGGCCGCCCGCTGCGGCCGCTGCGCCACCAGGCGAAGCCGGTCTGCACGATGCCGGCCGTCAGGCCCAGCATGACGCCGGCCTTCCACGCCATGTCGTAAGAACCGGCGGCGTCGTAGATCAGGCCGCCGCCGAAGGCACCGAGGAAGCTGCCGAGCTGGTGGCAGACGAAGGCCACGCCGCCCAGCATGGCCTGCCAGCGCAGCCCGAAGCTGTCGGCGATCCAGCCCGAGACCAGCGGCGCCACGCCCAGCCACAGAAAGCCCATCACCGCGGCGAAGGTCAGCGTGCCCGCCGGCGTGGGCGGAGCGACGAAGTACCAGGCCAGGGCCGCCGAGCGCAGGCTGTAGATCAGGCCCAGCAGCATCAGCTTGTTGAAGCGGCCGCCGGCCCAGCCGAAGAACAGGCTGCCCAGCACGTTGAAGCCGCCGATCATGCCCAGCGCCTGTGCGCTGAGCATCGGGTCCATGCCGCAGATCTCCAGGTACGAGGGCAGGTGCGTGGTCAGGAAGACCAGTTGCATGCCGCAGACGAAGTAGGTCAGCGACATCACCACGAACAGCGGGTTGCGCAGCGCCACGCCCAGCGCCTGGCGCGCGCTGTCGCCTTCGCCGGCCTTGTGCGGCAGCGGCAGCTCGTCGACCTTGCCGGCCGTCCAGGCGGCCGGGATCATCAACAGCGCCAGCGCGACGAAACCCCAGACGCCGACGCGCCAGCCTTGCGACTGCGCCAGCGTCTGGCCGATGGGCGCGGCGATCATCGCGCCCACCGAGCCGGCGGCCGAGACGATGCCCAGCACCGTGCTACGCAGCGCCACCGGCACCGGGCGCGAGGCGGCGGCCAGCGCCAGCGCGCTGCCGTTGCAGGCCAGGGCGGCGCCGATGGCCACGCCGGCGCCCAGCACCACGCCCCACACGCCGCCGGCGCTGGCCAGCAGCACCAGGCCCAGCGCGTACAGCAGCGCGCCGGCCACCATCAGCCGCCGCATGCCCAGGCGCACGGCCCAGGCGCCGGCCAGCGGCTGCAGCAGGCCCCAGGCCAGGTTCTGCACGGCGATGGCCACGGTGAAGTCGGAGACGCGGATGCCCAGGTCGCGCGTCAGCGGCGGCATGAAGATGCCCAGGCTCTGGCGCAGCCCCATCGCCAGGCTCAGCATGACCGAGGCGCCGATCAGGATGGCCAGGCCCGGACGCAGCGCGCGAAAAGTCGACATGATGGGGCGGATTCTGCCGGCAGCGCCGGCCTCGTGCGAGGCTCGGTGGTCGCGCCGGCCTTGTATGAGGCTCGGTGGTCGATTCCCCGGCCGCTGCATCGTCGTGGCGTTGTCGGCCACCCGTTTGATGTTTCAGGAGCGATCTGCCATGTCCCGTCTGCGCGTTGAAAGCGTCTCGCTGTCGATCGACGGCTTCGGCGCCGGTCCCGATCAAAGCCTCGAACAGCCGATGGGCCGCGGCGGCATGGCGCTGCACGGCTGGGCGTTGGCGACCCGCACCTTTCACCGCGTGCATGGCAGCGAAGGCGGCGCCACCGAGGGCGTGGACGAAGCCCATGCCGCGCGCGGCTTCGACGGCGTGGGCGCGTGGATCCTCGGCCGCAACATGTTCGGCCCCGTGCGCGGCCCCTGGCCCGACGAAGCCTGGCAAGGCTGGTGGGGCGACGAGCCGCCGTACCACGTGCCGGTGTTCGTGCTGACGCACCATCCGCGGCCGACGCTGGTCATGAAGGGCGGCACCACCTTCCACTTCGTGACCGAGGGCTTGCACGCGGCGCTGGAGCGCGCCCGCGCGGCGGCCGGCGGGCTGGACGTGCGGCTGGGCGGCGGCATGGCCAGCATCCGCCAGGCCCTGCAGGCACGGCTGCTGGACCACCTGCACCTGGCGCTGGCGCCGGTGCTGCTGGGCCAGGGCGAGCCGCTGCTCGCCGGGCTGGACCTGCCGGCGCTGGGCTACCGCTGCGCGCGCGTCGAAGCGGGCGAGCGGGCCACGCACGTCATCATCGAGCGCGTTTGACCCGCGATCGTCAAAGATCGGTGCGCAGCTTCCAGATCTCCGGGAACAACACCGTGTCGAGCATCTTGCGCAGGTAGCCCACGCCGCTGGTGCCGCCGGTGCCGCGCTTGAAGCCGATGATGCGTTCCACCGTCGTCACGTGCCGGAAGCGCCAGAGCCGGAAGGCGTCCTCGAGGTCGGTGAGTTCCTCGCCCAGCTGGTACAGGTCCCAGTACGCCTCGGGGTTGCGGTAGACCTGCAGCCAGGCGGCCTCCACGCCGTCGTCGGCGACGTAGGGCTGGGTCCAGTCGCGCTGCAGATGGCTGGGCGGCACCGGCAGGCCGCGGCGTGCCAGCAGGCGCAAGGCCTCGTCGTAGAGCGACGGCGCCTCGTAGGCCGCGCGCACCTGGGCGAGGCGCTCGGGCGCGTGCTCGTGCGGGCGCAGCATGGCCGCGTTCTTGTTGCCCAGGCTGAACTCGATCGAGCGGTACTGCCAGCTCTGGAAGCCGCTGCTCTGCGCCAGGTAGGGGCGGATGGCGCTGTACTCGGGCGGCGTCATCGTCGCCAGCACGTCCCAGGCGTGCACCAGCTGCTCCATGATGCGCGAGACGCGCGCCAGCATCTTGAAGGCCGGCGCCATCCGATCCTGTGAAACGTTGGTGATGGCGGCCTGCAGCTCGTGCAGCATCAGCTTCATCCACAGCTCGCTGGTCTGGTGCTGCACGATGAACAGCATCTCGTCGTGGCCGGGCGACAGCGGGTGCTGGGCCGACAGCACCTGGTCGAGGTGCAGGTAGTCGCCATAGCTCATGCTGCGGCTGAAGTCGAGCTGCGCATGCTCGGCGCGCACCACGTCTTCGCCGCGCCCGGGCTTGCTGTCGTTGCTGCTGGACATCGGGGGGCTCCTCGGGTCAGGTGACGGCGTGGCGTTGGTTGAAGCGCGGCTGGCGCCACTCGGCCGACGCCAGCACCTGGCGCAGATGTTCAACGGCATCCCAGGCGTCGACGTGGCGGGTGTACAGCGGCGTGAAGCCGAAGCGCAGGATGTCGGGCATCGAGGCGCCGTCGCCGGCGCGGAAGTCGCCGACCACGCCGCGCGCGATCAGCGCCTGCACGATGGCGTAGGCGCCTTCGTCGCGCGCCAGGCAGACCTGCGAGCCGCGCCGCGCCGGGTCCTGCGGCGACACCAGGCGCAGGCCGTGGCCGCCGCAGCGCGCGGCCACCAGGCCGGCAAAGCCCTCGGTCAGCGCCAGCGATTTGGCGCGCAGCGCCGCCATGCCGCCCAGGCTGTCGGCGGCCAGCACGGTGTCGACGCCGCATTCCAGCGCGCTCATCGCCAGCACCGCCGGCGTGCCGCACAGATAACGCGCAATGCCGGCGGCTGGCCGGTAGCCGGGGTTGAACTCGAACGGCGCTGCATGCCCCATCCAGCCGGCCAGCGGCTGCCAGAAGCGATCGGCATGGCGCGGGTGCGCCCAGACGAAGGCCGGCGCGCCGGGGCCGCCGTTGAGGTACTTGTAGCCGCAGCCGATCGAGAAATCGGCGCCGTCGCGCAGCAGATCGACGGGCACGGCGCCGGCGCTGTGCGCCAGGTCCCAGACCACCAGCGCACCGGCCTCGTGCGCCGCGCGCGACAGCGCCGCCATGTCGTGCATGCGGCCGGTGCGGTAGTTGACGTGCGTGAGCATCAGCACCGCGACGCCGCCGCGCGCCAGCCGCGCCGTCAGCTCATCGGGCTCGGCCAGCTCCAGCGCATGGCCGCGCTCGCGCGCCAGCGCTTCGGCGATGTAGAGATCGGTGGGAAAGTTGCTGCGCTCGGACAGGATCACGCGCGCAGCGGGCGCATCGGCCGCCGCGATGGCCAGTGCCGCGGCCAGCACCTTGAACAGGTTGACCGAGGTCGAGTCGGCACAGACCAGCTGCCCCGCGCCGGCGCCGACCAGGCGCGCGATCTTGTCGCCCACGCGCTGCGGCAGCGCAATCCAGCCGGCCTGGTTCCAGCTGCCGATCAGGCCGCGGCCCCATTCGTCCTGCA
>CAYYDJ010000071.1:0-6818 GCA_964470565.1 uncultured Rubrivivax sp.
TCCAGTTCCACTGGGACCGTGAAGGCAAGATGGACGAGAACTCGAGCTGCTGGGTGCGCGTGTCCACCGCCTGGGCCGGGTCCAACTTCGGGGCCGTCTTCACCCCCCGGATCGGCATGGAAGTCATCATCGACTTCCTCAACGGCGATCCTGACTACCCCATCCTCACCGGCTGCGTCTACAACGCGGCCAACATGCCGCCTTGGGGGCTACCCGACAACGCCACCCAAAGCGGCTTGCTCACCCGCAGCAGCAAAGGCGGAGCGCCAGGCGCCGGCCAGAAGAACGGCGCAGGAGATGCCAACGCCATCCGCTTCGAGGACAAGGCCGGCGCAGAGCAACTCTGGCTGCACGCCCAGAAAGACCAGCTCACCGAGGTCGAGCACGACGAGGACAAGTGGGTCGGCAACGACCGCAGGAAGACCGTCGACGGCAACGAGACCAACGTCATCCACAAGAACAGGACCGAGACGGTCGGCATCAACGAGAGCGTGACCATCGGCGCCAACCGCAGCGTGTCGATCGGCGGCAGCAAGACCGAGACCGTGGCGGCGGCCAAGGCCGAGACCATCGGCGCGGCCAAGGCGCTGACCATCGGCGCGGCATACCAGGTGACCGTGGGTGCGGCGATGAACGAGACCGTGGGCGCCGCCAAGTTCACCGAGGTGGGCGCCGCCTGCGCCGAGGTGGTGGGCCTGGACAAGAGCATGTCGGTCGGCAAGACCTTCGCGCTCGACGCCGGCGACGCGGTGACGGTGCAGACCGGCTCGTCGGTGCTGTCGATGAAGAAGGACGGCACGGTCGACCTCGGCGCCAAGGAGATCAAACTGCACACCGGCGGCGGCTACATCCTGATCAAGGACAGCGGCAGCATCGAGATCAGTGGCACCGAGATCACGATCAAGACCGCCGGCGGCCAGGTGCACATCGATACCGCCGGCGTCATCAAGGCCGCCGGCACCGATGTGACGATGACGGCCGGCGCCGGCAAGGTCAACGTCGACCCCGCCGGCATCGTCGACATCAAGGGCCCGATGGTCAAGATCAACACCTGACGAACATCATGAGCGGACAACCGGCTGCCCGGGTGGGCGACCTGCACGTGTGCCCGATGGTGACCCCCGCCGTGCCGCCGGTGCCGCACGTCGGCGGCCCGGTGCTGCCACCGGGTGGCGTGACGGTGCTGATCGGCGCGATGCCCGCCGCCCGCATGGGCGACATGGCGGTCTGCGTCGGGCCGCCGGACAGCATCGTCAAGGGGGCGTTTCCGGTGCCCATCAGTCGCAACCCGGCGGCCCGCATGGGCGACCAGACGGCGCATGGCGGCACGGTGATGATGGGCTGCCCGACGGTGCTGATCGGCCTTTCGGGCACCGCCGGCAACGTGCGCGTGGGCACCGCGATGTGCAACGCCGCCGCCGGCGGCCGCACCTCGGGCAGCACGCAGCAGAGCTACAACAACTGCGGTGTGGAGTCGTCGCGCCAGGTCATCAACCGCGCCAACGGCAGCACCCTGAGCGAGAACCAGGTGCTGCAGAACGCCGTCAACAACGGCTGGGCCAGCGGCACGCCGGGCTCGCCGCCGGTGTTCGCCGATGGCGGCACCGGCGCCGCGGGCCGGCAGTCCATCCTGGCCAATGCCGGCGTGCCGTCCACGGTGCAGGCCAGCTCGCTGGACAACCTGGGGCTGGCGATGTCGCGCGGGCAGGGCACGATCGCCAACCTCGACGCGGCGCAGCTCTGGGGCGGCACCACGCCGCCGGGATCGCTGCACGCGGTGACGGTCACCGGTGTGCAGTACGACGACGCCGGCGCCGTCACCAACGTCATCATCAACGACACCGGCACCGGGCAGTGCGGGCAGGTGGTGCCGATCGCCACCTGGAACGCGGCCGTCGGGGCGCACCCGAACCCGTCGTTGAATGTCACCAACAACTCCATCCTGTGAGCGCGCATGGCCGCTCCAGAGCGCTTACACCGCGGCGCGTCAGCGCGCAGCTTGCCTGATGGGCGCCGGCGGCTGCTGGCGTTGTTGGCGGGATGGGCAGCAGGCCCGGCGCTCGCCGCCCGGAGAACCCCCATGTCCGACCACGCCATGAATTTCTCGCAACTGATGAAGCTGGGCCGCACCCAGGCCGGCGACCAGGTGAGCGAGCAGTCGCGCCAGTCGTTGCCGGTGCCGGTGCCGGCGCGCGAAGACCGGCCGCTGCGCATCGCCTTCATGTACTGCCCGTCGCAGGTGCTGCCGGGCGTCAACCGGCTGGCGCCACCCAACCAGGTGGTGTGGCTGGACCCGAAGAGCGGCGCGCTGATCGCGGTGCGTGCGGTGACGCCGCAGTCCTTCGGCCGGCAAGACCCGCCGCGCGAGCTGCTGGGCGAGTTCCGCCTGCCGCCGGGCATGACGGCCGACAACTACCTCGCGCTGCGCGAGCGGCTGTTCCAGCTCTACGACCTGTTATTCCCGGCCTGGGCGCAGCTCTCGCCGCAGCCGCAGGACAAGACCCTGTTGCAGGCCTCGGCGCGCGAGTTCTTGCAGATCTTCGGCCAGATCAGCGAGCCGCCGCTGATCCCCTATTACTACAGCCTGGGCCTGGCCTACTTCGACTGGGTGCGCGCGCTGGCCAAGTAGGGCTGCGCCACGGCATTGCCTGCACTCCTGCACGTTGCGCCGCCGGCGGTGGCCGGCGCTATGCTCCGGACTCGTCGACATCGTTATGCTTTCGCTGATCAGGTGCCGCAAGGCGGTGTGGCAAATGGGCATGGCCGCCGGCAGGGCGGCAGCCCACGGGATGGCCGCCTGATCGCCCGGAGACCCCCGCTGCATGATCGTGCTGGCTGTCAAGACCTACAACGGCGCCGCCGCGGAGTCGATCGAGGCCAGCTTCGACGAGCGCGGCGGCACCATCGGCCGCGCCGACAGCAACCAGCTGGTCCTGCCCGACCCCGACCGCACGATCTCCCGCGTGCATGCCACGGTGGTACGCCGTGACGGCGTCTTCGTGATCGAGGACCGCGGCAGCAACCCCATCGTCGTCAACGGCAGCGCGCTCGGCAAAGGCGCTGCGGTGCCGCTGGCCGCGGGCGACGTGGTGCAGATCGGCGGCTACACGCTGGAGGTGCGCGCCGGCGCGGCGCAACCGCTGCCCGTGATGGCACCGCCGTCATCGGCCGCCATGCCGGGCGCCGGCGGGCGGATCCCCGCCGACTGGGACCCGATGCGCACCGGCTCGGCGCCAGGGGTGCCCACCGCGATGCCGGCCGCGCCATCGCCGACGGCCGCCACGGCCGCCGCCCGGACCACCGTGCTGCCGCCCCTGGCCCCCGCGCCGGTCATGCCCGCCGCGCCGACCGCCAGCCCACGTCCAGGCGGCGCGGCCTCCGGCGGCGCGCCGTCGATCGACGACCTCTTCGGCTTGAGCGACAAGCTGCCCGACACCGACCCGCTGCCGCGCCGCGTGCTGCCCGATGACGTGGCGCTGCTGTCCGACCTGGGCGCGCCGGCGGCGGCGGCGCCGTTGCGGCCGGCCACACTGCCGACACCGGCGGCCCCGCCGCCGCCGCCTGCCGCCGCTGCGCCGCAGCCGGCCGCCGCGGGCGATGCGCGCCGGACGCCCGTGGTCTCCTGGGACGGCAGCCCGCGCCAGGCCACCATCGTCGCCGCGCCGGTGTCGACCGCCGACGGCCGCCGGGCCTCGCCCGCGGTCACCGGCAGCGCCGCCCGCCCGGGGCTGCGCAGCCCAGCGGCGCCGGCCGCGGCACCGCCGATGACGGCCGCGACGGCATCGGCCGCCGGCCCGGCCGCGGCCGACGGCCTGCTGCAAGCCTTCCTCGAAGGCCTGGACAGCGAGGGCGCGCCCAAGGTCGGCGCGCTGACGCCGGAGCTGATGCGCCTGCTCGGCAGCCTGCTGGCCGAGTCGGTGCGCGGCACCATCGACCTGCTGCACGCGCGCGCCGTGGTCAAGAACGAGATGCGCGCCGACGTCACCGCGATCCGCCCACGCCAGAACAACCCGCTGAAGTTCTCGCCCACCGCCGCGGTGGCGCTGCAGCACCTGCTGACGCCCACGGTGCCCGGCTTCCTGCCGGCGCAGGCGGCGATGCGCGACGCCTTCCAGGACCTGCGCGCGCACGAGCTGGCGGTGATGGCCGGCGTGCGCTCGGCGCTGACCGGGCTGCTGCAGCGCTTCGACCCCAAAACCCTGGAAACCCATCTCACCCGCAAGTCGGGGCTGGAGACGCTGCTCGCCGGTGGCCGCCGCGCCCAGCTCTGGCAGGCCTACCAGACGCTGTTCAGCCAGTTGTCGGCCGAGGCCGAAGACGACTTCCACACCTTGTTCGGCCGCGCCTTCCTCGAAGCCTATGAAGACCACCTGGGCGAGCTGAAGGCGGCCGACCGCCAGACCGGCCAGCAGCGCGGCGGAGGCGGCTGATGCTGGGCATGGAGGTGGCCATCCTGTCCGACCCCGGCGGCCGCTCGCACAACGAGGACGCCTGCGGCCACTGGCATTCCGACCGCCACCTGTGCTGCGTGCTGGCCGATGGCGCCGGCGGCCATGGCGGCGGCGACGTGGCCTCGCGGCTGGCGGTGCAGACGCTGCTGGAAGCCTTTGCCGACCAGCCCACCGGCGGCGGCGCGGCGCTGTCGGCGCTGGTGTGGAGCACCAACCACCGGCTGCTGGGCCAGCGCGGCGCCGACAAGCGGCTGCGCGACATGCACACCACCGTGGTCGCGCTGGTGATCGATTTCGTCGACCGCACCGCCCACTGGTCGCACGCCGGCGACTCGCGGCTGTACTGGTTCCGCGATGGCCGGCTGCGCCAGCGCACGCTGGACCACAGCCTGGTGCAAAGCCTGATCAGCGCCGGCGTGCTGACGCCTGACCAGGCCCGCGGCCACCCGCGCCGCAGCGAGCTGCAGTCGGCGCTGGGCACCCGGCCCGAGGATCTGCAGATCAGCACCAGTGACGAGCTGGTGCCGGTGGCGCCGGGCGATGCCTTCTTGCTGTGCTCCGACGGGCTGTGGGAGTTCGTCGGCGACGAGGCGATGGAGCACGCGCTGGGCAGCGCCGCCACGCCCAGCGCCTGGCTCGAATCGCTGGAGCGCCTGGTGCGCGAGGCCGTGCGCGGGCGCAACAGCCACGACAACTTCAGCGCCGTCGCGGTGTGGCTGGTGGAGCCGACGGCCGACGAGGAGCCTGACGAACCTGGCTAGACGCTGCTCTCGCACTGCCAGCCGGCCACATCGGCGTCCACCGCCAGCGTCTCGGCCAGCCAGGGCAGGGCCTGGCGCAGTGCCGGCGCCAGCGTGTGCGGCGGGTTGGCCACGAAGACCCAGCTGCCCAGCATGCCGAAGCCGCGCTCGCGCGGACGCTCGACCGACAGCCGCGCCAGCAGCCAGCCCTTGGGCGCGGTGCCGGTGGCCGCGGCCTTCAGGCGCTGCGGCAGCCGCGCCGCGTCCAGCAACTGCAATTGCGGCAGCCAGACCAGCACCACGCACTCGGCGAAGCGACTCAAGGCCTCGCGCAAGGCGCCCAGCACGCGCACGTAGTCGGTCTTGATCTCGTAGCTGGGGTCGATCAGCAGCAGCGCGCGGCGGCTGGGTGGCGGCAGCAGCGCCTTCAGCGTGCCGAAGCCGTCGGCCGGCCGCACCTCCACCCGCGCGTCGCCGCGCATGCGGCCGGAAAGCTGCGCGTGGTCGGTCGCGTGCAGCTCGAACAGGCGCAGCTGATCCCGCTCGCGCAGCAGCGCACGCGCCAGTTCGGGCGACCCGGGGTAGCGCCGCAGCGCCGGCCCTTCATTGAAGGCGTGCACTTGCTCGACGTAGGCCTGCACCAGCGGCGGCAGGTCGTCGCGCGCCCACAGCCGGCCGATGCCGCCGTCGAACTCGCGGTGCTGGCGCGCTTGGCGGGTGCCCAACTCGTAGGCGCCGGCGCCGGCGTGGGTATCGATCACCCGGTACGCCTTGTCCTTGAGGTTCAGGTGCTGCAGCAGCGCCACCAGGATGCAGTGCTTGAGCACGTCGGCATGGTTGCCGGCGTGGAAGGCGTGGCGGTAGGCGAGCATGGGCGGACTGTGCCATGCCACGGCTGGAAACCCCGGCCGCCGCGGCGGGCATCACGCTATACCGGATTTGCATAGTGGCATCCGGGCGGGTGGTTACCACCGGATGACATTGGGTCGACAATGTTCTCCCCCCGCGGCGTTGCCTGATGTTTCGGCGGCGGTGTTGCAGGCGGTATTGGGCGAGTCCCGCGGCGCGGTTTTCGCCCAATCCCGTCTTCTGCCATCACCCCTTGGAGCATCCGATGAACCGTCCCGCGCTGGAAGGTCTGCGTCTGAACACACCGGCCTACGTCCAACACGACCGCCTGGTCGCCTGGGTGGCCGACATCGCCGCGCTGACCGAGGCCGCCGAGGTCTACTGGTGCGACGGCAGCGACGAGGAGTACCGCCGCCTGACCGAGCAACTCGTGGCCGCCGGCACGCTGCTCAAGCTCAACCCCGCGCTGCGCCCCGACAGCTTCCTGGCCCGCAGCGACCCCAGCGACGTGGCGCGCGTCGAAGACCGCACCTTCATCTGCAGCAGCAAGAAGGAAGACGCCGGCCCCACCAACAACTGGCTGGCCCCGGCAGAGATGCGCGAGCGGCTGCAGACCGGCGAGAAGGCCTTGTTCAAGGGCGCCATGCGCGGCCGCACGCTGTACGTGGTGCCGTTCTCGATGGGCCCCCTGGGCTCGCACATCGCCCATATCGGCATCGAGCTGACCGACAGCCCCTACGTCGCCGTCAGCATGCGCGTGATGACGCGCATGGGCCGC
>CAYYDJ010000072.1:0-6724 GCA_964470565.1 uncultured Rubrivivax sp.
CCGATCAGGCCGTTGCCGCGCGCGATCAGGCTGGCCACGCTCATCCAGCCGCGCGACAGCTCCTCGGCCACCAGGCAGTACTCGTAGGCGCCCAGGCCCATGCCGCCGTAGGCCTCGGGGATCAGGATCGCGAAGTAGCCGAGCGCGGCCATCTCGTCGATCAGCTCGCGCGGGATCGTGCCCTTCTCGGGGTCGAGCTTGTTGGCCAGCGGCAGCACGCGCTTGCGCGTGAACTCGCGCGCGGACTCCTGGATCAGCTTGCGTTCGGCGGTGAGCGATTGCATGGCAGGTGCTTGACTTGACTACGATGAAGCGTATAGTACTACGACACATCGTAGTTGTGTCAACGACGATCAGCCACGGTCCACCCCGCTCCGCATGCCCACCCTCATTCCCGCCGCCGCCCGCACGATGGCCGTGTTCGAGGTCTTCGCACGCGAGAAGCGCGAGCTGTCCAACTCCGACATCGCCCGTGCGCTGGCGCTGCCCGAGAGCAGCAGCTCCGACCTGCTGCGCACGCTGCACGCGCTGGGCTACCTGGTGCGCACGCCGCGCACGCGGCGCTTCTACCCGACCGCGCGGCTGCTCGAAGCGGCCCGCCGCATCGCCGCCAACGACCCGCTGGGCGCCGCGGCGCAGGAGGCGGTGGACCAGCTGGCCGAACGCAGCGACGAGAGCGCCTTCGTCGGCGTGCTCGACGGCGGCGCCGTCAAGGTGCTGGCCGCGCGGTCGAGCCGCCAGCCGCTGCGCTACGTGATCGGCGTCGGCGACCGCATCTCGCTGCACGCCTCGGCGCTGGGCCGCGCGCTGCTGGCGCGGCTGCCGGCCGCCGAGGCGCGCACGCTGCTGCAGGCGCAGCGGCTGCGTGCCGTCACCGGCCGCACGCAGACCGCGATCGAGCCGCTGCTGGCGGCGCTGCGCGACGGCAGCCGCCGCGGCTGGCACGAGCTGCGCAGCGAAGGCGCCGACGGCGTGGCCGCGCTGGCCGTCGCCGGCCAGCTCGACGGCCGGCCGACCGCGGTGTCGCTGGCCGGCCCGGTCGAGCGCATCGACCGCCGGCGCGAACTTTGCCTGGACGCGCTGCGCGAGATGGGCGGCGCATTGTTCGATCCCGAACCCCCACCTGAAACCTGAAGCGAGGAGAAAACCATGGACCTGGGCTTGAAAGACCGTGTTGCGATCGTCACCGGATCGGCGCGCGGCATCGGCGCCGAGACGGCGCGTTTCCTGGCCGCCGAAGGCATGGCCGTGGTCGTCAGCGACCTCGATGCCGCCGGCGCCGAAGCCACCGCGGCGGCCATCGCCGGCACCGGCGCGCGCGCCATCGGCGTCGGCTGCGACGTGCGCGACGCGGCGCAGGTCGGCGCGATGGCCAAGGCCGCGCTGCAGGCCTTCGGCCGCATCGACGTGCTGGTCAACAACGCCGGCCTGGTGAAGGACCGCACCATCCTGAAGATGGACGAGGCCGACTGGGATCTCGTGCTCGACGTCACGCTCAAGGGCGCCTTCCACTGCTGCCGCGCGGTGCTGCCGGCCATGCACGAGCGCGGCTGGGGCCGCATCATCAACATCAGCTCGCGGGCGCTGTTCGGCAACCCGGGGCAGGCCAACTACTCGACCGCCAAGGCCGGCATCATCGGCCTCACGCGCGCGCTCTCGCTCGAGCAGGCGCGCAAGGGCGTGACGGTCAACGCGCTGGCGCCCGGCTTCATCGAGACCGACTACATCAAGAGCCTGCCGAACTTCGACACCATCCTGGAGAACGTGAAGGCGCGCAACGCCGTGACCTTCGCCGGCCAGCCGTCCGACATCGCCGGCGCCGTGGCCTTCCTGGCGTCGGAGCACGCGCGCTACATCACCGGCACGACGCTGTTCGTCACCGGGGGCCGCTATGGCTGAGGCCCTGTCGCTCGACGTCGACGGCCTGGCCGCCGACCAGGTGCTGCTGCGCGACAACATCCGCCGCTGGCTGAAGGAGCAGGTCACGCCGCGCATCGCGCAGGCCGAGGCCGACAAGCGCTTCCCGTACGAGGTGCTCGACGGCCTGGCCGACTTCGGCTACCTCGGCGGCACGCTGCCCGAGCGCGCCGGCGGCCTGGGCCTGGACTACCCGACCTGGGCCGTGATGATGGAAGAAGCCGGCTACTGCTGGCTGTCGCTGCGCGTCATCGTCAACACGCTGAACATCGTCGCCGGCCTCATCGACGCCTACGGCAGCCCGGCGCAGCAGGAGCGCTTCATGCGTCCGCTGCTGCAAAACAAGCGCCGCGCCTTCGTCTCGATCTCCGAGCCCGACGTCGGCTCCAACGTCGCCGAGATCAAGACGCGCGCCGACAAGCGCGGCGACCGCTGGGTGCTCAACGGCGCCAAGCTGTGGGTCACCGGCGGGCTGTTCGCCGACTTCGGCATCGTCGTCGCGCGCACCTTCAGCGAGCGCTGCAACGGCGAGCTGTCGCTGTTCCTGGTCGAGAAGGAGCACACGCGCTTCGACGTGCGGCCGGTCGAGACCATGTTCGTGCGACCGACCGGCACCGCGGCCTTTGCGTTCCAGGACGCCGAGATCCCGGCCGCCAACCTGCTGGGCGAGGAAGGCCAGGGGCTCAAGCAGATCCTGATCGGCCTCAACTTCGGGCGCCTGAACGTCGCGATGGGCGCCGTCGGCGCGGCGCAGTGCGCGCTCGATCTCTCGCTGAAATACGCGCTCGACCGCAAGCAGTTCGGGCGGCCGATCGGCTCGTTCCAGCTGGTGCAGAAGCACATCGTCGAGATGACGATGAAGACGCAGGCGGCGCGTGCGCTGGGCTACCGCGCCGCGCGCGCGATGGCGTCGGGCGCCCCGTCGCGGCTGGAATGCTCGGTCGCCAAGCTCTATGCCACCGAGGCTGCGCACGAGGTGGCCAACCTCGCGCTGCAGGTGCATGGCGGCATCGGCTACGCGACCGACTACCCGATCGAGCGCATCTTCCGCGACACCCGCGGCGGCATGATCCCCGAAGGCACCACCGAGATCCAGACGCTGATCATCGGCCGCGAGATCCTCGGCATCTCGGCCCTCACCTGACACAGGAAGCAGACAACCCATGAGTTCCGTCATCGACCAGGTCGCCGCGCTGGCGATCCACTGGGAAGACCTCACGGTCGGCACCCGCTACACCACCTCGTCGCGCACCATCACCGAAGGCGACGTCGCCGCCTTCGCGGCGCTGACCGGCGACTTCAACCGCCTGCACGTCGACGCCGAGTACGCGCGCCAGTCGGTGATGGGCCAGCGCATCGCGCACGGCATGCTCGTCGCGTCGTTCATGGCGGGGCTGACCTCGCGCTCGATCCCCAACCAGCTGATGGAAGGCGCGCTGTTCGGCGTGCTCGAGAACACCGTCAAGTACCCGAAGCCGACCTTCATCGGCGACACCATCCACGTCGAGATCGAAGTCGTCGAGCAGCGCGAGACGCGCAACCCCGAGCGCGGCATCGTGCGCTTCGTGCGCAAGGCGATCAACCAGCGCGGCGAGGTCGCCTGCGAACTGGGTGCGACCTGCCTGCTGCAGCGTCGCGCCGCGGCGGCTGCAGCGCAAACCCCATGACCACCGCCGGCGTCGTCTTCCAGGACCTGTCGCGGCTGATGCTGCCGCGCTCGATCGTGCTCGTCGGCGCTTCCGACCGGCCCGACAGCATCGGCGCGCGCACGCTGGAGAACCTGACCGAGTACTCCGACTGGCGCGGCGAGCTGACGCTGGTGCACCCGTCGGGCAAGACGATTGCCGGGCGGCGCAGCCTGCCCTCGGTGCTGGAGATGGCCGCGCCGGCCGACGTGGCGTTGCTGGCGGTGCCGGCTGCCGCGGTGGTGGAGGCACTCGAACAGTGCGGGGCGCGCGGCATCGGCTTCGCGATCGTCTTCACCTCGGGTTTCGCCGAGATGGGCGAGGCCGGCCGCACGGTGGAGCAGCGCATGCGCGAGATCGTCGCGCGCACCGGCATCCGCATCTACGGCCCCAACTGCCCGGGGCTCAACAACATCAACGGCGGGCTCGGCATGAGCTTCTCGCCGGCCTACCGGCACGACCGCATGCCGGGGCCGCTGGGCGTGGCCACGCAGGGTGGCGGCCTCGGCCGCGCCTTCATCCAGAGCGCGATGGCGCGCGGCGTCGGCACCGGGCTGTGGTGCTCGGGCGGCAACGAGGCCGACCTGCAGGTCGGCGACTACATCCACCACATGGCCGACGCCGAGGACATCCGCGTCATCTACACCGTGCTCGAAGGCGTGCGCGACGGCCCGCGCTTCATGGCCGCGGCGCTGCACGCGGCGCGCCGCGGCAAGCCCATCGTCGCGCTGAAGGTCGGCAAGTCGGACTACGGCGTCAAGGCCGCGGCCTCGCACACCGCGGCGATGACCGGCTCGGCCGAGGTCAACGCCGCCGTCTTCCGCGACCTCGGCATCGTCGAGGTCGACGACATCGACGAGGCGGTGGACGTCGCCACGCTGCTGGCGCGCGGGCTGCCGAGCGGGCGCGAGAAGATCGCCGTCTACTGCTTCTCGGGCGGCACCGGCGCGCTGACGTCAGACCGCATCGGTGTTGCCGGGCTGCAGATGAGCGAGTTGGCGCCGGCCACGCTGACCGAGCTGCGCCGCTGGCTGCCGCCGTACGCGCCGATCGGCAACCCGGTGGACGTGACGGCCGAGGTGCTGGTCAACGCCGAGCTGGCGCGCGCCACGCTGCAGGCCACCGCCAACGACCCCGACACCGGCCTGGTGCTGGTGCCGATTCCGGTCGAATACGGCCGCACGACCGAGCTGATGGCCGACAGCCTGGTGGCCGCGCAGCGCGAGGTGAAGACGCCGCTGGTGCCGATCTGGATCAGCGACCGCAGCGGCGAAGGCCAGCGCCGCATGGTCGACGGCGGACTGGCGCCGATGCGCTCGGTGCGCAATGCGGTGACGGCGATCGGCCGCTGGTCGGCCTACGGCCGCTGGCGCAGCGCGCGCGACGCGGCCTGGCTGCCGCTGGGCAGCGTCGATGCGGCGGCCGCCGATGGGCAAGCGCTCGATGCGCGAACGCTCGATGAATCGCAGGGCAAGCACTGGCTGCGGGCCCACGGCATCGGCGTGCCCGCCGGCGTGGTGGTGCACGACGCCGATGGCGCGGCGCGCGCCGTCGCGGCGCTCGATGGCGGCGCTGCGGTGATGAAGGTGTTGAGCCAGCGCATCACGCACAAGACCGAGGTCGGCGGCGTGCGGCTGGGCATTGCGAGCGCGGCTGACGCGCGCGCCGCGTTCGACGCCATCCAGGCCGGCGTGGCCGCGGCCGGGCTGGCCGATGCGGTCGACGGCGTGCTGGTCGAGCCGATGCTCGCCAAGCCCTTCGTCGAGACCGTGGTCGGCATCCACCGCGACCCGGTGTTCGGCCACGTCTGCACCTTCGGCCTCGGCGGCGTCGCGGTCGAGCTGTTCCACGACGTCGCGCGCACGCTGCTGCCGCTGACGGCTGCCTCGGCGCGCGCACTGGTCGAGCGCACGCGTTGCCACCGGCTGCTGGCCGGCCACCGCGGCGGCGTGGCGGCCGACGTCGATGCGCTGGTCGATGCGCTGCTGTCCTTAAGCGACGCCGTCGTGCGCGAGGCCGACCGCATCGACGAGGTCGAGATCAACCCGCTGGCCGTGCGCGCGCAAGGGCAGGGCGTGGTGGCGCTCGACGCCGTCGTCACCGTGCGCGGCGCCGCGCCGCTGACGGCATGAAGCCCAACGATCGAGGAGCTGCACGATGAAGATCCTGGTCCCCGTCAAGCGGGTCATCGACTACAACGTCAAGGTCCGCGTGAAAAGCGACGGCAGCGGGGTCGACCTCGCCAACGTGAAGATGAGCATGAACCCCTTCGACGAGATCGCCGTCGAAGAGGCCGTGCGGCTGAAGGAAAAGGGCGTGGCCACCGAGATCGTGGCCGTGTCCTGCGGCGTCACGCAATGCCAGGAGACGCTGCGCACCGCGATGGCCATCGGCGCCGACCGCGCCATCCTCGTCGAATGCGCCGATGAGCTGCAGCCGCTGGCCGTGGCCAAGCTGCTCAAGGCGCTGATGGACAAGGAGCAGCCGGGCCTCGTGATCCTGGGCAAGCAAGCCATCGACGACGACTGCAACCAGACCGGCCAGATGCTCGCGGCGCTGTCCGGGCGGCCGCAGGCCACCTTCGCCAGCAAGGTCGAGATCGAGGGCACGAGTCCTGGGGGCAAGGCCCGCGTCACCCGCGAAGTCGACGGCGGGCTGGAGACGCTGGAGCTGCAACTGCCGGCCATCGTCACCACGGACTTGCGCCTGAACGAGCCGCGCTACGTCACGCTGCCCAACATCATGAAGGCCAAGAAGAAGACGCTCGACGTGGTCAAGCCTGCCGACCTCGGCGTCGACGTGACGCCGCGCATCAAGACCCTCAAGGTCGTCGAGCCCCGGAAGCGCGGCGCCGGCGTCAAGGTGCCCGACGTGGCCACACTCGTGGCCAAGCTCAAGAACGAAGCCAAGGTGATCTGAAACGACCCCCCCGAAGCGGCTTCGGCGCCTCCCCCCAGGGGGCGCCGCCAGCGGCCCGGCGAAGCCGGTTCCGCGGCGGCCGCTGGGTGGCGATTGATTTATGCCACCCGGGTGCTGCTCGGGACCATGGAGAACTGAAATGACTGTGCTCGTCATTGCCGAACACGACAACGCCGCCGTCAAGGCCGCCACCCTCAACACCG
>CAYYDJ010000073.1:0-6456 GCA_964470565.1 uncultured Rubrivivax sp.
GTGGCACTCGCCTTCAAACGCCCACGCTTATCGGCTGTATGTTGTTAAAGAGCTTTGCCTTTCGGCGCCGCTGATGCGTTATCAGCGAAGACCGCGATTCTGACATTCTTTTTAATTCCCTGTCAACTTCTCGGTCTTTGCTTGTTCGCGCTGCGGGTTCGATGGCTCGGTTCCGCTCCGCGATCAAGCGAGCCTGTGACTATACATCGGGAAATCCGGGTGCGCAAGCAGGGCGATCGCAAAAGCTCGCGCTAAGCCGCGGCGCCGGCGCCTGCCAGCAGCTCGCCGCACGCGGCCGCGCAGTCTTCGGCGGCCAGGATGCGTGGCAGCGCCGCGGCCAGCCGCCGGGTGTCGGCACGCAGCACGCGCTGCTTGATCGAGGCGATGCGCGCCGGGTGCATCGAGAAGCTGCGCAGGCCCATGCCGAGCAGCAGATCGGTGAACAGCGGGTCGCCCGCCATCTCGCCGCAGACCGAGACGTCGCGGCCTGCGCGGTTGGCGGCCTCGATCGTCCGCGCGATGAGCTGCAGCACGGCCGGATGCCAGGGGTCGTAGAGGTGCGACACCGATTCGTCCGCGCGGTCGATTGCCAGCGCGTACTGAATGAGGTCGTTGGTACCGATCGAAACGAAGTCGAAATGCCGCAGGAACGAGTCGATGCACAGCGCCGCCGCCGGCACCTCGATCATCGCGCCGACCTCCACCGGCCCGTAGGCCTTGCCGGCATCGTCGAGCTGCTGGCGCGCGCGGGCCAGCGCTTCGAGGGTGAGGCGCACTTCGCTCAGGTGGGCGACCATCGGGATCAGGATGCGCACCTTGCCGAAAGCGCTGGCGCGCAGGATCGCCCGCAGCTGCTGCCGGAACATGCCCGGCTCCGACAAGCTCCAGCGGATGGCGCGCAGGCCCAACGCCGGGTTGAGCACGTGCTCGTGGCGCAGTTCGGAGACCGACAGGCGCTCCAGCGGCTTGTCGGCGCCGATGTCGACGGTGCGGATGGTCACCGGCAGGCCGTTCATCGCCTGCACGGCGGCGCGGTAGGCCTCGAACTGCTCGTCTTCGTCGGGCAGGTCTTCGCCGCGGTTCATGAAGAGAAACTCGCTGCGGAAGAGGCCCACGCCGACCGCGCCCGATTCCAGCGCCGTCGCCGCGTCCGACGGCAGCTCGATGTTGGCCAGCAGCTCGATCGGCAGCCCATCCAGCGTCACCGCCGGCGTATGCCGCAGGCGGTGCAGCCGCGCGCGCTCGAGCTCGCTCTGGCGCTGGCGGAAGCGGTACTCTTCCAGCACGATGCGCGAGGGGTTGACGACCACCACGCCGGCGTCGCCATCGATCACGATCCAGTCGTCCTGGCGCACCAGGCGGCTGGCTTCGCGCGCGCCGACCACCGCCGGGATGTCCATGCTGCGGGCGACGATCGCGGTGTGCGAGTTGGTGCCGCCGACGTCGGTGACGAAGCCGGTGAAGACGCTGCGCTTGAACTGCAGCATGTCGGCCGGCGCCATGTCGTTGGCCACCAGCACCAGCGGTTCCTCGCCGCCGAAGTTCTCGCTCAGGGCCGCGCTCTGCAACGCCTCACCGTCCCCACCCTCGCGCGACAACGCGCGCAGCATGCGCTCCACAACCTGCTCGACGTCGGCCTTGCGTTCGCGCAGGTACTCGTCTTCCATCTCGTCGAACTGGCGCGCCAGCACTTCGAGCTGCGCCGACAGCGCCCATTCGGCGTTGTAGTGCCGCTCGAGGATCCACTGCTTGGTGGCACCGCTCAGGGTGTCGTCGTGCAGCAGCATCAGGTGCACATCAAGCAGGGCCGACAGTTCGGGCGGCGCCTCGGCCGGCAGATCGGCCTTCAGCGTCGACAGTTCGTCGGCCACCACGTCGCGCGCCATGCGCAGGCGGTCGATCTCGTCGGCCACCTGCTCGGCCGACACGAAGTAGTGCGCCACGTCGACGCGGCTCGACGCCACCAACACGGCGCGGCCGATCGCCACGCCGCGCGACACGGCCATCCCGAAGACCTGGATGCTCATGGCGTCACTGTAGCTCGCCCGCGCCGGCGACAGGGTCTATGGCGAGCTACTCGCCCTCGCCGAACTTGCCGTCGATCAGCGCGCGCAAGGCCTCCATCGCGGCGGCCTCGTCGGGGCCTTCGACCTCGATTTCGATCTCGGTGCCCATGCCGGCGGCCAGCATCATCACGCCCATGATGCTCTTGGCATTGACCCGCCGGCTGCTGCGCGAGAGATAGATTTCACTGCCGAATCCGCCAGCCAGCTTGGTTAGCTTTGCGGACGCGCGGGCGTGCAGCCCGAGCTTATTGCTGATGAGAATGCTGGACTTGATCATTGGCGCCGGAGGCTGAAGGGGATTGGTTCTGTGGCTGCGCCGGCGTCACGGGCATCACGCCTTGCAGCGCGCCGGCGGTCGCCCGCTCGACCAGCGCGCCCAGCGTCTCCTGGCGATAGCACAGCGTGCGCCACAGCATCGGCACGTTGACGCCGGCCACCAGCCGCACGCGCGCGCCGTCGGCCACGCGCTGCGCCGCATTGCAGGGCGTCGCGCCGAACACGTCGGTGAGGATCAGCGCGTCTTCGGCGGGGTCTGTCGGCAGCTGGCTCCTGAGCAGCGCCTCGACCTCGTCGGCACCCTGGCCGGGCTGGACGTCGATCGCCTGCAAGCCCGCGGCGCATTCGGGAAAGGCGTGCGCCGCCACGTCGCGCAATGCCGTGGCCAGCGGTGCATGGGCAAGCAAAACGATGCGGGTCATGAAGCAACTCGTTGGGGCGATTATGGGCACGCCCTTCAAACGCCGGCGCGCACCGCGCCGAAGAAGGTCTCGACGCCGGCTTGCGGCAAGCGCTCGCCCAGCGCCGTGAGCTGCACCACCAGCAGGCCGCGCGCAAACACCAGCACCTGCGCCTGCAGCGCGCGGCCGCGTGGGTCCTTGCCGGCAAACGCGTAGCGGCCGGCCGCCGCCTGCGGTGTCGAACCCGGCACCGCCTGCGGCCGCAAGGCGCTACGCGCCGCGCCGAGGTTGGCGTGCGCCGCCGCGGCCAGCGCGTCGAGCAAAGGCCCGACGGCCGCCGGCTCGCTTGCTTGCGTATGGGCCAGCGCCCAGCTCACGCCGTCGGCGTCACAGACTTCCAGCACCAGCAACTGCGCGTGGCCGTTGATCGTCACCTGTCGCTGCTGGCGCACCGGCTTGCAGGGGAAGGCCTGCACCAGGCCGGTTTCGTCAGAGCGCCATTCGCGCCAGTTGAGGGCCGGCGCGCAGCCGCAGCAGATCAGGGCGATCACGGCCGCACGCGCTGTACTGGCCCAAGTGCTTGCCCATCTGCTTGCGCATGTGCTGGCCCATTTGCTTGCCCACATCGTGCGCATTATCCGAAGCTCGCGACTGCCGATCCCCGGAACGCGGGGACCGCGCGCCGCCGGCGAGCGTCACAATGATCACTCCGCCGTTCATTCATGGGCGATTCATGAGCGCTGCCGGCAAACCCGTTGTCCCCACTGCTGCTGCCGCCGCGTCCGCGCCGGGCGGCGACGCCGCTGCCTCGGCGGCGGCGTCCGAAGCCGTGGACGGGCACGCGCTGCTGGGCCAGTTGGGCAGTGAAGTCGCCAGCGCTTTGTCGGCCGCGCTGGAGCGCGTCAACGCGCTGGCCACCACCGGCAAGATCGGCCGCAAGGGCCTGCGCGAGCTGCGCGAATACATCGAGCTGGCGCGCCGTGTCGGCATCATGGGCCAGCAGGTCAACCGCCTGGCCTCGGGCCGCGTGCGGCAGCAGGCCGAGCGCATCGACCTCACCGCCTTGCTGCGCGATTCGCTGGCGCAGCACCAGCGGCAGATCGAGTCGCTCGGATTTCAGGTGCGGCCGCTGCTGGGCCCGGCGCAGGTGATGGCCGACCCGACGCTGATCTTCACGCTGGTCGAGGCGCTGCTCGAATGGAGCTTCGAGCACGCACGCTCGGCGATCGACTTTCGCATCGAGCTCAACGAGTGGCCGGTGTTCGCGCGCCTGAGCGCCGCGTTCCGCAGCCTCAGCGAGGAGCAGGTCGAGCAAAGCCTGGTCAGCTTTGCCGAGTCCACGCTGCAGTCGATGTCGTGGCGGCTGCTGCAGCAGGCCGCGCGCACGATGGAACTGCCGATCAAGCTGGAGGAAGACGGTGGCACCGCGCGCGTGGTGATCGAGTTCCCGCGCACCGTCAACGATCCCAGCGAGACCGCCGCGCTGCGCGACCGCACCGATGCCGAACGCCAGGGCCTCAACTCCAAGCCGCTGGCCGGCAGCCACGTGCTGGTGCTGGCGGCGCGACGCGAGACGCGATCGCTGGTGCGCGACGCCATCCGCCACATGGGGTTGATGGTCGACTACGTGACCACGATCGACGAAGCGCGCGAGTTCTGCAAAGGCGGCATGCCGCACGCCATCCTGCACGAAGGCGCGCTGGGCGGCGAGCGCTTCGAGCGGCTGCGCATCGACCTGCTGCGCGAGATGCCCAAGCTGGTCTTCATCGAGCTGTCCGATGACGGCAAGGGCCTGGAGACGCGACGCGTCGGCGACCGTCAGTTCAGCAGCCTGAGCCTGTCGTCGGTGATCGAATCGCTGCCGCCGGCGCTGATGTTCGAGCTCTCGCGCCCGCGCTGAGCGCGCCCGCTGCCGCCCGTGCCGCTGCACGGGCCACGATGGGCTCGGCTCCTAGAATCGTCGCGCATGCACATCCACATCCTGGGCATCGGCGGCACCTTCATGGGTGGCCTTGCCGCGCTGGCCCGTGAAGCCGGGCACCGCGTGACCGGCTGTGACGCCGGCGTCTACCCACCGATGAGCGACCAGTTGCGCGCCTTGGGCATCGAGGTGGTCGAAGGCTGGTCGCCCGAGCAGATGGCGCTGGCGCCCGACGAATACGTGATCGGCAACGTGGTCAAGCGCGGCAACCCGCTGTTCGAAGCCGTGCTCGACGCCGGCGCGCGCTACACCAGCGGCCCGCAATGGCTGGCCGAGCACGTGCTGCAAGGCCGCCACGTGTTGGCCGTGGCCGGCACGCATGGCAAGACCAGCACGACGGCGATGCTGGCCTGGATCCTCGACCAGGCCGGCCTGGCGCCGGGCTTCCTGGTCGGCGGCGTGCCGGTCAACTTCGGCGTCTCGGCGCGGCTGGGGCAAGGCAAGGCCTTCGTGATCGAGGCCGACGAGTACGACACCGCGCTGTTCGACAAGCGCAGCAAGTTCGTGCACTACCGGCCGCGCACCGCGATCCTCAACAACCTCGAGCACGACCACGCGGACATCTTCCCCGATCTGGCGGCGATCGAGACCCAGTTCCACCATCTCGTGCGCACCGTGCCGTCCAGCGGGCGGCTGGTCGTCAACGCGCGCGACGAAGCCTTGCAGCGCGTGCTGCAGCGCGGCTGCTGGAGCGAGGTGCAGCGCTTCGGCGCGCGGCGCGAAGAGCCCGGCGTGCTGCGCGCGCGCGGCGAGCCGCACGCCTTCGACGTGCTGCGCGGCGCGCTGCGCATCGGCCGCGTCGAGTGGAGCCTGCTGGGCGAGCACAACCAGCTCAACGCGCTGGCCGCCATCGGCGCGGCCGAGCACGTGGGCGTCGTGCCCGAGCAGGCGGCGCGCGCGCTGGGCGGCTTCAGCAACGTGCGCCGGCGGCTGGAGTTGCGCGGCGAAGTCGCTGGCGTTCGCGTCTACGACGACTTTGCGCATCACCCGACGGCGATGCGCGTCACGCTCGAAGGCCTGCGCCGCCGCATCGAGCCGCCGGCCGCCGCCGCGGCGCCGCCGCCGGCGCGCCTGCTGGCGGTGTTCGAGCCGCGCTCCAACACCATGAAGCTGGGCACGATGAAGGCGCAGCTGCCCTGGGCGCTGGAGCCGGCCGACCGCTCGTACTGCCTGCAGGGCGACTACGGCTGGAACGCGCGCGAGGCGCTGGCGCCGCTGGGCGCTGCCGCCGTGGTCGCCGATTCGGTCGACGCGCTGGTCGAGCTGGTCGTGCGCGACGCGCAGCCGGGCGACCACGTGGTCTGCATGAGCAACGGCAGCTTCGGCGGCGTACACGACAAGCTGCTGGCCGCGCTGGCCGGGCGCAGCGGCGACGGCGGCCGATGAGCGGCCCCAGCCACCTGCTGTACCTGCACGGCTTTCGCTCGTCGCCGCGCTCGTTCAAGGCCGTGCGCCTGCAGCAGTGGCTGCAGCAGCACCGGCCCGATGTGCACTGGTGGTGCCCGCAGCTGCCACCGTCGCCGCGCGCGGCGCTGGCCTTGGTGCAGCAGCGCCTGGCCGGCTGGCCGGCCGGGCGCTTCGCGGTGCTGGGCAGTTCGCTCGGCGGCTGGTACGCCAGCTGCGTGGCCGAGGCCACCGGCTGCCCCGCCGTGCTGCTGAACCCGGCGGTGCACCCGGCGCGCGACCTGCGGCCTTTCGTCGGCGAGCTGACGGCCTACCACGACCCGAACGA
>CAYYDJ010000074.1:0-5741 GCA_964470565.1 uncultured Rubrivivax sp.
CTGGCGCGCGTGCTGCGCGCCGCCGGCATCCGCGTGCACGTGTGGCGCGAAGGCCACCTGCCCTCGCCGGCCGAGGTGCGCACCGCGCTGGCGCACGACCTGGTGCGCGGCAGCGGGCCGATGCAGCCGGTGTCCAACACCTCGCGCCCGATGCCGCTGATCCCGGTGCCGGAAATGCAGGAGCTCGATGCGATGCTGGCCGAAGGCGACGCCGCGTTGCACGACGGCGAGCACGAGCCGGTGCCTTCGGGCTTCTTCGACGACCTGGCCGCTTCCGGCCCCGGGGCCGGCCGCTGAAGCGGCCCCGCGGCCGGCCGCTGAAGCCGCGCCGCGGCGCTCAGTCCAGCAAGGCGCGCGCGAACTCGCGCGCGTTGAACGGCTGCAGATCTTCCAGCGCCTCGCCGACGCCGATGAAGTAGACGGCCAGCGGCCGCTGCCGGTCGCTGCACCAGCGCGCGATCGCCGCCAGCACGCCGCCCTTGGCCGTGCCGTCGAGCTTGGTCACCACCAGCCCGGTCAGCCCCAGCGCAGCGTCGAAGGCCTGCACCTGGGCCAGTGCGTTCTGGCCGGTGTTGCCGTCCACCACCAGCAGCACCTCGTGCGGCGCACCGGCCTGCGCCTTGCCGATCACGCGGTGGATCTTCTTCAGCTCCTCCATCAGGTGGAGCTGGGTCGGCAGGCGGCCCGCGGTGTCGGCGATCACCACGTCGCAGCCGCGCGCGCGACCGGCGTTGACGGCGTCGAAGGTCACGGCCGCCGGGTCGCCGCCTTCCTGGCTGACGATCTCCACGCGGTTGCGGTCGGCCCACACCGCCAGTTGCTCACGCGCCGCGGCGCGGAAGGTGTCTGCCGCCGCCAGCAGCACCTTGAGGTCGGCCGCCGCCAGGTGGCGCGTGAGCTTGCCGATCGTCGTCGTCTTGCCGGCGCCGTTGACGCCGGCCACCATGATCACCGTGGGCGTGTGCCGGCCGACGTCGAGCGTGCCTTCCAGCGGGCGCAGCAGCTCGGCGATGGCATCGGCCAGCAGATCCTTCACCGCCGCGGCGTCGGTGGCCTTGGCGTCCTTGACGCGGCGCTTCAGGTCGTCCAGCAGCAGCTGCGTCGCTGCGACGCCGGTGTCGGCCATCAGCAGCGCGGCTTCGAGCTCTTCGTACAGCGCATCGTCGATGCGGGTGCCGGTGAAGACCTGGGCGATGCTGCCGCCGGTCTTGCGCAGGCCCTGCTTGAGCCGCGCCATCCAGCCGGCGCGGGCCGGCGCGTCGGAAGCCGGCGCTTCGGCAACGGCATCGACCACGGCGGGCAACGCAACCGCCGGTTCGACGGCGACGGGCGGCGCCTCGGGCACCGGCAGCGAAGGCGCCGCAGCGGGCGGCGGCGCCTTCTTCTTGAAGAAGCTGAACATCGTGGACGGCCGTGAGCGCGCTGTATACTTTTGGGCTCAGGCGCTTTAGCTCAGTTGGTTAGAGCGACGGAATCATAATCCGCAGGTCCGGGGTTCAAGTCCCTGAAGCGCCACCAGATTTTTGCTCGGCCCGGGTTGACCCCGGGCCGATTCGTTTTGCCTCACAGCCACTGGATCCACACCATGCTTCGCTGTGCCGCCCTGGGCCTTGCCGCCGGCCTCGTCTTCACGTCCGCTGCTGCCGTCGCGCAAGTGCAGCGGGCCTTTCCACCCACCGCCTTGCGCGGCGAGCTGACGGGCAGCGCGCCGCCCGACGTGCTGCTCAACGGCAAGCCGGCGCGGCTGGCCGCCGGCGCGCGCATCCGCGGCCAGGAGAACCGCTTCGAGCTGACCAGCTTCCTGGCCGGCAAGCGGCTGGTGGTGAACTACACGATCGAGGACGCCAGCGGCCAGTTGATGGAGGTCTGGGTGCTGACACCCGCCGAAGTGGCCAACGCGCCGTGGCCCACTTCGAAGGAACAGGCGGCCAGCTGGATCTTCGACCCCGTGGCGCAGAAGTGGACGCAGCCATGAGCGACACCGGCGCGACCAAGAAGGTCTTCATCCGCACCTTCGGCTGCCAGATGAACGAGTACGACTCGGACAAGATGTCCGACGTGCTGCGCGCCGCCGAGGGCTACGAGCCCACCGGCGACGTCGAGCAGGCCGACCTCATCCTCTTCAACACCTGCTCGGTGCGCGAGAAGGCGCAGGAGAAGGTTTTCAGCGATCTCGGCCGCGTCAAGCACCTCAAGAAAAAGGGCGTGCTGATCGGCGTCGGCGGTTGCGTGGCGAGCCAGGAAGGCGCCGCGATCATCGAGCGCGCGCCCTACGTCGACCTGGTGTTCGGCCCGCAGACGCTGCACCGGCTGCCGCAGATGATCGAGGCCCGCCGCACCGAGCGCCGCGCGCAGGTGGACATCAGCTTCCCCGAGATCGAGAAGTTCGACCATTTGCCGCCGGCGCGGGTGGAAGGCGCTTCGGCCTTCGTCTCGATCATGGAAGGCTGCTCCAAGTACTGCTCGTACTGCGTGGTGCCCTACACCCGCGGCGAGGAGGTGAGCCGCCCCTTCGACGACGTGCTGACCGAAGTGGCCGGCCTCGCCGACCAGGGCGTGAAGGAAGTGACGCTGCTGGGCCAGAACGTCAACGCCTACCGCGGCGCGATGGGCCGCACGGGGCAAGGGACGGCCGAGAGCGCCGACTTCGCGCTGCTGCTGGAATACGTGGCCGAGATCCCCGGCATCGAGCGCATCCGCTACACCACCAGCCACCCCAAGGAGTTCAGCGCGCGGCTCATCGAAGCCTACGGCCGCATCCCCAAACTGGTGAACCACCTGCACCTGCCGGTGCAGCACGGCAGCGACCGCATCCTGATGGCGATGAAGCGCGGCTACACGGCGCTGGAGTACAAGAGCACGATCCGCAAGCTGCGCGCGCTGCGGCCGGGCATCAGCCTGTCCAGCGACTTCATCGTCGGCTTCCCCGGCGAGACCGAGGCCGACCACGACAAGACGATGAAGCTGATCGAGGACATCGGCTTCGACGCTTCGTTCAGCTTCGTCTTCAGTCCGCGCCCCGGCACGCCGGCGGCCAACCTGGCCGACGAGACGCCGCGCGACGCGAAGCTGCAGCGCCTGCAGGCCTTGCAAGCGCTGCTGGAACGCAACGTCGGGCGTATCAGCGAAAGCCGCGTCGGCACGGTGCAGCGCATCCTGGTCGAAGGCCCGTCGCGCAAGAACGCGGCCGAGCTGATGGGCCGCACCGAGTGCAACCGCATCGTCAACTTCGACGGCGGGCCGGCGGGCGCGCGGCTCATCGGCCAGATGCTCGACGTGCGCATCACCGGCGCGCTGCCGCACTCGCTGCGCGGCACGCCGGTGCTGGCCGACACGGCCGCGGCCTGACGGCGGCCGCTCAACGCCGCCGGAAGCCTGCCCAGCCCAGCGCCAGCGCGGCGGCCGGCACCATCAGCGCGTAGGTCGCCATGCGGCCGTCGCGGCCGAAGAACAGCAGCCCGCCGACGGTCACCGCCATCGCGGCGCCGATCGCCGCCAGCGCCAGGCGCTGCCAGCGCACGCCGGCCAGGTCGCGCCGCCACAGCAGCTTGGCGCCGCCGGCGGCCAGCAGCCCGAACAGCACGCTGACGGCAAACAGATTGGCCAGGTGCCAGAAGAAGTCGATCGGACCCATGGGTTTGCTGGTTCAGCGGCCGCCCGCTTTCTTGATGGTCATCAAGTCGGCCGGCGCCGTTGCTGGCGAGACTGTGCTTGCCCTTGGCCATGCCGGCCGGGATGCGCGATCCTACAATCCAGCCCCGTGTCCGTCTTCGCTCTCGGCCTGAACCACACCACCGCCCCGCTGGACCTGCGTGGGCGGTTTGCGTTTGCACCCGAGAGCCTGCCGCCGGCCTTGCGCGGCCTGCAAGACCGCCTGCGCCTGGCCACGCCCGAGGCCGCGCTGGTCTCCACCTGCAACCGCACCGAGCTCTACGTGGCCGCCGACAAGGCGCCGCCGCAGGAGCTGGTGGCGTCCACCTTGTCGTGGCTGGCGGCCGAAGGCGGCGTCAGCGCCGACCACCTGCGCGGCCACACCTACGTGATGGAGAACCGTGACGCCGCGCGCCACGCCTTCCGCGTCGCCTCCGGGCTTGATTCGATGGTGCTGGGCGAGCCGCAGATCCTGGGCCAGATGAAGCAGGCCGTGCGCCAGGCCGATGCCGCCGGCACGCTGGGCACCACCCTGCACCAGCTGTTCCAGCGCTCGTTCTCGGTCGCCAAGGAGGTGCGCACCGCCACCGAGATCGGCGCGCATTCGATCAGCATGGCTGCGGCCGCCGTGCGCCTGGCCTCGCAGTTGTTCGAGAAGCTGTCGGAGATGCAGGTGCTGTTCGTCGGCGCCGGCGAGATGATCGAGCTGGTGGCCACGCATTTCGCCGCCAAGTCGCCCAAGGGCATGGCGCTGGCCAACCGCACGCTGGAGCGCGGCGAGCGCCTGGCCGCGCGCTTCGGCGCGCAGGCGCTGCGGCTGTCGGAGCTGCCGACGCGGCTGCACGAGTTCGACGCGGTGATCTCCTGCACCGCCAGCAGCCTGCCCATCATCGGCCTCGGGGCGGTGGAGCGCGCGCTCAAGCAGCGCCGCCACCGGCCCATGTTCATGGTCGACCTCGCGGTGCCGCGCGACATCGAGCCCGAGGTCAGCACGCTGGGCGACATCTACCTCTACACCGTGGACGACCTCTCGGCGCTGGTGCAGACCGCCGGCGAGAAGCGGCAGGCCGCGGTGCAGCAGGCCGAAGCCATCATCGACGCCGGCGTGCAAAGCTTCGCCCACTGGCTGGACCAGCGCGCCGCGGTGCCGCTGATCCAGGCGCTCAACCGCCAGGCCGAGGACTGGAGCAGCGTGGCACTGGCCCGCGCGCGCAAGCAGCTCGCCAAGGGCGAGCCGGTGGACGCGGTGCTGGAAGCGCTGACCCGCGGCCTCACGCACAAGATGCTGCACGGCACGCTGGCCGAGTTGCACGCGGCCGACGGGCTTGAGCGCGCCCAACTCGCGCAGACCGTCTCGCGCCTCTTCCTGCGCAACAGCACCCGCACGCCCGGCGGCGACGGGGCTTAGCGTCACCTTCATTCGTTCCGCCACGGCCGGACCCGCGGCCGCCGGCGGCGCCCGCCATGAGCCCGTCCTTGCGAGAACAGTTTGAACGCCTGGCCCTGCGGCTGGCCGAACTCGACGCCAACCTGGCCGACCCGCAGCTCAGCGCCGACATCAAGCGCTGGCGCGCGCTCGCGCGCGAGCAGGCCGAGGCCGCGCGCGTGGTCGGCCTGTACCGCCGCCACCAGGGCCGCGAGGCCGACCTCGCCGCGGCGCGCGAGATGCTGGCCGATCCGACGCTCGACGACGCCGACATGCAGGCGATGGCGCGCGACGAGGTGGACAGCGCCGAGGCCGACCTCGGCCGTCTCGACGGCGAGTTGCAGGCAGCGCTGATCCCGCGCGACCCCGACGACGAGCGCAACGCCTTCCTGGAAATCCGCGCCGGCACCGGCGGCGACGAATCGGCGCTGTTCGCCGGCGACCTCGCCCGCATGTATCAGCGCTACTGCGAGCGCCAGGGCTGGCGCACCGAGGTGCTGAGCGAGAACGCCGCCGAACTCGGCGGTTACAAGGAGCTGGTGCTGCGGGTGGAAGGCGAGGCCGTCTACGCGCGGCTGCGTTTCGAGTCGGGCGGCCACCGCGTGCAGCGCGTGCCGGCCACCGAGGCGCAGGGTCGCATCCACACCAGCGCCTGCACGGTGGC
>CAYYDJ010000075.1:0-5267 GCA_964470565.1 uncultured Rubrivivax sp.
TCGCGCGCAGCAGTTCCTTGGCCTGGTATTCGTGGATCTTCATCGGGGCGGTCCTTCGGTTCGGAGGGATGACGGTAGCGAAGGCGGCTGACCTGAAGCTGAAGCTCAGGCTGCCGCCTCCAGCCCACCGGCGAAATGCGCTTTCATCAACGCCGTGGCGCGCGCCGCGTTGCGGGCCTCGATGGCCTGCATCAGCGCGCGGTGCTCGGCCAGCGAGTCGGCCAGCCGCCCCTGCTTGAACAGCGAGTGGTGGCGGTTGAGTTTCATCACCTTGCGCAGGTCGGTCACGATCTGCGTGCGCCAGCGGTTGCCGGCGGCCTGCAGCAGCGCCAGGTGGAACTGTTCGTTGGTGGCGAAGAAGGCGTCGCGCTGGCGCACCTGCTTTTCCAGCCGGTCGTGCAGCGTGCGCAGCCCGGCGCGCTGGGCCTCGGTGGCGTGCGCGGCCACCTCGCCGGCGGCGTCGCTTTCCAACAGGCCCAGCAGGTGGTAGACCTGCGCCACGTCGTCGCGCGACATCTCGGTCACGTAGGCGCCGCGGCGCACCTTCATCGTCACCAGGCCTTCGACGGCCAGCACCTTCAGCGCCTCGCGCATCGGCGTGCGGCTGATGCCGTACTCGGCGCAGAGCTTGAGCTCGTCGATCCAGCTGCCGGGCTCGAGCTGGCGCGCGAAGATCTGCTGGCGCAGCCGCTCGGCCACGTCCTGGTACAGGGCGCGGGGCGACAGCAGGCGCGGCGGGGCGGGCGGGGTGTCGAGGGCGGGCAAGGCAGGCGTGGGTCGTCAGGCGGGCGTTGGATTTGAATTCATAATTATGCATAATGCGCGGCAGGCCGCAAGCCTGCCGACCCGTGCAGCGACCGAGGAGACCCGAATGAGCAGCGCCCCCGATTTCAAGACCGCCACGCTGGCGCAGTGGACCCAGGCCGCCGCCAAGTCCGCGCCCGGCGGCGACCTCTCGGCGCTGAACTGGGTCACGCCCGAAGGCATCACCGTCAAGCCGCTGTACACCGCGGCCGATGTCACAGCACTGCCGCATGCCGACACGCTGCCCGGCTTCGAGCCCTTCATCCGCGGCCCGCAAGCCACGATGTACGCGGTGCGGCCCTGGACCATCCGCCAGTACGCGGGCTTCTCCACCGCCGAGGACAGCAACGCCTTCTACCGCAAGGCGCTGGCCGCCGGCGGGCAGGGCGTCAGCGTGGCCTTCGACCTGGCCACGCACCGCGGCTACGACAGCGATCACCCGCGCGTGCTGGGCGACGTGGGCAAGGCCGGCGTCGCGATCGACTCGGTGGAGGACATGAAGATCCTGTTCGACGGCATCCCGCTCGACAAGGTCAGCGTGTCGATGACGATGAACGGCGCCGTGCTGCCGGTGCTGGCCGGCTACGTGGTGGCCGCTGAAGAGCAGGGCGTGGCGCAGGACCAGCTGTCGGGGACCATCCAGAACGACATCCTCAAGGAGTTCATGGTCCGCAACACCTACATCTACCCGCCGGCGCCGAGCATGCGCATCATCGGCGACATCATCGAGTACACGGCCAAGAACATGCCGAAGTTCAACTCGATCAGCATCAGCGGCTACCACATGCAGGAAGCCGGCGCCAACCAGGCGCTGGAACTGGCCTTCACGCTGGCCGACGGCAAGGAGTACGTGAAGACCGCCCTGGCCAAGGGCCTGGACGTCGACGACTTCGCCGGGCGCCTGAGCTTCTTCTGGGCCGTCGGGATGAATTTCTATCTCGAAATCGCCAAGATGCGCGCGGCTCGGCTGTTATGGTGCCGCATCATGAAGGGCTTCGGCGCCAAGAATCCCAAGAGCCTGATGCTGCGCACGCACTGCCAGACCAGCGGCTGGAGCCTGACCGAGCAGGACCCGTACAACAACGTGGTGCGCACGGCGATCGAGGCCATGGCCGCGGTGTTCGGCGGCACGCAAAGCCTGCACACCAACAGCTTCGACGAGGCGATCGCGCTGCCCACCGAGTTCAGCGCCCGCATCGCGCGCAACACGCAGCTCATCATCCAGGAGGAGACGCACATCACCAGCGTCGTCGATCCCTGGGCCGGCAGCTACCTGATGGAGAAGCTGACGCAGGACATGGCCGACGCGGCGCAGGCCATCATCGACGAGGTGGAAGCGATGGGCGGCATGACGGCGGCGGTGGACAGCGGCTGGGCCAAGCTGAAGATCGAGGCCAGCGCGGCGGAGAAGCAGGCCCGCATCGACAGCGGCAAGGACGTGATCGTCGGCGTCAACAAGTACAAGCTCAAGACGCAGGACAAGGTGGAGATCCTGGAGGTCGACAACGTCAAGGTGCGCGAGGCGCAGATCGCCCGGCTGCAGGCGATCAAGGCCAGGCGCGACGGCGCCAAGGTGGCCGCGGCGCTGGCGGCGCTGACCGCGGCGGCGAAGAACAACACCGGCAACCTGCTGGCCCTGAGCATCGAGGCCATCCGCGCCCGCGCGACCGTGGGCGAGGTCAGCGACGCACTGGAGCAGGTTTATGGCCGCCATCGCGCCGACATCCAGAAGGTGACCGGCGTCTACGCCGCCGCGTACGACAGCGCCGAGGGCTGGGACAAGCTCAAGGCCGAGATCGCCGCCTTCGGCGAGGAACAGGGCCGCCGGCCGCGCGTGATGATCGCCAAGCTGGGCCAGGATGGCCACGACCGCGGCGCCAAGGTGGTGGCCACGGCTTTTGCCGACCTGGGCTTCGACGTCGACATGGGCCCGCTGTTCCAGACGCCCGAGGAATGCGCGCGCCAGGCGATCGAGAACGACGTGCACGCGGTGGGCATCAGCACGCTGGCGGCCGGCCACAAGACGCTGGTGCCGGCGATCATCGGTGAGCTGAAGAAGCAAGGTGCCGACGACATCATCGTCTTCGTCGGCGGCGTGGTCCCGCAGCAGGACTACGACTTCCTGTTCGAGGCCGGCGTCAAGGGCGTCTACGGCCCGGGCACGCCGATCCCGGCGAGCGCCAAGGACGTGCTGGAAAACATCCGCAAGGCCCAGGCGTGAACCCCGCGCCGGAACCGCAAGGCTTTGCGCTCGAAGCGGCGACCGCCGCCGACTTTGAGGCGCTGCTGGCGCTGCGCCTGCGCGCGATGCGCGAGAGCCTGACGCGGCTGGGCCGCTACGACGAGCAGCGGGCGCGCGAGCGCCTGGCGGCCGGCTTCGACCCGGCGCACACGCGGCACATCGTCGTCGACGGGCAGCGCGTGGGCTTCATCGTGCTCAAGCGGCTGACCCGCGCGCTGCGCCTGGACCACCTGTACGTCGATCCGCCGTTCCAGCGCCGCGGCATCGGCCAGCGCGTGCTGGCCTGGGTCTGCGCCAAGGCCGACCACCTGCAACTGCCGGTGGAAGTGGTGGTGCTGAAGGCCAGCGACGCCAATCGCCTTTACCTGCGCCGCGGCTTCGTCGCCACCGGCGACGGCGACTGGGACATCGACTACGTCCGCCTGCCACAAGGCCCCAGCGTGCAGACCGTGCGCGAATGGTGGCACGCGGTGCAGGCGCGCGACTGGCTGCAGGCCCGCGCCCTGCTGCGTGCCGACCTGCAGGCCACCTGGTGGACCAGCGGCGAGCGCTTCGAGGGCGCCGACGCCTTCGTGGCGGTGCAGGCGCGCTACCCCGAGGGCTGGACCGTCCGCCTGCTCGAATGCACGCGGCTGGAGGACGGCCGCGTGCTGGCGCTGCTGCGCGTGGACCAGCCGCCGCAGCACTTCTACGCCAGCTCGATCGCCCGCGTCGACGACGGCCGCATCATCGGCCTGGAGGAATACTGGGCGACGCTGCAAGCGCCGCCTGCGTGGCGCGCGCCGCCGGCCATCGCCGGGCTCGCACGCTTCGATCCGCTGGACGACCCGCGCGCCGTCACGCCCTGAGTGCCCCGTGAGCAGCGCCTTGCCAGCGGCCGATCAGGCCTTGTTCGACGCCTTGACCGGCACGCCCGGCCCGGCGCAGCGCCGCGCGCTGGCCAAGACCATCACGCTGCTGGAATCGACGCGGCCCGACCACCGCGTGCGCGCCGACGACCTGCTCAATGCCTTGCTGGCGCGCAGCGGCCACTCGTTCCGCCTGGGCATCAGCGGCGTGCCGGGCGTCGGCAAGAGCACCTTCATCGAGACGCTGGGCCTGTTCCTGATCGAGCGCGGCCACCGCGTCGCGGTGCTGGCGGTGGACCCTTCGTCGCGCGTCTCGGGCGGCTCCATCCTTGGCGACAAGACGCGCATGGAGCGCCTCTCGGCCGAGGAGCGCGCCTTCATCCGCCCCAGCCCGAGCAGCGGCACGCTGGGCGGCGTGGCCGAGAAGACGCGCGAGGCGCTGCTGGTCTGCGAGGCCGCGGGCCATGACATCGTGATCGTCGAGACCGTGGGCGTCGGCCAGAGCGAGACCGCGGTGGCCGGCATGACCGACTGCTTCGTGCTGCTGCAGCTTCCCAACGCCGGTGACGACCTGCAGGCCATCAAGAAGGGCGTGATGGAGCTGGCCGACCTGGTGGTCATCAACAAGGCCGATCTCGACGAGGCCGCCGCCACGCGCGCGCGCGCGCAGATCGGCAGCGCGCTGCGGCTGTTCGGGCTGCACGGCCACCCGGATCGTGCGCATCACGACGAGGCGCTGTGGCAGGCGCAGGTGATGCAGCTCAGCGCGCTGAAAGGCCAGGGCCTGCAGCCGTTCTGGGACGCGATCGAGCGCTTCCGTCGCCTGCAGACGGCCAATGGCCGCCTGGCCGCGCGCCGCCACGCGCAGGACCAGGCCTGGATGTGGGAGCGCATCGAGGCCGGCCTGCGCCAGCGCTTCAGCAGCGACGCCGCGGTGCGCGACGCGCTGCCGCGCATGACCGATGACGTGAAGGCAGGGCGCGTGGCGGCATCGGTGGCCGCGCGCCGGCTGCTCGAACTGATGCACTGATGCACCGACGAACGAACGGACGAGGAAGCGAAGCACACCATGCACGACATCATCGAACAGCTCGAACGCAAGCGCGCCGCGGCACGCCTGGGCGGCGGCGACAAGCGCATTGCCGCGCAGCACGGCAAGGGCAAGCTCACCGCGCGCGAGCGGCTGGAGCTGCTGCTGGACGACGGTAGTTTTGAAGAGTGGGACATGTTCGTCGAGCACCGCTGCGCCGACTTCGGCATGGCCGACCACAAGGTGCCCGGCGACGGCGTGGTCACCGGCTACGGCATGATCGACGGCCGCCTGGTCTTCGTCTTCAGCCAGGACTTCACCGTCTTCGGCGGCGCGCTGTCCG
>CAYYDJ010000076.1:0-5076 GCA_964470565.1 uncultured Rubrivivax sp.
GCGTGCCGGCCACCGAGGCGCAGGGTCGCATCCACACCAGCGCCTGCACGGTGGCCGTGATGCCCGAGCCCGACGAGGCCGAGGACGTGCCGCTCAACCCGGCCGAGCTGCGCATCGACACCTTCCGCGCCAGCGGCGCGGGCGGCCAGCACATCAACAAGACCGACAGCGCGATCCGCATCACCCACCTGCCCACCGGCATCGTCGCCGAATGCCAGGACGACCGCTCGCAGCATCGCAACAAGGCCAAGGCGATGGCCGTGCTGGCCGCCCGGCTGCGCGAGAAGGAGCGCAGCGAGCGCGCGGCCAAGGAAGCCGCCACGCGCAAGGCGCTGATCGGCAGCGGCGACCGCAGCGACCGCATCCGCACCTACAACTTCCCGCAGGGCCGGGTGACCGACCACCGCATCAACCTCACGCTGTACAAGCTGGGCCAGGTGATGGACGGCGACCTCGGCGACCTCGTGGACGCGCTGCAGCGCGAGCGCGCGGCGCAGCAGCTGGCGCAGCTCGAAACCGGGGCGGCCTGATGGCGGCTTCGATGGACGTGGCGGCGGCGCTGGCGCTGGCACGCCGGCGCGGCGTCGACCGGCTGGATGCGCAACTGCTGCTGGCGCACCACCTCGCGCAGCCGCGCAGCTGGCTGATCGCGCACGACGATGCGCCGCTACCCGCCGCAGTGCAGCAGCGCTTCACCGCTGACCTCGAGCGCCGCGCCGCCGGCGAGCCGCTGGCCTACCTGTTGGGCGAGCGCGAGTTCCACGGCCTGCGCCTGGCCGTCACGCCCGCGGTGCTGGTGCCGCGGCCGGAGACCGAAGAGCTGGTCGACTGGGCACTGGCGCTGCTGGCGCCGCTGGCCGGCCGGCCGCGCGTGATCGACCTCGGCACGGGCAGCGGCGCCATTGCCGTCAGCGTGGCGCGGCGCTGCCCGGCGGCGCAGGTCAGCGCGTCCGACGTCGACGCCGGCGCGCTGGCCGTCGCCGCCGCCAATGCGCAGGCCCTGGGCTGCGCGCTCGAACTGCACGAAGGCTCGTGGTGGGCCGCGCTGCCGCCGGGCCGGCGCTTCGAGCTGGCGCTGTCCAACCCGCCCTACATCGCCGGCGACGACCCGCACCTGGCGGCGCTGCAGCACGAGCCGCGGCACGCCTTGACGCCCGGCGGCGACGGCCTGGACGCGCTGCGCAGCATCATCACCGGCGCGCCGGCGCACCTGGAACCCGGCGGTTGGCTGCTGGTCGAACACGGGTTCGACCAAGCTGCCGCCGTACGGTCATTGTTGAAGGACGCGGGCTTCGACGACGTGCAGACCCGGCGCGATCTGGCCGGCCACGAGCGTTGCAGCGGGGGCTGCCTGGGCTGATCCGCCGCAGAAGTCACGCGTGGTGTGCAACAGGGGATGCCAAAGCGGCGGCGCCGGCGCATCATCGGCTGCAAGACCGGAGGGTGAGACATGACTGCCTTGCTCCGAATCCCGCTGAACCGAAGCGCCCGCCCGCGCAGCGCCTGGCTGTTGGGGCTTGCGGGGCTGGTGGGCCTGGTGCTCGCGGCAACCAGCGCGGTTGCCGCCGACGGCCTGTTGCTGGAGCGCCAGGTGATCTGGCCGCGCTGGCAGCCGCGCCTGAGCCTGTACGAGGCGCCCGACATTGCGCCGTTGCAGCGCGCGGCATTGGTGGCCGACTACGACCTCGGCAGCTTCGGCCTCTCGCTGCCCTTCGCCAGCGGCCGCTTCCGCGCCACCAGCGGCCTGATCTTCGACCTGCGCCGCCAGCCCGGCCTCGGCGTACCGCCCGGGACGGCGTGGACCGCCGGCGATGCAGCCCCGCTGTCGTCGCCCTACATCGGCCTGGGCTACACCGGCTGGGTGCCCAAGACGGGTTTGCGCTTCAGCGCCGATCTCGGCGTCTCGGCCGACTACCCCGGCGGCGCCTGGCGTTTCGGTCGCGCGCTGTTCGGCAACCAGGGCTTCGACGCCACGCTGCGCGACATGCGGCTGCAGCCGCGGCTGCAACTCGGCGTGCAGTACACGTATTGACCTGCGCGACCAGGGCGGTCTTGGGCTTTGCCGTATAAACGCGGCATCGTTCCATTTGCATCCATCGACAAGAGGTTTTCCCCATGAGCGACGCCCAGCAGCGCATAGCCGACCTGGTCAAGAGCAACCACGTCGTGCTCTTCATGAAAGGCACGGCGCAGTTCCCGATGTGCGGCTTCTCGGGCCGCGCGGTGCAGGTGCTCAAGGCCTGCGGCGTCGACGAGTTCAAGACCTTCAACGTGCTGGAAGACGAAGAGGTCCGCCAGGGCATCAAAGACTTCTCACAGTGGCCGACGATCCCGCAGCTCTACGTCGACGGCGAGTTTGTCGGCGGCTCGGACATCATGATGGAGATGTACCAGTCGGGCGAGTTGCAGCAGGTGCTGGGCAACAAAGCCTGAAATGACATCCCCACGCCCGCGCTTGGTCGTGGGGATCAGCGGCGCCAGCGGCGCCGCCTACGGGCTGGGGGTGTTGATCCGCGCGCGGGCGCTGGGCGTTGAGACCCACCTGGTGGCGACGCCGGCCGGCATCCTGAATGTGCACCACGAGCTGGGCCTGGACCGCGGCGCGCTCGAAGCGCAGGCCGACCACGCCTATGCCTGCGGCGACATCGGCGCCTGCGTGGCCAGCGGCAGCTTCGACACCGCGGCGATGATCGTCGCGCCCTGCTCGATGAAGACGCTGGCCGCGATCGCGCTGGGGCTGTCGGACAACCTGCTGACGCGTGCTGCCGACGTCGCTCTGAAGGAGCGTCGCCGCCTGCTGCTGATGGTGCGCGAGACGCCGTTCAACCTGGCCCATCTGCGCAACATGACCGCGGTCACCGAGATGGGTGGCATCGTCTTCCCGCCGCTGCCGGCCTTCTATCACCGGCCGCAAAGCATCCAGGCGTTGATCGACGACACCGTCGAGCGCGCGCTGTCGCTGGCCGGCGTGACCGGCGCGGTGCCGCAGGCCTGGGTCGGGCTCAAGGCCTGATCCGATCAGGCCCTGACCTCCCACTGCCGCCGCGCGCCGAACACCAGGTTGGGATACTCGGCGCGGCCGCGGCTGCCGTTGTAGCGGCCCAGCGCCATGAAGAGGTCGCCGCGCTCGACGTCGAGGTAGTGGCGCAGGATCACGCAGCCGAAGCGCAGGTTGGTCTGCAGGTGGAACAGCCGGCTGGCGTCGCCGTCGCCGATCGCGCGGGTCCAGAACGGCATCACCTGCATGTAGCCGCGCGCGCCGGCCGAGCTGATCGCATACTTGCGAAAGGCGCTCTCGACCTGGATCAGGCCCAGCACCAGTTGCGTCTCCAGGCCGGCGCGCTTGCTCTCGTACCAGACGGTTTCGAGAAACTCCACGCGCGTCTGGTGCTCGGACTTGCGAGGCCGCAGCCGCTGGCTGGTCTCGCCCAGCCAACGCAGATAGCTCAAGCGCTGGTCGATGTGCTCGAAGCGCGGGCTCGGCGGCGCCAGGTCCGACACCGAAGCGGCCAGCGCTGAGCGCACCGCGTCGGCCAGCGGCTCTTCGAGCTGTGCGCCGGCCCTGGCCGGTGCACCCGGCAGCAGCCAAAGCCCGGCGGCGCCCAGCATCAGACGACGCCGGCTGCCGGGGGCCGAGCCCTGCATCCTCATGCCTCCAATCGGCCTTTGATTCGGGCCAGCGCCTCGGCCACCGGCACCGCGGTGGCGGCGGCTTCGCGGCGGCCCTGCAGTTCCACGGTGCCGACCTTCAGGCCACGGTCGGAGATCACCACGCGCCAGGGCACGCCAATCAGCTCCCAGTCGGCGAACATCGCGCCGGGGCGCTCGCCGCGGTCGTCCAGCAGCACGTCGACGCCGGCAGCAGCCAGTTGGTCGTGCAGCGCTTCGGCCGCGGTCTTGACCTCGGCGCTGCGGTCCATGCCGATCGGGCAGATCACCACGCTGAACGGCGCCATCGACAGCGGCCAGATGATGCCGCGCTCGTCATGGTTCTGCTCGATGGCCGCGCCCAGCAGCCGCGTGACGCCGATGCCGTAGCAGCCCATCTCGAAGGGCTGCGGCTTGCCGGTCTCGTCGAGGTAGTGCGCCTTCATCGGCACGCTGTACTTCTGGGTGCCGAGGTAGAACACGTGGCCGACCTCGATGCCGCGCTGGATGGCGAGCAGCCCCTTGCCGTCGGGCGAAGGGTCGCCGACCACCACGTTGCGGATGTCGGCCACCAGATCGGGCTCGGGCAGGTCGCGGCCCCAGTTGACGCCGGTGTGGTGGAAGCCGGCCTCGTTGGCACCGCAGACGAAATCGCTCATCAGCGCGACGGTGCGATCGGCCACCACCTTGACGGGCTTGCGGGTGCCGATCGGGCCCAGGTAGCCGGGCTTGCAGCCGAAGTGATCTTCGATCTCGGCCACCGTCGCGAAGCGGTAGCCGTCCTTCAACCCGGGCAGCTTGCCGGCCTTGACCTCGTTGAGGCTGTGGTCGCCGCGCACCAGCAGCAGCCAGACGGTGGTCTTCAGCACGTCGCCGGCTTCGTTCTTCTCGTCGCTGGCCAGCACCAGCGACTTGACGGTGCGCGCCAGCGGCAGGTCCAGCAGCGCGGCCACGTCCTCGCAAGTGGCCTTGCCCGGCGTGGGGGTCTTCACGCGCGCCTGCGTCGGCGCGGCGCGCGTGGCCAGCAGCGGCAGCGCTTCGGCCAGTTCGATGTTGGCAGCGTAGTCGCTGTCGGGGCTGTAGACGATCGCGTCCTCGCCGGTGTCGGCGATGACCTGGAACTCGTGCGAAGCATCGCCGCCGATGGCGCCGGTGTCGGCCGCCACCGCGCGGTAGCTGAGGCCGAAGCGGTCGAAGATGCGCTTGTAGGCCTCGAACATCGCCTGGTAGCTCTTCAGCGCGCCAGCCTTGTCGCGGTCGAACGAGTAGGCGTCCTTCATCGTGAACTCGCGGCCGCGCATCACGCCGAAGCGCGGCCGCCGCTCGTCGCGGAACTTGGTCTGGATGTGATAGAAGTTGCGCGGCAGTTGCTTGTAGCTGCGCAGTTCCTGGCGCGCGATGTCGGTGATCACCTCTTCGCTGGTGGGC
>CAYYDJ010000077.1:0-5020 GCA_964470565.1 uncultured Rubrivivax sp.
CCGCGCCAGTGCTGGCTCAGCGGGCAATCACTAGCGGGCAACTGCCGGATTTAGGATGATCTGCGTTATTCCTGGACCTTCGGCGATGGCGGCAGCAGCAGCGAGGCGGCGCCCGCGCATGCCTGGGCCGCGCCCGGCCGCTACACCTGGGCGCTGACCGTCAGCAATGGCGGCGGCCAGAGCGTCAGCACCGGCGGCACGCTGCAGGTCGGCTGGTTCGAGCGCCTGGCCGGCGCGCAGTGCAGCGGCGCCGACCAGTCGGGCTGGTGCTGGCAGGGCACGGGCAGCGAAGCCTTCGCCAGAGACGTGCATTGCGCCGACCTCCAGCACTGCGTGGCCGTCGGCGTGCTGGGTCAGGTGGCGTCCACCAGCGATGGCGGGCGCAACTGGGCGATGTCGCGCGTGCCGTCGGCCGGCGAGACGTTGACGCGCGTGCGCATGGCCGATGCGGACACCGTCTATGCCTTCGGCGTCACCGGCCGCACGGTGTGGCGCAGCCGCGATGGCGGCAAGACCTGGGTGCTGGCGGCGCAGCCGGCCACGCCGCTGCTGCAGTCGCCGTTCGGCGACGGGGGCCGCGTCTGGACCCTGGACGCGCAGACCGTGATGGCCTCGGCCAACAGCAGCTGGATCAGCCACGACGGCGGCAGCACCTGGACGGCGCTGCCGACGCGCGTCGACGGCCCGTCCAACGAGCTGATGTTCAGGTGGCAGGGCGTCCGCATCGTCGAGTTCAGCAGCAACGGCGGCGCCAGCTGGACGGCCTTGCCCAAGGCCGGTGTGCAAGCCGCCGCGGCCTTGGGGGCCACGGTGTTCTTCGACGCGCGGCAAGGCCTGTCGGTGCGCAGCGGCGTGGTTTCGCGCACCGACGACGGCGGCCGCAACTGGCAGCCGTTGGCTGGCCAGCCCGGCGAGCGCTGGCAGCCGCTGGCCGACGGCTCGCTGCTGCTGCTGGGCACCAGCAGCGCGTCACGCAGCGTCGATCGCGGCCAGACCTGGACCGCATTGCCGATGCCCGCGTCGGTGTGGAAGACGGTAGCCTTCGTCGACGCCTTGCGCGGCTGGGCGTCGACCTGCACCGACTTATTCGTCTTCACCGGGTTCGTGTCTTGCGCCAACCCGATGCTGCAGCGCACGACCGACGGCGGCCAGAGCTGGCAGGGCTTGTCGGCGCCCGCGGGGGTGGCGATGATCCAGCGCCTGGCCTTCATCTCGGCCACCGACGGCGTGCTGCAGGGCACTGACGGCAGCGTCTGGTGGACCGCTGATGGTGGCCAGTCGTGGACCCGCGCCGCGACGCTGGACGCCGCCGGCGCCGGCAGCCCCACGCTGGCGCAGGGCCGGTTGACGTCGGACCGCAGCGGCACGCTGTGGATGCTGGGCGGCATCGCGGCCAACGACGTGCTGTTGCGCAGCACCGACCGCGGCCGCAACTGGCGCGCGATGGCGCTGCCGATGACGCCGTCCGTCGACAACCAGGCGCGGCTGAAGGACGTGGCCAGCCCGGACGGCCAGCGCGTCTGGGCGGTCGGCCGCGGCGGGCTGGTGCTGGCCTCCAGCGACGGTGGTGCGCAGTGGCGCGCGCAGGCCAGCGGCACGCTGCTGGACCTGGACGCGGTGTCGGCGCTCGATGCGCAGACGGCCTGGATCACCGCGGCCAGCGGCGAACTGGTGTTCACCACCTCCACCGGCGGCGACTGAACGGCGGCACCGGCTCCGCTGCCGTCGCCGTCAAGGCAAGGGTAGCGGCCGCCCCTCGGACGATGCCGGCACGGCCACGCCCAGCAGCCGCGCCAGCGTGGGCGCGATGTCGGCGGTCTCGACGCGGCGGTCCACGCGCGCGGCCTTCAGCCAGGCCGGCCCGTACATCAGGATGGGCACGTGGGTGTCATAGGGGTGGGGCGAGCCGTGCGTGGTGTTGGAGCTCGACGAGGTGAACATCCAGTTCGCCTTCAGCGCGTACTGCACGTCGCCCGAGCGCTGGCGGTCCCAGGACTTGCGCATCGCGTCGAAGTAGGGGGCTCCGGCGCGGCTGCCGCTGTCCAGCTCCTGGCGCGTGTAGGCCGCGGCGACGGCCGGCTCGGCCGCCAGCGTGGCACGGGCGGCTTCGGCCACCGCGGCCAGATCGAGGCTCTTCGGCGCCAGCAGCGCGCGGTCGATCACCAGCGCCGAGGCCGAGAAGAAGCGCCCCAGCTTGGGCACGCCGAAGCGCTTGTCCAGCTCGGCGTTGACGCGCCCGAGCAACTCGCTGCCCGACTGCCGGCCGGCGTCCAGCCCGCGCATGCGGCTGACCTCGGGCGCCGGCATGAAGCCGTGGTCGGCGGTCAGCACGGCGATGTAGTTGTCCTTGCCGACGCTGGCGTCGAGGTCGCGAAAGAAGGCCTGCAGTTGCCGGTCGAGGTGCAGGAAGTGGTCGTGCGACAGCCGCGACTCGGCGCTCCAGTAGTGGTTGACGTAGTCGTGGCCCGAGAGGCTGATCGAGAGGATGTCGGGCACCTCGCGCTGGCCCAGCCGTTCGCCGGCGATGGCCGCGCGCGCGAAGGCCAGCGACAGCTCGTCGACGAAGGGGCTGCGCAGCAGGCTGGCATAGAAGGCCGGCGCGGGCTGCTCCAGCGCCGCGCCCATGGTCATCGGCAGCTTGCCGGGCCGGGTGCCGAACCAGGGCTGGTTGTCGCCCAGCGAGCGGGCGTAGTCGGCATCGGCCAGCGCCGGCTGCCAATCGGCCTTGAAGTAGCGGTCGGCCGGGCGCGCGGCGTTGAAGGCCTCCACCCAGGCCGGGTGCGCCGGCATGTAGTAGGTGCTGGAGGCGAAGAAGCCCGTCTCCGACATGTACATGTAGGCCGTGCCGGCGTGGCCGCCGGGCAGGATGGCGCCGCGGTCCTTGCCCGAGATCGCGATCACCTTGGACTGCGGCGTCGCGCGGCGCAGCACGTCGCCCACGGTCTCGGCGCGCAGGTTGGCGGGGCTGGTGCCGTCGAGTTTGGCGGTCTTGTGGCCGATGTAGGTGTAGCGCGTGTCGCCGGTGCAGTAGACGGCCTCGCCGCTGGCGATGTCGCGCCACTCGTTGCCGATGATGCCGCTGGCGTGCGGGTAGGCACCGGTCAGCATCGTCGCGTGGCCGGCGGCCGTCACCGTGTAGGCATAGCCGTAATGTGCATCGGCAAACCAGGTGCCGCGGTCGAGGAAGCGCGCAAAGCCGTCGGGCTGCAACTGGTCGCGGTAGCCGGTCACCTGCCGCATCGGCAGGCCGTCGACGACGAGGAAGACCACGAGCTTGGGGCGCGGCTGGGCGCTGGCGTTCGGCGGCGCGCCGGCGGGCGCCGCGCAGGCCGCTACCAGTGCGACCAGCGCCAGAGCCGTGAAGGAGCGCTTGGTCAGTGAGAGGCGGGGCATCGGGTCGATGGTCGCTCGTTGATGGGTGAACCCGATCAAGGTAGGCGCGGCACAGCAGGCGTGCAAGCGGTGAATCCCCGGCCCCGGTCGGATCAATGGCTGCAGGATGGCGGTAGACTGCCCGCGTCCGCTCGACAGGCCGATCGCTGCAGCAGCGCTCGGCGGCGCAAGGAGACAAGGTTTGCAGCCCAGCAACGTGGCCGATCCGGCCTACTTCCACAAGGTGGTGGACTGTCAGTGGGCGTGCCCTGCGCACACCCCGGTCCCCGAGTACATCCGGCTGATCGCGCAGGGGCGTTTCGACGACGCCTACATGGTCAACTGGGTCAGCAACGTCTTCCCCGGCATCCTCGGCCGCACCTGCGACCGGCCCTGCGAGCCGGCCTGCCGGCGCGGGCGGGTCGAGGAAGAGAACCTGGCCAAGCCGGAGCCGGTGGCGATCTGTCGCCTCAAGCGCGTGGCGGCCGACTTCAAGGGCGGCGAGGTGCGGGCGATGATCCCGCGGCCGGCCGCCAAGAACGGCAAGCGCGTGGCCTGCATCGGCGGCGGCCCGGCCAGCCTGACGGTGGCGCGCGACCTCGCGCTGCAGGGCTGCCAGGTGACGGTGTTCGAGGGCGAGAAGAAGGCCGGCGGCTTCATGTGGAGCCAGATTCCGCGCTTTCGGCTGCCCGAGAGCGTGATCGACGAGGAGGTGGGCTACATCCTCGGCCTCGGCGTCGAGCTGCGCAGCGGCCAACGCGTCGAGTCGATGAACGCGCTGCTGGCCGAGCCCTGGGACGCGGTCTTTGTCGGCTGCGGCGCGCCGCGCGGGCGCGACCTGGACGTCCCCGGCCGCCAGGAGGCCGCGGCCGCCATCCACATCGGCATCGACTGGCTGGCCTCGGTGTCCTTCGGCCACACGACGCGCATCGGCCGCCGCGTGATCGTGCTGGGCGGCGGCAACACCGCGATGGACTGCTGCCGCAGCGCGCGCCGCCTGGGCGCCGACGACGTCAAGGTGATCGTGCGCAGCGGCTTCGAGGAGATGAAGGCCTCGCCCTGGGAGAAGGAAGACGCCCAGCACGAAGGCATCCCCATCATCAACTACCACGTGCCCAAGGCCTTCATCCATGAGGGCGGCAGGCTGGTGGGGATGAGCTTCGAGATCGTGCGCGCCGAGTACGACGCGAAGGGCCGCCGCAGCCTGGTGCCCACCGGCGAGCCCGATGCGGTGTTCGACTGCGACGAGGTGCTGATCGCCGTCGGCCAGGAGAACGCCTTCCCCTGGATCGAGCGCGATGCCGGCATCGCCTTCGACCAGTGGGGCCTGCCGACGCTGGACGCCAGCACCTTCCAATCGACGCTGCCGCGCGTGTTCTTCGGCGGCGATGCGGCCTTCGGGCCCAAGAACATCATCACCGCGGTGGCCCACGGCCACGAGGCCGCGGTGTCGATCGACCGCTTCCTGCACGGCGAGGACGTGCGCGATCGCCCGCCGCCGCACGTCAACCTGGTGTCGCAGAAGATGGGCATCCACGAGTGGAGCTACGACAACGCGCCCAGCAACGACCTGCGCTTCAAGGTGCCGTGGGCGGCGGCCGAGAAGGCGCTGGCCAGCATCAAGGTGGAGGTGGAGCTGGGCTTCGAC
>CAYYDJ010000078.1:0-4776 GCA_964470565.1 uncultured Rubrivivax sp.
CGCGGTCGTAGAGCACGCCGATGCACAGGAACATCGCGCCCGAGACGAAGCCGTGGCTGATCATCTGCACGATGCCGCCGGAGACACCCAGCTCGTTGAAGATGAAGAAGCCCAGCGTGACGAAGCCCATGTGCGCGATCGAGCTGTAGGCCACCAGCTTCTTCATGTCCTGCTGCACCAGCGCCACCAGGCCGATGTAGATCACCGCGATCAGGCTCAAGGCGATGATGAACCAGGCGTACTCGCGGCTGGCGTCTGGCGCGATGGGCATCGAGAAGCGCAGGAAGCCGTAGGCGCCCAGCTTCAGCATGATGGCCGCCAGCACCACCGAGCCGCCGGTGGGCGCCTCGACGTGGGCATCGGGCAGCCAGGTGTGCACCGGCCACATCGGCACCTTGACCGCGAAGGCCGCGAAGAAGGCGAAGAACAGCACCGTCTGCGCCGGCAGCGGCAGCGGCAGCTTGTGCCAGGTGACGATGTCGAAGCTGCCGCCCGACTTGAAGTACAGGTAGATCAGCGCCACCAGCATCAACAGCGAGCCGGCCAAGGTGTAGAGGAAGAACTTGAACGCCGCGTAGACGCGCTTGGGCCCGCCCCAGACGCCGATGATGATGTACATCGGGATCAGCGTGGCTTCGAAGAAGACGTAGAACAGCAGCCCGTCGGCGGCGCAGAACACGCCCACCATCAGCCCGGAGAGGATCAGGAAGGCGCCCATGTACTGCGCCACCTTCTCGGTGATGACCTCCCAGCCGGCGATGACCACGATCACCGTGATGAAGGCGGTGAGCAGCACGAACCACACCGAAAGGCCGTCGACGCCGAGGTAGTAGAAGACGTTCAAGCGGTCGATCCAGGGCTGCTTCTCGACGAACTGCAGCGCCGCGGTCTTGCGGTCGAAGCCGCTGATCAGCGGCAGCGTGACCAGGAACGAAAGCAGCGAGCCGACGAGCGCCAGCATGCGCACGAGGCCGGCGTTGCGGTCGCTGCCGATGGCCAGCAGCAGCACGCCGAAGGCGATCGGCATCCAGATGGAAAGGCTCAGCAAACCCATTGTTGTTCTTTCGTTGCCTTTGGTTGCGTGAGCCGCGTCAGTGCAGCACGCCGCTCAGCGACGGCCACAGTCGCCACGTCAGGAGGCCGAAGATGCCCAGCACCATCACCAACGCATACCAGTAGAGGTGGCCGGTCTGCACCAGCCGCACCACGCCGGCCACCGCGCCCACGACGCGCGCCGAGCCGTTGACCAGCAAGCCGTCGATCAAGCCCTGATCACCGCCCTTCCACAGCCCCCTGCCCAGCAGCCGCGCGCCGGCAGCGAGCACGTTCTCGTTGAACCAGTCCATGTAGTACTTGTTCTCGAGCACCACGCGCAGCGGCTTGAGCACGCGGTCCAGCGCCGCGGGAATGGCGGGCGCCACGAGGTAGAAGACGTAGGCCATCACCACGCCGGCCAGCGCCAGCCAGAACGGCAGCGCGGTGAGGGCGTGCATCGCCATCGCGGCAGCGCCGTGGAAATCGCGGGTCAGCTCTTCCATCGCCGCGTGGCGATGCGCGTCGACGAAGATGCTGTCCTTGAAGAAGTCGCCGAACAGCATCGGCTGGATCGTCAGGTAGCCGATCACCACCGAGGGAATGGCCAGCAGCACCAGCGGCAGCCAGACGACCCAGGGCGACTCGTGCGGGTCGTGGGCGTGGCCATGGCCGTGGTCGTCGTGGTGGTCGTGCTCGCCGGGGAAGGGCTTGTGGCGGAAGCGCTCCTTGCCGTGGAAGACCAGGAAGTACATGCGGAACGAATAAAACGCGGTGACGAACACGCCGCCGACGACCGCCAGCGTCGCGAAGCCCGCGCCCGGCAGCCGGCTGGCATGCACCGCCTCGATGATGCTGTCCTTGCTGTAGAAGCCGCTGAAGAACGGCGTGCCGATCAGCGCCAGGCTGCCCAGCAGCGAGGTGATCCAGGTGATGGGCATGTACTTGCGCAGGCCGCCCATGTTGCGGATGTCCTGGTCGTGGTGCATGCCGATGATCACGCTGCCGGCGCCCAGGAACAGCAGCGCCTTGAAGAAGGCGTGCGTCATCAGGTGGAACACCGCCACCGAGTAGGCCGAGACGCCGAGCGCCACCGTCATGTAGCCGAGCTGGCTCAGCGTGGAGTAGGCCACCACGCGCTTGATGTCGTTCTGGATGATGCCCAGGAAGCCCATGAACAGCGCGGTGATGGCGCCGATGACGAGCACCACATTGAGCGCGGTGTCCGACAGCTCGAACAGCGGGCTCATGCGCGCCACCATGAAGATGCCGGCGGTCACCATCGTCGCGGCGTGGATGAGCGCGGAGATCGGCGTCGGGCCTTCCATCGAATCGGGCAGCCACACGTGCAGCGGGAACTGCGCGCTCTTGCCCATGGCGCCGATGAACAGGCAGATGCAGATCACCGTGATCAGCATCCACTCGCCGCCCCAGGTCGGGTACGGGAACACGATCTTGGCCAGCTCCGGGCCCTTGGCGAACACCGCGGCGTAGTCCAGCGAGCCGGTGTAGGCCACGATCAGGCCGATGCCCAGGATGAAGCCGAAATCGCCGACGCGGTTGACCAGGAAGGCCTTCAGGCTGGCGAAGATCGCGGTCGGCCGCTTGAACCAGAAGCCGATCAGCAGATAGCTCACCAGGCCCACCGCTTCCCAGCCGAAGAACAGCTGCAGGAAGTTGTTGCTCATCACGAGCATCAGCATCGAGAAGGTGAACAGGCTGATGTAGGAGAAGAAGCGCTGGTAGCCCGGGTCGTCCGCCATGTAGCCGATGGTGTAGACGTGCACCATCAGCGAGACGAAGGTGACGACGACCATCATCATCGCGGTCAGCCCGTCGACCAGGAAGCCGACCTCCATCTTCAGGTTGCCCAGCACGGCCCACTCGTAGATGGTGCCGGCGAAGCGTGCGCCGTCCAGCACCTGCATCAGCACCATCACCGAGCAGATGAAGGAGATCAGCACGCCGAGGATGGTGACCGTGTGCGCGCCCTTGCGGCCCACGGCCTTGCCGGCCAGGCCGGCGACGAGCGCGCCGGCCAGCGGGGCCAGTGGCACCGCGAGCAGCAGGTTCTGGGAGATGCTTGCAGCAGCCATGGTGCGCACTCAGCCTTTTAGTTCGTCGAGTTCGGCCACATTGATCGAGGCGCGGTTGCGGAACAGCACGACCAGGATCGCCAGCCCGATGGCCGACTCGGCCGCGGCGACGGTGAGGATGAAGAACACGAAGACCTGGCCCGCCATGTCGCCGAGGAAATGCGAGAAGGCGACGAAGTTCAGGTTGACCGCCAGCAGCATCAGCTCGATGGCCATCAGCAGCACGATCAGGTTGCGGCGGTTCAGGAAGATGCCCACCACCGACAGCGCGAACAGCACGCCGCCCAGCGAGAGGTAGTGCCCAAGCGTCAGCGAGCCCGTCAGTGTGCCCATCACGCCGCCCCCCCTTCCTTGTTGGCGGCGGCCGGCGCCGACGGCACGTCCACCACCGGCGGCAGCTTGACCAGGCGCACGCGGTCGGCCTTCCTGGCGCGCACCTGCTGGCCCGGATCGATGTGGCGCGAATCCTTGCGGCGGCGCAGCGTCAGCGCGATGGCCGCGATGATGGCCACCAGCAGCAGCACCGCGGCAACCTGCAGCGGGTACAGGTAGTGGGTGAAGCTCTCGCTGCCCAGCAACCGGCTGTTGCCGAGTTGCGCCAACTTAGGCTCAATCGGCGCGGCCTGGTCGGTCTGGAAGCCGTTCATCAGCACGAAGGCCATCTCCAGCGCGATCACCACGCCCACCGTGGCGGCGAGCGGAAAGTGCGTCCAGAAGCCCTGGCGGAACTGCTCGGTGTCGATGTCCAGCATCATCACGACGAACAGGAACAGCACCATCACGGCGCCGACGTAGACCAGCACCAGCGCGATGGCCAGGAACTCGGCGCGCAGCAGCAGCCAGATGCACGCGGCGTTGAAGAACGCGAGCACCAGGAACAGCGCCGCGTGCACCGTGTTGCGCGCGGTGATGACGCGGAAGGCCGCGAACAGCAGCACGGCCGCGAAGACGTAGAAGACAACGGTGATCGTGTTCATGCGTATCGGGATCCGTTCAGCGGTACTTGGCGTCGGCCGCGCGCGCTTCAGCAATCTCTTTTTCGTAGCGGTCGCCCACGGCCAGCAGCATGTCCTTGGTGAAGTACAGGTCACCGCGCTTTTCGCCGTGGTACTCGAAGACCTGCGTCTCGACGATGGAATCGACCGGGCAGCTCTCTTCGCAGAAGCCGCAGAAGATGCACTTGGTGAGGTCGATGTCGTAGCGCGTGGTGCGGCGGCTGCCGTCGGCGCGCACGTCGGACTCGATGATGATCGCCATCGCCGGGCACACGGCCTCGCACAGCTTGCAGGCGATGCAGCGCTCCTCGCCGTTTTCGTAGCGGCGCAGCGCGTGCAGGCCGCGGAAGCGCGGCGACAGCGGCGTCTTCTCTTCCGGGAACTGGACCGTGATGTGCGGCGACAGGAAATGCTTGCCGGTGATGCGCAAGCCCTTGAACAGCTCGATCAGCATGAAGCTGGAGAACAGCTCCTTGACGGCGGTGAGACTCATGATGCTCGCTGCCTCACTTCCAGATGTTGAAGGGCGACTGGATCCACAGGCCGACCAGGACCAGCCAGACCAGCGTCACCGGGATGAAGATCTTCCAGCCCAGGCGCATGATCTGGTCGTAGCGGTAGCGCGGGAAGGTCGAGCGCACCCACAGGAACAT
>CAYYDJ010000079.1:0-3866 GCA_964470565.1 uncultured Rubrivivax sp.
GCGACCACCGGCAACACGCTGGTGCTGTCGGTCGACATCCGGCTGCAGGCGCTGGTGGAAGCGCTGTTCGGCGAGCGCCGCGGCGCGCTGGTGGCGATCGACCCGCGCAACGGCGAAGTGCTGGCCTTCGTCAGCAAGCCCACCTTCGATCCCAACCTGTTCGTCGACGGCATCGACGTCGAGAGCTGGAAGGAGCTCAACGAGAGCATCGACAAGCCGCTGCTCAATCGCGCGCTGCGCGGCACCTACCCGCCCGGCAGCACCTACAAGCCCTTCATGGCGATGGCCGCGCTCAACAGCGGCAAGCGAACGCCGCAGACCATCATCAACGACACACTGGTCTACACCTTCGGCGGCCACCGCTTCGGCAGCCCCGAGACCGAGCGCGGCGGGCTGATGGACATGAACCGCGCGATCGTGCAGTCGAGCAACGTGTACTTCTACAGCCTGGCCAACGAGATGGGCGTGGACCTGATGCACGAGCAGCTCGAGCCGATGGGCTTCGGCCGCAAGACCGGCATCGACCTCGAAGGCGAGGTCACCGGCGACCTGCCGTCCACCGAATGGAAGCGGCGCAAGTTCAAGCGCCCCGAGCAGCAGAAGTGGTACGCCGGCGAGACCATCTCGCTGGGCATCGGCCAGGGCTACAACAACTTCACGATGCTGCAGATGGCCAGCGCCATGTCGACGCTGGTCTCCGGCGGCCAGCGCTTCAAGCCGCGCCTGGTGCGCGAGATCGAGGACGTCACCAGCGGCGAGCGCCGCCGCCTGGCCAGCGATGCGCTGGAGCCGCTGCCCTTCAAGCCCGAGCACGTGGAGGTGATCCGCCACGCGCTGCAGGGCGTGACGCAGGAGGGCACCTCGCGCGCCTCGTTCGGCGGCACCGGCTACCTCAGCGGCGGCAAGACCGGCACCGCGCAGGCCGTGGGCGCGCGCGGCGGCGAGCGCTACAGCGCCGCGCGCATCGAGGAGCACCGGCGCGACCACGCGCTGTACGTCGCCGCCGCGCCGATCGAGGCCCCGACCATCGCGCTGGCGGTGATCGTCGAGAACGCCGGCTGGGGCGGCGACGCGGCAGCGCCGATCGCGCGCCGCGTCTTCGACTACGTGCTGATGGGCCAGTACCCGAGCGAGGAAGACCTGGCCGCGGTGCGCCTGGGCAAGACCAAGGCGCCGCTGGGCAAGCCGCGATCGGCGGCCGACATTCCGCTGCCGGGCAACGTGCTGCCGGCGGCATCCGCCGCCGCGCAGGCGCAGGCGCCGATGGATGCGCGGCTGGCGGCGCTGGCGGCTTCAGGCGGGCCGCGATGAGCGTCGTTCTCGACCGACCCTCCGCCTGGCAGCGCCTGAAGCCCGTGTTCAGCGGCTTCGACCTGCCGCTGGCACTGGCGATGCTGTGGCTGGCCGCGATCGGTCTGGTCACGATGTATTCGGCCGGCTACGACCACGGCACGCGCTTCGTCGACCATGGCCGCAACATGCTGCTGGCGCTGGGCGTGCTGTTCCTGGTCGCCCAGGTGCCGCCGCAGAAGCTGCAGCGCCTGGCGGTGCCGCTGTACGTGGTGGGCGTGGTCCTGCTGGTGGTCACCGCGCTGCCGGGCATGGGCATCACCAAGAAGGGCGCGACGCGCTGGCTCAACGTGGGCATCGTGATCCAGCCCAGCGAGATCCTCAAGATCGGGCTGCCGCTGATGCTGGCCTGGTGGTTCCAGAAGCGCGAGGGCCAGTTGCGCGTGACCGATTTCGTGGTGGCCGGCAGCCTGCTGCTGCTGCCGGTGGCGCTGGTGGCCAAGCAGCCCGACCTGGGCACCGCGCTGCTGATCCTGTTCGGCGGCCTGTACGTGATCTTCTTCGCCGGCCTGTCCTGGCGCCTGGTGCTGCCGGTGCTGCTGCTGGGCGGCGTGGCGATCACCGCGGTGGTGCTGGCCGAGCCGCAGATCTGCGCCGAAGGCGTGCGCTGGCCGGTGCTGCGCGAGTACCAGCAGCACCGCATCTGCACGCTGCTGGACCCCTCGCGCGACCCGCTGGGCAAGGGCTTCCACATCATCCAGGGCATGATCGCGATCGGCTCCGGCGGCGTCTCGGGCAAGGGCTTCATGAGCGGCACGCAGACGCACCTGGAGTTCATCCCCGAGCGCACCACCGACTTCATCTTCGCCGCCTTTTGCGAAGAGTTCGGCATGACCGGCGCGGCGCTGCTGATCGCCGGCTTCCTGTTCCTGATCTTCCGTGGCCTGATGATCGCGGCCGAGGCGCCCACGGTGTTCTCGCGCCTGCTGGCCGCCGCGGTGGCGATGAGCTTGTTCACCTACGCCTTCGTCAACATGGGCATGGTCAGCGGCATCCTGCCGGTGGTGGGCGTGCCCTTGCCCTTTGTCAGCTACGGCGGCACGGCGATGGTTTCGCTGGGGCTGGCAATCGGCATCCTGATGTCGGTGGCGCGCAGCCGCCGGCTGATGCAAAGCTGAAGGAGACCTCGTCCGATGGACAACCCCCGCATCGGCGTGATCGGCGTCGGCAACATGGGCTTGGGACTCGCGCTGCGCCTGCGCGACCAAGGCCTGCCGGTGGCCGTGCGCGACATCGCGCCCGCGCGCGAGGCGCTGGCCCGCGCCGGCGGCTGCACGGTGGCAGCGACGCCGGCGGCGCTGGCGGCGGGCGCGGATCTGCTGATCGTCGTCGTCGTCGACGCGGCGCAGACGCGCGAGGTGCTGTTTGGCGCCGACGGCGCGGCCGCCGCGCTGCCGGCCGGCGCCGCGGTGATGCTGTGCCCGACCATCGCGCCGGCCGACACCGCCGCCGCCGCGGCCGAGCTGGCGCGGCGCGGGCTGGCCGTGATCGACGCGCCGATGTCCGGCGGCCCGCAGCGCGCCCGCGAGGGCCGCATGAGCCTGATGGTGGCCGCCGATGACGCAACCTTCGAGCGCTGGCAGCCCTGGCTGCGGCGCCTGGCCGATCCGGTGTTCCGCGTCGGCACCCGGCCCGGCGACGGCGCGCGCACCAAGCTCGTGAACAACCTGCTGGGCGCCATCAATCTGGCCGGCGCCTGCGAGGCGCTGGCGCTGGCCACGCGGCTGGGCTTGGACCCGGCCGTCACGCTGGACGTGATCGAGCGTTCCAGCGGCCAGAGCTGGGTGGCCAGCGACCGCCTGCGCCGCGCGCTGGCCGGCCGCGACGAGCCGCTGGCGCACATGACGCTGCTGGCCAAGGACTCGGCGCTGGCGATGGCCGAGGCGCGGGCGCTGCAGCAAGCGGCGCCGGTGGGCGCGGCGGCCGCGGCCACCTTCGCCCGCGCACTGGCCGCGGGCCTGGGTGCTAACGACGATTCGGCGTTGTACCGCTGGCTGCTGGACGCCGCGTCCGCCCGGCGCGGCGACGAAGCCTGATCAGCCCGCGGTCGCCGGCTGCACCGGAAAGCGCACCGTGAACAGCGCGCCCGGCGGCCCGCTGGCGCCGGTGCGCGGATGGGCATCGCCGACGCTGATCTGCGCCTCGTGCTGCTGGGCGATCTCCTGCACGATGGCCAGGCCCAGGCCGGTGCCGTCGACGTTGGTGCCCAACGCGCGGTAAAACGGCCTGAAGATCAGCTCGCGCTCGCCGGCCGGCACGCCGGGCCCGGTGTCTTCCACCTGCAGCACGATCACCTGTCCAAAGGGGTCGGGCATCACGCGCGCGGTGACGGTGCCGCCGCGCGGCGTGTACTGCAGCGCGTTGTCGACCAGGTTGCGCACCATCTCGCGCAGCAGCACAGGTTGGGCCTGGATGGGCGCGATCTGGCCGGCCTCGGGGCCTTCGTAGCCGAGGTCGATGCGCTTGTCCAAGGCCTTGGGCACGAAGTCGCGCACCACGTCGCGCACCAGCTCGGC
>CAYYDJ010000080.1:0-3692 GCA_964470565.1 uncultured Rubrivivax sp.
TCGCGCGCAGCAGTTCCTTGGCCTGGTATTCGTGGATCTTCATCGGGGCGGTCCTCGCTGGGGATGGGGTCGGATCAACCGCCAAATGTAGCAGGCCGCTCAGGGTTTACCTTGGGATCCGTCGTCGTCAGCGGCTTGCTTGAGCACCCGCTGCACCACCGAGGCCTCGAAGCCGCGCGCCAGCAGGAAGCGAATCTGACGCGCGCGCTCGTGGGCGTCGGCCGGCGGCGCGTGGAAGCGGCGGCGCCAGACCTCGAAAGCGCGCGCCTGCTCGGTCTCGCGGGCACGCTGCAGGGTCTCGTCGACCAGCTCGGCCGGCAGCGACTTGGCCTGCAGCAACATCTGCAGCCGGCGCGCGCCATAACGCGGCGCCTTGGCGTGCAGCAGCGCCTCGGCGGTGCGGCGGTCGCTCAGCAGCCCGCGCTGCTGCAGCTCGTCGAGCGTCTGCTGCAGCTTTGCGCGCAGGTCCTGCCGCGCGTCTTCGTCGGCGCGCGCGGTGTCGACATCGGCGTTGGCGTCGGTGTCGGCGTCGTCTTCAGCGCCGGAGCGCACCAGGTCTTTCAAGAGCCGCGGCCAGAGCTTGCGCTCCAGCTCGGCGCGAGAATGTTCGCGTTGCGCCAGCAGGCGCAGCGCGCGGGCCTTGATCGTGGGCGCTTTTACTCGGCGGCTCCGGCGTCGGCGCCGACGGCGGGAATGCCCACCGACTCGCGCACCTTGTTCTCGATCTCACGCGCAAGGTCGGCGTTCTCGCGCAGGAACTCGCGCGCATTGTCCTTGCCCTGACCGATCTTCTCGCCGTTGTAGGCGTACCAGGCGCCGCTCTTGTCGAGGATGCGGGCATCAACGCCCATGTCGATGATCTCGCCCTCGCGGCTGATGCCTTCGCCGTAGAGGATGTCGAACTCGGCGGTTTTGAACGGCGGGCTGACCTTGTTCTTGACGACCTTGACCTTGGTCTCGCTGCCGATGACCTCTTCGCCCTTCTTGATGTTGCCGGTGCGGCGGATGTCCAGCCGTACGCTGGCGTAGAACTTCAGCGCATTGCCGCCGGTCGTGGTTTCGGGGTTGCCGAACATCACGCCGATCTTCATGCGGATCTGGTTGATGAAGATGACCATGGTGTTGGTCTTCTTGATCGTGGCGGTGAGCTTGCGCAGCGCCTGGCTCATCAGCCGCGCCTGCAGGCCGGGCAGGCTGTCGCCCATTTCGCCTTCGAGTTCGGCCTTGGGCGTGAGCGCGGCCACCGAGTCGATGACGATGAGGTCGATCGAGCCGCTGCGCACCAGCGCGTCGACGATCTCCAGCGCTTGCTCGCCGGTGTCGGGCTGGCTGATCAGCAGGTCTTGCAGGTTGACGCCGAGCTTCTGCGCGTACTGGATGTCCAGCGCGTGCTCGGCGTCGATGAAGGCGGCGGTGCCGCCGAGCTTCTGCATCTCGGCAATGACCTGCAGCGTGAGCGTGGTCTTGCCCGAGCTTTCGGGGCCGTAGATCTCGATCACGCGGCCGCGCGGCAGGCCGCCGACGCCTAACGCGATGTCCAGCCCCAGCGAACCGGTGGAGACGACCTGGATGTCCTCGATCTTCTCGCCTTCGCCAAGGCGCATGATCGAGCCCTTGCCGAACTGCTTTTCGATCTGGGCCAGCGCGGCCTGCAAGGCCTTGGCCTTTTCGGTGTTCAATGCTTTGACGGGTGCGTCCATGGGCTTCTCCTTCATGGCCGCGATTATCACCAAAGCTGGATGTTTGTACAGGTATTCCGGCTGAATCTTGGGCTTGAGAAGAATCAAGCGTCGAAACGAGGCGCCGTCCCTAGAATGGATCGAAGCGGGCCCGAAACGGATCGGCAGACCGGCTCCCAAGCCGGCAGGCCCGCGTCAAGGAGACAGTGATGCGAATTCTGATTGCCGAGGACGATCAACTGCTGGCCGACGGGCTGCTGCGGTCGCTGCGCGGGTCGGGCTATGCGGTCGACCAGGTCAGCACCGGCACCGAGGCCGATGCGGCGCTGGCCTCGCACGAGTTCGACCTGCTGATCCTCGACCTGGGCTTGCCGCGCATGCACGGCTTCGACGTGTTGCGCAAGCTGCGCGCGCGAGGCGCCAGCGTGCCGGTGCTGATCCTCACCGCGGCCGACAGCGTGGAGCAGCGCGTCAAGGGCCTGGACCTGGGCGCCGACGACTACATGGCCAAGCCCTTCTCGCTGCAGGAACTGGAGGCGCGCGTGCGCGCGCTCACGCGGCGCGGGCTGGGCACGGCGTCCAACGTGATCAAGCACGGGCCGCTGAGCTTCGACGCCACCGGCCGCGTGGCCTATCTCAACGAGCAGATGATCGAGCTCTCGGCGCGCGAGCTGAGCCTGCTGGAAGTGCTGCTGCAGCGCTCGGGCCGGCTGGTCAGCAAGGACCAGCTGGTCGAGCGCTTGTGCGAGTGGGGCGAAGAGGTCAGCAACAACGCGATCGAGGTCTACATCCATCGCCTGCGCAAGAAGATCGAGCAAGGGCCGGTGCGCATCGCAACCGTGCGCGGCCTCGGCTACTGCCTGGAGAAGATCGCCGCCTGAGCGCCGCGCCGGCGCCGCTGGCGCACCGGTTGAGCGGCATTCGCGTGGCACCATCGCCGCCCCATGGCCAGCCACCGCGAACAACTCTCCCTCTTCGGCGAGATCCTCGACTGGATGCTGGCGCCGCTGCTGCTGCTGTGGCCGATGAGCGTGGCGCTGACCTGGCTGGTGGCACAAAGCATCGCCAACCGCCCCTACGACCGCGAGCTGGGCGACCTGGCGCGTGAGATCGCGACGCAGGCCGTGGCGCTGTCGGCGCCCGAGGCTGCACAGCGCCGGCGCGCGCGCAATGAGATGGACCTGGCGGTGGCACGGCTGCTGCGGGCCGACGACGAGGACCGCATCTTCTTCCAGGTGCTGGGCCAGCGCGGTGAGCTGGTGGCCGGCGACGCCGACCTGCCGGTGCCGCTGGATGCCCAGGGCGCCGGGCCCGAGGTGCGCTACCGCGACGACGTGCTGCGCGACGAGCCGGTGCGCGTGGCCTGGCTGTGGCCGCCGAACACCGCCGCCAGCGCCGCGGCTGACGGCGGCGGGCCGCTGGTGCAGGTGGCCGAGACGCTGGACAAGCGCTCGCGGCTGGCCACCGAGATCATCAAGGGCGTGATCCTGCCGCAGTTCGTGATCCTGCCGCTGGCGGTGCTGCTGGTGTGGCTGGCGCTGGCGCGCGGCATCCGCCCGCTGGCCGAGCTGCAGCAGCGCATCCGCCGCCGCGACAGCACCGACCTGAGCCCGATCCGCGAGCGCGACGTGCCCGAGGAAGTGGCGCCGCTGGTCAGCGCCATCAACGACCTGCTGCAGCGCCTGGACCAGTCGATCAGCACCCAGCGCCACTTTCTGGCCGATGCCGCGCATCAACTCAAGACGCCGCTGGCCGGGCTGCGCACGCAGGCCGAGATCGCCGAGCGCGAGCTCGACAGCGGCCAAGGCGACCCGCAGGCGTTGAAGCAGACGCTCAAGCACACGCTGCAGCAGATCGCCACCGGCAGCCAGCGCGCCGCGCACATGGTCAACCAGTTGCTGGCCATGGCGCGCGCCGAAGACCGTGAGCAGGCGCTGCGCCGCCAGAGCCTGGACCTGGCCGAGCTGGTGCGCGACGTGGTGCGCGACTTCGTGCCCAAGGCCTTGGACAAGC
>CAYYDJ010000081.1:0-3538 GCA_964470565.1 uncultured Rubrivivax sp.
AGGTGGCCGTTGGCCTGCAGCTGGCTGCACAGCCGGTGCGTGGTGGCCTTGGGCAGCCCGAGCTGCTGCGACAGCTCGGCCAGCGTCAGCGCGCGGCTGGCGCGCGCCAGCAGCGCCAGCAGGCGCAGCGCGCGGTCGGCGGCCGAATCGCCACCGCCGGCATCGCTGCCGTCGGGCTCGGAAGGCTTCGGCGTTCTCAGGGTAAGCATGGTGTGCTCGCCATTGTGTTCCCCAGGAGGCGTGCCTATGATGCTTCAGAAATCCGATCGAAACGTTCCGTTTTTTGCAAAGGCCGCAATGGCGATGGAGGAGGAATTCGACTACATCGTCGTCGGCGCCGGCTCGGCGGGTTGCGTGCTGGCCTCGGTGCTCAGCCGCGACCCCGCGGTGCGCGTGCTGCTGCTGGAAGCCGGCCCTGCCGACCGCTCGTTCTGGATCCACCTGCCCATCGGCTATGGCAAGACCATGTGGAGTCGCCGCTACAACTGGTGCTTCGAGACCGACCCCGACCCGCAGATGAACGGGCGGCGCATCTACTGGCCGCGCGGCAAGACGTTGGGCGGCTCCAGTTCGATCAACGGCCTGATCTACATCCGCGGCCAGCGCGAGGACTACGACGAGTGGGCCGCGCTCGGCAACCGCGGCTGGGCCTACGACGACTTGCTGCCTTACTTCAAACGTTCGGAAACCAACCAGCGCGGCGCTGACCGCTGGCACGGCGACAGCGGCGCGCTGCGCGTGTCCGACATCGGCGCCAGCCATCCGCTGATCGACGCCTTCATCGCCGGCGCCGGCCAGTGCGGCGTGCCGCGCAATGACGACTTCAACGGCGCGCAGCAGGAAGGCGCGGGCTACTACCAGCTCACCACGCACCGCGGCTGGCGCGTCAGCGCGGCCAAGGCTTACCTCAAGCCGGCGCGGCGGCGGCCCAATTTGGCCATCCGCACCGAGGCGCAGGCCACCGGCATCGAGCTGCAGGGCCGGCGCGCGGTGGGCGTGCGCTATCGACAGGGTGGCCCGGGCGGTGCCGTGCGCCGCGCCCGCGCGCGCGCCGAGGTGCTGCTGTGCGCCGGCGCGATCCAGTCGCCGCAGCTGCTGCAGCTCGCCGGCATCGGCCCGGCGGCGCTGCTGCGGCAGCACGGCGTGCCGCTGCTGCACGAGCTGCCGGGCGTCGGCGAGAACCTGCAGGACCACCTGCAGATCCGCCTGCCCTACGAGTGCACCCAGCCGATCACCACCAACGACCAGCTGCGCTCGCTGTGGGGCCGCGCGGGCATCGGGCTGCAGTGGCTGCTGCTGCGCCGCGGGCCGCTGGCGGTGGGCATCAACCAGGGCGGCTGCTTCATGCGGGCCTTGCCGGAATCCGAGCGTCCCGACATCCAGTTCCACGTGGCCACGCTGTCGGCCGACATGGCCGGCGGCAAGCCGCACCCGTGGTCGGGTTTCACGCTCTCGGTGTGCCAGCTGCGGCCCAGCTCGCGCGGGCGGGTGCAGATCCGCTCGGCCGACCCGCTGCAGTCGCCGTCGATGCTGGCCAACTACCTGTCGACCGAGCTCGACCGCCGCTGCGCGGTGGCCGCGGTGCGCGCGGCGCGCGCGATCGCGCAGTCGCCGGCCATGCAGCCCTACGTGCGGCGCGAGGTCAAGCCCGGCCCCGGCGCCGCCAGTGATGCCGAGCTGCTGGCGTTCTGCCGCGAGTCGGGGGCGACGATCTTCCACCCCAGCGGAACCTGCAAGATGGGCTCCATCGCCCAGGACCCGCTGGCGGTGGTCGACGACCGCCTGCGCGTGCACGGCATCGAAGGCCTGCGCGTGGTGGATGCATCGGTGATGCCGACCCTGGTGTCGGGCAACACGCATGCGCCGGTGGTGGCCATTGCCGAGAAGGCGGCCGATCTGATCCGCGGCGACGCCAGAGCGCGTTGAGAACCGCGGTTATGTGTTCAGTCCAGCAAGCCAAGGAGACGACGCAGATGACAAGCCTCAACGACCCCACCCGCCGGCGCGCGCTGCGCGCGGCGGCGCTCGGCGCCACCGGCGGCGCGCTGGCGGCAGCGCCGGCGCTGGCGCAGAACGTCACGCGGCTGAAGATCCAGACCGCGGTGCCCAGCTCCAGCATCTACTACGACCTGATGAAGCGCTTCGCCGACCGCGTGGACAAGATGTCCGCCGGGCGGCTGAAGTTCGAGATGCTGCCCGACGGCGCCGTGGTGGCGGCCTTCGAGATCGTCGACGCGGTCGACAAGGGCGTGGTCGACGGCGGCTATGCCTGGACGCACTACTGGTCGGGCAAGAACACGGCCGCCGGCCTGTACAGCAACCCGGCGGCCGGCGGCGGCACCGGCATGGACCAGATCTCGCACGTGGCCTGGCTGTTCCAGGGCGGCGGCTATGCGCTGTACAAGAAGTTCTACAGCGACGCGCTCAAGCTCAACGTCGAGCCCTTCATGGTGCAGCCGATGGGGCCCGACCCGCTGGGCTGGTTCAAGAACCCGATCCGCAGCCTCGAAGACATGAGGAAGCTCAAGTACCGCTCGCCCCCGGGGCTGGTGGGCGAGATCTTCAAGGAAATGGGCATCAACGCGGTGGCCATGCCCGGCGGCGAGATCGTGCCCGCGGCGCAGCGCGGCGTGCTCGACGCGGCCGAGTGGATCGGCCCCGCCGACGACATGGCACTGGGCTTCCACAACGTCTTCAAGCACTACTACCTGCAAGGCCTGCACCAGAGCACCGACGTCGGCGAGCTGCTGATCAACAAGACGAGCTGGGGCAAGCTGTCGCCCGAAATGAAGGCGATCGTCGAGGATGCCGCGATGGCGACGATGACCGAGACCTACACCTACAACGTCTACCGCAACGCGCAGGCGCTGCACAAGCTGCAGACCGAGCACAAGGTGCAGATCCACGACACGCCGGCCGACATCTTCCCCGCCTTCATCAAGGCCACCAACACCATCTACGACCGCGAGGCCGCGAAGAATCCGTTCTTCAAGGAGGCGCTGGATTCGCAGCGCGCCTTCGCCAAGCTGGTGGTGCCGTACTGGAACAAGATCAACGGCCTGTTCTACAACCTGGGCATCAACTCGCCCAACGCGAAGTGACGCCGGCCCGGCTGCTGAAGCTGGCGAACGCGCTGGACGGCGTGGCCACCTGGTCGGGCCACGCGGCGGCGTGGCTGATCGCGCCGATGGTGCTGTCGCTGTGCTGGGAGGTGGTGGCGCGCTACGGCTTCAACGCGCCCACCCAGTGGGCCTACGACATGACCTTCATGCTCTACGGCAGCTTCTTCATGCTGGGCGCGGCCTACACGCTGCAGCGCAAGGGCCACGTGCGCACCGACTCGTTCTACGCCGGGTGGCCGCCGCGCCGCCAGGCGCTGGTCGACCTGCTGTGCTACGTGCTGATGGCGGTGCCGTTCTCGGCGGTGTTCGCCTTCGTCGGCTGGGGCTACTTCGTCAAGGCCTGGGCCACCAACGAGACCTTCGTCAGCAGCGCCTGGCAGCCCATCACCTGGCCCTTCAAGCTGATGATGCCGGTG
>CAYYDJ010000082.1:0-3326 GCA_964470565.1 uncultured Rubrivivax sp.
GGCCAGAAGGTCAGCGTGCCGCCCGGCAGCATGGTGATGCATGCGGCCGACGCCGTCGGCACCTACATCCCGCACTTCTGCTACCACAAGAAGTTGTCCATCGCGGCCAACTGCCGCATGTGCCTGGTCGAGATCGAGAAGGCGCCCAAGCCCATGCCCGCCTGCGCGACGCCGGTCACGCAAGGCATGGTGGTGCACACCCAGAGCCCCAAGGCCCAGGCGGCGCAAAAGGCGGTGATGGAGTTCCTGCTCATCAACCACCCGCTCGACTGCCCGATCTGCGACCAGGGCGGCGAGTGCCAGCTGCAGGACCTGGCGGTGGGCTACGGCAAGTCGGCCTCGCGCTACACCGAAGAAAAGCGCGTGGTCTTCCACAAGCACGTGGGCCCGCTGATCAGCATGGAGGAGATGAGCCGCTGCATCCACTGCACCCGCTGCGTGCGCTTCGGCCAGGAGGTGGCCGGCGTGATGGAGCTGGGCATGACCCACCGCGGCGAGCACAGCGAGATCGAGACCTTCGTCGGCCACAACGTCGACAGCGAGCTCTCGGGCAACATGATCGACATCTGCCCCGTCGGCGCGCTGACCAGCAAGCCCTTCCGCTACACCGCCCGCACCTGGGAGCTGCAGCGCCGCAAGAGCATCAGTCCGCACGACAGCACCGGCGCCAACCTGATCGTGCAGATCAAGGGCAGCAAGGTGATGCGCGTGGTGCCGCTGGAAAACGAGGACGTCAACGAGTGCTGGATCGCCGATCGCGACCGCTTCAGCTACGAAGCGCTGAACAGCGAGCAGCGGCTGACGCAGCCGATGCTCAAGCAAGACGGCCAATGGCAGGCGGTGGACTGGAACACGGCGCTGAATTACGTGGCCGACGGCCTCAAGCGCGTGCAGGCCGAGTTCGGCGACCGTGAGCCCGGCGCCGGCATCGGCGCCGTCGGCAGCGCGCACGCCACCGCCGAAGAGCTGCACCTGCTGGCCAAGCTGGTGCGCGGCCTGGGCAGCGAGCACATCGACGTGCGCGCCCGCCATGCCGACGCCGGCAACCTGCCCGCGGCCGGCAAGGCGCGCTGGCTGGGGCGCTCCATCGCCTCGCTGGCCACGCTGGACCGCGCTTTCGTCGTCGGCTCGTTCCTGCGCAAGGACCACCCGCTGTTCGCCCAACGTCTGAGGCAAGCCGCCCGCCACGGCGCCCAGGTGCACGCCCTGCACGCGGTGTACGACGACTGGCTGCTGCCGCTGGCCACCAAGATGACGGCCGCACCCTCGGCCTGGCCCGCGGCGCTGGCCGAGGTGGCCGGTGCCGTGGCCGCAGCCAAGGGCGTCGCGGCGCCGGTGTCGGCGGCGCAGCCCGGCGAGGCCGCGCAAGCCATCGCGCAATCGCTGCTGTCGGGCGAACAAAAGGCCGTGCTGCTGGGCAACGCCGCCGCGCAGCATCCGCAAGCCTCGCAACTGCTGGCGTTGGCGCAGTGGATTGCCGAGCAGTGCGGCGCCAGCGTCGGCTATCTCGGCGAAGCCGCCAACAGCGTGGGCGCGCAACTCGTCGGCGCGGTGCCGCGCGAGGGCGGCATGAGCGCCGCGCAGATGCTGGCGCAGCCGATGAAGGCGCTGCTGCTGCTGGACGTCGAGCCCATGCTCGACGCCGCCGACGCCGCGGCCGCCAAGGCCGCGCTGCAAGGCTCGGGCCTCGTCGTCGCGCTGACGGCGTTCAAGGACGCCGCCGTCGACCACGCCGACGTGCTGCTGCCGATCGCGCCGTTCACCGAGACCTCGGGCACGTTCATCAATGCCGAGGGCCGCGTGCAGAGCTTCACCGGCGTCGTCAAGCCGCTGGGCGATGCGCGCCCGGCCTGGAAGGTGCTGCGCGTGCTGGGCAACCTGCTGGGGCTGCAAGGCTTCGAGCAGGACTCCAGCGAAGAGGTGCGCGCCGAGGCGCTGGGCGCGCTGGGTGATCCGGCGGCGCTGGCCGACCGGCTGGACAACGGCCCGTCGGAGCCGTTGGCGCCACCGTCAGCGCCACCCGCCGCGCCGGCCAGCGCCGGCCTGGAGCGCGTGGCCGACGTGCCGATCTACGCCGCCGACAGCCTGGTTCGCCGCGCCGCGTCGCTGCAGCTCACCGCCGATGCGCGGCCGCCGGTCGTCGGCCTGCCCAGCGCGCTGTGGCAGCGGCTGGGCCTGCAGCACGGCGCGCGCGTGCTGGTGGCGCAAGGCCAGACGGCCGCGCTGCTGCCGGCGCGCGAAGACGCCACGCTGGCGCCCACCGCGGTGCGCGTGGCCGCCGGCCACCCCAGCACGGCAGCGCTGGGCGCGATGTTCGGCCCGTTGACGGTCGAGAAGGCTTGATCGAGGCAGCCCCATGTTCGATTCCCTGCACCAAGCCGCCAACACCACCCTGGGCCCGGGCCTGTGGTTCGTGATCTGGAGCCTGATCAAGATCGTCGTCGTCGTCGCGCCGCTGATGGTCTGCGTGGCCTACCTCACGCTGTGGGAGCGCAAGGCCATCGGCTGGACGCAGATCCGCCCCGGCCCCAACCGCGTGGGCCCGTACGGGCTGCTGACGCCGATCGCCGACGCGGTGAAGCTGATCTTCAAGGAGATCATCCGACCCACCGCGGCCAGCAAGGGCCTGTTCTTCCTCGGCCCCATCATGACCATCATGCCGGCGCTGGCCGCCTGGGCGGTGGTGCCGTTCGGGCCCGAGGTGGCGCTGGCCAACGTCAACGCCGGGCTGCTGTTCCTGATGGCCATCACCTCGCTGGAGGTCTACGGCGTCATCATCGCCGGCTGGGCCAGCAACTCGAAGTACGCCTTTCTCGGCGCGCTGCGCGCAGCCGCTCAGATGGTCAGTTATGAAATCGCCATGGGCTTCGCGCTGGTGGTGGTGCTGATGGTCAGCGGCAGCATGAACATGAGCGCCATCGTGATGAGCCAGGGCAGGGGCATGGGCGCCGACATGGGCGTGGGCCTGCTGTCGTGGAACTGGCTGCCGCTGCTGCCGATCTTCCTGGTCTACTTCATCTCCGGCCTGGCCGAAACCAACCGCCACCCCTTCGACGTGGTGGAAGGCGAGTCGGAGATCGTCGCCGGCCACATGATCGAGTACTCGGGGATGTCGTTCGCGATGTTCTTCCTGGCCGAGTACGCCAACATGATCCTGGTCTCGACGCTGACCGTGGTCTTCTTCCTCGGCGGCTGGCTGCCGCCCTTCGCCTTCCTCTCGTTCATCCCCGGCTGGATCTGGCTGGCGGCCAAGGTCTTCGTGGTCGTCACGATGTTCCTGTGGGTGCGCTCGACCTTCCCGCGCTACCGCTACGACCAGATCATGC
>CAYYDJ010000083.1:0-3212 GCA_964470565.1 uncultured Rubrivivax sp.
CGATGGCGCCGCACAGCCTGACGCTGACGATGGTCGGCGCCTCGCTGCTGTGGGTGGGCTGGTTCGGCTTCAACGCCGGCTCGGCCGGGGCCGCCAACGCGTTGGCGGGGCTCGCCTTCATCAACACCGTGCTGGCCACCGCGGCGGCCACGCTGTCGTGGATCGCCGGCGAGGCGCTGGTCAAGGGCAAGGCCTCGATGCTGGGCGCCGCGTCGGGCGCCGTCGCCGGCCTGGTGGCGGTCACGCCGGCGGCCGGCTTCGTCGGCCCGATGGGCTCCATCGTGCTCGGCCTGATCGCCGGCCTGGTGTGCTTGTGGGGCGTCACCGGCCTCAAGCGCATGCTGGGGGTCGACGACGCCTTCGACGTCTTCGGCGTCCACGGCATGGGCGGCATCGTCGGCGCCATCCTCACCGGCGTGTTCGCCGCGCCGGGCCTGGGTGGCACGCAGCCGGCCGACTTCGCGATGGGCCACCAGGTGTGGGTGCAGGTCAAGAGCGTGCTGCTGACCGTGGTGTGGTCTGCCGTCGTGGCCTACGTCGCCTACAAGATCGCCGACCTGACGTTGGGTTTGCGCGTACCCGAGGACGAGGAGCGCGAGGGCCTGGACATCAGCTCGCACGGCGAGACGGCGTACAGCAAGTGAGCCTTGCGGCCACCGGGCTGCGCGCGGCCCGGTGGCCGGGTCGGCGCAGCCCGCGTTCGTCTGCCAGAATGAGGACCATCCGCCTCGCGAAGCCGAGACCGCATGGTTCCCCATCTGATCACCGCCCTCACCGGGCCCATCAACGAACTCGAGCAGCGGGTCCTCGAATCGATGCCGGCCATCGAGCGCTGGTTCCGGCTCGAATGGATGGAGCACACGCCGCCGTTCTACACCGCGGTGGACCTGCGCAACGCCGGCTTCAAGCTGGCGCCGGTGGACACCGACCTCTTCCCCGAGGGCTTCAACCACCTCACGCCGCAGATGCTGCCGCTGGCGGTGCAGGCGGCGATGGCGGCGATCGAGAAGATCTGCCCCGAGGCCAAGAACCTGCTGCTGCTGCCCGGCAAGCGCTGCGACAACAGCTTCTACCGCATGCACCTGGAGCGCCTGGTGCAGATCTTCACGCAGGCCGGGCTCAACGTGCGGCTGGGCTCGTTCGACCCCGCGCTGACCGCGCCGCGCCCGGTGCCGCTGCCCGACGGCGGCGAGCTGCTGCTCGAGCCGGTGCTGCGCAAGCGCACGCGGCTGGGCCTGAAGGACTTCGACCCCTGCACCATTTTGCTCAACGACGACCTGCGCGCCGGCGTGCCGCGCTCGCTGCAGAACCTGCACGAGCAGTACCTGCTGCCGCCGCTGCATGCCGGCTGGGCGGTGCGCCGCAAGTCAACGCATTTCCACAGTTACGAAGAAGTCGCCAAGAAGTTCGCCAAGCTGCTGGGCATGGACCCCTGGCTGATCAACCCGATGGCCGCGCGCTGCGCGGCCGTGGACGCAGCCGATGAAGCGACGATCGACGGCGTGCGCGCCCAGGCCGACGCGATCCTGTCCAAGGTGCGGCGCAAGTTCAAGGAATACGGCATCAACGAGAAGCCCTTCGTCGTCGTCAAGACCGACGCCCGCCGCAGCGGCGCCGGTGTGCTGACGGTGCGCGACGCGCGCGAGATCGACGCCGCGCGGCTGCAGCGCGTGCTGGGCGCCGCCGAGGCGCCGGCCCCGGTGGACCTGCTGGTGCAGGAAGGCGTGCCGACCTACGAGCGCATCAACGAGGCGGTGGCCGAGCCGGTGGTCTGCATGATCGACCGCTACGTGATCGGCGGCTACTACCGCGTGCACGCCGGCCGCGGCATCGACGAGAACCTGGACATCCCCGGCTCCACCTACGTGCCGCTGGCCTTCGCCGAAAGCCACCAACTGCCGCTGCGCTCGGCCAAGCCCGGCGCCAGCGCGCCCAACCGCTTCTACATGTACGGCGTCATCGGGCGCCTGGCGATGCTGGCCGCGGCCTACGAGCTGGAGGCCACCGATCCCGAGGCCGAGAACTACGACTGAAGCCGCCGGCCGTCAGCCGTCCACTTCAATCGTCATTGCGCATGTCCCGCGAAACCACTCCCCGCACGCCCGGCGCCATCGCCAGCCTCACGCTGGGGGCCATCGGCGTCGTCTACGGCGACATCGGCACCAGCCCGCTGTACGCGCTGAAGGAGGTCTTCGGCCACGACCGCGTGCCGCTGACGCACGACAACATCCTGGGCATCCTGTCGCTGGTGTTCTGGACGCTGGCCATCGTGGTCTCGTTCAAGTACGTGACGCTGATCCTGCGCGCCGACAACAACGGCGAAGGCGGCCTGATCGCGATGCTGGCGCTGGCCTCGCAGGCGGTGAAGCAACGCCCCGCGCTGCGCCGCAGGCTGCTGATGGTGGGCATCTTCGGCACCGCCATCTTCTTCGGCGACGGCGTGATCACGCCGGCGGTCACGGTGCTGGGCGCGGTGGAGGGCCTGGAGGTCGCGGCGCCGGGCCTGCATCCCTTCGTCGTGCCCTTGTCGCTGCTGGTGCTGACGGCGCTGTTCGCGGTGCAGCGCTTCGGCACCGGCGGCATCGGGCGCTTCTTCGGGCCCATCACCACGCTGTGGTTCCTGGTGCTGGCGGCGATGGGCCTGATGCACATCGCCCACCACCCGCAGGTGCTGGTGGCGCTGCTGCCCACGCATGCGCTGCGCTTCGCGTTCGGGCAGCCGCACATCGCCTTCTTCGCGCTGGGCGCGGTGGTGCTGTGCGTGACCGGCGCCGAGGCACTGTACGCCGACCTCGGCCACTTCGGCAAGTTGCCGATCCGGCTGGCCTGGTTCGCGCTGGTGTGGCCGGCGCTGGTGCTCAACTACTTCGGCCAGGGCGCGATGCTGCTGGAGCACCCCGAGAACATCAAGAACCCGTTCTACGAGATGGCGCCGCCGTGGGCGCTGTTCCCGCTGATCGTGCTGGCCACCGCGGCCGCGGTGATCGCCTCGCAGGCGCTGATCACGGCCGCGTTCTCGGTCACCAAGCAGGCGGTGCAGCTGGGCTACCTGCCGCGCCTGCGCATCGCCCACACCTCGGTCAAGGAGACCGGGCAGATCTACGTGCCCTTCGTCAACTGGGCGCTGTTCGGCTGCATCGTCGCCGCGGTGACGGCTTTCGGCTCCAGCAGCGCGCTGGCCTCGGCCTACGGCATCGCGGTGACGATCGACA
>CAYYDJ010000084.1:0-3161 GCA_964470565.1 uncultured Rubrivivax sp.
GCCACGCCGGCGCAGACGGCCTCGTGGCTGTGGGCGCTGGGGCTGGGCATGGGGCTGACCAGCGCGGCCCTGAGCCTGTGGTACCGCATGCCGGTGCTCACCGCGTGGTCGACGCCGGGCGCCGCGCTGCTGGCCACCGCCGGCGCCGGCGTCAGCATGACCGAAGGCATCGGCGCCTTCATCGTCTGCGGGCTGCTGATCACCGCCGCCGGCGCCACCGGCTGGTTCGCGCGCGTGATGGACCGCATCCCGCAGGCGCTGGCCGCGGCGCTGCTGGCCGGCGTGCTGACCCGCTTCGCGTTCGACGCCTTCCTTTCGCTGCGCACGCAGACGCTGCTGGTCGGCGCAATGGGCCTGGCCTACCTGGCCGGCCGGCGATGGTGGCCGCGCTACGCGGTGCCGGGCGTGCTGCTGGCCGGCATCGCGCTGGCGGCGCTGCAGGGGCAGCTGCGCTGGGGCGGCATCGACTGGCAGTGGACCGCGCCGGTGTTCACGCCGCCGCGCTTCAGCGTCGCGGCCCTGGTGGGCGTGGCGCTGCCGCTGTTCGTGGTCACCATGGCGTCGCAGAACCTGCCCGGCGTGGCGGCGCAGCGCGCCGCGGGTTACGACATCCCGGTCTCGCCACCGGTCACGGCCACCGGCCTGGCGACCACGGTGCTGGCGCCCTTCGGCGCCTATGCGTTGAACCTCGCGGCCATCACCGCATCGATCTGCATGGGCCGCGAGGCCAGCGCCGACCCCGCGCGGCGCTACACCGCAGCGGTCGTGGCGGGCGTGCTCTACGTCGCGCTGGGCCTGGTCGGCGGCGCGGTGGCCGGACTGATCGCCGCGTTCCCGAAAGAACTGGTGCTGGCGGTGGCCGGATTTGCCTTGTTAGGCACCATCGCCAGCGGCCTGGCTGGCGCGATGCAGGACCTGCACAGCCGCGAGGCGGCGCTGATCACCTACCTCGTCACCGCCAGCGGGCTCACGCTGGGCGGCATCGGCGCCCCCTTCTGGGGCGTGGTGGCCGGCGCGCTGGCGCTGGCCGTGCAGCGCTGGCGGGCGTGACGGCGGCCGTCAGCGGCTTGTGCGACAGTCACGCTCCCCTGGCCTGAGCAAGCGCGCTGTGAAACCGCTGTCGAAACTGTTGTTCGTCGCCGACCCGCTGGAAACGTTCAAGACCTACAAGGACACGACCTTCGCGATGATGCGCGAGGCGGCGCGCCGCGGGCATGTCATCCAGGCCTGCGAGCCGGCCGACCTGGTGTGGCGCCGCGGCGCCCACGTGACGGCGCGGCGTGCGCGGACCATCGTGCTCACCGGCAACGAGCAGCGCTGGTTCGACACCGTTGCCGACGCCGAGCAGGTGCTGGCCGAGACCGACGCGGTGCTGATGCGCAAGGACCCGCCCTTCGACAGCGAGTACTTTTACGCCACCCATTTGCTGAGCCAGGCCGAGCGCGAAGGCGCGCGCGTCTTCAACAACCCGGCCGCGCTGCGCGAGCACCCGGAGAAGCTGGCGATCCTGGAGTTTGCCGAGCACATCGCGCCGACGCTGGTCACGCGCAGCGACGCCGCGGTGCGCGCCTTCCACGTCGAGCACGGCGACATCATCCTCAAGCCGCTGGACGGCATGGGCGGCATGGGCATCTTCCGCGTCGGCGCCGACGGGCTGAACCTGGGCAGCATCATCGAGACGCTGAACGCCAACGGCGCGCGCACGCTGATGGTCCAGCAGTACCTGCCGCAGATCGCGCAGGGCGACAAGCGCGTGCTGCTGATCGCCGGCAAGCCGGTGCCGTTTTGCCTGGCGCGCATCCCGCAGGGCAGCGAGATCCGCGGCAACCTGGCCGCCGGCGGCAAGGGCGTGGCGCAGCCCTTGAGCGACGCCGACCGCCGCATCGCCGAGGCGCTGGGGCCGGTGCTGGCCGCGCGTGGCCTGCAGTTGGTGGGGCTGGACGTGATCGGCGACCGGCTCACCGAGATCAACGTCACCAGCCCGACCGGCTTCCAGGAGATCACGCAGCAGACCGGGTTCGACGTGGCGGCGATGTTCGTCGACGCGCTCGAAGCGGCGCTCTGACGGCGGACGGCTGGCGATGGAGGCTTCTGCGGCGCTGCTGAAGCGGCTGAACGACGGCGCCCGCTGGGACGCCGAGTATGGCCAGGGCCTGTCCAACCACGGGCCGATGGCGCTGGTCGCCCTGGAGCGCCTGGGCGCCGATGCGGCGCGCTTGGACGCCTGGTTTGAAGGTTATGCCACGACCAAGGCCTTGCGCCCGGCGCGGCCGGTGCAGCCCTGGCCCCGCGGCGATGCCTGGCCCGGGCGCCTGGGCGACCCCGCGGCCTGGCCCTGCTACCGCGGCCTGTTCCGCGAATGGATCGCCGAAGAAGGCGCGCAGGCGCTGCTGTCGCAGGTGCTGCCGCAACTGATGCCCGGCTGCGCCGCTGCGGCCTTCCACGGGCTGATCCGCACGGCCTACGCGGTGCAGGTGGGTCACCTGGCCGAGCTGGCCGACGGCCTGGCGCATTGGGCCGCCTGGCATCTGCCGTTGGGGTCGCTGCCCCAAGTGCCGATGGACCAGCCCGACCCGCTGCCGCTGCTGCGCCGGCTGCGAGCCGGCGACTCCGATGCGCCGCTGATCGCCGGCCGCATCGCCGACGCGGCGCGCAGCGGCGCCGTGAACCGCACGATCGCGCGGCTGCGCATCGATGCCCAGACGCCGGAGCGCCTGGCACGCGCCGCGGCCTTCGCCTACGCCGAAAGCGGCAACTTCACCGCGCTGCACCTGGTGACGGGCACGCACGCGATGCGCGTGCTGGCGCGCTTTGCCGACGAGCCCGACGCCGCCTGGCGCTGCTTCTGGCAGGCCTACGCCCATGGTGTGGTGGCTGCCCGCCTGCGGCCGGCCGCGCCCGTGCCCCTGCTGGACTGGGACGCCATCGTCGCCGTCGCACGGGCCAGCGACGACGAGCATGTGATCAAGCTGGTCGACAGCGCGCGCGAAGAAGAGCGCCGCTACGGCGGCGACGACTGGCGCCGCGCGGCCTCGCGCGCGGTCGCAGCGGCGGCGGCCGGCTGAGGCATCCCGGCCTGCAGGGCCGGCGCTGGGCCGGCGCTGGGTCAGCCTAAATCCGGCAGTTGCCCGCTAGTGATTGCCCGCTGAGCCAGCACTGGC
>CAYYDJ010000085.1:0-3139 GCA_964470565.1 uncultured Rubrivivax sp.
CCGCTGACCTCTTGCATGCCATGCAAGCGCTCTCCCAGCTGAGCTATACCCCCGGCGCTGTTCAAGCGAGTCCATGACTATAGCCTACTTCTCAGACCGCACGCAATCTGTGCAGCACGGTCTCGCGCGGGAACAAGGCCAGCACGGCGTCGATCGACGGCGTCTGCACGCGGCCGCAGACCAGCACGCGCAGCGCCGGCGCCAGCTGCGGCATCTTCAGCCGATGCTGCGCCAGCACGGCCTTGATCGCAGCGGCGATCGTGGCCTGGTTCCAGTCGATCTCGGCCAGGCGGCCGCGCAGGTCCTGCAGCGCCGGGCGCACGGCCTCGGTGACGTGGGCGGCGAGGTCTTCCTCGCGCGGCTGCACGTCGACGAAAGGCAGTTGGATCCAGTCGGCCAGCTCGACCACGGTGCTGCAGCGGTCCTTGTACAAGGCGCAGGCGCTGCGTAGGGATTCGGCGTGCTCGATCCGCACGCCGCGCCGTGCCAGCTGCTCGGCGGCCAGCTCGGCCAGGCGCCCATCGTCGGCCTGCTTGATGTAGTGCGCGTTGACCCAGGCGAGCTTGGCCGGGTCCCATTGCGCGGGGCTCTTGGCGAGGTGGCTGCCGTCGAACCACTGCAGCATCTGCTCGCGGCTGAACAACTCGTCGTCGCCATGGCTCCAGCCCAGGCGCGCCAGGTAGTTGAGCATGGCCTCGGGCAGATAACCCGCATCCTGGTAGGCCGTGACGCTGACCGCGCCGCGGCGCTTGGACAGCTTGAGCCCGTCCTCGCCGAGGATGATGGGGCAGTGGCCGTACCGCGGCAGCGGGGCGCCGGCCCCCGCGATGGCGCGGAAGATATTGATCTGCCAGGGCGTGTTGTTGATGTGCTCGTCGCCGCGGAAGACGTGGCTGATGCTCATGTCCCAGTCGTCGACCACGACCGCGAAGTTGTAGGTCGGCACGCCCAGCGTGGCGGCAGGCGCGCCTTGCGGCGGCGGCCGCAGGATGATCAGGTCGTCGATCTCCTCGTTGCTGATGCTGATCGGGCCCTTGACCAGATCGTCCCAGCTAACGGTGCCAGTCGACGGATTGGCGAAGCGAACGACCGGCTTCACGCCCGGCGGCACCGGCGGCAGCGTCTTGCCCGGCGCCGGGCGCCAGCGGCCGTCGTAGTGCGTCTTCTCGCCGCGCGCGCGCTGGGCTTCGCGCATGGCGTCCAGTTCTTCCGGCGTGCAGTAGCAGCGGTAGGCGCTGCCGGCGGCGATCAACTGCTCGGCCACCGCGTGATAACGCTCCAAACGCTGCATCTGATAGACCGGGCCTTCGTCGTAGTCCAGGCCCAGCCAGCGCATCGCGTCGAGGATCTGCTGCACCGATTCGTCGCTCGAGCGCGCGACGTCGGTGTCCTCGATGCGCAGCACGAACTGCCCGCCGTGGTGGCGCGCATAAGCCCAGGAGTACAGCGCGGTGCGCGCCGTGCCCAGGTGCAGAAAGCCGGTGGGCGAAGGCGCGATGCGGGTGCGGACCGTGTGGTTCATGCCGCGATCTTGTCGAGCCCGCGCGCCAAATCGGCCTTCAGGTCGTCGAGGTTCTCCAGCCCGACGCCGAGCCGGATCATTCCCTGCACGATGCCCGCGGCCTGGCGCTGCGCCTCGCTCAGCCGGCCGTGCGAGGTGCTGGCCGGGTGGGTGATGATCGTTCGCACATCGCCGAAGTTGGACGCGATGCTGCAGATGCGCGTGGCATCGACGACGCCGAAGGCCTGCTGGCGGCCGCCGCGCACGTTGAAGGCCAGCACCGCGCCGCCGATGCCCGACTGCTGGCGCATCGCCAGCTCGTGCTGCGGGTGCGAGGGCAGCCCCGGGTAGTAGACGCGCTCGACCGCCGGGTGCGCTTCCAGCCAGCGCGCCAGCGCCAGCGTGGCCGCGCTTTGCGCGTGCATGCGGATCGACAAGGTCTCCAGTCCTTTGGTGACGATCCAGGCGTTGAACGGCGACAGGCTCATGCCGGCGCTGCGCATGATGGGAACGAATTTCTCGTCCACCATCTGCTGCGACGCGCACAGCGCGCCGGCGTTGACGCGACCCTGGCCGTCGAGGAATTTGGTGCCCGAGTGCACCACGATGTCGGCGCCGAACTTCACCGGCTGCTGCAGCGCCGGCGAGCACAAGGCGTTGTCCACCACCAGCAGCGCGCCGGCCTCGTGCGCCACGTCGGCCAGCGCGCGGATGTCGCAGACCTCGGTGATGGGGTTGGTCGGCGTCTCGGCAAACAGCAGCTTGGTGTTGGGCTTGACCGCGGCCTTCCACTGCGCGACGTCGGTCTGATTGACGAAGGTCGACTCGACGCCGAACTTGCCGAACTCGGCCTGCAACAGCTTGATCGTCGAGCCGAACACGCTCTGCGAGCAGACCACGTGGTCGCCGGCCTTCAGCAGCGCCATGAACAGCAGCAGGATCGCCCCCATGCCGCTGCCGGTGCCGATGCACGCCGGCATGCCTTCCAGCGCCGCCAGCCGCCGCTCGAAGATGGTGACGTTGGGGTTCGAGAAGCGGCTGTAGACGAAGGCATCTTCCTCGTTGGCGAAGCGCCGTACGGCGGTCTCGGAATCGGGGTGGACGAAGCAGCTCGTCAGGTAGACGGCCTCGGTGTTCTCGCCCCACGGCGAAGGCGGCAGGCCTTCGCGAACGGCCAGGGTTTCCAGCCGCGCGTCGGCCGGCAGATCGGGTCTTGGAATGCTCATCAGCGGTCCTGGGCGCCTTGCAGCGCAAGCCTCGACCCGGCGGGGTCGTCTTCGTCCTCGGGCTGCTGGCGGCGTTGCGCCTCCAGCGTGTCGAAATCCGCGCTCGTGATGTCGCCGGTGATGTAGCGGCCGTCGAAGCAGCTCGCCTCGAAGCCTTCGAGCCGGGGATTGAGCGCCTTCACCACGCGCTTCATCGCGTCCACGTCCTGGTAGATCAGCGCGTCGGCGCCGATGTACTGGCGGATCTGCTCGACCGTGCGGCCGTGCGCGATCAGCTCCTCGCGCGTGGGCATGTCGATGCCGTAGACATTGGGGTGGCGCACCGGCGGCGCGGCGCTGGCCATGTAGACCTTCTTCGCGCCGGCCTCGCGCGCCATCTGCACGATCTCCTTGCTCGTCGTGCCGCGCACGA
>CAYYDJ010000086.1:0-2592 GCA_964470565.1 uncultured Rubrivivax sp.
ACAGGATGGGCAGCACGGCGTTCTTGTTCGCCGAAGGCACGAGGCGGCCGCGCAGAGGCTTGCCGCCGTGGACGATGAGGTCTGACATGGGGGACGGTGCGGGTTCGAAGCCGCGATTATCGGCATGCACCGCCGGCCGCGCCGGCGCCGCGGCTGCCGTATAAAGCAGCGCCTGACGCCACCCTCCACCGCCAACCCCTTCGGGAACCCCATGGACTACACCGCCAAAGCCGCCATCGTGCGCCAGACCAACGCCCCGGTGCAGGTCGAGACCATCACCGTGCAAGGCCCGAAGGCCGGCGAGGTCACGATCAAGCTCGGCGCCTGCGGCGTCTGCCACAGTGATTTGTCGGCGGTCAACGGCACCTTGCCCCTCGCGCCGCCGCTGGTGCTGGGCCACGAAGGCGCCGGCACCGTGGTCGAGCTGGGCGAGGGCGTCACCGACTTCGCCGTCGGCGACACGGTGCTGAGCAGCTTCGTCACCATGTGCGGCCGCTGCCGCTACTGCAGCGCCGGGCGGCCGGCGCTGTGCGAGCAAGCGGGCAAGTCGCTGCTGACGCTGCCCGACGGCACGCTGCGCACGCTCGATGCGCAGGGCCGGCCGCTCGGCGTGTTCAGCGGCTGCGGCGTGATGGCCGAGTACGCCACGCTGCACACCGGCAACGTCGTCAAGGTCGACGCCCGCGGGCTGAAGATGGAATGCTGCGCGCTGGTGAGCTGCGGCGTGATGACCGGCTGGGGCGCCGCGGTCAACACCGCGCAGGTCTGGCCCGGCGCGGTGTGCGTGGTCTTCGGCGCCGGCGGCGTGGGGCTCAACGCGATCCAGGGCTGCGCGGCGAGCGGCGCCGCGATGATCGTCGCCGTCGACCTGAACGACGCCAAGCTGACGCTGGCGCGCGAGTTCGGCGCCACGCACGTCCTCAACCCCGGCGGCGGCGACGAGGTGGTCAAGGCCTTGCGCAAGCTGACCGGCGGCGGCGCCGACTTCGCGTTCGAATGCGTGGGCTTCGGCCAGTTGATCGCGCAAGCCTACGGCAGCCTGCGCAAGGGCGGCACCGCGGTGATGGTGGGCGTGGCCAAACCCGAGGACGTGACCCAGTTGCGCACCAACACGCTGACCTTCGACGAGAAGACGCTCACCGGCAGCCTCTACGGCGGCGCCCGCCCGCGGGTGGACTTCCCGCGCCTGCTGGGCCTGTACCGGGCCGGCCGCCTGAAGCTCGACGAGCTGATCACGCGCCGCTACGCCATCGACGAGGCGCCGCAGGCTTTCGACGACCTGGCCAGCGGGCGCAATGCGCGCGGGGTGATCGTGTTTGAAGCCGTTTCGCCGACCGCGCCATGAGCGTGGCGCGGCCCGCTGCGCCGCCCTTCAACGGCGCGGCAGCGTCGTCGGCGCGGCCAGCTCGTCCAGCGTCTTGCCCTGCTGGCGCAGCAGGCCTTCCAGCAGCGGCAGCAGCGGCCCCAGGCGCTCGTCGATCGCGTCGCGCACGGTGTCGACGAAGACCTGGGTCGAGCGCTCGATCTCGATGTTCAGCGCGTCGCCCACGGCCTTGTCGCCGAAGGTCGTCATGCGCAGCGTCTCGGGGATCAGCCAGACCTCGAACCAGCCGCTGCCGTCGCGCTCGCGCTGCGCCTCGGCCACCGTCAGGCTGGCACCGTTGACGGCGACGTAGCCCTTGGCGAAGACGTAGCGCATCCACGGCGCCGGCAGCGCGATGCGCAGCACGTGGTTGTTCTCGGGCCGGCGCAGCTCGGCCACGCGCGCCAGGCAGTCGACGTGGCCCGACAGCGGATGGCCGCCGATCTCGGCGCCGTCCTTGGCGGCCCGCTCGACGTTGAGGCGGCTGCCCACGCGCAGCGCGGACAGCGTGGTCAGCGCCAGGCTTTGCTGCATCACGTCGAAGTCGGCGGCGGCGTTGCCGTGCAGCGCGGTGACGGTCAGGCAGGTGCCGTCGCAGGCCACGCTGGCGCCGATGGCCAGGCCGTGCGCGAAGCCCTCGGGGAAGTGCAGGCGAAAGCTGCGCAGGCCGGGGCGGTCGATGGCCTGCTCGACGGTGGCGACGCCCTGGACGATGCCGGTGAACATGGCGCTGAGCTTAGCAGCGCTACAGTGGGTGCCTTCAGCGTGACCCGAGGCCTCTCGCACCATGATCAGCGACACCCCCCCGATCGAGATCCAGCCCAAGGACCTGCAGCCCTACCGCCGCGGCAACGTGGGCGTGGACTACGTGCACCGCTTCGAGTCGGGCAAGCCCGGGCCGCACGTGCTGATCAACGCGCTGACCCACGGCAACGAGTTCTGCGGCATGGTCGCCGCCACGCACCTCCTGGACCAGGGCCTGCGCCCGGCCATCGGCACGCTGACCGTCAGCTTCGCCAACGTGGCGGCCTACCAGAGCTTCGACCCCGCCAAGCCCTTCGAGAGCCGGCAACTCGTGCACAACCTCAACCGCATCTGGTCGTCGGCGCAGCTCGACGGCGACGAGCGCAGCCCCGAGCTGGACCGCGCGCGCGAGCTGCGCCCGGTGATGGCGGCGGCCGACCACATCCTCGACCTGCACTCCACCAGCCAGGACGTGGAGCCGTTCT
>CAYYDJ010000087.1:0-2547 GCA_964470565.1 uncultured Rubrivivax sp.
AGACCGGCAAGATCGTCGCGCCGCAGCTCTACATCGCCTGCGGCATCAGCGGCGCGATCCAGCACCTGGCCGGGATGAAGGACTCCAAGGTCATCGTTGCGATCAACAAGGACCCCGAGGCGCCGATCTTCAGCGTCGCCGACTACGGGCTGGAAGCCGATCTGTTCGCGGCCGTGCCCGAACTGGTGGCCAGCCTCTGAACCCGAACCCCCTCGCCGCATAACCTCAAGAACAAGGGCGCCCCGACGGCGCCCTTTTTTTCCATCGGGAGACCCAGCATGAGCTATCGAGCACCCGTCAAGGACTTGCTCTTCGTGATGAAGGAACTGGCCGGCATCGACGCCGTGGCGCAGCTGCCGGGGCATGAGGAAGCCGGCTACGAAACCGCTGCCGCCGTACTGGAGGAATGCGCCAAGCTCGGCGAGGGCGTGATCGCGCCGCTCAACCGCGACGGCGACCTGAACCCCTCGTCGTTTGCCGGCGGCAAGGTCAGCACGACGCCGGGCTTCAAGCAGGCCTTCCGCCAGTTCGTCGACGGCGGCTGGCAGGGCTTGCAGCATCCGGTGGCGTACGGCGGCCAGGGCCTGCCCAAGCTGATCCACGCGGGCTGCATCGAGATCGTGCAGTCGGCCAACCTCAGCTTCGCGCTGTGCCCGCTGCTGACCGACGGCGCGATCGAGGCGCTGCTGACCGCCGGCAGCGACGCGCAGAAGGAAACCTACATCCCGCTGATGATCGACGGCCGCTCCACCGGCTCGATGAACCTCACCGAGCCGCAGGCCGGCTCCGACCTCTCGATGGTGCGCACGCGCGCCGAGCCGCAGCCCGACGGCAGCTACAAGCTCTTCGGCACCAAGATCTTCATCACCTACGGCGAGCACGACATGGCGGACAACATCGTCCACCTCGTGCTGGCGCGCGTGGCCGGGGCGCCCGAAGGGGTGAAGGGCATCTCGCTGTTCATCTGCCCGAAGGTCATGCCCGACGGCACGCGCAACGACGTGCACTGCGTCAGCATCGAGCACAAGCTGGGCATTAAGGCCAGCCCGACCGCGGTGCTGCAGTACGGCGACCACGGCGGCGCGGTGGGCTACCTCGTCGGCCAGGAGAACCGCGGCCTCGAATACATGTTCGTGATGATGAACGCGGCGCGCTTCGGCGTCGGCGTGCAGGGCATCGCAGTGGCCGAGCGCGCCTATCAGCAGGCCGTGGCCTATGCGCGCGATCGCGTGCAGAGCCGGCCGGTCGACGGTTCGCTGCCGAAGGCTGCGGCCATCATCCACCACCCCGACGTGCGCCGCATGCTGATGACCATGCGCGCCTGGATCGAGGGCTGCCGCGCGATGGCGCTGGTGGCCGCTGCCGCCTACGACGCCGCGCACGCGCACCCCGATGCCCAGACGCGGGCACAGAACCAGGCCTTCTACGAGTTCATGGTGCCGCTGATCAAGGGCCTGTCGACCGAGATGAGCCTGGAGGTTGCGAGCCTGGGCGTCCAGGTGCACGGCGGCATGGGCTTCATCGAGGAGACCGGCGCCGCGCAGCATCTGCGCGATGCCAAGATCCTGACCATCTACGAGGGCACGACGGCCATCCAGGCCAACGACCTGGTGGGCCGCAAGACCGCGCGCGATGGCGGCCAGGGCGCGCGCGCGGTGGCGGCGCAGATCGAGCAGACCGAACGCGAGCTGGCCGCGCGCGACAGCGCCGCGTGCAAGGCCATGGCCAAGCGCCTGGTGGCGGGCCGCCAGGCCTTCGTCGACGCGGTGGACTTCATCGCCGGCGGCGCCAAGGCCAGCCCGAACGCGGTGTATGCCGGCAGCGTGCCGTACCTGATGCTCGCCGGCATCGTGGTGGCCGGCTGGCAGATGGGGCGCGCGCTGATCGCCGCCGAGACGCGCCTGGCCGAAGGGACCGACGTCGAGTTCATGCGCGCCAAGATCGCCACCTGCCACTTCTACGCCGAGCACATCCTCAACAAGGCGCCGGGGCTGCGCGACAGCATCGTCGACGGTGCCGATGCCGCCACCGCGCTGGCGCTGGAGGCCTTCTGATGAGCCGCCTGCCGAGCGTCCTGCAGCACCTGCCGCTGCCCGTCATCGCATCGCCGATGTTCATCGTCAGCACGCCCAAGCTCGTGATCGCCCAGTGCACCGCGGGCGTGGTGGGCTCGATGCCGGCGCTCAACGCGCGGCCCGCCTCGCAGCTGGACGAATGGCTGCAGGAGATCAGCGAGGGCCTCGCGGCCTGGAACCGCGACCACCCCGACAACCCGGCCGCGCCCTATGCGATCAACCAGATCGTTCACAAGTCCAACGACCGGCTTGAGCACGACATGCAGGTCTGCGCCAAATACAAGGTGCCGATCGTGATCACCAGCCTGGGCGCTCGCACCGACGTCAACGACGCCGTGCATGCCTGGGGCGGCGTGGTGCTGCACGACATCATCAACAACAGCTTCGCGAAGAAGGCCATCGAGAAGGGCGCCGACGGCCTGATCGCGGTGGCCGCGGGCGCCGGCGGCCACGCCGGCGTCAAGAGCCCGTT
>CAYYDJ010000088.1:0-2521 GCA_964470565.1 uncultured Rubrivivax sp.
CCAGGCGGCGCAGCACGCGGTCGGTGCGCCAGTCCTTGGTCAGCTCGATGGCGGCGCGCACCAGGTGGCCCTGGTGCTTCTCCAGCTTGGCCTCGAAGCGCTCGAACAGCGTGAAGGCATCGGCGGTGGCGCCGGCGAAGCCGGCCAGCACCTGGTCGCGGTAGAGCTTGCGCACCTTGCGCGCGCTGGCCTTGACGACGATGTTGCCGAGCGTGACCTGGCCGTCGCCGCCCAGCGCCACGCGCCGGCCTCGGCGCACGCTGAGGATGGTGGTGCCGTGAAAGGGTTCCATAGGTCAGCGGCAGATGGGGCCGCGCGCGGGCGCTTCAAGATCAGTTCTTGCGGACCTGGACCTTGGCGTGCTCGTTGATGCCCATGGCGCCGAAGAACAGCGCCACCAGGCGGTGGGCCTCGACGAAGTGCACGGCGCGGTTCTCGGTCTTCTTGATCAGCACCCAGTTCAGCAGGTCGCCGGCGGCGATGAAGTCGACGCGGATCAGCCGCGTGCACGAGACGCTGATGGTCGACGCCGCGCCCACGCCTTCGTTCAGCGCCGCCAGCGTGCCGCTGATGTCGCCGACGAGTTGGCCCGACAGCTCCAGCGCCGCCACGCCGTTGGCGGCCTCGGTGTCTTCCAGCAGGCTGGACTCGACGAAGCTGGTGCTGGGCTCGGTCAGCACCGAGGTCTGCGGCTGCCGCGTCGACACCGCCGAGGCGCTGATGCGCACGTTGCAGCGCGTGGGCTCCCACGACGGCGGCGAGACCTCGTAGGTCACGCAGTAATCGATGGCGGTCTCGTCGAACTGGTCGACGCGGTTGACCAGGCGCAGCGCATCCAGCCGCGTCAGCCAGAAAGCGGGGTCGGCGTCGCGCACGCCGCTGGGCGCGGCCTCCTGCAGCACCGTGAACAGCCGCTCGCCGGCGATCCAGCGCATCTCCAGCGGCTGCCCGGCCCAGAGGCGGAACAGCGTCGACAACTGCATCGCGGCGTCGGTGTCCACGCGCTGCAGCGGGCCCCAGTCGAAGACCCAGGGCAGCGGCATCTGCAGCGTCTGCGAGCGCAGCCGCGCCACGGCGTCGATGTCCAGGTCGGCCGGCGCGGTCCAGCCCACCGTCTCGCCGCCGCGCGCGCCGCGCAGGGGCTTGTCCTCGGCCACCGCGTCGGCCACCAGCTTGGGCAGCGAATACCACTGCGGCGCCGACCAGCCGAAGCGCTGCGCGTAGTCGATCGCCAGGCTCTCGAAGCGGGGCTGCTGCCCGGTGGCGCGGTAGAGGTCGAACAGCACCAGCCAGGTCTCGGCGTGGTCGTGGCGGGCGCCGCCGGCGTGCGTGACGCGCTGCAGCGCCTGCTCGCAGCCGTCGAAGTCGGCGTTGGCGAAGGCGATCACCGGCTCGTCGAGGTCGGGGTCGTGCAGGACCTCGCTGACTTCCAGCGCCAGCGGGCTGTTGAAGTCCACCGTGTCGATCGTGCTGTTGGGCACCGCGCGCGGCGCCGGCGGCGCTGCGCCACCAGCCCGCGGTGCGGCCGACGGCGTGGCGTGCGGCGGCAAGTCGGCTTCGTCGGGCGGCAGCGGCGGCAATGCGGGCAGCTGCTCGCCGTCGTCGACCAGCTCGGCGCCGAGGTCGATGTCGGGCGTGACCCCTGACGCGCGTGGCGTCGTCGGCGCCGCCGGTGGCCGTGCCGGATGGGGGTCGAAGTAAACCGGCTTGCGCGGCGCGTTCGCCGACGGCGGCACCGTCGCGGCGGGCGCGAAGCCGCTGGTCTCGCCGGTCATCTGCTGCTCGATCTCGTCGATCTTGGCCTTGACGACGTCGGTGCGCGACGACTTGCTGTCGCCGTCGACCATGCGCACCTCGGAGTCGTCGAGCCGCGACGAACTGCCCAGCGCGGCCAGCTGTTCGGGCGACAAGCCCTCGCGGCGCACCTTGCGCAGCATGTCGAATTCGCGCTTGCGCACGAAGTCGTTGCGCCGCTTGCGCTCGATCATGGCCTTCAGCTCGGACTTCTCCAGCTCCATCTCGCGCGCTTCGTCGCGGCGCGAGCTCAGCTCGTTCCAATCGGTCGCCGGGTTGGCGACGAAGCGAACCACTTTGCGGAAGAAGCTCTCGTTCTCGGCCATTTGAATGGCAATCGTACCCGGTGCAGGGCGCCGGGGCGCCCCCCCGGGCCATGGGGCCGGCGGCACGCGCGCCGCCGCGAATCAGTCGCCGAACATCTTTTGCTTCAGCTCGCGACGCTGCTGCGCTTCGAGCGACAGCGTGGCCGTGGGCCGCGCCAACAGCCGGGCCAGGCCGATGGGCTCGCCGGTCTCGTCGCAGTAGCCGTAGTCGCCGCTGTCCAGCCGCGCCAGCGACTGGGCGATCTTCTTGAGCAGCTTGCGCTCGCGGTCGCGGGTGCGCAGTTCCAGCGCGTGCTCTTCCTCGATGGTCGCGCGGTCGGCGGGGTCGGGCACGATGGTGGTGTCTTCGCGCAGGTGCTCGGTGGTCTCGCCGGCGTTGCTGAGCAGGTCGTCCTTCTGCT
>CAYYDJ010000089.1:0-2503 GCA_964470565.1 uncultured Rubrivivax sp.
TCATCGGGCGGATGGCCTCGATGTTGCCGGGCACCTTGCCCAGCATGGCCTTGGCTTCGCCGCCGACGGCCTGGATGGTCTTCTTGCCGTTGGGGCCGCCTTCGTGGCGGATCGCGACGACCGAGGGCTCGTCGAGCACGATGCCCTTGCCGCGCACGTAGATCAGCGTGTTGGCGGTGCCCAGGTCGATGGCGAGGTCGGTCGAGAAATAGCGGCGCAGGGAAGCGAACATGGTGCTTGAGTCTGGACAGGCGCGGTCGGCGATGAGCGCCGCGCCTGCTGTCCTGACCGGGCCCGACCGAGAACGACGGGGCAGGCGCCGAAAGGAGAAAACGGGGAAAAGAGGCGGTCTGTTGGGGTGCGGGTAGCCGGCGATAATACTGCATCCCCCCTCGAAAACGACCCGGCGAAACGCCTGCAAAGGTGTTGCCGGAGGCGTCTTTCGGGGCTTCGCGCGGCGCTGCCGCGAACACTTGTTTTTCTTTCGCACATCAGGCCCATGGCACTCACCCCGCAGGACGTCAGCCGCATCGCCCATCTGGCGCGGCTGGAACTCTCGGCCGCCGAGGAGGCGGCGATGCTGCAGCAGATCGGCAACTTCCTGGGCATCGTCGAGCGCATGAGCGCGGTCGACACCGGCAGCGTGGAGCCGCTGTACACGCCGCTGTCGGCCGTGCAGGCGGTGGCGCTGCGGCTGCGCGACGACGTGGTGACCGAAGGCGACGAGCGCACCGCCAACCAGCGCAGCGCGCCGCTGGTGGAAGACGGGTTGTTCCTCGTGCCCAAGGTGATCGAATGAGCGGCGACTGGACACGCGCTGGCGTCGCCGAGCTGGCGCGCGCGTTGCGCAGCCGCGAGGTCTCGGCGCAGGAGCTGGCGCAGGCCTTCGGCCGGCGCATCGACGAGCACGCGGCGCTCGGCGCCTTCCTCGCGCGCGACGAGGCGCTGACACTGGCGCAGGCGCGCGTGGCCGACGAGCGCCTGGCCGCCGGCGACGCCGCGCCGCTGCTGGGCGTGCCGATCGCGCACAAGGACATCTTCGTCACCCGCGGTTGGCCGACCACCGCCGGCTCAAAGATGCTGCAGGGCTACCAGAGCCCCTTCGACGCCACCGTCGTGCAGCGCCTGGGCCTCGGTGAGCCGGGCGGTCGCCCGGGGGCTGGCTGCGTCACGCTCGGCAAGCTCAACTGCGACGAGTTCGCGATGGGCTCGGCCAACGAGAACTCGGCCTACGGTCCGGTGTTGAACCCCTGGGACCGCGGTCGCGTGCCGGGCGGCTCGTCGGGGGCCACCGCCGCGGCGGTGGCGGCGCGGCTGCTGCCGGCGGCCACCGGCACCGACACCGGCGGCTCCATCCGCCAGCCGGCCAGCTTCTGCGGCGTCACCGGCATCAAGCCGACCTACGGCGTCTGCAGCCGCTACGGCATGGTGGCCTTCGCCTCCAGCCTGGACCAGGCCGGCGTGATGGCGCGCAGCGCCGAGGACTGCGCGCTGCTGCTGTCGGCGATGAGCGGCTTCGACGAGCGCGACGCCACCAGCGCCCAGCGCCCGCCGCAGGACTACGCGCTGGCGATGCGCGCTGCGCGCGAAGGCGCCAGCGCCGGCAAGCCGCTGCAAGGCCTGCGCATCGGGCTGCCGCAGGAGTTCTTCCCCGCCGCGCTGGCGGCCGACGTCGGCGGCGCCGTGCGCACCGCGCTGGCCGAGCTGCAGCAGCTCGGCGCGACGCTGGTCGACGTCAGCCTGCCGCGAACCGAGCTGTCGATCCCCGTCTACTACATCATCGCGCCGGCCGAGGCCAGCTCGAACCTGTCGCGCTTCGACGGCGTCAAGTTCGGCCACCGCGCGGCCGAGTACACCGACCTGATGGACATGTACAAGAAGACGCGGGCGCAAGGCTTCGGCCCCGAGGTCAAGCGCCGCATCATGATCGGCACCTACGTGCTGAGCCACGGCTACTACGACGCCTACTACCTGCAGGCGCAGAAGCTGCGCCGCATGATCGCCGACGACTTCCAGGCCTGCTTCCAGTCCTGCGACCTGATCGCCGGCCCGGTGGCGCCGACGGTGGCCTGGCCGCTGGGCGCGCAGGACGACCCGGTGAAGACCTACCTCGCCGACATCTTCACGCTGCCGGGCAGCCTGGCCGGGCTGCCGGGCATGAGCGTGCCCGCGGGCAGCGGCGAAGGCGGCTTGCCGGTGGGCCTGCAGTTGATCGGCAACTACTTCCAGGAAGGCGCGCTGCTGCACGCCGCGCATGCGCTGCAGCAGGCGACCGACTGGCATCTGCAGGAGCCGACGCTGTGAGCGCGCTGCTCATCCGCGGCTACGAGGTCGTGATCGGCCTCGAAACGCACGCCCAGCTCAGCACCGCCAGCAAGATCTTCAGCGGCGCCTCCACCGCGTTCGGCGCCGCGCCCAACACGCAGGCTTGCGCGGTGGACCTGGCGTTGCCCGGCACGCTGCCGGTGATGAACCGCGGCGCCGTCGAGCGCGCCATCCGCTT
>CAYYDJ010000090.1:0-2438 GCA_964470565.1 uncultured Rubrivivax sp.
GTGCCGTTGGCGATGCCGTCGTCCATCGCCGCGAGGTCGGGCAGGTCGAACACGTCGCGCAGCAGCAGCCGGCGCGCGGCCTTCAGTTCGCCTTCCACGTGGTCGTGCTGCGCGAAGCTGAAGTGCAGCGGGATCGGCTGCGTGCTGGTGCCCACCTCGAGCGCGACGTTGTGGTTCTGCAGCAGCAGCTCGAACTGCTCGCGGTAGTAGCGGCCGAAGAGGTCGGGCCGCGTCAGCGTGGTCTCGAAGGTGCCCGGGCCGGCGACGAAGCCGTAGGCCAGGCGCGAATCGGCGCGCGCCACGGTGCTGGTGTGCACGCGCACGAAGGGGTAGCAGGCGCGCACGTGGTCGCCGACGTTGTCGCCGGCAACGAAGCGCTGCAGGCTGTCGCGCAGGTGGGTGATGCTGGCGTCGTAGATGCGCCGCACCTGCATCAGCGCCGACTCGGCGTCGTCGAAGCGGGTGGGGGCGATGAAGAGCGGGAGCGTGGTCATGCGGGCCTTGTTGTTCTGGTTCTGCTGGCCCGCGATTGTCGCTTCGCCGTCTCCGGCAGGTGATCCGGCGTTGCCGGCCAGGCTGATCAACGCCAAGCTGCCGTCGCAGTAACGTTTGCTTGCACACGCAGCATCGGCTTGCGCCCCTGACGGGCTGGGCAAGAGATTTCGCACTAAATTCACGCTGCGATGCACGAAGAACCTCGAAACCGGAAGCACTGGCGTGGCCCTTTGCTGGCGCTGGCGGTCGCCGGCCTTGGCGGATGGGGCGGCCACGCCGCGGCCATGCCGTTGCAGGTCAGCCTGGCAGCGCTGGACGCGCCCGACCTCGCCGTCGAGCGGGCCGGCGCCAGCCCGCAGGCGCAGTTCGTCGTGGCCGCGTTCGCCAGTGGGCTGCAACCGACGGCCGTGTCCGGCGAGTCCGACGAAGAACTGCCGCTGGTCGCCACCGAGACGCTGCCGCAGGCGCTGCCCGAGCCGGTGATCGAGATCAACGGCCTGGCGCTGGCCGCGCCGGCCGAGGTGGGGCTGCCCGCGGTCGAGAAGGCCCTGGCCGCCGAGGGCTCGCTGGGCGACTTCATGCCCTTGTCATCGCCCGACAACCGCGACGGCGACGACCCGCTGGACGAGCGCGCGATCAGTGCCGAGCCTGGCAACCCGGCCGCCGCGCCGGCGCCGGGCGGTTTGGCGGCATCGGCTGCCGCCGCGGGCTTCCCGCTGCCCGACCTGGAAGCGCTGCGCCAGCAGCGCGCCACGCTGCAGTGGGTGGTGCTGCCGCTGGTGCTGGCGGCGATGGTGGTGCTCTGGGCCAGCTCGCAGCACCGGCGGCACCGCCGCGGGCACTCGTCGCAGCCGACGCAAGGCCGCTCGCGGCGGCGCCGCAGCCGCGAGCGCAGCAGCACGCCCGATCCGCACCGCGCCTGAGCGCGCGGGAGGGGCCGCCGGCCTACGCCGCGGCCGCGTCGATCACGCCGCCGCCCAGGCAGACCTCGCCGTCATAGAGCACGGCCGACTGGCCCGGCGTCACCGCCCATTGCAGCTGGCCGAACCGCAGGCTGAAGGCCTGCGGCTGCAGGCTCAGCCGGCAAGGCGCGTCGGCCTGGCGGTAGCGCGTCTTGGCCGCCAGCCGCTCGACGCTCGGCGGCTGGCCCGCGATCCAGCTGCAATCGCCGGCCTGCAGCGTGGACGACAGCAGCCACGGATGGTCGTGCCCCTGCACCACGCGCAGCACGTTGCGCTCGATGTCCTTGCGCGCCACGTACCAGGGTTCGTGCTCGCCGCCACCACTTTTGACGCCGCCGATGCCAAGCCCTTGCCGTTGCCCGAGCGTGTAGAAGCTCAGCCCCACGTGGCGGCCGACCTCGCGGCCGCGGTCGTCGATCATCGGCCCGGGCTCGTTCTGGAGGTAGCGCTGCAAAAACGCGCGGAACGGCCGCTCGCCGATGAAGCAGATGCCGGTCGAGTCCTTCTTTTTCGCGTTGGGCAGGCCGATCTGCTCGGCGATGCGGCGCACCTCGGTCTTGCGCATCCCGCCGATCGGAAAGAGTGACTTCGACAGTTGGGCCTGCGTCAGCCGGTGCAGGAAATAACTCTGATCCTTGGAGGCATCCAAGCCCTTCAGCAGCTCGAAGCGGCCGTCCACCTCGCGCACCCGCGCGTAGTGCCCGGTGGCGATGCGGCCGGCGCCCAGCCGCATCGCATGGTCGAGGAAGGCCTTGAACTTGATCTCGGCGTTGCACAGCACGTCGGGGTTGGGCGTACGGCCGGCCTGGTGCTCGCGCAGGAACTCGGCGAACACGCGGTCCTTGTACTCGGTGGCGAAGTTGACGTGCTCCAGCTCGATGTCCACCACGTCGGCCACCGCCGCGGCGTCGACGAAGTCGGCGTTGGACGAGCAGTATTCGCTGTCGTCGTCGTCCTCCCAGTTCTTCATGAAGATGCCGA
>CAYYDJ010000091.1:0-1766 GCA_964470565.1 uncultured Rubrivivax sp.
ACGAGGCGGTGTCGGGCGCGCGCATGCACGCGGCCTACTTCCGCCCCGGCGGCGTGTATCGCGACCTGCCCGACCGCATGCCGCAGTACAAGGTCAGCCGCATCCACAACGAGAAGGCGACCGCCGCCCTCAACAAGAACCGCCAGGGCTCGCTGCTCGACTTCATCGAGGACTTCAGCAAGCGCTTCCCGAGCAACGTCGACGACTACGAGACGCTGCTGACCGACAACCGCATCTGGAAGCAGCGCACGGTCGGCGTCGGCGTGGTCTCGCCCGAGCGGGCGCTCAACCTCGGCCTGACCGGGCCGATGCTGCGCGGCAGCGGCATCACCTGGGACTTGCGCAAGCACCAGCCCTACGAGGTCTACGACCAGATGGACTTCGACGTGGCGGTGGGCGTCAACGGTGACACCTACGACCGCTACCTGGTGCGCATCGAGGAGATGCGCCAGGCCAACCGCATCATCGGCCAGTGCGTGCAGTGGCTGCGTGCCAACCCGGGCCCGGTGATCATCGACAACCACAAGGTGGCGCCGCCGTCGCGCGTGGACATGAAGTCCAGCATGGAAGCGCTGATCCACCACTTCAAGCTCTTCACCGAAGGCTTCCACGTCCCCGAGGGCGAGGTTTACGCGGCGGTGGAGCACCCCAAGGGCGAGTTCGGCATCTACCTGATCAGCGACGGTGCCAACAAACCCTACCGGCTGAAGATCCGCCCGCCCGGCTTCGCGCACCTGGCTGCGCTGGACGAGATGACGCGCGGCCACATGATCGCCGACGCGGTGGCGATCATCGGCACCATGGACATCGTGTTCGGAGAGATTGACCGATGAAATTCTCCGACGCCACGCTGGCGCTGTTCGCCAAAGAGATCGCCAAGTACCCGCCCGACCAGCAGCAGTCGGCCGTGATGGCCTGCCTGGCCATCGCGCAGCACGAGCATGGCCACATCTCGGCCGAGACCGAGGAAGGCATCGCCCAGGTGCTGGGCATGCCGCCGATCGCGGTGCACGAGGTGACCACGTTCTACAACATGTACAACCAGCACCGCGTGGGGCGCTTCAAGCTCAACGTCTGCACCAACCTGCCCTGCCAGCTGCGCCACGGCCAGACGGCGCTGAACCACCTGTGCCACAAGCTCGGCGTCGAGCCCTACGGCACCACCGCCGACGGCCGCATCACGGTGCAGCCCTCCGAATGCCTGGGCGCCTGCGCCGACGCGCCGGTGATGCTGGTGAACGACCGTCAGATGCTCAGCTTCATGACCGAGCCGCGCCTGGACGAGTTGCTCGACATCCTGAAGAACGCCTGAGGCTTGACCGCCATGCTCGATCTCTCCAAGTTCCAGGCCACCGGCGCCGAGACCTGCTTTCACGGCCGCCACATCAACCCGCAGATCTACGCCGGCCTCGACGGCCGCAACTGGCGGCTGGCCGACTACGTTCAACGCGGCGGTTATGCGGCGCTGAAGAAGATCCTGGGCCAGGGGCCGCAAGGCGGCGAGGGCGCGATGACGCCCGACCAGGTGATCGCCGACGTGAAGCTCAGCGCCTTGCGCGGCCGCGGCGGCGCCGGCTTTCCCACCGGGCTGAAGTGGAGCTTCATGCCGCGCGCCTTCCCGGGCCCCAAGTACCTGGTGTGCAACAGCGACGAGGGCGAGCCGGGCACCTGCAAGGACCGCGACATCCTGCACTACAACCCGCACATCGTGATCGAGGGCATGGCCATCGCCGCCTACGCGATGGGCGTGAAGACGGCCTACAACT
>CAYYDJ010000092.1:0-1663 GCA_964470565.1 uncultured Rubrivivax sp.
TGGCCGACGAGGCCGGCCTGCCGCTGGCGACGCTGGCCGTGGCCTGGGTGCTGGCCCAGCCACAGGTCACCGCGCCGCTGCTGGGCGCCAGCAAGCCCGAGCAGCTCGATGCCACGCTCGCCGCCGCCGACGTCAAGCTCGACGCCGCGCTGCTGGACAAGCTGAACGCGCTGACGGCCGACTACCGCAAGGGCGACGCGCCGCGCTGATCCCGCGCCAGCACCGGCGCCAGCGACAGCCCGGTGTGCGTGCCGGCGGCCACGATGGCCTCGGGCGGCCCTTCGGCGACGATGCGCCCGCCGGCGTTGCCGCCTTCGGGGCCGAGGTCGATCACCCAGTCGGCCTCGGCGATCACGTCGAGGTCGTGCTCGATCACCACCACGCTGTGGCCGCCGCCGACCAGCCGGTGCAGCACGCGGATCAGCTTCTCGACGTCGGCCATGTGCAGGCCGACGGTCGGCTCGTCGAGCACGTATAAGGTCTGAGGCGAACGGTTTCCGCGCCGCGTGATGTCGTCGCGCACCTTGCTCAGCTCGGTCACGAGCTTGATGCGCTGCGCCTCGCCGCCGCTCAGCGTGGGGCTCGGCTGGCCCAGCGTCAGGTAGCCCAGGCCCACGTCCTTCAGCAACTGCAGCGGGTGGCTGATGACGGGCATGCTGGCGAAGAAGTCCACCGCCTCGTCGACCTCCATCTGCAGCACCTCGCCGATGTTCTTGCCGCGCCAGGTGACGGCCAGCGTCTCGGGGTTGAAGCGCCGGCCGTGGCAGACGTCGCAGGGCAGCTTGACGTCGGGCAGAAAGCTCATCTCGATGGTGCGCAGGCCCTGGCCTTCGCACGCCGGGCAGCGGCCGTCGCCGGTGTTGAAGCTGAAGCGCGCCGCGGCATAACCTCGCGCTTTGGCCTCCAGCGTCTCGGTGAAGAGCTTGCGGATGGCGTCCCAGAAGCCGATGTAGGTGGCCGGGCAGGAACGCGGCGTCTTGCCGATCGGCGTCTGGTCGACTTCCAGCACGCGGTCGATGCCTTCGTAGCCGCTGAGGCCGCTGCAGCCCACCCAGGCCGCCGGCGCGCCCTTGCGCGCGGCCACCGCGGCCTGCACGTTGGCCAGCAGCACGTCGCGCGCCAGCGTGCTCTTGCCCGAGCCGCTGACGCCCGTCACCGCCACCAGGCGCTGCAGCGGCACGCGCAGCTCGATGCGCTGCAGGTTGTGCAGCGAGGCGCCGCGCAGCTGCAATGCCGCAACGTCGGCGTCCACCGGCCGCCGCGGCTGCAGCGGGTGCTGCAGCGGCCGCGCCAGCAGACGGCCGGTCAGCGAATCGGCACGCCGCGACAGGTCGGCGACGGTGCCTTCGGCCACCAACGTTCCACCTCGCTTGCCGGCGCCGGGGCCGATGTCGATGATGTGGTCGGCGCGGCGGATGGTGTCCTCGTCGTGCTCGACGACGACCAGCGTGTTGCCCTTGTCGCTCAAGCGGGCCAGCGCCGACAGCAGGATGCCGTTGTCGCGCGGGTGCAGACCGATGGTCGGCTCGTCCAGCACGTAGCACACGCCTTGCAGGTTGCTGCCCAGCTGCGCCGCCAGCCGGATGCGCTGCGCCTCGCCGCCGCTGAGCGTGGGCGCCGCGCGGTCCAGCGTCAGGTAGCCCAAGCCCACCTCGGCCAGGAA